>NZ_AUCV01000135.1 GCF_000429945.1 Desulfogranum japonicum DSM 18378 | reverse complement strand
TCCGGGAACATATTGTACTCACCGGTGAGCGGACCATTGAGGACCCCGGAGGTATCCGGAAACATGGTTGTCTTGATGCCGATCAGACCTGCGAGACGTTTAATCTCTTCCATGTCAGAAGGCTCAACCCACCCTGGAATAATATTGATTTTACCATTTTTCTTCTCCTGCGGTTCAGCCAACGCAGCCATGGCTTTTACCATATTGGAGAAACCAGTCACATGGGAACCAACGTAACTGGGGGTGTTTGCACCCAGCACAGTCTTACCCTCTGGGATTTTTCCATCCTTTTCCGCCTTCATGAATATCTGCGGCAGATCATCACCGATGGTCTCGGAAAGACAGGTGGTATGCACGGCAATGACATCCGGCTCATAGACGGTAAAGATGTTGTCAATCGCCTGCATCAGGTTCGCCTGGCCGCCGAAAACCGACGCACCCTCAGTAAAAGAGCTGGTTGCAGCGGAAATAGGCTCTTTGTAATGCCTGGTCAAGGTACTTCGGTGATATGCGCAGCAACCCTGGGATCCATGACTGTGAGGTAAACACCCTTTGATACCGAGTGCTGCGTACATGGCACCGATAGGCTGACAAGTCTTGGCCGGGTTAATGGTCAAGGCCTTGCGCTCTGTAATTTCTTTTGGTGTATGCTGTAATAACATGTTCGTAACCTTCTAATATCTTGTGTTTATTCCCAAACGTAGGTCGCGGAAAGCTCTGGGTTTTCCTGCCAGGGCGCCTTCATGTAACCCCAGACCCTGCTGTTTACCAGACGATCTATTTCTTTGTAGAAATTCACCGCACCCTTGAAGCCTGCGTACGGTCCGCCGGAGTCGTAGCTGTGCAGCTGCTTCATCGGTATGCCGAGCTTCTGGATGGAAAATTTCTCTTTGATACCGGCACAGAAAATATCCGGTTTCATCAGCTCGACCAGTTTTTCCGCTTCGTACTGGTTCAGGTCATCGATAATCAGGGTTCCCTGATCCATCTCGGCGTTCAT
>NZ_AUCV01000134.1 GCF_000429945.1 Desulfogranum japonicum DSM 18378 | reverse complement strand
TTTCTGCTTTGTTCATGGTATACTCCTTTGTAAATGATTAGAGAATCAAACTGTTACAGGAATATACACTATTTTCTGCCGCATAGCGGCTTCGTACAACAAGTCATTCCACCGGACTCGCTGAAGCTCGCCGGTGAACTCCACGTTAGTGGTTGAAAAAAACCGATGATCAGAAAGATAGTATTTATAGCAAACATTGTTGCGCTAATGTTTTTTTTATATCCACCGATTTTCATATGTTACTTAATGGTAAAGCATTGGGATGGTGCTTCAATCGGAATAATCGGAGGTGGAGATGGACCAACGGCTGTCTTCTATTCCTTCTCATTCGACTATCAAAATATAATCCCCTGGCTTCTTATGGTGATTTTATTGAGCACAAATATATATGTAATCAAAACCTATAATAAAACAGAAAAATAAGAATTCACTAACCAGTCGTTCGAGAGGGACGGCAAAAATATGGCGGCATTTTTAAATTTTATCGTAGATGTAAGTAATCTGTTCTAAGAAAGCTATTCTTAGAGCTTTTGCCGCCCCTCAACTCACCGTTAAGTGATGAAAAAAATAATGAAATGGCAGCCTATAAAAGAAGAAGAAATCTGGGATGATCTTAATCAATCCTGGAAAAGGATGTCATATGAACAACGAAATTTATGGGAAGTCATAAAAATTATCCCTGAAAAATGGAAACAAGATCCTTGGGGAAATGCAGGTGATGGTTTTTGGGTAGTCGCAATAATTGGTAAAACAGTAGTTTGGTACAATGATATCGAAGAGGGATATAATAGGTCTACCTATTCAGAATATGGGAAAATAGAAGAATACTGGTGTGACCAAGATGAGCTAGAGTGGGCTATCCAAAAAATAATTAATGAAATTAAAGATGGGTATGTAAGTGACCCAAAATTCGGCCCACCGATTAAAGGTGAATATAAAAAAAACACTTAATCGGGTAGCCAGGGGAGTCTCTCCCCCAGGGGAGCATTACACGTTTGTCCGCAAAATTCTCTTCGCCTGATCCCTCGTCACATACCTGGTAAAGGCCCCATTAAAGGTGTCGTTAACGAGAG
>NZ_AUCV01000133.1 GCF_000429945.1 Desulfogranum japonicum DSM 18378 | reverse complement strand
ATTTGCCAAAGTGTTTGCTCCTGTTTATAAGGAGATACTTTAGCAAATCCCAGGCAATGTCGCCAGCCAAAAATTACACCCTGTGATCAGTTACAGTTTTTCAAAGTTTCCACTTTTACGTTACAAGCAGGGCAATTGCTCGGGCCAAGAAGTTCTTCATCATGAAAAAAAACTTCTTCGCATTTTGGACAGATGGCAGGGAAGCAGAGTTCTGTTGTTCCTGTTTCCCTTCTTCTTAACTGAAGAATTAATAGAAATAACCCTACGATTATAAATGAAATCCCTACGACCCATTGCAAACCACCTCTCAAATCATAAGAAAATTTATATCCAGCATGAACAGGTCTAAGAATGATCATAATACCAATAATAGGCAAAATCAGAACCTGGCTATAAGTAAACAGTGTTTTCATTGCACGCTTTTCAATTGACGTTGATTATCAAAGACATTCATCTTCATAAAGCTGTTGGTTATATTCCCAAAAAAATTGCATCTCACTGCTAAGATATCCCCATCCGCTCATTGGCCCTGGTAAAAATCCAGTAAAAAAATCCATAATTCCCTCTGAATAAGGACCTAGCCTATACGCCAAATTTGCAATCTGATTATACGCAGCAGCTCCACCCCAATATGCAACATAAGCACCGGTTACAGCATACTCACCACCGACAAGAAGGCCTTCACCAACAGCTCCAAATATTCCTAAAGAAGTGGCTACTGGTAAAGCATAGACTCCAAGTGCATAAAGTTTTAATATCGCCTCTTGTTGTAGTGCATTATTAACAGCTTCGTTACCTGCTATAGTATATGTATCCACTCCTAATTGTTGAGCTTGCAACTCCCGCTCTAATTCAGGGAACATCATGAAAACCATGTCTCTGTCAAGTCCCCAAGGATCGATAAAATTGACTGCATTCCCACCCACATAAGCATACAAATTAACTCCCCCGTCCAACCCTATAGGATCAGCAGAAATATACCGCCCAGTAGCAGGATCATAAAATCTATGCCAATTATAATACCTCCCACTCTCCAAATCATAATACTGCCCAGGAAAACGCAAATTATTCTTCACGTCTTCCACTGAAATCTCCACATCCCC
>NZ_AUCV01000132.1 GCF_000429945.1 Desulfogranum japonicum DSM 18378 | reverse complement strand
AATATATATTTCCTTAAAGAGACGGGCTTGTCCAACCACGGATAAGATTGTGGTTCGTTCGTTCCTCACTCACACAATCTATCCTTATTCGTTATCTTTTAATTTATTGTTTTTATACGCTTTTTTAGTCGTTCCCTTGTAAATATTTACCACAAAATGGGCAAAATGAAATTGCAATAGTCGAACTGAACATTAATTCTCCTACTTGATCTGCCTCCCCATCTGCTAAGTCCTTTTCAGTGGCTTCTCGATAAATATGAAACCACCATTTCTTCTCCCCAGTTTCTTCGTTGAAATCAGAATATATAATTTCAATATCTTTATTTGGAGACTCTTTGCATTGATGGTTTTTGTAGTCTTTATCGTTGGTCATTTTTTCATTAAGATAACGTTTGCATAAGGGGCGGCAAGATTGCGTGGCAACCAACGTCAAGACAAGTATAAGCATGAAGCGTATCACAATCCTTGAAAATACCGCCGAGTTCTTGCCGTCACTTTGATGCGATTGTTAGCTAATTTTTTTTATTATACACCGCAGTCAATTGGGCTTTCAGGATACGTGCCATTTAAAATTGGAGATATGATATTTCTTATATCCATTGGTGCAAACTCCTCGCTTGAGGATTGGAGTTCTTGGAGTGACCACCATTTGTGTTTTGAAATATATCCGTCCTGATTTGAAGGACTGTAAGTCGAGTCAGAGGTGAAAGCGACAAAGAAACGTTCATACTGATCAAAAGGTTTCCCATTCCAAATATGCTTATGCCTTCTAAACCATACATATGGGCCAAGATCAAATATGCATCCTGATTCTTCAAACGCCTCTCTTTTAGCAGCATCTTCGAAACTCTCATTTGGTTCAAGACCACCACCAGGCATTACCCAAAATCGCTTTCCAGTTTGGGGTTCTGTAGCCTGTAAGTAGAGTACTCGCTTATCTTGGTTAATCAAAATCACCCTTGAAGCGAGTCGGGATTCTTTTGGTATTTCATCACTCATGATATTTTCCAGCTAACGCTAAATTCACCGGCCTAGGCCGCGAAGTGGACTAGGTCCGGTGGAATGACTGGTTGGACGAAGCCGCTATGCGGCAGAAAATAGTGTATATTCCTGTAACAG
>NZ_AUCV01000131.1 GCF_000429945.1 Desulfogranum japonicum DSM 18378 | reverse complement strand
TTGGGACGCACACCGATCATACGGCTATCCTGGGCCGCCATACCCAGCATCATATTGCGTGCCTGTACCAGTTTTTCGTGGCCCAGTTCACCCTGATCAACCAACTTGAAGTCAAATCCCGTGGCATTACCAAGAGCCGGAATGGGTGGCGGGATAAACGCATACACCGAGGCATCCTTGATACCGTAGAGATTGCGCAGGGCACGTTGGGCAATGGCCTGGGCCTTCTGGTCAGGACGTTTCCGCAGGCTCCAGTCCTTGAGCCGCACAAAGCCAAGACCGACATTCTGCCCCTGACCGGCAAAACTGAAACCCGTAGCGGTAAAGATGCTCTCTACGTTCTCTTTTTCCTGGGTCAGGAAATAGTCTTCCACCTTCTGGGCACTCTCGCGGGTACGTTCCAAGGTCGCCCCTGGAGGAGCCTGGATCATCAGCATCATGATGCCCTGATCCTCGTCAGGCAGAAAGGCTGTTGGCAGTTGCCTGAAAAGAAACACCAAAGCACCGGCAACTACCAGGTACAGTACAAAGAACCGAATGGAACGGGCCGCAACAAAACCAACGCTTTTACGGTAGCCTAACTTTCCTTTCTCAAAACGGCGGTTGAACCAGCCAAAGAAGCCCCGTTTCTTCAGGGCATGCCCTTTTTCCACAGGCTTGAGCATGGTCGCACACAGAGCTGGCGTTAAAATCATGGCTACCAGCACAGACAGCGCCATGGCGGATACAATGGTTATGGAAAACTGACGATAAATGGCACCGGTGGAGCCGCTGAAAAATGCCATGGGCACGAACACCGCGGACAGCACCATGGCGATACCGACAAGCGCACCGGTGATCTGGTCCATGGATTTCTTGGTCGCCTCTTTGGGCGGCAGCCCCTCTTCGCTCATCACACGTTCAACGTTCTCAACCACGACAATGGCGTCATCAACCAGCAGACCGATGGCCAGTACCATGGCGAACATGGTGAGCACGTTGATGGAGTAGCCGAACGTCGACAGCACGCCGAAGGTTCCCAGAAGAACAACAGGAACCGCAATGGTGGGGATAAGCGTGGCACGGAAGTTCTGCAGAAACAGAAACATAACAAAAAACACCAGGACAATCGCCTCCACAAGGGTCTTGAA
>NZ_AUCV01000130.1 GCF_000429945.1 Desulfogranum japonicum DSM 18378 | reverse complement strand
CAAACAGCGAACAGTCCGTATTTTGACAAGGTATTTTACCTTAACGGAGGAGTATATTCCCTTGACAATTGCCTTTTAATGGGTGTCCCCTTTTCGTTATCACTATCGCATACATTATCGATGGGAAACTTAATTATGGCTTACCCACATGATGTAGCGAGGAGCCAGTCTATTTTTTTTCATTTCTCCAAAGTAAACATGCTTGCCACCAGCCGTTTGCTAGAAAACCAAAACCAATAACAACAGACAAGATAAATTCACTGAATTTATCCGACCAACGGTAAGCATACAACGGGCTATCATCATAATAAAATAAAGAAAATCCTGTCGCATAAAGAATCTTAAAGCTTAAATATAAAAAATATGTACCAGCAATAATTGATATTGCAAATTTAATTTTCAAAAATATTTTCTCCATGATACAATTAATACTTTAATTTATCGCAAAGGACCCTGCTCCCAATAGAACTCACGCTTCGGTGGCTCTGGTGGCATATTTTGCCTTATCCATTCATCTTTTAAAGATGAACCGATACCAACTATACTATCAATAATAAAAGGTATACCATTATTAATTAAATCATGAGTGGCATCTAATAACAGATATTCTACACAACTATCAATTTCTTCAATCGGTCCATATTCTAAAAATATCGCCAATGGTGTTGTTGGAGCTGTTCCACCAAATGTACCGTCTAAATATTCAACCGCCTCAGTAATCTCGACAGCATGCAACATAACAAAATTTTCAGTCATAATTATCCATTGGACATACAATCCAAAAGAATCAACCTTATTTATTGGATCAGACCCTACATAACTATATAAATTTTCTCCTCCTCTCATACCTACGGGATCAGGTCTAGTATATCTTCCACTGTATGGGAAATAATATCTAAAACAATTATAGATAATCTTACTCTCCAAATCATAATACTGCCCAGGAAAACGCAAATTATTCTTCACGTCTTCCACTGAAATATCCACATCCCCGAATGCACCATAGATGGCCTGCCAGGAAATTGCTCCTGTGCTGTCAGTAAGGGCATTGGGGGCTCCCAGGTGATCATTGTGGTAGAAATAGTATTTGTCGCCACGTTTCATTGCCAGGGGTGCAGTGGTCCAGAGACTGCCAGG
>NZ_AUCV01000129.1 GCF_000429945.1 Desulfogranum japonicum DSM 18378 | reverse complement strand
CTGTTACAGGAATATACACTATTTTCTGCCGCATAGCGGCTTCGTCCAACAAACTGTTTAATGACAATAACATACTTGTTTGCAATAAATTTAACATCTATAGCTACTATAGTGGCTGAATAATGGAATTATTTCTTGAAAAATATGGAATCAGAATCGCCATTGCATGGGTAGTTATTGTCGCTCTTTCTTGGTTAATTGTCAGGAAAATAAGACCAGGATTATTAGGACTTGGAGTTGACTTTAATGATCAAAGAATTGATGGTGTAAAGCTTAGAAAATGTACAAAATGTAATAAGGGTAGGTTGAAGCCTGTTTTTTCAAAAGGACAGAAATTCACATTAGCTTTACCAGTAACTTTTTATAAATCACGCGAACATCCTGAAAAATTTATTTGTACCAACTGTAACTTTATAATAGATAGATCATCTTTTGACGATAAGGATCTACCATTTTCACTTGCATCGAAAATTTCGATAAGTACGCCAGCAAAATTAATCATAATATTTTTGTTAATATTTTTTTCATGCGCGATTATCATTCTTTTCTTCCTAGGAGAAATTTAATAGAAAAGGCAAAAAAAGGGGACAGAACTATTTTGTACCCGATCGAGTAAACCGGTAATCATCAAATTGGGTATCCCGGTATACGCCAAAGGGCCGATAATCCCTGTGGGAACCGGGTTCAACTCCCTGGTTCAAAACGACACCCAGCTTTTGCACTTCCGAGTAACTTGCAAATTTGCATGATATACAGATCCGATTGATAACTTATTAGCATTAAAACAAAAAATGAAAGCAATCAAATCGTCAAATAACATCTCGAAGGTTTTGTTCTTAATAATTTGTGCATCATTTTGTCTTGGGAATAATTTTCAAAATTCTAGCAATGAAAAAATTATAGAATCTGTAATCCTTTATGAGGACCACAAAGCTGCTAGTATAAATAAAAGAGTAAAAGAAAAATTAACGCATATAGCCATTTCATATGTTGGCGATGACAATAAAACCAACACAGATAATAGAATATATAAAACGACACTCCCAGTGCTGAATTTTCCTGAGCTAGAATGCGAGACCTATGCAGGGCAATCGCATGGGTAATGTCAGCCAAACAATACCTTAGCAAGATAATTATTGTCCCACCCAGCTTTCTGACGTTTGATTTGAGTGCCGAC
>NZ_AUCV01000128.1 GCF_000429945.1 Desulfogranum japonicum DSM 18378 | reverse complement strand
TCGGCACTCAAATCAAACGTCAGAAAGCTGGGTGGGACAATAATTATCTTGCTAAGGTATTGTTTGGCTGACATTACCCATGCGATTGCCCTGGCGCGCGCTTTTTGCGCTCCCGTGCAGCAAATTGTTAAATCACAATTTTTCCATTTAAATCGAACTTTCGTATTTTGACATCTCGAGTTTCTTTATTGGCGATGCCATTTTCATCTAATGCGTTAAAGAACGAAAAGAAACCTTGAGAAAAATAAAAATCCAAACCATTTAAAATCCAGTTGGAACTTGCATTAGGGGAACTGGAGCTTTCACCAACAGGCCATGTTGTAAATTCAAATTCAATTATATTGATTTCTTCCACAGCGCTGTCGATAACACAATTGATTTCCTCTAAAGCGTTTTTTTGCCATTCATACGGCCCTTAGGGTCCCATGGTATGATTGGATTGGATTCAATATCTGTTGCGCCACTTGTTATCGATATTTCTTCGAGCTTATTGCAGCATAGTTCGATTTGTGTCTTTTCAAAAATTAGGACAACCGGCCCATCAACAAATCACTCATTTTCGTCAATATCCCATACTACATAACTGAATAAAAGCTTTTGACCTATAAGTGCCTTGAGCAAATTCGTCTTTTTTAAAATTAAGTCGGCAGTTGTATCTATGTATTCCGGTGTATATGACAAATTATCCTCAGAGATTTAACCACGCGGAAGAGCGGCGTGAACAAGCCAGCGGCAAGTTCACGACTACTCAATCCGCCACGTTGTCGAGCGAGAGCCGCTGCAGTCACTCGAATATGGAACAAACAATTACAGATGAACACACGGCGATCCACTGTGCGGGAGCTCATCCGCGTGGTTGCCGGAGGCGAGAGTGAGCGCAGCGGCTCTCGCCTTCGGCAACAAGTTATTCTACAGATCTGTATGTCTTCCCAGCTTCCACAAGAATATGTGTTCATCCGGACCCCTGTATAAGCGCTCCACTCGGTTTCTTTTACCAAAAAGACCTCGTAATGTGTTAATATTTTGTAAAAAAATCTCGTTTTTTGGGTTATGAACGGATTAGACTTTTCTGTACACCATCCTAATTAGACTGAGCAAAAGTTTTATGGAGAACATTGCACCTAAATCTTGCAAGTAGATGAAAAGAAGTCATGAAAAAGGTAATATCCTTAAAATGTTAACAACCAAGAAAACATAATTGAGGAGTCACCTTT
>NZ_AUCV01000127.1 GCF_000429945.1 Desulfogranum japonicum DSM 18378 | reverse complement strand
CATTTTGGCTGGGGGCGTCGAATTAAGCGGTTTGCATACAACGAAAAAACAGATAGATAACTTGAGAGAGTTTTAATATAGACCGGCTACACCCGCAGGCTGGAGACTTATTCTTTATTCAAAATTTGAAAGTTCCGCAGAATGGAATGTATCCGACACTTCCTGCTAAAAGTGTATTTTGGGTAAAGAAAGGACCATTATTCGATCTTTCAAAGGTAAACAGAGGAGATATCATCGTATATGAAGATATCTCTGAAAAAGGAAGGTATATATTTGTTTGGAGAGTAATGGCGCTTCCTAGTGATCAAATCGAAATCAATGATAAAACTATTACTATTAATGGGATAAGCCTTTCCCAGGTAAAAGAAAAAGAGGAAAAGCAGAAGATAATCTATAAGGAAAAAAACGGTAATATGGAATATTTAGTTGCATACGATAAAAACCCAAATCCTGAAAGCCGAGTTAAAGTTAATCTAAAGGTTCCACCTGGATATTATTTTTTGATGGGAGACAATAGGGATAACGCTTACGATAGTAGATTTAAAGGTCCAGTCAACGGTGAGATGATTTTTGCGATTAAAATGTAACCATATAGCAATCTGCCGCAACGAAGCGTAAAATTCTGTTTTTTCTATGTTTATACTTACTATCACACTCAAAGTTGGTAGCTGTAAAATTCAGCAGGCCTTTGAGCACCCAGATTATGTTTTAAAAAATGAATGATCCTCATTCTGACATATGTACTAAGGAACTGATAGAGAAAGCTCTCAGCATAGACGATGAAAAAAAGTATTGGGAATATATTCGCTCATTACATATCCGAGGGACTGAAGAGGTTGTTGATTCCGCTATTAAGCTTTGTGAAAGTGACTCAACACAATCAAAGGTCACTGGCGCAGACATATTAGGGCAAAGTGGAATTCCAGAAAGATCATTTCCAAAAGAAGCATTGTCTACTTTGCGAACACTGATAAAAGCGGATAATCAAGATGCAGAGGTTCTAAATGCAGCACTGGTAGCCATTGGCCATACTCAAAGCTCCGAGGACAACAAAGATTTAGACATAGTTCGAGATTTATGCACCCATGAAAGTGCAGATGTAAGATTAGGTGTAGTTTCAGCACTGTGGGGGCATGACAGGGCCAGCGCACGAAAAAATCAGCAATCCAGCACTTTCGCTAGGAATGTGTTATCACAGGCAGCTCTGAATTGTTTTTGCTTGATACTCATCT
>NZ_AUCV01000126.1 GCF_000429945.1 Desulfogranum japonicum DSM 18378 | reverse complement strand
GGGTGACGAAGAAAACTATGTAACCTGTTAAGACGATAAAAGAAAGTAGACTATTTGCTTGAGTATAGGTTATTACCCATGCGATTGCCCTGATTTCGTGTCCTATTTCGGTTTATTACAGCTTTTTACTATTCACTCCATTCTTGCAATGCAAGATTGACGTCTTCGTGGTGATGACGATACCTAGGGTCACTTGAAAGATATTTCAAAAACGACTTTACTGCTTCAACCTGTCTTTTAGTAAATAGGCTCTTTTTATATATGAAATCTTCTATCTTTGTTGGCTCTCCTTGGAAGTAAAAACTATAAATCAAAAACTCTGTTAATGTTGAATATGGATCATCTAATTCAATGACCATTATTATATATGCTGGAACATAGTGATAATAGGCCTCCCCAGTTAACAGTGGTAAGTTGTCAAAATTTTTGTCTATAATGTCTGGAGGGATATTGCTCCAGACAAAATCTGCAAAATCATCTCTTAGTGAGTCGCATTCCCGGCAATCGTGCTTGACAATATTGTCAATTTCTGGCCGAGATGTTCCACTGAATGAGTTTTTGATTTCGCTAATAAGTCTTTCTCTATCCATATTAGGCACCAACCGTACCGGCGGATACAATAAACAATATAAGGCCCATTATAATCGAGGCAGCTCTCTCTTCACAATTTGTACATTCACGAGAGCTATTTGGAGAGTTCTCGGGTGGTGCTTCTGGCGAAGGAAATCTGCTTGAAACTTTTTCCTACACCAATCTATTTGCCTTTTTAATTCATCTTGTAAACTTTTACCTATGTCTTTAAAGTTTTGATCTTTCATGAATTTATTTGTGTGCGCACGCCAGTTCCGATTTTTCTCATCGTGTCTAGGGTTATTTTCTCTTTGGATTTGATTCCAAAAGTTTTCAATAGATTTTATAGGATTTCTGTATAAGGAATAGGTATGATTGGGGCCTCTTCCTCCTGCTAAACCCATTGGATCGACCCAATTCACTGGATTACCTTCAACATACGCATAAAGATTCATCCCCCCATCCCAATAGGATCAGCAGAGAGATACCGCCCCGTCTCAGGATCATAAAATCTGTGCCAATTGTAATACTTCCCTGTCTCTTCGTCGTAGTACTGCTCAGGAAAACGTAAATTATTCCTGGTTGTTTCGGATTTAGGGGAGCCCTGTCCAGGAGGTTGTCGGGAGAAGATTTTCGCCTACACAAAATCAAGAAGTTACAGGTGATGTATATCCCGC
>NZ_AUCV01000125.1 GCF_000429945.1 Desulfogranum japonicum DSM 18378 | reverse complement strand
GGATACAGGACCAAACCAAACCTTATCACTATCGCATACATTATCGGTGGGAAACTTAATTATGGCTTACCCACATGATGTAGCGAGGAGCCAATTAACTCAGTGTTTTGAGTTGCGGTGTCTCCATGATCAATCCACCTTTTTTGATACTTTACACATTTTAAATTATTAATTTTTAGAATTTCCTCAGAATGAGAGGTCATTTCGTAACGTCCATTATTTTGAGTCTTAATTCTTTTTTGTTCTAGATTTTGTATTTGGCTATATAAAGAAGAAATAGAATCAATAGGCTCAGGACTAATTGGATATTCGCGTGCTTCAAGTGTAAACGTGCTGTACCTATCACCTATTGAACACCCATAAAGTAGATGTTTAGGTTTGGATTGATTTTGCCACTTTTCACTAACTGGCGGATCAACTGTAAATGCTTCTAATGATAGGTTGTCTGTACCTAATCCCGATGATAAAGTTGCGCTCACTAATATACAGAAAATGATTAATAAAAGACTTGCTATTATAGATTTCAGTTTATTGTCATACATGTTTTCATTTTTTTGAGAATCTAACGTTTGCATAAGGGGCGGCAAGATTGCGTGGCAAATAGCTCCAAATCACCTATGATTTTCGAGCGTAGATTAACGCTTTAAAATACCGCCGAGTTCTTTCCGACCCTTTGATGCGATTGTTATGTGTTTTTTGTGTTACGTTTTACAAAGTATTTATATGTATTTTTTATATAAAGGTATCCTATACTAAACATTACAATTGTTAAAAACAAGCCTCTATCTTTAAACTCTTTAGAGTACAAAACAGTCAAAATAAGAAAGAACACCCCAGGCAAAAACATTGTATATACGAGTAAATAGATTTTTGATTTTGTGCGTTCTTCTGCTACTAAAAATTCACCAAGCGACATTACGTTTTTTACCATTAGGATGGGGTATATTATAAATATTGATCCGAAGTACCCGATACACAAACTAGGAGAATATTTAATAAAGAAATTCCTATGGTGGGCTATTATATATCCTTGTTCTATGGCTTTTGGGTCTGAAGTCATATCAATAGCCATATAGATACAGAAGGCACCCAAAATCATCATAAAAAATATCACAAATATTGTGCGACGGTTTTGGCTATGCATTTTTTAATTTTTTTATTCACATAACGTGGAATTAACGGGCTGCTGGCACCCGTGATTTTTCCAATAATGTTTGACTCAGATCTACGCACTCTGGTTTTAAGAACGATTTGCGCGCCTGACAGCAGTCCAGTTGAATGATTTGTGTACGCCCGGCATGGGCGTGATCTAATGGGGTGCAAGTCCCCTGTATGTAAACCCTGTTACTGTCGAGATGACAGGAACATAAATA
>NZ_AUCV01000124.1 GCF_000429945.1 Desulfogranum japonicum DSM 18378 | reverse complement strand
CCTGAAGGACTGCAGGTTACCGAAGAAGATTTGGCAGCCACTCCGCCTGCTGTTCAACAACTCCTGCTCCATCTCATCGAGAAAGTCACGCAGCAGGAGAAACGAATTGAAGAGCTGGAAGCCAAACTGGGCATGAATTCCTCCAATTCCAACAAGCCACCATCAACGGATTCACCGTACAAGGAAAAGGGCACAGGCAAGAAACCCGGGAAACGCAAAAAGAGGCAGGGTCATCGTCAACAACTCATGCCTCCAACGGAAACCCGTAAGATCCTCCCTCCAGCATGTTCCTGCGGGTGCAGGGAATACGATGAGCTTGAGCCATTTTACACACACCAGCATATTGAATTGCCTGAAATCAAGGTAAAGGTTCTCCATTTCATCCTTCACAAAGGTGTCTGTGCAAAATGTGGGAAACAGGGTAAAGGAATACTACCAGGCGAGCATACGACAGGTTTTGGGCCAAGATTTTCCGCTCTCGTCGCTGAACTCGGTGGCATTAACGGTAATAGCCGTGAGACCATTCAAACCTTTTGCAGGTCTGTACTTGGCGTGCATGTCAGCCTCGGGGTGGTGCAAAAAATACTAGACCGGGCTTCCAATTCTATCAAGCCGCATTACGAGGCGGTCGGAGACAAAACCAGAGCTGAAAAGGTAAACCATGTTGATGAAACATCCTGGAAGCAAAATGGTAAACTCAATTGGCTGTGGGTAATGACCAGCACTGCTTTTGCCTTCTTCATGCTCCATACCAATCGTTCCCAGGAAGCTTTTGATCAACTGATAGGGGCCTGGGAAGGGATTTTGGTAAGTGATGGATATCGATTATATCAGAATTGGGTCCATGGACGGCAGACCTGTCTTGCACATTTGATCCGTCGAGCAGATGGCTTGGCTGAAAGAAAAAATCCCGAATTAGCCAGATGCGGAAAATGGGCGGGAAAAGAACTGCGCAAATTGTGTAAAATGGCAAAAGATCCTCCCCCCATGGCAGAGTGGCGAGCATTTTATGCAAGACTTTGCAGATTGATAGCGCTTTATCGCGACTGCGAAAGTGAAGCGGGGACCTTTGTCCGGCATATTGAGAAAGAAATGGATTCGCTGTTCACGTTTCTTGTCGAAGAAAATGTAGACCCTACAAATAATTTTGCAGAGCGCATGATCCGTTTCGCGGTTCTCTGGCGTAAACGTTCCCAAGGCACCAAATCTGAAAAGGGTAACCGCTGGGTCGAACGTATACTGACACTCAGGCAGACCTGTCGACTTCAGGGCAAGTCAACATACGAAATCCTGGTCGACGCCATGGAAAACTATTTCAAAGACCAGCAACCCGATTTGCAGTGGATCAGGCAGGCTACCTGAGCCCCCTGTGATCAGTTAC
>NZ_AUCV01000123.1 GCF_000429945.1 Desulfogranum japonicum DSM 18378 | reverse complement strand
TATTTATGTTCCTGTCATCTCGACAGTAACAGGGTTTACATACAGGGGACTTGCACCCCATTAGATCACGCTCATGCCGGGCGTACACCAAACATTCCAGCGGACCCGCAAACAGCGCGCGGGCCGGTTATCTTCACGTTAAGCGCGGATAGACAGTACGTCATTGAAAAGCAGCTAATTGTAAAGATTTATTATAAAAATTAGGGGTTTGACGATTGTTTATAAATATGCTAAATGCGAAGCTACCTCGTGTTAGCAAGCATAACAAGTTCATGCGGACAAACACGAGGCAGCTTCGTATGGCATGGAACAATCCACCCACCTCTGATTTAGCTAAAAATCAAAACCAGATGCACCAAGGGCACGTCGCAGCGAGCGCCTAACGGGCCGCTCAAGCGGACGGCTGTAATAATCTACAAATACGCTAAAGTCGGTGCCAGTTGAAACTTTCTATCGCCGCCGCTTAGCTCAACTAGTTAGCGAAAAGCTCGAAAAAAATATCATGCATGTAGCTGTAAAAGATTATGACGACATAAGTACCCCTGCGACCAAACAGGCAATAGTTCCACTATTGAACAGCTTGGGAAATCTGAGTCAAATGCACATTTTGGATCTTGCGTCAGGATCTGGGTACTTGTCGGAACTGGCCATAAAGCATGCGGCGCAGGTTACCGGAATTGATTTAGATCCGAACATGGTGAGGGCTGGACAAGAATATGTACCATTAGCTAATTTCATTGCTGGAAATGCAGAAGAGCTTCCCTTTGACAATGAAAGCTTTGATGCGGCAATTTGCAGTTTCGGCTTCCCACATTTCTCCGCTCCGGAGGTTGTTCTGTCCGAAGTTTCAAGGGTAATGAAACCAGGCGGTATTTTCTCATTCACACTCTGGCAACGTCCTGACCAGGGTAACCATTTTTTTAACCTCATTTTCGGGGCCTTCAAAGCCTATGCAGAAATGAAATCAGCACCTCCATCATCACCCTCCATATTTGCTTTGACAGATCCTAAAATCCATATTCCATTACTAACCCAGGAAGGTTTTACACATATTGATTCTCAGGTGTTGAATATTTCTTGGCCTCTGAATGGCCCAGAAACTATTTTAGAATTCATTCTTAAAGGCTCGAAAAAAACACGGAAAATATACGATCAGTTGCCAGATGAAATTCAACAAAATATTTGTAAATGGGTTACGAATAAAACCATGAAATATCTAGAAAATAACAAAAGATCTATTCCGTGCCCTGCATTACTTATCACTGCAAGCAAAGAAAGCTATTACTAAGAAATCGCTAATCGGGTAGCCGGGGGAATCTCTCCCCCAGCCCCCACACCACCAAGCAAGCGGGTCCGCACTTGGCGGTTCCCATGAGCTACCGAGCCGTAGC
>NZ_AUCV01000122.1 GCF_000429945.1 Desulfogranum japonicum DSM 18378 | reverse complement strand
CGTTCGAGCTGACAAATACCACTGCGCGCAATCCTTACCTTGCAGGTTTACCGGTATCCTCTAGTGGTACTTTGCCGGTCATCTCTCATCGTGGTATTTGCCGCTCAACTTAACGTTAGCCACTGAAATAAAAAAGAATTGGTAGACAAAATATTTTTCTTTGTTTTCTGAAATGCATATGATTTTAAAAGGTACATAATGAAAAATAAGAAAAGCTTAAAAATTTTCTTACTCATAATTTATTGCCTGGCATTTTGGATTCTTATAGGTTTTCTGCCTGAATTATTCAAAGGTGCAGCATCTTGGTTATATGAAATTACAGGGAGTAAGGTGCTCATTATTATAACTAGTGTGGTAGTGCTGATAATTCCATGTGTTATTTATGCATTTGCAGGTATTCAAGGTGAGTTTTTCGGACCTATAAAAAAGGAAAAGAAAAAATAAAATTAGGCTAACCACCTGTTGGTATGGACGCGCAAACAGCCGCGCGCCCCACAACAGCACGTTAACCCCAAAAATATGAAGCATGTATTATATACTTTGTTATTTATAATTAGCCAAAGCATAATTATTTCAATAATATATGCTTTTTCAATATACATTTTTGACGATTTCGACCTAAGTTACGGAAAATATTATTCACTAATGTTCTCTATTATAATAGCAGTTATTACAGCTTCATTATCGGGGTTTGGTTTTTTAGTGGGGTGTGTTTTCTCTAAATTATCGGCTAAAACTGGTCAAATTCTTGTCGCTAGCATATTGGTTGGCTTTCTTTCATTTGGCGTTTTTAGAATGGTCTATAAAGTAGAGGAAGCGATAGGCGTAATGCATGATGTAATACCTTATTCTCTTTTAGTGCTAATCGGCCTTGTTATGCCTCTTCTTTTAAAAAAAATAAATAAAAATATAGGTTAACAAATCGTTTCTACGGAAGCCGCAAAAAGCGCGGCTCCCGCAGAACTCCACGTTATACCAATGAGAAAAACACTACCCATTGTCACCATAGTACTGATATCTTTCTTTTTATTCAGGTACAACAGTTTAGATGGTATAGATGGATTGATTTTCAGCACTTTTTTCATCGAAGATACAGTTTACTCAGAGGGTTATTCTGAAAAGAAATATAAAAGCATTGACCTTGGCATGAGTAAAGAAAAAGTATTGAAGATACTAGGAAAACCTCTCTATACAAATGAAAAATGGGAGGCTAAAAAATCAGAAGACAGATGGTGGTACACTAAAAGTCCTGGAGACACTCACTATAGAATAAGAGAAATTAGATTCTCAAATAATCAAGTAACCGAAAAGCATCACGAATACTACGTAGATTAAATGTTTAACAATAAACTCAGGTATAACGAATAAGGATAGATTGTGTGAGTGAGGAACGAACGAACCACAATCTTATCCGTGGTTGGACAAGCCCGTCTCT
>NZ_AUCV01000121.1 GCF_000429945.1 Desulfogranum japonicum DSM 18378 | reverse complement strand
ACCGCTTTTTAATAGTCATTCTCATATAAAAACGTTTCCCATGTTTACGGTTTAGCTTTTAACCTTGCCGCACAATTTTCAGGAAACTTCAGTATAATAGATCAATGGCAAAAAAATGGCTGGCAACATGTTTCCTACAGAAATCCTGGTTATGCCCAGCATGTTCATGCCAAGTGCCATAATCAGCAGCCCACCGACAGAAGTCATTTGGTCTATAGTTGTAGTCACTAAAAAATTTTTCAGAAAAAATGCGCTGATTGTAATGCAGCCCTGATATATAATAACAGCTATGCTCGAAAACATAACCCCCAGCCCCATGGCTGATGCGAAAATAATGGAGGTAATGCCATCCAGCACTGATTTGGCAAACAGGGTTTGATGATTCTCAGTCAATCCACTCTCCAAAGAACCAACAATGGCCATAGATCCAACACAAAAAACAAGGCTGGCTGTAACAAAACCTCTTGCAAATGAACTGGAGTCACTTGACTTAGCAGCGACTCTGGCTTCCAGAAACTGACCTAATTGTTCCAGTTTTTTTTCGATCCTGGCAAATTCTCCAATAAGGGACCCTGCAGCGATGCTCAATATAACGACTAACAGATCGTTTGAACTCAAAGCACTCTTCATCCCCACAAGAATAACAGATAAACCAATACCATTTAAAATGATTGTTTTATAATTTTCAGCAATCCCTTTTCGAAAAAATAGACCAACACAACTACCGAGAATGATGGCAATTCCGTTAACAATCGTGCCCAACATGGCTACTCCTTATCAAAAATCTCTACAGGTCTATTTATGCTCGAAACATCCAAAGACTTTTCGGAATTACGAACTGTCAGCATTTAACAAAAGGTTATTTTTTAAGAAATAGAAAAAATTCGTGAAGGCTATCCGAGGCTAAACATTTCTTCTCAGATTAAGGCGTTACAAAAAAACACATTGTTTTCCAGGGGAACCAGATAAGTGTTGCAACGTCAAAGAATTAAACGTTTTTTTTACAATTCAACAAATACGGATTACCTTCTCCTCATCCACCTGCCAATTTTACCTCATACCCCATATCTTTCAGTGCGGTGAGCAACACCTGCCTATGGTCACCCTGAATCTCAATCACCCCATTTTTAACTGTACCACCTGTTCCGCACCGCTGTTTCAAACGTTTTGCAAGTGCTTTTAAATCTTTTTCAGCAAGCGGAATTCCTGTAACAAGACAGACTCCACTTCCCTTACGCCCTTTTGTCTGACGACTAATACGAACAACGCCATCCTGACTGGGCGCTTGCAACTGTTTTCTGCAAATGCATTGCGCCTTGGATATACCGCAAAGGGGACAGACTCTCCCGGATCCACTTGAGTAAACCAGGCGATGATCCTCTTTATTTCTCTTTGTCATGGCTGTATGTATCTTAACCCAAGTTTTTGACAATTATTCTCAAAATCTCCCCTGATGAAAGTTTTTCGTTGCGCTAAAAAAATAAATCGTCAGAATTTCAGCCACATA
>NZ_AUCV01000120.1 GCF_000429945.1 Desulfogranum japonicum DSM 18378 | reverse complement strand
CAGACGGGTGGAGTCAGCTTTAGGGTCACAGCCAACAACCATTACCTTACGACCCATTTCCGCCAATCCGGCCACTGTGTTCTGTGTTGTTGTGGATTTACCAATGCCGCCTTTTCCGTAGATAGCTACTTTTCTCATAATCATCCCCTACTGTGTCATGTTTGTAGAATGTATTGGATTTATTTGACCAACCGTTCCTACTTGCCACGCTTTCCTTACCCTTACTCGTGAAACAAGAGGTGGTTATTATCTCATGCCCTTATATTGGCAAAGCTTGTGCCAGAAAAATTTTTTTCCAAAAACATCCGACAAACAACAAGTTATAAATAGCCCGGAGAAAATCATCTACAAAAAGGTGACAATTACACACAAAGCACAATATCTTTTTTGTAGATAAATCTACAAAAAAGAACACAAACAAACTGTAACTGCAGACTGTTCAAAAATAACAATATCGTAAAAAGCAAGAGCGGTACCCCCATGTTGAGGGGCACCGAAAGAGAAAGTCCGCCCTGAACAGGCATAACTGGTGGTGGTGTATTTTAGGGTCGCAAAAAATAATAAATATCCAAAAATCTCGCAGGATATCGGCTTGGTAACGTCGTCGCGTCAATGGTTCCATATTGGCCGTATTGAGTCATTAACGCGACGACGTTACTGAGTTGAGAGACAAGCAAGATGAGATAATTTATTTTTTCCGTGACCCTTACATAAATTGCAACTGCAATGTTTCTTCTTCCTCATTGGGAACCAGGGCATACTCCCCCTGATGAACGAGTTTCAAGCCACACTGCTTTCCCTGTTGATGCAACGTATCAAAAATCGATTCACGCTTATCCGGCTCACTCTCGGTATTAAACCAGACCTGAACATTTCTGCCTTTTCCTCCCATCTGCAGCAAAAAGGCATTATGCTCAATAAAGACCAGATCATCATAACAGTGGGTCATTTGAAACCCAGAGTTCTCCAACATACTTACGATTATTCCCAGTGGTCGATACGGGACAGTCTCTTGCGCACTCACGTTACACCTCAACAGATTATACGTTTTCTGCAGAACTTATCATCTCTACAGGTTCAATATTGTCCCAACCAGAGCCGGCACACGGTTTCTGCAAAATATTTTCAGCCAATCAGATAGTCTGCTGGCGGTTCACCCTCTTCAATACCATCGAGTATGGCATCAATGGCCTCTTCGCTATCAACCCCTTTAAACCACCAGTTATCTGGCTGAACGACCATAATCGGGCCAGCCTCACACTGCTTCAGGCAACCGGTAGCGATAACCTGCATATCAAGACCACGGTCCAGAATTTCTTCTTCAATGTACTGCAGAAATCCATCTGTCTGCTTGTGACAGATGCCCTTTGGATCACCTTTCAATCGAAAACTCTGACAGACAAGAATCTGTTTTTCAGGAATAGCCATTTCACGTTCTCCTTTGCACCCTTATTACACAAGCGTAAAAAAAGGCATGAACGTATCCATGCCCAGACCAGTCTTGCCCAAAAAGGGTAAAGATGGTGCAACAGCAGCCGTCATGCGGCCACTGCTGCAGAATATAGAGTGTTACAGTACAAGCTCAAATTTGGTTTCTGTGGCATCACGATCAAGTC
>NZ_AUCV01000119.1 GCF_000429945.1 Desulfogranum japonicum DSM 18378 | reverse complement strand
CGGATCGGCTAAATTGGTATATGCAAAGCAAATTACATGGAAAAGTGAAACTGTAAATGAGTGGAAATGACTCATTTTATTAACGCAGGGAGCTTGACTTAAAGAGAAATAAATCTGTCCCCTTTTTCTTTCGGTCTCAAGGGAAAACCTGCCAGCGGGAACAAGCCGAGCCTGAAAACCCTTCGACGGCTGAAAAAAATTGAAGAACTCCCGCCATCACAGCAGAAAGCTCTCTTCAAGACGATAGATAACTTCCTCAAAGGGGCGGAAAAGTAATACAAAAGCGGTTGAGAATCTTCTTCTCAACCGCTTTTGTCGTAGAGTTTGGGAAATGCCAATCAGCCGTTAAACCGGGCGGAGCCGGTTAACTCTTCATTCGGCATCCTTCATCCCGCACCGTTCGGATAACACCACATTTTGCGGTGTTATACAGAAAAAAATAGACTGGTCTTCTGTATATCTCCTTATTAGCCCGAATGCCCATTTGTCAAGCCTGACCCCTTGTCTCTTGCTTATTGGCGTATGTTAATTGGTACGGTGTCCCCCCATTTTCTATGTTACATACAAAATATCAGAGAAAGTTTTTATTTGAAAAATGAATGAAAATAACAACAAAGAAAAAGACAAAAATGCCGCCGTTTTATGAATCTTTTTTTGATAAGCATACCAAGTGATCAGGATGCATCCGATTATAGAAACAAGAGAAAAAGCCAGGGGAAGGTAAACAGGAGTAGCCCCCATTTTACTTCCTGCATACAACGTCAAAATATAGGTGCTACCACCACTCCAAAGAACAGATGTTGCTATTACCGTTATATTTTTAATATTTCGCATAATTCGTTATGGGTTCTTTGGACATTTATTGCTTCCAATTTGCGGTCTTACTTCAAGGTACTTTTCGCTCCAAGGTCCCCAGCTACCTCCATCCATCTTAGTAGCAAGATCTGCAGGGTCCATATCATGTGCCTTATGTTTAAAAAAGGTCATAACTGTCCCTGGCGCATAATCTGCAGATCCGCTACCAGATCCATGAGTAATCAGATTGCCAGATGAATCATAACAACACTGGTTTGCGTGTCCTCCAACGGGTTTTGACCTCATGCATTCTGATGCGCCTACATGATACCCGTGAAGATTGCTTGTTAATGGTTCCCATTTGGAGTCATCTGCGCATTGTTTTTTGCATGGACATCCAGGTAAATTATTGAGCCACGCTTGATCCGATTTCTCTAGCCTTAACCATTCGTTAAAAATCTGTTCGTTTGAGTAGGTAACATATAATTTGTCTGCATTTGCAGGTCTCACATCCCCTTCGATAAGACTAAGTTCTGCATCTCTGAGGGAAAATAACCCCACAGGGTCATACCAGTTCACAGGATTTGAGTCAACATACGCATACAGATTCATCCCCCCAGCAAGCCCAATCGGATCAGCAGAGACATACCTTCCCGTCCCCGGATCATAAAACCTGTGCCAATTGTAGTGCATGCCAGTTTCAAAATCATAATACTGCCCAGGAAAACGTAAATTATTCTTTACTTGATCAGTTTGAAGCTTAGCCTGGCCGAAAGCGTTATAAACTGCATCCCAAACAATAGATCCCGAATCATCAGTTACTATATTGAC
>NZ_AUCV01000118.1 GCF_000429945.1 Desulfogranum japonicum DSM 18378 | reverse complement strand
AGAAAAAAATCATGGCCGTTTAGAAATTCGACGTTGTTGGATAACGAACACCTTTGTCACTTCCCGATTCAATAAATTTAGTGGAAAAGGTAAAGGGTTGTTCAAAATCCCCACTCTGGTTCACCAGTTGGCCGAAGGTATTATATCGATACTGGGCAACCTGCTGCTGATTTGCATCCAATACAGCAATAATATTCCCTTTGCCATCATACAGTGGGTGGTAATTCTCCCCACCACTGACAATATTAATCAATCCACCAATTCCGCCACCAAGGTTTTTACCCCAAGTATATTCACGGAGAACGGTGTTGTTCGCATCTCTATCTTGCAGAGCCAGCTTGCCATGACGAACAATGCGGGTTTCATCAACAAGGTTATAACCTTCGTATTTCTGGATTTTGGCCAGAAAAGAATCAAAGCGATAAGTATAGACAGTCCGGTGTTGGATGCTATCTGCATCTGTATAGCTGATCTCGTGCAGGCGGTTAACGGCATCGTATTCCGCCTGAAAGCAATAGCCTTCTTTGGTGTAGCCTTCGACCAGATTGCCGTCGTAGTCATAGACAAAATTCTGGTCAGGATTGGTGGTGGCAAGCAGCTGGTTAACCATGTTAAAGGAACCTTCTGTTACCAGATCCTGCTGGGTAGGTAATGGGAGGCCACCGGTCAGGGTTTCTGAATCACGTTGATCCTGGTTGTTGTAGGTAAAGGTGGTTGCGTTGAATACGCTTGCAGTACCTGTATTTTCCACGCCAGTGAGACGATACATGGCATCGTAGCTGTAAGTGGTGGTTGCATTGCCCGGTCTGGTCAGCGATTCAACCAGTGAAGTGTTACCTTTATACCCATAGGTGAACACTTGGCTACCGGTCTGAATCTGTTCTAAACGACCAAGTGTATCGTAGCCAACCTGCTGTGTCTGTCCCCCTGGGGAGTGAGGCTTTGCAGACGGCCAAGCTCGTCATAGGTATAGGTGATGGTATCGTCTTCCCATGGACCATCCACGGTGGCAAACTGGGAGGCATCATTATAGGTGAGGGTGGTGTTACCGGAACCATCCACAATAGTGGTAAGCCGATTATAGGTGTCATACGTAAAACTCACATCCGGAGTTTGATCCTGATGATCAATGGTGAGCAGATTACCCATCTTGTTGTAATAATAACGGGTAACAATCCCTCGGGCATTGGTTGATGTTTCCACCAGCCCACGGTTATTGTAGGTGTACTGCTGGGAATGGCCGTCTGCATAGGTTTTAGCAACCAGATTCCCTGCAGTATCATATTTAAAACTGGTCTGGTTGCTGTTGGGGTCGATAAAGGCTGCCAGGGTTGAGCAGGATTTGCCGTACAGGAATCTTTCAATACAGAGGCCAGGGGACTGATTTTATTTTTCCTCTTCAATTGTTCCCAAAACGCACACGTACCGATGAATCTTGAATAAAAGCACTATCTATTCATACCCTCAAGGAAAAATTAATCTGTCGCCCGGGTTTACTTCGGAACCTGTTACCACCAGTTACTTGGTCGCGTTCAGCGCATTTCGTATCAAATTGATTCATTATCAGTGCGAGAAAATAGTTCTGATAATCATAAAAAGGCACCTCTTTGGGGGACATAGTCCGCTCCATCACAGCGAAGGAGGTTGTATAAT
>NZ_AUCV01000117.1 GCF_000429945.1 Desulfogranum japonicum DSM 18378 | reverse complement strand
TTTGAGTGCTGTGCACTCTTTGGCCCGCTTGTTTACTATTCAGTTTTCAAAGATCAAAGCCTCGAAGAGGCCGTCCGCGCCAGTGCGTGTTTGCTTCAGCGCAGAAGCTGAACTTAACATGTTTTCGTTTTTCCGTCAACAGAAAAGTTTTGCTTTTTGTTGTCTCGTTTGCGACGCTTTGTTGTCACGAGCAACGGAGCGGCAAAATACAGGAGTTGGACATGCTTGTCAAACTCTTTTCTATTAAAAGTATCATTTTTAATTTTCATTTCCATATACTAAGAAAATGAACCTGTGAACAAATCACTCGTAAAAGCCTGTAAATGGGTTTGAAAAAAAGTTTCAACTGACGGGATTTTCAAGAAAGACTAAAGACGATATACATGTAGAAACCAGTCACACTACGTCCACAAAAAAACTGGATACTCATTTCCTCTGAATTCAATGAGGAAATAGTATCCAGTTTTATCAGATAAAATGCGTTTCGTCCTGTTATTGATCAGGCTACACTGTCTTGTCTATATCCTGCGATTCATTGGCTGCCTGGACTGATGCAGCCTCGTCAATCATAGAGTTGAGCCTTGCTAAACTTTCTGTCAGCAGGTTTTCCAGTGAATTCTCAGACTCTGAACTTTGATTTTCCTGAATATGCTGTTGAAGGAGTGCGTTAATAGGATTACGCGCAAAGCCAAGAATTTGATTATCATGCTTGGCAAGTTGATCAGTCAATTTACGAAAAAATTTCTCTAAAGGATCGTAGTGCCCATATTTATTACCCTTTGATCCTGGGAGTGATTCTGTGGTATTTGACTGAGCGACATCAGTATTATCATTTGTTTCACTATCCACCTGAGGGCTACTAAGTGCCTCATATTGTTCGATGGATTCCATTTGATAGACCTGCTCATATTTTACAGCAGCTGTAAATGACTGTATAGTTTCATTTCCTTCTCCCACCTCCAAAGCATAACCGAGAGCGTCCTCCAGGTTGCCCTGCTTAACCTCAGAGATCACAGCATCAAGATCTGTTAATAAATCTTTGATATCCGCAATCTCGTTTTCACTCAGGTTACCGTTGACGGTAAAGGAAAAGCTTTGTCCAGAAGCAAGTTGGATCTGCTGCTGGTTTACACTGTACAAAGCCACTTCATTGTCGTTTTGAATGATTCCTGCCCTATTATATTGATAAGCGTCAAACTGGCTGTATTCGTTAGCTGTTAAAGTTACGATATCGCCTTCTTGAGTTTGCAGGGTGATACCGGCATCCAAAGATTGTCTATATTTGATTTCTTTTTCAGCTAGATAAGCAGCAGATTGAGTGGCTGAAGGGGTGTTGTTCCTTGAAAGGTTTCCTGTCGAAGAAAAAAGATCTGAAATATTGTTCATGCCATTCCTCCCTGAATTATGCACGTTAACATTCCTGTCTTTCGTATCGACTGTATGTAAAAATATCTTAAGTAATTTTACACTATATTTTCTCTGCAAATTTCAACAAGTTACATAAGGCGAAGCTGAGACGGATTACAACACTCGGAGGGAATCTGCTTTCGAAACCTGATCACTGTGATAATACCAGAGATCTTACTTAGGATGATGGGTGCTATACAGGGTATAGCCTAGAATCCAGGCAAAAAAAAACCGCTTTAAGGAAATCCCTTAAAGCGGTTTTGAAAAAAGAG
>NZ_AUCV01000116.1 GCF_000429945.1 Desulfogranum japonicum DSM 18378 | reverse complement strand
ACCGCTTTTTAATAGTCATTCTCATATAAAAACGTTTCCCATGTTTACGGTTTAGCTTTTAACCTTGCCGCACAATTTTCAGGAAACTTCAGATAATAAATATCCAAAAATTGAGCAGGATATCGGTTTGGTAACGTCGTCGCGTCAATGGTTCCGTACTGGCCGTATTGAGCCATTAATGCAGCAACGTTACCGAGTTGAGAGACAAGCAAGATTGGATAATTAATTTTTTCCATGACCCTTAACCTGAAACATACAAACATCATCACCATCCCTTTTGAGCATAAACATAGCGTTGTGTGAAGAGCGACTAAACCGGATCGAACGAGTGGACAGCCATATTCGTAAAAAGTCCAGCGTATCCCGACTATTCCAGCCTCCCATTGACCTTTAATTTTTTTGATTCTCGCAGCATATTCCAGCCATACACAAGATCGTCGACCGCATCTATTGAATACCCCAAATGAGTTTCACATAGCGTCAATATATCAGAAACACAGCTTTCTCCAGCCTGTTTCATCACAGGAATCTGAGTTTCTCCATCTAAATGCCCAATAGCAGTCAGAAGACTTTCAACCCATCTGAGATTCTTTTTTTTACAGGGAATTTCATTGGTTCTTTCATTGAGAATTATCTGTCTGTGAATAAGTTATACGGCTGGATGTCCTTTCAAAGTGTTCGTGAATACTGGTGATTGAAAAAGTACCTCTAGATGCTGTAAAACAGCTTGCTCATTTTCAAGCCTGATTACCTCGCACGGCAGGTGCGCAATCCATTCTTCATGTAATTTTTTACTTCGCATATCTGGTCCGCCGGTATCATAGCTTGCAGCCCACTGCAGAAACTTCCTGTGTTGTTTATGCCCAGGATTAACAGGACTTTCAATACTCGGTCCATAACGCTCTATTTCCCTTCTTTTAAGCCTTTCCATTCTTACAGCAGGTGCCAACCATAAAAATATAACAAGATCGAACAGAGGTATTGCAAAATCCCCCCAACCACACAACGAACCAGAAAGAACCCATGAGCTGCATCGTTCAAGGTCGTGACGTAAAATTTTTTCTCTATCAGTGCGTTCTCGTATGGTTTGAAAAGGCGGCTTTGTTGGCATCCAAAAATACTCATCTGTATCATAGTGTGGGTAAGCCATGCGATCAGCCAGGGCTTTTCCAAGGGTTGTTGTACCTGAGCCAGATGCACCAAAAATGTGTATTCGCATCATTTCGTAACTTGCGTAATCAGTTCACTGATGAATCAAACCTTATTGATTGTCGTCACTGGCACGACGTCAGTCCCATGCGAGTTGAGGCTTTCTTATTGAACGTGAACATGCCAGATTCATGAGGATATATCCGAGCAGGTCCTTTCCAAAAATTAAAGGATACATTCATAATATATTTCTTCGACGCTTATCACAGGGATAAAAATCTACCATCGGGTTACAAGCTTACCATCTCTTGCCAAAGCATAACAAGTGCTTCAGTCGGCAGATTCACTCCACTAGATCCACCGACATACGCAACAATATGTTAATTGTCATCCCGGGTGATCACATTACTGGGGACGCTCACCGCTAAAGGCAAAAACTCTTGTTACCAAGTTGCGACTGGGTGCATCCGATATTTATGGCACAACCTTCTGGGCCCATCTTTTCTTGAATTGCATAATAATTTCAACCGACTAGGTAATATTATTGCTTGATG
>NZ_AUCV01000115.1 GCF_000429945.1 Desulfogranum japonicum DSM 18378 | reverse complement strand
GAGTGCAAAATCTACCAGGTAAGCAGGTGAAGACAACAATATGAATAAAAAGTAACTGCTCACAGAATAAGAAAAAAAGTAGTGCCATAACGGCATATGCTGAATCGGCAAATAGCTGTATTTACGATAAATATTGATCAATCGTCACGAACTTGGGTTAAATGAACTTGGTGTTAGGGATCGCTTGCTATTTCTTACCTGTCTCACCTATGGAACCCGTATATCTGAAGCATTGACTCTTACTTTTGGTGATGTTGAAGGAGAAGTCTTGTATATCAATTCACAAAAAGGCTCAGAGAATATTGGTTTCCCGATACCGGATGAATACAAACGATCTATCGATGATTTAGAAGAATGGTACAGGGATAAAGGAATTAAAATCACGTCAGACTTGCCGTTATTCCTGTCTCAAAAAGGAAAAAATAAATCAATTACTAGACAGTTAGCAAGTACTGTAATCAAGAAAACCGCTAAGAGGTTAAATCTTCAAGGTAGGGTAAATACTCACTCTTTTAGGAAATGTTTTGTGAGTAAAATCTATGAAATGACAGGTTATGACATCGCAAAAACAAAGACTTACAGTCGTCATAAGAGTTTGGTCAATTTAGATTATTACCTTCGTACTACAGAAAAGGTTGATTTAGTTGAACGGCTGCACTGGTGTTGATGTAGGGAGGTTATATGGCTCAGGTGAAAACTGCGTTATTTGCCGCTCTAACGGCAACTGGCATCATTCTTGTAAACTGGATCCTTGATCTTCATTTCATCTCAGGGTTTCTGTCTGGATGGTGGATATCAAGCCTATTTGGTTAACTCTTTAAACTTTAAAATTTTTGAAACCTTCTGTTGATATGTTACAGTATCCAGAAGGTTTATTTTTTTGTGAAATACTACCAATCGCTCATGTTCAGCAATGTTTAAGGAACTATTATCCGATTAGTGAGGTGTGGAATGTCTTCTCATAGTAAATTAGAGAAAAAATATCGAGATCGTGGCGATGATGATCTGGCTGATGCCGTACTTTTTCTTTTGGGAGAAGAGTGGAGAGATGGGAAGTTATATAGCACTTTTTCAATGGATAGTTTGGATAAACCACACCATACTGAAGATGAGGTTATTGAATTGTGTAAAAATATTAAAACATTGTTGTTAAACGAAAAGATGGTTTCTTCTGATTTATGGCTAGATTCTTCAGCAGATAGCACTCAATTCTTTGTGGATATCAAAAATTTGAGTCAAAAATATTGCCAAGTTAAAATTTGATTGGGTTGATACCCAAGTGCTTAAGGTGGCAAAACTTATTATTTCAGTTTCCTTGATTTTATGAAGTGATTTGCACATGGCCACGATACGCTGAAGATTTTTGAAATACTGGAGACACTTACACCTTTCTTTAAAAATTCCTTGATTTCATCTTCTTTGCCGTCAAGACGAGATTTCCCTAATCCTTTGGGGCGACCAATAAGTTTTCCTTCAGCTTTTGCACGCGCCAAACCAGCTTTTGTCCGTTCTGAAATCAAATCCCTCTCGATCTCGGCAAATAAACCAAAGAGAGTAATCATAGTTTTGCTTTGGATGTCATTTTTGCCGTTAACAGTCATTCCTTGCTTGATAAAGATTACCTTCACCTTTTTTTTGATAAGTTCATCCATGATGGTGATGATTTGACCAACGCTCCGACCCAGGGCAATCGCATGGGTAATGTCAGCCAAACAATACCTTAGCAAGATAATTATTGTCCCACCCAGCTTTCTGACGTTTGATTTGAGTGCCG
>NZ_AUCV01000114.1 GCF_000429945.1 Desulfogranum japonicum DSM 18378 | reverse complement strand
ATCTTCTCATTCTTCTTACCCAGCTTTTAATCTTGCTGCACAATTTTCAGGAAACTTCAGATAAATAGAAACAGGGTATTAAATATGGGTTTAGCGATTGTAGTTGGTATGTATTCAGATCTATTAAAAGAAGATCCTGAAGGAGCAGAGTGGCTTGGTAAAACATTCAATACATTAAATGATGTACTTAAGAAAAACGGAATCGAAACATTTAATGAGCCAAAAGAATTACATGAGTTACGAAGTAGATCATGGTGTGATTCATTTCCATATTCTTTCATTCATTATCTCAGAAGATTTTATGCTTATGTTATTTCAACTCCAGATTGGGTTCCTGCACCTGTTAAAGAGGATGAAGACCCTGCTAGTGATCCCGTTGTCGAAGAAGAAACGCTAATGTTTGAAAGCCATTTACTTTGCCATTCAGACTGTGAAGGTTTTTATCTTCCTATCAGATTTGACGAAGTAATCTTCGACGAAAACAAGAGGATTCCTGGAGGGATGCTTGGCTCTAGCTATAAACTACTAGAAGAGCTAGTGCAGGTCGCACCCAGATTAAATATTAAGCTCACCAACAGTAAACTTTCCGACGAAGAAGCTGAAAGAATCAACAAGTTAGCCAGTTCCGAAGACGAATATTATCGTGAATATTGTGTTTGGATAGCTCTATATGAAGCAGCAAGGCTAAGCATAGAAAACAAAACCGTAATTAGCTTCTGCTAAATGGTCCACCTCCGTTCCCACTTTTTTGTAGCCCTGCGCTTATGGTAATGAATGATGGTGTCATCAACCAGTTTGTCGACAAACTGGAGTTCCTCATCTTTGATCCAGATAGCCGCCCCGTATACTTGCAGAGACTTACCATTTTGTTTTTATTAGCCATGTTGATAAGGTGAGCCATCTCTTCAAGCGCAATAATACCCTTAGGAGAAATCTGTTATTCCAGGCCGAGAAGGTCTTTATGCGGATTCAGTATCTTATGACTGAAATCATATTCAGCCACAACTATGCTGAGAACCTTTACCGCAATCACCTTTTTGGTCTTTCTACTCAGACGAGTCCAATTGGGATATTGTTTTTTCAATTGTTTTCGTACAATAAGTTTGATATTTTCGTGATGTATAAAGCCTCCATTTTGAATTGAATACTCTTACAGTGAGCCTCAGTTCACCACAGAGGCTTTTTATTTTATCCAACTGTTTTTTTGCATTCTTTTTAGCGCTTCTTTTCAACACCTTGTCATAGACAAAAATATAAGGCTTAACATATGCCTTCACGCAGACCAGGTGGGCCTTGGCATTTTTTTGAAAAGCTTGCATTTGCCATAATTTATTACATTTTGGGGCTTCTTCGATTTCCCCATACTGATGATGAATCGCGGTGCTGACTGCGATGAGGCATACATCTACAGTAAAATTTTCAAACGATAATTCAAGTAAATAAAAAAAATGCGGTTACATGAATGATTGGTTTACAATAGATCAAATCGACAAGGAAACATATATCATAAGTGAATACCGCCACTGGGAAGAAACGCATTGTTATCTCTTGAATGGCTCTGAACGCAGTTTGCTAATTGATACAGGGCTAGGGATCTGTGATATTCATGAACAGGTCATAAAGCTGACTGATACACCAATTGTATCTATAGCTACTCACATTCACTGGGATCATATTGGCGGTCATAAATTTTTTCCCGATTTTTACGCTCATAAAAACGAACTGAGAGTTATAGTCAAGTCTGGTGTTCGAAGAATCATTCCTAAACATTGACGATCCTGTCGAGCCCGCTTTCTTCTATCGGTACAACTCTCTCCC
>NZ_AUCV01000113.1 GCF_000429945.1 Desulfogranum japonicum DSM 18378 | reverse complement strand
GGGTGTAGCCGGTCTATATTAAAACTCTCTCAAGTTATCTATCTGTTTTTTCGTTGTATGCAAACCGCTTAATTCGACGCCCCCAGCCAAAATGTCGATTTTTGTAAATATAATTGAATTGTGATCCAGGCTCTTTTTGTGTCATTATCAGGGCAAGCGTACGACATGAACCGAGAAAAACTTTAATAACCTATTGAAAATAAAAATAAAGAAGGTGATATTCTGGCCAGACAGTGTATTCAACCATAGCTAACCGATTCAATACAATGGAGAAGCAATATGGTTGGACAAGTTACCTTGCTACAGAATCATAAAAAGACTCAAAGAAATACGCATAATCGGCAAAACGATAGGCCAACGGTTGAACAGCCGCTGGCAATTGATGACCTCAAACAACAACTCCGAGAATGCTTTGAATCCATTCTTCAATTTTGTTTATCCGGGGATAACGATAGCCTGTTCTTTTCCTTTGAGAAAAAATTGCAGGATAAAATTTTCTTGCTCGGAGCGCTCTATTGTCAGCTGTACCTTATTTCACGTCATGAACGTTTTTGCTATTCAAACTGGTTGAAAGGAGACCGTTATTATGCGCAAAGGAATTTGAGCGGCCGAACAATTTGTACAATCTTTGGCGAAGTAAGATATTGGCGCCGATATTTTATTCACAAAGGGAATTCCTCTGGTTTTTTCCCGTTTGACACAGCTGTCGGGTTGAGCAAAGATGGTTTCAGTCCACTGGTTATGAAATTGGCTGCAAAACTGGCGACTCGTGTGAGCTTCGGAACGTGTATACTTTTACTGCGGTCTTTTTACGGTTGGTCACCGAGTAAGGAAAGTATCCAGGATATGGTGTTGGGGATTGGCAGAGAGGCATCATGTTATATGGAGACTGCCAATTTTACCGAGGATGAAGGAGAGGTATTGGTCATCGAAGTGGACGGAAAGGCAATAGCTACTTTGACTGATAGAGAACTTGCGAAACGAAAAAAGAGCCGGAAACGACAAAAAGTTTCCTGTTGTCGTCGCCATAGGGGCAAGGCGTGTCGTAAACAGACCAAACGGGTTCGTCGTAAGGCAGACGATTTGAGCAAGAACGGTCGCAGTGCTACAGTGGTTGTGATGTACAGCCTGAAATTAGGCACAGACAAACGTTTGCACGGCCCAATCAATAAAAAGGCTTGGGGATCTTTTACTCCCCGAAAAGTAATGCTTGAATGGGCTCGCAGGCAAGCAACCAAAAGAGGGTTTCCGCCAGATACAAACAAGCAGGTGCACATAGTAGTTGATGGTGAACCATGTCTCAGGGATGGCCTGGCAAAACTCTTTCCAAATGCCACATTTTGTTTGGATATTCGCCATGCTGAAGAGTATCTCTGGAAATTTGGCAGAGCCTTCTATCCTGACGATAACATAAATCAAAAAAATCGGGAGGACTTAGTCGATACCTTGCGTGCCAAGCTATACGAAGGGGAAGTGGAAAATCTTCTTGAATTATTGAAGGAAGTGAGATGCACCCTGTCACCTAAGGCCAAACGAGATAAAGCTGTCAGAAAGGCTGTTGCCAAAGCGATTACATATATGCAATCTCGAGTAGATATGATGAATTACCAAAAATATATCGAGGAGGATTTGCCGATTGGAAGCGGGATGGTTGAGGGAGCCGTTCGTAATGTAATCGGCGAACGGCTGGATTGTTCTGGGATGCGTTGGAAACCTGAACGAGCTGAAGCGTTGCTTCACCTGAGGTGTATCGAACTCAACGGCGATTGGGATCATTTTTATGACTGGGCATATGGCCAATGGGTCAAGCGAATGCAAAGCGAAGAAAGAAACATCCAGGTGAGATCAAGTAAACCGTTGGAACTACCAAAGGCTGCGTGAATTTTATGCTTTATGGGAGATCGGCTGCACCC
>NZ_AUCV01000112.1 GCF_000429945.1 Desulfogranum japonicum DSM 18378 | reverse complement strand
CTCTCGTTAACGACACCTTTAATGGGGCCTTTACCAGGTATGTGACGAGGGATCAGGCGAAGAGAATTTTGCGGACAAACGTGTAATGCTCCCCTTTGCATGATCGAGGTTCCCGCATAGATAAGCCTAACGGAGTCTCCGTTTACCTGCAAATACCGCGTTTGCTCGAATCTGAAGCACCTGTGCCCCTTTACAATTCAGGGCTAATTGAAATATCAGTGTTGTTAACCCCATGATCAGTTACCAATATGGAGCTTACTATGAAACGTATCATGCCTTTCACCTTAATGTTCACTGTACTTCTTCAGTTTTCTTCCCCGGTGTTTGCCCAGGAGCAAAATCCGAGGCTCATCACTGTAACCGGAAGTGCCGAGGTTATGGTCGTACCCAATGAAGTGATCCTCACCCTGGGGGTGGAAAACAGGAACAAAGAACTTGGAGCGGCAAAAATGGAAAATGATAAACGTGTCCAAAAAGTAATCAATGTCGCCCAGAAACACCATATTGATCAAAAATATATCAAAACAGATTATATCAATATCGAGCCTCAATATGACTACATGGAAGAAAACAGGAAAATATTTACTGGATATTTGGTGAATAATACCATTGTTCTGACCATAATTGATACTGCCATATTTGAGGATGTTCTGGCTGACGTGCTTGAAGCCGGTGCAAATTCTATTCACGGTGTTCAATTCCGTACAAGTGCATTGAGAACACACCAGGATGAAGCCCGGATCCTTGCGGTTAAGGCCGCCAAAGAAAAAGCAGCAGCTTTGGCTAAAGAGTTGGGACAGAGCGTGGGGAAACCTTATGCTGTAGTGGAACATTCCACTGGCAATACACCATGGATTGCCAATAACATCGCCCAGGGAACGACACTTGAGGGGGGAATGGGTGGGAATGTTTTGGTTAAGCATGATGATCATACAGCCTCCAACACAACGCTGGCACTGGGGCAGATCAAGGTAAGCGCCAGAATTACGGTAAGCTTTGAGTTGGAATAATGATATATATTCATCAGCATACCCTTTAAAACTCATGCCATGTTAATGATGAAATATCGCGATACTGCGCCGAATAATTTTTAAGGTCGCGGGAAAAAATAAATATCCAAAAATTGCGTAGGATATCGGTTGGATAATGTATTTATTCCGTGACCCTTATCTTTTTGTGCCTTGTCCCGTGTTGCATAGTGGTGGTATGTGACACGGAGCAAGGCCGTAAAAAGGCAAACAGAATAAGGCATGGTCGTGTTGACAGGGCATTGGGAGTCTGTTGGAGAAAGCTCTTTTTCCCCATATTTGAGTTATTTTCAGAAACTCAATGCTCGCAATATCAACTATATGGCTGTGGCGAAATGCTATCGCATACGTTCAACTTGAGCAAAAATCCTCCTTGCAGGCCAGACACTATCCGGCTTTCCCTTCTTTGTTTGTTGCCCCCATTCGTAGGGCGTTCTACGCGCACCAGCGATTATATATAGCTTTTGTCTTTTTGTTTTTTTGAAACCTGTTTTTGTCCATCTCGCCTCTCATTTTGAGCACAGTGAGGATAGAAGGAAAATCTTTTTTCGTTGAGGCGCAAGGGGAATTCAGGAATGGCAGTTTTTTGTGTTGCGCTAACAATCTAATGTGTTGATAATGCGTAGATATTTGTTTTGATCAAAAGTTTTTTATGCGTTTTTAGGAAATGATGAAAGTATGAAGAGATTCTATTGCATATTGCTGGCTGTGGTCTTGCTTGTACAAGTAGACATTGCTCTTGCCACCGTGGTGTATAAGGGAAAAAGCGGTGATATCTTTAAGCCAAGAAGCAGCGCTGTTGCCCACCAGGAAAAGCTACAGACCGTTATTGGTAAGGTCGGGCAAGCCAAGGGCGTAGGTATGTTGCAGATACAGCTTACACTTGTTGTTTTAGCTGACCCAAGTGAAAATATGGGTGATCTTGCTGAGCAGCGTTGTCAGGTTCTCAAAAA
>NZ_AUCV01000111.1 GCF_000429945.1 Desulfogranum japonicum DSM 18378 | reverse complement strand
GCGCAATCTGAACATACCTGAAAAATATATATTTCCTTAAAGAGACGGGCTTGTCCAACCACGGATAAGATTGTGGTTCGTTCGTTCCTCACTCAATCTATCCTTATTCGTTATGTGATTTTTTTATTTCTTAGTAAAATTGTAGACCTATATATGATATATGTCGCCAATGATAAAGACGAAATTATTGGTAAAAGAAATAAGTTATTAAAAAGCAAATACCCAACTCCTAATGAAAATCTAAGTGGAATTTCTTCTATGATGATTCGTTGAAAAAAATTGTCAGCGTCAAAAAAGGCTGGTGAATACCATTTAACATACAAAGCTAACGCAATATCAAGCGTAGTAAGGCAAGGTAACCAGAGTAAAAAATGTAGTTTTGTGAAAATTTCGATAATGATTGTAAGTAATATGGATATTGCTAAAATTTCTGATATCATATACATCCAAATTTTTTTACTTGAGAATGAAATTTTGTCCTTATTGAACCCATTTTTCTTAATATCTGATTTTTCTGTCATTGACAAATGATAGCCTAGAATTTGTTCAAGAGCTATTCTGTCAACTACATATTGGCATACGTAATTTTCCCATGAGTTACTGACAATTCGAAACGATTTGCCGTTTATAGTAACTCCATCGTAACTTTCTGGAATATGTTGAGTGGGGAACTCCGTCGGAATTACATAGTTTCTTGTTAGAATAACGGCATTTTTATCTGTAAGATCTACTATTATTATCCTTGCGTATGAATCAGGCTTACGATTTGAATTAGAAACAATTATGACTGCTGCTTCTAAAGGAGTAATTGTGCGAATCGGAATGTATGCATCTGGACCAGTTCGTTTAGGTTCTTGCCTCTGCTGTAGAGACAAGAATACTATTGCAGTTGCTACGATTAATGAAACCAAATATATCCAAATAATTCTCTTCATTATTTGCTTGGGACCATTTTTGCACATAACATGGATATAACCGGCGAGCTTCAGCGAGTCCGTGTTTACAGATTTGTTATGTTCAATTTTAATAATTTAAGAAATCATAAAATCAAGAGTAATAAGCATTGGATTTTCAATTGTAATTTGGCAAATAATATTCTGCCTCTGATAAATCATTAAAACCAAATTGATGCCTTAGATAGTAGTTTGCTTGTGGGAGCCAACCACTTTTAGGATATGTATTTAAAAAATTTACAATCGATTTCAATGTACGATCTTTTTTAGCTCTTTCAAGTGCTGTTCTATCTCTATGGTAAACTACATTGCTAATCCATGAACTTTGTGGGTAATTATCTATAAACGCTTGGTAACTTTCAAAAGTATCGATTTCTTTCGCATTCTCAAAAGCTTTTTTATCGCGATAGTAAATTATATCTACCATGTATTTGGTATTATTATTATTTATTAAATAATCGTTATAGTTTTCTACAGTATTAACTGCAAGAGCATTTTTATATTCTTCTTCAATGATGTTTTCCTGGTACTTAAAATAAATTAAATAACTAACAGCAGTAGATACAGCAAATAACATTACTAGTACAACATGGTCTTTTTTAATGCTTTGCATTACCGATCTCTTTTTTTGAAGGTGTGATTTTTTTATCAACATAACGTAAAGTTCTGTGGACACGCGCCGTATGCGTGTTCCGTAGAAACATTTTGTTAGCATTTTAATATTTTTTTTTATTTCATTTTTCTAATGAGTAGTCCACTGGAAACTAATATTAGTGTACCTGCTGCCATTATTCCAATTCCTCCCATTTCTTTTCCTGTAATTTTATTTAGTATTATTGGTATTATAATTAAAGGAATCGCAGATATGCAAAAGCCAATTGTTGTCCATTTAAATTTCGAGACTCCGACTTTTCTGGCCTTCGAATAAAAGAAATAAGTGGTCAATACTATGAATAGAATATCCATTATTTTATTTATTGCATCGAGGTAGAACGGCAGGGCGATCGCATGGGTAATAACCTATACTCAAGCAAATAGTCTACTTTCTTTTATCGTCTTAACAGGTTACATAGTTTTCTTCGTCACCCCTGATAACTC
>NZ_AUCV01000110.1 GCF_000429945.1 Desulfogranum japonicum DSM 18378 | reverse complement strand
GATACAGGACCAAACCAAACCTTATCACTATCGCATACATTATCGGTGGGAAACTTAATTATGGCTTACCCACATGATGTAGCGAGGAGCCTTTTGGGTCTTTGTCATAGTTGCGGAACTATGCATTTCTCCAAGCCTTGGCGAAATGAAATCATATACCAAGCTATAGCGTCAGGTATTCTCAAGAAATGCATCACGAAGAAATCACGACGTAACTAGCTGTCTTATCGTCTATATACTTCAATGCGAGTAAGCTCCCTTTCCGCAACTATGGCAAAGACCCCATTTTTTAGATAATGAAAGCACATTAAGGCTTAATTAATAATATCATTATGTGAATATTGGAGTCATTTTTTTAATTTTCTTAAACGTAAAACTCCAATAACAATTAAAGTTATTCCAAGAAATGGACTTCCATACATTTTACCAGGATATCTTTCAAAAAAAGAGTAATCATATACGTATCTATAAATATGAAAGCCCAAAACAATTATTCCACCAGCAATAAAAAACCAAATATTTATCATATTCCCTTTGAATTCATTGTCACTCATAAACTAACGTCCGTGTATTTTGCAGGAATATAAGTGATTGGGGACGAATTGGAGACAAAACTAGCACCTTTGTTAAATGTATTTAGCATGGTAGTACCGAAAACGCGGAACCAATACCATTTGCAATGCCGTTTATCACCTCAGTTGTCACCCTTGCTTTATTAAAGGCAATATCCATCAAAGCACAAAAAATAACTGCTATGTAAGCCAAATAGCTAAATCCCATGTAGTCATTGTACAAGATGATATAAAACCAGTCTTGGCCAAAGATATATATTGAAGAAGATATTACGGTAGTTAGAAATAAAAGCATGCCAGGTAAGAATAGATGTGTAATGGCCTGGGGTTTAAAAAATGACACAGAAAGCAGAACGAGGAACATTATAAAATTTGTACCTAGAAATATTCGAAGGTCCATTTTTAGATTGCCCACGATTTCTATATACTTACCTTTAATAATATTCCCAAGTGTATCTTGGGCAACCTCTATATTTTTCATTCGCTCTAAATAGCCTGACGCTATCGACTTGGTTAAAGCTTTTTTCTTTTCGCAGTCGTAACCGCACATAGAAGCGATTATGCTAGCAATTTTCTCTGGTAGTTTATTGTCAATATCTTCTTTTATCTTTTCTTTCTCAAGTCCGAGTCGACCAGCAATATCTAGTGCTTTACCAGCAACTGTAGAATGGCTTGTAGCCTCATATTTTTCACGCACTTCTTTTTCAATTTGAAATTTGACGAAACCCTTCGCTGACTCTTCGATCATTTTAGGGGACACAAATGTAACGGAGAAAAGTATCCCAAACAAAAGAACCCCAAACAATCCTATTGATCTTAATATGATGTTCATAGCTTTCGTAACTTTTTAACTGGGTAGCGACGAGTTAGGTTTATCAGATGTTTTGACGGCATTGTCTGCATAGGAGAAACATTAAGTTTGACTGATCATCCTTTGTTAAGATCCCGCCATAGCGTCCACAGCCTATTTTTGATTGATTCACCGGCAAATTGCCTACAACATCGAACTTTATTCTCTCACGTATCAGCATACGGTGGTCCAATATTAAAGTCCATGCGCCCAGATTATACCCAAGGGAATTCAACGTTGATGGTATCTTCCTTCCGTAATAGAATCCGTCCTCAAAAGATTCAAGATTGGGCTCCGTTGCACTTTGCATGACTAGCATCAAGTAATCACAGGCTCCTCGGTGCTCCACGATACAGAAGACGACAGACTAGAACAGGTATTTTCCATGACGCAGTGTGACGCAGTCACCGCAGGCGTAGAGTTTCCTGGCCACCTTCGAATAACGTTTACGTGGCCTCGGCTTCTTTTTGGGGATCGAAATCTTCTTCAGGAAAGATTTAAGGACTTTCTTACGTACAGTATCATCACCAATATTTTCCCGCCAGTCAGTCAAACCATGGCCATTTTCAATAACGAACCTGACCTCTGAAATCAACTGATTGTTAAGGAGACCAATCTCCCATAAAGCCTGCGCCCCTGCAGTGAGATGAATCTCACAAAAAAGAGGTCCATCGAGAGAATATCTGTGCCCATTGAATTGGTCTAAAATGTCGGTTGCGTCAACTCCAGCATCATAGAGATCAAGGATGAGATTATAGATGTCATAACCAGGATCACTATCGACCATACCTGGACCGTCAATTGCCATGTGTAGAGTCTCGCTTCCCACAACCTAAGACAATGTCATAATTCTCGAGTACAACTACCTGTTGCGAGATAGTGTCTGCCAACGAAAATGAGAAAAGATAGATGGTCTCATGAGAGGGACGGGTCGTTA
>NZ_AUCV01000109.1 GCF_000429945.1 Desulfogranum japonicum DSM 18378 | reverse complement strand
TCAGAAGGATATAGGATAGCTATGACTCGCCCTCTATTTCAACACTCAAGTTTCATGCTTCGTTGTGACTACTTGTCCTTGTCATGGGGGTTAGATAAATTTGACGACACTATCTAAAACAACCGTAGAAATCATGCGCAGATTGGACACATTCCTTTGCATTAGGAAACTGTCGTAATTACGGCCTTACATTGGAAAAACAATTTTGTTTCCGCTGATTCTTTCCATGTATTTCGGTCCCAAGTCTTTGGACCCCTTTCACATTCTTTTGTTAAATTGAGCGCCATAATCCATCCTTAACATGTTTTTTCGATCTATTGGGCTTCACCTGGATAGCAGAGCGCAAATCATCGTAGAGATTAGTCCAGTCAGCTTCAGTACCTGTTGCCGGAACTGGCGTATTGCTTACCCTGCTTTTAACTGGGTTGTGTTGCAGTGATACGTTCTTCACGGCGGCTGGTTGTGATGAACTATTTTCCCCAGTCTTTCCGTCAGGTTTACCTCTTGCGCTGGGCAGACGACTTTCTTTCATTGTATTGGCAGGGTTCCTCCCTTGTCCTCCAGAAAGGAACCTGCTGGTCCGTTGAATCGAGCCCGGACAAATTGCAGATAGATATCTACCGCTTCATCAGCTTGCCTGACCAGGTCGGGGGCCTGCCCTTTACTGCGCAATTTCTCCCTGATAGAGACTCGAGCTTTAAGGTCTGTCCCCTCAAAAAAATATTGTAAACAAAAGTCATAGTAGTAACGGAACCATTTCAGAAAGTAAGTATGGTATGTGCTATCAATCCGGGATTTGTGTAACTGCTCCTGGTAGGTACGAAGTAGATTAGCGTACAGGTCTCATGCAGCTAAAAAGAAACTTTATAATATACAAAAAATGTCTGTTATCGAGCACGATTACTTTATAAATTGACAAAGCTTGAGTCAAGTTGTTTTATAGAACTAGCTCGTTAACTGGTCGATTACACGCAGAGTTTCAAATGAGTTGGATCAAGGGCAATTCCGGATCATGTGCTAGCACTTGCACGTAGACCGAAATTGCCAGCTTGTGAACAGGGTGTGTTATCGAGAAACTTCATAACTGCTTGTTGTGTGCAAAAAAAGAAATGGATATACGTAAAGACAATACAGATGATCCACAATTTATCGAATTTGCAAATAATGTATTATCGAACTTAGTAAACCATTATTATCCAAATGAAATCTATATAGTTCGAATAGATAATTGGTTTGATCACAAGTGGTTAAAATTTTCTGGCGTAGGAGTGGTTGAGTTTCCAGAAAGAGGAGTTGGTTTACCTAGAGATGGTCATGCATTTATTGAAAATGCAAAAAAAGAATTTCACCAAGAAAAAGTAACGTTTCCTCCATTTTCACCAAAAAGAATATTGAGCCAACAGTATTTCAAAAATGAAAGAGCAAAATTAAAAAACAATATCCACTCAAGCTATAGACGATCTAGCCATTTAAATATACAAAATCGAGTTGAGAGTTTTTCAAAGTCAGGTGTTTTCATATGGGTATCTTCCAATTCTATTAAAAATTCCAAGGGAAGTCTCATGGTATATATTGCACAAGAAGACTCTATTCTCCCCTGGTATGCTTCGTTCTCTAAAGGTGACTTCTGGAAGGTTAATCGTGTAAAGGGAATCAGCAATAAAGAAATAGAATATTTAATAAAATTCCACACAACCAGGCATTCCACTGGACCCGCAAACAGCGCGGGCCAGTGAATTCCACGTTAAATGTAAAAAAGATAGAACTGCATGAAAAAGACTAAACGCCAAAAAGAGCTTGAAGCAAAGATTGGCGTCTTTGATCGTCAATATGGAAGAAAAGCACAGAAAAATACTGAACCAAATGATAGGAAGTATGATCGAAATTTTGAAAGAGTAGTAAAACGACTATCTCCAGAGGAACTTAGTAATCTTTTGTACGGGGACGAAGAAGAATAGATAAAGCATTTAACAAATCGTTTCTACGGAAGCCGGAAAAAGCCCGGCTTCCGTAGAACTCAACGTTATGTGAAAAAAATGAAAAAACCGATCCTATCTATCATATTTGTTTTATTATTTTATCTTTTGCCAACGGATTGCTTTGCAAATAAAATATATTACTTAAACAATCCTGATCCAAGCATGATGAAGTCAATAGATTCTAAAATGGGTCCAGGTCTTTATATTAAAGAAAAGCTGGGATTTAAAATTTGGTACGGGCATCTAGTCGTTGAAGAGTTTAATAAATATATCACTACAGATGAAATACTTGAATGGAATGAGTTCCTTCCAGGTGCCGAATATAAAGGTTGGGTGTATATTGATACGCAAAATAATAAGGTTCACATTTCAATTGTAGTAAAAGATTCAATATCTCAAAAATTCGTTCCTTTCGCAGGAAACGGAATATTTGAATTAAAATAATCACATAATCGGGTAGCCGGGGGAATCTCTCCCCCAGCCCCCACACCACCAAGCAAGCGGGTCCGCACTTGGCGGTTCCCATGAGCTACCGAGCCGTAGC
>NZ_AUCV01000108.1 GCF_000429945.1 Desulfogranum japonicum DSM 18378 | reverse complement strand
AAGACGCAAAAATCTTTTGTCAGAACACTGCTACGCATGGTCGCGTAGGGGAACCGGGATCGGCGATGTGATAATTTCCAGGAAACTTTAGTTTATTATTTTCCGCGACCCTAATGTTTGATAGTTTCTGCTGGTCACGTAGTCAGAAAGCGTATAGCACTATGTTGTGTGGCCCGGATCACTGGTACCGGTCTCAAGAACGGTACCATACTTCTCTTGGATAGTGTCTCAGTTGTGTAGCTCCTTAGATGCAAAGGTATATTGAATCGGAGCGGATAGAAACCTTTTGAGGCACAACTACTCATATTATCACAAAGGAATACTATGGATTTTGTTGCAGAAGCTGCTACGCACACCAGGTTCGATTGGAGGGTTCGATCTTTGGCTTCGGATTTCATGCTCGAGGATACCTGGGAGTTCCCTTACGAATTCAGCGCAAAGGATGGCGTTGATTTACATTTGTTCCAAAAAAACGCCATCGTACCTATGATGAATAATATTTATGATGGCTCTCTGGCTGGAATGCTATTCAGGGTGCGCAAGATATTTGGGGCTATATTTCGCATTGATAATAATTTGAATAATCTTCCTATCCCGGGTTGTCTTGAAAAGAGCCTTCGGGACCGTTTGCAGGAAAGCGATCTTGAGAAAGACATGCCAGAACGCGCAATGGATATTTCCACGCGAGACTATATGAACTTTAGGCCAGTGTATACCTTCGCGGATGAAACGCTCCATGAACTTTCCAATGCCACCGAGCATGCATTAATGCATTATGCCTGGTCTCCTTCTGGAGAAGGCAAATGGAAGGTCCGCCTTGCTGTGTACATCAAACATAGAACTGCTTTCAGTGTATTGTACATGAACTGCATCCGGCCATTCCGCCATTTTGTTGTCTATCCCCATATTTTTAGAAAATGTATGGAGCACTGGGAAGCGAGAAAGGTAGTAGAATAGAATTTTGGTTGTAAGTAGAGGGGAGTATTTGGTTTTAGAAGGACTTTTCGTCTTTCATGAAAACGTATCAAGCAATACCATCTCCTTATGGAGTCTTTAAAATTTCTGGAATCGCATCACCGAATCATCGGTACCGTTCGCAAGGTCGGAAAACCGCAACAAGGAGATATGATTCAGGTGAAAACAGGAATGTGCCGGAATGAAATTGCTTTGGTAATATATTGATTTTTTTAAGGATATACAACTGAAATGGGAAGTGAATCAAGTTGGCCGTTGCACGGCACCGCTCCAGAAAGATATGAACAATATATTGTTCCAGCCTGGATGGGTGCCTGGACTAACATACTTATTGAAAGAGCTCGTATAGTCCCGGGAGATCAAATACTCGATATCGCATGTGGCACGGGGGTTGTCGCTAGAAGAGCTGCGCATTTGGTTGGACCGAGAGGGCGTGTTATTGGGATCGATGCAGATAGGAATATGCTTGTAGCTGCCAGCAATTTCGCCGATTCTGAAAATCTATCCGTAACCGAATGGCGCTTAGGAGATGCTGCAAACATTCCGGTTGAAACAGGGGTGTGTGACTTGGTTTTATGCCAGCAAGGGCTTCAGTTTTTTTCAGAAAAACAACGAGCTTTGGAAGAAATGTTCAGGGTGCTGGTTCCTGGAGGGCGTATAGCTCTGAGTGTATGGCGATCTATTGATCGTTGCCCGCTATTTGCTATTCTAGCCGATATAATAGGGGAATATATCGGGTTTGAACCAACCAGGGCGTTTTATTCATCATGCTCTCTATTTGACAGGGAAGAGCTGAGGGGACTTTTGACTGGAGCCCTGTTCAGTGAAATCAACATAAGTCTTGAGGTCCAGATGGCACGTTTTTCCTCTTTGGAAGAATTTCTTCCGGGCTATATATCGGTTTTTCCGTTTTCTCATCAAATAGCCGAAATGTCGGACGATGAACAAAATAAAATGTTTACCGAAATTAAAAAATCCTTACTTACTTTCTCAGATGATTATGGTTTAGCGGTTCCCATGGAAAGTCATATCATTACAGCATGGAAATATGACTCTGGTAAGTAAAATATTTTATAGAGCAAAATAAAAGAGAAACAAGTAACAATGAACAAGTAAAGCTGTAAATATATCCTGTAACCGTATAACCCCGCTGGGATCAAAGAGCCAGGATTGAAGACAGAACAACCATAAACCAACGAGGACAGGAAATGAACAAAGAGCAGGAAAAGGTCAAAACCATTTATATAGGCTACCACCCCCGGACGCATGATGGCAGTTCTCCGCAACCACGCACTCCAAGTGACGCCATTGCTGTAATGGACGCTTTCAACAAAGAGCAGGGAGAGGGGAGGCTAAAGGCCGAGGTTGTCGAAATCGCTTACAGCGATCTTTGCGCCGTTGCTGTTATGGAAACCACAATCAGCAAAGTCTGGCAGTATATCTAATCACTGCCAAAGTCCTCTCAAGGCGACTCTGTAGACGTGTCTCGCCTAGGCTATTACCTTCAATATTACAGAAGTTTGAATAGTATAGGGGCCTTTTGGGTCCCTTTTCTTTATGCAGTTGATCGGGATTCTGTTTGCCGGGTATCGGGCTACCTTGAATTATACCTAGAATAAACAGCGCACCTGCTGCTCTGAAATTGGCTCAGGAAACTCTTTTATCAAAAATGAAAATCAAGCTTGACAAGCATGTCCAACTCCTGTATTTTGCCGCCCCGTTGCTCGTGACAACAAAGCGTCGCAAACGAGACAACAAAAAGCAAAACTTTTCTGTTGACGGAAAAACAAAAACAGATTAAGT
>NZ_AUCV01000107.1 GCF_000429945.1 Desulfogranum japonicum DSM 18378 | reverse complement strand
CGGCAGCGACCTACTCTCCCACATAGTCACCCATGCAGTACCATCGGCGCTGAAGAGCTTAACTTCCGTGTTCGGAATGGGAACGGGTGGGTCCTCTTCGCTATGGCTACCGAAAAATCTATGTAAAGTCATAACAATTAAAATAGCAGGGTAAACTTTGTTTACAAAAGGATATGGTTAAGCCTCACGGCTAATTAGTATCGGTTAGCTCCATGCATTACTGCACTTCCACACCCGACCTATCAACGTTGTAGTCTCCAACGAGCCTTGAGGTACCTAAAGGTACGGGATATCTTATCTTGGAGTGGGCTTCCCGCTTAGATGCTTTCAGCGGTTATCCCTTCCGAACTTAGCTACCCAGCCATGCTCCTGGCAGAACAACTGGTACACCATTGGTTCGTCCATCCCGGTCCTCTCGTACTAGGGAAAGATCTCCTCAAATATCCTGCGCCCGCAACAGATAAGGACCAAACTGTCTCACGACGTTTTAAACCCAGCTCACGTACCACTTTAATCGGCGAACAGCCGAACCCTTGGGACCTGCTCCAGCCCCAGGATGTGATGAGCCGACATCGAGGTGCCAAACCTCCCCGTCGATGTGGACTCTTGGGGGAGATAAGCCTGTTATCCCCGGAGTACCTTTTATCCGTTGAGCGACGACCCTTCCATGCGGAATCGCCGGATCACTAAGACCTACTTTCGTACCTGCTCGAGATGTCTCTCTCGCAGTCAAGCTCCCTTATGCCTTTACACTCTAAGGCTGGTTTCCAATCAGCCTGAGGGAACCATCGCGCGCCTCCGTTACTCTTTGGGAGGCGACCGCCCCAGTCAAACTACCCACCAGACACTGTCCCGGATCCCGATAAGGGACCGCGGTTAGAGTTCAAAGATAGCAAGGGTGGTATTTCAAGGTTGACTCCACACACACTGGCGTGCATGCTTCAAAGTCTCCCACCTATCCTACACATACTATCCCTAAACACAATGCCAAGCTGTAGTAAAGGTTCACGGGGTCTTTCTGTCTTGTTGCGGGTAACCGGCATCTTCACCGGTACTACAGTTTCGCTGAGTCTCTGGTTGAGACAGTGGGGAAATCGTTACGCCATTCGTGCAGGTCGGAACTTACCCGACAAGGAATTTCGCTACCTTAGGACCGTTATAGTTACGGCCGCCGTTTACCGGGGCTTCGGTTCAGTGCTTTGCATACGCTAACACGTCCCCTTAACCTTCCGGCACCGGGCAGGCGTCAGACCCTATACATCGTCTTACGACTTCGCAGAGTCCTGTGTTTTTAGTAAACAGTCGCTCCCCCCATTTCACTGCAACCCCCGTAGGCTCACTGATGTAAAAAAAGATCACCATGGGGGCACACCTTCTCCCGAAGTTACGGTGCTATTTTGCCGAGTTCCTTAACCAGAGTTCTCTCAAGCGCCTTGGTATATTCTACCAGTCTACCTGTGTCGGTTTGCGGTACGGTCACAGATGTAAATGTATACGAGGATTTTCCTGGAAGCATAGAATCAACCACTTTACAGCCCATATGGGCTTCGTCATCACGTCTCAACGTTAAGGACCCGGATTTGCCTAAGTCCTCCGTCTACACGCTTAAACCAGGACAACCAACGCCTGGATGGCCTATCTTTCTCCGTCCCCCCTTATACAGTGTCTACATCAGCGGTACAGGAATATTAACCTGTTTCCCATCGACTACGCTTTTCAGCCTCGCCTTAGGGGCCGACTAACCCTGAGCAGATTAACTTGACTTCAGGAAACCTGAGACTTTCGGCGACAAGGTTTCTCACCTTGTTTATCGCTACTCGTGTCAACATAAGCTCTTGTGATACCTCCAGCACATCTCACGATGCACCTTCTCAGGCCTACACAATGTTCTCCTACCATCGAAATTTCGATCCGTAGCTTCGGTACCATGCTTGAGCCCCGTTAAATTTTCGGCGCAAATTCACTAGACCAGTGAGCTGTTACGCTTTCTTTAAAGGATTGCTGCTTCTAAGCCAACCTCCTGGTTGTCTGAGCAATTTCACCTCCTTTTCCACTTAGCATGGTTTAGGGACCTTAGCTGACGGTCTGGGTTCTTTCCCTCTCGACCACGGAACTTATCTCCCGTAGTCTGACTCCCGCGATAGAACTTGGCGGCATTCGGAGTTTGCATGGGGTTGGTAATCCGGTGGGACCCCTAGCCCAAGCAGTGCTCTACCTCCGCCAGTCAACTCGCGAGGCTATACCTAAATATATTTCGGAGAAAACCAGCTATCACCGAGTTTGATTAGCCTTTCACTCCTATCCACACCTCATCCAAGCAGTTTTCAACCTACAATGGTTCGGTCCTCCAGTCGATGTTACTCGACCTTCAACCTGGACATGGATAGATCACCCGGCTTCGGGTCTACCCCATGCAACTCGACGCCCAATTAAGACTCGCTTTCGCTGCGGCTCCACCTAACGGCTTAACCTTGCTGCATAGGATAACTCGTTGACTCATTATGCAAAAGGCACGCTGTCACATCATATGATGCTCCAACTGCTTGTAAGCTGACGGTTTCAGTTTCTATTTCACTCCCCTCCCGGGGTTCTTTTCACCTTTCCCTCACGGTACTGGTTCACTATCGGTCACTGGGTAGTATTTAGCCTTGGAAGATGGTCCTCCCATATTCCCACAGGGTTTCACGTGTCCCGTGGTACTCTTTTAACCCCAGAAAACTCTGCATTTCGCGTACCGGACTATCACCTTCTATGGTCGGCCTTTCCATGCCGTTCCGCTATACGTTGTTTTCCTTAG
>NZ_AUCV01000106.1 GCF_000429945.1 Desulfogranum japonicum DSM 18378 | reverse complement strand
TTTGGAAAAGTTCTATATCTCTCATAATGAAAACGGGATACCACGATAGGCGGTGGCTAAGCAAGCATTACCCACAGGAAACAGCGAGGAACCGTAATAAAACTGTCTCTGCACGGAATCGGTTTATAAACAAAACCCGCATATTAAAAGTAATTAATTTCTCGGATTTGCGATTCCAGCTTTTTGATGGTGCAGATAGACCTGCGGCTTTAATGCTTTTCAAAAAGACAGAGAAGAAAAATGTTCCTTATCGTTTTGATTACTGGATGCCTAAAGCTGACCTTAACCTCCGAATGAAACGGCTCATTACACTTAGTAGTGTGGATAAAGCGGTTCTTCGTTCTGATGAAGTCGAAAAAGACTCTTTTGCATTTAAGAGACGCCTTTGGATGCGTAGCCCAGATGCAAAGCTATTTCATTATTTGAATTCTTTTTCAAAGCTAGGAGATCTAATAGAAGTATATGGCGACTTAAAACGACGAAAAATACCGACTAATACTGGTTGGGTAATTGGTCAAGGATTTAAACAGGCTGTTCATAGGCGCTTACAGGATAATACATACGATACAACAGAAAGTGATATTGTTTCTCTTTATCCGTTCCTATCAATAGAAAATTTTAAAAAATTGGTTTTACCATCAATTTCTACAAACCCGTGGACAACCTCTTTAGTTCATAGAAAGGGATTTGAGGAAGGATTTATTGGAACGCGTATCTTAATCCCTAGAGGTTTAGGGACAGCTGAAACAAGGCTACGTGCTTGTTATACAGAGCAAAATCTAACTTTTACTGACATAATTCAAGCGATCACAGTACCTGAAAAAGACAAAAAACAAGCAAAGTTGCTTACAGCACTTTTAAATAGCCGTGTGGCTGTTTGGTTTAGTTTTCATGGAACGGCATCATATGGATCAGATAGGCCAGAAGTAAAATCGAAAGAACTGCTTAAGCTTCCTTTCCCTGATATTGACGAGCTTCCAGATCCTCAAAAAGCTGAAATGGCTTCGATAGGTTTAGTAAGAATTATTGACAATTTGCTTTCGAAACAAAACGATATTCTCGTTTCGGATAATCAAGAACAGGTAATTCTAAAAGAAGTTGATAAGTTGGCTTATGAGTATTTCTGTCTTTCTGATGATGAAATCTCCATCATTGAAGATACATCCAAATATATCATTCCTGCAACACAGCCTCACAAAGGTAGTTTTCCTGACCTATGGCAGTCTGCGCAAGCCAATGACCGAAAATCTTATGCAACTACATTAAAAAGAAATCTCTCTGAATGGTTAAGTGATGGGATAGTAACCGAGATTTCTCTTGAGGCTAAAAATGCCGATCTAGGAATCTTATGCTTAAAGCTTGTGCAGGGGAAAGAAGTAGCTCCCTATAAAGAACATACAGAAAAGAGTCTGGAAGATGTTTTAGAAAAGATTTCGAGCAATTTACCTAGCAAGTTGTCAGGAAACTTTCAGCTATTACCAGACTTTAGAGTTTTTATTGATGGCAATTTATATTTAATAAAGCCCATGCAAAAACGCTTTTGGTTACGCTCTATGGCACTTGCTGATGCAGATTCTATTGTTGCTGATTTACAGCATTCTATAACCCTCGACAGACAGGCAGGACAAGGTAAATGATTCATGGTGATCCTCAGTCATGGGCTTCCCGCTTTAGAAGTGTTGATCAGAGGCTAATGGAACGTATTCCAGACGTTTGGCCTAAATGTCAAAGTCTTCTTACGGATCAACCTGATGAAGATACTATCACCGAAAACCTAGTAAATCTCCTGTCTAAAGATGCTGTTGTTCGTAGGTTGGGGTATCTTGAATATCAATACTATTCTTTTAAAGAGACCGAAACAGGTGCAATTACAGATACAGGCAGAATTGATTTCGTTCTTGTGCTAGACAATGACAGAAGTGTTTATGTTGCTTATGAATGCAAGCGCCTGAATGTGGTTCGTAGCTCTGGACGGCTGTCACAAGCTACTGATTATGTTGATGAAGGAATTATGCGGTTTGTAACAGAACAATATTCCGAGAGTCTACCCTTTGCTTGTATGCTGGGGTATGTCATGGATGGTGATGTTAAGTTTGCAAAAACGCAAGTATACCGGACCATTGAAAGTAAAAAAGGTGACTTGGGCTTAAAAAGTGGTCCAGTGGAAGTATCAATCATATCTATTATTGAAAGATTTACCACTACCCATGCTCGTACAGGTAAAAAGGATATAATAGAGGTTCGTCACGGACTCTTGCCATTTTCGTAATTTTTTTTTGAGCTTTTCTTGAAAGTACAACATCTTTCAATGAAGGCTCAAGGGCGGAAAGCCCTTGAGTTGAGTTCATTTTGAATGTTTTTGATGGATGCTAGAGCGTTTCTTCGCTTGTGGCTCTCAGGTGCACTATTGGCAAGCGCGTTAAAAGCCTTCCTTAACAATCCGTGCAGCTCGTTTTCACTCTTTGCTGCCAGTTCAAATTTTGTAATCAGTTCCATTTTTACCTCCTGATGTTGGAGGCCGCGCCACTTCGCGACCTTTCGTAGGAGGCCGCTTTGCACGTCAGGTTATGTCCCGCACCTTTGGTCGCAATGGCAATGGAGAAGCGCATCTTTTTCGCGCTTGCGGGATTAACTCTGCCTGTCGTTGCTACGGATCAATCGTAGAAAGGGTGTGAAGCAAGGCTTTCATACCGTCAGGAATAAAAAGGAAAGATGTCAGATGAAATGCTGCATTTGAAAACAGACTGGAGTTATAGTCAAGTCTGGTGTTCGAAGAATCATTCCTAAACATTGACGATCCTGTCGAGCCCGCTTTCTTCTATCGGTACAACTCTCTCCCC
>NZ_AUCV01000105.1 GCF_000429945.1 Desulfogranum japonicum DSM 18378 | reverse complement strand
AGAGACGGGCTTGTCCAACCACGGATAAGATTGTGGTTCGTTCGTTCCTCACTCACACAATCTATCCTTATTCGTTCTGTTTTTATATTTTATTGAATCCATCTAAAATCATAATAACGATAACTTGGATCAATTATATATTTTCTTGCATTGTCATTTGGATCAACCACGACAAGGAAGTAATTGTCCCCTAATATTTGCTTATGAGGAACTTGAATTAAATATCTTTTTCCACTTGGTGAAATAGCATATTGATCTCTTGAACCTTTGATGACTAGACTAGGGGTACGTTTCTCAATATCCATTTTCCAAATCTCTCTTTTATAAAAACCTGATTCTCTTAAAAATGTTAACTCGTTACTGCTTGGAATTACAGTTGGCATAAATCCTTCTACAAGACTTTCTACATTAGATGTTTCTAAATTAAAAATAAAAAGATCGATAGGGAATTGACCAGGTTCGGCGTGGCTTCTGCCATAAAAATGAGTTGTGGATTTATCTTCTTGGATTTGCATAAGAGTTTCATTTCTGAGAGAAGAAAATATTATGTTTTTTGAGTCATTGGTCCAAGCGAGCCCTTCATTGAGGGAGAACCGAGATGCCGTATTGATTAAAGCCCCTGATTTTAAGTCGTAAATATTTAAAGCACATGCCTCACCAAGTCGGAAATGACTTTCATTGTCTTTAGGGACATAAATGTTCTGTGTAGTTGTTTCCAGTACTGCTAATTTACTTAAATCAGGGGACACTCTTACATCTGCAAAACTACCTTTCATTTTAATTATAGTAGAGAGCGTACCCTCATCTAATACTGTTAAAGAGAAGTAAGGAGCTACTCCCGTTTTACTCTTTTGTGTCCCTATCCAACGGATATATGCGAGTATGTTACTCTGTACATCCCATCGCTTTAAATCATTCCCATCATTTTGAAAGCCAGGGTCAATTGTCTCCCATGAACTATTTGCAACATCATATTTTTTAACAATATGCTTTGCCAAACTGTTAGTGGAGGGAAGTCTTTCAATTGTGTAAATGTACCCAGTTTCTTCTTTAAGTAATGAAACATCAGTCCAATTTTTTATACTATAATTGTCAGCAAATCCAGCGTAAACCAAATAAGCAAAAATAAGACCGAATTGAGATGTAAATACGAAAAGATAGCTGATGATGTTTAAACCAAAGGAAACCTTTATTGTTCGTTTCCAGTCAAAAGCCTCTTTGCGATAAAGGAATTTCAATGCTGGGGTTTCTGTAGTCATGGTCAAAAAGAACATTGGGATATAAAGCCCCATCATCCCCCAAATCATTTGTTCCTTGAAGAATATCCATGCAGTTATGGAACCAGCCGCACTGGAAATAATGTTAATTATGGTTGCCCGCCAAAGACTTGAAAGGAATGATACTGGTTTTACCCATTTCCAGAGAAGCAGAGCTTCTACAAAAATTATCAGTACTGTGAGAATAGATGCAGGCACTACTGTGTCAGGAGTAAATAGATTGAATAAGGGATTAATGGCATCCGCTTGACTATGATGTGGAAATAATAAAATAAATACGGCAACAAGAAGGGCTGAATGAGATAGTGAGTTTTTATGGATTGATTTGGTCATGTTGTTTTGAACAGAACGTTGCGATAACCGGCCGCAAATTGCGTAAGAATAATTTTGAATTTTCGTTGAGATTTTTGCGTGGCTCATAGGCTTCAATGCCGCGATGCTTTGCAGTCCGTGTTTATTGGCTGGTTATCTAATTATTTAATCCATACCTAAGTCATCAACAAAATGTGAATTAGGCAAGATCAACTCAGAATTAACTGATAGTTGCTCGACTACTATTTCTTTTACACGATCATAAACTTCTTGCCTTGACCAAATAGTACTGTCTAGGGAAGCATTTATTTTCACTAAGTCGGCTACTGTTTGAAAGTTATCGGGAAATTCATTTTTGAGTGGCTCTGTAATCATGGAAAACAAACCTAGATAAAAGAAAATAATCAAAAAAGACAAACCAACTTGATACTCGAAAATATAAAGACTAATTGCAAAAACTATAAGGCTACTTGATAACCTTATTTTTTGTAAATACTTTGGCTTGTTAAATTCTAAACACACAACATCATTGCTTGATAGATCACGAGTAATCTCTTTAAGGAATTTCTTTCTGTTTTTCTTGTCAACAAGATCAACCAGTTTTGTATTTGGCTTTATACTATTTCGTTTAACTCCAAACCTTTGGATAATTTTTCTTCTAACAATATAAAAACTTTGCTGTGAAGAGCAGTATTGAGATCCGACTTTTCTTAGTTTTGAGAATACAAGATTTGTAAGATCGTCAGGTGTTTGGACGTTGTAAGCTTCATCTTCTTTTATGACAATTTGAAATTTCTCTTCAATTGCCATTATGAGTTCGACACCATCTAATCCCATTTTTTCTCTAGATAACAAGTAATTATGAAGTTTCTCGATAACACACCCCTGTTCAGAGGCTGGCAATTTCGGCCTACGTGCAAGCGCTAGCATGTGCTCTGGGCTTGCCGCCGGGCCAATTAGTTTAAAACTCTGCGTGTAATCGACCATTTAACGAGTTAATTCTATAAAACAACTTGACTCAAGCTTTGTCAATTTACAAACTCATCGTGCTCGATAACATACATCTTTTGTATGCTATAAAGTTTCTTTGTAACTGCATGAGACCTGTACCCGCTAATCTGCTTTGTATCTACCAGGGACTGTTACACAGATCCCGGATTGATAGCACATGCGTAACAGTTCGCCCCAGGGCAAGCGCACGAAAATGTCACATTAAGGTGCATTTAAGACCTCATCTTTGCGGCTACGCTTAAATAAAACTGATTATTTCGGATTTAGGGGAGCCCTTCGAAATCCACCAAGAGAGGAAGAAATCAAAAGGATCTGTAGCCAACAATCGTGATATCGCCTACCATTCAACTGTTCAGCTGGACTTTTTAATCCAGCATGTTGTTTTACTGTTTTCGGATTTTGTTGAGCAAAATTCTTGATGAGCACCCAACCTCGAATATTTTGTTCCGCTGCTTCCACTAGTTTTCTGATTTTCTGGGAAAATGAACGCCTTGTGGGTGCTTCAAAACACTCCCAGAGTTTTGTCGCTGCTGTGACGAATAGCTCCTTGTGTTTTTTCTTGGA
>NZ_AUCV01000104.1 GCF_000429945.1 Desulfogranum japonicum DSM 18378 | reverse complement strand
GGCTATTGGGAAGACGGTGGCAGTAGTGCCGTTTGTCTGTTTCGTCACTGATACCGATAACGCTGTTGCTTGAATGTAGGTCGATTCCGACATATTAAAAAAGATGAACATCTTGTTAATAGCAAAATTGATAGATTTGTTATGTTTGTTTTTGATCTTGATGGCCTTTTGACTAAGATTGTAAAGTCACAACATTTTCCATAGAATAACAGAGAAAAAAGAAAAAAGGAGTCAGATTAAAAAATGTTGGGTGTAGCCTTACATCTGTGTGTCGCATCCTGTAGACCTTTATCTTGGCAAAACTGCCAACAAGAGAAAGATAGCTTATCTTGATGTATTTGGACCAGCTTGAAGAGGATTTGGTTTAGGGTGTCCGTTCAATGACGAACAAAGGGGTAGTCCTGGGAAATGGTCGGTTTAAAGGTGAAATAGAGGCGCTGGCAGGTAGACGCGTGATTGCGAAAAAGAGAGGGAGATTGGCAAAATCAGACAAAGAGAATAGTTGATTTTACTCTGACCCCAATTTTCTCTAATTTTCTCAATTAAATTCGTGCCGTGGTGGACATCCTGTTAAAAATGGCATGAATCTTGACAAGGCATTCCATGATAGATATGGAATTTGAGTGGTTTCTTTTCTATATTGGATAAAATAACCAAATGAAAATACAAATATTGTAATATCAACCACTATTTATAGAATTCTTTTTTCGAGACTACAGCCTGTTGTCTCTGGAAAGTAATATTTATTTTATATGAATAAAATTCTCTCTTTGTTATTCGTGTTAATTGTATTTTTTGCAGCTATTTATTTGTTAAATGACAGGAAAGTTGATTTGTTATTTATTGCATCAGGAAGGATTGTTTTTCCTCGCCCTCCTTATCATGCCAAAGAGCCTTTCTTTATTAAGGTTTCTGGAGAAAAACTTGATGATGAAGTTTGTAAAATGTTAAATTGGTTAAAATATGGTTCAAATAGTCACCAGGGTGAATGTGAAATTATATTGAATGAAAAATTTCATTCTTCTGCAAATGATATTTACTACGTTTGCGTTGGGTGTCGTATAAATAGTATTTCATATAGTTATATCTCTAAATTTTTTATTCCTATGAATGACAAATCCAACAATATCGAATATTTTTCTAGTAATAGAGATGCCAAACTTAGTGCAATAAAAGATGGTCAAAGTATCAGTGTGTATCGGGGCAATGTGTTTTTGACGCCTTAAGTCAGGTCTGGTAACTGATCACAGGATGTAATTTTTGGCTGATGACATTGCCTGGGATTTGCTAAAGTATCTCCTTATAAATAGGAACAAACACTTTAGCAAATCAACTTTATAAAATACGCGGTCGCAGCATTGATCAAGCCGACCTGGATAGTATACGCGATACCATTGCCTTGCATTGCATTGGGCAAGGGCCGGTCAGCCATTTCCAGAGCTTTGTGTGAGCAATGGCATTGGTATCAGGTGAACGGGAATTTGAAAGATCGTGCCTGTCGAGTCATGCTGCTGAACCTTGAGGAAAAAGGAGCAATACAGCTGCCTCCGCGTATTACTGAAAAAGACCGCTCAGAAAAACGGGATCAGAGTAAAAAATGTTGTCTTGCAGCCGCAAAGTTGAAAAAACGAAAAGAGAACTTAAAGGCAGAAAAAGAAGATATCACAATTTTACTCTGACCCCAATTTTCCTGATAAAATTAGGAGAATTGATTGGAATAAATGAAGAGTTATCAAGATCAGAGGGCTTCGATTTTGGAGTGGGTTTTGTTTCGACTCTTCCAGGGAGACCAATCGAAGCTACACCTTCTGTAGGTAAGTATCAAACCTCATTTTATAATTCCCTTGGAGGCGAATAATGTCTCTTTGTTCAACCGTACTAGGATTCCTTGCCGCAATTTGTATCCATATTTCAGTTAGGTGTAGGGTTCATAGGAATTCGATGTCGTATGGAGAAACATTAATAAAACTTACCTTGTCTTCGTTGAAACCAACAGAAATACCAAACCTGTTTACTTCTAAAGGAGTGATATTTTTTTATCTTGGAGGGGTTCTATTTCTTATTAGCTTGGGAGGGGGATAATCTGTCGCGAAAAAGGGACAGGTTTGTTTTTCTTTAAATCAAGCTTCCTGCGCTAATAAAATGAGTCATTTCCACTCGTTTACAGTTTCACTCTTCCATGCAATTTGCTTTGCATATACCAATTTAGCCGATCCGTCCACGTACTTACAACACGATATGAAAATTAAATCCTTGTGCCACAAGGAGAATTCGGAAATGTTGAAAAAAGGGTCAGAGTAAAATATGTTGGCTTAAAGCCGCAGGGTTGAAAAACGAAAAGAGAACATAAAGACAGAAAAAAAGATACCACATAAGGAGTAGCTGATGGCAAGATTAGCTCGCGTTTCACCTGCAAGAGTGCCGGTACATGTTATTCAGCGAGGCAGCAATCGTCAGGTATGTTTTGCGTCAGAGGAAGATTATGTTGCCTATATGGTTGGTTGGCTGAATGTGCCAAGAAATATAATGTGGAAATCCATGCCTGGGTATTGATGACGAATCTGTTCATCTTCTTTGCACACCCCTCAGGAAGGAGCGTTAAGTTTCATGATGTAATCTTTAGGCAGGAGTTATGTCCCTTATTCAATAAGGAATATAAACGAACGGGTACCCTGTGGGAAGGTCGATATAAGTCTTGTCTTGTGCAGTCGGAGACCTATCTCTTGGAAGTATGCAGATATATAGAACTTAATCCTGTGCGTGCGGAGATGGTGACTGATCCTGGTGAATATGCATGGTCAAGTTATAGGACGAATGCTCTGGGTGTTTCGTCAAATGTATGTACGTCACATCCTGAATATCTAGCTCTTGGTAAAACTGCCAAGAAGAGAAAGAAAGCGTATCTTGATGTATTTAGAAACCACCTTGGAGATGATCTGGTTGAGGACATCCGTTCAATGACGAACAAGGGGTTGGCCCTTGGAAATAGTCGCTTTAAAGGTGAAATAGAGGCGTTGACAGGCAGACGCGTGATTGCGAAAAAGAGAGGGGGCTGCAAAATCACGCAAAGAGAACACTTAAATTTACTCTGACCCTAATTTTCTTAGGCCGAGAATATACGCCAGAGCCTGAGCTTTCAGTATGACAAGGCAGGCAGGCGTATCAGCGAAACCAATGCTGCCGGCTATGTCACCAGGTATACC
>NZ_AUCV01000103.1 GCF_000429945.1 Desulfogranum japonicum DSM 18378 | reverse complement strand
TCCGTATTTTGACAAGGTATTTTACCTTAACGGAGGAGTATATTCCCTTGACAATTGCCTTTTAATGGGTGTCCCCTTTTCCCTTTTAATGAGTAGCACCTTTTTTGTGTATTTGTTAGTCTATCAAATAATCGCCTAAACGCCTCGTTTTGTAGCTTGTCTTAATAGACTCTGCAAAATCCACAGTAGACACCCTCCGTGCAATCTCATTATCACTACTAGACCATATAAAATAAATATTTCCAGTTAGACAGTCTACTCTAACATCATAATCAACCTTATTTTTGCTTAATAACAAAGCCATTGTAGAAGCATATTTTTCTCCAGAAACTACAACGTAAGGTCTTGTTTCTACTTTTTCCATAATTTTTTTAACAACAAAATTGTACTTTTTATCTATCTTAACCACCCCCTCATCATCAAGATAAAAAGGAATTTGTTCTTTAACAAGAATGTCAATAAAATCATATTGGTATCCGGGACCATCGTAACTAACACCAAATTCAGTTTCGCTTGAACCTAAACAGAAATTAGCACCAAAAATAATCAAAAAAACTGTAATAATGATAAAAATACGCATAGTTACTCATTTTATAAAAATATCATCAATCTTTTCCCATTCACCAAGAAATTCATCTGGAAATGCATATCCATTGAAGTAAGACTTAACCCTCTTCCACACTTCTGTAGTAATCCAATATTCAGTCCCTTCATTTAAAGTTTTAGAAAGGACATTTCTTCCTAAAAATATGCCACACTCATCAGTACAAACTTCTACAACTGCTGTATAAACAGCCCACTGTTCTTTTTTAGCCTTGTATTCGTACCGACCGTCATAGCAAATAGCATCAGGATGACTACAGATAAATTCACGTATAGGATTACCTGGATCGCTACTATAAAACCACTTAATCAATCCAGTTTTATCCCTGTAGTCTGTATCAATCTTAATAATACATTTTAACCCTAACGGATCTATTGCATTTACAGGATTATTTAAAACATATATATATAAATTAATTCCTCCATAAATACCAAAAGGATCTTCAGTTAAATATCGACCATTTTTCTTATTATAATATCTATGCCAATTATAGTTATTATTTGTTTCAACATCAAAGTATTGGCCAGGAAAACGTAGGTTATTTTTTACCAAATCTATCAATACACTGTCATCGCCAAAAGAATCGTATTCAGCAGACCAAACAACATTACCGTTACTATCTGTTAACAATACGGCGGCATCAACACTATCATTTTGATAAAAATATAATTTTTTATCATTTTTTAATATAACAGGATCACTACTCCATACAGAATTAGGCTTATATATATATTCAGTATTTATTTCACCTTGTTCATCAAATTCATTGACGAGCCCTTCATCTGTATAATAGAAAAAAGTTATTTGGCCATTAATTTTTTTAAATATTCTACGCCCAAAAGGATCATACGCATATTCTACGTTCAAGCCATCTTTTAAGACTTTAATCAGACGATTTTCCAGATTATAGACAAATTTTTCATTTTCAACGGAAGAGGAGCTGCTAACAGTACTACCGTTTTTATCGTAACAAAATTCTGTGTTCGCAGCAGTAAGAAGTTGATTATTAACATTATAGACATAATTAGAATGCTCGAGGTCAGCAGTCCGATTATACACATCGTCATAATCGTATTTTTCTGCTTGCTGCCCATTTTCTTCTACCTGAATGAGGCGTTGCAAATCATCATAACCATATTGGATAACGTTATCTGCACTTTGCTTGGTATCCACCTGATTAAGGGCATCATAGGCGTAGTTCAAGTCAAGGACTGTTTTTCCACCAGCTATGCTTTGACGCTTTGTTAATCTGAGCAGGCCGTCGTAATTATTAGTTTGCTCTCCGCCGGGAAAGGTTATTTTTTTAGGAAGAAACCAATAAAACTGGTCATAGGATATTTGAGCAACACCGGGGATTGATATTTCTTTCAATCGATTGATTTTGTTGTACCGGTAATATTTGGTCTCGCCATCAGAAGCAGTATAGCTCTTTTTCAGGCCGTTTTTGTAATAGGTGTATGCGTGTTGAGCAGTGAAGGTTCCATAATCAACCTGGCCATTAAGTTGCCTTCCTAAGAGGTCGTAGTCATAACTGCCCTTAGTGACACCGTCGTTATAGCCCGTAATTTGACCCTGTTGATTGAAATCAAGGGTTACTGTTTTTTCTGGCTTACTGTCTGCAGTTTTTTGCAGGATATAGCTTCGTAACTGCCCCACGTCATCATATTGATATGTTTTCAGCTGACCTTTGGCATCAACTCTTTGCAGTAAACGTCCCACTTGGTCATATTTGAAAGAAAAAGTATTTCCCAGTGGGCGGGTTTCGCTCATTTTATTCCCTAGCTGGTTGTAGGTGAAAGTGGTTGTCTGGCCTTTGGCATCGGTTACTGCGATCAGGTTACCTAAGGCATCATAGGAGGATGTTGTCACCCCACCTGCGGGGTCAACGGTAGCTACTTTTCTTCCAATCTTGTCATATTCATATTGGGTGGTGTAGCCTGCTGCGTTGGTAACAGCAATCTGATGCCCGGCTTTATCATACTTATAGGTTGTGCTTTGCCTAATGCCTTCTGCTTTGTCCGTCTGCTTGATCAGATTGCCGCGCAGGTTATATTCAAACAAGCGGGTAAAGGTAGGGAATTTAATCTGAACAGGTTTATCTTTATAGGTTTTTGAACAGGTTCCGCACCCTTGGAACCCCTGGTAGGTTATCTCGATGGCATTATTATTACCGTCCACCACTTTTGAAATTTTATCCGTACCCTGCTCGTAAAAATAGATCTGGTATTTGCCTTCCTGGTCAACTTTTTTGGTGAGGTGGTTATCCTTGTCAAAGTTGAAACGGGCAATACCTCCCAAGGCATCGGTGACTTTGATCAGGTTATCCTGATAATCATATGCAAAAGTGGTGGTACCGCCTGCGCTATCTATTTTCTTGACTGGTCGGTTGGCTGCATCGTATTCGGTTTCAACTATACGGCCATTGGCATATTTTTGTTGCACCAGGTTCCCCTGGAGATCATAGGATGAAGAGTTGGTCACGCCTACCGGGTCTGTGATTGCGAGAGGATTCCCCATATAATCATAGGTGATGGTGCTGATACCTCCGACCGGGTTCACCTCTTTCACCATATTCCCATTGGCATCATAACTATAGGCAGTAACGACCTGGTCGGCGCCATTGAACTGGATAGTTTTCACCAGGTTGCCGTCGGCGTCATACTCGTGCTCAGTTCGCTGCTCGTCAATGGTTTGATACGCTTTACGGATAACGGTGGG
>NZ_AUCV01000102.1 GCF_000429945.1 Desulfogranum japonicum DSM 18378 | reverse complement strand
TCAAGCGATAATATTACCTAGTCGGTTGAAATTATTATGCAATTCAAGAAAAGATGGGCCCAGAAGGTTGTGCCATAAATATCGGATGCACCCCTGCTGATCCTATTGGGTTGGATGGAGGGATTAATTTATATGCTTATGTTGAAGATGATCCGGTTAATTGGATTGATTCTAATGGGCTACTAGTCAGCGGTGTTTTAGATACAAAAAATAACACACTTACTCTAACTGACGATGATACAAAGGAACAAATTGTTGTTGAGGCCTTTTCAGGAGGACATTCAACCGCAGACGGAATTGTTTCTCCCGGAGTTGGACGTGAAAAAACTATACCTCAAGGAGACTATTTTATTGTAGATAATCCGCATCCTATTGAAGGTCATGAAGATTGGTTTGGTGTAATTAAAGATGATGAGTGTGTAGATGACTATGATCAAGATTCTGGAAGAGGCGGTTTTCGCCTTCACCTAGGACAAACAAGCTGGGGCTGTATAACCATCAATCTACACCAAACAAACGCATTAAAGAAGTGGCAACAAATACAAGAAATGATTAAAAATACAAAAACCAATGAAGTGGACTTTAGAAAAGGGCCACATTTCTGGAACCGCACAGAAATGATCTCTTCTTATGGATCTATTACTGTTAAATAATTAATTGACAATTATAATATTAAAAATATTCAGAGCATCATTAATAGCATTTTTGTTATTAATAATTAGCTATATAGTCTTTCTGGCTTTCTTGGTTAGAGACCTACCAAACAGCGTTAAACTTCCAGTCGGATTAGTTTTAAATTCATATTATTTAAGCCGTGTTACAGGTGACTACTGGGAAGATAGCTTGATTAAACAATATAATAATATTAAAGAGTTGCCAAGCAGGATAAGAATTGTCTTTTTTCAAAAAATACTAATAACTACTTGTGACATTGACACGTCAAGAGCGTTAATTTTTGTAGAATTATTAGGTAAAGATGCCAGTGAATTAAGACGGTCTTTAATCAAGTTAAAAAGTACGCATGATTTTTCATTATTGAATAATTTACAGAAAAAGATAGTAATTGATTGGATAGAAGATTTGAATATTGTTGAATCTCTTAATCACCAATCATCCGGTGGTAGTTTTGACAAAATGGTGGAATAGGGAACGGGGTCAGATCTTTGCTAAGAAAAAAGGGGTCAAAAAAAAAAGGGGTCAGAGTAAAAAATAAATGTTGTCTTACCGCCGCAGAGTTGAAAAAACGATAAGAAAACATAAAGACAGAAAAAAGAAGATATAACATAAAGAGTAGCTGATTGCACAATTAGCTCTCGTTTCACCTGCAGACGTGCTGGTCCATGTTGTTTAGCCCAAGTTTTTGACAATTATTCTCAAAGTTTCCCCTGATGAAAGTCTTTCGTTGCGCTAAAAAAATAAATCGTCAGAATTTCAGCCGTATAAAAATTCACCGTCGCTTGTAGTGCCATAAAAAATTGTGAAAAAAGGGGTCAGGGTAAAAAATGCTGGCTTGCAGCCGCAGAGTTTAACAAACGAAAAGAGGAAATAAAGACAGAAAAAGAAAATATCACATAAGGAGCAGCTGATGACAGGATTAGCTCGCTTTCACATGCAGGAGTGCCGGTCCATGGTGTTCAGCTAGGCAATAATCTTTAAGAGCTTATTTCCAACATGTAATGCCCAATACTTCCGCTTTCCCGCATCTGATTTGTTGCAATGAACTCTGGTAGGGTGCGCCGTGCGCACCATGAAATTGTAATCAGGGGGGCTCGCCAAAAGAGCCTGGCCAGCTAAATTCCAAGATGCCTCATTTTTTATCGTTGTGCCGCAAGGGGAATTCAGTGATCAAATCTTTTAGTATTGCTAACTCGCTATAAGTTGGTATTTTTCAGCGGGTTAGTTCTTGGCTTGCTGTGAAAAAGCATCCTGTCATTGCTGTTTCACCTGTACAACCCTGAGTTCCAGGTTTTCCCTGAAAGCTTTAAACCGCAGGGTACGTTTACGTACTGTTTGTAGAAATATATTGGCAGCATTCTCTTTAGGACCACGGAAAAAAATAAATTATCCAATCTTACTTGTCTCTCAACTCGGCAGCGTTGTCGCGTCAAGGGCTCAATACGGCCACTATGGAACCCTTGACGCAACGAGGTTGCCAAACCGATATTCTACGCAATTTTTTAATATTTATTATTTTCCGCGACCCTTAATTCGTCATGATAAGGTCATTGATGATTACGCTGATGGCGTGCCAGGTAATTATGATTCGAGTGAAACGATGGGGCATATCAGGTTCCATTTTGGATATGCCAGCCTCGTATGTGTCACTGTGCCTGGTAAGTTCTAACGATGTTGGACACGCGAGTTGAAGGCGGTGAACTATTACGATCATTGTGATGATGTTGAAAACTTCTTCCCGGTATATAAAATGAAAATAATAATTAATGTGTTGCTGTTTTTTATTATATGTAATCCAAGTATATCCCATTGTTATGATGGTTTATCGTTGGAAGAATGTATAGGTAGGCTTGTAGTTCTCCATGACGAAAATTTCAGTTATCAGAAAGATGATAATCCGTTTGGTTCCGCAATATTGTATGATGATATGGTTGATTTATACATAAATCATGTCAAGAAAATGCCAGAATATGACCGGGTCGCATTTTTTTGGTTCGCTATGTGGCATTTAGACTTTGATGGCCATTATATGGAGTTATTTCAAGAGTTAGTGTATGAAGATTGTGGCGATGTTTTCATGAACAAGCTTGAAAAGTATATTGAAAAAGAAAAACAATTACAGAGAAGCAAAAGTCGTCTGTATCTTTCAGAAAAAGTTCTTGCTGGCTTGATCATAACTGAAAAAAATCACAGAAAATTATATCAATGAGATGTAGTTGTTTTCACTCTGGCCTTCATTTTATATTTTTTTATTCATTATCGGTAACCGGTCTCAGGTGTTTCAGCGTTAGCATAGGGACGTGGAAAATTATAACTATTCAAAAATTGCGCAGGATATCGGCTCATTCTCGTGAATGTTTCAATGGTTCCATACTGGTTGTATTGATCCATTGAAACAGTTATGAGAATGAGTGAGAGACCAACAAGATTGGATAATTTATTTTTTTCGCGTCCCTTAAGGAGGTCACAGAAGTATGACGCAACCATACCGAATAGTAGTCGGCTTTTGGCGTCGCTTTTTTGCCGATTTTTTTGATGCTATTATTTTAGGAATCCCTGGTTTTGCTCTCGGATACCTGTTCCGGTACACTTTCAGTTCCATGGGAATGGGGAGCATTACGCGTTTGTCCAATAACGGTTACGTTCAAATATGAATCATGATAGCGTTATCTCCATTAAGGAGGTAACGCATGGAATCACTGA
>NZ_AUCV01000101.1 GCF_000429945.1 Desulfogranum japonicum DSM 18378 | reverse complement strand
TTTGAGTGCTGTGCACTCTTTGGCCCGCTTGTTTACTATTCAGTTTTCAAAGATCAAAGCCTCAATGAGGCCGTCCACGCTATGCGTATTTGCTTCAGCGCGGAAGCTCAACTTAATCTGTTTCTGTTTTTCCGTCAACAGAAAAGTTTTGCTTTTTGTTGTCTCGTTTGCGACGCTTTGTTGTCACGAGCAACGGGGCGGCAAAATACAGTAGTTGGAGGTTCTTGTCAAAGATTTTTTAGCAATGACAGTCTTTTTTTTAAAGAAGGAGAGGGTGAATAGAGAAAAAAGTATAAGAGAGGGGAGGATCGCACCCGATAAAGGGAGTATTATATAGTTATATCGAATGGATATGTGGTAGAAGTGTAGAATATGATTGCGGAGGGACGTGGAAATACTGCTTTATCCGCCCGTAATGTTTTTTTCAACTCATTCTCATGATTGTTTCACTGGCTCTACTTTAGCCGTATTGATCCAATGAAACGGTAATGAGAATGAGTCTGTATTCTGTTCTTTTTTTGGAAAGTAACTCATTGCAAAGAGTTTGGGACGGGCAAAGTGTATCTGCCTAACTTTGTATACTCTCTAGAGATATAACACAATTTCATGAGCAATTATTTAATCTGCTGGCATGATAGTACTCTTAGAGATTCCTGAAAAAGCATTTGTTTTTTAGGAATGTAAAAGAGACTGTTGTTGACCAGCAGATTGTATAATATCTGCTTAGTTTACCAAGCTTCTACAAGTAAAAGTAGATTCTGGATAAGCGCAGGTTATGTTAGCTTTTTAGGACTGTCGGTTAAATGTCACGCATCTGCCCAAAATAGCCTTGCCAGAAGTCCGGGTTAATAATCCTCAATAACAAGATAGACCAGCGTCTGATTTAAGAGTTGATATGCAATTTCTCCAAAAGTTATAGGGCCAAACATTGGGGCCATTTTTTTACCTTCAAGGTCGGAATACAGATAATTTAAAATACAGTTACAACTGAATGCAACGTTGTTGTTCAGATCAGGTAAAGCCTCACTGAATTTTTTCATATAATCATCAACTGGCTTTGCCAGCTTATATTCAATACCATTGAATACTGGAGCATAGAAAGATACAGTCTTGTTTTCTTGGTCAATTCCTTGAAAGGAGACATTGATGCTGGCTCCTGAATAATCCGCAACCAAAGGTTGTTGGATATTAATCTGTTTATCAAGGAGATAATCGGCAAAGTTTTGTTCTATGCCATTCACTAACACTGTTTCAGCGCTGAAACCCGTTTGTGGGAACATGAACGTATCACCATCGCCTTGTTCCTGAATATTGATGATGCCTATAGTTGCCATTTTATCATCTTTCAGCGTTACGTGCATTACAACGGCTTGGTCAGGAGCTGCCTCACCAATTCCACCGTTGAAGACTTTCGGGCTGGCTGTCTCCATATCGTCAAGATGAATACCTGCAACCCATCCTATGACAGGTTTGATAAACATGTCTTCATAGTCAGGAGCGTCTTGAGCATATTGGAGTAAAATGTCTGTGAGTGCAGGAAGTAGAAGAACAGAAAAGCCGTTCTCTGGAGCTTCCTTGGTGATATTGTGAATAGTGTTGGTATTATGAAATTTTATCTCAACTTTTTCGATGGCATCTGCTGCAATCTCATGAACAAATATACGATCTTTGGAGGTTTGTCCCCCATCAGGTGCCATAAAATATGGACTGGTGGCACCTATCCAGTAGCCTTTCGGAAGTTGCTGAAGAAGCTCTTCATCCCCTCCGAGAAAAAGAATTTTACCACTAGAAATGGCGTTAGCTGTATCTTCTACAGAATAGAGTTGAGGCTGAAGAAGGTCAGGCATTATGTTATCTCCTGGAGTGATTCTAGGTTATCGTTTTCAGTGGACTGGTAGTTGTACGATCCGGCTTGATAGATTGTGTAACAATGGTATCTGGATCATTCCTGGTAACTGTTCAGCTGATCAATCTCTCGTTGAAGGCGTCTTTTATGTTTGATGAAAAAGTGACGATAGGTTCGAATAATTTTGTCCTGATTTTGTTTACCTGAATCACGGAGCAACGATTTAGTCGCCTGTTGATTAATCATCTGTAGTCCGACAAGGCGTGTCTGTATTTGGAACTCGCCAGTGATAAGAGCTATCCAAACAGGATGTGACTCAGCAGGAATGTCATCATCGGGTGTCGGATCTTTTGTAACTGCTATACTTTCTTCTGTCCAGGATTGACCATCAGTAAGTTGTTCAAGCTCATCGGAAAGGACTTTTTTATTTCTGGTAAAAAATTGGTGCAGAGTTTGTGCGCCAGCGATGCCACTTTCAATACCTGGCGCTGCGTCATATTTACTGCGAATCCGCTGGAGGATCATTTTCAACGCTATGGATTTTGTTGCAAGACTAAGGTCTCCGTTGATTAATCTCTGCCAGCTTGGGTGGCCTATATCTGGAATTTTGAAAGATTCTTTTAAGGATGGTTGCTTTGCTGGACCTGCAGAGGAAGTTAGAGTGCCGCTTTCTGGTTTATCGGGCTTGTCGAATTGCTTGATTTTCTCAATGTCCAGACCTAAAAGTCCTGCAGTTGTCTCAGGGCTGGTAGATTTGAGTAATGTTGTAATATGTTCTAAGAGATCTTTGGTATACAAGGTACCCACTACATACCAGGTTTTCATACAAACACAATCAGCCTGGGGAGATTGAACTGCTCCTGGCGGTGGAACATGGAGAAATGTAACAAAATCAAGAATCGGTAAGTGTTGAACGCTGAGGGGTTCAAAATCTGTTGAATGTGGAAGGGACGTTTGGCAGTGAGGGCAGGTGATGATGGACTTTTTTGTGAGAAAACCCGCCTTGCGTGCGACACCAAAAAGATTGCTTTTGGCTGGTGCTGAGAATCCCAAATAGATATCCAGGCGCTTTGCTGATTGATGCACGTGTGTGTCAAGTACAGTCCACGGATCTTGCAGCTTTAAAATTTGATTGATAAAATCGGCATGTTGCATAGAATTTTTCCTGTGACAGTTACAAGAGCTATATTGCACATCTTAAATGGAAGGTGTTTTTATTGAAAAATTTTGCAGTTTTTCATTCAAAACTTACCAGAAATTGCATCAAATCTATCATGAGAATGCACCTTAGCTCCATTGCATGTGATTATGGCTCATTTTAGGATATATCACTGTTTCATTCTTTTACGCTTTCCTCCCAGAATCAGTGTATAGTTTACTCTTTTTCTTGACAAGAGATTAACGAGTATTTTTTTGACATCAGCCCTGTTTAAAATTAATCTTTCAAAAAGGTGGTTCTGGGGCATGCACTGACGAGAGTGGCAATGTTGATAGAGCTGGAGAATATGGGACTGAAACTTTGGAAGAAGCAGGGGAGGGTATACCGTATATTGACAGGCAAAAAAAAACCGCTTTAAGGAAATCCCTTAAAGCGGTTTTGAAAAAAGAG
>NZ_AUCV01000100.1 GCF_000429945.1 Desulfogranum japonicum DSM 18378 | reverse complement strand
TCAAGCGATAATATTACCTAGTCGGTTGAAATTATTATGCAATTCAAGAAAAGATGGGCCCAGAAGGTTGTGCCATAAATATCGGATGCACCCGGGCGGAGATGTCGGCGATGAATGTCCTGATGTTTGCCGGTTCGGCCCAGTTTGTCATGGTGGATATGTGGAAGGAGCCGCTGTCGGTCTGGGCCGTGGCAATGGCGGTTTTTGTCGTCAACCTCAGATATGTGTTGATCGGGGCCTCCCTTCGCCAGCTATTCCATGGTCAGCCGCTGTGGCGCAAGGCGGCCTTGATGCACCTGGTTGCCGATGAAAACTGGGCTGTGACTATTGCAGAGCAGCGAAAAGGTGCCGTCAGTCCGTTTTTCCTGTTTGGCGGTGGGGTGCTGCTTCTCTGCGCCTGGTCTTTTGGAACCTTGAGCGGCAATCTCTTGGGCGGCTTTATTCGCCAGCCTGAGCAGTATGGTCTCGATTTTGCCTTTATTGCCGTCTTTGCCGCGCTCGCCTTGAGTCTCTGGCGTGGACGAACGGATATGGGCGGCTGGCTGGTGGCAGCGGTGCTTGCCTTTCTGGCGGAACGCTATCTGCCTGGAAAATGGTATATCATGATCGGTGGTGTGGGGGGGGGGCCCTGGTTCCCGCCCTGCTGGAACTGCTCGGAAAAGGGAGAACCAGCCAAAATAGGGAGAACGCAACCGTAAGCCTGTCCGGGGAGGGGAACCGATGAGCGAACCGTTGTTTATCGACAACGGCATTCCTGCGATTGTTCTCGCCGCCCTGATCACCTATGCCTTTCGGCTCGGCGGACTGCTTCTTGCCGATCGACTACCGGAAACTGGGCTGCTGCGAACCTTTCTCGATGGTTTGCCTGGGGCAATCCTGCTCTCTTTGGTGGTTCCGGGGGCAATTCATATGGGAACCACCGGACTTCTTGGGCTGGCCGCTTGCCTGCTAGCTCGTTGGAAAACAGGCAACCTACTGGTAACGATGGCCGCCGGAGTCGGGATGATCGCACTGCTCCGTCACTTGTCCCTGGGGTGAACCAAATGTGACCGTCCAAGACCGTGAAAAACAGTAGGGGTAAGTAAGAAGTGTCAAACGATTATTTACCTTTCCATACGCTATTATTCATATATTCCAATATCGACAAAAGGAGTTAACATGATCGTTATGTCAGAAGAGGCACAAAACAGAAATTTTCTTGGGGTTGATTTTGTTTTGTTATCCCATGGTGCTGAATCAATGGTTACCAAAATGTTGTATAAAAAAGAAGATAATGTACCGTTCCATAAACATCCAAATGAACAGAGCGGTTATGTTATTTCAGGAAAGTATAGGATTGTTTTCAAGACATACGATCAAGTGATAGGACCTGGAGATACCTATAATATTCCTCGCGATGTTGAACATCGTCTGGAAATTATTGATCCTGGTGAAGTAATAGACATATTCAGTCCTCCAAGAAGCGATTACTTGTGATCACCATACCTGGTGATACAGAGGACTTGAGCGTATCGTTTCACATAAATCTAGTTAGATCGAAAAGTGTAAATTAAATTGTAATCATCGAGTAAGGTACTGGAGCCCAATAAACTCTATTTAGGTAGAACACAAAAGTATAAAAAGACCGAGAATTTAGTTCCTATGCTTGAAGGTCGATCTTCCATAGGCAGGTTAGGATTATTTATTCATGTCACTGCTGGTTTTGGTGATGTCGGGTTTACTGGTTATTGGATGCTAGAATTTTTTTGTGTTCAACCGATCAAAATTTATGCTGGGGTTGAAGTGTGCCAAGTTTATTACCATACGACTGAAGGGTGTCACGAGAAATATTCGAGTGGAAAGCATCATGATAATAATGGAATTCAGCCAGGCCTTCTTTATCAAGACTTTGAAAAATGAAATACGCTCAAATGCGAACTGTGATTACAAGATATACCAAATAAGGTTTTAAAAGCTGCACAGGTTATTGAAACAAATGGCTATATATAAATATTGATTGGTTTGCGATGATTTAAAATTACGTTACGTGGCTCTAGTAAATTCGAAACAATCAGCATAAACTCATAAACATACAGTTAATTTTAAAATTTCATATTTACTAAGATGTTTTTCTGTTGATAAAAAGACAGGATTTATCTTAAATTATTTAATAGACGATTTTAGTGAAATTTTGGAGAAACTTCAAAAAACATAGCAACAGAAGTAAGAAAATGAACCACGTTTTGAATTCAGAAAAAGATAAAATGAAATCTGGACAATTGTATAATGCGTTCGATGCTGATTTAGTTAAGGATCGTGTACGAGCTTCGAAACTTTGTACGCAGCTCAACGAGCTTGGAAAAGCTACACAGGAATCTCGAGAAAAAATACTAAAAAAACTGTTCAAAACATGTGGTATGAATGTTTGGGTAGAGTCGCCATTTATCTGTGACTATGGATATCAGATTTCAGTTGGGAGTAATGTATTTATTAATTTTAACTGTACGATTTTGGATGGCGAAGATGTTACAATTGGCAATGACGTTTTAATTGGCCCTAATGTGCAAATTTATTCTGCAACGCATCCAGTAGATTGGAAGGTTCGTAAATCAGGGCTTGAAAATACTTTGCCGGTTACAATTGGAGACAACGTTTGGGTTGGCGGTGGTGTTGTCATTTGCCCTGGAGTTACTATTGGAAATAAATCAACAATCGGTGCTGGAAGTGTAGTGACCAAAGATATTCCTTCAAATGTAGTTGCTGCAGGAAACCCTGCTCGTGTCATTAGGGTCCTTTAAATGTGGAAATTAAGCCTTAATCTAACAGGCACCCTCCAAAAAAATAACTATGGCTAATACAGCTTAGCGTGTTTTTTCGTTCTTATGAGTAGAATATTATTATGCAAAGTTGAACTTGCCATTGTCCCAGACAAGCTTGATAATTGGCTCGGATTACTTTCCATAATAATGCTGCTGTTGCAGCGAGCAAATTCCACCAGAGGAGGGAAAAAATCACTGCACCTTTAAAAACGGAATCATCTTGTCTGGTAAAGTAAACCGACCTGATACTAGAGTTTCAGGGGTCTGCTCACGAAACGGAAAAAATAGCACGCTAAGAGATTTTTAAATCCTACAATAAATTTTAACGGTTATTTCGGAGTGGCCGATAAGCTCCTTTTTTTTAGAAACTTATCTTGCTGCCAAATATAATCACCAGTCAAGTTGATGTGTTCCCAGCCAAGCGGAGACAGATGTGGCCGTAATTCTTTATCTAATTTTCTATACTGCGTGATTTAGCAGGAATCGGTTCCGCACCTTATGTCCGGCGTCTCTCTGCTTAGAAGAAGTCATTCGTTTGAAAAGAAATTTTACCATATCGGGGGATGGGCAAAAATGGCCCTTATGGGATTCCATCACATCATACGTTCGGCAGAGTCTTCGCACGGATTTC
>NZ_AUCV01000099.1 GCF_000429945.1 Desulfogranum japonicum DSM 18378 | reverse complement strand
GGGGAGAGAGTTGTACCGATAGAAGAAAGCGGGCTCGACAGGATCGTCAATGTTTAGGAATGATTCTTCGAACACCAGACTTGACTATAACTCGATTTCTTTACATATAATACAAGAAGATAGATATTGATATGTAGACATATCTCCCCATTCTCTTTCTATCTGAATTTTTCTTTAAATTCGCTCATATTTATATTACAGAGAATACAATTTAGAATTACAACATTGCTTAATTTTACAAAAACAGTAATCAGATATTTTATACAAACAATACATAATGACAATTAACAATACGCATATCATGAAAATCAAGAAAATTTTATAAAAATTTGGATACAATCTCCCTCCATCAGGCACAAAATGTTCAAATGTTTTAATTTTCCCTCTCTGACCTGTGTCAAAGTAAGCTTTCACTGCATTCATTTTGCCAATATAAATATGACTGAAGCTTTTTGCTAATTTTGTAGGCAATCTATTTTCATCAACAAATCTTGGCATAGGTAAAGTTTCTGAGCCATTTCTTTCAAATTCTATTGTTTCTATTTTTTTACTGCGTATTTGATCATAAACCTCGTACAATGAGGCATAAATATCACCAATTTTATAAAAAGTATCATAATCAGAGTCGATCAAAACCCATTTAGAAAGTGATGGAACATAAACTTCAACTAATGTGTGATTAAAATCTAGATCACTAAATGTACTTGCAATATGTACTATTCTTGAATCATACCCCAAACTATAAAGTACACCTGACAAGATATAAGCAAAGCGTCTACATGCCCCAGGTGTAGAATTTCTTTGATTAATTAGTAATTCTTTAGGATCATCACTCTCTTTTCCAATTACTTGCCATTTAACCGGATTAAATTCCCCTTGCTGCAGGCGGCACCAATGCCTAATACGCGATAAAAATTCGATATCATTTTGCCCTATTTTTCTATTGTTAAAATTTAACTCTTCAATCATTCGGTAAAATTCTGGATCAACAGCTCTATGTGACGAATTAGATATTGGATGAGAAGTAAATCGAGCAACTTTATCGGTATTATATACAATACTAGTGGTAAAACTCAGAGCAGAAAGAGCCGTTAGGAAAAAATGAATAATCAAAATAGCTGTAAAAATACATAATAGCGGTATTAAAATAGGTAGAGAGATCCTAATATCTATTTTCATAAAGTAAAGCTCGTATCAATTATTATTAGAATCGTGAATCATCATCTGATATAAGTTGTACTTTTTCCCTATCAATCTAGCTCCTTCATGCGAAAGGTGCCCCCTATCTCTATAAATAGGCGTGTCATCCAGTAAAGCATGACACTGTTGTGCGTCACACAAAAGTTTATCTAACCTAATTACTCGGTTACTTAATTCTATTTCATCCATTATCGAAAAAATTGTTTGTCGATAATCCATCAGGGAAGCGGGATCAAAATTACAAATACTCGAATCATCATAAAAATATTTAGCTCTAGCAACACATCTTCCAAGATCAAGACCATTACCAGGCGTGGGTGAAACCAATACTGGTATTGCACCTAATAATTTAATCTCAGTTAAAGTAGCCATCAATTCAGTATAAATAATTTCCCTAGAAGATGTAAATTTATTACCATGGGAATCCAATAATTCTGCACCTTTAGACAAATACTCTTCAAAAGGGGATGACATAATTACATATTTTACAGATCTATTGTCACTAAGCCAGGATTTAACTCTATGGTTGAACGACAAACACTGATCTGCGGGAAATTTGACACTTACTGGAGCTATATCAAAAAAAGGACCACATGCACTCTTAGTCATTTGAACGAGACGGATATTGGGGTCAGAAGCTAAAAGTGCAGGTACCAAATGCATAGCAAAGGAATCTCCCCAAACCAAAACTTCTGGGTTCGGATCTGTCCAACATTCTTTTGGAGCAGGAAAATTTCCATCGCATTTCAAGCTCAGCCCAGAATTACTCATGGAAGAAGATTGGTATTCTGTAAATATTTGATGACGTTTAGAGGAATATAAAGAAAAACCTTCAGTATATATTCCAACTATTGCAAACAAAATGAAAACTAAGGTAAAGGAGGTACAAAAATAAACAATCTGTTTATCGCTAAAATTATTTTTATCTCTAAAAGGCTTCTCTACAAAATAATAGCTTATATACGATAAAATGATTATAATAATAAAGAGAGTTAGGTAATGATACCAATGCATTCCGAGAAAGAAGTAACTTCTATATAAAGCGAGAACAGGTTGGTGCCATAAATAAAGGCTATAACTTATTAGACCTATACTAACAAGAATCTTATTACCTAGTACCCGTCCTATTATAGTCTCCCTACTACTAAATAAAATTACAAGAGATGCCCCTAAAGTAGGCAATAATGCCCAACAACTCGGAAATGGTGTTTCCTCGTCAAAAAGAAAAATTGAATAACTAATAAATACTAACCCAACCAACGATACTATATCACTAAAATATTTTGTAAATTTTGAATTTTTCAATTGAATTGGAAAATTATATTGTACAAGAGTTAAACAAGCTCCAATCGCTAATTCCCAGGCCCGAGTGGGAAGTAAGTAAAAATTAGCAGAAGGTTTAGCGTAGGCGCCCCATTGAGAAAGCCCTAAACTAGATAACAATATGATAATAAGGAAAATAAAAATATACTGCAGTTTTAGTCTTTTACATATTAACAAGAAAAGTGGAAAGAAAATATAATATTGTTCCTCTACAGCTAAACTCCACGTATGTAGAAGTGGCTTCAAATCATTAGCTACAGCCCAGTAACCAGATTCCCTCCAGAAGTAAAAATTTGATGCATAAATATTTACAGATAATAAACTTTTACAAAAACTATATAGATCATTTGGCAAAAGAACAATAATTGAAATTAATGAGCTAACTAACAGCATAAAAAATAAAACTGGCAGAATCCTCCTTGCCCTTCGCACATAAAAATTGGCAAGACTAAATGAGTCTTGATGAATTTCCTTTAAAATTATAGATGTAATCAGATAACCAGAAATCACAAAAAAGATATCTACACCTACATACCCTCCGCTAAAAGTACTAAGACCGAAATGAAATAAAACAACAGAAATTACCGAAATCGCCCTAAGCCCATCAATCTCAACTCTATATTTCACTTTCTTTCTCAAAAGGACGGTTAGTATTATACTAAATATTAGCTATTATTACAATTTTGACTGCATGACATTATCAACTGCCATAGAAGAGCCTAAAAGAATGAACATAAAAATTCGATATGCCCAAGGAAGAAAAAATGCACCTGAAAAAAAAGAAAATAATGCTATAATAACAACAGTGTTACAGACAGACACACAACTAGATAGCGATAAATCTCTTTTTTCATTTTTAAAATTATTATAACATTTATGAAAGATTGAAATAACAAACAATATATATATAGACATTGGTACAAACCCAGTATCTGCTCCATACTGCAAAAATATACTATGTGTTAGGTAGCTACCTCTGAATATGTCAAGTATTTCAAAATTATCGTATAATCCATACTTCTCTGCTATTAAATATGAGTGATTCCCCAAACCAAACTCTGAAAAAGGATGCGAAACTATATATTTTGCAGCTATCTTCATTGTATTTAATCGCGTAACGGCAGATCCTGTTGCATCAGTAGTAGGATTGGTTATTTCTTGCATGCGGTAAATATAGTCTGAGGGGACATACCTGATAGAAAAAATCATGAACAAAACAGCAAATAAAGACAAAGACAGCATTCTCTTTTTAATTGGCAACATTAGAAATGCTGTAAAACCTAACACAACTAAACTTAAAAAAGCTCCTCGTGACCGTCCCTCGATTATACCGAGAACACAATAAAACATACCAAACATGACCACAATTCTAACGACCTTATTAGAAGATAAGAAAAACAATCCTACCAAAAAGGCTATAGTATATACTAATACAATTGAAATACCATTAGGATCTCCAACTAAATTCGATCCATAATAAAAAGCTCTTCCATGATCCCAAACTGGGTGTAGCCGGTCTATATTAAAACTCTCTCAAGTTATCTATCTGTTTTTTCGTTGTATGCAAACCGCTTAATTCGACGCCCCCAGCCAAAATGTCGATTTTTGTAAATATAATTGAATTGTGATCCAGGCTCTTTTTGTGTCATTATCAGGGCAAGCGTACGACATGAACCGAGAAAAACTTTAATAACCTATTGAAAATAAAAATAAAGAAGGTGATATTCTGGCCAGACAGTGTATTCAACCATAGCTAACCGATTCAATACAATGGAGAAGCAATATGGTTGGACAAGTTACCTTGCTACAGAATCATAAAAAGACTCAAAGAAATACGCATAATCGGCAAAACG
>NZ_AUCV01000098.1 GCF_000429945.1 Desulfogranum japonicum DSM 18378 | reverse complement strand
CTTTTTATGATTCTGTAGCAAGGTAACTTGTCCAACCATATTGCTTCTCCATTGTATTGAATCGGTTAGCTATGGTTGAATACACTGTCTGGCCAGAATATCACCTTCTTTATTTTTATTTTCAATAGGTTATTAAAGTTTTTCTCGGTTCATGTCGTACGCTTGCCCTGATAATGACACAAAAAGAGCCTGGATCACAATTCAATTATATTTACAAAAATCGACATTTTGGCTGGGGGCGTCGAATTAAGCGGTTTGCATACAACGAAAAAACAGATAGATAACTTGAGAGAGTTTTAATATAGACCGGCTACACCCTTCTTTGGCAAGATCATATCCTGTCTTCTTGTTTTCGGTTTTCAGCCATGTCAGGTGGCCTTGTAATTCAATAGCATCATTTACCGTAATCCCTGTTTCGAATTCAGTACCATATGTTTCTGCACTTTCAACATTTGCATAAACATACGTCGTGATATCGTCCGTTGTACCTGTTTCATGTGCTTCAATAAGATCTTCAAGTTCATTGTAAAAGAAGACCAGTGAACAATGTATACGTTCTTTATGGAGAGCTATTCCTGCTTCATAGCTTTCCGAAGTTTCTGGATCAAGGTCGTTGTTGCCTATATAAAGGTCTTTCCCCTGGTTTTTTGATTCCTTACCATAGAGTTCGTTTAATGTTGCTGCGCGAAATCCTTGCCCATAACTCGTCCAAACCTTGGCATTGGAGAAAAAGAGTGTGGCCATGATACGGGGGGTAAAGTGTGAACCTGCACTGTCGTAGTCATCGTAGCGCAAACTGCTGACAAGGTTAAATCGTTCAAAGGGGCTCCAGTCGATCTGGCCGAAAATGGCTTGGCTTTTTTCCGACTCACCGTCTTCATGCCCTATGTTCATCTGGTCGCCTTCCAGGGATTCCCTTCTCGCCTCTCCGCCTGCCGTAAAAGTGAATTTTTCACCTGTGCGATACGAGGCTCGTAATTCTGCTTGCCCGAGGTCTCGCTCATTGTCATGTTCGTCCGCCGGGGGAGAAAAATCATAGGAACCTTCACTATGATTACCGTATAGGCGGGCCATAATATTCAGTGGGCCGGATTGGTCTGATTCATATTGAAGATAGCCTCCCAAACGTTCATCATCCCCTTGGCGTTCTCTCAATTTTTTCATGTAATAGCGAAGACCTTCCCGTTCAAAATGATTCCATTCGCCACCAAAAGAAACAAGGTGTCCCTCTAGCAAATCCAGCGCAGCTCTTGTGTATACTGAACTCAGTTTTGTATCGTCAATTTCCTGTCCGGAATATATGTCTGTATCATAACCGTCCTGTACAGAATGACTGACTGCAGCCGTAGCACGGAGAGGGCCGACAGATGAACCTGCCATGGCCTGTATGCTTTGTTGTGCTGCCTGACCTGTTGCTCCACGAACATCAAGTGCTGCCTCAGTTTTTTCTGAAGGTGACCGGGTAATAATGTTAACCACTCCTCCTGTGGCCTCACTTCCATAAATAGCAGATCCAGGGCCACGCACAATTTCAATGCGATCAATTACAACAAGGGGTATCTGGTTGGCATCAACGGTAGCATTATAGCCACCGGTTAATCTGCGACCGTCAAGGAGTAAGAGGGTATGGCCGGATCCTAACCCCCGAATAGATATCTCTCTACTTCTTCCTGATCCTGATGAAATACTTATTCCTGCAGCCTGCAGAAGTACATCAGCGACGCTTTCTGCGCCAAGGGTCGCAATTTCTTTACTTTCTATGACTTGTACTGTCCCAGGAGCCTGGCTCAATTGCTGTTCTACCATTGTCGAGGTAACCACTATGGGCGACAGGTCTACATCCTCTAAAGCCTGGGCTTGCATAGGGTATAAAAGACCCGCAAGCGCAATAACTGATGGTAGAGTACGTTGTGTTTTCATGTGTTTTTTCTGTCTCATCTTTATTCCTTAATTCTAGTGCAACATGCGTTGCTATTACGCCTGAAAGCTTGTCTTCATGAAGGCTACAATTCTTATCCTGCTTGAGTTCACAAACCATGAGTTATCACCGTCTCTAAACGAATATGGGATCATGCAGGCTATCGACAATATCTCCTGTCTGACATGTGTCGAGGCTTATGATTGGTTTTCTAAGGAAACAGGGGCGCGGCCAGCGCACTTTGTAACTGTTTTCTGGAACCTTGCAGAAGGGAAGCTCAGTAAAAATTTGCAAACGTTATTCTTTTTAAGAATAACGGTCAACGAAAAAATAGACCTTTATGCAGGGAGAGAATTGAGGAGAATTATTGTATGCTTTGCAGCGTACATTTCTCGCAACGTATTTGAATAGGTACTGGGTGTGTACTATTCTAACTTGCCAAAAAAAACACAATATATAGCGCAAAGCATGCTCTTGCTATGGCAATATATTGTAGGTAAGAATAGTACGCGCCCAGTACCATTTTGTCGCACTTTGTTTTAACTGTTCTGTGATTCCATTTTCACCTGAACTCCAAAGCGTTTTTCTTCTATCTTGGAGGTCATGAATGAGATTATGGTCATCCTGGGGCGTCAATTACTCAGTTCGGATATTAAATTTATTCAACAATTAATCCAGAGCAACCCTTCTTGGAATCGCACAAGAATTTTCAAGGAAATATGCATACACTGGGATTGGCCCCGCCCCAATCCTCCTACGTTCAACGCTGCTGTCCTGGCAGAGCAATCTGAACATACCTTGAAAGTCGTCTAAAGCGTACACTATTTGATCTCCACTCCCAAGTACTCCAAGAACAGCTTGTCTCCGGCCACTGATTTGGTAGAACATCGATAAGTACTCATGACAGTCTGTACTTTCGTCGTTTCAATGCAGTCAAACCAATCCAATATTTAGGCAAGTGAGCGCTGTGCAATCCAGTTATCCAGTTTCTTTTCGAGCTTGATAAGTAATTTGGTTTTTTCGGGTTCTTTCTTCCTGAGCTTAGCTTGCACTTGCATTATTTTTTTTTCGTCAGAAAAAATAACTCTGTCCCTTTTTGCTTTTTGTTGGGAAAAGTTCACCTTACCCCTGCCAATAGTGTTTGACTGTTCGTGGATATTTCTGTTAGTTAGCTAATAAGGATCTATGGTTTTGCTGTTTACGATGACTCTTCAGTTTTCATCAAATGCGTCACGTTGAGGTTGCCAATGGTTGATTTTATCACATTTGGCTATCGTTTATGTGTAAAGATTTAATGAAATAAAACTTTATAACTAAGATAAAGTTAACCTGTGGAGAATGGCACGAGGGAAAACCACGGATCTTAACAAAATAACGGGTTGCCATGTTGATAAGACAACTCGATTTTTTGTTTGAATAATTAATGAGGAGGAAGGTTATGAAAAAATATCTTTTTGTAGCATTTGTAATTTCAAGTATTTTTCTGGTTTCAAATCCGGTACATTCTGCTGACAAGGTAGTGGTAGTACCATTAAATTCTTCGACCGCGGCAGCCACTGATACTGCTACTGAGGTATTTAATGGAACAAATAATAGCAATACCGATCCTAGATATGCCGGTATTGCAGGTTCTCAGGATGGTTCAACTCTTGATGGCCATGTATTCCCAGTGACTAGGGCTTGTACCATTAAAAACTTCACAATCTATATATCCACAAATAACCTTGGTGGAGATTCTTGTACTATTACATTACAAAAAAATGGTGTAGATACAGCCATTACAAAAACCTATACCTCTTCAACAAACGCAGGAGCCGTTGATGTCATATCAGGTACAGTAAGCTATGCAGCAGGTGATATCTTTTCCATTTATGCTCAGACTGGTGGAACAGCTTCTTCAGGATCATTTGCATATGGTGGGGCCTTTGACATGGAATATTGATAAGGTATAGCCATAACCCTGAATCCGTGACGTATTAATTGGCAGTGTCCCAAGAGGGCACTATTATCATTTTTTTACCCGAACAACCACTTTGGTTGCGTTTCAAGGGACCAATAACCCCGTAGAGACCACATGATCTCTGAAAATCTGACGAATAAAAACCGGGATAGATTTATTGTGCGGCCGGGCCAGGTCGTGTATTTCAGCGGGTGTGAACCCCGCCCCGGAAGGTTGGCCAACCACCGGGTAGCAAGTCTTTGGAGGCTCTGTGGTAACATAGAGTTTTAAGCGTAAGACAGCGAGCAGATAGGCCGTAAGCCGAAAGGTTGAAGGGATTGAGCCACGAAATTGTCGCGTCAGGAAGGATCACACTGTAATAAAAGTGGAAATCAACACAGGTACCAGCGCTATGGCAAGTTGCTACCTGCTTCCTCGGGGTCAGAGACCATGGCATGTCTGACATAGTGAATACACGGCAACCCGGGAGACCCTGTGCTTCTTTTGAAGTCAAAGAGTATGCCGGACAACTGAAGAGGTAGGAAGGCAAATGTGGCACAGGGAGTCGGATAGCCTCATAGTACCAATGAAGG
>NZ_AUCV01000097.1 GCF_000429945.1 Desulfogranum japonicum DSM 18378 | reverse complement strand
AATCAAGAAAGGTGCTCAACCATTCTTGCTTGGCAAGTCCGTATTCTTGAATGGGTTTCCAGCCATCTGCACCGCAAATGGTACCGCAGATGGCAATTACAAGAATATCGAGCAGGTTATGTTTGATTTGATCCGTATCTCTGGGGTCATCTAAGGTGGAAAAGTGTTTCACAAAAAGAGAGCTTGCTTGTTTCTTCATCTGTAATCTTTTTTAAATCCGAGTTATCAGGGGTGACGAAGAAAACTATGTAACCTGTTAAGACGATAAAAGAAAGTAGACTATTTGCTTGAGTATAGGTTATTACCCATGCGATTGCCCTGGAGACCTATGCCCTGTGCAAAATTAAAAAAACAAAAGAACCGTCACGGCCAGTAATAATTAAGTTCAAAGCCATCACTATCACCAAAAACACTGCAAAAGTCACAGCAAATGTTGAGTATAGGGGCTCAGATTGCTATTCTACCGAAGAATATAGTCTTAAAAATATTGACGGAGAATGGAAGGTTCTCGCCCGTAAGGGAAAACGCTACATTTGCGGGTAACATACTGATATTTTGATGCAAAAAGATAACAAATCAATAAAGAGGGACAAAAAGGGGCACAGGCCACTTGGCTTCGGCAATGCCAGTGTTTCTGGCGTCATCAACAAGGTACGTTCCTTTTTGCCCCTTATTTCAAACGTTAGCGGTGCCGGTACATGATAAGGATAGCAGAAATTTCAGATGCAGAGTCTTTAACTAAGCTCTCTTTTGAATCAAAAGGGTACTGGGGTTATCCGACATCTTTTTTCGAGGTGTGGTCCAAGGAATTAACAATAACTCCTGAATATATTAATCAAAATGATGTGGTCGTGTATGAGGTTAATGGCTCCCTTGTTGGTTATTATTCCATTGTTGAGCTCCAAGATGATCTGGAAGTGTCCGGCATAATAATTAAAAAGGGTTTTTGGCTTGAGCACATGTTTATCGAACCACAAACTATTGGCAAGGGTATCGGAGCGCAGCTTTTCAACCACCTACGGCTAAGGTGCTTGAAAAGAGGCATTGCTGAGCTTGGAATTTTGTCTGACCCGCATGCCAAAGGTTTTTACGAAAAAATGGGTTGCATATATTTGATAGAATATCCCTCAACAATAAAAAACCGAACAACCCCATACTTGGTATTAAAACTATAAAATCGCTAACCAGTGCGTCAACGCGGATCGCCAGTCTGCGGCTGTCGCCCGGTTACGCCCGCTGTTCATGGCGACTTCGTCGCCATGATTCGCGGTGCTGACTGCGTCAAGCAACGCGATTGTGCAAATAAAAGCATGATGTGAAGATAGCAAAAAAATGAAGAGAAATAAAAACCTGGAACTTGAGCCGCTAGGCGAAGCATTAATGGCTTACTGGGAAGGAGATAAGGGTTCTATCCTCCTTCAAGAGCACAAAGACGGACGAAAAAAGAGTATCCCGGTTGCTATATTTTTTCGAGGTAATGGTAATTTTTATCCAACAGAAGAGGTTGTTGCTTATTGTCGAGGTCGTGTATTGATTGTTGGTGCTGGAACTGGAGTTCATGCATTGGAGCTTCAAAATCAAGGTTTCGATGTCACAGCGATAGATGTCAACCTTCAAGCTACTCAGATAATGAAAGAGCGAGGAGTTAAAGACATTCGGCTCTGTGATTTTTTTGAGTTCGATAATGAAACATACGACACCATACTCATGCTCGGACATAACATCGGAATTTGCAAAACAATTAATAGGCTCACAGTTTTGCTTGAAAAATGTGAATCGCTCCTAACGTCTGGCGGGCAAATATTGGCCAATTCTATCGATGAATCAACAAATTGCTGCAATACCGATTCAAACAAATATCCAGGCGAACAGGAGTTCCGTTTATCTTTTGGGGATAAAATAGGGCCATGGATGCGTTGGTTACACATAGATTATAAACAATTTTCAGAAATAGCCGCAAAAGAGAACTGGTCAATAGAGAGACTCATTGAAACAAATGAAAAAGAGTTTCTCGCAAGACTTTACAAATAAAAATATGGGCACAACCACCTGCTGCACCGGACCCGCAGACAGCGCGGGCCCGGTGCAGCAGCACGTTCAGATATTTCCAGATAAATATCTAAAAATACTGAAAAATATACTTCAGCTGCCAAGATAGCCATCGAGTAGTTTTTGCACTCTTTTTGGCATTTGGGAACGCTGCTAACACTAAAAACTTTGTTTGGTCTGACTATGGGCCTGATCTAGTTGAAATTATAGAGGTTAGTTATGGTAAGAGTACCGACTCACAGAGAACCAACACATCCAGGTGAAATGCTTATAGAAGAGTTTTTGAGCCCCATGGGTATAACCCAAAAAGATCTTGCAGACTCAATACATGTTCCTTATCAGCGGATAAATGAAATTATAAATAAAAAACGAGGTATTACTCCGAGCACAGCTCTTCGTTTAGCAAAATTCTTTGGTGTATCCGAAGATTTTTGGATGAATTTACAATTAAGGTGTGACCTGTATAAAACAAAACAGCCCGAAGATAAAACTCTTAACGATATTAAACCGTTCAGTAAAAAATCCGATCAAAGAAAAAATTAGAATATCACACATAGGGATAGGAACTGCCATCGCTAACCGTCCCTCCCACACCACCGTACGTACGGATCGCGTATACGGCGGTTCGGCTGCCAATCCAGGCAACATTTATGCGGGTGCTCAATCGTGAGAAAATTTAAGAAACCTCTTTTATGAGGAAAGGCAAATGACAGTCAATTGGGACTGGTGCGTTTCCATCCTTAAGTATATGGATAAAGGCCTTACATGTGTATTGCGAAGGTGGCTTGTGGGCATATTGCCTTTGCAGGCAATATGTAGAACCGGACTATTCTATCAGAATAAGTCTTAAAGAGTGCTTGAACCGTATGCTGGGAAACTCGCGTATACGGTTCTGAAGGGAAAGGAGGTCGCAAGGCCTCCGACCTACCCGGTCCTGGAGATTAACATGGAAGATCCAATCCCAATACACTGCTGACTGTACCATCGGATTTAGTGCTCTGCATAAATACCTGAAGTGGATATGTAGCGGATATGAAGCACCTTACTCCTCTCCTGGTTGACTTTGAGCTTAAGCTTCTTTTCCGGAAACCGTCTGATACTTAGGGTCACGGAAACAATAAATTATCCAATCTTGCTTGTCTCTCAACTCGGTAACATTATCGCGTCAATCGCTCAACACGACCAGTATGGAACCATTGACGCGACAACGTTGCCAAACAGATATCCTACTGATTTTTTTTGGATATTTATTATTCCTCTCGCCCCTTACCATCACCCGTTCACCCGCCCGACGACTCTTCACTAATATGACGAAGTCATCGACATAGCGGACAAAGGGGGTGGCTTTGTCCCTCCAGTTCCTTGTTTAGCTCATCCAGGAGGATGTTACTGAACAATGGTAAAGGTGGACCGCCTTGCGGAACACCCTTGCGGGTATCATGAAGGCAGCCACGCGGTATCTCTCGCGGATGCAATGACCAACCAAGTACAGCAGGTATCCCCATAAGGCGAGTACCACCTGTTGCCTTTGGGATCTCTACTCTCTTGAACGGTTACGGTTTATAGCTGTCTGCAAAAATGGATGCACAAGTATCCGGCCAGTGTTCCCAAGCATAGGCCATGACGTCGTCAAGAGGCATGTTATCCACATCCGGCGCTCCACAGACAGTCCCTCACGAGACTACCCTTGCCTTCGACTAATATTTATGCTTCTGTAATTAAACAGAAATAGGATCCACATACAGGGGGTTTGTATCCCATAAAATTATACCCATGCCGCGCGAACCACCAGGAGCTTGATCAGACACCGTAAACATCACAACCAAGCTCCGCCTGCTTGCGCTGGCCAACACCGCGATTAGGAGTCAAAATGTATTGGGTTAGAATAGCAGCTGCAACGACTCTTGCGGCTGCCATAGGTTTTTTAATCCACGTTCTATATGGACAAGGGATTGCAATCGAATATGTACAAAATGCTGCGGAAGGTGGCCGCCTTAATGATGTAATCATGCAGCCCTATCCAAACTGGGTGGTTGCCATAGCATCACTTACAGCTTTAATACCAGCATTCGGGAAAGTTCTGGTCTATATGCTGATACAAGATAAGTTGCCGAGCCGAAATACAATATTCAAGGGCGCTATATTCGGAGTGTTGCTATTATTTGTGGGCGATAATCTGTTACGTATGCCGATCATGGGCATTGTAACCGGCAACCCTTTCGATGTTGTGTTGGTTCAGAGTCTCGAAAAATGGATTATTTATCCTGCTATGGGAATTTTTATTGCGCTATTGGCTCCCAAACAACTATTTTCGAAACGGTAAGGTTCTGTGAAAGTTTAGGTTTTAGCCCGGGTTACAAGACCGGTGAGCTCTACGTTCATTGCGACTTCTTTGCCATGAATCACGGTGCGGGCCGAACACCTTGATTATGCATCATTGCAGTGCGAGTACATAAATAGCTAAAGTTTCCTGGAAATTATCACAGCGCCCATCCCGGTTCCCCTACGCGACCATGCGTAGCAGTGTTCTGACAAAAGATTTTTGCGTCTTTT
>NZ_AUCV01000096.1 GCF_000429945.1 Desulfogranum japonicum DSM 18378 | reverse complement strand
TGCTGCCTTCTTTATCATGAGGGACAATGTAGCGTTTGATCATAACAAACTTTTTGCATGAGAACCGGCCGCAGCGGTGAACCGAAAAAGGGGATGGTTACATAAACCGTGAGATCTGTTTGGTAGTTGCTGCGCCCTTGTAAACTGATTTTTACTCTGCCCATGACATAAACCAGCAAAAGGGATGGCTTGAAACCATGAGATCTGATACCAACACGTGGATATGTCATGGAACCGAAGATTTTCTGGTTCGTCACGATGACGAAAAGGACTGATTTCTATGGCTGCCCGGGGTGCTCCGTTACGAGATATTTGTAGGGTCTCTTCACTTCGCACCCCTTCGTGGTAGCCCGATCTTAATCCTGATGGGTGTCTAGTGCAGCTAGTAACAAGAGAGCACGTACCCTGAGAAATAACGGGCGTAGAGAGGAAGAGAGTTTACAACAAGCAGTTAACAGTCCGTATTTTGACAAGGTATTTTACCTTACGGAGGAGTATATTCCCTTGACAATTGCCTTTTAATGGGTGTCCCCTTTTCCCTTGCTACCGGAGGATTTCGCAGAGCTCCCCTAAATTCCAAATAATTAGCGCCATTATACACTTTACGACCATACTGGAAACTTCCATCTACACTTCAGCCACTCACCACATATCTACCTTCCTTAATCACGACAAAGACCCAAAAGTATAGCAGAACATGCCCACAAAAGACAACAAACATAACAATACTAAAAACACTAAAATCACACTAAATAAAGATGGATACTGATCTTTTTTAATCACAACTCCTTTAGCAACAATTTCTTTTAATGCACAAGCACAAAAAAATTCTATAAAAAAAAATATAAAAGACAAAAAAGACACAATAGCCTTAGCAAGGCGAACTGAAAAAAAACCATAATTAAACAAAAAAGCAACAAATATACCAAACGTTATAAATATGGTTATATTTATTTTTCTTATCGAGTTCACCACTTTCCACCAATAACACAAAATATTATTAAATATTTAAAATTTATTGTAATAAAAAATTTGTATTTTAACAAACTTTATCAAAAAATCAATCACAATCAGGGTTGCTATATAACCATACAAACACAACACCTCTATATTTTTTTTAAATTTACATTTATTTTCCAGACAAACTAATACCCAGCTATTGATAAGGCTGAATCTAAAACACTAACCGCAGCTCCCCACCATCCCTTGACAAAAGTGCCAGCCGTGCTTGTAATTTGAGACGGCTGAAATTCACAAAGAATAAATGTAGCAACTCCATTAGAAATAGAGACTAATTTTGCTACTGAAGCCACAATACCAGTAGCAGGTGTCGCCACCCCTCCGCTAAAAGCAGTAGCTGCTATAGCTCCGACACCAGCTGCATCAGCAGCACAACTAATTTTAGTAGACAAACCACCACAATAGCTCCATCCTTCGAGCGCTTGCAACTGCTTAGCATATTGTTCAGTCAAATAGGGCAGGTCACTCTCATCCCAGTATTCCTTATATGGATAAGGTGCAAATAAATTTATAGTTTCATTAGTGATCCAATGAGAAGGGTAGTAAGTTTTAGACTGACCTTTTTCTAAAACTTCATCAATATGATGCTTCCAATTCCGTAACCCTTCACAATCAAACCAATTAATCGGGTTTTCTTCCACATACGCATACAAATTCACCCCACCATTAAGACCGATGGGATCAGCTGAGATGTAGCGTCCGATGGAGGGATCATAAAACCTGTGCCAGTTATAATGTTTATCTGTTTCAGAATCATAATAGTGCCCAGGAAACCGTAAATTATTCTCTATTTGCCCAGTTTGGACAGTAGCTTTTCCAAAAGCATTGTAAACTGTGACCCAAACAGCAGTACCTGAAGTATCAGTTATAATATTAGGCGTTCCAAGATGGTCATTATGAAAGAAAAATATTTCACCACTCGTCTTCAATATGACAGGGTTAGTCGTCCATATTGAATTCGGAGTATATCCATATTCCGTTTGCAACTCTCCAGATGCTGTAAACTCTGCCACCAACCCTTCTGCAGCATAATAAAACCAAGTCTGCTCGCCATTTACTTTTTTGGCGACTCTCCGTCCAAAAGGATCATATACATAATCTGCATACACATCATTCTTTATTATCTGCACTAAACGATTTTCTAAATCATATATATACTCTACAGTTTCATTTGGAGAAGAGCTCCTAAGAGTATTGCCATTAGCATCGTATTGGTATTGAATTTCACTGGAGCGGAGAAGTTGATTATTTGCATTATAGCTTAAATCAATATGTTGTCGATCGGCAATACGGTTATGAACACCATCATATTTAAACAGTTCTGTTTTTTGCCCATTTTCTTCCACCTGGATCAGTCGCTGTAGGTCATCGTACCCATATTGAGTGACCGTATTTGCAATTTGCTTGGTATTTACCTGATTAAGGGCATCATAAGTGTAATTCAAGTCGAGGACTATTTTACCCCTAGCAACGCTCCGTCGTTCTACTAGTCTTAGCAGGCCGTCATAACTATTGGTTTGCTCTATTCCAGGAAATATTAGCTTTTCAGGGAGAAGCCAATTGAAATGTTCATAGGATATTTTTGCCACACCCGGAATGGATACTTCTGTCAAACGATTGATACTGTTATATTGGTAGTAGTGGGTTTCACCATCAGGAGCAGTGTAGCTTTTTTTCAGACCATTTTTGTAGTAAGTGTATGCATGTTGTGCCAAAAAGGTTCCATAGTCAACCTGGCCATGAAGCTCCCTTCCCAGGATATCGTATGTATAAATGCCCTTGGTGGCACCGTCGTTATAGCCGGTAAGTTGGCCCTGTTGATTAAAATCAAGGATCACTGTTTTTTCTGGCTGGCTGTCTGCAGATTTTTGTAGAGTATAGCCGTGTAAATGCCCTGTGGCATCATACTGATATGTTTTCAACTGTCCTTTGGCATCAATTGCTTGCAGTAAACGACCCGCTTGGTCATACCTAAAAGTAAAGGTATTTCCCAGCGGTCTGATTTCACGTATTTTTTGGCCAATTTTATTATAAGTAAAGGTGGTTGTCTGGCCTTTAGCATCGGTCACGGCAATCAGGTTGCCTAAGGCATCATAATTGGAAGTTGTCACTCCGCCTACAGGGTCAATTGTCGCCACTTTTCTCCCAAGCTTATCGTATTCATATCGGCTAGTGTAGCCTTCCGCATTAGTAACAGCAATTCGATGCCCGGCTTTATCATACTGAAAACTGGTGACTTGCCGAACCCCCTCTGCCTTGTCCGTCTGTTTAATCAGTCGACCGCGCAGATTGTATTCAAGCAAACGGGTAAAAGTTGGAAATTTAATTTGAACAGGTTTATCCTTGTAGGTTTTTAAACAGGTACCACAACCCTGGAATCCTCGATAAGTCATTTCGATGGCGTTATTGTTACCATCCAAGATCTTGGAAATTTTGTCCGTACCGTGCTCATAGAAATAGATCTGGTACTTGCCTTCCTGGTCAATTCTTTTGGTGAGGCGATTGTCCTTATCAAAATTGAACCGGACAATGCCGCCTAGGGCATCGGTGACCTTGTTAAGGTTATCCTGATAATCATAGGCAAAGATGGTGGCACCACCTGCGCTGTCAATCTTTTTCACTGGTCGGTTGGCTGCATCGTATTCGGTTTCGATTGTACGACCATTGGCATGGGTTTGTTGTACCAGATTACCCTGGAGATCATAGGATGAAAAAATGGTCACGCCAATAGGGTCTGTAACTGCAAGTAGATTCCCCATGTAATCGTAGGTGCCAGTGGTTATACCTCCGACCGGGTTCACCTCTTTCACCATATTCCCATTGGCATCATAGCTATAGGTGGTAACGACCTGGTCGGCGCCATTGAACTGGATAGTTTTCACCAAGTTACCGTCGGCATCATACTCGAGTTCAGTACGCTGCTCGTCAATAGTCTGATAGGCTCTGCGGATAACAGTGGGCAGGCCCATGTCGTTATAGGTATATCTGGTTTCCACGCCCAGCTCATTGGTTTTACTGAGCTGGTTGTTATGACTGTCGTAGGTGTAGGATACTCTACTGCCGTCTGCATATTCTTTTGTGAGTAGGTTATTGTTGGCATCATAGGTTTTTATTACCCTATTACCCAGCTCATCGATGGTGGTGCGGCCACCATCATAATATTCTTCTGTGCGGATGGTGGCGCCGTTGAGCTTCACCTTGGCAGTTTCGCCATTGTCCAGAAACCAATACTCCTTGACCTTACCCATGCTGGTGGTGACTTTGGCGTAGTTGGTTTTGTAGGAGAAATGTTTTCCACCTTCCATGCGTGAAAGTACGCTTTTGACTGCACCGTCTGGATGGTAGGTAATGAAGAACATTCTGCCAGCCTCATCGGCCTTGGCTGTGAGTTGTCCGTTTTTGCTGTAGCTGTAGCGTTTGTTATGCCCGCGTACATCGGTAAATGTGGTCAGCAGATCGTTTTCCCAGAGATACGAAACTGTACGTTCATGCTGATCTGCAGCCTGGCTGATTTTGCCTTGGGCATTATACGTAAAGGTATATACCGGCGTGTTATGGCGGTCAGTGATGGAGTGCAGTTGCTTGCCCTGGTAGGTATACTTTGTGAGTATTCCCCGGCGGTCACCGGTTTCAACCATTCGCCCCTGTTGGTCGTAAAGCACATATTTTCCTTTTTTATTCTGCCAACGATAGCCGGTATCCAGTGGTTGCAGAGTAAAGGTTTTGAAATGGTATATTCCGTCTGCACTTTTTGTATAGTTGATATTGCCCTTTCTGAGCAC
>NZ_KE387003.1:3800-4969 GCF_000429945.1 Desulfogranum japonicum DSM 18378 | reverse complement strand
CGGCATACGTGCGCGTGACGCACCCTACTGGCCGCAGCCTTTTCCAAGCCTTTGGGTAGCTCCTTTCCCGTTTTTTCAGACGCCTGTTATTTGACAGCAGTACTGCTCTTGCGGTTCAGCTTCAATGCAATTTCTGCAAGACTGCAGTAAAGCACAGGAACCACGAAAATAGTCAGCAGGGCAAGGGTCATTCCTCCAAAAGTGGGTATGGCCATGGGTACCATGACATCAGCCCCTCTTCCAGAAGAAGTCAACACCGGGAGAAGCGCCAGAATGGTTGTGGCGCTTGTCATCATGGCTGGACGAACCCTTCTGTCACCGGCTTCTACGGTTGCAGCCCTTATAGCCTGAACAGTTTGTGGTGTTTCCTCCTTAAAGACCTGCTGCAGATAAGTGCAGACTATCACGCCATTATCCGCTGCAATACCGAAGAGGGCCAGAAAACCTACCCAGACCGCCACGCTCAGATTAATGGTTCCCATCTGGAACAATGCCAGCAGGTTTATTTTTACACTGACCCCATTTTTTAATGTTTCGTTTTTTCACCCCCTGCGACTGTAAGCTAATAATTTTACTCTGACCCCTTTTTTGTTTTTTGTCAGCAACAATGCGACGAGCACCACAGCAGTTAATGCAACTAAAACAGAGCTCTGCCCTCTTTCTTCAACTATTTTATTCCAAAGGCAATTCATGGTATCCATACATTGACATTTTATCATACACATAACCACGAAACGTCAAACATTTTTTATACAATTTTATAGATTCTTTTTCCATAGTAGATTCTTTTAAAGATAATGCTCCCATGTATATACATATTGGATATTCACCTGGATTTATTATATCTGGAATACCTATATAAGACCTAACAAAATTATGTATTTGCTTTGCATTATTTAATGCAGCAAGCCTATACCAATCTTGATAAAACTGAGCAAAAGAAACGTTGATATCAATCCATCTAGTAAAAAGAGGTTGCAACTCTTCAGCCTTACAATCAGAGCCTTTAGACATATCTCTAATACCCAACTCAGCAACTTTAATAGCTCTACGTAGATACTTTAAAGCAATCCTATTATTATCAATAGTTTTTTTAAAAAGAAAAGGATCATATGTTATATGATTTTTTCTTCCAGTTTTTTTTCAATCTCTACAGCTAAACCATACAC
>NZ_KE387003.1:0-1165 GCF_000429945.1 Desulfogranum japonicum DSM 18378 | reverse complement strand
CCTGCAACAAGCTCACATTTAGGTCCGCGCATCATACACAAAGCAAATTCTTTATACCCTGGATCCCCAGAATAACAGCCATTTTTCCCACGAGTTTCACATTCTATGTTACAGTACTTAGGCACAGGAAACCACTCGCAGTCTTTATGTTTGGCAACAATTGCTTCGTACCGTTTGCGGATCCCTTCCAGCCAAGGATCTAAAGTTGCCGCAGCGGGCTTATTCCCAGCATTCGCGCCACCGACTTGACCAGCAGCAATGGGAACCATTTGTAAAACCAGAGTGTCAATCGAGCCCTGAGTTAACACAGCCGCCTCACCTAAAACCTGCTCCGGGACATTCACCTGCTTGGTCAGGGTATTGCACTCAATTTTCAAGGCTGAATACCGGGCAGTAATGGCGTTTTTGAGAACCTGACAACGCTGCTCAGCAAGATCACCCATATTTTCACTTGGGTCAGCTAAAACAACAAGTGTAAGCTGTATCTGCAACATACCAACACCCTTGGCCTGACCAACCTTGCCAATAATGGCATGTACCTTTTCCTGGTGGGCAACAGCACTACTTCCTGGCTCAAAAATATCACCGCTCTTCCCCTGATACACAACGGTGGCAAGAGCAGCGTCTACTTGTACAAGCAAGACTACAGCCAGCAATATGCAATAGAATCTCTTCATACTTTCATCATTTCCTAAAAACGCGCCAAAAACCATTTAACCATACAAATACATACGTATTATCAACGCATTAGACCATGAGCGCAACACAAAAAACAGCCATCCCCGATTTCCCCTTGTGTCCCAACGAAAAAGAATTTTCCTGCCATTGTCACGGTGAGCAAAACGAGAGGCGAGATGGAGAAAGACAGGCTAATCGAAATATCAGTGTTGTTAACCCCGCGATCAGGTAGTACGGACAACTCCTTTTGCAGGACTTCAACTTGCTGGAACAACAGCCTGTGCGGCATACGTGCGCATGACGCACCCTACTGGCCGCAGCCTTTTCCAAGCCTTTGGGTAGCTCCTTTCCCGTTTTTTTCAGACGCCTGTTATTTGACCGCAGTACTGGCCTTGCGGTTCAGCTTCAATGCAATTTCTGCAAGACTGCAATAGAGCACAGGAACCACGAAAATAGTCAGCAGGGCAAGGGTCATCCCCCCAAAAGT
>NZ_AUCV01000093.1 GCF_000429945.1 Desulfogranum japonicum DSM 18378 | reverse complement strand
AGTGAGATCCGGCCACTGGTCCCTGGGCAAGGAAAAACCTACACCTAAATTAAGCAGGGTATATTGCTTTACGCCTTTATCTGTCCGCTTGGATTCAACAAGGCGATAGGTATAATACTGCCCACCGTCTTTCCTTCCTTTGATTGTAGTTCTTCGAATATACATGCGTCGCAGCTTGGCATAAAAAAGTCTGCATGTCAAGTCTTTATTATTTTTTATGGCACTACAAGCGATGGTGAATTTCTATGTGGCTGAAATTCTGACGATTTATTTTTTTAGCGCAACGAAAAACTTTCATCAGGGGAGATTTTGAGAATAATTGTCAAAAACTTGGGTTAGGCAATCGCATTCGCCTGTCACCACATCATCCTGGTAATAATGTTCATTGTGGAGGTGTTGTTTTCTTGTAGCTGTAGATTCTCACCCAAGAAGCTAACAAGTTTCTCTCGCATTGGTACCTGTTCAGTTGTAAAAGAAGTTGGCCGGAAGAAATCCTTCCGGCCATTTGGATTGTAGACTGCAGTCTACCGCACCGAGCTATCCCTTGGCGCCGGAGTTCCCTCGCAGACGCCTCTGTTTCACCCGGATTCGTTGAACCACTCCGCGTCGTACAGCGTCTCGGCGGTTATGGTCTTCTCCTGGCGATAATAGGCCTCTTCCAAGGCCATTGTCGCGATATTCATAATGTTTCGTCTGTTACCACCGGTATAGGCGGCAATGATTTCGATAGCCTCTTTTGCAAACAGATCCTGGGTTGCTCCGCCATTTTCAAGACGTTTTTCGATAAATATCCGCGTCTCTTGCTCATCCATTGGCTGCAACTTCATCACGGTAGTGAGTCGAGTTCTGATCGGCACCAATGTATATAGCTCAAGCCTTTTTGCCAATGTATCATCTCCGACCAGGATGAGGGAGGCAGCAACGGTTTGTTTTGAGGTTTGGAACAGTAGAGAAGAGAGATCCCATAAAGACTCGTTTTCAAGCAATTGCGCATCGTCGATGATGATGACTGGGTGGCGGGGATTTGCCCCGTTGATCAGGTCCTCAAGATACTGTTGTACCCGAGTGATTAGGGGTACTCCTCGTCCCTTGGTTTCAACTCCGAGTGCTTGGGCCAATATTCTGGTAAGACCGTTTCTGGGGTGTCCTGCATACGGGACCAGCACCGGACGGTAAGAATTCTTATCCAGGTCTGCGATCAAGGCATGAAGAAGTGTGGTTTTTCCCGCCCCGGAAGGTCCACACAAAGCCATACTTTTACCGGTATGGAGAAGTCGCTTGATAGTGGCCAGTTGCTTGCTGTCTCGTGATGGAACCCATAGCTTGTGCTGTTGATAGGTATCTGCGAAAGGGTGATGCTTCCAGCCAAAAAAATCATTTATGGGGAGCTGTGCCGAAGTGTCTATACTGAGTTGCCTCATGCTTTACCTCCTGTAGTTTTGTGCGTTTTTGATAGGGTCAGCCTGTTTTGCCGGTTTCATTTCCGGCCCATACCAGATTGCACCTGGCTCCCATGGCATGAACCAGACGTCTACCCTTTCTCCCGGCAAGACGTCTGGCACTTCGAAACTTCGTTTCTTAAAACGAATGGTGTTATTGAGGTAAACGCGACATCGGCGCTTCATTCGAAATAACGGTTCGATATCGATAGGTTCCGGCAGTTCCCTGCAACAGCTTGTGCTGTCCAGGCGCTTTTGCAGTGGTGTGGTGCCGAGGGAACTATGGATTTGTTTGTGGTAGAGTGACAACCATTTTCTGAATGCCTCGTTTATACCGTCAAGAGTGTGTGCCGGTGGTTTTTTTCCATCAAGGAATCCATCCCTTACGGTCCGGAAGATCCTTTCTACCTTGCCGCGCCCCCGGGGCTTTCCCGGTGGCGTATGAATGAGGTGGATGCCAAGATTAGCGCAAACAAATCTGAGGTGCCTGCTGGCATAACAAGCACCGTTATCGGTGTAGAAACGCAGGGGAATACCGTGTTGGCGAATAGCTGTCATTAACTCTTTCATCATTACCTCGGTATCTTCTGCCAGGAAGAATCCGGCGCGAACCACATAGCGAGTGGCATCGTCAATGATCGCATGCAGGTAGGTTTTACGTTTATTCCCCTGTACCCGTATTTTGGGACCATGCATAAAATCAGCTGACCAAAGCTGACCAAATTCCTGGTAGGCAAAAGGTTTTGCCGGCGAATGCCTGACAACATGAGGATCTCTGTGCAGATTCCGTGTTCCGGCAAAACGATAGAGCGTAGCGCGGGAAGGGGTATTTGTATCCCAGAGCTTCTCTTCCACCAACTGATTGAGCATGCGCGCTACGGTCCACCTGGGATGTTCCAGACGAAGCTCCCTAAGCCGAGTTGCAAGTTTTTCCGGAACCGAAGCATGGGTACCTCGATTTTTTTTTGGCATGTCGCCAAGTGCCGGCAGCCCCCCGTGCCGGTAACGATACAGCCACTTCCTGAGTGTCTCTGGAGAAAAAGATACACTTCTCCCGTCGGGTCGACGGAAGGGTCTGCTTGCCAGTTGCTGAAGTTCATTATCCAGGGTCCCGTCATCATCATTTCGATGAAGAAGGCGGCTGATAATGCCGTAACGCCAAACGGCAAGTTCTGTTTTGTCCGGTGATATCATGTTACCTCCTGATGTTAAGTTAAAATTCAGGGTATAACACCATATCTCTTTGAAATTAGATAGGTTTGTATTGTGTTGGTAAAGCCTTCGGCCATCTGTTTGGGTAAAATCTCCGCGAAAAATCTCGGGTGAAATCTACCCAGTGCTCGGCGGCGTTGTCTTGCAAAGCAGCCCCCCAATCCGCCACTTTTTGTTCATGGCTGAGCCAATGGAAAAATTGATGACAGAACGTGCCGAGACGTTTTGCTCTGCCGGGGGTGATATTAAGATGCCTGGCCATGGAGGCCAGGGTCATCTGTTGCCTGGTGAAGAGCTTATGGCAGAGGAGTACCGTCTCGTAAAAATGACGAAGAACGGGAAGCAAAGGATACGGCTGGACAGAAAATGTTTTCCTGGGGCAGCGTTGATATTTACAGAGATAACGCTGAATACGGATTTGGCAATTTTCTTCAGGGTGTGCCCTTTTATAGCTGCCATTGCGGATCGTGACCGTCATGGCGCATTGAGGACAGCGAATGGGTAATTCTTGCTTGCTGAACTGGTCGTTTTCAAATATTTTGGACATGATAAGAGGGGTGGGTTGAGGTGATAATATTCGCTAAAATACTATCTATACCACATCCCCCCTCTTATCCCCCCCAAAGGGGGGGAGGAGAATTCAAGGCATGGGCGGTTCCTGCATTCTAACGACCCGTCCCTCTCATGAGACCATCTATCTTTTCTCATTTTCGTTGGCAGACACTATCTCGCAACAGGTAGTTGTACTCGAGAATTATGACTTTGTCTCAGGTCGTGGGAAGCGAGACTCTACAGTAGCCATTGCAATCACTCCTTGTTTTTTAATAAGCATTGCATATAATAAGCCTGACTTTAGCAGTGACGTCAGTCTTTATCAAATTTTTCCCCCTGTTGCTCCCGCCTCACTCCAAAGGAAGAGGGGACTTCTAAACTGTGACTCGGATGCCTTCGTCGGTTCATATGCATTCGTTCCACAGGTGTTGGCTGTTGGTAATATCCCGGCCAAGAAGTATTCGAATTATCCGGCAGGTTCGGCAAAGGCTTTTCTAAATAACACTACAAAATACATGTTATACAGATGTGTATAATTACTTGTAATGCAGTAAGGAGAATAGGTTGGTTGGGAAATTAGATAGCTCCGATAAAGCTGAAATTCTGATTCTGGCGCTTGCCGTATTTTGGGTCGTTAGTTCACTTACCGCCTTTCTAGTGCATACAGAAGGTAACTGGTTCTGCTGTCTATATTTGTTGATTTTCAAATTGGAAAAGCACAACAGTCAAGTATTTCTTCTGCTTCGGTAGTCGCTGGCGTGGGAATACCTAAAGGGAATGATCTACCGAACAGCGTATTGCCAAGGTAGCCCTCTGATTTCCTGTTTTGGGGACTCTTATATGGGGTTGAGGTGATCTAATTGCGTAACACGGCGATAAAATTCGTTCAGCAGCCTTCGGTTGCTCCACCGGACGCGCAAGAGTCGCGCACCGTTTAGCTTACTGTTGTGCATCAAGAAGTAAATAATTTGACAAGATTGAGACGTGATAGATCAATAGAGGCAGGAAAATGGAAAAGGGAAAGCTATCATATAATGAATACATGATCATTGTTGAACAGGCTCCTATTATGATCTGGAGAGCTAATACCTCGGCCGAGTGTGATTATTTTAATCAACAGTGGTTGAATTTTACGGGGCGAAGAATTGAACAGGAGCTTGGTAATGGATGGGCTGAAGGTATTTTTTCAGAAGATTTTGACATGTGCCTTGAAATATACCTGTCGTCTTTCAAAAAACGTGAAATATTTGAAATGGAATATCGCCTCCGGAGGTATGACGGAGAGTATCGCTGGATATTTGATCGAGGAGTACCATTCGAGGGCGAACAAGGGAGTTTTGGCGGTTATATAGGCAGTTGTATTGACATTACAGAAAGTGTCGAAGCCAGAAGGTTGGTTTTGAGAGAACACGAATCTGAAATAAAGCGACTACGTGGAATGCTCCCAATATGCTCTTCGTGTAAAAAAATTAGAGACGATCAAGGATATTGGAACCAGATCGAAGTTTATATAGAAGACCATTCAGATGCAGAGTTTAGTCATGGTATTTGCCCTGAATGTATTAAAAAATTGTACCCTAATTTCAAGAGCGATTAAGAGAAAAGCACAACTCATCACTGGTACCGATCCTAAAAACCGGGCGGCACAGTTTAACGTTAACTTTACTAAAGTTTCCTGGAAATTATCACATCGCCGATCCCGGTTCCCCTACGCGACCATGCGTAGCAGTGTTCTGACAAAAGATTTTTGCGTCTTTTGCCTCGGTAACGGGCAAATCGATTGAAAATCCTCACTCAATGC
>NZ_AUCV01000092.1 GCF_000429945.1 Desulfogranum japonicum DSM 18378 | reverse complement strand
TTTTGTGTTGGAATTGTTCTTGGCGGATTGGTCCCAACAGGATACGTCATTTATTTTTTATGTCTTCCTCAAACACCACTTTCGATCATAACTCACGAACTGAACTGGCTAAACGGAGAATTTCCTCTGACAATGGAACAGATTAAAGGCATGGTTATTGACCGCTGTGATCTGCCAGAGGGTTACGATGTAAACAAATATGAATTCTTTCAGGGTAAGCCAACAAGCGTGCTCGATGATAATGAAATTATTGATATTGGCGATCGCTTAGTACAAATAGTGCATACGCCCGGCCATTCACCGGGACATATGTGTTTTTGGGAAAAGGAGCGCGGGTATCTTTTTACCGGTGATTTGGTTTATAAAGACACGCTTTTTGCCTACTTTCCGTCCACTGATCCAGAGGCGTACCTCAACTCCCTGGAACGGGTGTCGTCCCTGCCAGTGAAACGGGTTTTCCCAGCTCATCACACTTTGAATATAGAGCCTGAGATTCTATTCCGAATGCGTGACGCTTTCAGGCAGTTACATGACGAGGGTAAATTGCATCATGGCAGTGGAACATATGACTACGGCGACTGGGCGATATGGCTATAAATGACAAGATCTCTAACAGGGTAAATTAACTTGAATGCAGATTCCGCTTCGTGCCGGAATCGGGTAGTAGGGTAATGAATCTTTACCCATAAATCTTTGATAGAAAGCAAATCTTGATCTTTGAGCCATTGATTGGCCATTCCAGATGGGGTTACCAATGTACGGCATAATCTCCACGGGCTTTTCCGGCTCAAACCGACCGAGATAGCAGTACGCAGAAAGGTATCGAGCTTGGTCAACCCACGAACCTTGATGCGGCAGAACGCCACGGCTTCAAGTAGTACATGCACACCCTACGACGTAGCCAATGGTCGAGTTCGGGTATTGATCTATGCAGCACCGGTATCCCGTAACAATCCATCCAGCCACGTAGCTACTCCTGCCAACCTAGACAGTCGGCAGTCTATGGAAACGCCCTCGTGTGGCTCTGAGAAAGGACAGAGGCTGTTAGCCTTCCGCTCTATCCGGTGCTTTTTTAAAAAATTATCTTTCGAGAATGAAAGTATGTTCGATATTCACAACTACAATAGCTTTCTCCTAGCCATCATTGTTTTTCAGCTCATTCCTGGACCAGGAACCTTGGCAATTGTACAAGCAGCGGCATCAGGTGGTTTTAAGTCAGGTATGTATGCTGTCTACGGAACCTTATTAGGTGATTGTATTTATATGTCATCCGCCCTCCTCGGGCTCGCAACACTTCTACAGAACTTTCCGTTTGTTTTAGAATTTGCTCAATTCACAGGTGCAATTTACCTCCTATTTATTGGTTCACAAAAACTCTTTGAAAAAATTGAAAAAGTTCCCGAAAATAACGGATTAAAAAAGAAAGATTTGAAGGTTCTCAAGGAAGCTCTTGCAATATGTTTAACAAACCCTAAGGCAATCATGTTTTTCATGGCCTTCTTTCCCCTCTTCCTGGCTGAGGATTCAAATTCAATCACTCTATTTGCCATGATGATACATGTCACAATCATCAGTGCTATATATCAAACCTGTTTGGTTTTAATGGGCAATTCAGCAGCCAAACTACTTTCTCAATGGAAATATTCCAAAACAATAGCTACTCGATTGGCGGGCATCGCATTCATAGCATTTGGAGCGAAACTAGCCAGAAATATAAAATAAATAGCGCAATCGGCTAGCCGAGAAAATCTTTCCCAGGTTAGCCGATTCGATGTCTCATTAAAGGTAACTGATCACTGAGAGCTCCTGCCTAACAAGACAGCACCACCTGTGCACATGGAGCACAGCGCAATTTGTATTCTGATCAGATTGCCTTGTTAGCCTTCTTTCCCCATAAAAATAGCAACACGTTCCAACCCAGCATCACGATGGACTTCCCCTTTGTGAAATTCATCGCTTTCAATCGTTGCCAGAAGATTACGTCGCTGAGGATAGCGTACGAATATAAAGTGATCCCAGCTATCAGAAAGCATACAATCCTCACGATTTCCAAAAAGACAGACAGGCGTCCCACCATAAACGGGGTATGCTCCTCTACGTAGCAGTTCAAATCCAGCAATCTTGGCGTAGCGATCGTACGCCTCTTTGCCGCTGACCTTTTTGCCGTCTTTGTTGATATCACTGTACTCGGCAACCGGTTTGTATTTATTCAAGTTGTAGACAAAAAGCGGCTCATCAAGATTTTGGGCTCTTGCAACTTTCATTTGATTTTCATCAGGCCAAACATCTGTATTCACAGCCCGCCACTTTGTTGAAGGTACCCCTTTATCAGTGATACCTTTGAACAAACGGACAAGCCACGAGATACCTTTAACCACATGGAAAGTAATCAGTGGCTCCGGTACTATAGTAAGAATGGTACACTCGGAGCAAACCAGTTTAAGAGAATGTTCAAAGGTTAACAAAAAATCGAAAGCCTCTTTGAGAGATGAAAATTCGTCTATCAAAATCTCATCGATTACCATCCCTTTCCGGGCTACAGGGTCAGCCTTAACTCGATATAACCTTTTTCCATTATGTCTACTTGCAGTGAGCCATTTGTCATAGCCATCTACATCTTTAATTTTCAGGTGATAGACAAAAGCCACTTTTTTTGAACCAGCCTCTTTCAAGGCTTTACAGCATGATTCTATATCTATTGATAAGGACATATTCGTTTCGACTCTTTTTTGAAGCCTAACGCCGAAAGCACTTGACCCCTCGGGTGATATACCCTGGGCTCAGGTGAATTGGCATGTTACTTTAAGGATCGCGGAAAATAATAAATATCCAAAAATTGCGTAGGATATGGGTTTGGTAACGTGGTCGCGTCAATGCTCAATACGGCCAGAATGGAACCCTTGACGCGACGACGTTACCAAGTTGAGAGACAAGCAAGATTGGATAATGTATTTTTTCCGTGCCCCTAAAACTGTCAGTGCATTTCTTAAAGTTTTACCAACCATGACGACACAGGAGCAAGCTTAAGTTTGAGTGAGTTTGGAAATTCTTGAGGTTTCACCTAGCAATCTTTAGTATCCACTCTTTTTTGCCCGATAAATCCTCGTACCGTGACGATAACGGTTTCTTTCGGATCTGCGATATTCAGATTAAGCCGGATAGTGCCCTGAAGCACGAATTCATTCTGTTTTATGAAGAACACAATCTCACTGAGTTCTCGCAAGTGAGTTGCCGCTACCTCTCTACCTAATACTTTCAGGTTTCCCTCATAGCCGACCTCCTTGCAAGCAAATTTCTGATTTCGATGGACTCCTCTATATCAAAAATAATGAGAATAACTCTGTGTACTTGTTGAGCAATAATGTACGGTTTTTTTGGATGTTTTCTGTTGGCAACAACCATACAGGAGAGAGGCTGCCGCAATACGAACATGAGCCTTTTCATATCAAATAAGGTTAATATTTTATCGATAAACGATAATTTTTTATTGACAAAAGAAAGTGCCATCCATTATATATTTCACGCATGAAAGGTAAAAAAATGCATAACAATGATCCGTCATCCGTCCATGCCCTTACGGTATGGCTACGTTTTTTAACTGGCGCTGCAGCAATTATGACCGTTGCTGAAGATACGCTGAGTTTTTTCACAGATAAACCGGTTGCCCTGTTTATCGAGAGCGAGTTGTGGACGAAGAGTATTTCCAGTTTCCAAGTCGAGGATAGACTCATCATTTTCAGCATATTGAATGCTAAAACGTTGCTGTGGCTGATTGCTTTGTATCAGATATGGCGGCTGTGTCGGTTGTATAGTCAGACCGAATTTTTCACCGTTCGAAACGCGTTCTGTTTCGCCAATGTTGGTCGGGCGCTGATTGGGATGGCAGTTGTGGATACGTTAATTGTCCCTTTGGTGGGTGCCTTTTTAAAATATCGCGGCATTATTCCACAAATGCCGGATATGAACGCTTTTATGCCAGAGCTTGATTTACTGGTGGCAGGGCTTTTTTTCTGGCTCATTGCCAAAATTATGGAGCGGGCAGCTATCATGCGTGAAGAGGCGGATCTGACGATTTGATACCAATAAACGCAATGCACAACTCGGGGAAACTGGCGTGCCGATAATAGTCAATTTAGATGTTATGCTGGCAAAACGAAAAATGCGTCTTTCAGACCTGTCGAACAGGATCGGATTAACCTTGCCGAACCTCTCTATTTTAAAAACAGGCAAAGCAAAGGCCATAAGATTTTCTACACTCGAGGCAATATGCGAAGTTTTAGATTGTCAGCCAGGAGATCTGCTTGAGTATGTCAGCGAAGAATAAGGATCACGGAAAAAAAAATAAATAATCCAATCTTGCTTGTCTCTCAACCCGGTAATGTCGTCGCGTCAATGGCTCAATACGGCCAGCATGGAACCATTGACGCGACGACGTTACCAAACCGATATCCTATGCAATTTTTGGATATGTATTATTTTCCGCGCCCCTAATGTGACTTGTCAAATAGTACAGTCACAAGAAGAAACTTATCGATAAGAATCAATTTTTTTTAATCACTCGTAAGTAATAAAGGAAACAATGAATAGAATAAAAATGCTAACCCTGATGGGTATTGCGCTGGCCATTACATTTGCTAATACAGCTCAAGCCGGTGGAACTGGAGATGGAATGTATGCTGGCGTCGCAATTGTGGGTTCAGCCGTTTTGGTAGATAGTGACAGAACGAAAACCCCTTTTCAGCTCATTTAATTTCGGGAATTATTCCCACATGATATTGTTCCAACACTCTGATGGTCTCCGCAATGTTTGCTGGGGTTTAAATTAACCGTAATCAGCAAATTTTAGACGGATCTCTCCCGCTGCCATGAAGTAATCTTGCAAAAAATACAACAGTTATGCAGCTCTCTTGACCTTCTCCTGTCTTTTAATCAACGCCAGCTGTTTCTCTCGAACCCTTACTCCAAGCTGCTGGATATTTCGTGCCAGTACTGCCAGGGCAACATACCGTTTGAAGCCATTGAGCCCATGATCCGGGCATCGGTCAAGACCGTGAACTTC
>NZ_KE387002.1:5127-7183 GCF_000429945.1 Desulfogranum japonicum DSM 18378 | reverse complement strand
GTGATGAACGGATGACTGCGGCCCTGCTGGATCGGTTAACCCATAAAGCCCAGATTGTGAATTGCAACTGGAAGAGTTACCGATTGCGTCAAAGTCTTGCGCAAAAAAGACAAAAATAAAAAAACAATCGATGGGGCCCATCGGCCGGTGCTCCTCCCCGGTAACTCCGGTCGCCCTACGGGCTCCCTCCGTTACCGGGGAGGAGCACCGGCCGACAAACGCCCCCTTTTACTCAAAAACTAAGGTGGTCAATTTTCGATTAGCACGGATGGTCAATTTTGGGTTGTCATTTCTAGAAGTATTATAAAAACGTAAACGCCCGCATCAGTTATTATGCTAAAAATTCTGCTTTCTGGGCTAATCCAAGCATTTTATTTTTTAAAAACACGTGAACTGGGGGAGTCAGAGGGCGACCCTTTTTCTAAGCCAGAGCTTTCCCTATGCTTTTAAAAATCCAAGAACGCTGAGGCGAAGGCGAAGTACATGAGTGATATTTCTTTTGGAAAACATCAAATAATTCGAAAAAAGGAACATCATTTATCGTGATTCGACTCAGCTATAGGCTATCTATGCATGAAACCGCGATCGTGCAAAGATGGAGTCTGTGATAAGTTCCCCTGTTCCTAAGTTGATTTGTCAAAATCACGTAACGTTAAAGGGGGCAGCAACCATATACGGTTCAGTTTATAACATTATTTGTATGATTACAATTTTGCCATGATTTTATCAAATCGACTGTCCATACAAACACTTAAATCTGTTGTTTTGAATTTTCCATCCAGAAATAAACTAAAGATTGTAGCTGGCGTTGGTGCCGCTTGAGCTTTTTTCTTTGTATCAAGCTTAATTGTCTTAAGTGGAATATTCCGCTTGCTTGCGGTTTCAACCAGAGATTCTGTGATATGGTATTCTGAATAAGGGCACCGATTAGAATAGTAAGCAACCAATCCCTTCTTATCAGGGCATTCTCCATGCTTGACCGATTCATTAAAACAAGGTTGACTCTCAATTCTAGAAGTATCAATATTCAATGATATCAAGCTAAAACCTCCTGGAGTGCTATCACATATCTTAAATCCTTGCTTAAGAAGCCATTTAGTGTCACTCATAAAATGATACTTTTTATTTCCGACAACTGTTACTACACCAGCTTTTCCTTGTGTTATAGAGTCTTGAATGACAGCATTTAACAATGCTTTACCGTGCCCCTGTTTCTTATATTTTCCAGATACCCAAAAACAACCAATCATGAGGTAATTGGGCGCAGATATTGGTACCCATGCGTTCTCCGCGGGACCGTATTCAATAAATACTTTAGCCCTCTCATCAAGACGTCGAAATATATAACCATTATCAAATTCATTGGTTAACCATTGTTTTTTCAATGTATAGCTATTCGCACATTTTTTATCTGAAAAAGCGCAGCAAATATGCTCAGTTTTAATATTCTGTTTTGTTACATTAATGTAAGACAATTTATCCTGGCTCTTTGTAATAGTTAAGGAGGAAGTGAGATCTTCAGCCTGATTTCCAGGAACAGATAACCCAGGCCACGCTACCTGCATGCTCTTTTTCTGATTTTGCTGATTGTAGCCTTGAATGCTTCGAGTTTAGCCGAGGGAACTTGATGCTTGATTATGGCCAAGATTTCGTTTCTATCACAGGAGACATTTTTTGTGAATGAGATTAATGGGTTAAAAAATTTTCCTTAGCGCATTCGATCTAATTTTCAAACAATCAGTATAACTATAGTGTCCTTGAAGTTTTGCCGCAAATTGTTCTGTGAAGTTGGTGGGGGGAAACATACCGATGCTTCTAATCCACCCTTTCATGTTGTCAGAAAATGGTCTTTTACCCAATTTTTGCGCTATACTCAAAATTTTATCCTCGAAGGTCAGCGAATACTCCCATATCAACTCTATGTCTGCTCTAAAATTTATCACATGCTTCGGCGATCTCGCGAGGGTTCGTCTGAAGGAAGCTGGAGTGCAGGTAAGCGAGGTACGAGACTCCGAAATTATGAGTCGACGAACAGAAACGGCATACAAGGCCGAGT
>NZ_KE387002.1:2460-5117 GCF_000429945.1 Desulfogranum japonicum DSM 18378 | reverse complement strand
TGCCCCTGCTTGGTGTTTGAAAATTGTGCTTGCAGAGGAGAAAGTAAATCCTTTAATATGAACATGGTGAGTTGCTCCTTTTGGTATATTTTCAGTTACTTAGTACTAATTGAACTATACCATAGTGGCGCTCACCTTTCACCTCTTATCCTGTTGATATTGCGTAATATATTTATATTTCCGACTCAAGATAGGCACAGAAAATGAACCGCTTTTTGATAGTCATTCTTATATAAAAACGTTTCCCATGTTTACGGTTTAGCTTTTAACCTTGCCGCACAATTTTCAGGAAACTTCAGTAACTTTATTCTGAGCCTATTTATTAATATGAAAGTACCCCGAAAATTCAGTTACAATAGAAAAAGGAAACTTCTGGAAATGAGCATGTTTAAATCTGGGTTGGTTTTAGCACTTATGGCGGGGCTGCTTGCTCTTGCAAATCCTTCCTTTGGTGCAAACATCAGTCATCGGAATAGCACAAAATGCTACAGTTAGAGGCACAATAGTTACATTAGATTTTTATCTGGAAAACCTTGGTGACACCACCTTGAGTAATCTCTATATGGAACTTTATTTAAATCCGATTGTAGGTAGTGGAAACTTTTCGATCCAGCAGCACGTCAATTCTGGTGAACGGTCCAGAAACTATCACATTGAATTAACAATTCTTCGGTTTCAACACTTTTGCTAAAATGATCTTAGGCGGCAGCCTTGAGTCAGGCACCAAGGCGCAAGTACAGGTGGTAATAAGTGTTACTACTGTTTCAGACCAGGGCTATGGATTTGGTATCTATAAATCCCAAGTCACCATTAATGCTACTGATCCTGATAGTAATCCGGTATCAGATCTTTCTGATGCCGGATTCAATCCAGATCCCAACGATAACGGTAATCCGGGAGATGTGGGGGAAGATGACATGACAACAATTGTCATCGGCCAAGAGCTGGCCGTTGGAGTTGCCAACACGGCCTCTTTGGCAGGGGCACAAGTCATTTTTGATATCTACATGGAGAACCTGGGCAATTCTACTCTGAGTGGTCTGGCCCTGACGGAGAATATTGATTCAGTCTTTGGCGCCGGCAATTATACCCTCATCTCAAGTCCTGCCATCATAAGTGATCCGGGAGGAGGTCTGGTGTTGGATGGCAATTTCGATGGCAGCAGTAGCGATAATCTCCTTGATATAAGCAGTACACTCGATAGCGGCTCTGCGGCACAGATCAGACTCGGAGTGGAAGTCAACAAAATTACCGATCAAGGGGCGGGATTCGCGATGTACTCAAACCAAGTAGTCATTGAGGGGAATACCCCCACTGGTAGTTACGCCTTCGACTTTTCGGATAACGGTCTCGACCCTGATCCGAATGGCAATAATGCTGCAGGTGATGCAGGAGAGAACGATCCAACTACATTGCACTCTGCAATTCTGCAGGATTAGCGATTTCGTTTGGAATGACCTTAATGGTGATGGTGTGCAGGATACTGGCGAGCCGGGGATGAGTGGCATAACAATTTATCTTGACCTTAACGCAAATGAAATACTGGACGCTGGCGAACCCTTTTCAGCCACGGATGAAACTGGCCAATATGCTATTGTGGCGCCTTCGGCTGTGAACTACATGATTCGTGTTGACACGCCAACAATTCCTGCCGGATTTTTTCTGACAACATCGAATTTACCCCTCAATGTTACCCCGGCAGCGGGTGAAGATTACAAGAATGCTGATTTCGGATACCAGCAGCAAAAATTTCCGTGGTGGAGCTTATGGCCTGCAGTGATGCAAGCGGTGCAAGAAAATAACGAGCAATAGAAATGTTCGCAAGTGGCTTCACTCGTTACTGCCAGCAGTGATAAATAGGGGCCGAGTAAAGTTAAATATTTTATTTTGCTCTGACCCTATTTATTAGTATTTATTAGGGGTATCTCATGGTCAGGCGGTCTTTGTGGCAATGCCCGCAAGAGGGCGTGGTGCATGAGTAAAACCAAGTGGGTAATCATTGCACTACCAAATGCGTATTTTCGTCGAACATTGGGCTTGTTTCTCCCAGGGTTTCATCTCCTGCCTTGATCAGCCGAACCGCCCTTGGTACGCGATCCGTATGCCGGGTGGTGTGGGAGGACGGTCAGCGATGGCCGTTCCTATCCCGATAGCTTATTATATATTTATATAGTTTACGAGAAACAAGATCTATTTCCTTTTGCCATGTTTCATCATCATGGTGTATCAATGGACCTTCATCTTCAGACAGTTCATACTTTAGCATCTCAATTGTTTCTATATTGTCTATACTGCTTGAGTATTCTTCTACAAGAAACCCTCCTAGACAATGGAGTGCATTGTAATATCTTCTTTTTGTTGTTTTTGATTTATTATCAAGGTCTAACTCTTCCCAGAATTTGTAGAATATAAGAAAAAGTTCAGTTCCTATATGTTCTTCATTTTTTGGATTGTTTCCTACTTTCCAATCATTTACCCAATCTAGGTTTGGCTTCATTTTCTTTTCTAGCTAACACCCAACTCAGTGGGCAAATTGAGTGCAGCGAAATTTGATCCGCTGCAGTTGTTTGTGTACGCCCGGCATGAGCGTGATCTAATGGGGTGCAAGTCCCCTGTATGTAAACCCTGTTACTGTCGAGATGACAGGAACATAAATA
>NZ_KE387002.1:0-2420 GCF_000429945.1 Desulfogranum japonicum DSM 18378 | reverse complement strand
GTCGCTTACCTGCATAATGAAAGATCACGTCCTTATCCGGGGAGGCCTGTCCGGTATGCGATCCAACTCCCGTTGGAAAGCGCCTTGCATGGCAACATGTCTGGTCCCCGGGCAGGAGTCAGCAGAGGTCATAGTAGTTCGCCGCCAGCGGACGAAGGACCGAACCCAGAGAAGGGAAAAGGCCCGTCATGCTCGACCAGTGTGATGAACCCGACCGGGGGAGCAATTGGTCGGCGCGTTGACGATAAGCCCAATCCCGAAGAATACCTGTTGGAGCGGATTCTTTCCCGTGCCAACCTGAGTGAAACCTGGAAACAGGTCAAGGCCAACCGTGGAGCGCCGGGTGTGGACAACATGCCCCTTAACGACTTCATGGCCTATGCTTGGGAACTCCTGGTGAAGAGTCGTTGGGCGGGTGAGCGGGTGATGGCGAGCATTAGCCGGTTCCTAGAAAAGAAGCTCAAGCTCAAAGTCAACCAGGAGAAGAGCAAGGTGGCTCACACCAACGAGATCACCTTCCTCGGTTTTTCCTTTACCGGTGCCAAAATCCGTTGGTCGGACAAGGCCTTTGTGTGCTTTAAACAGCGCATCAAGGAGCTGACCGGACGGAGCTGGGGCGTCTCCATGGAGTACCGAATGTTCAAGTTGGCCGAGTATCTGCGCGGCTGGATGGGCTATTTCGGGATATCGGAGTTGTATCGACCCATACCCGAACTGGACCACTGGCTACGTCACAGGGTACGCATGTGCTACTTAAAGCAGTGGCGTTACTGCCGCACCAAGGTTCGCGAGCTAACCAAGCTCGGTACTTTCCTGCGAACTGCGATCTCGGTCGGTTTGAGCCGGAAAGGCCCGTGGAGATTGTCCCGTACATTGGCAACTCAGTCTGGAATGACCAATCAATGGCTCAAGGATCAAGGTTTGCTTTCTATCAAAGATCTATGGGTAAAGATTCATTACCCGGCTACGGCTCGGTAGCTCATGGGAACCGCCAAGTGCGGACCCGCTTGCTTGGTAGTGTGGGGGCTGGGGGAGAGACTCCCCCAGCTACCCGATTGGGCAATTTTATATTATTTTCAACTCATAGATGTTATGAAACCCGTCAATACAACCCATTCCTTTAATCTAATTAATGATTTGTCTACTAAGCAGTAGCCCTCTACACCACTTAGTGAATACCACATTGTGATGTTGTTTGAGAAAAAGTAGATGGTGTATTTTCCTGACTCTGCTAATTTTAAAAACTTAAGGAAATCTTCATCCTGATGATCCTTGTACATCGTTCTAATTACATCTATTTCAACTTCCTTTACTAGCCAATCTACTGGTACATAATTGTATGGATTTTCGTCTGTATAGTCTTTACCAGTACGGATTCCGAACTTTTTCATGTCACGGTTTTTATCAATAAAAACACCTTGACTCATATATTCCATTCTATTTTGAATGAAATAATACATTGACGCAGACCCAGCGCAGAAAGATAGGAAAATTGTAATCGATATCAATAAAACAGTTTTTATTTTGAACTTAACTTTCATGATTTTTATAAGCCCAACGTTGAGTTGAGGGGCGGCGTAATCTAAGGAAATGTTTTCTTAGAAAGGGTTCCTTCCAGTTGCCGTTTACTTGGAAAATGCCGTCAAGTTAAAGCCGTCCCTCTCGAACGCCTGGTTGGTAAATTATTTATTTTGTTGAAATTCTTCAGATTTAATTGATATTTTGTATTGCTCTTTATCTTCTTCTACTTCAACCTTCGTTATTGTTCTTTTGATTTCAGGGTATGAGGCATTTTTTTTACCTACCAATATCTTCAAATCATGTTGAAGGTGTTGCGAATTTATCAATTCAGGGTTTAACCTTTCGTATTCATCAGAAATTACAACGATCTGTTCATCTATTGTCTCTTGAGGATATAATGATAAATTCCAAGCAATACTTGCAAATTGCAAATAATTTCGTACTTCATCAAGATTATTTCCTTGTAAAGCGTAATCTTCACAATATTCACCAAATTCTTGGTTGATATCTTTTTGGGAGGTTTTTCCTTTTTGCCTATTTCGATTTTTTCTTTTCATTGTCAGAATTTATTATTCAATCTAAATCTTGCAAGTACCCTTTAGCAGGTCAATTGCATTCAAATTTCTCTTTTAAAGCACTTCGCAAAACAGACGCCTGACTACTAAATGTATCGAGGCTCTATGAAGCCACCTAAATTACCAGCGAGAAAACCTATTTTTCCAGCAAATATCCGGAAAAAAGGCGCAAGAATCCGCTGAAAATTCCAGTATGTTAAAATGTTGACTCTGTGCGACTCAGTTCAAGCCGACAGCAACCCAGGCATCCCATTGATTTGGATACAAATGATTTGCCGGTATCTTCAACCGCTGCTGATTTGAGCCTGTTATTAATCTGCCTGC
>NZ_AUCV01000089.1 GCF_000429945.1 Desulfogranum japonicum DSM 18378 | reverse complement strand
CCGGTCTGCAGCAGTTGCTCCTGAACCGTCTGTTCCGCAATGCGGATTTTTTCAGGCGGTCCCATCTCCATGGCTTTTTTCTTCCAATCAATGATCAGTAGAGTGCCCTCAGGTTTTTAGGATCAAATTTTTTGCTGTATCCTCTGGGGGCACCATGGCATCCTTCCTGACATAGGTCTGCGAGTTGCCGATCACTCCTTTTTCTTCAACCTGTGAGCAGTTGGAAACATGCAGGCAACAAGGGTATCAGATAGTGGCGATGGAACTCACCAAAAACAGTCAACTCTATACAGAAACAACCTACGCTTATCCAACACTGTTTGTATTGGGTAACGAAACCCTGGGAGTAAGCAGTGAGGCTTTGGATATGGTGAATTTCTCTGTGCATCTACCAGTTTATGGTATGGTCAATTCTTTGAATGTTGCCACTGCAGCAAGTGTGATTCTATATGATACTGCGCGGAAGTATCTGGATACTTTAGAAACTGCCTGTTAATACGTGAAGATTTCGGAGTCTAGCCTGATTTGCTAGAATCCAACTGGTGAAATAGATTTTCTAGTAGGCATTCCTTTTAATTGCTAGATAAATTCACCTTTGCTGGTAAGGGGGGTGAGCACAGCACTAAAATCAGATATTGTCAGGAAATCTTCTTTTACCACAATAAAGTTTTTAGCTTGTTCAGTACCAAAAGGGCGGGCTACGAGCCGCCCTTTCAGCTTGAAGCATCCTGTGAGGAGAAACATTAGCATAGAATTACAAGTATATGCTGAACGATAACATTCTTATGCTACTCGTAGCCGTCGGTAAGAGTGAGGAGAAAAGACACTAAATCGCTAATGTCCTGGTCAGTCAAAGACATATTGCCAACTTGGCCATCAATGTTTCTGTCAACCTCTGGAGTAAAGGCGGAGCTGTCGTTGATGAAACTGACCATGTCGATGAGCGTGGCAAAGCGTCCGTTATGTGAATAGGGAGCCGTCATACCGATGTTCCGCAAGGTTGGGATTTTAAATTTTCCATCCTGTAACGAGTCGCTGGTTATCTCACCTAGTCCAAGATCAGGTGAAGATAAAGGCACGAGAGGATTAGATGGCACACCGATATTTGCGTAGTGATAATTAGTGAATAAAGGTGCAGGTGCCCCGAACTCGGGGGTATTGGAATGACAACGGGCACAATTGTTTTGAAACAGAGTTTCTCCTCTCGCCTCCGCATCTGTGAATTGATCTTTTGCCAGGTCATATTTGGAAGAGAACTGAGTCACATCTGCAGAACGCTCATATGCGGCAATGGCTCTACCAAAATATACCCATGCCATATCGACATCATCCAAAGAATTTGGTCCAAAAACAGCAAGCCATTTGTCGCTGTAATCACTCTCGCGTATGATATCAATGGCTTGTTCAGAAGTTTCCAGTCCCATTTCCACAGGGTTAAGAGGCGGCCCTTGCGCCTGTTCTGCTAAAGGATCACCTAATCTCTCGCCTGTAGCCCGGCCATCCCAAAATAGGCCTCCAACGTATTCTCCACTTTCATCAATCGACATAATCGGGCTAAAACCTGCGTAAGCGGAAGACGGTGCATTTCTGCCGCCCTGACTCACTCCGTCAGCTCCTGTTGAAACGACATTAACTTCAGGATGCATCAGATTGGTTCTATCTGCAAACCCGGCATAAGGATGGTGACAAGTTTGGCATGATTGCACTCCAGTGCTGGAAAGATTTTTATCTTTATACAGGAGCATTCCGAGTTGCTCCTTGGATGTGTTCACTTTTGGAGGCCCGCCAGCAGCCCAGCTGAGGCTCATCGTACCTGTCATCACCGCTAGCCCTAAGATTGCTGTTCTGTGCTTTTTCATTGCATTGTCTCCTGGATAGAATATGATTCTTTTTTGTCTTCTTTCTCCGCGCTGATTGAGCAGGATAGAAGACACGGATAAATGCAATAAAACAACGAATCCTCATTTTGGGTATCAGGGATACCCTGATAAGAAATGCTCCTCAGGCGTATTTTTCCTCTTGAGATATTGTCATAAGGATGTAAGGCCATTTCGAAGTGCAAAATGGACCAGGTCAACCATTGATTTGGCATTGAGTTTTTTCATAATATTTCTTCTGTGCGTTTCAACAGTTTTGGTACTGATATAAAGTGTATGTGCAATACGTTTAACATCATGTCCTTCCGCCAAAAGCTGTAGTATCTCCTGTTCTCTATACGTAAGAGAGGGCGTGACAGTTTCTTTTTCCGTTTTCAGCAATCGAGCATATCCTGACATGATGGTCCCGGAAAGCTGTGGGCTGAGGTATACTTCCCCTTTAACCACTTTGTGGATTGCTGAAAATAATTCTTCGCCAAGACAGTTTTTAAGTAAATAGCCGGAAATTCCTACTTTCATCATACCTTCAACAAATCGTCGATCTGCATACATTGACAGCGCGATTACTTTGACGGAAATGAGCTCTGTTACTATTTGCCTTGTTGCCTCGATTCCGTTCATTTCGGGCATGGAAACATCCATGAGCGCAACATCCGGCTGTATTTTTTTGCATAGGGCAACTGCCTCGCGACCATTTTCAGCTTCACCGACCACCTCAAAGTCAGGTTGAGAAATAAGCAATGCTCTTAACCCTTCCCGCATAAGATGATGATCATCTGCTAAAAAAATTCTTATTGTCATGCACAGAACCTTTGTTGTTTGGCCTGAAACGGTACTTCAAATTGCACTTTACATCCTTGACCTGGAGATGAAATAATTCTAAAGGTGCCTCCTAGAGAACGCACTCTCTCCTCAATGGCAAAGAGGCCAAAGCCTGGTTGCAACCTCTTTTCTTCGCAATTAAAACCATTGCCATTGTCCCGCACCTCTATGGCCAGGCTTTTTATGGATTCTATAAGGGAAACATGTACATGTGCATGCGATGCTCCGCTGTGCTTTATAACATTAAACAGTAGCTCTCGTACTGCGCGGAAAATAAGTATTCTTAAAGTAAAATCGTCCGTTTCACACTCTGATTCATAGGAAAAAATGACCTGAATAGCAGATTGTTTATTGAGTTGTTCTGCAAACCATTCAATTGCTGCTGATAATCCCAGTTCATAAAGAATTGGTGGGCTGATTTCAAATGTGAGGGTTCTACTCTCATGGATGATTTCTTGTATATACTCAGCTAACTCAAGGCATTTTTCCTGGGCAACATGGCCTTTGAGTTGAGCTGTTAACGTGTTGAGGCGCATTTGGCAGACAGCTAAGGACTGGCTTATACGGTCATGCAGATCTGAAGCAATCTGTCTACGTTCCCGTTCTTCTGTTAATGTTAATTGGGAGGCAAGCTCGCGAAGTCTGCTATGATGTTGAATGAGTTCTTGTTCAATTTTTTTCCGTTCTTTTATCTCATTCAGCAAGTGTTTGTGAGCCGTATCCTTGATTTTCTGACTGTTTGCTAAGTCTTCAAAAAGAGTCACTATTTCACAGTAGAGTAATGAAATTTCATCGTTTTCGTAGGGAGGTTGTCCAGAGGATAACTTGCCGCTTTTTCTTAAGGACACAATGTCGCATGTAAGGTTTTGTATTGGTCGAACTACTTGTGCCTGAATAAGGAGAAACAGTATGAACATGCTGAACAGGATTACGACTGTCATCCCGGTAAGGAGGTATAGAGCCGTTTGTAAGCCACTTTTGTAAATGTCCCGTGGAAGAGTGATTTTTAGCAGCATCAGTGGCTTTTTATACACATCTGATATTATTCCGTAGGTAAATAATTCATTGTCACTACGTTGGAATAATACGTCCTTTCTGCTTTGCAGAAGGGTATTATAAATACGTTGTAGATGCGGTAGGGTTCTCACTTTATGAATTTCGTAATATTCCTGACTGACTTGGGTTTGATCTTGGAGTAGTTCAATATCCTCATGATTAAAAAAACGGCCCATAACAAGGTAACCACGCACAGGGCCACTGTTATCGCTATGTAGAATTGGTTGGACTGCGAGGAGCATTACCCCTTCATGTGTATTTTGAAACCCCGCGATATTCTGCTGAGTTGTGGATTTTGCAGTCGAAATTCCAACGAGCCTATTCAAAGGGAGTAAACTATTGTGATATTCCTTCAGGGTGTCGTCTGAATAGATTTTGCCCCAGGTTGGATGAAGCTTTAAATCTGTCAGAACAATAAGGCTAAGATTATTATCAATAAATGTTTGGGTGATGAGATTTGAGCGAATGTAGTTTGTATTACCATCAGCGATGAAAGAATAAGTATCGTCCCAGGAAGCCCAGTCATGGGTTGTTGTTTCAAGGTGTTCAATTTCTCTTGAGAGGGCTGAAAAGCATCTGGTAATATTCTTTTCTCCTTCAGAAATCTCAAACTTTTCATAGCTTGAACCTACAACCTGCCATATAACAGCAGAGATGGTACCTAGGCAGAAAAGAATGACGCCTGTAAGTAAGCCCGCTGTTTTATAATGCAGCTTCATGGAAAAGAGTTTTTTTCGTGATGTTGGAAAAATGAAATTTGATAAACTTCTCCTGTAATCTTATCTGGATACAATAAATGTTTTAACAAGAAATTGTAACCCGTAAATGTTCTGAGAGAGGAATTTTAGAAATGGCTATTACTATCAGTGTTAACTCGGGGAAAATAATATAATCACCAGGTTTATAAACAACGCCCATGCAATCATTACAATATCTCTATCGGTATGGAATGGGGCCATCTTCAAGCCATACAATAGGGCCGCGTAATGCAGCACGTATTTTTCAGGAGAAATCCCCCGAAGCAACCGCCTACCGTGTTACCCTGTATGGTAGTCTCAGCCGTACCGGGAAAGGTCATCTTAGAAGACAAAGCCATCATCACTGTCATTGAGCCGGTACCCTGCGAAATTATCTGGAGCAGTGATTCATTATCCTGTCATCCTAATGGGATGTACTTTGAAGCTCTTGATGATTCGGGAGCCTGTTGCAGAGACTGGACTGTGTTTTCTGTCGGTGGTGGAGAACTGCGAGAGCAGAGCTGCAGAAGCAGAGCATGCGCATATCTATGGGCAACGTTCCATGGCTGATGTTCTCAGGTGGACGGAGACTACGGGAAATCCTCTGTGGAAGCTGGTGCAGGAGGTGGAGGGTGATGATATGATCACCTCATTTTTACCTGAAATGTGGGATAAAATGAAGGAGGCCATTGACCGGGGCCTCAAGACTGACGGTATTCTCCAGGGAGGGCTAAACCTGCCGAGGAAGGCGCGCGATTTCATGGTTAAGGCCAGAAGATTGAAAGAAAGTGAGGCCCGAACAGGGCTGCTTTCAAGTTATGCACTTGCCGTTTCAGAGGAAAACGCGGAGGGCGGCTATGTTGTCACCGCTCCCACCTGTGGTTCCTGTGGTGTTCTGCCGGCGGTTCTTTATTACCTGTCGTATGAACAACGGCACAGCGATCGATCTATCATCAAAGCTCTGGCAACGGCGGGGCTTATTGGCAACGTGGTTAAAAGCAATGCGTCCATATCCGGGGCAGAGGTAGGATGTCAGGGCGAGATAGGCGTGGCCTGTGCCATGGCCGCCGGTGCAGCTACACAAATTCTTGGCGGCTCACCCAGGCAGATAGAGTATGCTGCGGAAATGGCCTTGGAGCATCATCTCGGTTTGACTTGTGACCCTGTGCAGGGCCTGGTGCAGATTCCGTGTATTGAGCGAAACGCTTTTGCTGCAGTGCGGGCCATGGCCTGTGCAGAGTATAGCCTGTTGACCGATGGTCATCACCTGGTAAGCTTTGACAAGGTGGTGAAAACCATGCTGACAACAGGGCACGATATCCTTTCTCTCTACCGTGAAACCTCTCAGGGAGGACTGGCCACAACGTTTATGCAACCGTGATACAATACGATGGGTATTTTTGGGTAGCTACTCTCTGCTGTCTGCCCATAAATGAGGTTTTTTACTCAAGTTGAGGTACGCGTAAACTCCGAGACCATGTATGGACAGGCACTATCTGACAGCTGTCAACATGTAATGATATGGCAGCATATCATGATTGGTGATGGTATGAAAACCGGTCTGCAGCAGTTGCTCCTGAACCGTCTG
>NZ_AUCV01000088.1 GCF_000429945.1 Desulfogranum japonicum DSM 18378 | reverse complement strand
GGTAGTTATCAGGGTTGGGAAAAAGAATACGCAACTGGACCATGCCTGTACCTTCATCCACCGTCACATCAGAAAACTGGATTTCCCCTGTTTGATCATAGGGAACCTTCTCTCCCTCAAGAAAGAGTTCCGCCGTTACCTTTTTCGACTCTTCTCTGCCTGAAAACTTCCTGCGCAGCTTCATGATTTCCGCACTGGACTGGCTGACATCCACATATATCCTACTCAGGTTCTGAATGGTGGCCAGGGCTGTGGACTGATTGGCTGTAACCAGAGCACCCTTGGTTACGCTTGACTTCCCGATACGACCGGAAATGGGAGCAAACACTTTGGTATAATTCAGGTCGATCTTGGCTGTTGCCACTGCGGCCTTGGCAACGGCTATATCAGCTTTTGCCTGTTCCAGGGAAGCCACCGCATCATCGTAGTTCTGACGACTGACACCACCAACATTAACCAGCTCACGATAGCGTTCCACTTTTGGTTCAACAGACTTCAGGTTGGCTTCTGCACTGCGCAGGTCTGCAACAGCACTGTCATACGCAGCCTGATACGCCGCAGGATCGATCTGGTAGAGCTGCTGGCCTTCTTTGACAACGCTTCCCTCGGTAAAGAGACGATCAATGATGATCCCGGTCACCTGGGGACGGATCTCGGCAATCTGATACGACGAGGTGCGGCCAGGCAGATCTTCCGTTAAGGTTACCTGTTGCGGTTTTACCGTATAGATCGATACTTCGACCGGTGGACGCTGTCCGGCCGGGGACTCTGCGTGGGCCGGCCCAACCTGCTCCTGGCCTGTGAAAAAATAGTAGCCTGTTCCGACAAGAGCCAGCACCATGACTCCGACGAAAATTTTAAATTTCATTTGTTTCTCCTGCCATATTTATTTTCAATATCAACTTAACAGTTTGATTTTTAATAAAAAATTATAACAATTCAGTCATCTTTCTTATTGTCGACTACTTTTAGCATTGCCAAATTATTACTTCAATGCTTTATTTAAAATAATTATTTAAAATAAATTTACGATGTTTTTTTCGCCTTTATATTGTAGAAAATAGACTATGGCTAAAAGAGAAGATGGAAAGGAGACACGCCTGCGCCTTATTCATGCAGGCTGTACCTTATTTGCGGCAAAGGGTTTCAGGGACACCAAGGTCGCTGAAATATGCAAAATGGCCGGGGCAAATGTAGCTTCGGTAAACTACTATTTTGGAGACAAAAAAAGTTTATACTGTGAGGTCTGGCAACATGCATTAGAAAAGCTGCCTGATCCCTTTGAAATCATACCTGCCGACGATCCCCCGGAATCGAGGTTACGGCAATATATCCGTATTCTCATTCGTAGTTTTACTGATACCGGCGACTTACGCACATTCAGTCGATTGTATCTGTTGGAACTGGTACAGCCTACAGGCCTTATACAGGATGCCTGGCACGACAGTATCCAACCGAGGAGGATAAAACTGTATAAGTTAATCGGTGAACTACTCAATGACCATAAAGATGAATTGGCCATACGTATTTGTGAACTCAGCCTGATTAATCAGTGCCGTTTCCTGGTCACCATGAAAGAATCAGATATCGAACATATGTTGGGCAGGCGGCTTGACTGCGACTTTCTTAAATTATTGGCTGATAAAATAGCAGATTTTGTCATCGCCGGCATCCATGCCATCCACACCGGCAATCAACAACGCTCTTGAAATAAAAACAAAATATTTCACCTAAAAGTCGGGGAAAAGCTACTTTTCAAGATATATTCATGATGAGATAGCGTCTGTCCATAAATGGCAACTCTTCCAAAAGAGACGACAAAGATCACATCCGAGAATGCCGTCGACTTGTGGGATAAACAGACATCTAGAACACCTGTTGCCTTTGTTTATCTAAGGCTTGTTTGAGATGCAATGCCGTCGAGAAACACACCTTCAAAGGATAGCGGCCATAAATATCATTCTGCCTATCTATAACGGCCCACATTAATTGACAATGGACACTGAGTTATCTTGCTACTTACCTGTAGCTGATCGCAGGTACCCCACGGAATCTCTCGATGGTCGCTTACCTCTTTGCTGAATCGCGGTTTCCCACATAGATAGTCTACCGGAACCTTCGCTTACCTGCGAAAAACCACGCTTGCCTAAATCTGAAGCACCTGCGACCAGCTACGACTCACAACTAATTGAAATATAAGTGTTGTTAACCCCGTGATCAGTTACTTTCTAAGTGGTTAGACGTTGTTGTTTCCTTTACATTTTCAAAGCGAATGCTGATTTGCCAATGATAAATAGGCCTAAAATAAAAATTGATATGAAAAATATTTTTTTAAATCTGTTTTCCGAAAGTGATTTTCTTATTCTTTGACCAAGCACCATTCCAATAAGTGACGGTATGACGGCTAAAGCTGAAATAGAGGCAAGTTCGGGAGTCAGAAACTCAAGCTTTTGGAGAGAAAAGGCGAGCCCAATAGTAGAAAGAGAAAATAACATGCCCATAGCCTGGACAAACATGTCTCGGGGAAGACCGATTGCCTGCAAAAACATGACGCTAGGGACTACAAATGAGCCTGTCATGCCAGTAAGCATACCGTTTGCTGTGCCCAGTAATAGCCCCATCCACTTTTCATTGTACGGCCTTATGGAAAGACTAAAACCCAAAAGGTTTAAGAAAGCGTAAGCTATCAGTAACACACCAAGTAAAACCGATAAATATAATGGATTCACTATTTTTAAAGCAGTGGAACCGAGCCAGATTGTTATTGTTGCCAAACATAAGAAAGGCCAGATGCGCATAAAAATAATCTTAGCATTTCCGCCGACAGCAGCTTGCCAAATGTTTGTGATGAATGATGGGATAAGTAAAAGCGCCATAGCGGTGGTTAAGTCTAGCGTCGCAGTCAAAAGTCCCAAACTTACCGTGGGAAGACCAAGCCCGATAATGCCTTTGACGCTACCGGCAAGAAAGAAAGTAGCTGATATGATAAGCAGCGTGAATGTTTCAGTCATAATTTTAATTACCACCATCGGTCTGACACGTTAAGGTACCATATTCGTAACAGAGGAAATTCTATGTCTTCCCAAAAATAGAGATTACACCTCAGTTATCAACAATAACAATTCGTATTTTTAAAAGATAAAGATAAAAGCTATGAATTACTATAAGGTACCCCACGGAGTCTCCCGATGGTCGCTTACCTCTTTGCACGATCACTGTTTCCCGCATAGATAGCCCACCGGAGTCTTCGCTTGCCTGCGAAGAACCGCACTCACCCAAATCTGAAGCATCTGCGACCAGTTACAGGTCAGAATAATTTCTCGATTTTATTAATATTTTTTTTGTAATTTAAGAATTCTATTCCATATACTCTTAGCTGAAGTTCAGCCATTTCATTATTTATGTAATTCGTAGTGTCAACATCTAGTATTTTTGCATCGTTTGCCTTGTAGTTCATAGCCCAAAAGTCTTTTCCTAACCCTTTAACGAATAGCATAACTTTGTCATCAGAAAATGAAGTATTCAGCTTTTTTAATTCATCGCCCATCAATTCATAAGCTAAAATCATTGAAAATGTAGATAAAACTGAAATTCTTGCAGTTTCGTTCCTGTATAATCTAGAGTTTTTCATTAAATAAATCCCTGAAAAATCAGAATACATAATGGAGGCTTCGGTTAACAGTTTACGTTTTTCCTGATTCGATTGACTGCTATTATATATTGAGGCCACATAATCTTTGTTGAATAGATCTTGAAAAGCATCATCTCGATATGTAGGCAAATCAGAATAGTCAAGTTTTCCAAACTCTTCATATGCTATTATATATTTATCTAACTTTGAATTACCAGACAATTCGTTGCAATATGCTTCATCTGAACATGATGATATCAAAACAAAAACACCAATAAAAAAAATTAAATATTTAAGAAGTATATTATCATTACCCATATCTTGACCAAAGGACTTCTTTACACATATCGTCTTTTACTTATATCTTTGACAGATATACCTAAATACTTTTAATTGCCATAATAATTTCTGAATCGGTAGCTGATCCATTGTTGTCAATCTCAAGATTCCAATCCAAAATCACCTGAGATGCAATTTTATTATATTCAATTACTTTATCATCTGAAACTGGAATATGATTTTCATTGCCTCGTCTCATGACACGGGTTAGACAAATATCAAGATTAGCAACAATACGAATGAGTTTAACAAGATATTTTTTATTTAGAGATGCGTAAAATTGATGAAAGTCCTCCCCCGCCCCAAGGTTTTCAATCATAATTTTGTTGCAGTTTCTGAAGGTCAGATCTATTTCTTGTTCGATTTTTTCCCAACCATTTTCTTTGTGATTTAATGTCAACCAAATATTTTCCACACGCAAAAAGAAAATATCGGTATTTTTTTCGACTAGAGTACCAATGTATGTCTTACCCGAGCCCTTTGGGCCAATTAACATGTAGATAGTTTTTTTCAATCTGATTGACCTTTAACGCTTTAATAGCTGACACAACGCTTTACCGTGTCCCGTTGATTCAGATGTTATGGCACTAATATTAAGCGATAAACTCTATGTGACAATTCATGAAAAATCGTATCCTTTTCATATTGAAATCCATTCTTTTCCGCAACTCTTATCGAAGGATAATTCACCGAACGTATAAGTGATATCACAGATTTTTTAGTCAATTTTTCTTTTGCATAGTCAATACATCCTTTTGCCGCTTCTGTAGCATATCCTTTACACCAAAAAGCATCTAATAACCTGTATCCAATTTCGCTTTCAACTTGACCATCAATTTTCTGTTTTAAAATTCCACATATCCCTAGAAATTCATTGTCTGTTCTTCGAATGACTGCCCAAAAGCAATATCCATCAGCTTTATACCTGCTCAGAATTTTTTCATAAAATTCTTTTGACTCAATCTCGCTTAATACCTTTGGGAAATATTTATGTACTTTTTTATTTGAAAGGAGTTTACACAAGTTATCAAAATGATATTCATTTATCATCTCCAATTTAAGCCTTTCTGTTTTCAAAATAATTTTACTCATTTATTCCAGAGGTCATAATTATTTTTCATTATAATAAAAAAACTATTATCACATAACAACTACCATTGTTATTCATCATATTGGTTTTATTGTAAAATAATTTAACAAATTATTACTTTATTCATTTAAAACTGTACTATAACGATATCGGACTCACTATCATTTTCATCCTGATACTTTAACTGAAGGTTTACGTTAGTGAATTCGAATATTATTCTTGAGAATTATTCATGTGATCCTTTACATGAGATTCTAGAAACCACTAAACCTTTTAAATTGTATTTATCACACAAATCAGTAGTTTTTAAATCATCGATATCGAGAAACGTATTTTCATAATCCCACTTTTCCCAAAAACCAAGGGTTGCATCTAAGAAAAACCTTTGATACGATTCAATTTCCTGTAACTTCAAAAGAACCATAAGAACATCTCTCAAAGATTCGTCCGAATAAAAAAAGGAAAAATACTCAATCTTCTTTCCTTTGAGCGGCTCACACTCAAAGCTTTGATCATTTCTAATTCGTTGTCCTGGCATAAACACTTCACCTTGATATAATCGCGGTGTTCAGATGCAAAATGCCTTGCACTACATTTCGCAAAGCAAAATTTATGTAACTGATCACGAGGTTAACAACACTGATATTTCAATTAGTTCCGAGTTGTAACCGGTCGCAGATGCTTCAGATTTGCGCAAGCGCGGTTTCTCGCATATAAGCGAAGATTCCGGTAGGCTCTCTATGCGGGAAACCTCGGTCGTGCAAAGAGGTAAGCGACCATCGGGAAACTCCGAGGAGTACCTGTCATCAGTTACGATACTTGGCAGAGTCAGCACCGCGATTCATGGCGACGAAGTTGCCAGGAACGTTCCCGATCACCGAATGGGTGCAGCCGATCTCCCATAAAGCATAAAATTCACGCAGCCTTTGGTAGTTCCAACGGTTTACTTGATCTCACCTGGATGTTTCTTTCTTCGCTTTGCATTCGCTTGACCCATTGGCCATATGCCCAGTCATAAAAATGATCCCAATCGCCGTTGAGTTCGATACACCTCAGGTGAAGCAACGCTTCAGCTCGTTCAGGTTTCCAACGCATCCCAGAACAATCCAGCCGTTCGCCGATTACATTACGAACGGCTCCCTCAACCATCCCGCTTCCAATCGGCAAATCCTCCTCGATATATTT
>NZ_AUCV01000087.1 GCF_000429945.1 Desulfogranum japonicum DSM 18378 | reverse complement strand
CTGCGAAAGTGAAGCGGGGACCTTTGTCCGGCATATTGAGAAAGAAATGGATTCGCTGTTCACGTTTCTTGTCGAAGAAAATGTAGACCCTACAAATAATTTTGCAGAGCGCATGATCCGTTTCGCGGTTCTCTGGCGTAAACGTTCCCAAGGCACCAAATCTGAAAAGGGTAACCGCTGGGTCGAACGTATACTGACACTCAGGCAGACCTGTCGACTTCAGGGCAAGTCAACATACGAAATCCTGGTCGACGCCATGGAAAACTATTTCAAAGACCAGCAACCCGATTTGCAGTGGATCAGGCAGGCTACCTGAGCCCCCTGTGATCAGTTACAAAAAATCAGGCGAAAACTGTCTGTAAATGTTCTTAGCATTTTCATCTTCTTCACCTTCACCGCTTGTCAGTCCCTGATAAAGAGCGAGATAGACCTCATATGCCTTATCAACTTTTCTGTTTTTAACAACAGTCATTGACTCGCCAAAGTGTTTAAAATCACCACGACGTGTCTGATCTATTAGAGCGGTTCTGTCAGCAAGAAATAAGATACGTTTTTTAGTCCCACTCTTCCATAACCTGTGAATGATCTGAAATGCGGTGTAGGTCTTACCTGTGCCTGTTGCCATTACAAGAAGAATTCGATTTTGGCCACGGCTTATGGCTTCTATCGTTCTGTTAACGGCATTTTGTTGATAATATCTTGGTGTGCGACCTGAACCATCAAGGAAATAATCCTGCTCAACAATTTTCTTTTGCTCTGGTTTTACGATCCCTTTGTAAGAGCAATATCTTGACCACAAGGTTTTAGAGGTCGGAAACTGTTCTAAGGTAAGCTCAGTCTCAACTTTCGACTTCGATGTTTTATCATGAAAAAGGAATCCGTCTCCATTGGAGGAGAAGACAAAGGGAATATCTAGGATATCAGAGTATTCGAGCCCTTGCTGCATTCCTGCACCAAGAGCGTGTTTGTTATCCTTGGCTTCTATAATAGCTATAGGAATATTTGCCTTGTAATAGAGGATATAGTCAGCACGTTTTTGTTTACCGCGCATGGTCAAGTTCCCGCGAACATGGATACGACCATCGGTGAAAGATACTTCTTCTCGCACTTGTTTGAGTATATCCCAGCCACTTTTTACCAATGCTGGGGTAATAAACTTAGTACAAATATCTCTTTCACTTAGTGACTTTTTATCCATATTCGCTGACCGGATCAATTCAGAGGTTATGCTTGCAGTTCCTCAACCAATTCTTCAGTAGGCTTATTTGATAGACTTTTTAACTTTGAATCGAGAGTTTCTAGTAAATATTTATTTGACAATTCAAATTCGTCAAAAATTGAAAACCAGTCTTTAACAAAACAACTAATACGACCTGTAGACACTAACCCAGTTACTCCTTTGTCTTTAAGGTTTTCAAATCTTTGTTTGATCGCATAATCATCACGAGATATTTTCCTACCAATTAAGATCAACTCAAAAGTCATCTTTGTGCTTGTAAATGCAGGATGTTTAGCAATTATTTCTGCATAATCATCAAGCTGCTGAAGGTGTTTTTTATTTAAAGATATACCTGGCCTTTTAATCTCAACAATGACACATTTGTAGTAAGATTCACCTAAAGATGAAAAAGTTGGCATCTTCCTGGCTAGAAATAAATCAACTTGCCTGTTAACCCCGTCAAGATCAGTTCCTTTTGCTATGTCATCGTCCGATACGATTTCGATATTATTTACTTGATCACGTAGATTTTTAGCGATAGTGGTAAAACTTTCTTCCTCAGCACCCAAAGTGGAATATTGAGGACCAAATAACCAAGTATTATTTTCGATAATATGTTGCAAGTCTGGTGTTTCGAGAACTTCTGCAAATCTTTTGTCCATTAGCTCTCGAAGTTTAAAAACAGCTATTTCTCTTTTTTGTAATGTCGAAATTGTACTAATAATATTCTCTATTGTTGTTTGCTGTAGCTGTCCAGCAAGCTTCTCCATGTGCTCCGAGTCCAAATCAAGCACTCCGTCGAGTACTTCAAAAACCGAATCATTTTCACTTGAAATCAACAACCTATCCAGCAACCTTATCAATATTTTAGCTTGTTTAGCTTTTAACTTATTAAAAATAGTTGGATCAGCAATATATATTTCTCTAACGGTATCTTTTGTATTATTTAAACGCCAGTCAGCATAATGTTCATCAACACCATTGTAAGTTGGGAAGTATCCATCTTCAATAAAACGGTCAATCTCTTTATCAACATGCTTTCTGAGGAAGTCATTGTATAAGTCTCTTTGGAATTTGGATAATGCCGACTTTACTGATTTGTAGATTTTTACCGTACTTGCGTATTGAGGATCAATATGAAGTATTTCCGGATTATATTGATCTACCCATTCAGAGAATACATAAGCACTGGTATGGAAAGTGACTTTATTGTTAAATTTGCTTAGCTCTTTTTGAATTACTTTATATTGGCTATTAACAAAATAGTTATATGATTTCTCAGAACTAGGTTTCTTATCCCACCTAATTACTTTTACGGAAAATTGAAATTCATCAACGTCAAAGATCTTTTTATGTACCTCATGATCAGGAACATTAATTTTATGATTATTTAATAATATTTTACGCTTTGGATTTAGAGCTAAATACCAACTAAATTCTCGGCTCAAAAGCTCTGTTAACTTCTGATCTGAAGGTAAATTTAAACTATCTGTGAATCCGCTTAATACAACACATGTACCAGACGTAACATTTTTAACTTTATCATGTTGCTCAGATTCTTTTATATATGCTCCTGCAAATTTTTTTATTGAGTTCCCATTAATCGTTATTAACGCATCATAATCATCTCTTCGAGTAAACCATGTTGCTGTATCGCTAAGCTTATGAAACGACAGCCGTCCCCTACCATGAGACCCATGTTTATCATCGTCTAACTTTTTTGAAGATTCATTAAATTTCCCAAAATTGTCATCATAACTTTTTACATCAATACCTTCACCGTCATCGAACACAGAGACACCTTCAAGACCTCCTAAATCGTTCCGCTTGATAGAAATTGCTATGGTATTAGCTCCAGCATCTAATCCATTCCATACAAGCTCAAACAACACTTTAGCAGGATCATAGCTTTTGAAATGTTTTTTGATGCCTTCATCGGTTATCCGAGCCGCACCCGAAAAACTAGATTTCTCCATCACAATTTCACCCTATTTTGAACGACATTTGAAGGTAATTAGTATCATCAAAACCTAATTATTTGCTCCATCAACACTTTCTATTGAACTTTGCCAGGCTTACAACAATTGAGTAAAAAACGACCGTTAACCCCTACAACGTAGCAACCAGTATCTGATTGTCTTTTTTGTTGAAATATTAGAAACATAAGATCAATCAAAGCCTTTTTTGTCAATCAGTAAAATCAGATAGTTAAAGGGGTAATGGAACGCATCGTTATCGCCAGTGCCACAAATTGCTCCACCAATGATAATTAGAAGAAACTCATCTTCTTGAAATCATGTGGAACATTCCTACTGAAGCTAGACTCAGCCAGATACCCTGGCTCTACGATACTGATCACATTCCAGCCCAGGACAAACTGATTTATCTCCATTTCTTCATCGGCAACTGCGATTGGTACATCGCTGAATTTGACGGAAAAGATACATTTTTCGGTTATGCAGTCTTAAATGGCGATATTGATTGTGCTGAATGGGGTTACATATCCTTCTCTGAACTAAAGGAAATAAAAGTGGGAGGGTGGTGTGAAGTTGACTGTGAACTCGAGAAGTTTTGGGAGGTGAAAAAATTCTGTAACATCATTAAGTCAGCAACTTGAGTATCAACTCAGGTTGACTATTCGCCTGGGATAGAACGGATGTACCAGCTTGTTGCAAAATACTCTGTTTTGTCATTTGCGATGATTCTTTTGCTATGTCCGCATCCAGAATCCTTGAACGTGCTGCTGATACATTTTCAACTATGTTTTGAAGGTTTGAGATGGTCGATTCAAAGTGGTTCTGAACGGCACCAAGATCTGCTCGTTGGGAATCGATCTGACCCAATGCAGCATCACAGATCATCATTGCATCACTAGCACCTTCAACGCTGGAAATGTCAATGCTAGAAACCGTTTGTTCATCCGGGGTTTTAATTTCTCCAGCATTCACATTAAAAATGGTACTGCCGCTAATATCTGAATAGGCAGTAAACGTTTTTTCTGAATAAAGCTCTACATATCCAGCAACCCTACAGCTATCACGATCACCGCTAATCAACCTAACGGCTCCAACACTGAAAATATCAGGATCTGCCGCTCCAGTAGCGTATATTGATGCTCCAGATACGTCATGATGGGTAAAGTTGCCAATAACCAGATCTTCCCCATCACTTTCATACATTGTTATGGTACTGCCGGAAACCGTCGCTGTGACATTCGTTTGATCCGAAACTTCATTGATTGCTTTGGCTAGATTACTGAGATCGCTCGTTGTAACATTTGCTGAAACTGTAACCTGATTACCTCCAAGACCAATTTCCATGCTGACATTGCCATCATCAGTCAATCGTCCAATTACCATTTCACTTGCAGCATCTGCGGTTACCCCTGTTTCGTCTGATTTCGCATTTATCATATCTGCAATTTGATATGCTTTAGAAGAATCAGGGCGAACTATATTGATTACAGTGCTACCCCTATATCCATTGATAGTGACGTTCTGTGTAGCTATCGTGTTAACACCAGGGATATTATACCCACCTTGAAACTCCCCTGAGATAAAAGCAGCAGCAATTCCACCAGTACCTTGGTGATCGAATCGATCATTAAGAGCTGTCATTTTATAAAGCCCTAAATCCGTGGCTTTCATACTATCAATAGAAACAGTTATGGTTTCACCAGCATTTGCTCCAACTTGGAATTGCTTGTCAAAGAAAGTACCGTCTAAGATTTTTTGGTTATTGAAAGCAGTAGTGTCCGCTATCCGATCAATTTCTTGTTTTAACTGATTAACTTCCGCCTGTAGAGCATTTCTGTCAGATACAGAGTTTGTTGCGTTTGCTGACTGAACAGCAAGTTCTCGGATACGTTGAATGATATTAGTTGACTCTTGCATCGCCCCTTCAGCTGTTTGGGCAAGAGAAATCCCATCACCAGCATTTCTAACAGCTTGGTTCAGACCGCGGATCTGTGATGTCATTCGCTCAGATATTGCTAGACCTGCGGCATCATCTTTTGCAGAATTAATCCGAAGACCACTTGAAAGTCGTTCCAGCGAAGTGTTGAGCTTATTTGATGACTTACTTAAATTCCTCTGTGCAGTAAGAGAAGGAACATTTGTGTTAATAGTTAAAGACATTTACGCTATCATCCCTGATTGCCAAGCCAACTTTTAATCATGGTTTAATTGATCGGTTTTTTATCTAATAAAAAACAATCAAATCAGTATCAGGGACGAATTTTCAGACACCTCTAACTCATTAAAAACAGGTTATTCTTAATTTTTCTTGTAACGAAACAAAGCTTAGTGGCCGATATAGTACAAATGGATGGGTTAATTATCTAATATTACGATATATTTGATGCTGCTTCTTTACGTGATTTTTGCGTGGAATGTTGGGACATTATTTTCGATCGAGACGATTATTTGTCCAACATTAAACATATCACAAAGAATAAATTATCATGTCAAATACTATTGCTTACCTCCGTCTTTCTACCGACAGTCAAGACTTAAAAAATCAAAAATTAGAAATACTTGAATACGCAGATAAACATGGATTGCGTATCAATGAATGGCTTGAGGTCAAGATGTCAAGCAGGCGCAGTCGTAAAGAGAGGTTGATTGATCTCCTACTGGAGAAACTGAATTCCGAAGATTGCTTGATTGTTGCTGAATTATCCCGCTTGGGTCGGAGCGCAGGGCAATCGCATGGGTAATAACCTATACTCAAGCAAATAGTCTACTTTCTTTTATCGTCTTAACAGGTTACATAGTTTTCTTCGTCACCCCTGATAACTCGGATTTAAAAAAGATTACAGATGAAGAAACAAGCAAGCTCTCTTTTTGTGAAACACTTTTCCACCCTGGATGACCCCAGAGATACGGATCAAATCAAACATAACCTGCTCGATATTCTTGTAATTGCCATCTGCGGTACCATTTGCGGCGCAGATGGCTGGAAACCCATTCAAGAATACGGACTTGCCAAGCAAGAATGGTTGAGCACCTTTCTTGATTTGCCTTATGGGATTCCATCACATCATACGTTC
>NZ_AUCV01000086.1 GCF_000429945.1 Desulfogranum japonicum DSM 18378 | reverse complement strand
AAAACAGAGAGAGCTAACCTGGTCAATTACCTAAAGAAAAATAAAGATAGAATTGAATATGGCCGGTTGCGGCGAGGAGGCTATCCTCTTGGTAGCGGGGCAATTGAAAGTGCCAATAAGTTCATCAGCAATATTCGACTTAAAAGATCCGGTGCCTGGTGGAAGGTGGACTACGCCAATAATATTTTGAAACTGCGTTGCGCCAAATACAATTCTAAATTTGACTCATTTTTTGATGGATATGAGGAAAAGACCAAAGGCAAAAGAGTTACCAGAGAAAAGAGACTCCGCGTCGTCAAATGATGCCATAGTCATCGGATGCTCCCTCTCCGCCCAGCTCACGCCTTTCTGACCGCTCAGAACGCCAAGTACTCCACCGTAGGTGACTGCGCTGACGGCCAATGGGATATTCGCCAAAGCACCTCTATACATGCTGCGATACATTGTGTTCCTCTTCAGTTGAAATACATTTGCACACCCATGTAATAAGATGACAAAAGTCAGAAAAATAGTATATAGTGATTATCAGACATAAAGTATCGAGCAGGTGACACCATGAAACACACTCTATACGCGCCCTTCAATGATTCCCTGCCTGTGCCACTTTTTCTTCGCACAACTCTCATGCCAAATGATGCAATATTCCCGGAACATACGCATCCCTGGGGTGAATTTGTATACTCGCACAACGGTGTGGTGCAGGTTATGGTCAAGGAGAAACGGTATCTTGTCCCTCCCCAGTACGGAATCTGGATACCACCTTACAAACACCATCTTGGCTTAAATCGTCGGGAGGTCTTGCAGTCATCCTTATATGTTACGAATGAGTTGTGCTGCAAATTGCCGTCGGAGTCGCTGGCTTTGCTCGTATCACCTTTTATGCGGTCAATCCTGGAACATGCGCGTGAAAGCACCCAAGAATATACAAGCCAACGGTACTTACGGTTGCTTACAGTTTTTTTGGATGAACTGACAGAAGCCCCCCGAGCGGGAACCTTTCTGCCAGCCTCTGATGATCCTGTTTTGCAGAATGTTCTCAATTATCTGGAAAAACATCCAAGCGATAACCGATCAGTAAATGAACTGGCTCAAGAGGCTCGTATAACGGAAAGAACTCTTGCCAGGAAATGCAGACAGGATTTAGGAATGCCACTGACTGAGTGGCGCAACCGCATGCGCGTCGTTAATGCAATCGCTATGATTGAGGAAGGCAAGAATGTTGAGACCGTTGCATCTGAATTCGGTTATTCCAGCGCATCCGCATTTATCGCAATGTTTAAGCGATTGACAGGGGCAACACCGGCCAGCTACAGGGGGGACTGATCTTCAACAGCAACTGCCAAAATATTTATTATGACAACATCAGCCACTGTTCTCGTTCTTAATGCCGAGTGCGTACCTATCTCTACTTGATATATCTACTGTTCAGAACAATATGTAGTATAATATGATAATGTCTATTTATAGCGGGTTAGGTGTGAGTGAAAAACAGTGTTTGCATATAGCAAGTTAATCGCCACCATGAAGGCATCCAGTTATCCATTTGCAATCATCCCGCACTTCTTCAATTCATTGGTCTTAAATTACAGATTCGTTCCGGGGGGAAGTATCTGTAAAAAGTTGTACGGCCAATTCCTAATGCTTTAATAATATCAGTGATCGAAGGATAGTTTTCTGCATCCTTTAACATTGTTTCGGCCATCCGTATTTTTTCGTCAGTCATTGCTTTTGGCCTGCCTCCTACTCGACCTCTTTTCTTGGCTGCTTCAAGGCCAGCTTTTGTGTTCTCAACAATTATTTCTCTTTGGAATTGATCAAATGCAGCATTCATATGAAAAAAAAGCCTACCTTCAGGAGTGGTTGTGTCAATTTTCTGAGTGATCACCATTAGGCTGATTTTTTTTTCTTCAAGTGTCTTTACTGTATTGATCACTTGGGTAAGAGAACGGGCAAGACGAGACAATTTCCAGACAACAAGGGTGTCACCTGGGCGCAAATATTCGAAAGCCTTTTTGAGCTGAGGCCGTTCACTGCTCACTCCGGAAGTTTTTTCTGAGAAAACCTTTTCACATCCAAATTCTTTCAATGCATCAATTTGATGTCTAGGGTCTTGATCCAAAGTCGAGACTCGAGCATATCCTATTCTCATAATATGTTCCAAAAACGTTTTATTTGTATAATAGCAGAACAATTTCAGCGGAACAAGGTTTTGGAACACATTTTGGTTGATTCAAGCAAAATTTTTTTTAGGATCGTAAATGTTCACAAAACCCTGGTTTTTGGAACAAAGTGACTGACCGGAGGTTGATAGCATTTCAGCAATAGGCCATATGCTAAAAATCCCCAAGGAAAATGTTTGTTTAGTTTGCTTAAGATGAATGGCTGGCTTATACTGTAGAGTAGTAGTTAAAGGTACTACCTATTAATAATGAGGTATCAATATGGCAACATCCGTAAAACTTGATGACGATATGAAAAGTCGTATACAGCACCTGGCTGATGTACGCAATCGCTCAGCACACTGGATCATGCGTGAAGCAATTCGTGACTACGTTGAGCGCGAAGAGGCAAGAGAAAATTTCAAACAAGAGGCCTTAGCATCTTGGACAGCTTATAAGGAAACAGGGCGGCATCTGACAGGACAGGAAGTTCGCATCTGGTTGAACAATTGGGGCACTGATGAAGAAGGAGAGATTCCACCGTGCCACGAGTAATTATCACAGAAGGTGCAGCGCAAGGGTTGGAACGTTGCCGGCGTTTTCTGGCAGAAAAAAATCCACAAGCAGCGAAGCGTGCAGGTCAAGCGATAGAACGTCAATTTGCGCTTTTAGAAACTGAACCGGGGATAGGGAGGCCATTGGATGATCTCCCTGAATTACGTGAGTTAATCATCCCGTTTGGAGACACTGGTTATATTGCACTCTATCGTTACGAGGCCAACGTTGATTCAATTTACGTGCTGGCTTTCCAACATCAAAGAGAAGCGGGCTACTGATAATTACTAACGGAAATTGTGTGAAAGCAGTCCGAAAACGCTTATCTATACTCACCCAATCTGAAATACAGAATTATTTCGGAATTCCACGACTGACCCAAGAAGACAGGGAATATTTCTTCGAACTCACAGATAACGAACTTCACCTCATTGACGAAAATTGGCAACTTAACTCCAAGCTGTACTTTGTACTGCAGTTGGGTTATTTCAAAGCAAAGCGTATACTTTTTAACTTTGATGCTGAAGTAGTTGCCGAAGATGTTGCCTACATCATCGGGACATATTTCCCAGATAATGAGGGACACCAATTCAAAGTTCCAAGCAAGCCTACCCGCCTCAAACAGCAAAAGCTCATTTGCCAGAATTTCAAATTCAGCCGGTATGATAAACAAGTCAGTGCCGTACTAAAAGATGTAGCCGGACTCGTTGTCCGCCGATCAGCTAAGCCTGTATATATCCTGCGAGAATTGCTTAATTTTCTGGAGAAACAACATGTTGTTCCTCCAGCGTATAGTACTTTCCAGGACCTGATCGGAAACTGCTTATCCGAAGAACGGCGAAGAATTGGCCAGCAACTCATGCGTGATCTGGCCCCTGGGGTTGAAGCTATACTATTTTCAATTCTATCGGATGATTCTTCAGGTCTGCACTGGGTGACACAACTAAAAAAGGAACCCAAGGATTTTAGCTATAAAGAAGTGCTCCGTGAGACGACACGAGCCAATGAGTTGAAACCCCTGTATGATTTCTTCAAGAGATGGCTGCCAAGCATTGAGATCTCTAATGAAAGCATCCGGTATTACTCGGCGTTGGTCGAGTATTATTCCGTTTATAAAATTCGAAGGTTTGAAACCCCAACTGCCTATTTTTATTTACTATGCTACGCTTATCATAGAACACACATTATCTACGACAACCTTATCGATGCCCTAATTTACAATGTGCGTCATTATGAAGAGCAGGCCAAGCTGTATGCGAAAGAATTCATTTACCAGCAAACAACTCAGGCAGGTAAAGACATAAAGCAAACAGGGAAAATTCTAGAATTCTTCCTGAACCCTGATATTGATGACAACCTGTCATTTGGTGAAATTAGAGAGCGGGCTTTTGAATTGTTGGCACGCGAAAAAATGGCCAATGTTACGACCTTTATTAATTCTGCCGGATTCGATGGAGAAGAGTACCAATGGCAACACCTGGAATCTCTGTCAGGATCTATTAAAAAGAATATTCGACAGATTATCAGAGCAATCGATTTCACAAGCAATACAGAAGAAACTCCGCTAATTGAAGCAGTTATCTTTCTTCAGCTCAACTTTGAATTAGGCCGGACCTTGAGGCGGCTGCCAAAAGCCAACTTCCCAGTAGGTTTCCTAACCAACTCACTACAAAAACACGTATACGCAGAAAAAACGCCTGAAAGCCTCATTGCGGAACGATACGAGTTTGCCGTATATAAAATGCTCCGTAACGCATTTGAATCAGGTGATATTTTTAATCACAAAACCAACAAATATCGCAGTTTTACAGACTATTTGATCCCGCTCAACCGTTGGAGAAAACACAAAGAAAGAATCATCACTGAACTGGACCTGCCGGTCTTAATGAAGCCAATCCAGCAAACTTTGAACGAATTCAAAATAACGCTGGAAGAAAAAATTCAGTACGTCAATCAACGCATTTTGGCCAGAGAGAACAAAGACATCAAAATCACCGGCAAAGGCGATAATCTTAAATGGACGCTACCATATAAACGTGACGAAGGGGAAGAAAGCAATCAGTTCTACCAAGCCATTCCGACAATCGGTATCGCTGATTTACTTAACTATGTCCACAGAAAAACTGGATTTTTAGATGGATTTTCTCATGTTCTGGATCGGTATGTGAAGGGTACCAAGGATACAAAAACGGTATTGGCCTGCATAGTTGCATTGGGCACCAATATGAGCCTTGGTCGAATGGGCGAAATTTCCGACGTGGATGCTCAAGATCTTCAAACGAATTATCGAAATTTCTTCAGATTAGAAACGCTGAAGGAAGCCAATGACTTGATTGCCAATGCCACAGCAAAGCTTTCCATCTTCAGGCATTATGACATTGAAACAGATGTATTGCACTCAAGCAGCGATGGTCAACGTTTCGAAACGCAGCGCAATACTATCAACGCCAGACATGCCTCGAAATATTTTGGTCTCAAAAAAGGTATCTCTGCCCTTACGCTGATTGGTAACCATGTCCCGATCAATGCCAAAGTTATTGGTACCCACGAGCATGAAAGTTATTTTGTCTTTGATTTGCTCTACAATAACACCACAGATATTGACCCTGATCGACACTCGGTTGATACACACGGTACCAACCAAGTTAACTTCTGGATTCTCCACGCCTTTGGTTATCAGTTTGCGCCCAGGTATCGAAACTTCTCATCAAAAACGGATAGCATTGTAGGCTTTCAACTTCCAAATCATTATGATGATAATTTTTTGGTGAAACCAGCTCGAAAAGTAAACGAAAAGCTTATTGTTGAGGAATGGCAGAATATTCAACATATCATGGCGTCACTGGGGCAAAAAGAAACAACTCAGTCGGCTATCGTACGGAAACTTAGCTCCTACGCCAGACAAAACAGAACAAAGAAGGCTTTGTGGGAACTCGATAATATTTGCAGAAGTATCTATTTGTTAGATTATCTTGATAACAAGCTGCTACGTAAGCATGTCACGAAGGCTTTAAATCGTGGAGAAGCTTATCACCGACTCAAAAAAGCCATTGCTCATGTCAACGGCGGAAAACTAAAGGTGAAAAGCGAAATCGAGCAGCATATTATTCACGAATGCACTCGACTAATTGCCAATGCGATCATTTATTTTAATGCTGAACTACTGTCTGGTCTGATCGACGATAATTCCGTAAACTCCACGATTACGGTTGAACATATCAAGAAAATTTCTCCGGTAGCTTGGCAGCATATAAATCTCTACGGACGATTTGAATTCAATGACCTTGGAACGCCATTCAATGTTGAGGAGTTCATGAGAACATTTGATTTGACGAAATTAACCAACTTTGAATCTGTGAGATAGCAAATTTTACCATATCGGGGGATGGGCAAAAATAGCCATAAGGCAAATCAAGAAAGGTGCTCAACCATTCTTGCTTGGCAAGTCCGTATTCTTGAATGGGTTTCCAGCCATCTGCGCCGCAAATGGTACCGCAGATGGCAATTACAAGAATATCGAGCAGGTTATGTTTGATTTGATCCGTATCTCTGGGGTCATC
>NZ_AUCV01000085.1 GCF_000429945.1 Desulfogranum japonicum DSM 18378 | reverse complement strand
ATGAGCTCATCGGTGAATGTTCCAAATTCCCTCACCTCAGATTCCTCCAGGCCCTGGGAGCCCCTGGTGAGCAGGCAGGCCGATATTTTCTCTTTGTGAACATCCAATCCGCAACATACCGGATGAATAATTGAAATCGCTGGGGTATCTTGTCCTTGAGTCATGGCTATCCTCCTTCATGATTAAATTTAAGCCGTTTTTTCAGAAGGATATAGGATAGCTATGACTCGCCCTCTATTTCAACACTCAAGTTTCATGCTTCGTTGTGACTACTTGTCCTTGTCATGGGGGTTAGAGGATAACTATCAAGGCTGCTATGACTCTCTTGCGGATTATGCCGAAGAGCTCACCACCAGCACAAGCGAAGTCCCGGAGCATCTTTCATACTACATCGACTATGACCGCATGGGCCGTGACATGGAAATGAGCGGCGATATTTTTACTGTAGAAACAGCACATAACGAGATTCATGTGTTCAGTAATTGCTGAGGACAAGCTTAAAACCACGCTGCTTAACTGTAGCGTGCTGCATTCAATCTTGCCTAGCATGCTTACTTTTTGTATAACAAGAAAAACTGGGACTTTTACTTTTTTTTTAATTACTTATCTGGGTGAAATGCCACAAAGCAATCAGCAAAACGGGTAACTCTGATCGGGAGATCACTCTATGGAACTTGTCGAGATCAGTATAGAAAATTTTCGTGGCATTCGCTCATTACTTTTGCCCTTTGAAGATTTAACAGTGCTCATTGGGGAAAATAACACTGGCAAGTCAACAGTTCTTGAGGCGCTTCGTTTGATCTTGACTCGTGGCTTCAGCGCCAGAAAGGATGCTCGGTTTACCGAATACGATTTTCATTTAAAGGATGCAGTCGCAACGCCACAAACAGCCGACCCAATTTCTATCGTATTGCATTTTGCGGAAAAACAGGAAGATGATTGGCCTGATCCCATCGTTCAACAAATGAGCGAAGTAATTCAATTTGACCAAGATGGGATACAGCATATTTGGTTACAGGCGAAGGGAAGCTATCTGACGGAGTCGGGATCTTTTGAAACCTCATGGGCTTTCCTAGATAGCAGCGGAGCCGAATTGATACTAAAAAACGCAACGCCTCTTAATCTGATAACGAGGTTTGTTCCTCTCTTTTTTCTTTCAGCTATCCGTAATGCCTCGCAAGAGTTTAGCCAGAGAGGACAATTCTGGAGCGGTTTTCTGAAATCAATCGAGCTTCCAGATGAGGAACGCGATAGGATCGAGGAAATGCTCCAAGAGGTTAACACAAAGGTAATTGGAGCAAACGAAGGATTGACTGAGGTGACAAACCGAATTGCCGAAGCTAAACGGCTTGTCCCGCTAGACTCAAGCGATCCAGTAGTTCTGGAAGCAATTCCGACCCGCGTGTTCGATATGGTTGGAAAAATTCAGGTTCATCTTAAGTCGTCTTATGGTGCAAAACTCCCCTTGCATCGCCATGGCGAGGGAACACAAAGCCTTGCTGTATTGATGCTTTTTCAAGCGTTTACAGCAGCTAATTTGGCTGAAGCATACACACCTGAATCTACACCGTTACTGGCTTTGGAAGAACCTGAGGCACATCTTCACCCGTCAGCCATTCGCTCGTTGGGATCGTTTTTTGAAAGCATGACGGGGCAAATTATCGTAACGAGTCATTCTGGGGATTTGATCTCAAAGGTTCCAATTCTTTCCCTACGTAGACTTTATAAAGTTAATGGGGAAACTAAAATTGGCCGAGTTGAAACTGGTACGTTCTCTGACCGTGAACTTCAGGCAATCGACTATACTATTCGACTTACCAGAGGACATTATCTGTTCTCTCGATGTTGGCTCTTGGTAGAAGGTGAATCTGACTATCATCTCATGCCGCTGATTTTTGACATACTGGGTTATTCTCAAGACCAAATCAGTTTTTCCATTTTGGAGATAAGCCAAGTTATTAACAAAGGTGAACCGTTGATAAAATTCGCCAAATCGTTGGGCGTTCAGTGGTTCTTGATGGCAGACGGAGATTCAGCAGGAAACGATTATGTTGCCCGCGCAAACAATTACCTAGAGATTGGGGAAAATCTTGCTGATAGGGCTCGAACTTTGACCTATCCTGATGTTGAGCATGAATTCTGGAACAATGGTTACCAAGCATTTATCGAAAACATGGTTACAGCAACTCGTAAACGCCAGATCGCGAGTGAAGCTGCAGGCGATGCCGCAAAAGAGACAAAATTACTGATAAAAGCTGCAATTAAGAATGCAGGCGGTAAACCAGCCTTCGCGCAAGCATTGGCTACAGAAATCAGGCGACGTGGAATTGATGAGATTCCACAAACAATCAAAGACATCATTACCCGTGTTGTCCAGTTAGCCGGAGATTAAAACCAATGATTGATCTATCAACACTAAACGAAAATCAGCAAGAAGCAGTTTTATGGGATGAGGGCCCTCTACTTGTACTGGCTGGCCCTGGTTCTGGTAAAACGCGGGTTCTTACTACTCGCATTGCTCGTATACTGGAGCAATCTGCTGGTCAACACTTCAGAATTCTGGCGCTTACATTTACTAACAAGGCTGCAGCGGAAATGCGAGGCAGGGTTGAACAGCTCGTCCCAAGCGAATTTGCTCGGGTACGGCTTACAACCTTTCACTCTTACGCGGCTGAATTACTACAACAGCATGGTAACCATTTAAGTTTTCGCCCAGATTTCCAAATTCTTTCTAATGACGCTGATCGTGAAGCTTTGCTTGATGACGTCCTTGGAGTACTCAGCAAAGATTTAACTTATTCGCTTCCCGATCATTTTAAAGCCGCCCAGCTTCTGCCCGCGATTACTAGGCTCCTAGAACAATGCATTCCACCAGATCAAGCGGAAGTCCTGCTTGAGCAAAGAAATGTAGATAATGCTATTCCGTTGGCTCGCGTCTATGCTGCTTACAGAGAGGCATTGCGACGGACCAATTCTCTTGATTTTCCAAGTCTGATAGCTGAATCTTTGGATCTTCTTGGAAAATATCCTTTCCTTGTTAAGCATATTCGCAAGGTTTATAAACATATACTTATCGATGAATTTCAAGACACCAACCATTCTCAGTATCGAATTCTATCACATATAGCTCAGCCTGATCCGTCTACACTTTTTGTTGTAGCTGACGACGACCAGATTATTTATCAGTGGAATGGTGCGAGTCCTAAAAGAATTGAAGCACTACGTAAAGATTTCGGAGTCTCCGAATTACAGCTCCCGGAGAATTACCGCTGTCCTTCGCAAGTTATTGAGTTAGCAAATGCTCTAATTGAAAAGAATATGAACCGCTCTGCTGGGAAAAAGCCATTGCAAGCGGTTAAGCCGGGAGCATCCGGCAATGTAGTTCGAGTGTTTCATTTCAACTCATTGAATGAGGAAGTTGAGTGGATTGCGAATGAAATCTCACAAAAGAGCAAGGAAGAGCTAGCTATTTGCGCTGTTCTTGCTCGTACAAAAAAACTCCTTGATCTTATTGGTGAGAAACTTGAGGAGGTTGGTGTCCCAGTTTATTACGCCGCTCGCAAAAATGAATTTAAAAGCGCTCCAATGAGGATGCTGCATTCTATTCTTCGCCTTGTCAATCAAAGCGAAGACAAGCAAGCCTTAGCGCGTCTTTCAAAAGCCTTCTATGAACTTGAAGGCATCAGCATTGAACTTGCTCCAGTGCTTTCCCGTGCATCTGCAGATGGTATAGACTTATTGCGCTCATGGCTTGAGGAAGTAAGGCTTCGTGACGCTCTTGAAGCCCGAACACGACAATTACTCGAAACAGACATTAAACCACTATTAAATTCACTTAACTACCGCGTATTTATAGAAAAATTATTTAACTGGGCGGACGCCTGTCAAGCCGATTCACGACCGGATGAAAATGCTTTCAACGAATTCGAGGAAGAGCGAGAAGTGTGGGCAATACTTTATACTGAAATTACAAAAAAATTCGAAGGCGAGGATGTGAGCTTACATCAGTTTTTACACGAATTGGATTTAACCTCCAAAACACCGCCAAAACCGCCTGAGGCAATCCCTTGTTTCACTATTCATGCCTCTAAGGGAATGGAATTTGGACATGTTTATCTCATGGGATTAGTTGAGGATCAACTGCCTAGTTGGGCCGCCGTAAAAAAGGGAGACAACTCCCTCGAAATGCAAGAAGAAAGACGAAATTGCTTTGTCGCCATCACTCGCGCCCAAGAAAGCCTTACGATGACCTATTCATCTGAAGTTTTTGGATGGAGAAAACAGCCTTCCAGATTCCTTAGTGAAATGGAGATTGAATTATGATTTTGGAATAGTCGTTGCTCGATCTGACAGGTGCGATAAAAACTAATGACTGCCAGATCGAGGCATTGTTCAAGACTAATTCTATCTCTATCGTTGTCACAGTTAGTGGCAATAATAGTGGCATATTATTGCCCCATTTCTACCTTATCCCCTTGTTATGACTTGGTTAGTTGTCGAAAACATACTGGCAGAAATATTACCGCTCAAAGCCTTTTTCCTTGCTGCCTTTAGCTGGTTCTTGCTCATGGGATTCAGGGTCTCTAGCATCATCTGAGATGATTTCGAGATGATCGTCCGGGTAGGTTTTGTGTTCTGCCTCCTGTGATTTGGTTTTTTCTGGTGTGGTGATGGTTTCGGCGTGGGAGAGGTCGCGGAAGAGGTTTTTGCGTTCTTCTTCCTGTTTGTCTCTCATCGCTTTGATCTCTATTTGTAGGGTTTGGCGGGCCTCCATTTGTTGTTTGAAGAGCTCTTCACGTTCTTTGTAGTCGCGTTTATAGGCGTGCCAAGCCTCTCGCTCATTCTTCTTGCGGCTTTTCCAGTAGTTGCCTGTGAGTTTATCCCAGAGGCCTTTGAAGCCGGGGCGGATGCGGGCGGCACGGTTTAGCTCTTCTTGCTGCCAGCGCTCTTTTTGTTGTGCTTTCAGCTTTTCGCGCTGATCGCGTTGGTGTTTGACCATATTGAGCCGTTTTTGCTCTAATGGCTTCTTTTCTTGCTCATGTTGCAGATTAAGCTCTTCCGCGAACTTCTTGAATAACTTCGATAATCTGCCTTTGATTGTGGCTTTGACTTCATCCACGGTTGAAAGGTTCTTATAGGAGCCGAGCCGGGCTTCGACCTCCTTTTTCTTGATGCCTAATTGCCGGGGCAGGGAGTAGATTTCCCCGTGAATCCTGAGTTCCCGGCAAAATGTAACGAGGAATTTTAAATAATGACTTAATAATACACGGAATAGGTCCAATTTCTCTTGCAAAAATCCTCGTCACAATACATACTATTGTAACGAGGAACAGGAGGGATTACGAATGGCCACTATTGTATATCAGGCCAATAAAAAGACAGGAGTTACTTATGCGTATGAGTCAGTCTCTTATTGGGATAAGAAGAAGCAGCAGTCCAGAGCGAAGCGAAAATGCATTGGACGGCTAGATCCAGAAACCCGGAAGATCATTCCCACCCGCAAAAGAAAGAAGCCAGCCGTTGAAGAAAAGGCTAAACGAGGGCCGGTTCCCGTTACCCGTCTTGCTCGCAGCTTCTATGGGGCAACCTATCTTTTCGATTATATTGGTAAAGACACCGGTGTGACAGACGATTTAAAGGCGTGTTTTCCCGAGAGTTACAGGCAAATTCTCTCTATAGCTTATTACCTAATCTTGGAGGATAGGAATCCGCTAAGTCGTTTCCCACGCTGGGCAGCCATCCATCGACATCCCCATGGCGAAAATATTTCATCTCAGAGAAGCAGCGAACTCTTTGCTTCCATCACAGAAGAGGCCAGGCTACGCTTCTTTCAGCTTCAAGGAAAGCGCCGGATGGATACGGAGTACTTCGCCTACGACAGTACATCGATCTCCAGTTATTCCAAAAGCCTCAGGCAGGTCCGTTACGGCAAAAACAAAGATCATGAGCATCTGCCACAGATCAATTTGACTCTGCTCTTCGGACAACAATCAGGGCAATCGCATGGGTAATAACCTATACTCAAGCAAATAGTCTACTTTCTTTTATCGTCTTAACAGGTTACATAGTTTTCTTCGTCACCCCTGAGATAACTCGGATTTAAAAAAGATTACAGATGAAGAAACAAGCAAGCTCTCTTTTTGTGAAACACTTTTCCACCCTGGATGACCCCAGAGATACGGATCAAATCAAACATAACCTGCTCGATATTCTTGTAATTGCCATCTGCGGTACCATTTGCGGTGCAGATGGCTGGAAACCCATTCAAGAATACGGACTTGCCAAGCAAGAATGGTTGAGCACCTTTCTTG
>NZ_AUCV01000084.1 GCF_000429945.1 Desulfogranum japonicum DSM 18378 | reverse complement strand
TCAGGGGTGACGAAGAAAACTATGTAACCTGTTAAGACGATAAAAGAAAGTATACTATTTGCTTGAGTATAGGTTATTACCCATGCGATTGCCCTGAAGCGCGCGCCCTGTGAGCAATACGTTGCCGGAGACGAGAGCCGCTGCGCTCACTCTCGCCTCCGGCAACCACGCGGATGAGCTGCCGCACGGTGGATCGCCGTATGTTCATCTGCAATAGCTTGTTCAATATTCGAGTGACCGCAGCGGCTCTCGCTCGACAACGAGGCGGATTGAGCAATGAAGTATCCTGACGACATAGATTTTTTCTATTTCCTTGAGAATCACGGATGGAGCACATGCTTAATCTTTGTGGAGGGAAAGATCTACCAAATGGGGCCTACGCATATTTTCGAGAACCCGATCGAAGTATTACTCAACAGCATGACTGAGTTACTTCAAGGTGCTAATGAAACTGAATTTGTGTGGCATGATGAACCAGGAGAGTACAAATGGTCCATAAAGCGAAATCTGGAGCAAAAGCACAAAATATTAGTTTCAATCACTGAATGCACCCAAGTAAATACATTTGATAAACCAAAATTGGAAACACTAGATTTTGAAGTGAAACTAAAATTATTCTCCATTTGTATACTGCGGCAAATGGAGAAAATTAGAGATCTTATGTCGGAAAAAAGCTTTAAAGAGCACCGAGATGGTGATTTTCCGTATAGCAAGTTCGAAGAATATAAATTAGCTCATGAGCAAGCCTGCTCATAACAAAGTGCTGCTAGGGACAAACCTACGCTGCGCTACGGTTTGCCCCAGAGCACGGCGTTCATGGCGACTTCGTCGCCATGAATCGCGATGCTGACTGCGTCAAGCACCGCGATTATGTTTTGAATTTTATACAATGCAAAATGAAAGAATAGACAAATCTAATCTACATGCGACTGTGGCTATGGATGTTTGTGGGGTATTTTTCATAGCTGTAGCTTTGATGTTATTCATTGCAGAATCAAACAGAGTTGCATTCAATATTTTGGGCGCAAGCTTCTTCAGTTTTTCATTTGCTGCCACACCTGGTTCTATTTTTCGGTCTTTTGGAGACCAGAAAAGGACATCATACACGAAATTATCGAAGGTGTTGTTTTCTATCGGTTGGTTAATGTTGGTAGTATCAACGATTATTTACTTTATGGAGTGAACATAACGTGCGTGTGCACCAGACCGGAAGGGGCGTACGCCTATGCCATTAACCAATTTTGGCGATTCCTGGCAGCCCATAGCATCGATAGTTACTATACAGCCCTTAATTTCAAATAGTTCCAGGAGTTGTGGAATTGCGTTGATCTCATTGGATTTTTCATCGGTCTTGACCTGTCCCAATACGAGTCCATTTTTTATTCCCCAGGCACTAACCATATGGATAGCAGCCTTGCCCGATCTGGAATCGTAGGACCGCCTCAAAGTTTTCCCGTAAATAGGAACTATTTCACCATCAGTTACCTTCACAGTTGAGCGCACCTAGCTCAAGAAGCACTCTTGAAAAGACTTGGCATTTATACAAGATAATACCCGTCGAAAAGTATCATGTCCCGGAATGCCGTTTGGCAGCTCCAAGAAATTGGAAAACCATTCCTGCTTGGCTTTCCCGAAAATCTCTATTTGATCCCAACCTGATACACCACCAATTACACCGCAAATAGCGATGATAACGATATCACTGAGTAGATGCCGACTCTTCCCTTCAACTCTTGGATCTTTTAAGTTCTCGAAATGTGTGGCAATGTCTGGCTGTACTGTATTCATAACCCTTCTCTGTATTGATGTTTTTTTTGAAGGGTGTGCATATAAACTATACGAATATAAGTGAATAACAATCTGATTTAATGAGATTTTTATTTAAACGCAGCCTCCGAAATAATGTCTTAAATACACCTTACTGTGACATTTTCGTGCGCTTGCCCTGGCTACGATCCGAAGAGGCAAGACCATATTTCTACGAAGGTCGCTTATATTGATTAGGAAATGATTGGTCAGGTAAATATTTTTTTCGTAAGGATTTAAAAGGCAATGCAAATTTGGGTTTTCATGTTCATCCATCAAATCGCAAGCTGGGAATCGCGACCACTCTTTCAAATGATGCCTTAAAAGATGCTCAATCTAAAGGAAGCAGTCTATTCTATATCATGACCAATAAAGACAATTACCCAGCCATTGCTATTGCAAGAAAATTGGGTTTCGATCCAGTTGGAAATAAATTTGCGAAGAACAATATCACTATATTCAAAAAACAACTATGACCGGAAAGGCCAAAAACCAGGTGAACTTGACCGGGCTAAACGACGCGCCCGCCAAGTTACCCGCACGTTAAACCAATATTAAATTGCTTCTCTCCATAACTGTCTGAAAACAACAAAATGCGTACACATATCTCTCTTTCAATCATCCTGTTTACCTTAACCATTCTCTCCGCCTCACTTCTTTTTGGGGCTGATTATGAATTCACACCGGTTCCACAATGGGTTGCGCCACTCCAAGCGACACAGCAGGACAGCACTCCCCGGGAAGACCATAGCGGCGGTGTCGCTTACCTTTTAACCGATTATCAAATCAAGGTAGAAAAAAACGGACAGGAAAAGTTTTGTCATTATTCAGAAAAAGCTCTCAATCCTACTGGTGTCCAGGAAATCTCACAGATAACTATTGATTTCGATCCGCTCTATGAATCTATTATGCTCCATTCCTTGAAGATACACAGGAAAGGAACGGTCCTCGACAAAATTGATACAGCCAGGTTAAGCATTTTGCAACGGGAGGAAGATCTCGACTACCAGATTTATGACGGTTCGAAAACCCTCAGTATCCTTGTTGAAGATGTCCGGGTGGGAGACTCTATCGAATACAGTTATACAATAAAAGGGGCCAACCCTGTTTTTGAAGGCCATTTTGCAAAGAGCCTGCGTTTCGGATGGTCCGTTCCGGTCTCCCGCTGTCACTACCGACTGCTGTGGCCATCATCCCGCCCGCTGTTTATAAAATCCCACGTTTTCAAAAAGGAACCGAACATCGTCAGGAGAGCGGGTATTACCGAATATGTCTGGCTGGAAGAAAATACAGAAGCCTTAAATAAAGATACAGCAACCCCGGACTGGTATATGCCGTACCCCACAGTCTACTTAAGTGATTATAAAAGCTGGTCAGATGTTGTAGCTTGGGCCCTTCCCATGTACAAGAACATCATCAACTCACCCTCATTGCAGTCCGTCATAAAAAACATTACTGAATCCTGCCAATCTGATGAAGAGAGAATTCTTGCAGCTTTTCGCTTTGTCCAGGACGACATTCGTTATCTCGGTCTTGAAATGGGTGAGAACTCACACCGCCCCAACGCCCCTGAAATCGTTATCGAAAGACGTTTCGGCGACTGCAAGGATAAAGCAAGATTACTTGCCAGTCTGCTTAATGGCATGAACATCGAGACCCAGGCTGCTCTGGTGCACTCCTACAGTGGCAGGCACATCCTTAACAGACTGCCTACCCCGCTGGCCTTTAACCATGTCATTACCCTTGTTCGCCACGCCGGGAAAAACTACTGGCTGGACCCTGCCCGTAATTATCAGGCCGGCAAACTGGATCATATCTACCAGCCGGATTACGAATACGCGCTGGTTATAGATGAAAAGAGCAAGGCTCTGACACACATGACATTGGACCTCACCGCTTTGCACTCAAAGAGGGTGGAGGAAACATTCGATATCTCCGATCCCCAAATACCTACGACCTATCGTATCCAAACCTGGATGACAAACTATTATGCGGACGACATGCGTAAATCCCTTTCCGAGTCGAACCTGAAGACTATCCAGCAATCGTACCTCAACTACACGGCCAAAGTCTACCCCGGTAGCCAACTGCTCGAGGAGATGAGAATTGACGATAATGAAAAGCAAAATGTCATTTCCATTAAAGAAGGATATGCAATACCCGAAATCTGGATAGGTGATGATCAGGAAAGTTATGTCAACGCTAATTTTGAGCCGTTTCTCCTTCTTGACCACATCAAAAAAGTCTCCTCACCTATCCGCACGATGCCCTACAGCATCAGTCATCCTGTGCAATATAAACAGTCAACGAAGATTATCGTCCCTCAAAACTCCCTTTTTGAAAACGAAACATTCACCATCGACAATAAGGCATTCCTTTTCACACAGAATATTAGCTATGAGAACAATATACTAAACATTGACTACAGCTACGAATCCCGAAGCGACCACGTCGCGCCGGAAGACATAGACACCTATTCCAAGGATATAAACCAACTACTCAGCCTGGCCGGGTACCAGATTCAACTGCCCAACCCCAAAGTTGAATCAACCTCACAACTTCCCCCAAAAGATGATATCAACTGGCTGATGATCGCGGCAGCATTCATCACAATTATCGGCAGCATTTTACTGCTTCTGAAGTTGATCTACCTCTATGATCCCCTTCCCGGACCAGGGGAACAGGTTGACAGCCAACTGGAAGGACTTGGTGGCTGGCTTATCATACCGGGGCTTGGACTGGTATTTACACCTTTAAGGATTCTGTTCCAGTCACGCGATTTCCTGAATATATTTTCAGTAACGGAATGGGGTCTCCTTGGAAACCAACTGGGATACCGAGTGCAAGCCCTTATCTGCTGTGAATTTTTAGTTAACAGCCTGCTCTTTATCGCCGCATTCTACTTGCTGGTACTTTATTTTAAACGTCGACACACCTTTCCAAAACTCTATATTATTTTTCTGTTATCTGCCCTGATCGTCACTATCGGTGATGAAATAGTCGCCACCATGGTTATACCAGAAGGATTTAGACAAGATGAAGCAGATACTGGTGGGCTGGCACGACAGCTCATCTACACGGTGATCTGGACAAGCTATTTCATCAAATCCAAACGGGTCAAAGCCACATTTACAGAAACCAGAAGAAAAGAAATCACTGAAGAATGAAAAAAAGAATAAATCCCAGGATATCCCTTTAGCAGAACGGGTGCGCTCTAGGAGATTCAATCTTCGCTCTCAGAAATGAGTATCGGAACGCAAAGATAAACACAGGATCTTGCATTTTTATTACTTCATATCAGCGACATACATTACACAACTAATCGTTCGAGACGGTTTCGCCCAAAAAACAGCTCACCGCTCAACTCCACGTTGCCGGAGGTGAGAGCCGATGCGCTCACTCTCGCCTCCGGCAATCACGCGGATGAGCTCCCGCACGGTGGATCGCCGTGTGTTCATCTGCAATAGCTTGTTCCATATTCGAGTGACCGCAGCGGCTCTCGCTCGACAACGAGGCGGATCGAGTGGTCGTGAACTTGCCGCTAGCTTGTTCACGCCGCTCATCCGCGTGGTTCATGGCGCTGGTCAGCACCACGATTACAAATCATACATTGCACCTGGCAATCATAGCCGTCCTCGAAAGACCCCAACTTAATATGTTTCCTGTGCACCTGGCTTGTTGTAACGATCAACAACTGCTTGATTTTACACAATACGGTCTTTTCACGGAACAGATAGAAAAACAGTAAATGTATCGCGAAGGATAACTCAGCTGTCGCTAACAACTTGTGTTAATAATTGTAATAACTATAGAAATTCCGCAACAGCGTTGAGGCTCAGAGGGCCTCAAAAAACAGCTAATGTCCTGCAAAGAATTCTGGATAACCTTAACCTACCTCACAACAACAAGCAACAGATGGCAACCCTCTATAATATCAATAAGTTCACATGCTGCAGACCAGTTACTAACCATAGAGGCTGGAATCTTAACATCCCGCCTCACGTAAAATTTTCCACTATTCAGCGCTTTTTTTGAGGAGAAAATAACCACCTGGCCAGCAGGTATAGTCACAGGGCGACGAGATTATATCTGGCAATATTTACAACGAAAGCCTTTCAAAGAAATGCTTTCTTTGTTTTATCAAGATGATAGAGCTAAAGAGAAATGAAGCATAACTAAAGATTTATATAGGAAGCCTTGACAACCTTTCCGTCAGCCTCAATTCTCACTCATTTTCTGCTCAATTATTGCCCTGATTTTGCCACATCAGGAGAAATGTTAACCCAAATTCGTGACACTGGATCACAATTTATCGCAAATACAGATATTTACCGATTCAGCATGTGCCGTTATGGCACTACTTTTTTTTCTTATTCTGTGAGCAGTTACTTTTTATTCATATTGTTGTCTTCACCTGCTTACCTGGTAGATTTTGCACTCCAAGAGCTGACAAAATTTCCTGTTGGGATGCATCCGGGCGGCTACTTTTTCTCACGTGCACTGTACTGCCGTTCTTACACTTCATTGAAATTGTCATTCTGCACTGGGTAGAAAGAATCTGACGTATGCTTGCCCAGTTACTCACAATACCTGCCTTTTTCAACGTTAGTCGAATCAGATGAACAAGATGGTATGCTAGAA
>NZ_AUCV01000083.1 GCF_000429945.1 Desulfogranum japonicum DSM 18378 | reverse complement strand
AACCAGCCGGGCATATCAGATTAAACTCAATTTTCAGGAACTCTTTACTCAAAAACCGCAAGACGCAGAGCAATATTTAAAAAAATGGTACTTCTGGGCCACGCACAGTCGGCTGGAGCCTATCAAACAGGCTGCTTACACCATCAAACGCCATTGGGAAGGTGTTCTCCAATGTTTCTCTTCTTACATCTCGAACGGATTACTTGAAGGTATGAACAGTCTCATTCAAGCCGCTAAAGCAAGGGCTCGTGGATACAGGACCAAACCAAACCTTATCACTATCGCATACATTATCGGTGGGAAACTTAATTATGGCTTACCCACATGATGTAGCGAGGAGCCTTTATTACTATGATTGTGTAGAAATCCCATTGCAGGGAGCAAGAAAGCAACCAGGCCATTTGAAGTAATGTGAGAAAGGGCTTTCCACGTAAACCCCCAAGCAGCCTCTTTGCTTGGAATGGGAAAACCGCTTTCATTACACCATCTTTCTGCAGTGCTATCTGCGCCATGGCGACTTGCCCATGGTGGATTGCCTAAGATGACGTCAAATGTTTGATCGTCTTCGGTATTATCAAAAAAATCACATTCAACAAATGTTTTTCCCCATAACTCAGGTAAAAGACGTTCCTTCTTCGTCAATGTTGTGAAATCCCTTGGATCAACTTGTTCCAGCAAAGCAATGTACAGAGAAAACACAGTGACACGCACAGCATGACCGTTAACATCCCATCCATAAAACCGCTTTAAAATGTTAAGCAGGCTATCCCAACGAATTTTCTGATTGTTATGTGTTGCTCTCCAGTGGTCACATAGGCGCTGAAACATACGCACAAGAAAAACGCCTGAACCACATGCTGGATCAAGGAATGTACCTTTATCCTTGATAGCAGGAGTTAACGTATCCCAAATCTGAGAAATGACCGTATCAGCCAAAAACATAGGTGTATAATAGGCTCCAAGTTTCCTTCTCTCAGATTCGTTTTCACCTAAAAAACGATCATAGACAGCACTGATTAGTTCCACTGGGATATATTTGAAATCGTACCCCCAGAAACGGAGTTGGCCAGTATTTCCGGCCATCTCCTCTTTTCCTAATTGAAATCGGGCTAAAATAGATAGGTGTTGATCGTTTAATATTGGGACTTTTTGGGTTTGTTCAAAAGAGCACGGTGCAACAAATAGGTTACCATTAAAATTAAAACGTAGTGCATCGAACAATTCGTTTAATAGTTGTGGTTTTCCCGAGCTTAGAACCTCACCAAAATTTGAAACCGCGTTATTTGTTTTCTCAAGTATATATTCTGGCGTTATGATACCCCGATCCTCAAGGTAGGAGACAAACATGGTTTGCATTAATAATGCTTGTGAAGCGTCCGAAGAAAGTCCCTTATCACATAAGCGGCGATAAGACTCACTTAAATTATTCAAAAGAACATTATCAACCCGTTCCTGAGAAGGGAAAAACTCGCTATGGGATTCCCACAAACGACCAGATTCTGCGCCTGAGATTAATCCTTTTAGTGCAAGAGCGTCGGAGGTCGCATTTAATGTCTCAATTAAACAGCGCTTTATAAATTCCTCATCAGAATCTTTAGCTGTTCTTCTTACAAGAGAAAATACACGTAAAGTATCGTCTGAGATAACTAAAAAAAGGCTTGCTAACCCTTGGTTCCAAAGAGCAGCATGTGTTTCTGTTACGATTGATTGATCATAGGTGTCTTGCACCAGCAGCGCGACAGTTGGAACATTTTGAACACAAAAAACAGCCGAAAGACCGAGCTTACTGAAACAATCACGCAAAGCCCCTGCATGGGGAACATCAACCACCTCATCAAGTGATTGAAAAAGCTCTGGAGGGGTACGATAAGAGAGCCCCAGATAGTTAGTCCATGTCTGAGGTAGCGTCATAATTACGTTTTTTCCGTTTGTTCATATAATCCCAGGGGCAATTTTCAGGAATATATCTATTGTAAATAAATAAAAGGGAAAGCCAATATCTGCAAGAATAAAGTGGAGATACGCTCAAATTACAAACGTAATCACTGACCCTAACTAATTGTGTTTTCAACCTCGTCTTTGCCACAATTGAGGCAATGGAGCCCCTTAGACTTCACTTGCCAACCATGCAAAGAGGTTACCATAAGAGGTGTATCATATAGTGAGCACCCCCCAAAAAAAGTGAAATTTTTCATCAGGGGCAATCAGGTTCTCTTATTAACAGCTCGACATAGATATGTTAACCTTAAAATCACTACTACTTTGGTACTTCCCTTTATAAATGCTCCGCATCCAAGGACGGTTCCTTGGTCGTCATCTACTGGCGAAACAGTGGTCGTGGTTGGGCGACGAAACGCTCACGGTATCCAATCGGCGGACGGTTGGTGCATGGTTCAATCCAGATGGAGAGGCACTTCTCCAAGCTCTGGTCGATGGGGGTTAGGGGAGCAGCGCTGAAGGCTCCCCAATGACGATCAAACGGTCAGTCGTTTGTGGTGCATTGAGGGGGCATTTCCTCAATGTGCCAAACAGCTCTTGCCTTCAGAGACACATTTTCAATTGGTTCTGAAGCTTAGAGCGGTCAAGAGGGATACAACGGGAGAGCGACAGCCATCTCCCTTGTCAAGGTGGTGCTTGTGGGGCGAATTCGTAGAATTTGTACTACATGCACACATCTTGCGGTCATCGCTAACGCAGTTCTCACCCATAGCAGAGCTATTGCTGCTCCTGCTAAATCACATGCTGTTCGATGTGCTTTTCACGATGACGGACGCTCCGGTACTATGACCTACGCTTTGATTTTCGGCAAGGCACTATTGCCTGCCTCCTTGCCATAACTAACCGCTCCTCCAGAGCATCGTTCTTAGGCAATATAAGAGCCACTGACGCTCTCTACCGCCTGCTGCCTGATCTCTTTGTTATGAGACATAGTAAAGCCATCATGCAGGCGGTATGGCCTTTGTCTAGAAGTAAAGGCCATGTGGGTGGGGTAGTGGTCGGAATGGTTTTATCAAAAAACATTCCGGGGGCCATCAAAAAGAAACCCTGTGCGTTGAACAGCACAGGGTTGAGTCTTTATATAAAAGATCAGGCGTTATTCTTGATCTTCAGTGCTGTCTACCTTCGGAAAGGCATAAAAGCCTTTACTGATGAGCTGTACGCCATGCAACTTAATGTACAAGCCGCCATCTTCGCGCTCCCATGCAACACCAATGCTTTCATAGCTCGATTTTTTACTGGAATCGGCTTTCATCCAAAGGCTATGCGTAGGCTTTGAAGTGTTCGCTTGCTGATTTGTATTTTGAAAAGTCATGGGAAAATCTCCTTTTGATAATTTTAAAAAGCTGACCTATTTCAGCCTTGTGAAACGCCGTAACCCCGTCAGGAGACAGGGGCATGTCACATCATTTTGTGGGGGACCAAAAGCAAGTCTTGGATGCTAAAGCACCCTTAGACGCGCATATGGGTAAAATGATTTGATAGGAACCGACTGACAGGGTAGCGCTCACAAATCATGGCTGAAGTTGGTTTCGGGCTTTTATTAGCAAAAGGCGATATATGACGAGAAGTGTTTCAAGTCATCAGAGCGGCTCAAGGTTCCGAGCAACTTGCCGTTATTAAGGAAATTTTAAAACATTGCTGTGTATACTGATAATAAGGGGCTCGTTTTTACGAGCTCTAGCCATGCAAAGATTTTGAACCTATAGCTCTCTTGTTTAAAACGGCTGGCGAGACTTCAAGGGCGCATTACTAGAACTTTTAACGGGGCAACTGCCCTGCCGAAAGGAATGCGCTATGAAGAATTTTATAAGTGAAAAGAGCATTAGGGCCGATTTTGAAGCACAGGTCACAGCATCGCTGATGATCCAGAGTAATGCTTTAATACCTATAAAATTAGCCGTGAAGCTATGCGGCATCTCCCGTCAGGAGATAAACCGCCGCATAGCTCGCGGCACTTTCCCCAAGCCTCAGAAACTCTCTGGCAGGCATAATGCCATCCGCAAGGCCTTCTATCTTCGTGACCTGCACGAATGGATTAAAAATCCCCATATGTACCTCCAGCACGACTAACCACTAAATTTTCCACAGAAAACTCTGAGCCTGTATTTTGCTCAAAAATGGGCAGAATTTTCCCAAGTAGCCAGAGACTTTTGATAGATATTCTGGCAATCACAGAAAACCATTAACACATTGTTTTACAAGGGAGAATAGTGGTGACCGCGCGGGGATTCGAACCCCGGACCTACTGATTAAAAGGGGACAGATTTAAGCGGTTCTTAATCTCTGTAACGTATACTGAGTAAGGGATGCAACAGTTTGATATGACAAAATAAGTCTTAAAGCCATATTCTAGCTTTTCGACTCTTCTGAAAGCCGCGCTCACAAAGGAATAGAAAAACTTTAACCTTGCGCATAGTTACTCATTTTGGCCATTTTGGAAACATATCTCAAGTAGCCAGCCAAGTAGCCAGAAAGAAGTCAAATGTCAAATACCATCAGATTTATCGACACTGTAATCAGAAACCTCCAACCTTTAGAAAAACGCCAAACATTCTGGTGCATAGGATGTCCCGGTTTTGGGATACGTGTCAACCCTAGTGGGTCTAAGATGTTCATTTTCAAATATATGGCTGGAGACAAAAAAGAAATCAGCCGCTGGATCACCATAGGAAAGTACCCAGAATGGTCAATCAGGAGGGCAAGGCATGAATATGATGAACTTTACCAGCAAGTCTATGAATATGGACGGGATCCTGTACAGGAAGAGAAGGACGAAAAGGCCAAACAGATAGAAGAAAAAACGGTTAAGGACTTCACAGCAGAATATCTGCACTACGCACGATTGAGAGAAAAACCATACGTTGACGAGGAAGAACGGTATTTCAGACAGGATATATGGCCTGTCATAGGAGACAAGCTCTTCAACGAAGTTCATGTCGATGACATTGAGCAAATTCAGGAAAACATTCTCAAACGATGCAAAAAGATAAAATCTGCAACACGGGGCGGTAGAGTTGCCATCAAGTATGCAATTGGTGCAACGAGGCGGCTTTTCGATTTTGCAATAAAGAAGGGGTTAACAAACATCAATCCTGCCAGAAATATAGAGCCTCTTGGACAAGGAGGCGTGCGGAGCAGAGTTCTAACCTTTGAAGAAATATGGACCTTCTGGAACAGGATAGAGATGTTGGACATCTCTCCCGTTCCGGCAAAAGCGCTCAAATTTTTATTGGCGACCATGCAGCGGAGCAATGAAGTTCGAAATATCCGCTATAGTCGCGTCAACTTTACAGATGCCGTTTGGCAGATGGAACGCCATGAAACGAAAAACCGCACAATGCACCGTGTGCCTTTAAACAGATATGCTATAGATTTAATCGAAGACGTAAGACCTTTGACAGAGGCTTCAGAATATATATTTGGCAGCACAAAACTATTTGAGCCCCTAAAGAATCCCAACCCTAAGCTGCAACCAATGTGCAGCACCTCCCTCTCCCAAGCAATCCGCAGGAATCGTAAACACCTCGGCATTGATGACTTTCGGCCTCATGATTTAAGACGCACTGGCGCGACATGGATCACAGCAGTCGGTTTGCCTAAACTTTACGCGCGCTTGATGCTCAATCATAGTGACGGAGAACGCGATGTGACTGGCGAAGTAAACGTTCAATACTCTAAGACTTTGAGAAACAACGCGCTGTCAAAGTCTGGGAATTCATCCTCGACCAGATCGTCACCTGCAAGAGCAAACAGGACATCCCTACTCTTGAAGAATTGCGAACGCGGGTAAGAGAAGCTGGGCTAATTTGATAGGCAAGAATAGATTTTCTCTTTCAACTTTTATGATTGGCGTAGCCAACTAATTCCAAAGTCCCCTTGCGACCAGCGGAGCGCGGTAGCGCGTTGGCCACTGGGGGAATGTTGGCCCTATATATATCTTTCTATGCGGGAACAAGGTTTTTATTAATTTATGAGGTTGATCGTGATGGGCTGGCTCGCAAGGGGGCGCTTTTGCGCTGTTTGTCTTTATCTATTCTCATAAAATTAAATAGTTACCTACCACAGCAAAGCGGAAGTCTCATATCTGAAATACTAGAATCACGCGTAAAACAAACCGGATTTCTTTAATTGAATCCCTCCAGTGCAGGGCAATCGCATGGGTAACAACCTATACTCAAGCAAATAGTCTACTTTCTTTTATCGTCTTAACAGGTTACATAGTTTTCTTCGTCACCCCTGATAACTCGGATTTACAAAAGATTACAGATGAAGAAACAAGCAAGTTCTCTTTTTGTGAAACACTTTTCCACCCTGGATGACCCCAGAGATACGGATCAAATCAAACATAACCTGCTCGATATTCTTGTAATTGCCATCTGCGGTACCATTTGCGGTGCAGATGGCTGGAAACCCATTCAAGAATACGGACTTGCCAAGCAAGAATGGTTGAGCACCTTTCTTGCTTTGCCTTATGGAATTCCATCACATCATACGTTCGGCAGAGTCTTCG
>NZ_KE387001.1:4327-6401 GCF_000429945.1 Desulfogranum japonicum DSM 18378 | reverse complement strand
CTGTCAAGCTTGACCGTGCTCCAAGAGTAACCTTCGACCAATTTGGCAAAGTAGTCTTCAAGCTCAGGCACGCTGATTTTGTCAGGGCAGCGGCCAAAATACTGAACCAGACGGCGTACAGCCCTACCGTAAGCGTCTATGGTTTTGGGACTTTTGCCTTGCAGGGTCAGCTTTTGCAGGTGGCGCTCATACAGAGATTCGAATCGTTTTATTTCTGCTTTGTTCATGGTATACTCCTTTGTAAATGATTAGAGAATCAAACTGTTACAGGAATATACACTATTTTCTGCCGCATAGCGGCTTCGTCCAACCAAGGCATCCAGCGGATTTGCTACACGCTACGCGTTCCGCAAACGCGCTGATACCAGTCGTTATGTTTTAAAGGAGTGAGCTATTGCAGCTTGGTAATGTTAGAAATTTTAAAGGTGTTGGTTATGTGTGCTTTCTGGACATACTCGGGTTCTCGCAGGATATTTTGGCAAACTGGAAGGCGGTTGAATCCAATCCTTTAGAGAAACTGTTGGCGATTAAATCCGCATTGCCTATGCTTGACGAGGAAGAAGAAGAGATACCGTCGGGGGCTTCTGTTCGTCGCTATGTATGTCGCGTTAATACAGTGTCGGATAGCATAACGATAGCTTTTGGTCTGGAGCCAAAACTCATAATTGGTGATATGGCTCTAGGTCTCGAAGCTTTGGTAGCTAATATACGTGAAGTCTGGCGTGCGGCCATAGAGCGCGGCTATACGTTACGGGGAGCCATTGATTTTGGTGATATCTATTGGGATCAAAATGAATTAATAGGCCCCGCATTTATTAACGCATATCGCCTTGAATCAGAAATCGCAAGGGTATCTAGAGTTGTAATCTCGTCAAAATTAAATAAAGTTCTTGCTGATCTAGCTGCCGACTATCCTGGCGCTATGACCGATCATCTAGTAGCTAATTTTCGAAAGGATGTCGATGGATACGTTATTATTGACCCTTATAAAATGAGTAGATCGGATGAAGACAGGAAAATGTTGGCATCTAATTTACAAGGTATGGCTAATAAATTATCTAATCCATTACTAAAAGAAAAATATGCTCCGCTTATCTCAATGCTTAAAGAGAGTGCGTCTATTGATCATGATCAGCTTGGTGCATATTAACGAAACATAACAATTTGCTGAACACCGACTAAAAAAGCTGCGCTTTTTTAGCGGGTTAGCAATGCGTTGTCGATTGGAAAAATAGTTCAAACAATGAAAAAGAAGAAATCAAAGAAATCAATTTTAGGTGTTGGCTGGTACAAAAAAGAGCAATGGTCACTCTTAAGAGAGAAATCCGAGGATGTAAAGGATTTAGAAGACACATATTATGAATGGCTTGCAAATGCAAATGATACAATTAATAAACTTTCTAATTCCCCCTATCGAATTAAAAAAATAGAAATTGATGTAGAAGAGTTAATTGAATGGTGCATACAAGAAAAAAGCCCACTAAATGGTGAATCAAGGTCAAAGTATATTGCACTTAAAACAAAAGAAAAATTTCGATAACCAGGCATTCAAGGGGACGCGATTAACCCTGCCGGCGCTAACGCGGCAATAGATATTGGCGCGCCCCTTAATTTCACGTTAGTGCGCCAGGCGCAGCTTGGCGCTTCTTGCAGGGTGACCTGCTATAAAGCAGGAAGGGGTGCAGCCGGTCTATATTAAAAAACCACTTTTCTATCTGGCTATAATTGCGAAATTTTGAAAAAAGGCATTTTCAACAATTTGTCAAAAATGGCGATTTTTGGCATTAAAACACAATTATTGACAAATCATGGAAAAATGATGTTGTGTATCATGCTAATTTTCCTTATTTTCTTTTCTCCCTGTTTTTTTAGGAAGACCGGCTACACCCAGCAGGAAGTCCCTGTCGGGCAAAGCCTAGCCAGCAGCCCGTACCGAGTGTTGCGCGACTCGCGGAGCCATCTGGCGAACAACAGTCGTTAAGCGTACACAGGGAACATTGCAGGCCGCAGGGGAGACGTACCTCCCTCAAGCAATTCAGCCTCGTCAGAGTAAAATGCAGTTGGCGACGATTTT
>NZ_KE387001.1:0-4112 GCF_000429945.1 Desulfogranum japonicum DSM 18378 | reverse complement strand
TTCGTTGGTGCTACGATCAACTTAACCGCAAGTCAGCTCCAGGAGTTGACGGCGTAGACTGGAAAGAATTTGGAACTGATCTGGATGGCAACATCGGCCGGATAACAGAAGCGCTGAAAGAAAAACGCTACAAGGCTGGACTTGTTCGCAGGCAATACATTCCAAAGCCTGGAGGCAAACAACGTCCTTTGGGTATTCCACAAACCGGCGATAAACTTGTGCAGTATTGCGCAGCGCAGATCCTGTCAGCAATATTTGAACAGGATTTTCTCCCCTGTAGTCAATGGGTATCGTCGCGGCAAAGGTCCTCGCTCTGCGGCCCTTGAGTTGAGTCAACGCATCCATCGTGGAAAATTCAGATGGGTGCTGGATGCAGATATTAAAGGCTTTTTCGATAATCTTAACCATGATTGGCTGCTGCGCATGTTGGAGCAGCGTATCAATGATCAGTCATTTCTCAACCTTGTGAGGAAATGGCTCAAAGCAGGTATTCTTGAGGTAGACGGCAAGGTAATATTGCCCGTCACAGGAACGCCTCAGGGCGGAATAGTCTCCGCTGTCCTGGCCAATATTTATCTCCATTATGCCCTAGATCTCTGGTTTGAGAAAATCGTCAAACCAGGATGCCGGGGAGACGTATACCTAATTCGGTTTGCCGATGATTATGTGTACTGTTTTCAGTACCGCGATGAATTGAAGAAGGTGGAGCGTGAACTCCCTCAACGTTTGGGCAAGTTCAACCTGGAGCTTGCACCAGATAAAACAAAGACCATCAAATTTACCAGGTTCGAAACGACACGAAGCGAGAGCTTTGTCTTCCTTGGTTTTGAGTATCGCTGGATACTCAGCAGGAAAAAGAAACCTCTGGTAAAGATGGTGACAGCCCGGAAGAAATTCCAACAGGCAATGTCAAACATGAAGGCATGGATCAAAGGCAATCGGTGTATTTCGGACCTCACTGATATCATGGAGCAATTTGCGGCAAAACTCCAAGGGCACTACAACTACTATGGTGTCAGTGGTAACTTTGAGAAGATCAGTTCTTTCTACAATTACAGTTGCAAGACTGTATTTAAGTGGTTGAACAGGAGAAGCCAGCGGAAAAGTTTTCATTGGCGGGGATTCGAGGGGCTTTTACAGAGTTTCTCGATTCCTCGTCCCCGGATAACAGGGTACTGGAGCTGAAATGCTTTTGTACGAAGCGAATACTATTGAGGAGCCCTGTGCGAGAAAACCGCACGCAGGGATCTGTGAGGGGACGGTCGGGTAACTGGCCGTTCTACCTCGATTGCATAAAAAACATGAGATAAAACAAAATATGATTTGGACAATGAAAGTCGTACTATGGTCAGGATATTGTGATGAGATTAGCTGGGAATCAAAAATAGAAATAGATTCATCATCAACGCTTGATGAATTACATTTTGCGATCCAAGAATATGTTCAATTCGACAATGATCATCTTTACGAATTCTATACTTCTCGCAATGAACGTAGTCATAAAAGAACTCGATATAGTGATGAAGATGACTTAATATATGAAACTACGTTGGATATGCTATATCCGTTAAAAAAAGGGGATAGTCTGTTTTACTTATTTGACTATGGAGATCATTGGGTATTCAAAATTACACGAACAAGGAAAAAACCTTTTGAACCATTAACTGGGGTTGAATATCCTATATTAATTGAAGAATCTGGCAAGAAGCCAGTCCAATACTCTGGATTCGAAGAATAATTTGCACAACAAAATGTTCGAGAGGGACGGCTTTAATTTCGCGGCATTAAAAAAATAAACGGTAACTTGAAGGCTACCTTTCTAAGAAGTTTACCCTTAGATTTTGCCGCCCCTCAACTCTACGATATGTCCCAAAAGAAAAATGGCCTCACAGTATGAAAACAGATGATGGTGTTAGAGCAAAAAATGGGGTTGTTTGCAGTCTAAGAGAAGAAAATAATGATTCATTCACCTTAATACTCGACGATGTAATAAATATAAACGGAAAAACATCAGAAAGTTGGGAGCATAATGTAGTCTTTACTTGGAAGGAAATAAAAGCAAAATATATTGAAAATTTGTCAGAGTCTGAATTAGCTGATATTGGCTATAATCTGATAATTAGGTTGCTTGCTCTTAACACGAAATATAAAAAACAATAATATAAAAGACATATCAAAACGTTTCTGCGGACCCGCAAACAGCGCGGCCCGCAGAACTTACCGTTAGTGCGCCAGGCGCAGCTTGGCGCTTCTTGCAGGGTGACCTGCTATAAAGCAGGAAGTCCCTGTCGGGTAAAGCCTAGCCAGCAGCCCGTACCGAGTGTTGCGCGACTCGCGGAGCCATCTGGCGAACAACAGTCGTGAAGCGTACACAGGGAACATTGCAGGCCGCAGGGGAGACGTACCTCCCTTAAGCAATTCAGCCTCGTCAGAGTAAAATGCAGTTGGCGACGATTTTAACGTATCGGAAGCCAGAACAAAGGAATCGCAATGGCAAGATTCCGGAGGGACTGCCGGGGTCCTAGAGCGTGGCATGTAATGAGAGAAGTGTCAGGAACCCGGAGTCTACGCTTACCTGGGAGGCCCTTTTATCTCCTCTCAAAACGGAGGTAAGATGTATCAACCACAAGAAGAGCATCTGATGGGTAAAAGGGAGTCAGATCATTCCATAGTACTCTGAGACGGTAGGGCCGATCACATGGGGAAGGGAATGACGGTAGTATGTAGCTCGCAAAGGAAACATATGCAGATAAGACAGGCTGATGAACATATGCAAACCTCACTGCGGGGGATAGCAAAGGAAGCTAAACTGCTTCTGTACGAAGCGAATACTATTGATGAGCCCTGTGTGGGAAAACCGCACGCAGGGATCTGCGAGGGGACGGTCGGGTAACTGGCCGTTCTACCTCGATTGCCCTCAAAAAATACATTGCGTATCCAAATATAGTACGTTAAAATGTACAAAAAATAATAAGGAGATATGCAATGCAAAGATTAAGGATCGACCAAGATATTAAACCTCTCTCGGAAGTTCGAACCGGGATTGCATCATTTATTAAACAAGTTCACGATACCAAAAGGCCGGTTGTCATTACCCAGCATGGAAAAGGGGTTGCAGTTCTTTTAGATGTCAATGAATATGAGTCAATGCAAGAAAAGATGGAGCTTCTGACAGACATACAAACTTCAATCAACCAGATAGACAATGGAGAAGGAGTCGAACACGATGAAGCAAAAGAAATGATTATGCAACGGATTTTTGAATGAAAATAATCTGGTCTCCATTGGCTATCGATAGAGTAGCCGAAATTGCAAACTACATAGCAAAAGATAAACAAACTGCCGCTGAAAATTGGGTGGACAAAATATTTTCAAAAGTTGAAAGTTTAGCATCGTCTCCTAAATCAGGAAGAATTGTTCCTGAAATCAACAAAGATCAATATAGAGAAATAATCTATGGGAATTACAGAATAGTGTATCGGATTGAAGAAAAACGAATATCTATTTTGACCGTTCGCCATGGTAAGCAATTACTGCCAATTGAAGAAATATTGGCATAACAAGCATCTGCACCGGAAAACCAAAAGCGTCGCTTTGCTCTGCTTTTGTTTTCCGGTGAGGTGAGCGTTAGTATCAAAACAACCAAAAATCGAAGTGTCTGACAAACATGCCATTAAATTTACGATTAAAATACTACGACAAAACCTTACTTTAAGACCCAAAGACAATGGATCGAAGCTTTAAATGCCCAAGATGTAAAAAAAATGCAGTTCCATTGATTTTTGGTATTGTAAATGTTTTATATTTTATTTTTCGTGAAAAAATAAAATGCCATAACTGTCATGCTATATTACGGCTGAATATTGGAACAAAACGATTATTGATAACATGCCTAATATTTGGCTTTTTCATTGGTATATCATTGCCACCAGCAATTGGAATACCAATATTGTTTTTTTCAATATCAATACCTGCATTACTGAACAGACAATTCTTTATTGAATATTAAATATTGTTGCTAACGAATAAGGATAGATTGTGTGAGTGAGGAACGAACGAACCACAATCTTATCCGTGGTTGGACAAGCCCGTCTCTTTAAGGAAATATATAT
>NZ_AUCV01000080.1 GCF_000429945.1 Desulfogranum japonicum DSM 18378 | reverse complement strand
CGTTTTGCCGATTATGCGTATTTCTTTGAGTCTTTTTATGATTCTGTAGCAAGGTAACTTGTCCAACCATATTGCTTCTCCATTGTATTGAATCGGTTAGCTATGGTTGAATACACTGTCTGGCCAGAATATCACCTTCTTTATTTTTATTTTCAATAGGTTATTAAAGTTTTTCTCGGTTCATGTCGTACGCTTGCCCTGATAATGACACAAAAAGAGCCTGGATCACAATTCAATTATATTTACAAAAATCGACATTTTGGCTGGGGGCGTCGAATTAAGCGGTTTGCATACAACGAAAAAACAGATAGATAACTTGAGAGAGTTTTAATATAGACCGGCTACACCCAGGTTGTACCACCTTTGATTCTGGGGTTGAGCCATGTCATAAATGCCTTGTTACCAACTCTTGGCTGTCCAAACGTTGTGATAGAGACGGTTTTTGCCAGAGAATCACAAGTAAGTGGAGCAAGAAGAGCTTGAGCCCCTCCAAGACTGTGGCCTGTAACATAAACCTGCCGGTTTTTCAGAATTGGGGTAAGAGCTTTATCAATTTCACTTTGCATATTCTTGACGGTTCTATAAAAACCCCTGTGTACCTCTCCTTCTCCTTCTTTAAAAGAAATAAGATGTCGATCAACGTCTTTAAACCAATCAACAATATTGGAGCTTCCGCGAAAGCAGAGAATGATAAAATCATTATTATAAAGAACCATAAATCTGGAGGTCTTTTCCCAGAAGCCTTTCGCTAGAGTGTGGTCTTCAAATTCAGCCAGCAAAGGTTGTTCAATATCAACGATTTTTACAGAAAGAGAATTATCATGGGCCTGCCATTTTTGAACCTGAGCAAGAATGTCACTATGATCTATGTTCTTGTCGTAGACCAAACCGCAAAGTTGGGCAAGAAGATAGATATTTTCTGAATTGTGTTCAGTGGTAATGGTGAAATCGAAACTTTCACTGTACTGTGCGGGCTGCTGGTAAAATATTGCTAAGCTTTCAATAATTGTTTTATCCATGAGCTTTCCTCACATTTTCCAAGAAACTGGGGCGAAACCAAATTTATTTTTATAAACAATTTAATATTATTGACGCTCGAGCCGAACTGAAAGTCATGGACCATGGACGCTACTTACTTGAATCTCTTCATGTTGCTGTGGTACTGAATTGTCGTATGTGATTTTTACATTATTGGCATCTTTTATAGTGGCAAAATCATTAGTGCATGTAAAACTAATTCCTCCACCACCTAGGTTAGTCAAATCTACGTCATGTCCATTTACTACTGCGCTCATGAGATAAACTTTATCAGCCATGTGAGCTGATGCTTGAACTAGATTGATTGTAGGCATTGTTTTCTCCTAAATTGTGATTTAAAATAAATTCTAAAAAGAATACACTATTGTTGATTATTTACGTTCTAGAGAACGTTGATTAAATATAAAAAATAACATTTGTGTAGCAATGGGTCTTTTAAGGTGTGTAATCTCACGAAATTGGAGTTGTGGCAATTTATAACTTTAGCCGACTTTCACGTGTCTTTATCAAATAATACATCGCAATATTATTTGATCTTGTTTCGTTACCGCCATTTACAGCTGTACTTTTGCTTGCACCGCCAGGAGTTGATATTGCCTGTGCAGCCGGTCCTTTGTCGCTACCCATTATCGGTGTCAAATCATTAATTTGATGAGAATGTTCTGCAAATTCATGTTTTTGAAGAGTACCAACCTGTTCAACTATCGAAGATCCAGTAGGTTTAAGTGTCGTGTAGTCAAGGCGTGCTCCACTCACAGCATCTGGATCATTGAATACGCCCAAAGGGGTTTTTATAGCTTCGTTTTGTGCACCTCGTACAAAAAAACCTCGCATGTCCGGGAGCTGAAAAGTATCGTCAGAGACAGACTGTTGGCGATAGACATCTCCTAAAACTTCGTACAATTCAGAATACAACTTTTTATCTAATTCCTGTCCGGCGGCTTCCATCCAGCCACCCAAATGAAGATGCGCTTTTAAACACAAGTTTCCATCGATTAAGTCATATATTTTTCCAGGAAAGAGTACAATCGCACCAATAGGAACGCGATTGTCAAACATTTTGTCAGGATAATTTTGACAAATTAAATTGTTACTTTCAGTTGTCATCTTCAGGTTCCCTTATCATTTTTTTTGAAAATACGGTTTATTGGTCGTTGGGTCCAATAATGCCGTTATATTCAATTGTTGTTGAGAAGGATTTAATGATATCCCCTTCCACTCAGTAAAAGAAGCTCTCGAATTTTCAATATTTTTTGTAGGGATAATTATTGGAAGATCGCTTTGTGTGCCAATGCTAAGATAAATCTTCTGCTCTATTTCAAGGCAACATGTAGTGCCATTGTACAATTTTGAAATTGATCTACAAATCATATTTCTTTCCGATCCCCCGCTAAACCATTCGAGATATAGTCCCTTCTTTGAACTTTCATTGTGTACGCCGAATTGATTAGATGGTATCGTAGAATCTGACATAGGTTTCGTAAACTGAGCCGATATACTGGTTATATCTTTAAATGTAACAGACTGTCCTTTTTCAATTGAATCACTGCAATTTATAATTTTACCTTCTTGGACGTCTTCATAGCACATTTTGGCAACCAAACTGTCTAACGTAAAAGAAGTCGAAATATTTTTACCTGAGACCACTTCAAATGTTTTCCACTGGAAAACATTGTATTCACTATTATTGCACCTAGGTTTAAAGGCTAACAATAGTTTGTGATTGTTTGAAGTGAATCCGATAGTTATTTGAAGATTGATTAGCATCAAACTCTCCAATATGTTTATTGTAAAATATAGTGCCCTTTCATTAATAATAATTATTTCTTTGAGAAGGGCACTAATTATTGTTCCTCAAGTCAAAACGGATTGTTTTCAACAAGAAAGAAAATTTACGTCAGTATTTTTCGTTAGTCATTTTGAAAATAGGCCTATTTGTAGCCTTGTCTATCTGAACTTCTATGTCTGCACTTTTTAAATTTGCATCAAGATCAATCCCTTGCAAATCAGTCCAGTTTTGAACAATAAATGTCTTTGTTTTAGTTTGACTACCAATTGTTAGATAGATTTTTTGAGTGAGCTCAAATGATGACATCCCGCTATTAAACATTGGGCTACTGGGTTTACAAACACTGTTACCGTTCAGACACCAAACTGGGTAAAGGTCTCCCACCGATGTATCGTTTCTAACACCACTTTGTTGGGGGGTCAAATTTACTGTATCCGGGGTCGGGACTCCCAATTGAGTAACATTTCCAGATACAGAGAATACCGACATATTCTGCAATGGAATCGTAACAGCGCGCGTTGTCTCCTTATCACCATTGAATATACCATAAGCACTTACTGTGTTGTTGATTGCAGGGAGAATAAATTTACCTCCTCCAGCTTGCGGTGCACAGGATTGCCATGCTGCAATCAACCAGTCAGAATTTGAACCTTGTGGTTTCAGATAGGCAAGAATTTGTTGCGATTGTAGATTCACATCTTTGTTTACGATCGTTAATGTAATTTCCATTTCATATCTCCTTGTGTGTAATGTGCGGAACACTTGAATGTAATGTGGGACATGCATCGATCAAAAAGAACCTTCTTGCAGTAAAGGTGGTAAATTTTATTTTGACTCTCCTGCTTCTCGCTTAAAATATTGAAATGCTTTAAGATAAAGACGATTTTTTCATTGTTTTTAGGCAATATCTTACGGATGACATATTATTCTTTCATTTTCCTCACCTCCTTGTATGGTTGTTAGCACAAGTCAAAATGCAGGTTTTACTAATTCTCATTGCTCTCATTTTTCTAAGGTGCAAAAGTTGAGCATCAACCTGCCTTAAGAACTCCTATTTCCAAGGTATGGTGTAAGATAACCAAGATCACAGGTATAGTACCATCACCGACCATTACAATTGGTTACAAACCATTACAACAGGAGGGTGTTGAAGCCGTGCCAGACTTTCAATACAATCAGGCAAGTTAGAATGTGCGAGTATAATTAATGAGTTAGAAAATATGAGAGAGGTAACAACTAGCTTCTAAGAAGGGAGTTACAGACCATTTCTTAAATTAGAACATAGTCCGAATATTGAAACTATTGGCTGGAAAACCAATACGTACTTTGCCACGCAGACGGCGGTCAATAATACGTTCGGCGACAACGGGGTCACACTTTTTGAAATCCTGCCTGACTCTGAAAACTTGTTGGGCAAGGTGTTCTCTGTTGATGAGAAGGTCGTCACAGATGACATTGCAGTCCACCCAGCCATTACCATCTTCTAAAATGTGCTTCTGTGAGTCAAACTTTTCTACGGTTTGAGAGGCTCGTATTCGAGCCAGATGAGCAAGCAGATAGAGATGTACTTTTGGTTGCAGGGTGTGACTTGTATTTCCGATCTGCAACGTCACTTCAGCACTTTCCTCGTCTGGAGCCACAGCGATATCTAGGTGGATGGGGATAGGCTCCATAAGATTTGATTCGAGCTGGCTCGTCGGTTTGATCTCGTTTCCTCCTTTTGCAAATACAACTTCAAACAGGGTTTTACCTGTGCGGAAAATCATACCGTGCTCGAGTATAGTAACCGCACCTGATTCGTCTTCCATGGTGAATCGGTTTTCGATGGTCGAGAAAATGGTACATAAGGGTGATTTCTCAGAAGGAAGGGGAAGAAGGTTGACCAAGGGGATAAGGGTCTCGGCTCCGTCATCTCCAGATGTGATAAGGCAGGACATCGGCTCGAGGTCCTGCACTAATAGATATTCTTGCTGTCTGTCCCCAAAAATAATCTTATCTCCAGCGTATATCTGGTGCATTTCGCCAGGTTGTTGTTTCCTGCCATTGATGAAGGTACCGTTTTTACTTCCGAGATCTTTTATAGTCCAATGATTGCCGGACCAGCTGATTCGTGCATGGAATCTTGAGACATTTCCACAGGAAAGGACGCTGTTGCAGCGTGGGTCGCGGCCAATAGTGTGCTCCCGAAATAACCAGATGGAATCTGTCTGTTCGGGTTTATCTGTTGGTCCTGATGATTGTTTGACTAATTTCCCCATGTTTTTTCCTTGGGTTAGGTCTAGAGAAGCAGTGGCACTGAATTAAGCTCGTCTTCTGACCTGAGTGTATTTTGCCATCCTAGCTGGACGGGGACCGTATATAACCGGCCATCGCCAAAACGGGGCCAGAAATGTCGTAGACCCGGAACTATCACATGTGCAACATATACTCCTGTATCAGGTCGTGATTTATTCACGACGACAAGTTCAAGACCAATCTGGTGTAACCTAAGCATGCATTCTTCGATATCCTCAAGCATGCTTGAGGAGGCACCATAATCAGATAACGGTATTTGATATGCAGTGTTGTCAGGATATAGAAACGCAGTTGAGTGGAGCTGTTGGTGGTCCCAGGGGGCGTGTAAATCTCCAGCAGGATCAAACAGCTGGTTCAGCTCTGTCAATGCGCGTCGAAGTGCGATTTTCCAGTCAAGATGGCAACCAAAACCGATAGAGAACCGTTCTTCATTCTTTTTCTGGGCAAGTGCGGTGTAGACCGGTATTCGTAAATCATGTGTTAAATCAAGTATCCAGATATTGCAGCCAAGTTGATTATATTCCTCTTTCATCTGGAGGTAATATTCATCCTCGATCTGTGCCAGGTTAATTTGTGGCCTGCTTGCTTTATTGTACCACCAGATGCCTACAGCATCTCGTTCAACCAATTCAAAAAAGCCTTGGAGGATTGCCTCCTCAAAGCAGGTTCCAGAGGCTACACCATTACCGTTATGAAGGGTAAATGAATTGTCAATTAAGGAGGGGACCTCTGTGTAGCAGTAAGTAAATGGTACAAATCTTGGCTTGTTATGTGATAGTGACCAGGCGGGGGTCCAGTCTATTACCTGTTCTGGCTCGTATTTTTTGGTAACACGAAGTGCATTTTCAATATCTTGTTCTCGTTGTCTGCCATATGTCTCATATTGCTTATCACTGAACAACTGGAGGGAATGTGGGGAGATGGCCTCATCACCCATCTCGTTCATTGAACCACGCACGATGGCTTCATCACCTTGATAGATACCGCTGAAGCGTTCAATCGCTTCAAAGAGCGCGCTTACCTTTGCCTGCTGCTCGCTCTGGCCTTTTCCTGCGCAGACCCGTTGAAAGGATTGGCCATTGACAGCTTTGGATTTAGGGCAGACACGATAACCAGAAACATATACTGGTCTAGAAAAAGTATGACGACCAGGCATGGGGCCAAGCTGACTTACAGGGCCACAGACCGGGCTTACCAGATGTTTGAATCGGGTGTAAGTGGTTTCCGGTGTTTGTTGCCGAAAACCACCATCGGTACAGGGTAAGCATAACGACATAATTATTTATAAAAAGCATTGACATTAGCTTTCCAGCTTGTAAATTTGCAATAAAATCAAACTGGAGCAAAATATGCTAGGAGTTAGTTTATCTAAAGAACAAGAGAATGAGCTTCATTCATTTAGGAAGCAGGCTTCTTCAAAGGACTCAGAAAAAGCACTGATAATTTTACTGAGCAATGATGGCAAAACAGTACCAGAAATAGCCCAGATCTTAAAACGAAATCCGCATACTATTCGTGACTGGCTTAAAAGATACATGGCAAAAGGGATCAAGGGATTAAACAGAAACTTTTC
>NZ_AUCV01000079.1 GCF_000429945.1 Desulfogranum japonicum DSM 18378 | reverse complement strand
TATTGCTTCTCCATTGTATTGAATCGGTTAGCTATGGTTGAATACACTGTCTGGCCAGAATATCACCTTCTTTATTTTTATTTTCAATAGGTTATTAAAGTTTTTCTCGGTTCATGTCGTACGCTTGCCCTGATAATGACACAAAAAGAGCCTGGATCACAATTCAATTATATTTACAAAAATCGACATTTTGGCTGGGGGCGTCGAATTAAGCGGTTTGCATACAACGAAAAAACAGATAGATAACTTGAGAGAGTTTTAATATAGACCGGCTACACCCTCACCGAATGCAAAAGGCTTCCACAAAGCTACGCAAAAACCTCAAAATGCGGAAAATCACTGACCATGAAAACGCCATGGCCTTTTGCATCCGGTGAACTGGGTATCCGCATACGATCCTCATGCTATTTACCACGCCATGGATAGTGCCCCTTAACCAAGCACGAATTTGCAAATTTCACCCGAATACTCCTTAAGAAATGCCCGTTTATCCGGTAACGGCTCTGTGGTTTGTGGCGGCACTATATCCATGAATGAAAAATGACCAGCACCATCAGTAACGCGAACATCAACTGTTTGCCAATCACGTATGGAATTGGCCAGCCTTTTTGTTTGGACGGGTGGCGTGATGTTATCCGCGGAACCTACCCATGCCAGAATTGGAACTTTCACTGCATCGAGTGCTCCTGGAGCTTGAAAAAAGTCGGTTGGTGTCGCCAAAAGGGATAGGCGAGTTAATCGGCTATCCGATGTAATATTATCAACACGTCGACCTGGCCCTAACCACATCTGAGCTCCAGCTAAAGCAATGAGGGTAGCTGCGCCAATTGAGTGGCCCACACCCGCCGCAGTTATGCCGGGCTTAACGAACGCATCAAGAGCGAGAGACAAACGCCTTGCCCGGAGAGTCAACTCGTCTTCCCTTGGTATCGGAGATACAAGTTTGTCGAAATGCGGCGCAATAATCATACAACCGGATTCAATCAAAGTGTCCATAAGCGTAGCATAACGTTCAGGCTGGCCACCAGCTCCTACCGCGAAAAGTACCACTGGAGAATTTCTAGTGGCTTCGTGTACCGACACGTTGAATGACTCGGTTCCATCTTGTAGTATCCTGGCCTGCATTAAAACTTACTCCTTGTGCAAGTTGATGGCATGTATAATCGCGGTGTTGAACGTTGAGCACAGCCCCAAAATATTTGGCCCTACATTTTTCGAACCAAAATTCGTGATAGATATTTTGCCAACTGCTTCGATTTGTTATGCATTTTCACTCAAATTGAACACTGATTATCCTCTGAGAATCATCTACTTTCAAGCACAAATTCCCTGCAACAAGACAGCCTTCTTTCATAAACGGTTTATTGCCATAAACATCTTTTCGAATGACAGTTTCTACCTCAGATAGTTTTTTACCAACAAGATTATTGTTGGCAATATACAATGCCTGCTTCAATGCATTATCAACTCGATTGTAACTGTCGCGTAGATATGCCAATGATACGCCCTCGTCGACACCTTCATATACAACGGAGCCAAACCATAATACATTTGATAAAATTAATAAAATGACTAAAAAAATGTTTGTTTTCATTTTAGCTGAATCGCGCTAAGGCAATCGAGGTAGAATGGCTCCACCTGATCGCCTCCTCACAGATCCCTGCGTGCGGTTTTCTCGCACAGGGCTCCTCAATAGTATTCGCTTCGTCCTAAAGCATTTCAGCTCCAGTACCCTGTTATCCTGGGACGAGGAATTGAGAAACTCTGTAAAAGCCCCTCAAACCCTCTCCAATTAAAGCTTTCCCTCTGGCTTTTCCTGTTCAGCCACTTAAATACAGCCTTGCAACTGTAATTGTAGAAAGAACTGATCTTCTCAAAGTTACCATTGAAACCAGGATACTTGTAGTGCCCTTGGCGTTTTACCGCAAATTGCGCCATGGTATCAATGAGCCCTGAAACGCACCGATTGCTTTTGATCCATGCCTTCATGTTCGACATTGCCTGCTGAAATTCCTTCCGGCCTGTCACCATCTTTACCAGAGTTTTTTCCAGCTGAGTATCCAGCGATACTCAAAACCAAGGAGAACAAAGCTCTCGCTTCGTGTCGTTTCGAACTTACTGGATTTGATGTTTTTTGTTTTAACAGGTGCAAGCTCCAGACTGATCTTATCCAGACGTTGTGGGAGTTCACGCTCCACCATCTTCAATTCATCACGATACTGAAAGAAGTACACATAATCATCGGCAAACCGAATAAGGTGCACGTTTCCCCGGCATCCAGGTTTGATGTTTTCCTCAAACCAGAGATCAAGGGCATAAAAGAAATAACTATTGGCCAAGACTGCGAAAATTACCCTGCCCTGAGGCGTTCCTGTGACGGGGCAGAATTCGTCGGCTCTGGAATACCAGGAGGCCGTTGTTTGCCTCCAGGCTTTGGAATGTATTGCCTGCGAACAAGCCCAGCCTTGCAGCGTTTTTTTAAGCGCTTCTATTACCCGGCTGATATTGCCAAAATGGCTCTGCGAGTCACGCAACACTCAGTACTGGCTACTGGCTTGGCTTAGCCCGACAGGGATATCCTGCTTTATACAATAGGTCACCCATTAACGGTCCGCATGAACGGTGCGAACTTACGAGCATCCGACTTCATGCGCTGGTTCGGCGTCATCCCTCTATCCGGCTCGGGAAAGAAGCTTCACCTGCTTCACAATTCCTGTAGTCGGATCTACGAGACAGCCCACGGTCATTGTCTCACCCTGAATGTTTATCCATTTTAGGCCCTCATATTCATGCTTATTCTTCCTTTTCGAGAGCCCCGGGACATAGTCCACAGTTCCCTCAATCCAGCCTTTCCAAAAGAAGAACCAGGTCTTGAAATGCACTCTATCTCCTATCTGAACAGGCTCTCCCGACTGGTATACCGCTACAGGGTATGCGTCGGCCGATGGCTCGCACTCGTCTTTACCGAGCAAGATCCCCAGCGAGTCTTTCCACTGCTGTATATCCTGAGTTTCGTGGAAGTAGACGTAGACCGTTTCGTCCACGGTTCCCTTCGGCAGTGCTTTCAGAAAGAGATAGTCGCCGTAGCCGTTTTCTGCAAAGACCACAACAGGACCGCAAAAGACGTCAGCAATGCTCCCGTCGTTTGTCGGCGTTAGAATTCGCCACTCAGCCCCATCCTCACCCCAGAAAAGTCTGCCATCCTGAGTCAGGGCCGCCGCAAGCGTTTCATGCGATGTCTTCGTCATTCGTTTCTCACTCCGAAAGATTGGGCTCAGTGCGTTTGCTGAATGCGCAGCATGTAGCAAATCCGATAAATTACTTGGTTATGGTGTTCTGCATTTCAATTTTTCGTCCACTTTACCAATACCTCACGGCACTGCTCTGGCAACTGATCCATTGCCTCTTCCGCTGATGTGTAGTCAGCATATTGCCCTGTTTCCCAGTTTTCACTGCAACTGAAGCGCTATATGACAGAACTATTGTCGTATTGCGCAATTACTAAACCCAATATCGCGATTGCCTTTGGATCAGTATCTATACCAGCCCACCCAAACGGCAAGTCACCAGTCCATGCCCAATATAACACTTTTGCTCCATCAATTTCTGTTGGTAGCCTACTCATTGATTTTTACACATAATCGCGGCGCTGACCAGCACCGCGATTCATGGCGACGAAGTCGTCAAGAACATTACTTTCACCCGCGTTGCCCAGAGTGAGGAACGAACGGCGGGTAACGTCAAGCGTAAACACTCGTTACGAAAAAGCTAAATACTTGATTTTATTTTTTTTAATGCATTAACAAATGTATCAATTTCTGCCTCACTAATTATAAGTGGTGGATCAATTCGTAAAGACGAACCTCGATTCCCTACAATATATCCTCTCTCAATAAGCCCATTATAAAGAAAATTAGTAATTTCTTCGTTTTTGATGTCAAGAATGAACATCAAACCTCTACCCCGGACTTCCGTAATAATCTCGTTATCAACAAGTGATTCAAGCTGTTTGAGAAGAAGCAAACCCCTATTTTCCGCTTTAGGAATCAATTTCTTTTCTTCGATGTATTGAATTACACCATATACAATTGAAGCTCCCAAAGGATCATTTTGATGAGATTGTGAATAGTGAAAAGGTTTTTTCTCTAGTTCCCTTGCTGTAGATTTGTTGATCAGAGCTATGCTCACGGGATACCCGTTGCCAATTCCTTTGCCTACAGCTATGAAATCGGGATCAATGTCATAATGCTGATAACCAAACCATTTTCCAGTGCGTCCAATACCGGTCGTCACCTCATTAGCAACAATTTTCCCTCCGTTGTTTCGAACAATCTGGACGATATTACTGATTAATGCCTTTGGTGGAAAACGTACAAAACCAGAAGAGCTACCTGGTTCAAAAATAAATTCAGATGTGTCTTTTGGTATTTTTTGAAGAACCTCGCATGATTGATCGCACTTTTCTATCTTGGTACAGTTGTTACACGGCTCCCAATTTAGCAAATACCAATTTTTCGATTTGTCGATAATTGAAGAATACGCTCCAAGATATGAATCATGGAGTGTCATCGATACACGTTTTTCAGTCAGATGTTTAGCCATCTGAATTGATATCTCTATCGCTTCACTTCCAGAACACAGAAATACACTTTTCCCGTTCTTAAATCCAGCAACATTGAGAATTGACTTAGATGAATTTTCAAGTATTTCATTTGAATAGCAAAATCCAGTGTGCGTCAATGAGTAGATTTGTTTTTTGATTATTCCGTTTATCTCACTATTATTATGTCCAAGTGATGTACACCAAACACCAGACTCTAAGTCCATATAGCCTTTGCCTTGTTCGTCATATATGTACAGACCTTTGCTTTCAATAATATTTGGGATTTTAAGCTCATGACCTGTGCAAAAAAATACATGTTCCATTTTTTATTCTCTTTTTATGTTCTTTCACATAATCGTGGTGCTGACTTCGTCAAGTTTCTGATCCCGGTGCTTCATGCCAGAACCAGAAGCTTGACGAAGTCAGCGCCGTGATTCCTGGCCACGAAGTCACCAGGAACGTGGAGTTAAGGGACTGCGGGACCGCTAGTATTAACTTTTAAAATTTGAATCCCTTTTTGGTCTAGCACGGAATTATTACACTCCGAGCCTCAAGCAGTCCCTCTTGAATACTTTGTGGACGCCCGGCATGGGCGTGATCTAATGGGATGTAAGTCCCCTGTATGTAACCCCTGTTACTGTCGAGATGACAGGAACATAAACACTAGCCGAAAGCAGGTGAGCGAGGTACGAGAATCCGAAGTTATGAGTCGACGAACAAAAACGGCACACAAGGCCGAGGCTCTGCGTGGCTGGATGGGCTATTTTGGGATATCTGAGTTATATCGACCAATACCCGAACTGAACCGCTGGCTGCGACGCAGGGTACGCATGTGCTACTGGATCAACCTTTGGCAATTTGATATTTTTATGTTTTCTATAGGTTAATCGCGGTGCTGGATACCGCAATAGCACGGTTGAATGTCCTGTACAAACGCTTGTTATGTGCTTCACCGCTTGAATTCTAGGCACAATCTAAGCATATCTTTGAGTTGTACGCCTTGCTCGTAAATAGGATCGGAATAATTATCTATAAAGAAATTTTTCCGAATGCTCCCTACTCTGAATCCGAATCGTTGATAAAACAACAGCTGATAGCCAAATGTTCCTGTACCTATTTCAAGCGACTTTGCACCATTCTCTTGAAAATAGTTGATCACAAATTCAAGAAGTTTTTTCCCAAACCCTTGTTTCTGTTTTTCCGGAATGACAACAATATTAAATAATTCCCATATTTTAGCATCGATAGAGTTTGTCACGCATACGCCAACTAAAAAGCCGTCAACAAACACTCCAAAACATTTCGCTCCTGTAAGATATTTCTCAATACATTTTTCAGATGGGTCGGCATGAAGTAACACACTCATCGGCACTTCTTTTTCCGAAATTTGTCTGATGGTTATCATCTGTTCGTTTACATTTCCTGTTCGCACATAATCGCGGTGCTGACCAACACCGTGGGTCGCGATTTCTCCATGATGTATTTCTTGAGAATACCTGGTGCTATATCTTGGTATATGATTTCATTTCGCCAAGGCTTGGGAAGATACCTTGTTCCGCAACTATGACAAAGACCCTTTTTTTACTATGTTGTGCCCAGCTTCTACAACGACGATATTAATTGCGTTCAAAAGAAATATCAATGTTGTTACCCCCGTGATCAGGTATAAATTTTCTATTCTCACTGACATGTTGAACCACTATAGCTAACCCAAGTTTTTGACAATCATTCTCAAAGTCTCCTCTAATGAAAGTTTTTCGTCGCGATAAAAAAATAAATCGCCTAATTTCAGCTATATAAAAATTTACCGGCGTTTGTAGTGCCATTAAAAAATAATAAAGACTTGGCGTGCAGACTTTTTTATGCCAAGCTGCGACGCATGTATATTCGAAGAACTACAATCAAAGGAAGGAAAGACGGTGGGCAGTATTATACCTATCGCCTTGTTGAATCCAAGCGGACAGATAAAGGCGTAAAGCAATATACCCTGCTTAATTTAGGTGTAGGTTTTTCCTTGCCCAGGGACCAGTGGCCGGATCTCATAAGAGGATTGAAGCGATCCTTGCCGGTCAATCCATTTTGGTGCCGATTGATCCTGAAATAGAAAAATTAGCCC
>NZ_AUCV01000078.1 GCF_000429945.1 Desulfogranum japonicum DSM 18378 | reverse complement strand
ATGCCCGGATCATGGGCTCAATGGCTTCAAACGGTATGTTGCCCTGGCAGTACTGGCACGAAATATCCAGCAGCTTGGAGTAAGGGTTCGAGAGAAACAGCTGGCGTTGATTAAAAGACAGGAGAAGGTCAAGAGAGCTGCATAACTGTTGTATTTTTTGCAAGATTACTTCATGGCAGCGGGAGAGATCCGTCTAAAATTTGCTGATTACGGTTAATTTAAACCCCAGCAAACATTGCGGAGACCATCAGAGTGTTGGAACAATATCATGTGGGAATAATTCCCGAAATTAAATGAGCTGAAAAGGGGTTTTCGTTCTGTCACTAAGTAAGAAACAGACCCTTGATCGTGAAAAAATTGCTACACGCCTTCATGTTAACGGAATGTTTATACGGAGTTTTCTCCAGTCACTTGTTGATATGGGGCTGCTATATGAACAAGAGGGGCAATACTGTAACACTGAAATGGCGGAAAATTTTCTGGTGCAATCCAGCCCGCTCTATCAAGGTGGCTGGATTGAGGAAGATACCGGTCAGAACTCCAGATGGAATACTCTCACTAGCCACTTACAAAAAGAAAGACCAGATGCATTGGCATTTGATAAAGCTCCGAGAACAAATTTTATCAAGGCTTTGGGGCAACGCTCTTTACGGGGTGAAATACAGGGAGTTACAAAAGAAATCGCCTCCTGGGAAAAATTTTCAAAAGCCAAGACTGTCCTTGATCTTGGCGGGGGGCACGGATTGTACGCGATTGCCCTGTGTCAGATCAACCCAATCCTGCAGGGTGTCATTTTTGACAAGCCCCATGTCATTCCAGAAACAGACAGTTTTATCAAAAGTTATGATTTTTCCAGCCGTTTGACAGCAGTAGGAGGCGACATTGACAATGATGAACTTGGAGAAGGATATGACATCGTCCTTATTTCACATATTCTCTATAAATTTCGAAAAAACATGCCCCATTTTTTCAAAAAAGTCAGGAATACTTTGAAACCAGGGGGATTACTTGTTTCCAACCACTGGTTCTGTTCACCTGGGTGTATTCCTGCCAACGGACTTTTGGAAATGGACAAGGCCTTTTTAAGTTTCGGCCATCCACTATGCTATGTCGAACAGTTTGCCGGGTTACTGGAACAATCAGGTTTTACACCAATTTCCTCAAAGGATATTGCCAGTACTTTTGGTACGTCTACTCTGCACCTTTGCCTCAAAACGGAGACAGCCGCAGACCTCTCTCAAATACAACCAACTTCATGTTGCACTTCCTGCTAACCCTAGTTGCATACAAATTTTTACTGCAGCAATACTGTGGAGGTGAAATCATGCGATACACGCTTCCGCCAGGCATGAAAGGATGAAAAATGCGGGAAAAAAAAACCTGCAAAATACGTTATCACATATAATTCGATGGATAGATCATGAACCCCAGTTTTGATAAAAATACAGGCATTCTTCAGGAAACCCTTGCGATACTACAAACAAAATTAGGTGACAGTCTGAATGAAATCGTCGTTGAAAAAGTTGTGATCGGGATCTTTTTTACAGGAGTCAAACTCAACAACGGCCATGGAGGGCTATGCTTTACTCCGGTAAAAACCATACCTGAAGCAGTATGTTGTCCAAGTTCAGCCAAAGCAATGCCTCATTCAGGCAACATTGCAGGTACTCCTGTTTCTATAATGTTAAAGCGAATGTTCAATGGAAACGCCATGACACGCGCCTTAGGAATAGCTGTCATGAACGCCTTGTCTAACACTATATGGAAGGAAGAGGGTATACATGGATATAACATCCAGAAAGACGCTGACCCTCTCGACGAGTATGTTTTTCCGGAAGGAGGCAAAGCAGTGGTGGTTGGAGCGCTCGTCCCTTATTTACGAATGTTTAAAAATGAAAACAGAGACTTTGGAATTCTGGAAAAAGATACTGCAACCTTGAAGCCAGACGAACTAGCTCGTCACGTACCTGAAGAGCGAGCCAATGAAGTACTTGCTGAGGCAGATCTTCTTATTATAACAGGCACGACACTCATCAATGATACGTTGGAAGATCTCATTGATTTAGCTAAGCCAGGGGCAGATATAATTGTTGTTGGGCCCACGGCCAGCATGCTTCCAGATGCTTTTTTTTCCCGAGGAGTTCGCTCCATTGGTGGTGTTATGGCTACGGATCCGGACAGGCTGTTGGATGTCCTTGGTGAAGGTGGATCCGGATACCATTTTTTTGGAAAATCTGCGGACAGAGTTGTTATTGCCAGAAAGTAATCAGGTGCTGTGACCGATAGGCACTATTTATCCGCCAAGGTTTCCGTAGCCGTCTTGGTGGGGCTTGTTCATGAAACGCAAAAATAGCACGCTATGAGATTTCGATTATATGTTGTAGCGAGGGCATTTGAACAGGCCCCATACCGGGTTCGCTATAGACCCAAACGTGACCTTTCTGCTGCTTCACTATACAGGAAGGCTATCGATGGCGATCGTAAGTTTCTTCAAATGCCCCTGCTACACCATACTGTAATCATAAAAAAACTCCGCACTTTAAGCCAAGTGCGGAGGCAAAGGATCTAAGGTAAGAGTAAAAAATGGTGACGATTCTCTACTGTTCGGAAGGAGCAAATATTTCCTTGGGACGCGTAGTATCTCCTGTTGCACCAGGGAAGGTTGGGTAGATATAAGCTTTCTCACCTGATTCAAGAGTATGCTTAGCCTCCTCCATAAAACGGTTGAATCGATGCTTACACTCATAAAAACCGTGCCACCAGGCATAATCAGGCGCCATCATGGCTGTACCCATCCTAGCCCTTCGGCCCTCATGGTGCCAGAGCTCATAGTATTCAACTTCAAGTTTTTCATCAAAAAATTTAGATTTGTCGAGTAATCCCTTCTCGTACAACTCATCCAACATTTTTTTAGCTGGTTTGAAATAGTTTTCATTATAGTTTTCTACAGCATTATCAAGGTCAGAATAATGCCCGTTAACCCAAGTCTCACTGTGGCATTGGGTACAAATAGCTTTCATTTTGTCTCGTTCAGTCTGCCAATTAGTGTTTGCAGGGAACGGCTTAAATTCAGAGGGGCGTACTGTTAATGGTGCCTGGGTTTCCCATGAGAGACGCTCAGTTACATCATGGGTTGTCATTACTTCTCCTGCACCAGACATATGACAGGATGCACAGGTTGGAGAACGGTAATCCAGCCCAGGCGTCCAGGTACCGGGAGCGGCATCCCAATTATATTCTTCCTTATAAGCATGGTACATCGTGCCATGTTTAGATTCGTTATAGATTTCGATTTGTGGATGATCCGGTCCTAAATGGCACTGGTCACAAGCCTCAGGTTTCCTGGCTTCGGCCAAGGAAAATCGATGTCGAGTATGGCAACTGGTGCAGGAACCAAGCGAACCGTCAAGATTAACTCGACCTACCCCGACGTTAGGCCATGTGGCAGGGTCAAGTCGACCCTCTTTCATTTTTAACACAGTACCATGACAGGCATAACAGCCTGCTTTACGTTCAGAATCGGAGTTCATTCCCCCGTTGAGCCAAGGATCAAGTTTCCACATGATTTCCATAGTGTTAGCGTGTTTGCTTTTGGCATATTGCTGTGATTCATCTGGATGACACCGTGAACAGTCTTTTGGGGTCACTGCAGCGGCAACAGGCACAGAATATTTCTTATCTGCCCATTTGGAAGTACCACTTTCGTAAACCTTAGCATGGGATGTGCTGATATCAGGATCGGTAGGGTCTGCAAGATGGCAGTCTAGACAAGTTATCCCAGAGCGTGCATGTCCGCTGGCTGCCCAGTCAGCAAAAATTCCGGGGTGTTTTTCTTTATGACACTCGATACAGGCACTTGCAGCTTCCGACATGCTGCGTGTCAACCGAAATTGACGATCCTGCATGAAGTTGCCGGCTGCTTGATCCATGGCATTTTCTTCCTGAGCTATTGCTCTTGGAATGTTTACAGCCAAAAACATCATCACAACTGTTACAACAAGTGACCATTTGTTCATAATGTTCCCCTAAGCTTGCTTGGATATTCGACTTCCCCTTGTGAGTTAAACAGAATACCTGGTGCCCGATAAGGTCCCCTTGCCTGTTTGTGTGCATAGTACGTGCGATCAATGTGAACCAACATATTATGACAATCTACACATTTACGTTCATATCCAGGTCGAGCATATAGCACTGTTCGATGTGCCAGCATGGCACCTCGGCTTGAGGGGATATGAAGCAGATTACGGTGGCATTTTTGGCAGTGCGCATTCTCCATATAGCCATAGGCCGCCTTTCTCTCTTCTGCACGGTTATAAGCATCGGATCCTTCCAACACGTGGACTACAATGTCTTTAATTCCATGGAGTGTTTTGCTGTAGAAAAAAGCGATGGTATTTTCAGGAGGAGGGAGATGACAATCCATGCAATTAGCCACGATACCCTGAGGATTATTGACATGGCTTGAGGTCTGCCAAGACCTGTAAGCGGGTACGATTTCATGGCATCCAGCGCAGAATTGCGGTGTAGAAGTACGAGCCATGGTGTAGTAAAGCAGGCTAAATAACGGAAAAGCACAGACGATGCCAAAGCCTATCAATAAGAGAGGTTTGAAGAGACGCTTCATTGTGTGTAGACCTCATAAAAGGTTGATTATTTCACACTTGCTCCTCAATTCAATACTGAATATATAAAAATGATGACAAAAATGTCGATCTAAGTCAATGGGTAAATTTTAATTGCTTGAAACTGCATTGAAATAATATGTTTAAGTATAAAGACATCGCATGTTGTTACGATCTTAGCCCAGGGAGTAATTTTAGATTAATCGTTTGAATGGGCAACAAGGAAAAATATATGAGAATTCATTATTTGCAACACGTACCTTTTGAGGGTCTGGGTAGTATCGAGCAATGGGCACTTTCCACTGGCGCATCGATATCATGCTCAAGGCTATTTGCTGATGAGTCGTTACCGTCTGTCGATAATTTTGATTATCTCGTAGTTATGGGCGGACCAATGAATATCTATGAAGAAAATACGTACCCATGGCTGGCACGGGAAAAAAGGTTCATACACGAGGTTATTACCACAGGTAAGTCAGTATTGGGAATCTGCCTTGGAGCCCAGCTTATCGCCAATGTTTTAGGAGCTGCAGTATATCGCAACAAGGAGAAGGAGATCGGCTGGTTTCCTGTCCGAATTACTGAAGAGGCACCTGAAGAAATACGTGCCCTGTTTCCTGTTGATCTGGAAGTCATGCATTGGCACGGTGATACGTTTGATTTGCCAAAGGACAGCATCTTGATGGCAGAGTCTCAAGCCTGCCCCCATCAAGGGTTTATCTATGACAACAGGGTGGTAGGGTTACAATTTCACCTAGAAACAACCAGGGAAAGCCTCCAGAGCCTGATCATCAACTGCGGTGATGAAATCGTCAAAGCTCCCTATGTCCAACAGGCACCTGTGATGTTGCAAGATGAAAGCCGTTTCACAGCAATCAACAAGGTGATGGGTAAACTCTTAACATACTGGACCCGATAATTGAGAAGGAATGCTGCCATACTTGACTTGGATCAAGGAAATAGTCACAACACCTTATTATGATTAAAAAATCGTTTTAAATATAAGGAGAAGGCATGGCAGCAAAAGATTATTTTCAAAACAGTATCCCTTTCATTAGAAGAGTAGTACAAGCATCATTTGGATTTTTTACCCTTTATGTGGGCTATCAATTTTATTGCTTCTACCAGTGGACTCTGGATCAGGGACAGTATGTAGCCAGACCTCCTGCCGTTGAGGGCTTTTTACCAATTTCTGCATTGCTTAGTTTCAAAAGGTTTCTTCTCACTTCTACATTTGACCCCATTCATCCTGCAGGACTCGTCATTTTTATGGCAATTCTGGCAATCGCGTTCCTGGCAAGGAAGGGGTTTTGCGGCTGGATTTGTCCTGTAGGCTTTTTAAGCCATCTGGTTCAATGGCTAGGGCAAAAATTCAACACCCTGCGCAACACTCCTCCATGGTTGTCCTATCCGTTGACCAGCATTAAATATCTTCTTCTTGGATTTTTTCTCTATATCATCTTCTGGAAGATGGATGTCAATGCAATTACAGTTTTTTTGCAAACTCCATATAACTTGGCTGCCGACGCCAAGATGCTTCTATTTTTTCTTTCTCCATCAAATCTGACTTTGGGCATCATGATCTTATTGATGGGTATATCTTGTATTATCCCTAATTTCTGGTGTCGTTTTCTTTGCCCTTATGGTGCCCTACTCGGGGTTCTCGCTTTTTTCAGTCCGTTACAGGTTTATCGTGATCCCAAGACCTGTATTGAGTGCAAGAAATGTGATAGACAATGTCCAGGTGGAATACAAGTCAGCAAAAAACAGACTGTTCGTTCTCCGGAATGTATCGGTTGCCTTGAATGTATAGCCGTTTGCCCAAAAGAAGAATGTTTAACCATACAAAGACCGCGCAGGCAAAAAGTTCCCACTTGGCTGATCCCTGTTTTAACAATACTAATTTTTCTGGGTTTCTGGTTGACAGCTCGTATTAGCGATCATTGGCAAAGCAAGGTATCTCCTGAAACTTTTCGGCAGATGTATCAAGTATCTGAAAGCGTCAGTCATCCAACGTACTGATATTGTCCTCTCAAGCCATTGACACGCAATGCTGTTCTGCTTAAGGTGAATTTAAATTCACATGGAATAATGAGATGAGCACAGAAAAATTAGCCTCTGAAATACGAAAAGATCAAATTGTTGAAGCTGCGCTACACATATTGAGCGACAAGCGGGTCAAAAAATTAAAAATTACTGAGATTGCCTCACATCTAGGCCTGGCGCCTTCAGCGCTTTACAGGCACTTCAAAAATAAAGACGCGATTTTAAGTGCTATCCTCGAACATATACGGGAGAAAATGTATAAAAATGTGGAGCATGTTCGAAGGAAACGAGACAATGCCATAGATCGTCTACAGGAGTTACTCTCTCTCCATGAAAATTTGATTTCTCAGCATCAGGGAATTCCCCGTATCGTATTTTCAGATGAATTGTGGGGGCAGGAGAAAATCAAACGGCAAAGGATGTATCTTATTGTTAGCGGCTATTTGCTTGAGCTGGAGGCAATTATTTGTGAAGGTCAAAGGAAAAATGAAATTAACCCTGATTTGAATCCTGAAGCTGTGGCAAGGATGTTTTTCGGCATTGTACAGCCGGCAGCTCTCTTGTGGCATATGAGCGAAGGTACTTTTGATCTAAGTGGTCATTTTACGGCAGCGTGGCCGCTCTTTCAATGTGTTTTACAAGTCGAAAGCAGATGTGATCCTTAACTCAGGAGCTGAAGATGTTTTTTATTAACATTTTTCAGATTGGTTTATCATAACCGTTATGTGAATTCAACTTCACAAGGAGGGAATTATGGCAAAACCTGTTGTTGATCAAGAGTTGTGTATTGGTTGTGAAATATGCGTTGATCTCTGCCCCGAGGTCTTCGAGATACAGGATGGCAAATCCTATGTCATCGGTCCGGATAAATGTTCAAGCTGTGATTGTCAGGAAGCGGTTGATTCATGTCCAACCAGTGCTATTGAACTTGAAGAGGATTAATCCTGGTCGGAAGTAATAAAATTACTATCCTCGAGATGAAATTCTTCCTGCTTTGATACCAAGCCTAAAAAGAGGTTATGTATGAAAAAAATGAGCCTTAACGAGACGCGGGAATTCACAGAAAACGGAATGAAGCGTTTTTTCCTTGTAGAGGACTCGCCACATTTCAAAATTATCAATTTCAACCTTTCAGCTGGTCATACCTTTCCTGTCCATTCCCATGACCTTGATGGTGAACTCTCTATTCTTGTCATTGAGGGGGAAGGATATTTTCTCGGTAAGGATGATGCTGAACTCCCGGCTAAAACCGGAGATATCTTTATTTCGGAAATAAGGGAACCTCACGGTGTGCGCGCGGAGAGCGATATGCGCATTCTGGTTACCATTGCTCCGCCCATTTAATTTTATTGGAAGTATTTGTATAAAATTGACCTACGTCAAGGCCATAAACCGAAGAATAAAGCACCATAGAGACTGTAGCAACATTGTAATCAAACCGAATTGCGTTTCTATACTATTCTGATTGAGAGGAGAATCATTATGTTTTGTAATCAATGTGAACAGACTGTCAAAGGAATCGGTTGCACTAAGATTGGGGTCTGCGGCAAAAACGAAGGGGTGGCAGGTCTCGAAGATTTACTGACGCATGCGGTGCAGGGACTTTCCATTGTTGCCCATGCAGGGCGTCAGGCAGGTGTTGTCGACAATAATGTTGACCGCTTTACCTGTGAGGCCATTTTTTCCTGTTTGACAAATGTTGATTTTGATCCGGCTCGTTTCGAGGAATGGATCAGAGAAGCGGTAGCGTTGCGTGATCAGCTTAAAGAGAAAGTGGAAGCTGCCGGT
>NZ_AUCV01000077.1 GCF_000429945.1 Desulfogranum japonicum DSM 18378 | reverse complement strand
TGACATGGGTTTATGCGGCTCGACTGCAAAAGGCGCCCGATCGCAAATATAAAGTTCGCGGCCGTTCCGGATTTGCATTTTCAGATGTCCGAAGAATTATAGCTGAGGCCGCATTGAGTGAGGATTTTCAATCGATTTGCCCGTTACCGAGGCAAAAGACGCAAAAATCTTTTGTCAGAACACTGCTACGCATGGTCGCGTAGGGGAACCGGGATCGGCGATGTGATAATTTCCAGGAAACTTTAGTTGAGAATGCGATGATGAAAAAAATAATGGTCACTGGTGGCGGTGGCTTTATTGGCCACGCCTTGGTCCAAAAACTTGTCTCTCTTGGATTGGATGTTCGGGTGATGGGAAGAAATCGATACCCTTACCTTGAGCAACTTGGTGTGGACTGTATACAGGGAGATATCTGCGATCCTGAATCAATATTGCAGGCCACTGCCGGGGTTGATACTGTCTTTCACGTAGCTGCTAAGGCAGGAATGTGGGGCCAACGGGCTGATTTTTTTGCTGCCAATGTACAGGGAACACGCAATGTACTTGATAGTTGTCTTGCTAATACTGTTCCGGTGTTAGTGTACACTTCAACTCCGTCTGTGGTTTTTGACAGCAATAATATTGAAAACGGAAACGAGGAATTACCCTATGCCAAACGTCCATTATGTCATTATGCAGCCAGCAAAATAGAAGCGGAAAAGCTTGTGCTTGGTGAAAACAATCATGCTTTGCGGACTTGTGCAATACGACCCCATCTCGTTTGGGGACCAGGTGATAATCATCTGATTCCAAGAATTATTGAGCGAGGACGCAAAGGGCAACTTAAAATTGTTGGTGATGGAAAAAATAGAGTCGATATCACCTATATTGATAACGTCGTTCATGCTCATATCCTGGCTGCACAAAATCTGCATAGCACCGCCAGTGCTGATCGCGAGGCATTTTTTATTGGTCAGAAAGAGCCGGTTTTTCTCTGGGAATGGGTTAATACCTTATTTAGGGAATTGGGAATTCGACCGGTTAGTAAAAAAGTACCGTATCCAGTTGCGTATTGTGTCGGAGGTATTCTTGAGGGGCTTTATGACCTCGTGCGCAACCCTGATGAGCCTAAAATGACCCGTTTTATTGCCCAGCAGTTAGCGAAATCTCATTGGTTCAGTCATGAAAAAGCTGAAAGGTTGCTAGGCTATTCAGAGTTGGTATCAACCTCTACCGGGTTGCAGTGCCTGATTGATTCTCTACGATCCAGAGATGCAGCAAGGTAAGTTGCATGGCATCTCACAGACTGGTTCTGCAGTCAATAAAACCTTCCTTCTGCTCACACAGTGATACGTTTAGGCAAGAAAAAAGTTGGATCATTGCCTAATGTCCTTTGGACTTCGTGAATCGGTTGAACCTTTCACGGGATAGAGCATTTGTAGTACATGCACTGAACTTCCATCATTCTGGGATATTTATTGACGGTGGCAACCCCCGTATCCCGTCCAGTCTTTTTAAGGTTACTGGCGTGGTTTTTGAATGTTGCCCGCAAGCGAAACCGGTTACTGTTTGTAGAACTATGTACTCTTTTATTGTAAAAAAACGTTTATATAGATGGTTAGTACATGGTTTGCAAATGTTGAGTGCAATTACCTGGTGAGTCTGTCACTGGTCTTTTTTGAGACCAAGGGCAAAGTGTGATTTTTTTTAATTCGGAAAATCATGTATATGGAGTGAGCTTGTGGGGCGAAAAACCTGTCCGTTAGGAAAAATGGTCTATTCTGGGCTCGGACTAACAAGCGTAACTGAAAAAACCCATAAGTTTTATTTAAAAAGGTTTGACAGTAGTGTCATTTTTCAGTAGTAATCCTGATCGTGATATGAACCGCCATTCACTATGTTTGGCTCTCTGGTGCCTTTTTCTGTAGCGAGGAGTAGTAGATATGATTTCAATTGATATTACGATGGTGATACACATCATCAACATGATTGTGTTGATGTTTGTACTCAATGCTATTCTGTACAAACCGGTGCTGGGAATCCTGGAAAAGCGAAAGCAAAAAATGGATTCTCTCAGTAACGAAGTTGTTGAAATGGAACAACGAGCGAGGCATCGCCAGGCAGAGTTGGATAAGAAAATGCGTGAGGCGAGCAATAAGGCGAAAAAAGCGCTGGATACAGCCAGGGAAACAGCCCAGGCAGCCGGTGCAGAGAAACTTGCTGCTATTCGTGCTGAAGCAAGCAGCGAGAAAGAGCAGAAGCTGGCTGAAATTCGTTCGCAGATTGATAGCGCGAGAGAAGATCTGCAAGCGAAAACGGAAATTTTTGCCAAGGACATGGCCGGAAAGATACTTGGGAGGAGTCTGGAAGCATGAGATCGCGTATTGTTGGAACATTATTGCCGATTTTGATGATGGTGCTGGTAGTTGGCACTGCGTCATCGGTACTCGCCTCTGCACAAGCACATGGAGATGATGCTCACGCAGTAGCAGCTGCCCATAATGAGCAGGCTGTTCATGAGGCTACCCATGAGGATGACGCTGGAGCACTGACAGCTACACACGAAGAGCCTACTGCACATCAGGCAGAAGTACATGCTGAAGAAGGTCATGGCGAAGCCCACGGAGGTTCTCTCTCCCCTGCAAAGTTGAAAGATCTTTTCTGGCGGGCAGTTAACTTCTTAGCTTTGCTTGTACTGTTGGTTTACTTTCTTAACAAACCAATTGTCAGTGGATTAAGCGGCCGCCAGAAACAAATAAAAGAAGAACTTGAAACTCTGGAAGCGCAAAAAGAAGAAGCTCAGGCGGAGTATGCTTCGTTTGAGTCTCGTCTTGCCGGCATGGAAAAAGAAATGGAAAGTGTAGTCGCACGTGCCATTGCCCAGGCTGAGAATGAAAAACAACGCATACTGGATGAAGCTGAACGTGCTGCAGAAGATATTAAGCGCAATGCAGAGGCTTCCATTCTCGCTGAAGTTGAAGAGGCTAAGAGGCTGTTACGAGACGAAGTTGCTGAAAAGGCAACCGCGATGGCTGAGGAGATAATCGCTAAGAATCTAACCAGTGATGATCAGGTGGCGATTACTGAACAGTTCCTTGAAAGAGTAGGTGCGGTACAGTGAGAAATACAATACTAGCACGCCGATATGCAAAGGCGCTCTTTTCGCTCGGGAAAGAGCAGGGTAAAATAGACAATTACAGTGAAATCCTGAACGCGATCGCCAGCCTTTACGATGATAGTGCTGCCAATGTTGGGGATGCGCTCACAAACCCACTTTATCCCCTTGATGCCAGGCAAAAAGTCATGGCCAAGATTGCTGAATCCGTTAAAGCTGATACTCTTATGACAGGATTTCTCAATTTGTTGGTCGATAAAAAACGAGCCGGTATTCTGCCCGATATTGCGTATGAAATGCAAGTGATGGTCGACAAGGATCAGAACATCAGTCACGGGTCTGTAGTATCTGCCGTTGAATTAGATGCATCTCTGCAGAATAAAATTCAAGATACTTTAGAAAAAATAACAGGAAATAAAGTTATACTTAAGACCGAGGTCGACCCGTCTATCATAGGAGGCATCATCGCAAAGGTCGGTGATCTGGTACTGGACGGAAGTATAAGGACACAACTTAATGGATTAAAAGAATCTATCAAGGGGAGAGAATAGTCAAATGCAGATCAAAGCCGAAGAAATTAGCCAGATTATTAAGGACCAAATCGCTGGCTACGAAAGTGATGTCGACTTGAAAGAAACAGGAACAGTTCTTTCGGTAGGTGACGGTATTGCCCGTGTGTATGGTGTTGAAAACTGCCAGGCCATGGAGTTGTTGGAATTTCCTGGTGGTATTTTTGGACTCGCTCTTAACCTTGAGGAAGATAACGTAGGTTGTGCTGTCCTTGGTGATGTTCGTGACATTAAAGAAGGTGACATCGTAAAACGTACCGGTCGTATTGCAGAGGTACCTGTCGGTCCGGAGATGGAAGGTCGGGTAGTTGACGGTATTGGACAGCCTATAGATGGTAAGGGACCGCTTGAGGCCAAAGAAAGCCGTAAAATAGAAGTCCTCGCTCCTGGTGTTATTGCCAGAAAGGGTGTTCACGAACCATGCTACACAGGAGCTAAAGCTGTAGATGCTATGACTCCAGTAGGTAAGGGACAGCGTGAGCTCGTAATTGGTGACCGCCAGATCGGAAAGACTGCTCTTTGTGTAGATGCGATCATTGCTCAGAAAGAGACGGATGTACATTGTATTTATGTGGCTATCGGTCAGAAAAAATCCACTGTCGCGCTGGTAGTTGAAGCTCTGCGTAAACATGGTGCTATGGAATATACCACTGTTGTTGCGGCCTGCGCATCTGACCCTGCACCAATGCAGTATGTTTCCGCTTTTGCCGGTTGTGCCATGGGTGAGTATTTTCGCGATAAAGGGGAGCATGCATTGATCATCTATGACGATCTCTCCAAACAGGCTGTATCTTATCGTGAGCTTTCTCTGCTTCTTCGTCGTCCTCCTGGACGTGAAGCGTATCCTGGTGATATTTTCTTTAACCACTCTCGATTGCTCGAACGTGCTGCAAAAGTAAGTGACGAACTCGGTGCTGGCTCTCTCACCGCATTGCCTATTATTGAGACACAGGCTGGTGACGTATCTGCATTTATCCCCACAAACGTTATCTCCATTACTGACGGACAGGTTTATCTTGAACCTAACCTCTTTTTTGCCGGTGTCCGACCAGCAATTAACGTTGGTCTTTCTGTAAGCCGTGTTGGTGGTTCTGCCCAGGTAAAAGCAATGAAGCAGGTTGCTGGTACCCTTCGTCTCGATCTCGCTCAATATCGTGAGCTTGCCGCCTTTGCCAGCTTCGGATCGGATCTTGATGCAGCTACTCAGGCCCAGTTGACCAGGGGTGAGCGTCTTGTTGAAATTCTGAAACAGCCTCAGTATCAACCACTGCCAATGGAAAAACAGGTCACAATTATTTTTGCCGGTACCAAAGGCTTTCTGGATCAGTTCCCTGTAGATGTCCTTGCTGACTATGAGCAGGAGCTTTACGGCTACATTGAAGCGAACGAACCAGCCATTTTTGCTGAATTGAAAGAAAAACAAGCTTTTTCTCCTGAACTTGAGGAGAAATTGAAAAAGACTCTTACCACATTCGGCGAAACCTTTAAGGCTACTAAAGGCCTGAACTAGTAGATACAAGGACACGTAGCTCATGCCTGGATTAAAGGATGTCAAAGACCAAATTAGTGGTGTTAAAAAGACTGCTCAAATAACCAAGGCCATGAATATGGTTGCCTCTGCAAAACTCAGAGGCGCCCAAGATAAGATGGAATCCTTTCGCCCTTATGCAGAAAAATTTGCAGAAGCGATGAGGGACCTTTCCAGCGGCATGGAAGGCAGCGACCTTCCGTTGATGGAAGTTCGAGACGTCAAAACCGTTGAGATCGTTGTAGTAACATCTGATCGAGGGTTGTGCGGTAGTTTTAATGCAAACATTGTGAAAGCAGCTGAGAAGCTGGCTAAGCAATACGAAGCTGAGGGTAAAAACGTTAGCTTTGTAACCATTGGTAAAAAAGCTTATCAGGTGTTACGACGAACTGGAAATGTACGTGCTTCCTATAGCGACATTATGAGTTCGTTCCAAATGTTTAACGCCAGAGAAATTTCCCAGGGGATTACCGAAGCCTTTTTAAATGGTGATTCTGATCGAGTGGACCTTATTTACGGAAAGTTCCACTCAGTTGCTGTACAGAAACCTGAGACTGAAGAGCTTTTACCAATCAAGGCTGTGGAAGCAGAAGGTGAAGAGGCTGCCGTTGAAAACGGTGCCACAGGATCCTATATATACGAACCAGATCCTAATGAAATAATGGAAGCACTTCTTCCACTTCACCTGAATGTCCAAGTATATCGCGCCATGCTTGAAGTCGGCGCCAGTGAGCACGCTGCTCGTATGGCTGCCATGGATAAGGCAACCAATGCATGTAAAGATATCATTAAGGAACTTACACAGTTGTATAACAAAGCTCGTCAGGCTGCCGTTACTAACGAGTTGATGGATATTGTCGGTGGTGCTGAGGCGCTTAAAGGCTAACGAGATACCGGAAGGTATGTTATTCAGATAGAGGAGGCCATTTCAAATGGGTGATTCGAGAGTTGGTAAAATTATACAGGTTATTGGACCTGTTGTTGACGTAGAGTTTGAACCAGGCGACCTGCCTGATATTATGAACGCACTGCTTATCAGCAATCCTGTTATTGATGATACAGAAGGAAATCTTGTCTGTGAAGTTGCACAGCATCTTGGTGACAACGTAGTACGTACAGTTGCTATGGACCAGACCGATGGTTTGGTTCGCGGTATGCCTGCTGTTGATTCAGGTGCCCCAATCACAATTCCTGTTGGTGCGGCATCACTTGGTCGTATTATGAACGTCGTTGGTCGTCCTGTTGACGGCATGGGTGAAATTTCTTCCGAAAAGACCATGTCCATTCATAGACCAGCTCCAGCGTTTACTGAGCAGGATACAGAAGTTAACGTTCTGGAAACCGGTATTAAGGTTATTGACTTGCTTGTTCCATTTCCACGTGGTGGTAAAATGGGTCTCTTCGGCGGTGCTGGTTGTGGTAAGACCGTTATCATGATGGAGATGGTTAACAATATCGCCATGCAGCACGGTGGTATTTCCGTATTCTGTGGCGTTGGTGAGCGTACCCGTGAAGGAAACGATCTTTACAACGAAATGAAAGAGTCCGGCGTATTGCCTAAGGCCGCACTCGTTTACGGGCAGATGACAGAACCTCCTGGAGCACGATCTCGTGTTGCTCTGACAGGATTGACTGCGGCTGAATATTTCCGTGATGAAGAGGGACAGGACGTACTTTTCTTCGTGGATAACATCTTCCGTTTTACTCAGGCTGGTTCTGAGGTTTCCGCTCTTCTTGGTCGTATTCCATCTGCTGTTGGTTATCAGCCAACACTTGCAACTGACCTTGGTGCACTTCAGGAGCGTATTACCTCGACCACAAAAGGTTCCATTACCGCTGTACAGTGCGTATACGTGCCTGCGGACGACTTGACTGACCCTGCTCCAGCTACAACCTTTGCTCATCTTGACGGTACTGTTGTACTTTCGCGTCAAATCTCTGAGCTCGGTATTTATCCTGCTGTTGACCCTCTGGACTCAACCTCTCGTATCCTTGATCCTAATGTGGTTGGTGAGGAACACTACTCTGTTGCTCGTGGTGTTCAGGTTGCACTGCAGAAATACAAAGAATTGCAGGATATTATTGCGATTCTTGGTATGGAAGAGCTTTCTGAAGAAGATCAGCTTACCGTTGCCCGGGCACGAAAAGTTCAACGTTTTCTGTCTCAGCCTTTCCATGTAGCTGAGGTATTTACCGGTTTTCCAGGTAAATACGTAAAGGTTGAAGACACAGTCCGCAGCTTCAAGGAAATTCTTGAAGGAAAACATGATGACCTGCCAGAAAGTGCTTTCTATATGGTTGGCAGCATTGAAGAGGCTGTTCAGAAGGCTAGTGGCCAGAAGGCTGAAGCCTAATCTCGAGACTGCTGAACTGAGGTATACCCATGGCACAGATTCATCTCGAAGTAGTAACTCCGTCAGGCCCTGTTGTCAGCGATGATGTGGACATCGTTACTGCACCTGGTGTCGGTGGGGAGTTTGGCGTGCTGGCCAACCATGCGCCATTTTTAAGTACCATTAAGACTGGTACTTTAAGCTTCAAAAAAGATAAACAAGCCAAATACTTAATGGTTAGTGGCGGTTTTTCTGAAGTATCTAATAATAAAATCACTTTCTTGGTTGAAAGTGCGGAATACGGTAATGATATTGATGTTGATAGAGCTCTGAAAGCCAAAGAACGTGCAGAACAGCGTTTGGCAAAAGCTGCCCAATCAACAGAAAAGCTTAATCGTGTACGTGCTGAAGCTGCTCTGCAACGAGCTATCGCTCGATTACGTGCGGCTGAGCTCTCAAAAAGTTGATAGCTTTACGCAACCACAAGTGCTGAAAGGCTGCCCCTGAGGGGCAGCCTTTTTTATTTCATAATCACTGCTTATAGGGATGCTTACTTAGACCAGATTTCTCACGAGTATATTTTGTACTAGATGTGAGGCACATGGTATGCAACCGTAGAGAACTAGCGGAGTTTGCGGCTTACCTGCAAATGCTCGGTAACAAAGCTGGCATTGTAAAATCTGCACGCCCCATTGGGGGACTCATTTAAATTTCTCTGAAAACCAGTCTGTCTTTAGGAATGTTTAGCAAGCACCCTTATTGCAAGCAGGTAACATGTATTCAAGCAAGTCATGAGAGATGCGAGATCGCAACTCTTCTCTATTTGTTACTGTTTACAGGGAGTCTGAGTTTTACATAAGCAGCGTCGCACAGCCTATTTGGGCTATAGGTACAGGTGGATCGCGAAAACATCAGATGCACTAAGAGAACTTACATCTCGTATAGCTTGGTGCACGCCAATGGCAGTTCCAATGTCATGGTTTTATCAATTTGCTTTCACTTAACCCAAGTTCGTGACGCTGGATCACAATTTATCGTAAATACAGA
>NZ_AUCV01000076.1 GCF_000429945.1 Desulfogranum japonicum DSM 18378 | reverse complement strand
ATGCGGAGATTGGCCGTCTCATCGGAACAGAGTCTAGACGGGAAGCTCTTTGTGCAGTTTGTCGCTCTTGTCTATTTATCATATATTACAAGAAAAATGCAGGAGAACAACCTATTCAAGGACTATACGATGCAGGAAGTTTTGGATGAATTTGATACCATTGAATGCTTTGAGGTACCGGGGCAGCAACTCCAAGTGGGAGAAACAACAAAGAGACAGTTGGAGCTTTACAACAAATTAGGTGTCACTACGCCTGCCTCGTTACAATAAACCGGGAATTCAGGCTGTAATGAAAAATATAAGCGTTTATTTTTCTCAACATCAACCGCATAATCTATATTCCCATAATATCTATAGAAAAATTTCATTTTTCCATGTGCATAATCGCGGTGCTGATCAGTGCTGTGGGCAGCGCAAGTAAGCGTAGCTTGATTATGATGTTCACGGTGTCTGGTCAAGATCCTGGTTCTGGCGTGAAGCGCCGGGGTCAAGAGCTTGATGAAGTCAGCCCCGCGATTCATGGCGACGACGTCGCCATAGACGCAAAATACACCGGTTTATTCGGTGTATTTTCTGATTAGAATTAAGTATTGAGTCCCCGGAATTAACCGGAATTCAATTTTTATAAAAATATTTCCGGTTCTTTCCTGTCAAGGCAGTTTTGTTGTAATGCCTGGATAGCTGCTTGAAAATTTGGTTCGTTCATTTGCCTTGCTTCTTCCTGACAAATTTTCACACATGCAAAGCATATAAGGCATTTCCATCTATCTGTTTGAGTGACGTCATCAAAAGAAATTGCTCCGGTGGGACATACTTCGGCACATTGTCCACACTGTGTACATCTAGACGCGTCTGTTTCCGGAGTCAGAGCCACGACCGATCGAGCTTTTTTTATCATATTCAAATTCACAGGTTCGACATAGGGAAACTGGCCTGGGATTGCAATGTTAGTTGTATGCCCCGATGATTCAAGGCTTTGCAGTTTATCTCGAATCGCGGCGCCAAACTCCTGCGCTTTGCGGATATCACTTTCATCGGGACGATTTGGAGCAATCGGATACCTTTTCGAAGAATACGAATGCTCGGCAACAAAGGCCCCTGCGGCTACTGGAATACAATCAGCACCTACTGCAAGATCATGGAGTTCCGTGAGGGCATCTTCAAAAGCTCTATTACCATAAACTACCACAAGTACAACAGAATTCTGAGCCGCTTTAAGTGAGTTAAGGTATGGCAAAATTTCTTCTGGCACGCGGCCGTAATACACTGGAGTTGCGAGAATAACAATATCGTCTTTTCCTATCAAAAATTGACCTTTGCGTTGCGATCTTTTTGTTATATCAACAATTTCCATAAATTCAGGGTGAATACCCTTAGCAATGTTTTCTGCAATAGTCTTTGTTGTTCCAGTTGGAGAGAAGCAGACACAACGAACTGATTTGATTTTCATGTAATGTCTCCATGTTGTAATATTGTACGATCTCAATCAAACATCATAACACACATATTCATGCGTGCAGGGGTTGCCTTCAGTTATCAGCATGGTCCCCTCAGACGGGAGCATTATAAACGACCCCAGCGTCTCGGCTTGTAATCCCGGCAGCACAGACGGATCCGGGTGGCGGCAGATCGAGTTGGGGTACCCTTGGTGGTCCGCCAGTGCCTGACCAAGAGCCTGGGGTGTAAGTCTTCCGGCCAGTCCAGCGGCCAATTCATTGATGCGTGCGGTTCGAGCCGGGCTGTCTGGGAATATCATCTGGCAGCCGTCCACTACCTGAAAGCGTGATGTTTTGTAGTTATTGGCGTGGGTAAGGAAACCGTCATGGGGCTGGAGGACCTCGTAGTCGTCCAGGGTACCCTCAACACACAAAAGGTTGGCTTTTGCGTCTGCCAAGGTAACGGCAACTATACCCCGGCATGCCTGTTCCAGCAACTGACGGGCTTTGGTTATGTCTGTTTGCCGCATGGCTCGGGGCAGATAAGCCCCCATGGAAATTTTTGATTTCAGGTTTGGCTGTATGGCCGAAACACCGTTGAGACAACAGGCCAGGCCTGCAGAATTAAGAGTGTATTCATCCAAGCCCAGCAAAGGCAGTACCAATTGTCGCAGACCGTCACTGCGCTTGATATGCAAAAGAGCAATTGGCGTGCCTTTGAACCAGTCAATGTTCTGGCCAATGATGGATTGACCGTCAGGAGTCGCCAGCCCGGTACCGGCCAGGGTGGTGCACATGGCCGCCAGGCCGGTGTTCACAAAAAGCAGCTCCAGGCCGCATCGTGTCGCCCACGCCTCCTCCAGGCTCATGGCGGCACCCTGGGCCTGGCCGCGGACAAAGTGTTCTAGTTCAGGGTCGAATTGTTTGGCTGCTGGCCACAGCTTCATGGCATATGACAGGGCTTCCGCTCGTGAGGTCTTGTGTACCTCGTTAACCACGGTTAGTATCCGGTTCAAGCCCTGGTGCATGTTTTCGGCAATGGCTTTCCCCCAGCCTCGGCCCACTTCGGCTGGTGTACCAGCCAACTCAATCAACGACATCTTTACATTGTTTTTCATATACGCATTCCCCCAAACAGGCTCCGCCCAATTCGCTATAGCGGCCATTTCAACCATCTGCAGGAATTGTCTTCTGTTGACATTGTACTAGGAGAACATTGTGTTTATCCTTGATTTAATGTCTATATTTTCTGCCGATCCATACCCTTTTCCTTGGATATTGTGCCAAAACAGGTTACATACATACTGTATGTACGTCAAGGAGGATTTTATGAAAGAAACGAAACAACCTGATATCGAGACCGGGAACAAGCAGGATGAGCGTAGCCGACGCACCAGTAGCCGTATTCTTACTGAAGCACGACGCTTATTTGCAGAATACGGCTTTACAGGGGTGTCTGCCGAGCAAATTGTAGCAACCGCAGGTGTTACCCGTGGAGCGCTATATCATCATTTTGATGGAAAAAAAGGGCTGTTCCGCGCGGTACTGAATCAGGTGCAAACAGAGATCGAAGAGCGTGTAAAAAACGCTGTGGCTCAGGTCCAGGACCCTATGGAGATGCTCATTGCAGGAAACAATGAGTTTTTAGCCGCTTGTCTCGACCCCGGTTTGCAGCGTATCTTGCTTACCGAAGGACCGGCAGTGCTGGGCTGGGAAGAATGGCGGGCGGTTGATGAGGATCATGTTCAGGGGAAATACCGCGCTTTTTTAGCAAAGCTCATGGATAACGGTGTACTTCGCCCCTTCCCCGTTGATGCCTTGGCACATATCATATCAGGCGCTGCCAATGAGGCGGCATTCTGGGCAGCTCGGGCAGAGGATCCTGAAACGGCCCTGGCCCAGGCTCAAAGCACCATGGCCGAGATGATCCGCGCTTTGAGGAGTGAATGAGGCACGGTGCGCGAACAGATGGGGTTGCAATAATAAGTAGCGTACCACATTTTACTTTATTGGCATTTGTGCTTAATCGCGGTGCTGACCAGCGCCTTGGACAGTGCAAGCAAGCGGAACTTGATTATGATGTTCACGGTGTCTGGTCAAGCACCTTGTGTACGCACGGCATGGGCGTGATCTAAGAAAAAAACACTTAAAGGGGAAGAATTTGTGTATCTTCTGTTGAAACATGTCTTGCCCGGCGGATTCAGGAGGGTGCGCGACTATGGCTTTCTCCATGGGAACGCGAAAAAGATTCGCCTGTTGGTTCAACTTATCCTGCATGTCATTATCAGGCCGCGCCCGCCACGGCCACGACCGGTGTTTGCATGCCCGCATTGCAACAGACCGATGCGCATCCTGAGATTCAGAAATGATTACCGTCAACCTGGCTAAATGGTAATCGAGGCACCGCTTCACAGCCAACAATAGCAGGGAGGCTTCCATTGATTATGGACATCGTGTTTTTTTAACGCCTGACCAGGCGAATGGATTTTTGCGCCCTACGTTCAGCGCTGCTGTCCTGGCAGTGCAATCTGAACATACCTGAAAAATATAAATTTCCTTAAAGAGACGGGTTTGTCCAACCACGGATAAGATTGTGGTTCGTTCGTTCCTCACTCACACAATCTATCCTTATTCGTTAACCATTGTTTTTATGCAGGTACCTGAGAACACTACCCATTACCATATTTATTGATGAATAGTGCTCCTCTGGAGCAGATAAAATTTCTGCCTCAGATTGGATGTATTTCCCCTCAACTAGTTCGCCTCTGCAATTCTTTACAATTGCTTGTGCTAAATGAGGTGTAGTTTCTAAATGGAACTGCAACCCTATAACATTATTGCCAACTTGAAATGCTTGGTTTTCGCAACCTTTGCTCTTTGCAATTTGAACTGCGTCTTTTGGCAAGTTGAAAGTTTCACCATGCCAATGGAAAACCTTCATTTTTTTAGGAAACCGAAACACAGAAGCACTTTCCGATTCAACCGCTTCAACAGAGAACCATCCAATTTCCTTTTCTGAATTTGAGAAAACCTTACCGCCCAGTGCATTGGCAATGAGTTGGGCACCCAAACAGATACCGAGAACAGGTTTCCCAGCTTCAATAGTCCTTCTAATAAATTTCTTCTCTGTTACGAGCCAAGGGTGTTCCGCTTCATCGTTAACGCTCATTGGACCACCCATGACAACGAGCAGATCTAATTCTTCGACATCGGGGAGAACTCCCGCATTGAAAAATTGAGTGCTTGATATTTCATACCCAGTATTTTGCAGCCAGGGTGCAATACTTCCCAAGCCTTCAAATGGTACATGCTGTAAATAATGTGCTCGCACTTCGAATACTCCTTTTTATGGCTAATCTCGGTGCTGACCAGCGCCGTGGGCAGCAAGTGAATTACCCCGAAACTGATTTAATATTTATAAGTTTTGATTCAACTTTGATTTTGGCCAAAAGCATAGCCTTTTACAGTCCCTCTTGAGCGCTGTGTTATAAGCCTAATTTCATCGCAATTTCTGGATGACCTGTGTGCTCATCAATTTGTTCGTAAACAATAGTAAAACCATGTTTTTTATAAAATTCGATACTATCAATGTTACCTTTGTAAACACATAGATTCAAGACTTGGTATTTGCTTTTTACATGTTCTATTAACTTTGAACCAATGCCGTTACCTTGTTTTAAAGGTGATACAAATATTGCGGCAAGATTATTTTGGTAAATAGATAGAAAACCAAGAATATCTCCACGTTCCTCATAAACATAACTTTCGGAAGCTGGTAGATATATTTCTCGCATATCATTGACTTTGGATTGCCAATATTCAGCTGGCATAAAACTGTGCGCTTTAATAGATGCCGTAAGCCAAATATTTAAAACGCCTTCCAAGTCTGACTGGTAAAAACTACGAATCATATTGTTTTATTCTCATAATCTCGGTGCCGACCAGCGCCGTGGGCAGCGCAAGCAAGCGGAGCTTGGTTGTGTTGTGTTAACGGTGTTTGGTCAAGCACCTTGTTCTGGCACGAAGCGACAGGACGAGGTGTTTGACGGATTCATGGCGACGACGTCGCAATGAACGTGAAGTTAAGCGGCAGCTACCACAAACTGAGATTTCCAGCAACCGTGTACTCGGGACGGATTGCTTCCCAGGTAAGGGTAGATGTTCGTCTTGAACGCTTTGCTATGGCTTTATATTTTCTTTTTAATTTCATTTACAAACGATTCATAGTTACCTTCAATGACTGATGCTTTTGGGAAAACATGCGCTTGAATTGAGTTTATGAAAACGTATGTATTTTCTTTATCTTGAACTATTTTTTCAATGGAATTCCAATTTTGTTTTGTTTCGTTAACAGCTGTCTTTTCGAGCAATCCATCTTCCTCTATTGTGTATTCATGTTCACCGTAGATACCTTTATTTTTACCCTCCGAATATAGTTTCTTGATCTCCTTTCTGTATTTTCTTTTATGATACCCAGGGTATAGGAAATAGAAGGGCAAGCTTATTAGGATAAAAACAACAATGATTCCTCCTGCAAGTGGGCTTGCACCCATGATTAATTGGTTTTTAAAAAGAGCTTTTTTTATAGTATCAGAATTTTCAAAAAAATAGTCATTAAAATCATAAACATCTTGGGGCTTTATGTTAACCTTGAGGTTCATTTTTAATTCCTGGCCATAACGGTTAGCTTAATCAGTCGGGAGGATTAAGCCAATAACGTTTGTTAATGTTAATAATTTTTATTAAAAAATACTCCTAAAACCGTGGAGCGTAAGCCCGACCTGTTTCAAGCTTTTGTTAGCTTTTCTGCCTGTAAGGATCAAAAAAAGAATTGATATTAAGTCCAAAATCACAAATTACTTTAATTGGGTATACACTATCTACTCCAAGTATATTCTTCAATAAGGCTTCCTCATCTTCTGTAATTTCTGGAGAGGATTGATTCAAGCTATATTCTTCTGAATTATATCTGAAACAAAAAGCCTGAACACCTGAATACGAAGTTACTAAAACATAACCAGTTACTTCGTGTATATCAGCGATTAAGAAGTTAGATTTGTAATAAGAAAATTGAAAAGGAGAACAACTATCATATTTCAATACAGGAAAAACGTATTCGTCTGAATAATCAACTGATTCAAGTCTGTTTACAATATGATCTCGATCAAATCCCATCTCTACCAACTTATCAATATCATCGGGGCTATAATATTGTGCCCAGACTGGATGTTTAGTAAGTAGTGAAAAAATTTCAGAATCTTTTTCAAGTGTAAATTTCATACAATTATTGGAAAGCATCGAGGTAGAACGGCCAGTTACCCGACCGTCCCCTCGCAGATCCCTGCGTGCGGTTTTCCCGCACAGGGCTCCTCAATAGTATTCGCTTCGTACAGAAGCAGTTTAGCTTCCTTTGCTATCCCCCGCAGTGAGGTTTGCATATGTTTATCAGCCTGTCTTATCTGCATATGTTTCCTTATGCGGGCTACATACTACTGTCATTCCCTTCCCCATGTGATCGGCCCTACCGTCTCGGAGTACTATGGAATGATCTGACTCCCTTTTACCCATCAGATGCTCTTCTTGTGGTTGATACATCTTACCTCCGTTTTGAGAGGAGATAAAAGGGCCTCCCAGGTAAGCGTAGACTCCGGGTTCCTGACACTTCTCTCATTACATGCCACGCTCTAGGACCCCGGCAGTCGCTCCAGAATCTTGCCATAACGATTCCCTTGTTCTGGCTTCCGATACGTTAAAATCGTCGCCAACTGCATTTTACTCTGACGAGGGTGAATTGCTTGAGGGAGGTACGTCTCCCCTGCGGCCTGCAATGTTCCCTGTGTACGCTTCACGACTGTTATTCGCCAGATGGCTCCGCGAGTCGCACAACACTCGGTACGGGCTGCTGGCTAGGCTTTGCCCGACAGGGACTTCCTGCTTTACAGCAGGGCACCCTGCAAGAAGCGCCAAGCTGCGCCTGGCGCACTAACAGCGCCGGTCATAGGCGCAGCTTGTCTGCGTCCTGTGCACTGGCTGGTTATAAATTATTCGGTTGGGTGTGTTCCAACACTTCTTTTTGATGTAAAATTAGGATACTTTCCATTAAATTCTGACTTAAGGCTATTTATTTCTTCATGATACTCAGGATGATTCTCATAAAGCCATGGCAAAAAATACAAAGATTTTTCAACACATAATGGAGCATTATCCATGTGCTCTTTAATTATTTTCAAAACTTTTCCGTAACCTAATCCTTCAATTACTGACTCTATCCACCATTCAACACTACTTGCATCTCCATAAACTAAACCACGGCGTAATATTACATCTAAAAAAATTGGTTTTAGCTGGCCTTTTTTGACAAGCGGTAAGGCCTTACCTGCATTGATATTCATTACCCGCCAAATGAATTCAAATTTTGGCACATCTTCTTGTGCTCTCAACCACTTAAGAACATCTCGTTCTGTTTTTGAGTCTCTTTTAGAATTTGCAAAGTCATTTGGATTCATAGGTCGATTTATAACGTGCGCTTCAGGCGCGGCGTTTAGCCGTCGCCTGGAAGCGATTGTTCTGTTTTAAATAAGTTGTTTAATTTTTTCTGAAATACAATAATAAACATAAAAAACGAACTGAAATAGGCACCAAAATATATTATCATGGGCAGCCAAAATTCCAATGTTACAACATTATTCGTTTTTTTAATGTAGATATTAGATAATATCTGATGCGACAATACAACCATCATTATTATAAGAACGAACTTTATTCCATTCGGTTTTTTCCAATGCCAAACAGTTAAAGGAAAAGCTATTATACCAAAAATAAAAGATGCCATCATGTAACCTGTCGGAACTGGAGTATAAAAATAGCTACCCACAGATACAATTATTCCAAGCAATAAGAACCAATGAGCTTTATTTGGTTCCTCGCTGTTTCCTGTGGGTAATGCTTGCTTAGCCACCGCCTATCGTGGTATCCCGTTTTCATTATGAGAGATATAGAACTTTTCCAAATGGCCCTTGGTTTAACTCCACCTTGGCAGGTGTCCTCCTCAGAGCTCGACCTGGATAAGAAACGAGTAGATATTTATATCAGCTTTCAACGAGGAAGCACGTTTACCTGCCCTAAATGCGGTGAACAACACGAGCTGAAAGCTTATGACACCAAGGAGTTCACCTGGCGTCACCTGAATTTTTTTCAGCATGAAGCATATTTAACAGCAAAGGTTCCG
>NZ_AUCV01000075.1 GCF_000429945.1 Desulfogranum japonicum DSM 18378 | reverse complement strand
TCTTTCATTATGCAGGTAAGCGACCACAGGGAGACTCCAATCGCGGCATTTACCGTATCTCCCAAACCCAAGGCGTTGTCATGTTGTGCTGACTTACCTGGAAACTCGGCCTTGTATGCCGTTTCTGTTCGTCGACTCATAATTTCGGAGTCTCGTACCTCGCTTACCTGCACTCCAGCTTCCTTCAGACGAACCCTCGCGAGATCGCCCTTGCTTTCGGCTAGTATTTATGTTCCTGTCATCTCGACAGTAACAGGGTTTACATACAGGGGACTTGCACCCCATTAGATCACGCCCATGCCGGGCGTACACCAAGGGCTCCAGCGGATTTGCTACACGCTGCGCGTTCCGCAAACGCGCTGAGCCCAGTCGTTCATGGCGACTTCGTCGCCATGAATCGCGGTGCTGACTGCGTCAAGCACCTTGTCCTGTCGCTTCGCGCCAGAACAAGGTGCTTGACCAGACACCGTGAACACCACAACCAAGCTCCGCTTGCTTGCGCTGCCCACGGCGCTGGTCAGCACCGCGATTCGGCTTATAAAACTGGGGATATCAATATGAATGAATCATTAATAAACAAGAAAAACGAACGGATATTTTTCTTTGACAATATACGATATCTGCTAGTTTTTTTGGTTGTCGTTTTTCATATGACCTGTGCTTACACCAACTATGCCAACTGGTGGGCTGTTAATGACGATAATTCCGTTTTCTTCGATTATCTCATGCGCCTTCTTAATCTCTTTTTAATGCCGGTATTATTTTTTATTTCTGGATATTTTGCCTTACCCTCACTTCATCGATATGGTAGCTACCGCTTTCTTAAAAAAAAGATCATCCGTCTGGGCATCCCGTGGTTGGTTGGCGTTCTTTTGGTTGGCCCCATTCGAATTTATATCTATCAATACTCCCGAGGCTTCGAAGATATAAGTATGTGGCAGCTTTTCGTTTTAAAAACCCAGGAAGCTGCAACGTTTTATACAGGGTTCATCACTTCTAGTCAGCAATTTCATCATAGTCATTTCTGGTTTTTGTCTCTTCTCCTTTTTTTCTTTTTTGTGTTTGTCTTGCTGCACAAGGCAATATCTTTTCGTGCAGGAAGAGCAAGCCCTGAAAACCAAATAACGGAGCCATCAATCAAATCCATCATTTTGGTTTTTGTTCTGATCAGCATAGTGACAGCCGTAATAACGTTGATCATGTTTTTGCTCTTTATTAAGGAGCCTGGTAAACAACCTTTTGTAATTATTGCCAGTATCCTTCAATTTCAACCTACGCGTGTAGGCTTGTACACAACATGTTTTGCCACTGGCATATATACGTTTTATAAAAATTGGTTCTACAGTATTAAAACTTTAGGGAGTCCTCTAGGCTGGCTTGTACTGACCCTTTTGCTTTTGCTTGCGGAAGAAAATGTTTTTGCAAGCCTGACAAGCGGGCTTACCCCGGTTTTAGGTGTTGCGTATGTAACGATCAAATCGTTTCTTGTCTTTTCCATAATTATGAGCCTCATGACATTTGGAGGGAAATACTGGAATAGTGGAAGTAAGCTTAATCAACTGCTTGCAAATAATTCGTATTCGATCTACCTGATACATTTCGTGATCGTGTTATCAGTTCAACTGGTGATGTACAAGTGGTGGAATGTGACCATCTATGCAAAATTCGTCACCGGGAGCATCTTATCACTCGCGTTAAGCTTTCTTTTTAGCGAATTTGCGGTCAGACGCTACCCAAAATCCTCTATATTGGGAGTCGTTAGCTTGTTCTGTGTGCTCGTAATAGTTTTAAATTAAGTTGAAAATATGCCAAAAAACGGTATTGCCGATCGGGATAGGAACGGCCATCGCTGACCGTCCCTCCCACACCACCGTACATACGGCTCGCGTATACGGCGGTTCGGCTGATCAAGGCAGGAGATGAAACCCTGGGAGAAACAAGCCCAATGTTCGACGAAAATACGCATTTGGTAGTGCAATGATTACCCACTTGGTTTTACTCATGCGCCACGCTCTCTTGCAGGCATTGCCTACAAAGACCGCCTGACCATGAGATACCCCCCGTTTTCGCAACTCCCTTATCCGGGTCCGTGGATTCTTCCACTGTTTCCAGAGAATGGCCCGAAGCCGCCGCATGATCCAGCCATGCAATGACCGGAACCGGCTGGTGCTTTGCGTTAGCCGGTAGTAGTTCCACCAACCTCGGAGGTATTCGTTCAAGTTGAAAATAATCTGATGAATTGACTGGGCACTGTTACGGGCGGTCAACTCTCGCACTCGATTCTTGAATCGTTGAATTGATTTCGAATGGATGCGGATGCGCGTGTCGCCGCGCTTACTGGTGAAACTGAAGCCGAGAAAGCACATCCACCAGGGGTGGGTGATTTTACTCTTTTCCTCATTTACCTGCAGGCGCAGCCTATTTGTAATGAACCGGGAGACGCTTCGCATTACACGATCGGCTGCTTTCCTGCTGCCTACATGGATAACGAAGTCGTCAGCATACCGGACGAAGCGTAACCCACGTCTCTCCAGCTCCTTGTCGAGTTCATCCAGAACAATATTGGACAGTAAAGGCGAAAGTGGTCCACCCTGCGGAGCTCCCTCATTTTGCGGCTCCACAGGCCCTCCGATCATTACACCGGAAGTGAGAAATTTGCGAATGAGTTTCAGCAGCCGTTTATCGGATATCTTTGCGGCCAGACGACTCATTAACCGATCATGACTGACCCGATCGAAAAATTTCGACAAGTCCATATCAACGACATGTCGATATCTGTCCTCCGTATATTGTTTTACCCTCTGTATGGCTTGATGCTGACACCGTCCAGGGCGGAAACCATAGCTGAAATCCGAGAACACAGGTTCCCAAATCTTTTGCAGGACTTGGGATATGGCCTGCTGGAGTACACGATCAAGAACAGTCGGTATTCCAAGCATTCTAACCCCGCCCTGTGGCTTTGGTATTTCCTTTCTCCGTACTGGCAGGGGCGTATACGTCCCGTCAAGCAAACTTACCTTCACTTTCTGCCAATGGCGCCGAAGATAGCTCGGGAGTTGATCAACCGTCATCCCGTCTATTCCTGGTGCTCCTTTGTTGGACCGAACCTGCTTAAGCGCTCGATCCATATTTCCCCGCTCAAGGATTATTTCTATGAGCCTGCTTCCTCCTGTCAAGGGATCTGTTAAGTATGACGCTATGGCCATTTCAGCACTCTGCTGCGCTATGATCATAAGTACATGCCTCCTGTACCCTTTTCTCATTTATCCCCACCATTCGGCTGGGGCCACCGTTCAGGCCTTCGTCCAGTCTGCCACCTCCCGGTTTTCCTATTCACCGAACTCGTTTACTGGCCTACTATGCCTTCTGCTGACTTCTCCCACGTAATAGGGGCCGGTTACCCGACCCTCACACATATTCCGTCGCACGCGACTTCTCAATGAGCACATGAGAGATCTCCCGGGGTGAACACACGTCTTTCCGTACGTGGACGCCGAGTATACGCTTCTGACCCTTAAAAAATGGATAGAGGACTTAAGACTGTGTCGAAGTCTGCGCTACCTGCGCCCTGGTCCCGACCAGACTCGCCTGACTCGATTTCTGTACGTCGCCCCGCACTTTCACGCTACTCAGCAGTAGCCGAGCTGCCTCTTTCAAGGATTCGTTGCCGAATACCCGTTGCAATAGCGTTAGGCCCTTCGCCTCCATCTGGCTGGGCCTGGGACTTGCCTAACTCTTTGAAATCAGGTACGGTTAGACTCACCCTTAAGAACGTGTGCCGTGCCCGGCACACAACCATCTGTTTGTAGGGATACGCAAACGGCTGCCACGGCGCTGGTCTACACCGCCATTAGCTATAGAATATTGTGCGAAATAGTATAAAACGATATGAAATTTGAATACGAATCAACTATAAATGATATTGCAGAACCAATGGTAAGGCTTCACATGAGGAGTAAAGCGTATCGAAATACTAAATGGTTGATGACGATTGGAGTAATTGCTGGTGTTTTTGCAGTGCTTCTGACCATGAAGTATTACTTCAACGAAAAAGTCAATCCTTTGCTTCCTCCAATTTTAGGCATTGCAATTGCTTCAGTATATTTTGTTAATTACCCATATATGGTAAGAAAAAATATACAGAAATACATTCAAAATGAATTAGGGAATCAGTTGCCATGCACAACTTCATATCTAATCAATGAGAATAAAATCACTACGAATTCTTTAAAAATAACAACAATATTCAACTTATATGATTTAAAAGAAATTATTGAAGATGATAAGAGCATTGAAATATTTTTCGGCCCAAAGGGTCTTTGTGTCATACCTAAAAGAGCTTTCAGCTCCGATGAGGAAACTAAGAAATTTGTAGAAATTATAAAGCAGAATGAAAAGCAAAATTTAAGCTAACCATCTGTTGATAAGGAGACGCAAACAGCTGCGAGCCCCACAACAGCACATTCATGGCGACTTCGTCGCCATGAATCGCGGTGCTGACTACGTCAAGCACCGCAATTGCTTGCGACACGATGCCCATTATATATTTTCACAGCATTATCGTGGAAACCCGGTGTTCCTCCACCGGTATCCTAGGGAGGCATGCTACCGTTGCGCTGATGACGGGGTGTGAAGCCCTCCCGACAACGTACCGAGGACCTTCAAAGTTGGAAGGTCGGGACAGAAAACGTGAGTGGCCAGGTCGGGAGTTTATAACGTCCTCCCGACGCGGATGTAGCGTCGTCGGTATACGGGGTAGACCTCAGTCAGTTGACAGTATGTATTGCAGAACGTGGTAAGCTCGTAGTGTCGCCACATGTGGCAAAGCCACCCGTAAGACAGGCCGATGGCGCTGCGGGGGTGAGACGCCTTACCAAGCAAATGCCTCTCTGTAATGGAGAGGATACGGAGTTATCTCCGGCCCGAAAGGGAGCTGAATTTTGACGGGTGCTCAATCGTGAGATAATCTGGAGAAAAGTGAAAAGGCTGCAGATGCGTACTGCGAAGGCGGTTGTAGAACGGAAATGGAACAAAGTGAAAGCGCTGCAATGGCTGCTTACTCACTCCATGTCCGCAAAGTTATTGGCTGTTAAAAGGGTGTCCAGTAATAAGGGCGCCAAAACCCCTGGTATAGATGGTGAGATCTGGACAGATCCCGCTTCCAGGATGCAAGGTGCTCTTTCCCTAAAAAGACTAGGATACGGCACCCTGCCTCTACGACGTATTTACATCCCAAAGAAAAACAACGGCAAACGTCCTCTTGGCATTCCCGTTATGCGCGACCGAGCCCAGCAAGCACTGTACTTACTGGCCCTGGAGCCTGTAGCGGAACTCACTGCAGATCCCAATTCATACGGATTTCGTCCGTACAGGGCCGCCGTGACGCCATCGGACAGCGCTTCTGTGGCTTATATGGAGGAAAAGAAAGCTCTTTCCAACCTCACCTGGTACACCCCAAGGGGGCATCGTCTCGCCTACTTTGGCCAATATGGCGCTGGACGGCATGGAAGCTGCGATCAGGGATGCGGCTGCAGGTCGAGGCCAGAAGGTCAACTTTGTCAGGTATGCTGACGACTTCATTGTCACCGCAGCCAGCAAAGAAATACTGGTGAAGAAAGTTGTGCCGGTAATACAATCCTTTCTCTCACAAAGAGACCTAATCCTCTCTGAAGAGAAAACCCATATTACCTGTATTGATGATGATTTTGATTTTCTGAGTCAAAATGTGCGTAAGTACAACAATAAAATGAAGATCACCCCAGCAAAAGACGCAATGAAGCGCTGTTGCGCCAAACTGGTAGAAACCATAAAGTCACACCAGGGGGATTCAGCGGAAAAGATGGTGGTAAAGCTCAACCGACAGATGTTCGGCTGGGCCATGCACCATCGATATATTCAATCTGCTGATGCCTTCTTCAAAATCGATTACGTTGTATTCAAGGCCCTCACGCGATGGATGCGCAGACGACATCCCAATAAAAGCGTGGGTTGGCTCAGGAGAAAATACATCCGCCCTACCGATAAACGTAACTGGAATTTCCATGCCAGGCACAAGAACGCGGCGGGTAAAACCGTCATCTTGGATCTTTTGCGTATGGTAGATATTGCCAGAGTACGGTATATAAGTATTAAAGGAGAGGCAACTCCCTATCATCATGAATATAAATGGTACTTTGCCATGCGGAGCAAGGCAACTAACATTCGCCTTGTACAGCCAATAATTTAAACAACCGTCGGACTTCTCTCATCAGAACGGGTCTTATTGAGTGCTTGAGCCGTATGCTGGAAAACTCGCTCGTACGGTTCTGAGGGGGGAAGGATGTCGTAAGGCCGCCGACCTACCCGGTGTTTAAAAAAAACAGTCAAATGAAATATCTATTATCTTTTTTCCTTACTTTTCTTCTAATAAATAATGCTGTAGCATATGAACCTCCATCTTCTACAATTGAAGAGGCAATAAAAAATGGCGAGATTGCTTTCATTGGCAAAATTATAAAACTTGAAGAGCTTTCTGATAGTGAAAATTTTAGTACTGCTATGGCAAAAGTAAAAATAATACAATGTTTTTATGGCATATTAGCCCAAAAAGATGAAATTACAAAAATTAAATATTATAGCAGAGTCTTTTCTGACGTCCCTAACCCTGGCTTTCCTGCTGATTTCCAGGTAAGTGATGTAATTTTTTTCGTTTTTAATAACAAACAAGATTTAGAAAAAGACTATTTAATTTTTAATTCTTTCTGGAAAAATCCTTTGAACCAAAATCTAAAAATTGACCTTGCATATTATGCTTCTGATGATCCAAATGAACGTTATACAGAGCAACGAAATGAACACGCATTTACGTCAATTTATATGCAAGGAGCCGCAAGTAGACCAAAGCTAGAGAATTTGTTTAAACTCGTTGAGACTAGAAAAACTGAACTTAGTAAAAAATAATATAATCAGCCGCACCACTGGACCACCTTAACTTCGGGTATGTGAAAGTTTAGTGAGCAAATAATAAAATTCAAACTAAATCCAAGTTCACGGTGCTAATGTCGGCGGCCGTGTGTTCAACGTTAGTGCGTCAAGCGCAGCTTGGCGCTTCTTGCAGTGTGCCCCGCTTATAAGTGGGAAGTCCCTGTCGGGCAAAGCCTAGCCAGCAGCCCGTACCGAGTGTTGCGCGACTCGCAGAGCCATCTGGCGAACAACAGTCGTGAAGCGTACACAGGGAACATTGCAGGCCGCAAGGGAGACGTACACCTCCCTTAAGCAATTCAGCCTCGTCAGAGTAAAATGCAGTTGGCGACGATTTTAACGTATCGGAAGCCAGAACAAAGGAATCGCAATGGCAAGATTCCGGAGGGACTGCCGGGGTCCTAGAGTGTGGCATGTAATGAGAGAAGTGTCAGGAACCCGGAGTCTACGCTTACCTGGGAGGCCCTTTTATCTCCTCTCAAAACGGAGGTAAGATGTATCAACCACAAGAAGAGCATCTGATGGGTAAAAGGGAGTCAGATCATTCCATAGTACTCTGAGTACGGTAGGAACGATCACATGGGGAAGGGAATGACGGTAGCATGTAGCTCGCAAAGGAAACATATGCAAACCTCACTGCGGGGGATAGCAAAGGAAGCTAAACTGCTTCTGTACGAAGCGAATACTATTGAGGAGCCCTGTGCGGGAAAACCGCACGCAGGGATCTGCGAGGGGACGGTCGGGTAACTGGCCGTTCTGCCTCGATTGTTCCAAAAGAAAATATGATTAAATATCTACTTGGCATACCGTTATTTATTGGAATATTCATCATAAGTTTATTCTTCTTTCTTTTGCCAGGGTTGCTTGCTCTTGGTGGTGTGTTTGAATTATTCAAAAACCATAAATGGCCCAAAATTATCGTTGGTTCAATCGTTAGTGCAGCATTTTTTACTCCTGTGCACTGTGGTGGCCATAATATGTTTTTTGTCCCTTTAATACTATCACCCATTTCAGAGCAAGTAACATTCTACGATCTCTTAACAAAATGGAAAGTTTTTACATCAATATGTATTGCATCAATATCATTTTTCTCATTTACTTTTTGGTATGAAAAAAATATTTAATGATGTAAAAATACCACAATAATATTAAAAACATAACGAGTCGTTTCACCATCGCTCCACTGCGTTCCGCTGGACGCGCTGATGCGCGCCGGTGAACTTAACGTTAGCGATGGTAGATAAATAACATCATGCCAAGAAGAGCCAAAAAACTCACCAAAGAACAAAAAAGAAAAAGAAAGGAAGCCAAAGCTGAAAGGCAAAGAAAATATCAGTGGGTTATGATGAATGGCAAGCAGGTTAGAATTAAACGACCACCTACTATAAATGGCATTCCTGAAGATGAGTACATTGAAAAGTACGCTGATCCAATATGGCTCCAGCAAAATGGTATGTATGAAATACTTCATGCCAGAGAAGTTGAAGGCCTATATGAAGTTAAAACCAACGTTGAAATTAAAGTAGTTGATAAAGATGAAGAAATACCTTTTTAAACAATGAATTGGATGCTGTGTATGCTGTAAAATATTTGAAATATAATAATAATTTCGCTGACCAGACATTCAACCGGACTGCTGTCAGGCGAGCGATTCGTTCTAAAAAACAATGGTAGTAAATCTGAGTGTTATTCCAGGTTGGAAAGATCACGGGTGCCAGCAGCCCGTTAATTAAACGTTGTGTGTCAGTAAATTAATGAAAACCATAATTGCGATATTAGCAGGTATATTTTTTACCATCTTCATTTTGAGAAAACTTTTCTGGGGAAGTCACTCTATTTTTCTGATGATTTTTCCCCCAAAAGAAGAGAAGGAATCAAAAGATATACATCCAGCTGATACTCAAAGTTGGAAATCATTTGGAAAAACAACCGATATAACATCATGGCTTTTATTGTTCGGTTGTTTAGTCTGTATAATGCTTTATGAAGCTCTTAATTAGTGACAGAACGAAAACCCCCTTTTCAGCTCATTTAATTTCGGGAATTATTCCCACATGATATTGTTCCAACACTCTGATGGTCTCCGCAATGTTTGCTGGGGTTTAAATTAACCGTAATCAGCAAATTTTAAATGGATCTCTCCCGCTGCCATGAAGTAATCTTGCAAAAATACAACAGTTATGCAGCTCTCTTGACCTTCTCCTGTCTTTTAATCAACGCCAGCTGTTTCTCTCGAACCCTTACTCCAAGCTGCTGGATATTTCGTGCCAGTACTGCCAGGGCAACATACCGTTTGAAGCCATTGAGCCCATGATCCGGGCATCGGTCAAGACCGTGAACTTCCAGTGCATTAATTGCTGATTCTA
>NZ_AUCV01000074.1 GCF_000429945.1 Desulfogranum japonicum DSM 18378 | reverse complement strand
CAGGAACTCTTTACTCAAAAACCGCAAGACGCAGAGCAATATTTAAAAAAATGGTACTTCTGGGCCACGCACAGTCGGCTGGAGCCTATCAAACAGGCTGCTTACACCATCAAACGCCATTGGGAAGGTGTTCTCCAATGGTTCTCTTCTTACATCTCGAACGGATTACTTGAAGGTATGAACAGTCTCATTCAAGCCGCTAAAGCAAGGGCTCGTGGATACAGGACCAAACCAAACCTTATCACTATCGCATACATTATCGGTGGGAAACTTAATTATGGCTTACCCACATGATGTAGCGAGGAGCCAAATAAACACACCAAAAGGGAGTAACGGTAAAAAATGATAGGCCAATAAAGCCCTTTACAAAGGGCTCAACAGGTTGGTTTGGGGGGAAAATAACCAGCGTAATTGCAGAAACTGCAACCCTGGCAATTTTCCACCTTTCATATGAAGCCAAAACTATCAGGGGCAGGTCCAGGCTGGTTGCAAACACCAACACCCTGATCCGAGATGCAAAATCCCTACCCATAGTGATACATTTGTTTGTTTGGTAAAATAACCAATAAAACTGAAAAAAATAACAGATTATGTTTAGCCTAACAGGTCAATTTGTTCTTTAACAGATGCTTTAATGACAGCTTCAACGCAAGGCATGTACTTGAGAATGCATGGAACTTTAAGGCGATAGTATACTTGCTTGCCGCGCTTCTCATCTTCGACAACCCCAGCCTGTTTAAGGACAGACAAATGTTTGGAGATTGTTGAAAAATCAGCATCGATAAATTCTGCCAACTCACAAACACATTTTTCACCATTAGCCAGTTGCTCGGCCATCCACAACCGAGTGGGATGCCCTAGTGCCTTTAAGACATTAGCTTTAGCTTCGATGAGGGCCATCTCTTTTTCAATCTGTGCATTTTTTTTCATATGTTATTTGGTAAATTAACCATGTGTTTTTGTCAAGAAAATTTAATGGTTAATCGCCGGCAGTAATTTTTTAAGCTGGGAATATATGAAAACATTTCTTCGCGTAATGAAAAGCCTGTTCAATACCAATCGTGCATGGGTAACAGGCCTCAGGTGCTTCAGATTTGGGCAAGCGCGGTTTGCGTCTGCAAGATCGGTAACTGCTGGGGCTCGCAGAAACTACGGTCTCCAGTTATATGAAAATTCTTGAAAATCCAGGATATGTTCGCGTGGGCTGGTGAGTATCACCTTAATTATATCATTGCCTGTAGGGCGATAAAGTCACTTTTTTTCCTACGTTGCACCCTTTGTCTCTGCATACCGTTCTTTAACCTTAATGATTTCAGGGAGCGACTGGATGAAGAGCGGAATGAGTTGGGGATCGAAATGTTCGCCTGCTTCCTTATGGAGGAGTTCAACGGCTGAATCAGTTGGCCAGGCTTTTTTATAGGGCCTGTCTGAGGTCAGGGCATCAAAGACATCAGTAATAGCTACGATCCTTCCTGGCAGAGGAATGTTGTCACCAATCAAGCCATGTGGATAGCCGCGGCCATTCCATTTTTCATGGTGGGTCAGGGCTATCTCCCTGGCCAGCCGGAGTAGGTCTGAGTCATCAAAACCGATCACGTCAGCTCCTATGGCGCAATGAGATTTCATGGTATCGAATTCATCGTCTGTAAGCTTTCCGGGCTTTTTCAGAATAATGTCCGGAATACCTATTTTACCGATATCGTGCATGGGGGCCGCATTCATAAGCAGGTCTGAGTCTGTTTCATTCAGGCCCATTGCCTTGGCGAGAATGTAGGCGTATTTACTTACACGTATAACATGCAGACCTGTTTCGTTGTCTTTGAACTCTGCTGCCTTGCCCAGGCGTTGAATAACCTGCAGCCGTGTTTCATGGAGTTGCCTTGTCTGTAATCGAACTTTTCGGTCAAGTTCCCGGTTTTGATCATAAAGGGCGAGATGGGTTTTAACCCTGGCCATAACCACTGGAGGGCTGATAGGTTTGGTGATATAATCCACCGCCCCCAGCATCAACCCGTGAAGTTCATCATCTAAGCCGATTTTGGCTGTGATGAATATAACCGGAATGTTTTTTGTCACCATATCTGCTTTCAACCTGCGGCAGACTTCATATCCATCCATCTGGGGCATCATGATGTCGAGCAGGATGATGTCAGGGAGACTTTCCCGGGCGATTTTGAGTCCCATCAGGCCGTTGATGGCTGCTTTGACATTGTAGGCATCTTTTAATGTCCCAACAAGAACATCAATGTTTTCCGGAGTGTCATCCACCACAAGAACAGTCTGTTTTTCAGCTTGCATGGTTCACCTCAAAAGTTAGCCCGGATTTCAAAAAATCATGAGAAATGCGGGTCAGGAAGAACAATGTCCAATAGAGAGAAGAGGCTGCCCGGATCCACTGGCTTGTGCAGATATGCCGCGCCTCCAAGTTCAAGCCCTCTGTCGCAGTCCTCGCTGCTTGCCTGTCCGCTGAGAAAGATGATTGGTATATCAGCTGTTTCGCTATCTGATTTAAGCCGACGGCAGACTTCAAGACCATCGAGATCAGGCATGACAATATCCAGCAGGATAACGTCTGGCTTGTTCGGTGCCTGGGCGATTTTCAGAGCAAGTTTCCCATTAATGGCCGCCTTGACATTGTAGTTATCTTTCAGCAGGCCAACCAGGAGGTCGAGGTTTTCCGGAGCATCATCCACCACGAGTATTGTCTTGTCTTTCATTGATTCACCTTTTCTCCTCTCGTTATACCGGATGGTCTCTGCAGTTTTTTCGTAACTGATCACAGACTCCACGGAGTCTCCCACTGGCCGCTTACTTCTTTGCACGATCGAGGTTTCCCGCATAGATAGCCTACCGGAGTCTTCGCTTACCTGCGAAAATCCGCACTTGCAAATCTGAAGCACCTGTGACCAGTTACAACTCCGAACTCATTGAAATATCAGTGTTGTTAACCCCGTGAGTTATGTTTTTTTTAGTGCTGAGCAAGGCCATTTTTCCTTGTATTTCGCGTGCTATGACAAGAGCCTGCTCAAAATCGTATACCTCCACTGCGCTCTCCAGTTTTTTGGAATATTTGGAGATTTGAGGAGCCATGAAAAGATCTTTATGTTCACTGATGGCATCAAGGGCAGCGGTATCGAACGCTTCAAGTTGCGCAATGAGGCTGGTGAGAACCGTATTCAGACGCTCCAGGTCTATTTCCGCATGCCGTACCGGTTCGCTGGATTCCTGGCTGGCAAGAGGTGCCAGCGCGTTCATCACCGTTTGCAGTGCAGATTCGGTTTTTTCAATCAGTTCCTGGGTGATGTGGAGGGATTTGGCCTGGTCCTCCAGTTCCGCACAGCATTTCTGCAGATGTTCGGCGCCTATATTACCGGCAACTCCTTTGAGGGTATGTGCCAGTCTTTGGGCCAGTTGCAGGTCAGACGCATCTTTGGCCCGGGTAAAATCAGTGATAAAATTTCGTTGAGAGAGGTAGACTTTTTGCAGCAGTTTCAGGTAGAGTTCACTGTTCCCCTGGGTTCTTGCCAGACCGTCCTTGGTGTTGATTCCCTCAAGAGCTGGGATAGCAGGGTGTCTCTTTTGCGACTTTTTGACGGGAGTTGCCGGACGGGAAGGGGTAATCCATCTGGCCATTGTCGCAAACATCCTGTCCACATTGATCGGCTTGGCAATATGGTCGTTCATTCCAGCCTGGAGGGCTTTTTCCCGGTCACCGGCCATGGCATTGGCTGTCATGGCCAGGATAGGTAAATCTTTGAACTGTATTTGTTTACGTAACCTGCGTGTTGCATCGTAACCGTCCATAACCGGCATCTGGCAATCCATCAGTACCCCGTCAAATGCCTCTGTCTCAATCCGCTGTATGGCTTCCAGGCCGTTGTCTGCAACTTCGACGCTAATACCATTGGATACGAGCAACTCGACCGCCAGTTCCTGATTTATTTCATTGTCCTCTGCAAGCAGTATCTTTGCACCCTGCAGATGCTTGATATTGTCTGCAGACTCTTTGCTTTGCTGATTTGAACGGGAACCGGTTTCAATGTGATGCCCTCTGGCAAGCATGATTGCGTCGAGCAGGGTTGAGGGGGTGACAGGCTTAGTCAGAAATCCTGAAATATTTACCTCTTTTGCCGTTGCTGAGGCTTCTTCGCGGCCATATGCCGTCACCATTATGACTGTTGGTATTTCAGTAAGACCTGTTTCTTTTTGGATGGTTTTGGTTGTTTCGATACCATCCATTCCGGGCATCTTCCAATCCATGATCACGACCTTGTAGGGGTCATCCTGCTCAGCTTTTTTCAGGAGCTCTATCGCCTTTTCACCGGTCTCTGCCTGATCAATGCGCAAGCCGAATCTGATGAGCATTGTGGACAAAATCTCCCGTGATACCTTATTGTCATCCACAATCAATATTCGGAATGTGTCAAACAGTTTGGTCTCGGCTCTACGTTTTGAAGCAGCGCCTTGCTGTTTGCCGAGTATTACCGTGAAATGAAAAGTGCTTCCTTTCCCGTGCTCGCTTTCCACCCATATTGTTCCACCCATGAGTTCAGTGAGCTTTTTACTGATTGCCAGACCGAGACCTGTGCCACCATACTGGCGTGTTGTTGACGTGTCTGCCTGGGAAAATGATTTAAAAAGATTTCTCTGCTGCTCCTCTGTCATGCCTATACCGGTATCCCGTACCAGAAAATGCAGCTCGGTTTCGTGTGCGTCCTGTTTCACCACAGAGACGGAAATAACCACCTCGCCTTTTTCAGTAAATTTGACAGCGTTGTTCCCAAGGTTGATGAGAATCTGACCGAGCCGGAGCGGATCGCCTATAAGAGCGGTCGGCATGTCTGCCGGAATATCGAACAGCAGCTCAACGTTTTTCTCTTCAGCTTTCAGTCCTACCAGGTTAGCAAGATTATCGAACACATCTTCAAGGCGAAAATCAATGTGTTCGATGTCGAGTTTGCCTGCTTCAATTTTGGAAAAGTCAAGAATATCATTGATGATTCCCAGGAGTGACTCAGCTGATCGATGAACCTTTTCTATGTAATTACGCTGTTTAGGGGTGAGATCGGTCTGCAGGGCCAGGTGGGACATGCCGATAATAGCATTCATCGGTGTACGGATTTCGTGACTCATGTTTGCCAGAAAATCACTTTTGGCCCGGGTGGCGCTCTCTGCCCCTTTCTTGGCATCTTCCAGGTCGTCCATGATATTCAGGATTGCCCGTTTGGCGCGCGCCAGCTCATTCACTTGATCCTGAAGAGCATGTTTGGCTGATTCGGTCAATTCTTTGGCTTTGTGCAACTCTTCATTTTTTTTGAGCAAATCGTTGAGCAGTTCGTCTTCTGAAGGGTGTGATATAAGGTTTCGTAATGTGTCGCAAATCTCTTCAGAAGGTATATAGAGAGGGGTGGGTAATTGTTTGCAAAGTCTTAAGCGGCGAGCATTATTGACTGATTCTTCGGACCTGATCAAGTCGAAATAGCGTTCAGCCCAACTGATATCGATGGTGTTGCTGAAAGAATTGAGGTCAATACAGATATGGTACCGGTCCTGTTGCCATTTGACGCCGATATTCACGTGTACCTTCTTTTCACCATTGAGATGTTGAGGTTCAAGCAGATCAATAAACGCGGTGGAGAGTCTCACTGCTTCGATCTCTTCAAATCCCGTCAGTCGCAATGTCTGATGTATTTTAAAAGCCGCATCTCTCAGGCCGGTCGCTGTACTGACTGTAAGCATTCCAAGTTCAATCATGCACTGTACCTCAGAACTATACAGGACATATCATCAGTTCCCTTGCCCAGTTTTTTCATCAGGTTCAAACAGATATCCCGCGATGTTCCCTGTAGGAGCCCCGGATAAATATCAGGATCATAATGTTCTCTGAGGCCATCGGAACTCATCACAAAGATATCACCGGGATTCAGTAATACCTCATCTGTAACAGGATTGGGGATCCGGTAGCCGAGAATACCGTCCCGGGTGATCAGACTCTGAGGGTTTTTGCCAAAAATACGAAGTGTGATGTTACCCATACCTGAGTAAAGTATTCGTCCTGTAGGGATTTCCAACCTGCAAACGGCTGCGACTGCTCCACGGGTTTCCCTGAGGCATTGATGAATTCCCCGGATAATGTCTGCCGGATCTTCCTTGTTCGCATTTTCTTGCAGAAATGCTTCTGCTTTCCGTGCAATGTCTTCAGCCTTTTCTCCATGCCCCAGGGCATCGACAAGGGCAAGGAGATAACTGTTGCCAGTTTGCCGTATGAAACCTGTATCGCCGCAGGCGCCATAACTTGCCGGATGAGCTTTTTTTTCCAGGTGGAAATCAATATGCATGCGTAGTTACTCCAGCCATTTAATTGCTGTAACCCGTGTGCCTTGGCCGGGTGTTGAATGAATTTCAAACTCATCCATAATCCGTTTCACGCTTGGCAGGCCCAGGCCCAACCCTTTGCCTGAGCTATAATTTTCTGCCATTGCCTTTTTCAGGTCTGGTATTCCAGGTCCGTCATCCCGGGCAGCAACCACGAAACCGACAGTGCCGTTTCGATATGTGGTTCCTATGGAAATGGTTCCTTTCCCGGCATAGCGAATAATATTAGTAGATAACTCAGATACGGCAGATGCTATGAGATACTGTTGAGCTTCTCCAAAACCCAGGTCTTTCAGGAAACGTTTGCAACAGATAACCACCTGAACATTGTCAAAGGGATCTGTGAGTTCAAAATGTAATGTCTTAAGCCTGTTTTGCATCTGCCTCTTGTTTTTCTCTTCTTGTCGTCACAAGCGCCAATGCATCTTCCATAGTGCGGGCTGTATGCATTTCTGAAAAATCGAGATCGCGGTCAACCCAGGCAGCTACTACCCCCGGCCTCAAGCCCACCAGCACTCCCGTGGCACCCAGTAATGAAACGCCCCTGAGAATTTCTCTGAGAGTAGTAAAGCTGTAAGAGCTGAGGATGTTGACGGAACTGAGATTTACAAGAACACCCTTTGCCCCTGTCTCCGCTACAAGTTCCAGTATTTCCCTGTGGAGCCTCTGTAATTCCTCCACTTCAGCTTCAGGGGCCACTGGTACAATCAGGCAATCGCTGATTGTGTATGAGCCCAGAGCTGATACCGACGAATACTGTTTCACTGTTTTGATCCTTTTGGTGTTACTGTCAGGTCGAGCAAGCTGAAGGCGTCGAACAAAGAGTCCTGCAGGGTTGAGTTGGTATCTATATCAGTAAGTTCTATGCCCAACTGAACAAGCGTCTCAGCCACTGCCGGGGTAATTCCTGAGATAATACACCTGCAGCCCATAAGTTTGGTGGCTTTTGCAATCTTTATGAGATGGTTGGCAACAGCCGTGTCCATTGCTGCAACCCCTTGAATATCAAGAATTATCACTTTAGCTGCCGTAGCCATGATTTTTTGCAGCATTGCGCTCATCATCTGCTGGGCTCGCTGTGAATCAACGACACCGACAACCGGTAGAATGACCATCCTGTCCCACAACTTAATGGCAGGAGTTGATATCTCGCGTATGGTTTTACTCTGCTCCTGAAGTTTTTTCTCCTGGCGAACGCGTTCTGTGATATCAATGATATATTCCACTCCTCCAACGATAGTACCATCCTGGTCTTTCAAAGCTGCTGCTGTATATTCAACCGGGACTGTCCTGCCATTGATTTTCATCTCATTGCGAACGGTGGCAACCTGGCCCCCATCCATTACTTGGCGCATCTTGCACTCCGAGGTTCCACAGTGGCGGGATTGTAAAATATCCTTACAGGGCTTACCCTTGACTTCCTCCCATGAACGGCCTATGTGTTTCAGGCCTGCCTCGTTAAGAAATACCAATTCCATCTCCCGGTTAACAGCCATCACCGGAGTGGGGAGATGCTCGAGAACATGCACTGCCAAATCTGTGTCGATTATGCGGATATAGTTCGTCATTTCGGTATATCTCCTTGTTAAAGGATTGTTCTTACCTGATGGTATATTTTTGCGGATGTCCTGTTTGCACAAGAAGAGCGTTTATTTCAGTTTTAAGATCGATCATTTTCTCTTCCCTATCAATTGCCATTCTGTAGAACCGTTCGAGATCGTTGAGGTTTTCCTGGAGTGCCTGCTCGATTTTTTTCTGTTGTGATAAGTCAACAAAGCTTTCCAGCAGTTCTTTTTTTCCATCCAACAGTATTGGCACAACGGTTTTTAAAATGGGAATTTCGACTCCCGATGCAGTTAACAGAAGGCGTTCCTCATTAGTAATACTTTGCTTGTCGTCAGTGATCGGGCAGTTCCCCTCTGCACAGGGGCAGGTGAACTGGTGGCAGCGCTTACCTGTAATCTGCTCAGTGGGGAGTCCAATCATTTTTGCCGCAACTGGATTGACATCCAGAATTATTTTGCTTTGCGGGTCGATAATCATGGTGCCGGTATTAATAGATTCCAGGATGGTTTTGACCCGTTTTTTGCTTTCCTGTAGTGCTTCCTGTGCAGCTTTTTTTTCCGAGATATCGTCCAGCGCCCAGATCACACCCTTTGTGATATCCGGTGGGTTTGCATGGTCAAGGGCATTTCCAGCCAATGAACACCAAATGTTTCTGCCGTTTTTTTGGCGCATTTCATATTCGGTTACAACTCTGATACCTTTGGCAAGTTGTGTGTGGTAACGTTGAGCGAACTCCTCAAAATGTTTGTCTGAAAGATGGAAGGCGCTCAAATCCATGCCGATCATTTCCTGGGGAGATTCATAACCAAGAATTTCTGCTGTGCGTTGGTTACAGCGATACAGTTTGTGTTCGTCTTTAATGAAAATGATGCCTACCTGGGTGTTGTCAAAGATCTGCTGCAGCTCAGTCCTCACCCTGGCCACGGTTTCCTGTGATTCGATTCGTTCGGTTATGTCCCTGATCGTGCCCACAGCGTACCATCTGTTATTATTTTGAAATGAAGAGACGCCTATCTCAGCGGGGAACCTGCTGCCATCCTTGCGAATAGCAGTGAGTTGCTGCAGTTTGCCAACCACCGGTCCTTTCCCGGTTATTGCAAAATTCTCCAGGCCTTTATGTGCATCAGCATGATATTTTTTGGGTGAGATAAGATTGTGCATATTCTTGCCCATAGCCTCTTCTGCGGTGATGCCAAAGAGGTTTTCCGCAGCCTGGTTCCAGTACATGACGCGGGCATGTTCATCAATCATAACCAGACCATCATGTATGGCTTCGCTCATGGCATGGCTTTTACTCTCCGATTCCAAAAGCCTTTTTTCCGTACGTTTACGGTCATTGATTTCAGCTGCCAGACGACGATTCCAATGAAAAATAACACCCAAAACGACAAAACCGATGGCTGCCATTTTCCAGAGCAGTGTATAGTCAAAATCATGTTCATAATGGATAGAACGCCATTTGTTAAATATGGCACTACGTTCTTCTTCAGAGATGGAGTCCAGCCCCTTTTGCAGTATCTGGTGGAGGGTGGGAAGCTTTTTATGGGAAGCAAATCCCAGGCTGTATGTATAGGGGGTTTCACCAGCTACCTTGATCTTTGAAAAACCAAGTCGCTGAATGTTGTATGAGGTGGTGAGCAGTGTGTCGATGTAATGATCTGCACGTCCTGAGGTAACTGCCCGCAGGCCATCCTCCACATTTTTCACCATGAGTAAGGGGAGGTCAGGCCAATCTTTTTCAAGAAAATCAACAATCGCGTGGCCGTCAACAACTGCCGTGACTCCGGTGTGCAATTCACCGATATCTTTAATATAAGGATGGTCCTCCCTGCTGAATATCATCAGTGGCAGTGTTATATAGGGAGTGGTGAAATTGAGATGCTTTTCCAATTCCCTGGTTCTTGTTGCAGACGAGAGCATGTCTATGTAACCATTCTCTATGCCTATAAGTGCGCCTGCCCAGGAAGTCCCCTGTACCGGTTGGAATTGTACCCCGGTTTTTTGGGAGAGAATATCGAGAAAATCTCTGGCCAGGCCGGTATGTTTCCCATCTTCTTCAAGGGTTTCAAGGGGGTGTAGCCGGTCTATATTAAAACTCTCTCAAGTTATCTATCTGTTTTTTCGTTGTATGCAAACCGCTTAATTCGACGCCCCCAGCCAAAATGTCGATTTTTGTAAATATAATTGAATTGTGATCCAGGCTCTTTTTGTGTCATTATCAGGGCAAGCGTACGACATGAACCGAGAAAAACTTTAATAACCTATTGAAAATAAAAATAAAGAAGGTGATATTCTGGCCAGACAGTGTATTCAACCATAGCTAACCGATTCAATACAATGGAGAAGCAATATGGTTGGACAAGTTACCTTGCTACAGAATCATAAAAAGACTCAAAGAAATACGCATAATCGG
>NZ_AUCV01000073.1 GCF_000429945.1 Desulfogranum japonicum DSM 18378 | reverse complement strand
CTATCAACGTCCTGTTGTGACAGCATAATCCTTGATGCGTATTCTTGGGCTAATTTTTCTATTTCAGGATCAAGCGGCACCAAAATGGATTGACCGGCAAGGATCGCTTCAATCCTCTTAGTGAGATCCGGCCACTGGTCCCTGGGCAAGGAAAAACCTACACCTAAATTAAGCAGGGTATATTGCTTTACGCCTTTATCTGTCCGCTTGGATTCAACAAGGCGATAGGTATAATACTGCCCACCGTCTTTCCTTCCTTTGATTGTAGTTCTTCGAATATACATGCATCGCAGCTTGGCATAAAAAAGTCTGCATGTCAAGTATTTATTATTTTTTATGGCACTACAAGCGACGGTGAATTTTTATGTGGCTGAAATTCTGACGATTTATTTTTTTAGCGCAACGAAAAACTTTCATCAGGGGAGACTTTGAGAATAATTGTCAAAAACTTGGGTTAAGTTTGAGTGAGTTTCAAAATTCATGAACTTTAGAATGGCAATCTTAATCTTCAAAATTAAGAAACGTTATCTCAACACTGAATTTTTACTTTCCGAAACTCAGTTTCTGTTTTGATCAACTAAACCAGCTTGGCACGCGAGTCGTATGCCGAGTTAAATGAGAGACTCAACACCACCGTCCGTACATGATGAGAATCCCCAAACAGCCATTGGTCAAAGCAAGAAATTGAAAAAGCCAATTTATAAAGGAGGAGCCTTTCCTATATATCCCTAAGGTTACGAAAGGGACGAATAAAAGGGGAATTGTCATTATAGCGAAATATATGATTGTTGGTTCTTGCTTGAACAGGAGGAGGTAAACGACCCCAAAGAGACTTCCGTAAAAATATAAAATATCAAGTGGTGACTCCACAGCAGGTAACGCGATGAAAAAACAGAACATTGGAAGCACTGGAGCCAGTAAATATTTAAAATATGTCACCATAGGTCGGAACATTTCTACGGAGGCATGTTAGCTGGATAGGAGACATATTAACTATGTGGGCTTGAGCGAAAATCATACATTACAGGTGGCAAGCTTAACGGTTTTGACAAGCCGTGACGCTGTGTCTTTGTGGTTGGTAGAAACCTATACGAAAACCGCAGAGCTAACCTCTATAGGTTTAATTGTTTTGCCATGATCAACTTGCGACAAATGATGCAACATGCTACAGTTGTTACAAGGTAAAAGAAAAGGAGATTAATATGTCTACAACCAGTATACGACTTGACCAAGAATTAGTTGATAAAGCCGCCATTATGGCAAAAGCATTAAACCGTACAACGCCAAAGCAAATTGAGCACTGGGCTAAAATCGGTGAAATGATGGAAGATAACCCAGACCTACCATATGAGTTCGTTAGGCAGGCCATCATCGCAAAAGCCGAAAAAGAAGCCGGTAAGCTCGAGGAATACGACTTTGGCTAAAATTACCCAGGTTCTTCAAACACCAACTTTCAAAAAAGCTGTCAAGAAACTCCAACAGAACCAAAAGAAGGATCTGGACAAAGCCGTTAACGAACTTATCGAAAATCCTCTTTTAGGTGTCCAGAAAAAAGGGGATCTGACTTTTTTACGAGTTTACAAATGTAAAATGAATAAACAGCTCACCCTTCTTGGTTATAGCTATGAGGACGGAACAGTCACTCTTGAATTAATGGCTCTCGGTACCCATGAGAATTTTTACCGGGATATAAAAAACATTTTCTAGGAGCCTGCCCTCTGTGCCAAATATAGGCGAAACATCTACCGTTTGAAAATAGGAGTAATCTCAACCAGGTGAACTTGAGCAAAAATCATACATTTCATGTAGCAAGCTAATCAGAGTAAAAAAATTAAAAATATACCCTGCATCGGACAATAGATGATGTAAAGTTTATACGACGTCGAATTCTCTACCTTTACGAAGGTTATGTTGTGCCTTTATTTTACATATGAACTTCCTCGGATAATGCCATATCTTTCGAACTTTACTCTTTACTCAATTTTTGCATTCAGTCCTCCTTCACAGGATCTTAGTCGAGCCCACGAAATTAATCGCTGGTCGGACTGAATGCACTTTTTTTTTGCGTTAAGTCCTATGTAGCTAAGCTCCCGTAGGAGACGCTTGCCCGGCGAGGGTGTCCTTCGCTCGGGTGTAGCCGGTCTTCCTTAAAAAAGCAGGGAGAAAAGAAAATAAGGAAAATTAGCATGATACACAACATCATTTTTCCATGATTTGTCAATAATTGTGTTTTAATGCCAAAAATCGCCATTTTTGACAAATTGTTGAAAATGCCTTTTTTCAAAATTTCGCAATTATAGTCAGATAGAAAAGTGTTTTTTTAATATAGACCGGCTGCACCCCCTTCGCTCGCCCATAGGCCCAGCGAAAAGGGAAGCAAGGATCAAGAAAAAATGCCCCTGCCAGATTTGGCACAAATGAAAGCCCTGGCAGACTTCCTTATCATTGAATATATGCTCATTTTTTCTTGAGGCTTGCTGAGTGCTCGCTATAAAAATAGCCCTTTTTACCCACAGATTTGCCTGAAGAGCCAGTTATTTTAGTCAATATGCTTACTTCACGCTGATTCAGTTTATCCACTCACCTCCCTCCAGTAGCAGCGCTTGCGAAATGCCCGAAACTTGAGCTTGTGAAGCTGCACCAAGGTGGATCTATAGGGTATCAAATCAAGGTACTTTAACAAATCCCTGGCAATGTGTCAGCCTAAAATTACGCCCTATGACCAGTTAACTATTTATAGTATCGAAATAATCATACCCTGCCTGTTCAAATGATCATGTTAGAATATCAAGGCTTTTTGTAAATTTTACTTCATCTGGCAAGTTTTTTGTCTGTAGAGTCAGTGACCAGCGGCAAAGCCGGGGGTTTACCTAAAGGAAATTATTTCACTTCAACTGTTACAGAAACTTCTTTGATTCCGTAGGAACCGATGCCTTGGAGGATGTAGGTAGTGGTTTTCTCTGGAGTAACTACAACACTACCTGTTACAGATTGACTGCCGGAAACACCGTTGATAAATACTTCTTTCGCTCTGTTGCTCTCCCAACTGAGAACAACAGATTCTCCACTGGTTATGGTCGACGGTGTCGCTTCTGCAGACAAAAACGGAGGGGTGAGAAATGGAGACCAACTTATAGATCCAGTGAGGGCACCTGGATTAGCAATTTCTTCAAATGAATTCAAGCCTTGCCTGTCGCTTATGTATATGCTACCTCCGTTGCCAAAAGCCACATATTGTCCATCGGGCGAGAAACTCGGAGAATAGCAACTTGCGTTCCCACAATCTACCAGCTGAGTTTTATTATTTCCATTTTTATCCATCAACCAAATATCCATAGCCTCTGCACCGTCACGATCCGATGAAAAAACTATCCATTCTCCATCGGGAGACCACGAGGGTTGAGTATTGTTATACGTATCATTAGTGAGTGTACGCTGTGCGCCACCGTCAGCACTTATTACAATAATGTCTCTTTTGTCTTGCCAACTTGCGTTGGTTTCATCGTATATTCGGTAGAGATAATAGGCGATTTCATCTCCTCCAGGTGACCAAGCGGGAGTGCTCCCGTAAAGATCTGTAAGTTGTGGATCATATTCCGTTAACTGCCTAGCTGTCCCGTTCTGGACATCAAGAAGTACTATATTGCTAAATTCAATCAGGCCGTTAGTGTTCATTGCTAATGCTGCAATATGATTACCATCAGGCGAAAAAGAAGGGTTTGCGACTGGCTTACCGTCATTGTTTAGCGTGCATAATATATTATTTGGATACGGTAGCTCTGATAGAATATCAATGACAACAATATCTCTAAAATAATCATCCATGGGACATAAACCATCACTATCGACTTGTGCGCAAGAATGGTCTTCGAATGCCATCTTGGTTCCGTCGTTGCTCCATGCCGGCGCAAAATACCAGGGATTAGGGTTAGTTGCATTGGTTAACTGATATGGATGAGAACCGTCAGGTGAGACAGTATAGATATTGCTAGTATGAGGTTGTCCTCCTGGCTGATAAAGATAGGCTATTCTCGAATTGTTGAATTCGTATATCTGCGCGGTGACGGCTTCCTGCTCACTTCCAAGCGTTCCTTTGAAAACAACTGTAAAAGAAATATCGTAAGCTCCTGCCGGGATAGGATTGTCTTTCAAATCAGCAGAAATATCAATGTATTCAAAGTTAATAGGATCGGCTGCACCTGAAATAGTATGAATATCCTTAATATTCTTATAATAGCGTTTCACGCTTGAGGGATTAGCCGGATCAGGAGCCATATAGCTATAAACCAACTCAATTGCACCGGATAGAAATTCTTCTACTTTTTGCCCCTCTTCTATTGGTGGACTCATATTTTTTATAGAGCAATTTATTCCCGTTATAGAGGCATTTTCTCCAAAGGTAAGTTTTGGTTCTTGAATATCGATTTTCCCTCTAAAAAAATAATCAAGCAAAGTCGCGGAATACCCTACTGCCCGTGGAATAAGTTTTTTAGCATATTCAAGATAACATTGATCATCCAATGTAAATTTTAAATCCCAGCGTACTTCTTCCGCCCCATAAAGAATATAACGAGGTTTTATGAATTTATCGATAACCTCACCATGTTTGTTTTTTGCGATGTAAACGCCTTTATCAAGTTTGCCATCCCGAGCGTAGATTTTATGTAGTCTTTCATCGAGCTGATCATCTGGGTAATCTTCGTCAGAAATGCTATCCCGATTTGGAAATGGAAAATAATGTACAGTATTCGTCTCTGGTTGAAATATAGTAGCATAACTAACAAAGTTTCCATTTGTGTACTCTGCTAGACCAATATCAGAATGAGTTTGAGGTATATCATTAGCATTACCGAGATAAGTGGTATCCCAAAAGTTGGTTAACGCTTTTTCTCCTGTGAACCGAGTACTAATATTACCAGCAAGTAGTGGCAGGACTTCCTGTTCAAGATTATCACGAACATATCCCTCAAAAGGGTTACCGATCCATTCTTTTCCACAGAATATATCTCCATCCGGGCATCCTATAAATTGAGTATGCCCCTGTGAGAAGTCATTTCTAGTGTGAGCTGGAACAGCCATATCTTGAAGTAAATGTAATACATAGCCAAGTGTTCGGAATGTTTCAGCCAATAACTCTTCCCTCTGTTGGGCATTTTCTGCCGTGAGCGCTGAATAAAATAATTTTCTTGCCACGAACCAATTTCGCCCGTTTTGTTCTGTTGAGGCGGCAACGCCATTAACATTTGATGGCATAAGATTTCCAAGATTATCGCTAAAGCCAGTAGCCCAGGAAATATTAGAGTGCTTTGTCCGAAATGGAGAAGTTAACTCACACCATACGTCGACAATCCATTTTGGGTCGGTTAACCCTGATCTATCCCAAGATATAAGTGGGTTGTGAAAATGGTTGGAAGCTCGACAGCTAGGCTCATCTTCTTCTTGGGATCCCTGTTGTAACCATTTTGCAATCGTTTGTTCTTTGCCTCTATTATATAAAGATTTTTTAATACCATCGTCAATACCAAGTTGAGACTTAAGAACTCCCTCATCTAAACGCGAGTTGAATACGGACTCCTCGGTTATGATTTTATGGCTATATTTATTGTCAAATGCAAATGATGCATTTTGCAATATAATAAATAACATTAAAATGTAAATTAACTTTCTAGACATATATGACCTTTTTAAAAAATACGTTTTATATATGCAATTAAAAAAATACCCTCTCTAATATACATTTGGTATATTTTTTATTGTAACTGGTTTTCGTTTAGGTTTTCTTTCGATTTGAGCGTAAGGCTTATGTGATTTTAACTCTTCTATTTCAAATGGTATTTCATGCCTGATTGCCTTTTGATATTTTGAATCATCGATCCCAACTTTACTAAAATCAGCATAAGAATCAATAAATCTCCCATGGCTGATAAAACTGTATTCGTCTTTCCAAGTTTGCATATATACAGCTTGGTCCTTCATTAAAAATGATTTTCGTTCTTGTAAACGAGGCAGTTTCCAGTTCTCAGCATAATATCCCAGATATACAAACCTAGAATCCCAGCCTACATAACCTGCCTTATAGATCTTAAGATGGGGTGTTTGTAGAGCCAGCCTACCTAACGTACCTGGTATTGAAAAATTTCCATTACTGTCAGTTACCACCTCAACTACCTTAGCTGTATACGCAAAGGTTGGACCAACAAGACCCATATTTTCCCCTCCTACCCATTCAGCCAATGCTACAGCTCCTTCAATGGGTTTATTAGTTTCGACGTCGAGTACTCGAAAAGTTGTGGAGGTAGCGCACCCGCCGCATATAAATACTGACAGAAAAAAGAGTCCTTTCAATAGACTATTAACGGAATAACTGATTGCGATAGTTAAAAATCTCTGATTTTCCATATACCATTCACTCCTTTCTGAAAATAAATGTAATGCGTTACACTCTCAGGTATTCCTTTAAAGATTATATCTCTTTTTATGCGATACTCTGCCGTATCATTCTTCTGGTAAACCAACTCAATAGGTTGCATTTCAGAAGCTATTTGAGCCATTCTTGATTCTATGATGGAAAAAATCTCTTCAAATATCTGTTGTTGATGTGGTGCAAATTCTTTTAATGCTACTTGATGATCACTGGCAAGCATAGCTTGCTTCATCTTTTCCCATTTGGCTTGCAAGAGTGTATCAAGTACGACTCTGTCATAAACCTGGATCGCCACACTATCAGTATATATGCTACCATCTTCATCCTGCAATTCCGCAGTAAAGATGTAGATGCCTGGTTCTATCATGGTAATCTCCCAGGTATCCTCTTCTGTTCCGGAAACAAACTGCACTTCACCTGCTCCGGTGTAGCTGATATCCAGAGGCGCATCAGTAGAGAAGCTGGAGCCGAAACTGAGTAACGCTTGCAGCGAGGCCAGGCCGGATTCGGTGTGAGCATTTATGGTGATATTGCGGTCAGGGAGTTCTGCATTAAGAGTAATACTCTGTGTGATTTTTTCCCCATTGACATCAGTAGCTACAACCGAAAGAGTGTTCTCTCCCTGGTTCAACGGAACATGATTAGCCACAAACTGACCATTATCCACTAAGGCAACAATACCGTTCACTGTTACTCCGGTTTCAAGACCTCCTTCATGAGTGATGGTACCAGTGACAAGTACACTGGACCGAGTGACTACAGTACCGTCAACTGGAAAGCTCAGTGTCAGGGTTATTGGACTTGCTGGAGTTACACTAATCATTTGGGATGATGTAACGGTGCCGCCTTTACCGACTGCGGTCAGTGTATAGTTGACATTCTGCGTTGGGGAAACTGTCAATTCTCCGGAACAGGGTACTGCCCCGATATCCGGGTCAAGAGTGCATGTTTCTGCATTCTCGGAGTTCCAGGCAAGGAGACTCGTATCACCTTCGATAATACTGGTTGGAATTGCTGCTAAAGAAGCTGTTGGTTCAGGATAGGCTACTTCTACTGTTAGATGTTCAGTAACAGTACCGCCGGGGCCAATGACAGTAATAGTATACTCCGTGCTCTCTGTTGGGCTAACCGCGAGTGTACCGTTTATGTTCACAGCTCCTATATCCGGACTGATGTGTACTCGTTTCGCATTATTTGTAGACCAGGTTAACGTCGCACTGTCACCATACTGGATGGAAGGTGGAGTTGCGCTGAAGGACACTGTAGGTTTTGGATGAATAACTGTGACAGACGCCTGTTCCACGACAACACTGTCAACACCTGTGGCTGTAATGTAATACGTAGTATCGTTTGTCGGCGTGACTTCAATTGTCCCGTCGAGCTGAACGTCACCAATGTTTGGCCTGATAGCGACGGTTTCTGCATTTTCTGTGTTCCAGCTCAGAGTTGCTGTTTCTCCTAACTGGAGTGAAAGCGGAGATATGTCAAAATGTATTACTGGATCAGGATGATCAACTGTTACAGAAATGTTATGGGATACGCTGCCGCCAAGACCGTTAGCGGTTGCTGTAAACTGTGTAGTTACCTCTGGGCTCACTGTTAAGGAGCCTTGAGAAGGGACTGTCCCTATACCCTGGTTAAACGTAACAGTATCTGCTCCCGTGCTTTCCCATGACAAAACCGCTGACTCTCCTGCCGAGATACCTGCAGGTTCAACCGTCAAGGTCAATGCAGGGCTCGGGTGAATAACCGTAACAATCATCCGTTCGATAATTGTTCCGCCAGGGCCAGTTGCCGTAACTGTGTATGCAGTTGTGTTTCCAGGGAAAACAGTAATACTGCCAGCGGTATCGACAAGGCCAATATCTGGTTCTATTATTATCTGGTCTGCGTAGCTACTATCCCAACTGAGAACCGTTGAATTGCCTGCCAGAATGTTACCTGGGCTTACTGAGAGATGTACAATTGGTGGTTGATCGCTTGGAATCACGGTAATAGTTACACTGTCTGTGACTGTACCGCCAGGACCTGATGCCGTCATCTTGTATGTGGTAGTTGTGGTTGGGGCTACTGTTCGTTCGCCTCCGAGTTCCACTTCACCAATACCTTGATCAATAACACTGGTTGTAGCATTAGCATAAATCCATGTCAGCTTTACAGTCTCGCCTTGAGTTATGGTAGTTGCTGAGGCCTTGAGATCTGCCATTGGGTAGACAAATCCCACATTGGCGTATGAAGTATGTGTTCCCCCTGGCCCCTGAGTGGTCAACCTGTATGTGGTCGGCTTGGTAGGCGTGACTGTCATACTGCCGTTAAGGGAAACGGGTCCTATATCTGGCGATATAGAACAAGACGAGGCGCGGGTGCTGGTCCAGGTAAGAGTGGCACTGTCACCGACTTTCATGGTTGTCGGATCAGCAATCAATCTCCCGTACGGGGCAGGTTGATAAAGTGTAATATTTCGTGAAACAGGACCTCGTTCATTTGTAGCTGTGACGGTGTAGGTTATTGGTAAGTTTTGTGGGGTTACAGTCAAGGAGCCTGTTAAGGGTAATTCACCAACACCCTGATTCATACTCACTGTATCGGCACAGGAAGCATGCCATTGTAGTGTCACAGAATCTCCAAGTTCTATACCGTAAGCAGTAGCATAAAAGCTCAACCCTGGGTAATTGGGAAAATTTACTGATCTGTTTGTCGTACCTCCTGGACCCGTAGCCGTTATTGTATAGCTACCGGCTGAGGTGGGAAATATTTGCAGGGAACCGTTCAAATCAACATCACCAAGTTCTGAAATTGACACATTATCTGCATTCGTGGTTGACCAACTCAGCGTTAATGGGTCTCCAGGAGTTACATTGCAGGTTGGAGAAACATTGAAATATGCAGTTGGTCGTGGTGGAGGTGGCGGTTCCTGGATAACTACTGTAGCTGAATATTTCCTTTCTGCAGCCGCATTTGCTAAGGCAAGATAATATGTCGTTGTTTCTGTCGGTGTAATCTCCAACGAACCAGCAGAATCAATTTCGCCGATCTTATGGTCAATGCTTGCATCAGTAAAGCATTGAGGATTCCAGGTGAGAGTAGTGGATTCTCCCTTTGATATATACCGTGGCGAAAAATAAAAACTGGCACTTGGAGATAACGGGACGGTCCTTTTCGTTAGCGCTGCATCATTAAAAGCAGTCAATGTGAAAACAACAGGCTCATCAGGCGATGGTATTGTTAAACTACCATTGGGCTCAACTTCTCCTATACCCTGATCGATAAGAACGGTGGTTGCCCGAGTTGTTGACCATGTCAAAGTAATATCACCCCCTGGGTTAAAACCTGAGCAAGGCGATACAGAATATTGTATCGTGGGATATGAATTTACATAAATCCTGAAAGATTGCGTTGCCTCACCACAGCGACCATCGTCAACTCTGGCTGTAACGTTATAGTATCCCATCTGTGTTCCAGATGGAGTCCACTCTATGAGACCGGTTGACGGGTCTATAGTCATTCCTTCAGGAGCTTCTGTGAGGGAATACGTCAGTACATCATTATCAGGGTCAGTTGCCTTTACCTGATATTTATAGGGAGAATTCCAATATACAGAACCAGGAGCTCCTGAGGTAATCACAGGGTAATCAATTCGACCTGGTTCTGATTGACGGGACATGGAATGAACAGGAGTTATTTCTCCAGTGCTGCCATCAAGATCAAATACATGCCAGACATTACCGTAGCTATTAGGCACATTAAACACCAAGGGCTCTCGGTCACCATAAAAAACTTTCACTACGGCTCCAGAGCGCGCAAGCCAATAACTATTGGAATAACGATTTGTAAAATCATGGACATAATAACGGTATGTCCCTGATACACGATCCGTTAAAGTAATAGTTTCCGGGCCATACCCATTTCTGTCATCAAGGTCCAAGCTTGCTGTTGGTATGTTTTTTTCAAAATAATAGCAATGATAACGGCAGCCACTTTCACTTGGCACTGTCAAATGTGCCTCGAGATCCTCAGGCCGATCATTCCATGTTAAGATGATACGAATCTCGTTCTCTGCCAGAAGTGGGGAAAGCACTACGTCCTGATTGATTAGCTCAACAGACTCCCCTAAAGATACAGAACGTTGATTTTCAATATAACCGTCATGAGTAGCTATAATGATATACGAACCTGCAGCTACATCATGGAAGCGAAAGAGCCCCTCGCTATCACTTGTGGTACTTGCGACAACCGAACCAAGAGACCGCTATCGTCAACATGCAGTAACACCTGGACATTGGGTAACAATGAGCCGTCAACAGCGTCGATAATATTTCCAGATAGGCTGCTTTTTCCTTGGGAGGTTTGACAGAGGGTTGCATTGAAAGAAATGAGATTGTTTACTTCATCCGACTGATCGTATGAACCAATCCCTGTCCCATCATCGTCAACTTTGGCAAATATCTCTGCTCGCGCCGCGTCAGGATGAGGCCACGTAAAAGAAATCTCCTCATAATCAGTTGGTTGCAGATCAGTTGTACTGACAGTTGTTCCAATCAGATTACCGTTAGTATCAGGGTTCCCATCATAAAAAGATATTGGTACACCTGCTGGAAGGCTACCATTCCCATTATTCCTGAGTTTCAGACCAAAAGTAACTGAATCGGGGCAGTTCTTGGAAGTGAGTTGTAAATTCGAAGCGACTAAATCATAAATGGGATCGTGTATCGTTTGAATAATTTCAACGTTAAGAAAGGTGCCGGGTTTACTCTCCAGTTCTACCCGTATAGTGTTCTCTTCCAGAAGGGTGATTGGTATCTCAAGAAGATAGGTCTTATGCTTAAAGTCGTCGTGAGTAAAAAGCACCTCACCGTTTAGCTCTATGACTCCTGAGGTTACTCGCAAATCCTGATTAGATTTTTCTCCTTTCAACCCATTATAGATAACCAATCGCGCCTCTCCAGGTTCTGCGCTAAAAATATCAGTGTAGATATTGGGGGAACCTGTTGTGCGAACATACTGTTGCGGACCAAATGCTGTAATTTCTGCACCGTTAGCATGCCCAACCAGAAGAAACAGAAAGATGAGCAAGAAGTAATTGTTAAATTGATTCATTGAATTCATTCTCTTACAGACTTTTTCCTTATCGAAAAATTCTTTTTCGACCAGTGCCGCACACTTGCGAGAGAGGTTAAAGAATATCTAACCTTAAAACGAACTCACCAAATGCAGGCAAAAACCAAAATTTACGTGAAAAATTATTAAAAAATGTAAAGATTCCGGAAAATAAAAAAACAACCCCTTTGACAGAAAAGACTGTCACTTTACGGAAACATTTTGTGCGGTATACAAAGCGGGAAATAGGCTTGTCAACAGGTCATTTTGTCATCGTCTAAAAAGCATTGGGAGACAAAGACTATTTTTTTACGGGTTTTCTGCGGAGATCCAGCGGGGAAGAATACGAATAGTTTTGGACGATTCTTCTATTAGCTAAAGTTTCCTGGAAATTATCACATCGCCGATCCCGATTCCCCTACGCGACCATGCGTAGCAGTGTTCTGACAAAAGATTTTTGCGTCTTTTGCCTCGGTAACGGGCAAATCGATTGAAAATCCTCACTC
>NZ_AUCV01000072.1 GCF_000429945.1 Desulfogranum japonicum DSM 18378 | reverse complement strand
CCAGTGCACGTTGTTTGGGTTTACAAAAAAACACGCTATGTTGCACTGATGACAACTGATCTGACGCTGTCGGTTGAGCAAATAATTGAATTCTACGGTGCACGTTGGAAGATTGAATCGGGCTTTAAGGAAATCAAGCAGGAGATCGGCAGTTCGAAATCGCAGACTCGAAATGCTGATGCTGTAGAGAACCATCTCAACTTTTGCATGATGGCGACAACGTTGACATGGGTTTATGCGGCTCGACTGCAAAAGGCGCCCGATCGCAAATATAAAGTTCGCGGCCGTTCCGGATTTGCATTTTCAGATGTCCGAAGAATTATAGCTGAGGCGGCATTGAGTGAGGATTTTCAATCGATTTGCCCGTTACCGAGGCAAAAGACGCAAAAATCTTTTGTCAGAACACTGCTACGCATGGTCGCGTAGGGGAACCGGGATCGGCGATGTAATAATTTCCAGGAAACTTTAGTCAGATAGAAAAGTGGTTTTTTAATATAGACCGGCTGCACCCAAACCACCTTAGAGAGGACTTGGTTGAGGGTATCCGTTCAATTACGAACAAAGGGGTAGTTCTGGGAAATAGTCGGTTTAAAGGTGAAATGGAGGCGTTGACAGGTAGACGCGCGATAGCAAAAAAGAGAGGGAGGCCGGCAAAATCAGGCAAAGATAGCACTTACTTTTACTCTGATCACAATTTTTTAAAGGTTCACTAAATATATTGAAAAATAGAATAAATTTTAATTGGTTGTTAACAGGCCTAATTGTTTTTTTGTTTTTATCTTTGTTTTTGCTAATGAAAAAAATAAAATCGGATGAAAATAAAAATATACATAATACTGCAAATATGAAAAAAGCAATATCAATGTCTATTGATGAACTTCAAGGATATTATGGAAAACTGCCTAGTAGGTTTAAATTGGTGGTTGATGAGCAAAATGATGATGTAAAAATTACTCTTATTGAGGTTCCTGTTCTTGAAGGGGGATGTGTGCAAATTGTTTTTAGCAAAGAGAAAGATGAGATTGTTAAGAAAATTGTATGTCAATAGTATTATGGTTAAATGATATAATTGGCATAGATAGTAGTCTGTACTAGAAAAAAGTGATCAAAGTAAGAAATGCTGTCTTGCAGCTGCAAAGTTGAAAAAACGAAAAGAGAACATAAAGACAGAAAAAGAAGATATCACATTTTTACTCTGACCCCAATTTTCGCCAATTTTCGTTTGATTGCCTTTTTTATCTCAACGAGTTCATTGTCGCCAATACTCTTACCGCGAATAATCAGTGATTCCATGCGTTACCTCCTTAATGGAGATAACGCTATCATGATTCATATTTGAACGCAACCGTTATTGGACAAACGCGTAATGCTCCCGGCGTACATTGGGAAATAGTCGTTTTAAAGGTGAAATGGAGGCGCTGACAGGTAGACGCATGATTGCGAAAAAGAGAGGGAGGCTGGCAAAATCAGGCAAAGAGAACGGTTAATTTTACTCTGACTCCAATTTTCGTGATGTAGCGAGGAGCCTGTTTTTTGTCTATTTAGCCTTTCGTTTTGAGCGCAGTGAGAATGACGAGAGAATTTTTTTTCGTTGGGGCACAAGGGGAATTCGGTGATGACTGTTTTTTGTGTTGCGCTAAGAGTCTAATATGTTGATAATGCGTAGGTATTTATTTTGTTGAGTGCTGTTGATGTGCATGGGTGGAGTACGGTGAGTTAGATAATTTATGCACAATTCGAAGTGCTGGTAAATGCTTGCACTTATCTGGTTATGTAGATGGTTTATGTCGTGCTGAACAGTTGCTTACCTTCAAAAGAGGTGTAGGTTGTTAACGGTTGGTGGTGTTATGTGGCGTTGTGGTTTTGAAGCAGATGGGAAGATAACAGAATGAAACAACTCTATTTTATATTGCTGGGCGTTTTGCTCTTTTTCTGTCAGACAGTGCATGCTGAAATCGTTTATGAGGGGAAAGGCAATGATATCTTTGCCTACCAGTCCAGTGAGGTGGTGCATGCAGAAAAATTGGATGCTGTCGTTGCGGCGGTTGAAAAAATACCTCTGGCAAAGAAAGTGGTCGTAACGGTTGCGGTGAATCTTTTTGTGAAACAAGGCATTGCAAAAGATGATGTGCCTGATGTATCAACAGAGCGGTGTCTGGTGGTTGTAGAGCGCTTGCAGAAAGAGATGCCTAGTCTTGCAGTGGAATGTGCCGGAAAGACGTATCCTGCTTTTGTTCCTGAGAGCACTTTGGAAATGCTACTTCAGCAACAGGTTCCTGTGTTAGATTTATTTAAAGTTGCTGCTATTACTGCGGGTGATGAAACTAATGATTTAGCTGCTGAAGAAATCATTCCTTTGGAAGAATTAGAGCCTTGGCAACAGGAAATGCGCAAAAAGTACGAAGCCATAGTTGCCAAGCACACTGAGTGTGAAGTAGACCCCCCTCTTAAATATTGCGGAATTAGATGTGATCCTGGGAGGGGGAAAAAAAGCAAAGAGTATGGCCTTTGTGTTATGCGTGCTTATAGATGTGAACTGGTTAGTGGTAGGTTGCAAACCCTTTCTGTCGATATTGTTGAGTATGATTTGAAAAAGCTCAGGGTCCTGCAAAAGACAACGCCTCTCGTGTATAATATTGCCTTAGAAATAGAAAATTTCTCTGGTAAGAGAATAGAAAAAATATATAATCCTGCATTGCTACAGAGGGAAATCGATTCTAATGTTATTGCTCTAAAATATGTAAAAAGAGTTATTGAAAAGTCAAAGATGGGAACTGACCATATTAATAATACTAAAGATGATAAATGTTATGGCGTAACTTCATTTTTTAAATCATGGATGAAGAGTGATTTATGTTATGGCATGTTTTATCAAAGTTGGTATAGGCTTGTTGCTTTAGAACATGTAAAAAATGTACATAATTTTGTGCGAGAATCAATAGGTCTTCCTAAACTTAAATATGAAGATGAATTTCCTATATGTATGTCTTTCGGGGATTTTTACAGAAGTGAATCTGGTAGTCCAAAAGACAGCTCTAGTTTTTATAATTCTTGTGAGAAAATATATCGCGAAATTGTAAGCCCTGGTCTTGTAGAGTATGGTTATCATGAATTACCATTGGAATAGGTTGATTGAAGAAAATGGGCAAAGTTCTGTCCTGGTTGCTTTAACTGCCGTGGTCTTAGTTGCGTTGCTGGCTTTTGTCGCCAATATAGGGCAGGTTATCCATGATAAAATGCTGACTCAAGCAGTTGCTGATGCTGTTGCCCTTTCCGCTGCCAATGTCCAAGCTGTTGGCCTGAATGAGATTGCTGACTTGAATGCTGAAATTCAGCTGCTAAATGACGATCTAGACGAGGATCTTAGGGATGGATCGGATATCGGATTTCTTGCTAGTCAAGGAATGAAGACGTTTTGGTATTATTATCGACAGATACTCTATGCCCGCGATTTGCAGGACGAGGCTAATACGGAATTTGCTAAAATGGCTCGGGAAGCAGGTCAAAAGGTCTTGGATGTTCATAATGCCAATTATAATAAATTGCATCCCAAGGTCAGCGCAGCCTCTCATAATGGCCTCAAACCCAAAGAACATTGGACCATGGAGGAATTGTTGGGCAGTCAGTATCCGAACCAAGAATTAGGTGTTTTAGATAACAAATGGAGAAGTCATATCTGGTGGATATGGGTAGTTACTAGATATCCACCATCAACGCAAACCCAAGCTACATTTCTAGATACACGAGGGGGAATAGGGTCAACAACTGCGTTAGGAGATATGAAAATGCCTATTGTAATAGGGCCTCTAAGACACGAACGACGCCTGGGCTCAGCCACTAAAGTCTATTACCGGGTTCGAGTAAAGCGTGAGCCTATTCGCGCCTTAGTAGATATGGAAAACTATGGGTTCAGCGTCAATATTCCTGAGATTATTGCTTACAGTCAGGCCCAACCACACAAAGGTAATATATATGAAGGTGAACCAGAATACGAAGCCCGCTTAGCGCCTCTGTGGCAGACCTATCCCAACGAAACCACTGATAGTGAATATCTGCAACTCGTCAACGAATTCAAGCATTAATTGTATCAGGTATACGACCATGAAAGGCATTCCCTCCAATCAGCAGGGGCAGGCTGCTGTTGAATCTATTTTTTCGGTGCTCATTGTCCTCTTGCTGATGTTGGGCTCAGGGCAATTGCTGTATGTATCTCTTGTGAGTAATGAGGCCGTACAAGGGGTACATAAAAAAACTCTGGAGCATTTTCAGAAGATGAATAAAGAGGGTGATAAGCTTAAAACTGGCGCTGAGCCGATCAATTATACGGTTGAAGCTGATCCAGGTGAAGCCTATGGCCTGGTGGTGAATAACTGGTCGTTGTTTCATCGGGATTATCCACCTAAGAGTCAGCCTACGTCTCGTTACTCAGGTGGCGGAAAAAAGTATGTTGCCATACGAGGTCTTTATATTGCAACCGGACCAGTGAAAGAGATTGGGCGGAGTGCGTTTGGTCCAGAACGCCGTCCTGATTCAGATGGGTTGGGACACAATCGATCAAACAAGGCTCTCCGTAAAATAGCCTTTGACCAGCTTTGCAACGACCTCGGCATAACCAACACCTACTTCAGATAAAGCAATTACCTTTCACAATATTCAACAATTAAAAATCACATATAACAAATCAAGCAAAGTATCTGACAGGTTTGGTGCGCCATCCTGTCAACCAAGGAGGAAGCAGTGTCGCGTTCAATGTTTGCCGGGAAGAACAGTATTATCATCCCGTTGATTCTTGCCGGTATCGGGGTCTTTCTGGTGTTTCAATATCTGAAAACCAAAGAAGGGGAGCTTGGGCTTTCCGCAGATCTGGTGCCGGTGGTTGTGGCCAATGTTGATATCCCGGCCTATACCAAGCTGGATAAGACCATGATCCGCACTTTTGCGGTGCCGCGCAAGTTTATCCCTCCTTCTGCTTTGCAGTCCATTGAGGAGGCCAACAAGCGCGTCAGTCTGGTGCCCATTCTCAAAGGGGATCATATCCTGGAGACCATGGTTTCCGGTCAGAATCAGGCTGTGGGGTTATCCCTCAAGATTCGCCAGGGATACCGGGCTGTGTCTGTGGGTGTGGATGCCATTCGCGGGGTCTCCGGCCTGCTCAGGCCTGGAGACAAGGTGGATGTGCTGGGAACCTTTAAAATAGAAAATGGTGATTCCTCCAAACAACGCACCTTTACTGTGTTGCGAAACATCCTGGTGCTGGCAGTTGGCAGAAACATGGGCCAGGAAACCATGGTTGAGCAGGCCGCGCTCTCTGAAGACCGGGAGGATATGCGCAAGCGTATCGGTAAGCTGCGAACCGAAGAGACCATTGATTACGAAAAACTCTCCACCGTCACCCTGCTGGTTGAACCTTCCCAGGCCCAGAAAGTGTTTTTAACCCAGGAGATCGGAACCCTTTCCCTCAGTCTGTGTCCGGTGGTTAATGATAATGATGGTGAGCCTGTTCAGTCCATTGACGGCAAAGATATGCTGGGTATCAAAGAAGAAATTTACGCGCCTCGTCCATGGGGTGAAATCCACGGCGCACAGCGGCAGTAGAGGGGTAATAGTATGTGGTGGAACATGGAATGTAATACCTCGGCAGGGGTGCGTTGGTTAGGTGCTCTCCTGCTGGTGATGGCTGTTCTGCTGCCCTCTGTACAGGCGCAGGCGGAACAGGTTGTGACTGTGTATGTGAACGAATCCAAAGTTGTGAGCCTGAAGGAACGGTTCAGCGAATATGCCCTGGGTAATGACTCTGTGGCGAACTGTGTCGTGCGCCGCAACGATGAATATGGTGCAGAGGTGGTGCTTAACGGTGTTGCCGAGGGAACCACCAACCTGATTTTCTGGAATCAGGGAGGACAGATTTTCGCCAAATTTGACGTCAAGGTCAAGGTGAGGGATCTGGGGCAGGCGGCTGCCAACGTGAAACAGAAGCTTGAAGGTATCCAAGGGATAAAGGTGGAGGTTGCCGGACAGAAAATCATTGTTTCCGGCAAGGTATTGACCACCGATGACCTGAAACGGGTGAACCTGCTCCTTGAAGGCGATGAGGACGTGATCAATACCGTTACCCTCGGGCCTGCAGCGCTCAAGGTTATGGCACGCATTATCAATGATTTTGCAGGGGGTGACGGCCAGGTACAGGTACGGACCATTGGCCAGAACCTGGTGCTGGTTGGCACAGTATACGGCAAGGGGTCTGCCCAGCGTATCGAGGATTTTGCCAAGGTGTTCCATGCCAATGTGGTGAACCTGATCAAGGAAAAAGAAATTGATCTGGATGTGGGCGCCGGCGACATGATTCAGGTACATGCCCATTTTATGGAAGTGAACACCAATGCCATGGAAGCCATGGGATTTTCCTGGGGGCCATTCGGTGGTCTCTCTGCCCAGACTGGTGTTGGCGAGACAGCCGAAAACGGAGTGCATAACCACAGTGCGTTCTGGCAGGTTGATGGTTTTTTAAGTGAGTTGCTGCCCCATTTTGAAAATGGTCGGGAACGAAACATGGGCAGGCAGCTCAAGGTTTCCAGTGTGAGTGTGAAATCCGGACAGCCTGCTGAGTTTCAATCTGGCGGAGAGCTTGGGTATCCTGTCATCAGTTCCATGGGTGCAGCCAGTCTGGAGTTTAAAAAGTACGGTATCACCCTGAAGGTGCTTCCCTTTGCCCAGGGCAACAACGTGACCCTGAAGATCCATGTGAAGATCAATCTCCCCACCAACCTCGGCTCAGCAGGTGCTGGCAGTGTGGGCAGTTATGTGAATTTTACCAATACTGAAGTGGATACGACCCAGTATTGCCGGGCTGGTGACAGTATCGCCATTTCCGGACTGTTGAGCCAGATAGACCGCAAAGTGTTTGATGCGGACCCCGGCTCTTCGGGCGCACTGTTTGAACTGTTTCGCTCCAAGGAGTTTTCCCAAGAGAAGAGTGACCTGGTGATATTTATCACCCCGCAGATTCTTGCCAATGCCCGGGATGCCAATATGGAAGCAAAGCAACGCACCATGCAGCTGTTTGACGCCTATGATCCTATCTCCCGTTGATCGTGGTGTTTTTCATAGGTACCTGCTCACAGTGCCCCTGATTTTTCCGCGATCAGCCTGGCTTACGTATGGGGCAATACGCTGCGCCAGCCTGCTTGCGAAAACCTCAGGCACCCTGTAAGCAGCTGCAAATACGGGGGAGTTGCCAGGCGTTGTCACTTGCCCTATGAGGAGTTACTTTTACAGTTTGTTACAAGATGTATTGAGGAAAATTTGGAAACACGACGCGGTTCAATATTTGCGGTAACCAGTGCCAAGGGCGGTGTGGGGAAGTCGGTATTTGCAGCCAACTTTGCCTTTGCCCTGTACCAGGAGACCAAGAGTTCCATCCTGTTGCTGGACATGAACGATACCTCCTGTGGTGATACGGCCCATGCTGCCGGTCTTTCGCCTTTTGATCAGAAAACCGGCGGATCTGCCACCAGTGCCCGGGGTATCATTGACCTGATGAACAACATCCACGCCATCACCCCGAGGGCCTTACTGGCTTCGTTTGCCCCTGCCTATGAAGGGGTAACCATACTCAACCTCAAAGCAAGGGGCGAAGAGAACCGCAAGGTGCCGGTGGAGAATATCGGTCCTTTTTTGGATGTGGCATCACGGGCCTATGGCCAGGTTGTGGTGGATCTGGGTGCCGGATATTCCAACCCGATTACTGTGGCCTGTCTGGAGCGGTCCAATGCTATTTTTGTGCTGTTACGTTCTGAAATGTTTTCCATTTCCCAAACCATTAAAGGCCTGGAGGCATTACAGCAGTTATCGTTCCAGGCCCAGATGATTTATCCCGTACTGAGTGGGTATTCGCGCAGCAATGAATTCTCCCCTTCATTGATAGAGGCCAGAATCAGACGGGATCTTTTTACTGTGATTCCCCAGGATGAGGGCTATTTTTCAGCAGGATTAAAGGTGAACCGGCCAGCCCTGCTGGTACAGCCTCGCCATCCGGTGAGCAAAGCATTGGGAAATCTTGCTGCCACCCTGTGGAGAATGGATCTGTGTGAACCCCAGATAGTTGGCGTACAGCAGCAAACAGCACCTGTTTTGCCTCAACAGAATGTTGAAAGCAGTGGTCAGGCACAGGTACCGGTTGAAATTCCCCAGCCAACGACTTCAAATGCTGAGCTGGATGATTTGAAATTGCTTATCCATCAGCGGTTGTTCGGCGAAGTAGACCTCAAGGCCCTGGATGAGCAGGCATTTCAGGATGAAGAAGCCAGGGCTCGGCTGCGCGAACAGACAAAGGCAGTCATTGACCGGCTGGTGGACGAAGAGGCTGTGGAAATCAATGATCGCAAGATGCGTATGCAGATCAGCCAGGAGGTGCTGAACGAAGCCATTGGCCTTGGTCCCCTGGAGTCTTTGCTCGAAGATCCTGCCGTTACAGAGATTATGTGCAATGGCCCGAGCCAGATCTATGTGGAGAAGAAAGGGAAAATTACCCTCACTGACAGGCGTTTTCTCAATGACCGCTATTTGCGCGCCACCATAGACCGCATAGTTGGCAGGGTAGGGCGGCGTATTGATGAAATGTCGCCCATGGTGGATGCGCGCCTGGAAGACGGCAGCAGGGTTAATGCAGTGATTCCGCCGCTGGCTGCGGATGGATCACTGCTGACCATCAGAAAATTCAGTAAGCAGCCCCTGCAGGTGGATGACCTGATTAACCTTGGCTCGTTTACCTGGCAGATGGCTGAGCTGTTAAAGCTGTGCGTGCAATCCCGGCTTAACATTATCATCAGCGGTGGTACCGGTTCCGGTAAAACCACATTGCTCAATGTGTTGAGTTCGTTCATCCCTGAGGATGAGCGTATTGTCACCATTGAGGATGCCGCTGAGCTGCAGCTGCATCAGGAGCACGTGTGCCGTTTGGAGAGCAGGCCGGAGAATATTGAAGGCAAGGGTGAGATCACTATCCGTGATCTGGTGAAAAACTCGCTCAGGATGCGGCCGGACCGCATTGTGGTGGGTGAGTGTCGTGGCGGGGAATCCATTGATATGCTCCAGGCCATGAACACAGGTCACGACGGATCCATGACAACTGTCCATGCCAACAATGTGCAGGGTGCGCTGCGCAGATTGGAGACCCTGGTTATGTTTTCCGGGCTTGAGTTGCCATCCAGGGCGATTCGCGAACAGATCGCCTCGGCCTGTGACATCATCATTCAGCAGAACAGACAGCCCGATGGGTCCAGGAAGATAGAAACCATTTCCGAGGTAACTGGTATTGAAGGGGATGTGATCACCACCCAGGAGATTTTTACCTACAGGAACCTGGGCTATGATGAAGAAAGGCGCACTGTGGGTGAGTTTGTTGCCAGCGGTTTGATTCCGAACTTTATCTCAGAGTTGGAAGATAATGGGCAGCAGATACCCCGTGATATTTTTATGTAAAGGACAGTGCGAATGATACGTCAGTAACTGATCACGTGGCTAACAATATTGATAGTTCAATTAGTGCTGAGTTGTAACTGGTCACAGGTGCTTCAGATTTGGGCAAGCGCGGTTTTTCGTAGGTAGCGAAGACTCCGTTAGCCTATCTATACGGGAAACCGCGATCGTGCAAAGAGGTAAGCGACCAGGGGGAAACTCCGTGGAGCATCTGTGATCAGTTACATACCTCAGGCTGTCAAACGATTTAGAGAGAGGAACATGCAACAGATATTACGGACGGGAAAGGGAGCGGGATATGTCCAGTGAAGTATGCGCCACCATGGCCATTGTCTGCCTGGCGCTGGCAGCTTTCTTTTTTTTCAGAAATACCTACGACACACTGCTCAACTCGTTTTTTCGAGGGTTCTGGTACCAGGCGGAAAAATGTTTTGTCAATTTTGAGCTGATGTTTATGGATGAGCTCTTTACCATGGTGCGCTGCAGGATGCTCATTATTGGTTCCATGATCGTGTGTGTGGCTGTGGTCTGGTATATCTGCAGTTCGGCTCCTTCCTTTGTGCCCCTGGTAGCGATGCTTATTGCGGCCATAGCCGGCTGGATACTGCCGGGATTAATAACCAACTTCATGCATAAACGGTATGTGGGTAAATTTGACGACCAGTTGCTGGATGCCCTTGGTTTGATTGCCAGCGGCCTACGTTCCGGGTTGTCTCTGCAACAGGCTCTGGGCCTGGTTGCCAAGGAGATGATGGCGCCTGCTTCCCAGGAGTTCAAGTTGCTTTTGTCTGAATACAACTATGGCAAGACCATGGATGAAGCCTTTGAGCGTATGGCTGACCGTATACCAAGTATGGATTTTGGTATCACTGTGGAGGCTGTTCTCGTGTTGCGATCCACGGGTGGTAACCTGGTTGAGACCTTTGAGATCATTATTGATACGGTTCGCGAACGTAAAAAGGTGGAAGGCAAGATTAAGAGCATCACTTCGCTGGGTGTGTACCAGACCATTCTCATCGGGTCCATGCCTTTTGTGTTGATGTGGGTATTGAACTGCCTGAATCCTGTTTATATGCAGCCGCTCTATGCCACTACCCTGGGGTGGGTGATGATCGGGATTACCATTCTTTTGGTTATCTTGGGCAGTCTGCTCGTAAAATCCATTGTGTCTATCAAGGTTTGAGCCCGCGCTTTGTTGAAGTTACATTAAAAAAGGAAGAAACAGTATGTTGAAAACAATCCTGCTCAGTGTTGTTGCTCTTATGATGTTTGGCTGTGGAGCGCCGGAGTTTGATCCACCTCCCGAGCCTCCACCGGCCCCGCTTTTTGGCGAGATCGTGCATACCAGAGGGACCTGGTACGGTCCCCAGTTTCATGGACACCTGACCGACAGCGGTGAAACCTTTGATATGGAGAAAATGACTGCCAGTCACGCGAACCTGCCCCTTGGTACCAGGGTGGAAGTCACCAATCCTGAAAACGGTAAGGTGGTACAGGTGGAGATCAACGATCGTCATTATCTGGAGCAGACCATTGATCTTTGCCTGAGCAGAAAGGCGGCTCAAACCCTTGGCGTATATCCGAAGAAATATTTTGCCATTCAATATGTAGTGATTGAGTAGAACCATGCGTGCATATGCTGAAAGACTGATGACCGACGAGTCCGGGCAGGGAGCCACGGAATATATGGTGTTTCTGGTGTTTGCCATTACCCTGTGTTTCATAGGATTTCTGTTTGTGCCATATTTCACAGATGGATTTGATGTGCTTCTCTCGCGGATATTGGGGAGCAATTATTATCTTTCCTCATATTGATTGCTGGGTACTTTTAAAGCAAGTATTTGTAATACGGTAAAAGATTTATGATTTTTCAGGTAATTATTTGCGGCATTATTTTTGTGGCGCTCTTCATGTTCGCCTATTTCATGATGCAGAAAGGCTCGGAAGAGAGCGCCCGCCGTGCATTGGGAATTCAAGAGAAAGCCAAGGTGGTGCGCAGCCCCATGATTCGCCTGTTGCGCCCTCTGTTTACGCCCCTTGTTCCCCCAGCTAAGACCCTGCAGAGTGATGACCAGCGACGTAAACTGCGGCATCAGTTTGTGATGGCAGGTATGACAGAGGAAATTTTACCTGAGGAGTTTCTTGCCTACCAGATGCTCATGGCTATTATGCCGGTGACTATTGTTTTTTTGCTCGGGCCATCAATGAATCTCTGGTTTTATCCTATGCTGGTTTTGCTCGGATTCTTCTTTCCTGTCAAGTGGATGCGAGACCGTGTAACCATGCGTTCTGAAGAGATGGTACAGGAATTACCCCATGTGGTGGACATTCTGGCACTCTCCACCAGGGCAGGGTTGGGCTTTATTGCCGGGCTTGAGCGTTTAACCAAGAAACGGAAGCCAACAGCGCTCATGGAAGAGCTGACTACTTTGCTTCAGGAAATCCAGATGGGATCCACCAGAGAGCAGGCATTGCGTAACATGGCCAACCGTTGTGATTCGCCGGAAGTGAATCAGTTTATTGTGGTCCTGATCCAGGCCAGCAGCCTGGGTGTGCCCATCTCCAGTGTACTCAGGGCACAGAGTGAAAAAATGCGTTCAGACCGGTTTCAGAAAGCTGAAAGAAAAGGTGCCGAGGCAACCCAGAAAATTGTGTTTCCCATTATCCTGGTGATTATGCCTGCGGTGTTGATCATTGTTCTGGGACCGATTGCCCTGCAGCTGATTTATTCAAACACAGGTTTTTAAGAGCGGTCATGAACAACAATACCAAAATCATCCAGCTGGAACGTGCTGAAACTATGATGAGCAGGCTGGTCGGCCTGCTTGGTCGCAGCGGGCTGGGATCTGGACATGGCCTGCTCATTAGCCCGTGCAACCAGGTGCATACCTTTTTTATGCGGTTTGTTATAGATGTGGTCTTTCTGGACAGTGAAAACCATATCGTGAAAATTTGTCCAGCTATGCGACCCTGGCGGTTGAGTCCCATGGTGTTCAAGGCCAAGGCTGTGCTGGAGTTGCCGGAAGGTGAAAGCGCTGGTCTTGAAGTGGGCGAGCAGTTGATTCTTGAGCAGGATCGAATTGTGCTCTCCGCTACTCTGGATGTGTAACGATTTCCCGTTTTCTGTCAGGTCAAGAAATAGAATTTAAAAAACAGTCGTCAGAATAAAAAAACAAGTATATCAAATGACTCCTTTTCGTATTCGTTCCATCCTTCATCTTGTTGTTATTTTCTTTTTCCTCTCAACCAGTGCCTATGCAGATCTTGGGCTCAGCTCCAGCGATTTTGGCAGCCAATCTGTAGATGGCAGCCAGGTAGATGGCGTGCAGGTGCATTCTCTGGATGATGAGACCAATGATACCAATGACCAAAGTGATGGTGCAACTGATGATGGATCAGATGATGAAAGTGGTTCAACCGGTGAGCCTGGAACCAACTCTCCGTTTTGCCCTACAAATCTGGGGAATGGCCAGGACGAAGGATCAAGCTGTAAAGAATGCGCTGATGATTCAACCTCAGGATCATGCAACCCCGACGACTGTGAGCCAACCCACTCCAATGTGAACATCATTACCCGGGAATACCATGATGACCTGATTGACATGTCAGTGAAGGTTGCGGGTGGCTATGCCAAAGTATATCGTCTCTATGTGGAGGGCAAGTGGCAGTTTGAGCATGAGTTTAACCGTATTCAGACAACAGCTCAGGAGAATGTGCTCAGAAAGGGCAATATCAACTATACAAAAAGTGCAGACGGAATATACCATTTCAAAACCTTTACTCTGCAACCATTGGATACCGGGTATCGTTGGCAGAATAAAAAAGGAAAATATGTGCTTTACGACCAACAGGGGCGAATGGTTGAAACCGGTGACCGCCGGGGAATACTCACAAAGTATACCTACCAGGGCAAGCAACTGCATTCCATCACTGA
>NZ_AUCV01000071.1 GCF_000429945.1 Desulfogranum japonicum DSM 18378 | reverse complement strand
CATCGCCACAATCGGGCAGTCATTTGCTTGCAACCACGCTCTGAGTTCTATGAGCTCATCGGTGAATGTTCCAAATTCCCTCACCTCAGATTCCTCCAGGCCCTGGGAGCCCCTGGTGAGCAGGCAGGCCGATATTTTCTCTTTGTGAACATCCAATCCGCAACATACCGGATGAATAATTGAAATCGCTGGGGTATCTTGTCCTTGAGTCATGGCTATCCTCCTTCATGATTAAATTTAAACGGTTTTTTCAGAAGGATATAGGATAGCTATGACTCGCCCTCTATTTCAACACTCAAGTTTCATGCTTCGTTGTGACTACTTGTCCTTGTCATGGGGGTTAGACAAAACATTCCTGCAGTATCGCTTCAACAATATCAGGTGTGAGGTTTATTAAACGCCACATTTTTGCCTGTTTTTTACTGGCAAGAGCAATGGGCTGTATATCTTCAACTTTGATTCCAAGGCTGTGGAGGTCGGTAGCAATATTACAGTTTCGGCACCATTGTCGAAAAGACCTGATAAATTGTTCTGAGGGTGAATGTTGCGATGAAGGGTTGTCATCAGATTGGCTGGGAAAGAGTATGCTCTGCAGTCTGGCTAGGCGTTGCCTGATCACTGCGGAATTTTTTGTCATATAAGTAAGGTACCCTGGAAGAAGCGCAGCCAGCCCTGCGCCATGAGGGAACTCATACTTCACGCTCATCGCGTGTTCAATGCAGTGGACTGGAAATGCAACTTTGCCCAGACCAGCTGCAGTCAGCCCATTAAGGGCCAGGCTGCAGGTCCACATCAGATCAGCCCGTGCGTTATAATCAGAGCCATTTATCAAGCATCGCTGGCATGCATCCAGAGCATTGTGCATTAGCCCCTCCATAAGGCGTATCTGTACGGGAGCCTCTTCTTCTCTGCTTAAATAAAATTCAAGTAAATGGGCAAAGCAGTCTACGGCTCCATAAGCAGTGTATTCAGCAGAAACGGTAAAGGTCAGTGTTGGGTCAAGAATTGAAACCTTCGGATGGAGGAATCTGTGGCCAAAACCAAGTTTTTCACCTGTTTCATGGTTGGTCAGGACCATACCTGTATTCATATCCGACCCTGATGCAGCAAGGGTAGGGATGGCTATCAGGGGGAGAGTGATTTTAATACCTTTTTTGCCCAAGAAGAATTTCCAGACGTCATGGGCTGCCGGTGTGCCGGCAGCTATCGCCTTGCCTGTATCGATGACAGAGCCGCCCCCGGCGGCGACTATTAGATCAATTTCGTAGCGTTTTGCGAGTTGAATACCTTCCCGAACATGTGAAAGAGAGGCATTGGGAAGGGTTCCCGGAAAATCGAGGACATCAAGACCTGTGCTTTCCAGCTGATTATAGATTTTACCGTGGACACCATTTGCCTTCAGACTCTTTAAACCACTGACCAGGAGTACTTTTTTTCCCAGGGCAGCAGCTTCAGAGCCCAGTTGCGCAAGGGTACCTTTACCAAAAAGGATTTTGGTCGGGTTATGAAAAACAAAGTTGTGCATAAGTGAAAGAGGGGAAACTACTTGTTGTTGAGTAAGTGTTTCTGGTGCCGCTTTTGTGCTATGGTACGAAAAAATTTAAATGAAAGAAAGTAAAACAGAAGCCCAGTAGGAACCGCCATTACGAGGCCGCCTGTCATCATAACTACAAAAGCACTCCAACCTATTTCAGCAAGGCTGCTGAGACTGTAAAATAATCCCTCGTGTTTTAAGTGATATAGAAGCAGGTTGATCTGCTGCCATTGCAGTTTATCTGGCAGGAGTATGTCACCCAGCCACCAGGCAGCATAGTACTGAGGCAAGAACGTAAGAGGGTTGCTGACAATGGTTCCACCGATGAGAGCAGCAATGGGATTCACCCTTACTATGAGAGCCACAATCAGAATGAAAAGAGTATGTAGAGGAAGAGTTGGAGTAATACCAATGGCTGCACCGAGCGCAACAGCTAAAGCCAGTGAACGTGGTGTACCCTGTAGTCTGCGTAGACGTAGATAATAATATCTGCTGGTCCTTTTTATATTAACAGGCAAATTGTTCTGCACAGTATGGTCTTCTCACATGCTCAGGGTAATTTTATACCTGGTTTTGTACAAAGGAAGCCAGATAAGAGGAGCTATCGTGTATATACCACAAAATGACTTCTTCGCAAGAGAAGGGTGGCATGGCAATCTTCAGTAGTGCACCATTGCTTAGGTGTTATTGCTTGGCGAAACCTCTTGCAAGGTGCACAAAGTCTTCGAGGCTCAGTTTTTCTGCACGCACTGAAGCTTCTATACCAGCAGACTCGATGCGTTCCTTAACCACAGACTTGTCCAGTGTGTTGAATACACTGGACAAACTGTTCAACAGTGTTTTTCTGCGTTGATTAAAGGCCGCGTTAACGATTTTTTTGAATAGCTTATGATCAAATTCCGGAAGATTACGCACGTGTGCCGGTACGGGATGGAAGGTAATGCGGATAACAAGGGAGTCTATTTTCGGACGGGGATGAAATTCTTCTGGTTTGACCAAGAGTAAGGTAGAAACATCTGCACAACTCGCCAGAAGAACCGTGGGGGCACCATATTGCTTATTTCCTGGCTGGGCTGCCAGTCTTTGCGCAACTTCTTTTTGCAACATGACGACCGCTTCTTGGACGTGTTGGCGATGGGCAATCAGATGAAACAGAAAAGGTGAGGATATGGAATAGGGAAGATTGGCAACGATTTTCAGGCGCTGTCCTGCTTCCTGGGCAAGTTTTCCCAGGTCGGTTTTGAGGATATCTGCATGTCGCAGATCCACATTATCGGGTAAGTCCTTCTGTTCCCGATGCATTCGCACGATTCCCGAATCAGCTTCAATGCCAACGACTTTGGCCGCCTGCTTTGCAAGGGGTGTGGTTAAGGCTCCAAGTCCTACTCCAACCTCAATCACTGTTTCTTCCGGTTGTATATTGGCAAGATCTGCTATATACGTGGCAGTATGTTGATGAACCAGGAAATTTTGGCCTAAAGCCTTTTTTGGGGCTAGTCCTTCTCTATGCAAGGTGGACTTTGTTTTTTGATAAACCATTGAATTTTTATTGCTCTGGCGAGTCTTTCAAAGAAGTCGTGATTGGTGGTTATTGTTATCGTATCCATAGCACGATCTGAAGGTGGCATGCCATGGAATGTTGCGGGTTAGTTGCTATCCATAGATGGTTTTATCGACGTTTCGTTCCTCGCTTACCGACACAATTTTTTGCATTATGCTCAAAATGCTATGTGAAAGTGATCACTTATGGACTGGTACGAGGTTAATGCAGAGGCGAACGGGAATAGGCATCATCATCTGGCTGAACCCTTTGACCTGCAAGAAAATGTTGATACCCCGCATAAGCTATCATGGCAGCATTATCTGTGCAATATATGGGTTTAGGAACATACAATTGTATCCCATGGGCTGTACAGGCCTGGCGCAGAGCTGTTCGTAATCGTTTGTTGGAAGCAACCCCTCCTCCAAGTGCTACCCGGTTATGACCATTAATCTGTGCTGCACGGATTGTTTTTTTCACCAGAACGTCCACAACTGCTTCCTGGAAAGAGGCACAGATATTATCCAATTCCAGGTGCTTCTGCTGCTGGCGCAGTGTATTGACATGATTCATCACAGATGTTTTCAAGCCACTGAAGCTGAAGTCCAGACTATCCTCACTTAGCCATGCCCGTGGAAAGTTTATAGCTTCAGGGTTCCCCTTCTCTGCGGAATTGCTTATTACCGGGCCTCCGGGGTATCCCATTTCAAGAAGCTTGGCAACTTTATCAAAGGCCTCGCCCGCAGCATCGTCTCTGGTGCGTCCTATTTGAGAATAGGATGTAGGGCTATGAACGCTGTACAGTGAAGTGTTCCCGCCTGAAACGATGAGAGCTGTGTACGGATATTCCGGAGCATCAGGTTCCAATTGGCAGGACAGAAGGTGACCAGACATATGGTCTACCCCAACACATGGAACGTCTCTTACCATGGCCAAAGCCTTGGCAAAGGTAAAACCGACAAGTAACGAACCAACCAGGCCCGGGCCCTGGGTGGCACAGATCAAAGCGATATCGTTCAGCTGTACTTCTGCTTTTTTCAGTGCACTTTCAACCACTGGCCAAACAGCCTCTATGTGGCAGCGGGAAGCAAGTTCAGGGACTATACCTCCATAAAGTGCATGAACGTCGTTTTGTGAGGAAATGACGTTGGCGAGAACAGTGTTGCTTTCAGGGACGTAAATGGCTGCTGCTGTGTCGTCGCAGGAGCTTTCTATGGCAAGGATAAACATCGGCTACTACAGAGTTGCATTAATGGAGATTCGGTGGTATCAGTTTGTCGTCACATCGAGGAATGATGCGCAGATATCTTCTGATCTTGCAATATAAAGGGTACAGTGACGGAGGCATCTCGTAACATTCTAAAATCATATTGAAAACAGCTCTAGGCTGGATGAAGATGACGTTCGTGTACTGCAGTGACGAATGATAGAGTGGTTCGAATAGTTTTCTCCGTTTCACCGTATACTACCTGATGAATAAAGAAATAGCCAGTTCCCAGACAAGTAAAAGCAGACTTGTCGATCTTTTTTCCCGCTCTATTTCCTATCTAAGACTGAGTCTGACCGATCGTTGTAACCTCCGTTGCATCTACTGTGTGACTGAAGATGAGGAAAATTCCGGATTACAGAAAGTCGTTCATGCCGAACTGCTTACATATGAAGAACTTCTTCGTATTGTCAGTGTGGCGGTCGATATGGGGATTTCCAAAGTAAGGTTAACAGGAGGGGAACCCCTTGTTCGCCGTAATGTGATTGATTTTATCTATAAGCTCGGACAGATTCAGGGCCTTACAGATGTACGGCTGACGACCAATGGGGTTCTTCTTGAACAATATGCCGAAGATTTGCTGCATGCTGGCGTAACTAAGGTTAACATCAGTCTTGATACCCTGAAACCCGAACGCTTCAAAAAAATCACAGGTGTAGATTGTTTTGAAAAGGTCTGGAAAGGGCTGCATAAGGCAATTGCAGTAGGATTCAGCCCTGTGAAAGTGAATGTCGTAGCCATGCGCAACATTAATGACGACGAATTTACAGATTTTGTAGAGCTAGCACGAACTTTGCCTCTTCAAATACGTTTTATTGAATTTATGCCCATTGGAGAATCCACCCGCTGGGGTAAAGACTCATATATTTCTTCCGATGAAATCAAAGAGAGGTTGATGACACAATTTGGACGCCTTACTCCTGTGGAGAAGAAACATGCCGACGGCCCTGCTCAAGTTTTTCAACTGGAAGGAGACTGTATGGGGTCCATAGGTTTTATAAGCCCCATGAGTCATAAATTTTGTGACCGTTGCAATAGGTTGCGCCTTACTTCAGCAGGCACCCTTCGTTCCTGTCTGCTTTGTGATCAGGAAACCGACCTGAAATCAATTCTCAGAGCAGGGGCAACAGATGAAGATATTCGAAAAGCGCTTGTGGAAGCCATCCGCAGCAAACCTAAAGGTCATGAACTTGCCGAACAGTTTGATCAACATCGTAACAGTTGCCATGGGCAAATGTCCCGTATCGGTGGGTAACAGTTCGTTGTCACTTGGTCAGGAGTGAATCTTGTCAGCCACTGCGCTGTCACCTCACGGGTGGATGAATCTTAACGCTTCAGCCATTTCTTCAGTCGGGCAAAGGCTTGATCGATCTCTTCTCGTTCCCCACCAAAAGAGAGGCGAAGATGCCCTTGCCCCCCCGGGCCGAATGAGTCTCCAGGTATTGTAATTACCCGGGCCTCATTGATTATACTGGTGGCAACCTGTTCCGCTGGTTCGTCGGTGAAACGATATTTTGCCATGACGTAAAAGGCTCCCTGTGGGGGAACGTAGGAAAAAAAATCTCCAAGTTCATCAAGTCTGGCACAACACAGAGCACGGCGATGTTCAAGTTCTTTGCAGCACTGTTCAACCCATTTGCTATCAACGTCCAGTGCAGTTAAAGCTGCATATTGAGACATTGCCGGTGCACAGATGGTCGTAGCATCATGCACTTTCGTGATCTGTTCCATCCATTGAGAATCCGCTGCAACCCAACCAATTCTCCATCCTGTCAGACAATATTTTTTTGAAAATGAGCCTATGGTTATTACGTTATGTCTATATTTCTCACAGCTTAACGGATGTGTAGTCTGTTCCTTTTCATAGGTGATATAATCATAAGCCTCATCGAGCAATAGTGTAATGTTGTTTTCTGTGGCAATTTCACAGAGAATCTCTATATCTGCATTTTTAAGAATATTCCCGGTTGGATTCCCTGGGGAGCAAAGAATAATAGCTTTGGTACGCCTGCTGAGAGCAGCGCGCATGGCTTGCATATCCAATTGCCAGTTTGCATCAAAAGGAACAAAAACGGGAGTAGCCCCGGAGAGCGTTACCTGTTCTATGTAGGAAGCGTAGGTGGGGCAGGGCAGGATTATCTCATCTCCTGGTTGGGCTATGCTGAGGATAGATGTGAGCAACCCCTCCATACCGCCGACCGTAATGCATATTTCTGTTTCTGGATTCAGTTTTATACCTTTTTCAAGGTAAAGGTGATCTGCCAGCCGGTGGCGAAGTTCCGGCAAACCGTTTTGCAGGGTATAGCGATGGCATGCCCGGTTGTGCTGTAGCATATGGATTATGGCTTCGGTGACCTGCTCCGGTGGTGTGAAGCTTGGTACACCCTGACCTAGAGATACACATCCTGGCGCTTGTGCCGCAAGTTGGGCCATGCGTTTGGTTGCAGATGAAGAAATTGCTGTGACGCGCGAAGCTGGTATTGGAGACGTTTCTCTGGTTATCATGGTGTAAAGCCTGTCATCGATTATAACCGAATCCTGGAATATAGAGTTTGTTTTCGATTCTTTTGAGAATGAATACTGCACAGCTGACCAGGGCAAGGTAATATAGGCCGATAATCATGAATACCTCGGTAAAACGAAAATATTCAGTGGCAATGGTCTTTCCTTCGCCAGTCAGTTCCATAACCGTGACAATATAGGCAAGTGAGGAATATTTAATTAAGTAAATAATTTCATTGCCACATCCATGGATAGCCTTGCGAACGGCCTGAGGGATAATGATCCAGAAGATAGTCTGAAAGAAGCTGAAGCCAAGCGCCTGGGCCCCATGATACTGGCCACGTTTGATGGAGAGGAGAGCGCCTCGAATATATTCAGACTGATATGCACCACTACAGAGAATGAATCCGATGACAGCGGCCATATATGGAGAAAGATACAGTCCTATATTGGGAAGTCCGAAATAGAGAACAAATAGCTGTACCACAAGTGGTGTTCCACGGAACAGTGCTGCATAAAAATTTCCTATGGATCGGGTGATTCGATTACCATAAGCACGAAGTGTACCAGCTACTATGCCAATGAAAACACCTCCCAGGGCAGAGGGCACAATCAGTGCGATGGTCATTATCAGCCCGCGATTGAGACTGGGAAGGAGCTCTTGATAAAAAGGAGACAATTCCATTTTTATAGATCCTCAGGGCTGATTTCATTGAGCCTTTCACAAAAACCGCGGGTCTTGCTGACCATGTCTGAAGATAACAATTCTTGGGGGGTGCCCTGTTCAACGATAGATCCATTTTCCATGAACAGAATACGGTCCGCCAAGGTTGAAATCAGACTCATCTGATGGGTGGCCATGATCATGGTCATGCCATTGCCAGCTAACTGCTTGATGACAGATATGACTTCTCCGACCAGTTCCGGATCCAATGCAGAGGTGGGTTCATCCAGAAGCAGAACTTCAGGATCCATTGCCAAGGCGCGTGCAATGGCAACGCGCTGTTTCTGGCCACCTGAAAGTTGTGCCGGATACAAACTTGCCTTATCTGACAGGCCGACCTGATCCAGTTCCCGGCGGGCGCGGCACAGCGCATCTTTTTTGCTCATTTTCTTCACCTTGCGCAGGGCAACGGTAATGTTGTCTACCGCTGTAAGGTGGTCAAAAAGATTAAAGTCTTGAAAGATCATTCCAACTTTCTGCCGCAGTTCATTTAACTCGCCCGCACTCTGGAGGTCGACTCTGTTGTCGTGTAAAAAAATCTCACCTTCTTCAGGCATCGCAAGGCAGTTAATGCATTGGAGCAGAGTGCTTTTTCCGCCTCCGGAGGGCCCTATAAGAACAATGATTTCTCCTTGATGAAGCGAAAGGGTCGCGCCATGCAGAATAGTGTTCTTGCCGTAGGATTTCTTTAAGTTTGAAATACGTAGAATGGAAAGTGCGTTACTCATTGTCCGAATCCGTCTTGACTGTAGCCAGGTATTCTGACCTTTCGATAAAGTTTTTCCAGCAGCAGTACTCCAGCCCATGTAAGGACAAAGTAGATCAGGCCTGCTGTAATATAGAGTGGCAAATGTTGGTAGGTACGGCTGGCAACAAACTGCGTTCTGGCCATGATTTCAGGAGCTCCGATAACAAAAGCGAGAGCAGAGTCTTTGAGGATTATGGAATATTCATTTGACCAGGCAGGGATGGACATGCGCAGAATCTGTGGCAGGATAATGCAATAAATCGCCTGTGTCTGTGTCATTCCCAGGGCACGGGCTGCTTTGTACTGGCCTTTTGGCATGGAAAGCATGGCACCTTTAAAGATATTTGCCTGGTAAGCACCTGTGGTCATTCCCAGTACAAGTGTTACTGCAGTCAAGGCGCTGACATTGAGGCCGAGGAACGTGAAAAGGCCAAAATAGAAAAGAAACAAAAGGACCAGTACAGGAAATCCCCTGAAGAACCATACATAACTACTTAACAAAAGTGCAACAGGTCTGGGGCCATAGACCATTCCCACTGCCATGACAACACCTATGACCAGGCCGATGGCCATTGCACAGCAGACAATAACAGCCGTAGCTGCAGAACCCTGAAGCAGGTAGGGCAAAGAATCTATGACTACGCTTAGATCAAAATGCATATACAAAGGTCAGTGTTCTGTGAATTGACACCTATCCTCATGCGTTAAATTGATAATATCCCTGAATCATTGCCGATTCTGGAAAGATGCAACTGCAGTTAGGCAACGTAACAGGCTATACTTTTGCCAATTTATCTCTAGGTTGCCAACACTGTAGAAGTACTGATACCGACTCCTCTCAGGTGGCTTGCTGAACTCGATTTTACACCTCACAGTGTATCTGATCTTTCCGTATTCCACCTGGCTTGCGTATGCTCAACGGACTTTGTACCAGCCTATAGACAGTTACAATATACGGATGACTTTCGAGTTTAGCCGTCTCACCTGGGAGTAATTACAAAAAAGAAAACACTGTAACCGTTTGGTTACAGTGTTGTTCAACATAACCGTTACTCGTTAAAAGTAGCTTTGGGTCAAATTCTAACTGATAAAAAATATCGTGCGAAAAGAAAGCGTATGAACCAAAACTCGTAACCGGAATGTCCTATTTTTTCAATTCATATTTGGCGATGAGCTCTTCCCAGTATGGAGAGGCCATCAGCTTTTCCAGGGCAGTGTTGACTTGCTGCAAGAGTTCAGTTTCGTCTTTACGAACAGCATATCCGAACTCTTCTTCTTCCATACCGAATGTTCCCAGAATCTGCACTGCTTTTTTGGAGGCTGCATCCTGCGCTGGTGCATCATCCATAGCTGCAGCATCTATACGACCGTTAAGAAGATCCTCAATTGCAAGTGGAGAGGAACTGTAGTAACGCAGAGTAAAATTCCACCCTTGTTTTGTTGCCTGTTCTTTTAACCATTTCGCTTCAGAAGTTCCCTGCTGTACACCAATGATTTTATGGGAATGCAGCAGTTCCTCAATGGTTACGGGAGAATCCTTTTTTGTGACCATGACTTGCTTGATCACCCAGTAAGGGATGGTGAAATTGACTTTCTTCGCCCGTTCTTCAGTGATGGACATTCCTGATGCAATTATGTCTATCTTTTTCGTCAAAAGGCTGGTGATAATACCATCCCATTCGATTGGTTGATGGGTTACTTCCATACCGATCTGTTGGGCAATCCAGTTCATTGCTTCTACGTCAAAACCACTGGGAACACCTTTTTTATCCATGTATGCAAAAGGTGGAAAATTAGCGTCAATACCGTTAATAATCTTTTTCTCTGCAGCATGAAGGGAGGAGCAGAGTAGCATGATTGTCAGACTGGTAACGAGCAGGAGATGTTTTCTGATCATGTGGTTTCCCTCTGGGATTGGAGTTGTAGAAATATTAATGGAACTATTTGGCAGTACACAGACTACTCGATTTTAGCAGTGCAGGAGACAATACCTGCCTGGCCCCTCATATAGTGAAAATGAACAGGAGTGTCAAATGCAAATTGCATTCTATTCGAGCTACATTTTGTTCAACTGTTATGGCTGGATTTCAGTGTTTCCAGTTCTTCCCACCGTTGATAGAGTTCTTCGACCGTGGTCTGCAGTTCCTGTTGCTCCTGCCAGTATGTCTGTAGTTTATCGGGCGCGGCAATAACGCTTTCGTCTGTCATGAGGCAACCCAGCTCTTCAAGGCGCGACTCTGCCGCCATGATTTTTTCTTCCATTTGGTCGTATTCCCGCTGATCCATGTAGGAGAGTTTGCCTGGTTTTGGCTTGGAAGCCGGTTTAGCCTTTTTAAGGGTGGAGCAGGCATTTCTTTTCTTTTCTGGTTCAATTGCTTTCAGCCACTGCTCATAATCGGCATAAAATTGCGTTCCACCACTGCCATCAAATCCTAATACAACGTTGCAGACCCGGTCTAACATATATCGATCATGGGTAACCAGAACCAGGGCTCCGGGAAATTCGGCCAGACTTTCTTCAAGAACATTCAGAGAAGGAATATCTAAATCATTGGTTGGCTCGTCGAGCAAAAGAACATCTGCAGGTTGAAGCATAAGTCTGGCAATGAGAATTCGAGCCTGTTCTCCTCCAGAGAGCCTGTGAATGGGGGTCTCCAATTGGTCTGTACGAAAGAGAAATCGTTTAGCCCAGGTTACCACATGCACAGTGTGATTTTGGTAGACCACTGAATCTCCATCAGGTGCCAGGGCACGCCGCAGTGTCTGTTCCTTATCCAATTGCTCACGTCGTTGATCAAAATTGACAATAGTTAAGTTTTCAGCTGTGGTTATATTGCCGCTGTCTGGCTTGAAACCGTTTTCCATAGCAGATTCAGCAAGCATTTTCATCAAGGTGGATTTCCCTGTTCCATTTCTGCCAAGCAGCGCAAGGCGTAACCCCGGGCTCAGAGTGAGGTTGAGGTCTGAGAATAGATTTTTTTCTTCATATCGTTTGGAAATGGATTCACAGACCAGCAGTTTTTTGGTTTTTCGCTCAGAGCTGTCAAAAGTAATGCCGACAGATCCTCCTGTGCGATTTCTTGTCCGTACGTCTGCCAGATCCTCCATAAGCTGTCCTGCAGCGTCAATACGGTATTTAGCCTTTGTGGCACGAGCCTTGGGGCCTCGACGGAGCCATTCGGTCTCTCGCCTGGCCTTGTTAGCCAGGCGTTCTTCCAACTGTTGCTGTTGGCTCAGAAATTCCGTCTTTTTTTCAAGGAAATCAGAATAGGTGCCGTTGATTTGCAGGTACCCCTGCGGGTATATTGGCGCAAGTTCGATCACTGAATTAATGGTGTTTTCCAGAAAACGGCGATCATGGCTGACCATGAGAAAGGCTTTGGGGCTTTCAGGAATATTGGAATTAAGTAACTTTTCAAGCCACATAATCCCTTCGATGTCCAGGTGATTGGTCGGCTCATCGAGTATCAAAACATCAGGGTGTGTAACCAGGGCCCTGCAAATGGATAATCTCTTGCGCCATCCCCCCGAAAGAAGGTTGACATCCTGTTCGGTATCGGTAAATTCAGCACGACTGAGGACAGCGTAAATACGATTGAATTTTTCAGCATCATCTATGGGGAGATCTTTTACCGCCGGGTAAAGGTTGTCCACACAGTTTTTGTTCTCATCAAAGAGGTCTTCCTGTGCAAGGAAGCTCAAGCGTATGTGTTTCTGAGTCTGCACTGAACCGCGATCAGGTTCAACCCTGCCGCTCAAAATTTTCAATAAAGTTGATTTGCCTGAGCCGTTAGGTCCAATCAGGCCAATACGTTCGCCAGGGTTTAGATTAAGGTTGATATCTGTAAAAAGGGTCTGGGCACCAAATGCTTTGGTGATTTCCCGGCAGCTGAGAAGTGGTGGCATAGTGTAACGTTATATCAGTAAAAAAAATGGTTAGATAAAAGTGCCGTGAACCTTGTTGACATCAACGATCTGTTCCTTTGGATTCCATTTCACCAGATCTGGGATAGGATCCCAGCCATTCGTAATACGCACAGATTTGTTGAAGAATGGTACATGCTTCCGAGATTACCGGATCCTCCATATGACCGACCATATCAATGAAGAAAAGGTACTTCCACAATTTCCCTTTGGTGGGTCTTGATTCGATTTTTGCCAGATCAATGTTTTTAGCAGAAAGAATAGTGAGGATTTCGTTTAAGGCGCCCGGTCGATTGATGAGTCCCACCAGAATTGATGTTTTATCCGCACCACTTTTCTGCGGAGATTTTCTACCAAGAACCAGAAAACGTGTGGTATTACCCTGATAATCCTCAATCCCTTTAACCACGACTTGCAGGTTATAGGTGGTTGCGGAAAGACTGCTGGCAATAGCTCCCACATTGGGGTTATTAGCGGCCATCTGTGCCGCGGCACCAGTGGAAAAAACGGGTAGAGTAGGTATATCCGGCATGTTTTTACGGAGCCATTCGCGGCATTGGGCCAATGGCTGTGCATGGGAGGCGACGGTTTTGATATCTTCCATGTTTCCGGATCTGCATACCAGGTTATGAGATATGGGAAGTTGTATTTCTCCGCAAATCTGCACATTGTAATTGAGAAACGAGTCCAGGCATGATGTTACAGCACCCTCGATGGAGTTTTCGACAGGTACTATTCCGTAATCCACCCGTTCTTTGTCAACTTCCTGAAAAATTTCTATGATGGATTCAAATGGTTGGTATTTGGCTGTCTGACCAAAGTACTTCACTCCTGCCTGGTGGGTAAAGGTGGCCTCAGGCCCAAGGTAGGCAACAGATGTTTTGCGCTGTGAAAGTCTACAGGTTGTGATAATTTCATGGAAAATTGAATAGAGGGCTTTATGGGGGAAAAAATCCTGGTTTTTTTCGCGCAGCCTCTGGTAAATCTCCAGTTCCCGTTGCGGATCCCATTTCGCACGGTTGGTTTCATTTTTCAGTTGCCCGATCATTTTTGCGCATGATAGGCGCTCTTTCAGCAATTCGAGAATAGTATCGTCAATTGTGTCGATGCGGTCACGCACCTCGGGAATTGTTTTTGGTGTTTCCATATAAAATGTATACTGGAGAATAAAGGTTAACGTATAAGGCCGAATTCAGTTGAGCTTTGCCTGGAGGTCATCTTTTCACAATACCTGATAGTGGTACGAAATCTATAGTATCTGGTGTCTGTTGCAAAGAAAAATTTTAAAATGGTTGCAGGAGGATGAAAAGCATATAATACTCTAGACTAATTTTCTGTGCAGGTGCTGCTCACCCATAAAATAACTCCAAGTGTGATTGAGCCCATTTTCACGGGAGCTTTCTGTCAGGTGTTTTCTGTTGCACAATATACGTGACAGGTGGCCATCAGTACTGACGTCAGGATATTATGTCGATGATACATCGAAGGAAATGTGGTATGTTTCTTCGTCTTGATTAACCATGCAATCAATTGGTTATTTTCTTGAAGTGTCCCCAGGCATGATGATACGTTGATCATGATATCTATCGCTACATTTTCGGAGAATATTTATTTGCATCATTTAGACAAGCTGGATCGTTTACGGGAAATTCTCCTCGGACACGGTCGACTGGCAGTAGCCTTTTCTGGTGGCGTTGACAGCTCCCTGTTGCTTAAATGTTGCCTTGAAACTTTAGGCGCAGGAAACGTGCTGGTCCTTTTTGCAAAATCTGAACTTTTAACCTGGGAAGATATTAACCGTGTTGAGACCTGGCTCGGTCGCCACGGTTTTTCTCATGGAGTTGAAATGGAGGTGGTTGAACTTCAGCCTCTTTCATGGAAAGAATTTGTACAAAACCCTGAAAACAGATGTTATCTCTGTAAGCTTCGTATTTATAAAATTTTCAGGGAAACCATGGAGAAGAAAGGGTTTACCCTGCTGGCAGACGGGACCAATATCGATGATCTCAAATGCAACCGTCCCGGGTTGCGGGCGATCCATCAACTGGGCGTATTGACTCCTCTGGTTGAGGCTGGTTTTGATAAGACGGCAATCCGTGTCTGCAGCAAAGAGTTAGGCCTCGATACCTGGGATTTACCCACTGCATCCTGTCTTGCAACCAGAATTCCCCATCGTAAGGAAATAACGCTGGAGAGATTGAACAGAATTGCCAAATGGGAAAGGGCGATTATCGGTTTTGGTTTCAGCACTTGCCGCGTTAGACTCTCAAAAGAAAGTGATGATGAAGTGTTTATACAGGTAGCTGATCAGGAGATGGTCAGGCTGGGAAATGCCGATATTCGTCTTGCTATTCTCAGGCTTTTTCATGGTAATGGCGTAAAAAAGATATTTATCGATTTGGAAGGTAGATAAAAACATTTTTTTATGGTAGAGGCCTGAATCCCCCTATTTATGGGCATTCATGTAAAAAAAAACCTTTTTTTTCTTTGACAAAGAATAGAAAGTTTATTTAAGTTTCGTCGTTGTCGACTGGAGCCATTTCAGGAATGATCCTAGCGAAATGGCTGAGTAAAAATCATTGGGAGGGAAGAATGAACAAAAAGGAACTCGTAGAATCCATGGCAGGTGCCGCTGATATCAGTAAAGCCTCAGCAGAAAAAGCACTGAATGGTATGCTCATGGCGATAACAGATGCTCTTGCTAAAGGAGATAAAGTCACCCTGGTTGGGTTCGGAACCTTTTCAACAGTTGAACGCTCTGAGAGAAAAGCAAAAAATCCACGTACAGGAGATATGATCACAATTCCCGCCAAAACCGTTGCTAAATTTAAGCCAGGCAGCAAGCTTGCTGATGCTGTGGAATAATCTCCTTACATTGTACTTTTCTCTAGATGTAAACAGGTGGCATAGCCGGTTACCCGTTTTTTAGATTAGACAACATTGTCGGGAAGTGGCTCAGTCTGGTAGAGCACAGCGTTCGGGACGCTGGGGTCGGAGGTTCGAATCCTCTCTTCCCGACCATGACGTGTTATCTATTCAAACAGTAAGATACATCAAAATGCCCAAGGTGCGTATTACACTTTGGGCATTTTTTTGTTCCTGCAGGCCGCGTATTTGCCTGAAGCGTCATCCGCATTTTGGAGAGGTTTGAGTAGTCTCCACTGTTTGCAGATCACATTCCCTAATGTCAAAGAGAGGCACTTTGTCATTTTTACGAATGGTAGATCGGGTGAACAAAACAGTGTTATGGGCAGAGTAATCTGTAGTAAAACAGAGATTTCAAGTGTGGTATCTGTCTTGGATATTCTTGTCTGTCCACAAACTGTGTTTTGGACCCTTTTCCGATCATACCCCAGTATTTACGGTTACCTTAGCTTGAGTAAAAAACCTCATTTATGGACAGACACCCACTAGGAGGTTGTCCGAGAATAGGAATTTTCGTTCAGCTCGAGGCAAACCTGAAAAAATACCACCGGCATATATATGATATTCCGAGGATATTTTTTCAGGTTTAACGAAGATATGGGCGGAAATAACATTCTGGGACAGCCTTCTAGCCCTTGAACAGCATAATAATAGAGGGTACTTAACCCAAGTTCGTGACGCTGGATCACAATTTATCGTAAATACAGATATTTACCGGTTCAGCATGTGCCGTTATGGCACTACTTTTTTTCTTATTCTGTGAGCAGTTACTTTTTATTCATATTGTTGTCTTCACCTGCTTACCTGGTAGATTTTGCACTCCAAGAGCTGACAAAATTTCCTGTTGGGATGCATCCGGGCGGCTACTTTTTCTCACGTGCACTGTACTGCCGTTCTTACACTTCATTGAAATTGTCATTCTGCACTGGGTAGAAAGAATCTGACGTATGCTTGCCCAGTTACTCACAATACCTGCCTTTTTCAACGTTAGTCGAATCAGATGAAC
>NZ_AUCV01000070.1 GCF_000429945.1 Desulfogranum japonicum DSM 18378 | reverse complement strand
CTATCAACGTCCTGTTGTGACAGCATAATCCTTGATGCGTATTCTTGGGCTAATTTTTCTATTTCAGGATCAATCGGCACCAAAATGGATTGACCGGCAAGGATCGCTTCAATCCTCTTAGTGAGATCCGGCCACTGGTCCCTGGGCAAGGAAAAACCTACACCTAAATTAAGCAGGGTATATTGCTTTACGCCTTTATCTGTCCGCTTGGATTCAACAAGGCGATAGGTATAATACTGCCCACCGTCTTTCCTTCCTTTGATTGTAGTTCTTCGAATATACATGCGTCGCAGCTTGGCATAAAAAAGTCTGCATGTCAAGTCTTTATTATTTTTTTATGGCACTACAAGCGATGGTGAATTTCTATGCGGCTGAAATTCTGACGATTTATTTTTTTAGCGCAACGAAAAACTTTCATCAGGGGAGATTTTGAGAATAATTGTCAAAAACTTGGGTTAGCGAATCTTTTCATTTAATTTACTTGTTTATCTAAAATAACAGCATGGTGACCGATTTTCAAAGGATCGTTTTGGAATGTTGTTCAGACTCGGTTAGAGGATTAATCTAGATCCTCCAGCCGGTGCAGACTTGCCGTTTTTTCGGAAAAAGAAATCCGTATTTGAAGTTTAGAAATGACAACCCAAAATTGACCATCCGTGCTAATCGAAAATTGACCACCTTAGTTTTTGAGTAAAAGGGGGCGTTTGTCGGCCGGTGCTCCTCCCCGGTAACTATCGGGTCAGAGGGAGCCTGAAGGCTCCCGTCTGCCCACAGAACCGTGCGTACGGGTCCGTACACGGCTCCTCATGCAATTTGTACCCATCGATAAATTCCAAACCAATGCTTTAATCTCGCGTTCGACCTGAGTTGCTGCCCCAACACGTCAGTAAACCAGCGGTTGGGATAGGCCTTGTGCAGAGCTTTCGTCCATGATAATGCCCATCTTCCATTATTCGATTGCGCTGTTTTCGCAGCCTGATCTTTGGGGACTCCACGCTTGATAAGCTTCTTATACAGATGGCGACGTCTCTTCTGCTGATCAACAATGCGAGCCCGGAGTCTCCTCCTTATATGTGCCTCGATTTTAACGAATTGTGATGGATATTGGGTCATCAGGTAATACCCCGACCATCCCATATACCATTCATTAATCCGTTTCATTGTCTGTTCCAGCGACAAGCAAGTACCTCTGGGGGTCAGTTCCTTCACTTTCTGCATGGCCAGTTGTATCGATTGTCGGGAAATAGCTACTGTCCCGTCGATAATGGTCATGCCCAGGAACTTTACTTCCCGACTTTGACCAACCTTGCTTTTCTTTCGGTTGATCTTCAGTTTAAGTTTCTGCTCGATAAATTTGCTGATGCTGTTCACCACTCGGTTCGCTGATTTCATTGATCTAACGAAAATATTGCAGTCATCAGCAAATCGACAGAACTCAAGGTCCCGTCTCTCAAGCTCCTTATCAAGCTCATCAAGCACCACGTTACTAAGCAGTGGGCTCAACGGGCTACCCTGGACCGTGCCTTCTTCAGTGAGTTGCACCACGCCGTTTACCATAACCCCGCTACGCAGAATTATACCGATCAGACGGAGTATCCGTTTATCAGCGATATGACATGAGAGCAGGTAGATGAGACGGTCGTGATTTACTCGATCGAAAAATTTAGAGAGGTCAATATCAACTACATACTCTTTGCCGCTCTTCACGATCCTTTGCGCCGTCTCCACCGCCTGTTGCTGATTGCAACCAGGGCGAAAACCGTAACTGTGGTCCGAAAAGGTCGGATCGAGTATTGGCTCCAGCAGTATCTTGAGCGTAGCGTGAACCACACGATCGCGTACACAAGGTACCCCTAGTAACCGGACGCCTGCCCCTTTACCGGGTTTTGGTATTTCTACCCGGCGGACGGGATTTGGTTTGTAGCTCCAGCTTTCGAGATCCGTCTTCAGCCGAGCCAACTCTTTGTCGAGGCAGTTTTCATATTCTTTGACGGTTACGCCATCTATACCGGGAGCTCCGCCATTCTTCTTTACCGCCTTGAACCCCGCCCGCAGATTATGCAGGTCACAGAGTTTTACAAAGAGACTTCTTTCATCAACGAATAGGTTCAGTTGTCTCGCTTTGCTTGTTTTTCCGGGATGTTTTTTCATCGTTCCGCATTCACTTTGTTGTCACAGGATGCATACGTCTCCCCTGCAAAGAGAACTCCAATGGCTGAACTCAAAACTTCCGCTCATAACGAGAGTCCTTTACCAATCACATGTTCCGCCCTTCGGCTCCAACATCCCTGTCGCTTTTCGGTAGTTTTACCCTCAGATACGTCACCGTATCCTCATCGGCTACCGACTTTACGCCTACTACGGCTTCTTCTGCAGACCTTCTGTCCGTAACTTCACATTACTGTGTTGCTTAGGGCTTGGCTGTCGCAGTTACAACGGCCCGGCACAGACGGCCCTTCACCGGGTAAGATCACGCACTTTCCCTGCCCACCCACCTCCTATACCCTGCGGAATACGGAAAGGATATCGGGCTTCGGTAATCCGGGGTACCTCGCCCTTTCCGCAAAGCCTCCCAGAGGTTCGCACCAAGCTTGAGTGACAGGTTTGGCTACGGCTTCCTTCAGATCCCTCATTGGCTCTCCTTCACCGGGTTGTCCCTCCTCGGGCAGATTGAGAGAGTTTCTTCGGGCACCCTTGCCTTTGCCTACATATTCCCTCCTTTCAGGGGTTATGGCTGGACTTACACCAGCTAGTTCGTGACCATGCCGGTCACACCCGGTCGCCCTACGGGCTCCCTCCGTTACCGGGGAGGAGCACCGGCCGACAAACGCCCCCTTTTACTCAAAAACTAAGGTGGTCAATTTTCGATTAGCACGGATGGTCAATTTTGGGTTGTCATTTCTAATCATCCTTGTGTTCGATTTGCTTCAACAGCCGATCGAAGTCGCTCTCAAAGAGCCGATCTTGAACAATACGGTATTTTTCAAATTCGCTTTCAGCGTGGGCTTTGGCAATTTCTGCGGTTACTTTTCCTGCATCCTGAAGGATCTTCCGGTCAGTGGCTTCGATGAATTTGTTCAGCCTTGTTTCCCAATCCTGCATGGTCATCGGCATCTTGCGCAGAGCCATGTCCTCAGCCACATCCAGGTAGGCGTTCACCAGCCGGGTTAGTTGTGCCATCTCATTTTCGGTCAGGTAATTTTTGGCTACGCTGACATCAAACTTCTGGATTTTACCTTTTGGAGCATCCTTCCAAATTGTCAGCCCCATATTCTGCTTTTGGTGGTCTGCCCGGTCGACGATCACTTCGGCAGCCGTCTGCCCGTGAATGGCCCATTGCAGCTTGTTTTGAACCGTGGCAAAGAATCGCTTGGTTGCCTGAGCAGTCACATCATAATCAATAGATGTTGCGTAAATATCGGTGATCTTCTGGTAAAACTTACGCTCAGAGAGCCTGATCTCCCGGATACGCTCCAGCTGTTCCTCGAAATATTGCTCAGTAAGGATGGAGCCACCACTTTTGATTCGTTCATCATCCATCACATAGGCTTTGATGGTGTACTCCTTAATTATAGTGGTCGCCCATTTTCGGAATTGGACGGCACGTTCTGAGTTGACCTTGTAACCGACGGCGATGATGGCAGAGAGATTATAGTGCTTGGTGTTGTAGTTTTTGCCGTCAGCGGCAGTTATTCGAAAATTTCGAATAACTGAATTTTCTTCCAACTCACTGTCGGAAAACACCTTTTTTAGATGGTAATTGATGGTATGAGTTTCAACATCGTAGAGAACCCCCATCATTTTTTGGGTCAGCCAGATGTTTTCATCCGCATAAACGGCCTCAACGCCGCCTTGGCCGCTTGCCGCAACAAAAGTCAGATATTCGGCCGCTGAGGAACGAACCATTGAAGTCTCTTTTGGATTGTCAGATTTTGTTGTTCTCTTTTTGTCTTTCATACTTTTCCTCTCAAAACCTTCTCCCTTTACTCATCACGTACCATTTCAAACAGGCCAGCCCGCTGACAGCCTTCGAGGAAGGCCTTTTTCAGGAAGTTGCTGTTGGCGACCGGCGCTTTAGCGGTCTGTTGCTGAACAGTGGCAAGGGAGGCATCCGGCGTGATGCCGTGGGCATCGCGCAGAATGCGAAGCTGCTCCAGCCAGTCCTTGGCGTCACCGTCGCAGCATTTCGCCTTGTACCGTTCATCAATACCGTACACCTCTTTCCATGTCTCGATCTCCTCATGGACGGCGGCGGGGCCGAAGGTGAGTTGGATGTCGGCGGGTGTCAGGCGGTCGATATCCGGGGTGTTGAGGTCGATGGTAATTTCGATACCGTGGTCATCAGTCGCATAAGGAAAGAAAGCCTTGCGGCGCCCGGCGGCATTGTGTGCCGGGTCTTTGCTGAGTTTGTAGGCGCTGTTGCATTCGTGGCAGGCCGGGGCGAGGTTGCGGAAATTGATCGAATTGAAGGGATAGAGCGCTTTGGGAAGATAGTGGTCATAGGCCTCGCGTCTGGTATGATGCACCCCCTTGATATCACCGAGGCCGCAGAACGGACATTTGCCGGTGGTGTTCGCCTGCATGAATGCCTGATAGTGTTCATCAATCTGGCCGATCTTTTCCCGCAACGCCGCAAGGCCGAGCAGCTGCTGGGAATAGAGCCCCTTGAAAAACATAGCCAGTTGCTCGCTCAGATCAGGATGGATGCCGGCGATATCGGCATAGCGGACGATTTGGCCTGTCGGGTCATTGGCGCAAACCTTCTCGATGTCGTTGTTGGCCTGGTACCACTGTTGGAGCTGGTCGATATGCGCTGGGGTTAACGGAGCAAACAGGCCAAAAATCCGCTCGACATGTCCGTAAAAGAAATCCCCGCCCTGTGTGTCGCTGTAGTAAAAAACCTCCATCAGTTCTTTGAGTTCTGCATTGGCATCGAAGAGTTCAAACCGGAAGTCTCCATTGCCCGGCGCTTTACACCACACCTCAAAAAAAATGAAGTCGATGAACGCCTGCATCTTCTCCATCGCATGGGGAACATAGGTGTAGGCGAACAGCATCAGTCCTGCCCCTCCATACTGTCGAGGATGGTCTTGATCAGCAGCACCTTTTCCACCGAGTCGCCGAGCTGGCGGTTGATCTCGGCGATGAGCCGCTCCCTGTCTTTTCCTTCTTCAAAATCCTGCCGGAACTTTTGCAGTTTCCCCTGCGCAAAACCGCCGATGGTCTCGCGCTTGCCGAAGGTGGCCATGGTGATCTTGTTGATGGACGCGCCCAGTGTGTTGTAGTCGGGGTGGCTGACCGAGACCACGCCATAGGCCTTGTTGAACACCAGCACCTTTTCCGGTCGGCTGTCGGAAATCAAAAACGGGGTGTGGGTGGTGACCAGCATTTCCTGATGATCACTACCATTAAAACTTTGATGCAGGCGGGTGATGAAGTTGGCACGCCAGTCGGGGTTGAAGTGGGTCTCCGGCTCGTCGAGCAGGAACAGGCTTTGGGTGTTCTTGAATAGCAGGCAGAGGCCCAGGGTGTGCAGCAGCTGGTGTTCGCCGTCGGAGAGGTTCTTGAGCATCACTGGCTCGGCCACGTCGGTCTTGCGGAATTTGACGAACTTGAAGCGCATGATGCGCTCGTCCGAAGCCAGCGTCGGCACGGTCTCGCTCACATAGTGGCTTTCGGACTGGTACAGATCGGCCTTCAACGAATCGCTGACGGCAAAGAGGTTCAGCGTCAGCAGTACTTGAAAGGCCTGGAACAGGGCGATGGGCGAGCGGTTGAGTTCGAAATCGAAGTTCTCGCGGAAGGCCTGACGGGTGGCGTCGTTGACCCGGTAATCGAGAGTGAGGGTGTCGCTGGCCTCGTCGAGATACCAGCAGGTGGCGCAGCGCATCAGGCACGGGATGACTTTGTCGGTGGTGTCGCTGCCGTCGAGCAGTTGCACCAGATTGACGCGATACCGCTTGATCTGGCTCTCGTCTTCGATCGCGCTTAGGGCCGGATGATTTTTGACAATCTCCTTGATGGATTCCCGCTTGTTCTCATCCCGACTGCCGAAGGCGGGAATCTGGCTTTCCTCCACCTCGATGCTGCGCCGGATAATGATACGGAACTCCCTGAGTTCCTCGATTTTCACATCATCGCTGAAGGGCGTGAGTACATCGGTATCCTGAAACAGCAGATTGCAGAGCAGGATCGCCTGGCTGAAGCCGCTGTCGAGGTAGACCAGCCGCGATTCCGGGCGGCCGGGATAGGGAAGCTGTTGCTTCAGTGCCTGGTCGTATTCGTCGAACTGGACAAAGCGCATCTTGAAAAACGGCAGGCTGAGGATTTCGTTCTCGCCGGAGGAGTAGCCCAGAACGTAATCCGGCAGCAGTTGGCGGCCGAGCGTCTGGGTCATCTTCAAGGGTTCATCACCACTCCCGCTCACCAGAAACCATTTCGGCCCTTCTCCCGCTTGTTTTATAACCTTAATGCGGGCATTTCCACCCATTCCCATCGCTCCAAGCTCGCTGCTGTCTTGGATAGGGAGCACATACTCCAGCTCGAACGCGTCGGGTTGAGCCATTTCAGCGCGAAACCCATTGGGATTAGTTTCGTCGTCATGTTTGAAGCTCTCAGGCAAGTTATACAGATAGATGCACTCCAGATGGTAGAAGATCGCCGCCAGCACCTCCAGCAGGTTCGACTTGCCGCTGCCGTTGGGACCGGCGCAAACAAACGGCGCAAAGCCCTGTTCCTCCTGCAAGTCCCATTCACTACGGAAGCGGTACTCAAATCCTGCTTGCAGGCTACGAAAGCCCTTCGGGTCGGTGATTTTGAGGCGTAGCAGCTTCATACGGCGTTATCCCTTTGCCACTGTAATCTGCACGCGGTTTTTGGCATCGTCGTAACCTTGAATCAGACGGCTCTGTTCCAGAGCCTCGAACACCCAGTCCTTGAGTTGGTCGTATTCCGCCACGCCCCAGTCCGGTGCTTCGTCTTCCGCCAGCTCCCACAACCGTTGCCGGGCGGCATCCATAAACTTCTGCGCGGACAAGGGCGTATCGCCCAGTTGCGCCAGCCAGGTATTTAGCCACTCGCCCAGCAGGGATTTACGGCCTTCGGCGGTTTGCAATACGGCAAGCTTTTCTGGTGCAGGCAACTCGAACAATGGCTCCATGGGTTGTTTTTCCTCTATGACGATCTTGTCTTCCTCGGCAATCTCAGGCCTTTCCGCTGGCAACGCCACCCGCGACAGATCCAGCTCGCCCTTGAACGCCTTCTGGCTCAGCGCGCCATAGAGGCTTTCCAGATCGGTCAGACTTTGCTGGTAGCGGGATTTGAGGACTTCAACCTTTTCGACAATGGCGGCGAATTGGTTTTGGAGGTCGATTGGAGGGTAGCCGACAACTATGCTTTCAAGTTTAGTTGGGGATGTATGCCTAACCTTTGTTCCTGTAGCTTTTGAGTGAATAATTTGGCGAATCGCCTTTTGATTAAATAGATGGAAAAGGAATCGCGATTGTATAGGCTCCTGCGCCACGGCCAATCCCAATCGCTGGTTGTGTAAGTAGAGGTTTGACTCAGGAACAATCAGAGGACTACCTAATAATCCAGGGGCTTGCTCCGTCATCGCCAGGAGAAGAGAACCCTCTTCGAGAATGTACTCTTCGGGTGTTTCTCCCGTGTAATATTTTTGTTTATCACCCCTATCTCTGAAGCCGCCTGTCTCAAAGAAATTTCCTGGCGTCAGAAGAACATATGGACCTTCATCACTGAAGTACTCACTCTTAAATGCAAATCCATGCTTGATCTTTATACTCTTTCCAATCTCACGTTCATCCCACCCCTTCTCATTACGGACGGGGTCGCCGAACATCTCCAGAAAGACGCTTTTGAGCAGGTCGTCGAGTTGTTGCAGGTGGTGTTTGCGCCGCACGATCAGCCCTTCCACCTTGCCGAGCAGATGGGCAATGCGCTTTTGGTCGTCGAGCGGCGGAAAGGCAATCTCTAGCTTGTAAAGCTCCTCTTGGGTAATGCCCTTGACCGTCGCCCCAGATCCTTTTTTGACGATCTCATCTTTCAGAGCCAAGACAGCATGCAGCAAGAATTGCGTATCCAAAGGCAGCTTTGGAACAAGGGCACGCAGATCTTGATTTATTGCTAAATCAACAGTGTTGATCGCTGCCTTCCCCAAGGACATTCTTGTGGGGATTATGACGTGACCTTTTGGAATAAGATTCGCTGAACTGTTCTTAAGACCATCTTGGCTGATGAAGTCCTGTGTATCAGACAATGACGTCGACGTGAAATCTTTGACACTCGCCCAAGGGATATCCCCATGCCAGTATTCGGGAACCTGCTTTGACGGAGTTCCGCCACCCCTAAAAGTAACTATTTCCCGAAGTGACTTGAACGTAGTCATCCAACCATCCCCCTCAGCTCCAGCAATTCGCGTACAATCCCGCTCTGAACCTTGGCAAGGTCGGCATCTGCCACCTCGCCGACTTCTTCCTTCAGCAGCCGCTCTAGTATCACCCCCGGCTTTTCATACACCACCTCTTCAAACACATCCTCCTTATACCGGCTCAGCGACAGGTCATAGCCCTCACCCTCAATATCTGCCCGAGACACACAAAAACATTTCGCGGTGCGGTCGGTATCGGTCTCCGAATTGCGGGCATGGAACTTGGCGACGATCTCCTGCAGATCCCCATGCCCCTCCTGCTTGCTCCGCTTGTCATCCAGCGAATAACCGTCGGCCTGCATCTCGTAGAACCAGACGTTTTCGGTGGCCGGTTGGGTCACCTTGTCCTTCGGCCCCCAGACCTTGGTGAAGAGCAGGATGGCGGTGCTGACCCCGGCGTAGGGCTTGAACACGCCGCTGGGCATGGTGATCACCGCCTTGAGGTCGCAGCGTTTGACCAGCGTCTGGCGCAGCTGCTTGAAGGCCTTGCCTGAACCAAACAAAACACCTTGCGGCACAATGACGCAGGCGGTGCCGCCCTTTTTCAGCAGGCGGTAAATGTTTTCAACAAACAGCAGTTCGGTCTTGGTGGTGGATAGCTGTAAATTTTCGTTGATGTCGCCCTTGTCGATGCTGCCGGTAAAGGGCGGGTTGGCCATCACGATGTCGTACTCGGCCTCCTCGCTATAGCTCTTGGAGAGGGTGTCCTTGTAGTCGATATTGGGCTCGTCGATACCGTGCATCATCAGATTCATCAGACCCAGGCGCACCATGGTTGCATCGATGTCGTAGCCTAAAAGCGAGGCCTGCAGGATGGCCTGCCTTTTTTCGTCAAAAGCGGCTGCAACAGATGTTCGAACAAACCCATCTTCATCAGGCTTCAAGTCATTGGTTCCCGCCTTAATAGCCAGTTGGGTGACGATGTATTGGTATGCCCCAAGCAGAAAGCCGCCGCTGCCGCAGGCCGGGTCGGCGATGCGGTGGCCCAGTTGCGGCCGCACCAGATCGGCCATCAGCTTGATGATGTGGCGCGGGGTGCGGAACTGGCCGTTCTTGCCGGCGGTGGCGATCTCGGAGAGTAGCATCTCGTAGACATCTCCCTGGATATCCTGAAAAGCCTGGCCCTTCTCCTGCGAGTCCTTCTCCATGATCTCGAAGATCTCGTCGATGGTCTTGACCGCCTCCACCAAGAGCGCCGGTTTGGGGATGATGAAGACGGCGTTCTTCATGTGGCGGGTGAAGTTGGACGTGGCCCCATTCATGTCCTTGAGGAAGGGAAAGACCTTGGTCTGCACAAATGTAAGCATCTCTTCGGCCTGCATGTGCTTGAATTCGCTCCAGCGCAGGGTGCGCCTTTCAACCGCGTACTTTTTTTCTTCGTCGAGTTTTTTTTGCCACTCCTCGTTTGTCTCCTTATCAGTCCTTTTTGCGCGGTACTCAGGCGGAATCCACTGGCTCGCGAACTTGGAGGTATAGGGCTCGCCAGTCCATTCGGCATCGGCCTGCTTTTTTTGGTCCAGCTCATCGAGGCGCTTCATGAACAGCAGATAGGTGATCTGCTCGATGGCGGTGAGCGGGTTGGATATGCCGCCGGACCAGAATTTGTTCCAGAGCTGGTCGATCTTGCTTTTGAGTTCAGGGTTGTTTTGCAGCATGGTTATTTCCTTTTTTTAACCACGAAAAGCACGAAAAACACGAAAGGTTAAAGAGCCAATCTTGTAATTGATGCTTTCGGATATGTTCCAAAGTTTACAAGCAATCCCAGCTTTATACCGGTAGCCTTGAGATAGTTGATTACCTGGGCCTTGTGCTCAGGTGCAATCGCCTTGACCGCTTTCAGTTCGAGAATGATTTTCCCAAAGCAGACAAAATCTGGCTTGTAGGTTTGCTTGAGCGGTTCACCTTTGTAGCTCAGCTTCAGATCAGGCTGGGCAACAAACGGAATGCCCCGTGTCTGCAGCTCCCGTTCCAAACATTCCTGATAAACCACCTCCAGAAAACCACAATCCATCTCGCGATAAACGTCAAAGACCGCGCCCTGAATGGCGTAGCACTCTTGCTTAAAGAGTATTTTTTCGTGCCTTTCGTGTGTTTCGTGGTTCAATTTAGTCATTCCCTTCCAACTGCTTGATGTTTCTGTCGGCAAGCAGGATTTTCATCTGGTGAATGGCGGTTTGGTTCAGGATTTTCAGCCGCTCGGGCTGTGGGAGCCCCTGATGAATGAAATGGGCGTTCAGGGTTTCAAGGTTGGCCAGGCAGACAAGCTGGGAGACATTGGCCTTTTCGCGGATATTGCCTTTGTGATCCGGGTTCTCATCCCGCCATTGTTTCGCGGTTTTGCCGAACAGGGCCATGTTCAGCAGATCAGCCTCGCTGGCATAGATAAAATTGATCTGTTGGGGCGACAGTTCGGGCGGTATCAGGTTCGTCCTGATGGCGTCGGTGTGGATGCGGTAATTGATTTTGGCCAACTCTCGCTTGGCTGACCATCCAAGCTGTTTCTGCTCTTCTTCCTTTAAGCGTTGAAATTCCTTAACAATGTAGAGTTCAAACTCGACAGAGATCCAACTGGCAAACTTGAAAGCAATATCCTTATGGGCGTATGTACCTCCATATCTACCTGATTTAACGGTCAAAACTATGGCATTGGTGGTGATTACCCATTTCTGCGGAGAAAGGGTAAAGGCATTGAGCCCCGCCTGTTTTCTAAACCCCTCGAATTCGAGGGGTTTGAAATTTGGGTTATACAGCGACTCCCAAATCCCTAAAAACTCAATCGTATTCCGGTTGCGCATCCAGTTGCCTATAACAGCACTGGTGTCATCTGTTTTGTATCGTGCAATATCTGTCAGGGAAATAAAATCTTGCTCCTGATTACTAACAACGGTTATCTCGGCGCCCTGAACCTCTATTTTTCTGTTCTTAGCCATACTGTTTCTCCAGTTTAATTATGGCGAATTCGCCAGATTTGGGCTCAGGCTTCCAGACCATTTTCCCGGCGCCGGGAAAATGGTCGCTCTCGTCCATTTCGTGCTTTTCGTGTCTTTCGAGGTTCATATGCATCATGCCGCCAGACGTTCCGTAAGTTGTAAGATTTCGTTGATCTCCGCCGGGCTGAACACACCGCGAATGCCCTGCGGGTGGATGACCGTAAATGGCGCATTGATCAGGTCTTTCTTCTCAACCTTTTCACGCTCGATGATGAAGCCCTTGAGCAGGTTCAGAAACTCCAGCTGGCGACTGGAAAGATTGCTGTGCAGCCCAATAAATTGATCAAAGGCCTCGCTGACCGTTTCCGGGAAGCTCTTCAGGATCTCGATGCCGAGGATATAGCGGATAAATTGGAGGAATCGGGCCTTGCGGATATTGTAAACCCGGCGCAGCAACGCTTCGGTGATGTGCGGGTGCTCGTTATGGAGCAACTCTGCCAATTCGTTTGCTTCTTCAGGGGAGACTTCTTTACCATCTTTGATTCGCTGCAATATGGGGTTGCGTGTGGTCAACTCCGCGACCATGGCCTCGACCATTTCCCGGTAGCGGCTGATGCTGACCGATTCGTGCTGGGGACCGAACTCGACCATTTCCTTGCGGTGAATTTCATCTTTCAGGTCGAGGTGCGTTGGCCCTGGGCCGATCTGTTGCTCGCGGAATTTCATCAACGGGCCGAGGCGGGTGTTCAGCTCGTCAAAGGCGTCTTCCAGCGCGTTAGCATCCGTTTTGGCCCAATAGTGGTTCGTCTGGGCAGCGCGGATGATTTGTTCCTCGGCTATCACAAAACTGACCGAGAGCGGCAGCTCGCTGATCTGCTCGACGATGCCTTCTTTGAGGGTTTCGGCCTTTTCCTTTTCTTCGCTCAGCCGAGCGAGTGAATATTCCAGCAGATCGCGTTCGAACCGCATGGCTTTGAAGTCGGCCTCGGAGACAGTGCGGAACAGCGGCTTGATCTCGCCGCGCAAGAATTCCAGCCGCTGGTGATTCAGGGTGATCCAGAAGTTTTCCTCATCGAGCCGGGAAAGCAGCGAAGCAGCCTCCTTGATGGTGACGGAGCTTTGCGGCAGCTGGCTGATCTGCCGACGCAGTTTGGCGATTTCTCGCTCGGCAATCTGCGCTTGCGCAAGGTCGATGGCCTTTTCGATTTTGTCCAATCGCAAACCGACCAGCCGCACCGGTAGTGGCAGTTGGGGCTTAAGCTCCTTGCCTTTGGGTTGCAGCTTGAAGTATTCGAAGTTATCCCAGCAATCAAGGATGAGAAACACCTCTTTTTCCGTACACCATGGTTTGGGCTTGCTGGTCTCGAGCAGACGGGTCCCGCGCCCGATCATCTGCCAGAACTTGGTATAGGAATATACCGGTTTGGCGAAGATGAGGTTAACGATCTCTCGCACGTCGATGCCGGTATCAAGCATATCGACGCTGATGGCCACTCGGGGCATGTCGTTGTTGGTAAACTGATCCAGCAGGCCGCCTTTTCCATAAACACGAGGATCTTCGGAAACCAATACTTTAGCCAACTCGCCGTTGTATTGCGGGTAGAGCTTGTCAAAAACCTCTTCAATTCGTCGGGCGTGAGCTTTAGAGGAACAGAAAAAAATAGTTTTGCCCGGCAGCACACCGTTGTGGTCTTTAATGCACTCATCCATAAACTCTTTGACGATCAGCGTGTTGGTGCCCTTGTTGATCACCTGTTTTTCAAGCTGGGAACCCTCAAAGTTGATTTCCTCAACCTCTTTGCCTTCCAGCATCATTTTCTTCTGGTCTTCCAGCGAGATGGTACGCTTGCTGATCCCCTCCATTTGAAAGCGGGTCTGGATCTTCATTACCTGGAAACTACAGAGATAGGGAGGGACATTATTGACCGCCTCTTCGAATGTGTATGCAAAAGTAGGAAGTCCGTCTTCGCAGAGGAAAAGCCGGAAGGTATTGTGATCGATAATATCGGTCGGCGTGGCGGTGAGGCCCAGGGTGATGGTCTTGAAATAGTCCAGCACCTCTTTGTAGGTGTTGTAGATGGAGCGGTGGCTTTCATCGACCACGATGAAATCGAAAAAGTGCGGAGAGAGCTGCTGTGACTCATCCCGGATGATGTTGAGCATGGTGGGATAGGTCGAGACGTAAATGCGGCGATCTTTTGCGATGAGCTTCTCCCCTACGTTTGGCCAGCGTGGCTCGTGGGGCAGATGCTCTTTGAAGGCAGCCAACGCCTGTTCACGCAGGGCTATACGGTCGACTAGAAACAGGATCTTTTCGGCGTGTCCAGCACGCATCAGGACATCGACCATGGCGATGCAGGTCCTGGTCTTGCCGGTGCCGGTGGCCATGACCAAAAGGAAGTCGCGTTTCTTTTGTTCGATACCTTCCAACACGGCGCGAATGGCGCGGATCTGATAATCACGCCCGGCAATAGATGTATTGATAAGTTCCTGGGTCAGGGGCTTGCGGTTGCGGCGAATGTATTGGAAGCGTTCAAGGTCATCCCGCGTAGGGAAGCCGACGATCTTGCGCGGCGAGTAGTTGTCCAGATCCCAGAAATAGATTTCGTGCCCGTTTGTGTAGAAACAGAACGGCAGTTCGCCACCCAATTGCTTCTGAATGTTGTAACAGTATTGCTTTGCCTGCTCACGGCCCAGCGCGGCATCTTTACTTGTTTTTTTCGCCTCGACCACGGCCAGGGGCTTCCGGTCCTTGCCGAGCAATACATAGTCGCTGAATTGATGCCCACCATAAGGGCTGGCTGGTTCTGCGACACAATGGGCATCAGAAACGATAATACCGAACTCTTCAACAACCTGAGTAGGGTCGGTTACATTCCATCCTGACTCAGAAAGTAGTCTATCAATAATTTCTGCTCTTGTTTGTGATTCCGTTTTAGACATGGCCCAGCCTTCCCTGTGTCCTCATCTTTTCACAGAAATTATCAAATGTAACCTGAGCCAGCTTTGATGGGTTAGTTTTCCCATTCTCCCAACGATTAACCGTCGCGAAACTGACACCAAGGGCATGGGCCAGCTCTTCCTGGCTGAGATTCAGTGCCGCCCGCACCGCCTTTACCTGCTCTGAAAATGGTTTGGTTCCCATGCCTTATCACCTCATGTCTTTTACTGGGTCATGTTATCAATCACCACAGAATATAACATCTGCTATAGCTTATGCAAGAGCGTTTTTCGAAAGGCCAAGAAAAAGTTCACAGCTCATCCGACACCGTTCTCCGTTTCTCCGGTATTTAAGGTGCAGAGAAACCCTAACACAGGAGAATCTGATGGATATTAACAGTTTGTTTGATGGAATTGCCGAGGCGTTTCGGCAGTATCAGGCGGAAATGAACGAGCAGGAGCAGGCTTCAAGCAACCCCAATCCTGCTGGACTTGAGCCCGAAACAGAAGCTGAGAAAACGGAGAAGAAAGTTGCTACAGAGAAGAGAGTAGAAGGAAATTTCCCGAAAAGGGAGTGATTGCAGAGCAATCGGTCGAATGGCTTATTTGACGTAAGTCACTAATAAATAGAAACAAACTAACCGATCCCGCGTGCCGGACTCGGCAACAGGATCGGTCTGTTTAAAAGTTACTGGTGGAGGCGGCGTCCGCCACATCCACCTTACATGCTATTGTTATTATGCATATTTTTTAATCATATAAATATATATACCGTCATTTATACCGTCTCATGTTCACTGTAAGCCTTACAACCTTACGCCCTAAATTATGTGTAATCTACTGAAAATAAAAAAACCAAACTCTCTTTAATCTTACCAGCGCAAAATAAATGGTTGAACCTATTGGTCTGCAGTCCCCAATACATCAAATCCCGCATAAATGACCACACTGTAACAGTAAGCATCTATTTTTTATTGCAAATATTACCCTGTAGTGCTTTGTTTGCCACATACAACTTTTTTCCATACCAACACAATACGGGCGCATAATTCATTAGTGAAATGAACACGTAGCAAAAGTGGTCTAGTAGCAACTAAACATTAGGTTCCGCATATATCAAGGATGAGTGACCATGAAATTCGATTTTGGTAAAGTAAAATCTAAGAAGAAAGATTCACTGCCAGTTGATCCAATTAAAATTTTTCAAAAAATTCAGGTTACTGATCCTAATATAAATGATTTATGGTTGGCACAGGGTGATGCTTTGAGAGAATGGCATAACAACTGCCGCCATCTCAATGATATAGGAATCGTTTTAAATACTGGAGCAGGTAAAACATTAGTCGGCCTACTTATTGCCAAATCACTTGTTAATGAAACCAGAGGACAAATTCTATATGCCTGCAGTTCCATTCAACTGGTTGAACAAACAAAAGAAAAAGCTGAAGGATATGGAATTGATGTTACTACCTACTTTAAACGGAATTATAACAATGATTATTTCCATCGGGGAGAAGCTCCCTGCATCACAACATATCAAGCACTATTCAATGGATACTCAGTATTTTTTAGAGAAGACATAAAGGCTGTGAGAGTTATAGTCAAGTCTGGTGTTCGAAGAATCATTCCTAAACATTGACGATCCTGTCGAGCCCGCTTTCTTCTATCGGTACAACTCTCTCCCCATCTTTGAACTCTACCCCGCGTACTACATCTGCAAGCAGCTTGAATCCTCGTAATCGACGCCATTTCTTTTGGGCGCTTTGGCCGAGCTTAAACACCATGGATAATATGGTACGCCTGGAAACGCATCCTCTTGTTTTAGCTGTTCTCAGGCGTACTGTGGCAAACGTAGATTCTATTGGATTGGACGTTCGAATGTGCTGCCAATGAGGAGCTGGAAAATCATAAAATGCCAACAT
>NZ_AUCV01000069.1 GCF_000429945.1 Desulfogranum japonicum DSM 18378 | reverse complement strand
TTGGCATTTTATGATTTTCCAGCTCCTCATTGGCAGCACATTCGAACGTCCAATCCAATAGAATCTACGTTTGCCACAGTACGCCTGAGAACAGCTAAAACAAGAGGATGCGTTTCCAGGCGTACCATATTATCCATGGTGTTTAAGCTCGGCCAAAGCGCCCAAAAGAAATGGCGTCGATTACGAGGATTCAAGCTGCTTGCAGATGTAGTACGCGGGGTAGAGTTCAAAGATGGGGAGAGAGTTGTACCGATAGAAGAAAGCGGGCTCGACAGGATCGTCAATGTTTAGGAATGATTCTTCGAACACCAGACTTGACTATAACTCGCAGGGGTGACGGGTACGTTTGAAAAAAACTATAGTGTTTACAGGCATTTATGTGAAACGTGAGACATCCCTGAGAAGGCTGGTGCAGCGTATAGGGTTATATGTAAGCCCAGACTGATCGAGGAAAGACCTGGTGCGTTGTGAGAAGTTACCTTGTAATTTTACCATTTCTTTACATACATATTTCCCATTATTCGTATACACTACATGTAACTGCAGGGTAAACAAAATAGGAATAGATCTTATCTGTATGACCAGGGGCAATTACACTCTGATATGTTGGTAAAATTTAATTGCTTGATTTTTCAAGAGGTAGGATGGAGGGTAAAGAATACCAATGGTTACATTATTTTCATTCGCTGGTAAGAAAAAAATGGATAAATGGTAAATCATTCGTCAAAAAATTTTGAAAAATTTTATTTCCCCCCCCATAATGATAGTAACCGTTCGATCAGCCAACCCGTGATCGTCAGTTTGGCTGTCCACCCGATCAGCACGTGAGATTGGTATGAGCTTTGTTTTTACCATGATTATTTAAGAACGGTGATGCTATGGGAGGATAAATTACAGCTTGGTCGAGAGCAGGAGTATCAGAGGAATGCAGGACCCAAAAAATAAAGTAATAGACGGATTTTCCCTGGAAAATATCCTTCAGATTTCTTCCTTGGAAAATAAGTCGCAAACAATGCGCATCAGTACCATTGATCGTTTAGGTTACCTTTATCTTGAAAATGGTGATCTGATTAATGCTCGTTGTGGTGAGTTGAATGGGTATGATGCGGCCATTGAAATTTTGTGTTGGGATAATGTTCAGATACAGATCAGTGAGTTGAATGAACATGTCAGAAATATAGACGTATCCCTTATGAAAATTTTGCTAAAAGCAGGCAAAATACGGGATGATCGTCAGAGCGAAATTCATGAGCAGGGGATTGATCTGCTGGATCAGGCAATTGAAGATGCAGAATCTCTACAATATAAGAAAGCGCATCAAAACCTGGTTTTATACTTAAAAAAACATAAAGATAATGTTGCCGGATGGATATGGTATTCGAGAATACACAGTAAGCTTGATGTGATGAAAAAGGCGCTGGATGTCGCCTACCGAATCAGTCCAAATGATCCGTTTGTTATTGAAGAGCGAGATAAATATTTTACTTCTGTAGAAAGATTGACAGGCGGTAAAATTCGTAAATGTCTCTTCTGTTGGACAGCCTTGGATATTAAAACCCATCAGTGCCATCATTGTAAGGGATTTCTTAATATATCGCGACAGGCCCTTGAAGCCAAGGTGCAGAATCCTGCTCCCTTTAAAACGGCTGTTACCAGATATACGAAAGTCAGCCAGAAATTACCGAGTTTTGCAGCTGCTCACTATTGTCTGAGCCTTGCGTATCTTAATCTTGGAAATTTTACCCAGGCTTTGCACCATCTTGATAAAGTAACAAAATTAGAGCCTCATAAGACAGTCTTTGCCGACCAGTTAAGCCTGTTTATGAATTTCATGGCTTCCAAGGTCGACACAGAAACCGTTGTCGAAGAAGTAGAAACAAATAAAGCATCAAATATTCCTGACAATCGTGAAGGCAGAGCAACCTCAGCTGCTTTACCTGCCGCCAAGAAAACAGTTTTGGTTGTTGAAGATAGTTCAACGGTACGAAAGGTCATTTCCATAGCTCTTGGACGAAACGGCTATGAAATATTGGAAGCCGTGGACGGACTAGAAGCTTTGAGCAGAATGAGCGAACAGCGTCCGGATTTAATTTTGCTTGATGTGGTTTTACCTAAAATGGATGGTTTTAAAATATTGTCCATTATGAAAAGCAATAATGATTTTAAAGATATACCTGTCATTATGTTAACCAGTAAGGATGGGTTTATCAACAAGGTGAAAGGTAAAATGGCTGGTGCAGATGCTTATCTGACCAAGCCTTTTGATCCTAAAAAGATGATTTCTGAAATTGAGAAATACATCTGATATACGTTCAATATTGAACATTGATTTTATTGATAAAGTAGGAGAAAGCCCATGGCGAGAGAAAAAATATTGGTTGTAGATGATAGTCCCACTCAATTGAGTATGATGCGCGCCCCTTTTGAAAAAAACGGGTATGAGGTCATTACTGCGGTGGACGGTGAAGAAGCATTGGCAAAGATTGAGTCAGAGATGCCTACATTGGTAGTTCTTGATGTCATTATGCCAAAGCAAAATGGATTTCAGGTTTGCCGTAAAATAAAAAAAGAGGAATCTACAAAAAATATCAAGGTGATACTGTTAACCAGTAAAAACCAGAAAAGTGATGAATTCTGGGGGAAAAAGCAAGGCGCTGATGTCTATATGACCAAACCTTTTGATGAAGAAGATTTGTATCAGACCGCGATTGGTCTGCTTGAGAAGTAAGTTTGCTGGATTTGCCTTCAGTGATGATTTCGAAATCTGCGCTTACTTGGTTGGAAACGGGTAATCGCAGATTTTGTAGTACATTATACTTATAAAATCGGCCTCTTACGGATATCGGAGTCAATGTTAGGCTCCGAAGAATGTAATCCTGTAGCATAAAGCTACCAGGTAAGCAAACCGTTTCTGGAGAGGCGCTACCTGAAAGACCTCCGAAGAATACAGGGAGTAACCATGTCGTTAGGTGTTACAAAGCAGCATACTGCTGGGGTATCATTGCCACTGCAGACCTTGCTCGCTGACATTGAATCAAAAACATTGCCGTTCCAGGAAGAAACCCTGGAAATTCTAAAAGAAAAGGCGAAGAGCGAGTTTAAGCAAAGAGAGCAGTGTGTAACCTTTCAGGTAGGCAACCAGGAACTGGCCGTCCCGATCCAGGCGTTGCTTGAAGTGGGACAATGTCCACCTGTAATTCCATTACCCAATGTGCCGCAATGGGTACTCGGAATTACCCATATCCGTGGTGACATTATCTCTGTAGTGGATTTTTCTCTCCTTTTTCACCTCAAGCGCTCCAGGCGTGAAAAAAATGAATATTATATACTGCTTCATGCCGAAGGCATAAAAATTGGCTTTGTGGTGGATCGTCTTACCGGTGTTCTTGGTGTTGAAGAAGAAAATAAACAGCGCTTATATCCTGATGATGAGGGGCTGCAAGGCAATGATATCTCATCGTTTATTTCTTTTTTCGTCCAGGCCGGAAATCGTGAGGTGGCGCTCTTGGACTATTCGAAGTTTCTCACTTCACCCATGCTTAATGATCTGGATTTAGACCTGGCGGACTAACCTGGTTTTTGAGCGTAAATGAGACGAATTTGATCGGGTGATAAGGACTCAACATGGATGCTGAAATAAGAACTGAATATCTGGCTGGTTTTCTTGAAGAAGTACGCAGTTATCTCCCTTTATTGCGGGAAGGTATTGGGGAGCTTAAACACAGGCCGGATGATAGCGAAGTTATTGCTGAAATATACAGACTGGTACACATTATCAAGGGAGCTTCTTCTCTTATTGGATTCATGGGCCTGAGCAGGTTATGTGGTGCCATGGAAGCTTTACTTGAAGAAGCAAATGAAGGAAATGTAAAGCTCAGTAAAACCTCGGTTGACACTTTGGGTGTCACCATGAGAGACATTGAACGTTTCATAAATGATGATAGTTCTTTCGATGAAGAAGAAGCGGTTCAGAAGGCTGAGAAGAATTTTACGGAGCTGTTGATCGCAGGGGCTCAGGGTAACGATAGCGCTGTTGATTATGAGGATTCTGGTGAAAGTGCACAGCTGGACATGCCTGATGAAACCTCAGTGTTTGATACCTACTCCAAAGAAGACCAAGCTCTTTTTCTGGCTGAATTTCAGGGCGAGGCTGAAGAGCACCTGCAGGATTTACACCGTGAAATGACTGCGCTAGAGGTGATGGTAAGCTCTAGAACAGATATCTCCGGCACCTTGAAAAGTGTTATTCAAACGTTACGTCGTTCCGTACATACTGTCAAAGGAGCATCCGCTGTTATCGGGTTGTCTGAGTTGCCCAAATATGCGCATGAAGTAGAGGATTTTCTAGACTGGCTCTACGAAGAAAGCAGAATTATTTATCCTGAGCTTGTACACGCTCTCACCATCGTTCTTAATCACTTGAGTAGATTGATTGAGAATCCTACGAGCGCTATTTCGGACCAGGCTATGGAATCTCTCGCTGCTTTAAAGGTTCATATGCGCCAGAGTGTGCCTTCTTCGGGACATAAGGTGCCGCTAGATACCGACGACAGGGCTTCTGAAACAGATTCTGCTTCTGCTGAATGGGAGTTGTATCCTGAATTGCAGGAAGGGTTCCAGGAAGAAGCACGGGAACATATGGAGAGTATAGATCGTGCCGCTCGCCTGCTGGAAGCAGAGGTGACTGATTCCGAATCAATGCTTGCACTGCATAAAGAAGCAGTTAATCAGATCCGTCGGTCTGTCCACACAATTAAGGGCGCTGCTGCTGTCATAGGTCTGCAGCAGGTGGCGACATTTGCGCACTCCATCGAAGATTCTTTGGATTGGCTTTATGAGCGGTGCTATGAGATTAATCCCCAGATTATTCAGCATCTCGCTATAGCCTTGGGTGGACTTGGTCATCTGGTGGATGCGCCCAAATCAAGTATCACTGATCAGGCAACTGCATCACTGGAAGAGTTGGAAAAGGAAGTTCGTTCTGTGGCCATGTCCAGTACTGTTGTAGAATCTCAAGAATCTACCCAGGGATCAGGCAGTCTTCCAAGTGCTCTGGAAGAATATCCCGAGCTCCTGGAAGGATTTCTTGAGGAAGTGCAGGAGCATGTTGAAAGTATTCATCAGGCTGGACAGGTTCTCGAGGCGTCTGTTGATTCACCGGGGCCGATAACCAAAGGTTTACAACAGCCATTGTCTATTATCCGACGCTCGGTGCATACCATCAAAGGTGCTGCAGCAGTGATAGGGTTGGAAAATATCTCAGGTTATGCTCATAAGGTTGAGGATTATCTGGATTGGCTTGCTGAAGAAGCGACACGGATCAATCCTGAAATGATTTCCGCACTCATTCGGACCCTGGACGACCTCAGCGTTCTTGCGGAGAAACCATATGAATCTGTAACTGAAGAGTTTACCAGAGATTTGGAAAAAACCCTTAGTTTTCAGAATGTCCAGGAAACCGTTCCTGACATACAGGAGACTCTACCAGATTTGGATGATGAGCTCCTGGACCTGTTTCAGGAAAAAGAAGATTTGGATACAGTGCTTCTTGAAGAAGAGCCAACCGATCTGTTGGAAGAAGATGTCGATGGAGTGTTGGTGTCTGATTCGGACGAGCTTCTCGAGGGTTTCCACGAAGAAGCTGCTGAACATCTTATGCAGATTAACGAGGTTATCCAGGCCTTGGATGCTGGTATTCAGCAACCTGTTCCGGTAACCGAAGAGCATAAGGACATGCTGAATCAGCTCAGGCGTGCAGTCCATACTTTAAAAGGTGCTGCCGCTGTAACCGGTTTAGATGTTGTTGCTGATTTTTCCCATACTCTCGAAGATACACTTGAATGGCTTGGGGATGAGGCTGCTGAACTGTCACCGGCAATTGTTACATCAATAGCGCAATCATTGGATTTTCTTGCCATACTGATCGAGAAGCCTGAAGAGGGATCTGCTGACAAACAAGAGCGACTCATTCAGGATCTTCATCGAATCCAAAAACAGGCTGTAGCAGCCGAAGTGAAGAAACAACCCAAATTGCGGCCCAAGGTAAAACAGCCTGAGGTTGAAGAGAATCCTGCTGCAGTACTGGAAAGAAATGTACAGAAAACCATTCGTGTAAACGCAGACCATGTTGACCACATGGTTCACTTGGCTAATGAGCTGCTGGTGGGTGTGAGTGCGTTTGATCTCAGAATGACTATTTTACGAGAAACATTAGCTGAACTTGAGCTGTCTCGTAATCGACTGAAAGATATAGCCCTTGAATTAGAAAAGAATTTTGAGGTCAAGGCTCTGGATGATCTCGGTAAAACTCTGCATAGAATCAGGGAAACCGTAGAGGAACCTGCCCAAGAATCCGCTGGTGATGATTTTGATACCCTTGAGCTTGACAGGTATACCCAACTGAATCTGACTATTCGTTCCATGAATGAGGCGGCCATCGATGTTGGTGCTATTCATGGCAACCTTGGCATGATTTATGGCGATCTTGACGGTGATATCAGCCGTCAGCGGCGCAATGCAAGAGAACTACAGTTACAACTCGCTCGAACCCGGATGAGTCCGATGGCCACAGTCGTGCCTCGCTTGAGTCGAACAATGCGTGATGTGGCGCAGAAGCTGGATAAACGGGTCCGCCTCACTGTTCAAGGAGAGGACGTTGAACTTGATAGGGTAGTTTGGGAGAAGCTCGCTGATCCTTTTATGCACCTGATCCGCAATGCTGTGCATCATGGAATTGAGTCCAGAGAAGAACGACTACGCAAGAATAAATCTGAAATGGCCAATCTGACCATTGCAGCCGAACGTAAGGGGAACTCGGTTGTCATACGTGTCGGTGACGATGGCAGTGGTATTGATTTTGAGTTGATTCGTAGCAAGGCGCGAAAACAAGGAATTATAAAAGCCTCTGATCAGCTGTCTGAAAAAGAGCTGATGGACTTAATTTTCCTTCCAGGTTTCAGCACCAAAGAAGTCAGTGAAATTTCAGGGCGCGGCGTGGGGATGGACGTTGTCAAGGCGAATATTCATGCATTGCAGGGCAACATCAATATAGAGACGACTCCAGGTGAAGGCACTACCTTTGTTATTACTTTGCCTCTCACAATGGGGCTTGTCCGCTCCTTGTTGGTTAAATCCGGGGCTTATACCTACGGTATTCCTCTCAGCGATATCAGAGAAATTGTCCGGGTTGATCATGGGGATATAAATTTTGATGATAAAATTCTGAGAAAGGACGAAGAGGAGCTACCCTTTCATGTATTGGAAAGCCTGCTTGGACAGGCTGTTCCTCATATCTTGACCGATGAAGAAGAAAAGACGCTCATTCTGGTGATAGACGTCCATGGTAAACCCGCAGGGCTGGCTATCTCAGAAATTATCGGGCAACAGGAACTGGTTATACGAGACCTTGGTACACATCTGCATAACGTACAGGGGATATCCGGTGCTGCTATTCTTGGTGACGGTGGTCTGGTCCCGGTTCTGAACATGGCTGAACTGGCTACCCAGGAAACTATTAGCCTGACGCTGCATGCACCGGCAGAAGAGTTGACGCCATTGACTATCCTGATTGTGGACGACTCCATCTCCGTTCGCCGTGTCGTAGGCCGATTGGTAACCGGGCAGGGATGGAAGGCTGTGGAGGCCAAAGATGGTGCGGATGCAATGGAACAACTTGAGACGTTGAGACCGGATCTTATTTTCCTGGATGTTGAAATGCCTCGGATGAATGGATATGAATTCCTGGCGAAGCTGGCCTATCTGACCGATAAAAAAGATATCCCAGTTGTTATGCTCACATCGAGAACATCTGCGAAACATCGTGATAAAGCTATAAATCTCGGGGCCAGTGGATTCCTGAATAAGCCGTATAAAGATGAAGAACTTGTCAATATAGTTGAGAAATTGACAAGCAAAAGAACATATCAAAAGAGAGAAAGGGCTGCTGAGGCGTCAGCTGTGTAACAGGTGGCAACTGTGGGTATGGCGGACTTATTTGATAGATCCAGAATAAGAGAGATTTAAACAGTATGAGTGTACAGAAACAGAAAACCGTCTCAGGTGTCTATGTGCTCTATTTGGGCATGGCAGCAAAACCGCTCTATGCGGTGTTCACCCAAAGTCAGGTCGTAGAGGTATACAGGCACTTGTCTGTTACTCCCCTGGGTGGTGAATTTCACTTTCTGCAAGGTGTTACCAATATATATGGGACGCAGGTGCCGGTTGTCTCGCCAGTCGCACTGTTTGGTTTGCCTACTGAGGAAAAAGTGATTGCTCAGTATATTGCCATTCGGTCGGCAACGGTGCATCCCCATACAGGCAAGAATATGCAAGTAGTGCTGACCAGTGATGGCAAATTACAGTCAGCCAGCCGTATGTCTCTCGGTCTCGATGCTTTAACTGCCCCAGTATCATTTCCCGGCGGCCTTTCCAATGTTTCTCTGATCAACGCGACCTATGAAACGGAAGAGCATGTGATTATGGTTATTGATGTGGATCAGCTTGTACAAAAACTGGCCACCATTGAACAATTGTACATTCCTTCGGGGGAGACTGTAGCGGCATGATGCTTAACCAATCCATGCTCAATAATGGTATTCGGATTATTTCCAAACAGATGCCCTCGGTCCGCTCCTTTTCCATAGGGTTTCTTTTTGATGCAAGTCCTGCTCATGAAGCAACAGAAAAGAACGGTGTCGCACATTTGACCGAACATCTCATGTTTAAAGGCACCCGTAACAGGCAAGGGGAGGAGATCGCCCGCTTGATGGATTCCACGGGTGGCAGCATGGGTGGTTTCACCACAAGGGATTATACCTGTTATTCGGCTACTGTTTTAGATGATTATCGGACTTATGTTATCGATGTCATGGGAGATATGTTCATTAACTCTCTTTATGAAGAAGAGAGTGTTGCCAGGGAAAAAGATTCCATTGGTTATGAACTGGCAGAGGCCGCTGATAGACCTGATATCCTTGCCCATGAAAACCTGAAGGAGCATATCTGGCTTGGTCATCCGTTGGGAAGGTCCATTGGTGGACGTATTGCCGATGTAAAGAGGTTGACGCGTCAGGATGTAAAGGACTTTGCTGAAAATTGTTACGCCGGCAATCGCCTCATTATTGCAGCGGCGGGTAATTTGCAGCATTCAGATCTGGTTGAGAATATTAACGATGTCATGTGGAGCATGAAAGCTGGAGATAGAGGTTTTACTGTTCCGGCTCCACCTGTTTTTCGACCAGGAGGGGTTGTTGCCCATCAGAATGTCGGACAGACATACTTTTCCATCGGCGTACATGCTGCTCCTTATGCAGATCGTTACAGGTATCATATTCACCTGTTGACAACCATCTTTGGAGGAGGCGTAAGTTCTCGACTTTTCTATCAATTGCGCCAACGTTTGGGGCTGGTTTATGATGTTGGAGCAGAATATCAAGCGTATAGAGATGATGGACTTATAGTTATTGAAGGTGCGACGACGCCTGAATTACTTGAGCGCGTTGTCTTTTTAATATTTGAAGAGCTTGAAGGGATCGCAACAGGAGAAAAAGCGATTACTGAAGAGGAATTGTGGATTGCAAAGATGCAGCTGAAAGGTCAACAACTGTTAGCATCTGAAAGTTCACAGTCCTGTATGAGTAGCCTGTTAACTCAGGTATTTTATTTTGGACGATACATCCCGCCTGACGAAATTGTGGAACAGATTGATGCCATTACGGTTGAAGATCTCAACAAGGTCGCTCAGGAGGTTGTAAAACAAGGCATGGCGCTGGCTGCCATGTCTTTTGCTGGTGCTGGTGAATCGGAAGGACACAACGAACAGATTCTCCAGAAAATATATCATCGATATGACATTAGGAGTATGTAATGGCCCTCAACGAAACAATCAAACGGAATTGGATTGAAACCCAGAAAAAACATGATGTACCGGTCAATGCTCTAGGCGTGAAAATTGATCCTAAAGATAAAAAGACCATGAAAGTGTGGAAAGAAGAAGCCATAGATAAATTTCTGAAAAAATAAGAGCTGTATTTCTCTCTGATTCCATGCCAGGGGAGCCTTAAAAGTCGGGCAGATGTAACCATTATGCAGACTTGGTATTAAAGGAGGCCCCTGGCATCTTGCATCAGAGGACATGGAGGAAAGATGGATAGACAGGGATTGACTTCAACGATTCGCGGTAAGCTGGGGCTGGCATTTTTTGCTATGATCGTCCTTACCCTGGTTGTTGGCGGTATTGCTTTTTTCTCTCAGCAGGCGGCAAGAACAACTATTAATAGGGTTGTTGACGTTGAGGCTCAGATTGCCCGACTGGCACTGCAGACAGGCTCCCTTTTGAAGACTGCGGAAGGAAATGAGAAGGACTTTTTTCTTTACTATAAGTCCATTGGTATTCAGGAGGCCAAGGAGCAATATTCTAACCAGGCATTGGTACATTCTGGTCAGGTATATAATCTGCTGACAGAAATTTTGGAACTTGTCCCTCAAGAGGGAAGAGCTGCTGTAGATGAAGCTATTGCTGCTGCAACTGAATATACAGATTCTTTTCTGGCCACCATTGATATTATTGAACTTCGCGAGGATCCGACATTTGGTGAGTTGACCAAATTGAATGAATCCATTGAAGCTGTTCAAAATAGCATTGGTCAAGTCGGTAGCCTGAAGGTAAATGATCTTTTTTACAGGTTAAACGGATTTGTTCAGCAATATATTTTTGTGCCTTCAGATGAAACCTATACAAAGATTCAGGAGAGTCTTGCAGAGTTGAAAGAAGCTGCCAAAGGTGCGGGGCAGGATGCTGCCACCCAGAATGCGCTTGCAGCTAATATTACAGAGCTTGATAAATGGCTCACTGAGGTCCATAACACAGATAAGACCATTGCCGAACGTACGGCTGCCTACCGAGCTGCTCTTGCGACGACAGAGCCAGTTATTGAAGGTTTGCTGAGTAAAGCCGCAGCCAGTGAGACACAGGCTGTCACAGCCATGGAGCAAAAAACACAGTTTTTGCTCTATCTGATTATTGGTGTTATTGCGCTTGCTGTGCTTATCGGTATTCTCCTTGCTATTGTCATGAGCCGTGGTCTCACCCGCCAGGTGGATAACATCATGGATCTGTTTAGTGAGGTTGGTATGGGTAACTTCGATGCCAGGACTGAAGTGGTCAGTAGTGACGAGCTTGGTACCATGGCAACAACGCTGAATGCTATGCTCGACAATATCACTATTCTTATCCAGAGTCAGGATGAGCGTGATCAGATTCAGGAATCCATGATGAAACTGATGGATGAGATCAGTGCACTTATGGACGGTGATTTAACAGGTCGTGCTGAGGTGACTGAAGATATTACAGGTGCCATTGCTGACTCCTTCAACACTATGGCCGAACAGTTCAGTGATATTATTCGTCAGGTAAAAAACGCTACTGCTTCGGTTGACGATACATCTGCCGATGTTACCAAACTTACTTTGAATCTTGCAGATAAGAGTCTGGCCCAGAGTGAGCAGGTACGTAGCGCCATTGAATCCATCGATAGAATGGCAGAATCCATTCGCGAAGTATCCGGTCATGCTGTCAAATCAGCACAAGTATCCGACCTTTCCCGTGAACATGCGAAGGAAGGTGCTGAAGCGGTGTTGAAAACCAATATGGCTATGGATGAAATCAGGGAGCAGATCAATGAAACAGCCCGGTCCATTAAGCGACTCGGTGAAAGTTCCCTTGAGATTGGTAATGTGGTGCAGATTATTCATGATATCGCAGATCGAACTTCCATCCTCGCCTTGAACGCCTCTATTCAGGCCGCCATGGCCGGTGATGCCGGGCATGGTTTTGCCGTTGTTGCTGAAGAGGTTCAGCGTCTTGCTGAGAGTTCCACCAATTCGACCAAGCAGATTGATAACCTGGTAAAAAGCATTCAGACAGAGATCAAGGATGCAAGTAACCGTATGGATGAAAGTATCTCCAAAGTGGTCCAGGGAACAAAGCTTGCAGATAATGCCCATGAAAAACTTCAGGAGATTGAACGTGTTGCCGATCAGATGGCGACATTGATTGACTCCATTACTACTGCTGCTACACGTCAGGTACAGGTATCTGAGGTGATTACCTCCAACATGCAGGAAGTTGGGCACGTGAGTGAAGAGACCTCAAAGGCCTCTCAGGAAACCGCGAATCTGATGAATATGCTGAGTGATACGGCTCACAGACTTCGTGAAGCTGTTGAAACCTTTAAGGTCGATTCTACAGCAAACGCTTAATCTGTATTACCTGTCTTTTCTCCATATAGCCCGTTGCCTGCAACGGGCTATATATTCTAATAAGCAGTTCTGAATACCTGAGGTAATTTGCTGAGGCAATATGATGGGGATTCATCATGCCGGTTTCGCAACAGGAAGCAGGTTAAGGAATGATATGTACGTTGGGTGTACGCTATGAAAGTTACAACTTGTTTCACTATGATACTGGTATGCTCAGCTTTACTGTTGCAGCAAGCCAGCGCAGCAGGACCTATTGTTATAGGTTTTGACTTACCCCTTACAGGTGACTTGGCTGCAGTAGGTAAGAGTTCTCAAATGACAGGTCAACTTATCCATAAACAGCTCAATGGTGTTTTAAAGGTAGGGGGACAGGAGTATGAACTGTCTTTTATCTATGAGGATAATAAAACTTCGCCATCCAGTGCTACCAGGGCAGCGTTACACTTGATAACAAGAGAAAAAGCATTGGGAATTATTGGCCCGCTAAGTAGTAGCCAGGCTGTTCCCACCGGTGGTGTTGCAAATTCATTTTCTACGGCGATGATTTCACCTTGGTCCACTGCATTGGACACGACCTTGAACAGGCCATTTGTGTTTCGAAGTTGCGTACTTGACCCTATACAGGGGGCTGCATTGTCATCTTTTGCCGGCGATAGTCTTGCTGCTGAAAAGGCAGCGGTTCTCTATGATATTGTAACTACTTACCCCAGAACGTTGGCTAATTCTTTTAAAGATACGTTTGAAAAAGATCACGGTGCTGGCAGTGTCGTTGCATTTGAAGAATTTAGAGCCGGGGATAAGAATTTTAGTCAGCAACTCGCCCGCATTGTCAATTCAGGAGCTGATGTATTGTTTGTGCCCCAGTATTATTACGAAATACCAGGCATTGTACAACAGGCACGGGATGCTGGATGGTCCAAGCCTATATTCGGGGCCGACGCCTGGGCAGGAGGGGATCTTATGGCTGAATGCGGTGAGTTATGTAAAGGTCTCTTTTTTTCCGCACATTTTGCTCCACATGGGGTAACCGGTAAAGCAAAAGAGTTTGTTGAACTTTATGAAAAGGAATATGGAGTCCTGCCCGATGAAGTTGCTGCTCTAACCTGGGATTCTGTACAGGTTATGCTTCTGGCCATACAAGCTACAGAGGGATTAAGTGGAAATATTCTGGAAGATAGAAAAAAAGTAAAAGACCAAATTGTGGCAATCAAAAATTATGATGGAGTGACCGGTACGATATCTCACAAAAGCGATGGTAATCCAGATAGATGTGTAGCTATAATACAAATTGGGGAAGATGGGTTATTTTCACAATATAAATCCATTTGTCAGTAAGGTGTGTATTTATCTATAGATATGTTCTGCAGTTGGTGAATACAACGGCCAAGAATAATTGCTTACAGGGTGTTTGCGGTTTTTTCACGTAAGCTTGCATGGGATATTGGATCATAAGTCAGCCAGGGTGAGCGCGGAAGAATCAGTCTCACTGTGAACAGTTACTGGGCATAATGTGTTTTTCCGGCTGGTCTTCTTGTCGAAATCTTGTGTTTCTAGGAGCCATGCCAGGCAGATGTAATGTAATTCAGTTCTACAAATATTTTTTAATATATATGATGGGATCTGTAAGCAGGGTAAAATCTGAGCAGTTCTAGCGTGAAATGAACTTCGTCTCTCCAGGTCTGCAATACCGGAGCGACAGGGGATGGGGACGACAACTTAACTTTCAGGTGTGTACTATGAGATTGAAAACTTGTTTTTGTGCTGCTCTGGCGTGTTTGGGACTGACTACGCCAGGTAGTTGGGCTGCGGACACCATAAAAATTGGTTTTGATATTCCGTTGACCGGTGAATTTGAAACTGTTGGTGCTGAGTCTAAAAATGCGGGTGAACTTATAAAAAAACAATTGGATAAAGCCGGTGGCTTTGATATAGACGGTAAAAAGTATGCTGTGGAATTTGTTTATGAGGATAATAAAACCTCTTCTCCTGGTTCCACAAGTGCTGCACTGAAACTCATTACCAAAGACAAAGTGCTGGGGATTATTGGGCCTTTGAGCAGTAAACAAGCTGTTCCCACAGGTGGAGTTGCCAACTCTTTTTCCACACCAATGATTGCAGCATGGTCTACCTCACCGCTGACTACCCAAAATCGTCCATTTGTTTTTCGCAGTTGCATGGTGTTGACACAGCAGGGGCCTGCACTTACGCAATTTGCAGGAAAAGAGTTTGGCGCTAAAAAGGCAGCAGTTCTTTATGATATTGTCAGTGCGTACCCGCGTACCATGGCCAATAATTTTAAAGGGGCCTTCGAAAGTGTTCATGGAGAGGGGTCTGTGGTGGCCTTTGAGGAATTCAGAAGTGGTGATACCGATTTCAGCAAACAGTTGGATAATATCGTTTCATCTGGTGCAGATGTTCTTTTTACTCCTCAGCACTATTATGAAATTCCTCTCATTGTGAAGCAGGCAATTAAAAAAGGTTGGAAAAAACCGATCATTGGTGCCAATGCAATGGCCGGCGGTAATTTTGTGGATGAGTGCGGTGATGCCTGTAAAGGGCTCTTTTTTTCCGCGCATTTTGCTGCAGGTGGGGTAACCGGCAAGGCAAAGGAATTTGTTGATCTTTACAAACAGGAATTTGGGGTTTTGCCCGGTGAAGTGGCTGGTCTTACCTGGGATGCTACCCAGATTATGCTCCAGGCTATCCAGAATGCCAAAGGTTTGACCGGCAATCTTTTGGAAGATAGGAAAAACATCAAAGATCAGCTTATTGTGCTGAAAAATTATGAAGGTGTCACGGGTAAATTAAGTTTTGACGCCAGTGGTGACCCTCAAAGATGTGTCGCCATTATCCAAGTGGACGACCAAGGGGAATTCACTTTGTATGAGTCTATATGCCCATAAAGTAGGCTGTCTGGTCATTGAAAAGATATCGTTGAGAGTACTGGACATGATTTGACCAGTATGTTCAAGTGAAAATAAAAAAGGTCGCCCTAACCGGCGACCTTTTTTATTTATAGGGTAACCTGCTCATAGCACACCTGATTTTTTTCCGATAAGCCTGACTTATGTATGACCCAATACGCTGCACCGGCTTGCTTGCGAAGACCTCAGGCACCCTCTAACCAGGCACAACTGTGACATACTTTTAAGCTCATTCGTCTCCCCTGTGAGTAGTTTCTTTATAGGTTACATTGCCTTTTTGTAAAATAAACATAGCAGGAACGATAAAAAGAATTCCGAGCATTGTTTGGGCTGAAGGGAGTCCATGGCCAAGAGACCAGTCTATACCTGCAATAAGTGGTGGGTAGAGATAGGAATATGCCATTACCCTTGTTGGACCAAGGTAAAGGGTAGCCCATTGGTTAATAAAAAAGGTGATGATAGTTGTAAAGATGGCGAGATAGGCTATCCCAAGCAACACTTTCACGCTGATGTTTTGCCAAGGGAAAGTTAGTATATTGTGTCCGGTCAAGAGAAGAAGCCATCCACAACCACAAACGAGAATCCAGAAGGTCATTACAGCCATGGTTTCTCCTTTATGAAATAGACGGATTAAGGGAGTATATAATGCCATAATCAGGCATCCGCCCAAGAATATGAGGTCTCCTTGATTCAGATGCAGCGTCAAGATGTCTAATGGATGGCCCTTGAAGACTACCCAGGTGGCACCAAACATGGCAGGAAATATGGCTGCAATGCGCGTTATTCCTAAATGTTCTCGTAAGATAATGGCGCTGTATAAACCTGAAATAGATGGAACAAGGGTATAAATCACTCCGGTATGCAACGCTGTCGTATATCTGAGCGATAGGAACATAAGGTAAAAGAAGCCTACAAGGGTTCCACTAATTAAACTATAACCCAAGAGTGATCGTACTGGCGGTATTTTAAGGCCTTGTTGTCTATATACGATTGGCAAGAAGAGAAGTACTGCCATCAGAAAACGTAAAAAGGTAATGTAAGCCGGATCAAGATCAGCAGCTATCGCTTTGCCAACAGTGAATGATGTTGATACGAGGAAAGCACAGCAAAGCATAAGAGCATGTACTGTCCATCTGCGTGGTTCTGTTGATGTCATAAAAGCAAAAATAGGGCTATGAAATAATTACATGAACTGGAACTGTTCAACAATGATGAGTGTTGATCAACTTGAGGTTAGCGTAGATATCGAGGTCGGGATAAGGGTCACGGAAGAAATATATTATCCAATCTTGCTTGTCTTTCAACTCGGTAACGTGGTCGCGTCAATGGCTCAATACGGCCAGTATGGGACCATTGACGCGACTACGTTAGCAAACCGGTATCCTATGCAATTTTTGGATATGTAGTATTTTCCGCGACCCTAAAAGATATCGCACGTCTTAAAGTTGAGCAAAAATCGTCAGGTATGGACAGACTCCTAGCTAAAAACGTTTTGTGTAGCCTTTAACTGATATTTTCCCAGAGCGTTAGAACTTGCTGGTACACTTGAGAACGTGGTAAATTCAAATCCTGGGAAATTGCCTGTACGGTGTCACGAAGACTTGCCTGCTGTTCTGCTTTATACCATTTGACTAGTTGTTCCAGATTATCTGGTTTTGGCTCTTGCGTGGCTACTGCACCTTCTACAATTACAACTAACTCTCCCTTAACTGTACCAGAGGTCTTCTCTATAAGCTCAGAGAGAGCCCCATGCAGGCATTCTTCATGTATTTTTGTCAATTCACGAAAAAGCAGTGCCTGTCTTTCGCCGAAGATTTGAAGTATATCCTTAAGCGTGTTGTTGATGCGATGGGGCGATTCGTAAAAGATAATGGGGTAGGGCAAGTTGGTAAAAGCACTGAGCCAACCTCTTCTCGTGCTCTTTTTTGAAGGGGGAAATCCTGCGAACAGAAAAGACGTGTCTGTAAGTCCTGCGACGGAAAGTGCTGCTGCCAAGGCAGATGGACCTGCAATGGCACGAATGGGAACCCCCATATTTCTAGCTTTTTTTACTAGAACAGCGCCTGGATCAGATAAACCAGGTGTGCCAGCATCTGAAACCAGGGCGATATGTTCACCCTCCAGCAAACGTCCTATCAATACCTCAGAACGCTCCTGTTCTTTTTCACGATAATAGCTGAACAAAGGGGTGGATATACCGAAGGCAGAGCACAGTTTTCTGGTATGTCTCGTATCTTCACAGGCAATGAGGTCAACTTCAGCTAGTGTGGCACAGGCACGTTTGCTTAGGTCATCTAAGTTGCCGATGGGTGTCGCTACTATATAGAGGGTGCCTGGAGAACCGGATTTTGTTATTGGTGTCTGCTGCATATTTTCCATGGGATAAGTTTGTGATTATGGTATGAAAAGGGCATCATATTGACTCATTGTACATAAAGAGTTGCCTCGCAAAGCCATTTTTTCATTGGCCTGGCGGTGGCATCTCTGATTGCAGCAGAATCGAATATACTTAAAGTTCAATCATGGTCAAGAACAGATTGTTATGATGCCAGAAAATAGTCAGATCGCTACCTTTGTACTAGATATTTCACAATTGCACAGTGCCTGTAATCGTCTGAAACAACTTGAATTGGTCGACTTGGACGAATACCTGTCAGCGGAACGTGCACTTTTTCGTCAGGGAGAGGGTTTAGTGGAACCTGTTTCTGCCAACAAGGCACTGCTGGATTTGGCTAATATTAAAACAACAGATCAAATACTACCTCTTTTTAATGATGTTGAACATGATGATACAAATATCTTGATTCAGCAACTTATTTCAACCCTGCTCAAAGAGATAGAATCTATTTCTTTTGAATATGTGATAAAATCAGGTGTCCTGCAGAAATTCTTACAGATATATGGAGATTCCTATCAAAAAAAGGGAAAAGGATTTGTGTACTTTACGGTAATTGATATTTCTAAACGAAAAAAGCAATTGATTGAAATGCACGAATCAATGGAAAAATATCAATTGTTAATGGCTTCATACACCGATGCTATTATTATTATTGATGCAAACAGTGGAATTATCCAGGAGGTCAATCCTATGGCTATGACACTGTTTGGAAAATCTGAACATGATCTGATAGGTAGTAATCATTTATCTTTGTATGTTCAGGAAGATAAATCAAAATATCTGCAATATTACGAGGAGCAAATAACCGATAAAAAACAAAGAGATTCTCTAGATATTTTAATTTCGAATAATGAAGGCGTAATTCCTGTTCAAATTACATTAAGTAGTGCAGTCACTGACACTAAGCATATGGTACAGGTGACATTTCATGATCTGCGAAGTCGGTTTAAATTGGAAGAGCGGCGAAGGTTGTTGGCCACAGCTGTTGAACAGGCAGCTGAATCGGTTATGATTACCGATCCGCATGGCAACATCGAATATGTCAACCCTGCATTTGAGGATATCACAGGGTACGAGTTATCAGAAGTGGTCGGCAAAAACCCAAGAATACTGAAAAGTGAAGTTGCCTCTTCTATGCAAAATAATCTCCTATGGCAAGAGATATCTGGAGGAAAGGTATGGCGAGGAACATTTACAAACAAAAAAAAGGATGGAACCCTTTACAAGGAAGAAGCAACCATTACTCCAGTAAAAGATGATAAGGGGCAAATTCAACATTTTGTTGCGGTTAAGCGTGATATTACCAAACAATTAATTCTGGAAAAACAAATCAGGCAATCTCAGAAAATGCAGGCAATTGGTACCTTGGCTGGAGGTGTGGCCCATGATTTCAATAATATCCTCACAGCAATATTAGGATATGCAGAGTTGACTCAGGTTCTATGCCAGAAAGATACGGTTATGTTTGATAATTTATCAGAGATTATCAAAGCATCGGAACGCGCTGGAAAGCTTATTGATCAAATTCTCCAATTTAGTCGACAAGGTGAAAAGAGTATCTCGAATTTGCAGATCGATTTAATTATCAAGGAAGTTTTGAAATTACTTAGAGCAAGTTTGCCGGCAAATATTGATATCTCTTCTAATTTACAACAGGGGGTAATGGTCAAGGCTGATCCAACGCAGATACATCAGGTTATAATGAATCTTTGCACAAATGCGTACCAGGCACTCGGTGATGATGGAGGCGAAATTGCCATTAGTCTGGAAACCGTAGAGATTACAGCACGGCGTGGTGTTGAAATAGGTAATATTTCTGCAGGCTCATACGCCAAGCTGACAGTAAGTGATAATGGGGTCGGTATACCTGAGGAATATCTTACAAGAATTTTTGAGCCTTATTTTACTACAAAGAGTGTCAATCAGGGCACTGGATTAGGGTTATCCGTTGTACATGGTATTATTAATGATCACTGTGGTGCTGTAAATGTTGAATCTGCACCTGGAAAGGGAACAAAATTTTCTCTGTATCTTCCTGAAGCCGAGCCAGAGCAGACAGAGCAGGGCAGGGGAGCAGTGAAGCCTGTATTTGCAGGAGGTCGTATTTTAATTGTGGATGATGAGCCACCCATTGTGAATTTCCAGACACAGGTTCTAGAGCATTTAGGCTATCATGTTGATGCTTTTACAAGGAGTAAAGATGCTGTAGTACGTTTTAATCAGGAAAATGGAAAATATGATCTGGTCATTAGTGATATGGGAATGCCGGAAATCACCGGTTTACAATTGTTTGAAGAATTTACACAAATCAATCCCCAGGTAAAGGTTCTTCTGTGCACAGGATTCAGTAAACTGGTCACCCGGGAAAATGCAACGGAACTGGGCTTGGCCGGGTATTTGGCCAAACCATTTAATGCTGAAGAGCTTGCCATTGAAGTGAGCAGAATTCTTCACGGAGAAAAATTACAAACTTGAAGTTTATCCACATTTGTTGATTTGAGGTGGTTGGAAGCAGGTTGGTATATGATTCGGCAGGCTATAGGCAAAAAAAAAACCGCTTTAAGGAAATCCCTTAAAGCGGTTTTGAAAAAAGAGTCGGCAGCGACCTACTCTCCCACATAGTCACCCATGCAGTACCATCGGCGCTGAAGAGCTTAACTTCCGTGTTCGGAATGGGAACGGGTGGGTCCTCTTCGCTATGGCTACCGAAAAATCTATGTAAAGTCATAACAATTAAAATAGCAGGGTAAACTTTGTTTACAAAAGGATATGGTTAAGCCTCACGGCTAATTAGTATCGGTTAGCTCCATGCATTACTGCACTTCCACACCCGACCTATCAACGTTGTAGTCTCCAACGAGCCTTGAGGTACCTAAAGGTACGGGA
>NZ_AUCV01000068.1 GCF_000429945.1 Desulfogranum japonicum DSM 18378 | reverse complement strand
GGGGTGACGAAGAAAACTATGTAACCTGTTAAGACGATAAAAGAAAGTAGACTATTTGCTTGAGTATAGGTTATTACCCATGCGATTGCCCTGCTCCCCTGGAAATCCATGGGCAAACACCCCTCTCCAGGCACTTTGTGAATTCAGGCTATATGTGCATTTTCTTTTACAAGAGGAGATTATGAAAAAGACTTTAGGCTATCTCATATTATTGCTCTGTTCAGTATGGCTCACCGCCTGTACCAACCCATCCACCCCTGCCGGGCATGAAGGATATGTAAAAGAAAATCCCAGGGTTTGGGGAAAGGGAGGTTTCAAAGGAACACTCAAAGGTCCTGCAAATTACGGAGTGTCTTTGTGGCGTAACGAGGTTGAAAATGTTGATTTCAGGCCGCAGACCTATGCAGAATCATTCAACATACTCGCTAAAGATGAGCTGAATATATCTTTCCGTTTTCAAACCATCATCAAAGTAAAGCCAGGAACCATTAAGTCCGTGGTTGAAGAATTTGCAGGTGAAAAATTTTATCCCCGGTATATCAAAGAACCTTTACGGGCAATGGTCCGAAAACATGTGCAAACCCTTGAGAGCCGACAGGTGAAGGAACGTCGCAGTGAAATCGCTGAAGCGGTAATGGTGGAACTGCAAGCATACTTACAAGATACGCCTTTCATCCCCGTATCAGGGGTAGTAGGCAATATAGACTACCCCAAGGTAGTAACAGAAGCGGTGGAAAAAAAGCTGGCAGCCAAACAACTCCTTGATGAAAAAGAAACTCAACGTGAAATTGCCAAAAAGGACGCGGAAATCAGGATTGAAGAAGCCAGAGGCATTGCTGAAGCCCAGAAAATAATCAACAGCACGCTTACCCAGAATTACCTCCAGCATGAGGCCATTAATGCACAGTTAAAAATGGCAGCATCACCAAATCACACCACAGTATATATTCCCTCCGGGGCCAATGGCATACCAATGGTTGAAACCATAAACAAAAAGTAAGGTTCGCGAAATACCTGTACAGGATACTGCTGAAACCACATTTCCCATGACCAGAAGTGTCCATGGGAAATGTGGGCCAGGTACACCTTATAATTCAGGGTGGAGTGTATCTTTTGTTGGAGCAGGCAAAATGGGGTGTTCGACTTTGGGCTGTTCACCTGTTGTTGATTTCAAAAAATCGACAATTTTGTGTATTTCTTCATCTGACAAGTCTGCACCTAACTGGGAGTTATTCATTACTGTAACAGCTTCTGTAAGATCCCAGACAACTCCAGAATGAAAATATGGAGGAGTTAATTCGATATTTCGTAAAGAAGGAGACTTGAACATAAACTCATCTCCTTCTGCATGGGTCACGCTGAAACGCCCCTTGTCACCAGCAAGTATTTCTTCTCGTGGCATCTCTACAACGCCTAATTGATAATAATCGTCTCCCCCCATGTTCACACCACCGTGGCAGGATACACAGCCATGCTCCACAAACAGACTCAGACCCACTTTTTCATCTTTATTTAAAGCAGTTGTATCCCCTTTGAGATATTTATCAAATGGAGCATTGGGGGTAATGAGGGTTGCCTCAAAAACTTCTATGGCTTTGGCCATGTTATCAAAAGTTACCGGATCAGCTTCACCAGGAAAGGCCTGCTTGAACATATCCACATACAATGGCATGCTCTTTAGATTCTTTACAACGTTCTCAGGGGTATTATTCATCTCAACCCCTGCCTGAACAGGGCCTTTAGCCTGTTCGGCAAGATCTTTTGCCCTGCCATCCCAGAACTGGGCCACATTAAACACAGAATTCAACACCGTCGGAGCATTACGTGGTCCTTTTTTCCAGCCATGCCCGGTGGATGTTTCCTGATAATCCGCACCTCCCAGGCCGACATTATGACAGGTATTACAGCTGATGAGCGCACTGCGGGAAAGACGGGGTTCAAAATAAAGCATCTTCCCCAACTCCACTTTGACTTCAGTGGCAGGATTATTTTTGATCTCAGGTGCTTCTTTTGGAATGGGGGCAAACAGTTCATTAGCCTCCTGCATAAGCGTGTCCTCTGCCCACACAGGCAGGCTTGCCAGAGACAAAACAAAACCGCACCCCACAACTGAAGCAATAGCTTTCATGTTCATAAATACGATCCTCTTTTAATGTTATTGATAATCAATCTCGCAAACAACAACATACCCTATTCCCTTGCCATTTCAACAAGAAAAAGGGATAAGCTTATAATTTCTTTATGTTCTTTTGGGAGAAAAACCTTCAACGACAAACATTCATCTAGACATTTTTTTGGGCAGCCTGGACTGAAGCAACGGTTCAAATATTTCCAGAACATGGTTCTTCACCTCGTCTACCGAGACAGTATGCAATCCTTCTGCAGCCATTGAGGTAATAGGACATTCGGCTATCCCACAAGGGATGATTGTATCAAAAGGATGTAACTCAGGGCTCACATTCAGGCTGAAACCATGCATGGTTACCCAACGGCGCACACCAACGCCGAGAAAAGCAATTTTTCCCTGTTTCGTCCACACCCCCCTTGCTCCTTCTCGCAGCTGCCCCCGAATCCCAAATGTGTCCAGGGTATCAACCAGTAATTCCTCAAGAAACCCAATCCACCGATGCAGATCACGGCCTCGCCTGGTCAGGTTGATTAACGGGTATCCAACCAATTGTCCCGGTCCGTGCCAGGTAACATCTCCTCCACGATTAACCCGCTCAACCTGAATGGCAGGATCAAGTATGTTACTCAAAAGCCCACCCCGGCCAATGGTATAAACTGAAGGATGTTGCAGCAACAGCAGTGTTTCTTCTGTGTGTCCGTTAGAGATATCTGCAGCCAGGGATTCCTGTAACGCATAAGCTTTACCATAATCCATGAGACCGCCGTCAATATAGCGCATACACTATTCAGCTACAGCTTCCCGCTATCAGGAGAACTGAGCCGGGCTGTCAGATACCCCTGCATACCAGACAAAGTTGAGACACGACCATAATCGATCTCTGGCACTTCGACTCCGGTTTGCTCACCGATATGGACAAGCATCTGCAAAAAGGTATAGGAATCTATATCCAGTTCCTCACGGAAATTTTCATCAGGATCAAGATCTTCAGGGATGCTTTCCGGAGCTACCTTTTTCAGTGACGCAAAAATAATAGCTTGCAGTTCCTGTTCTGTCATAGTGCCTCCGGTTTCTGCAAGTGTCGGTTAAGCGCATCAAGAAAAAGTGCGCCTGTATGTCCATCTGTTGCACGATGATCTCCTGCCAGGGTTGCGGTTAGACATCGCCGGACAACAACCTTACCCTGATCTACTACAGGACGCTCGGCAATACGGCCAAAGCCAATCAGGGCTACCTGGGGAGGATAAATAACGCCCAAAACTGTCTTTACTCCCCGATCTCCCAGGTTAGTTACAGTGACAGTTGCATCGGTCATCTCCGAGCCTCGTAAACGACCATTTCTTGCACGCTCGATCACATCCCCGACTGTCTGCATGAGTTCTGCCAGAGGTTTGGTATCAACATCGTGGAGAGCCGGCGTCAGCAAACCGCCACTACGCAGGGCAAGGGCAAAACCAATATGAATGCCGGATTGCATCTGTAGTTGATCGTTAACCCAGTAGCCGTTTAATTGGGGAACATCTCGCAGGGCAAGGGCCACAGCCTTAAGAAGGAGGGCGGCTGGCAGGATACGTTCGCGGATGGATTTTCTCGCATTTTCTGCTTCAAGCCACTCAAGGGGTGTTGTCATATCCATATCGCTTTCCAGGTAATAATGGGGAATTTCACGATTAGATACACTCATGGCTGCAGCTATCGCCTTGCGCATGCCTGCATCTGCATCCACAGACGAAGGCTGTACAGACGTTTCATCCTTGTCCTTTGTTACGCCACGTTGCTTGGCCGCCTGTTCCACATCGTTTATCTGAATGACATTGTCTGGGCCTGTTCCTAAAATTGCATTCAGATCAACACCCAGCTCTACAGCACGTCGACGTGCCGCAGGAGAAGCAAGAATACGTTCCTGAAATACCTCTGAGGGCGGCCTTTCTTCAGTCGCTTCAGCCTGCGCTGCCACAGGTTTTGTGGTTTGAGCTTCAGCTCCTTTACCCGCATCAATTACTGCCAGCACAGTTCCAACCGGTACCTCTTCACCTTCCTGAACCAATGGTTCTCCTAGAATTCCATCCTCAAAGGCTTCAATTTCAAACAGGCCTTTCTGAGTTTCCACTGTGGCAATAACATCCCCGTTCCTGATCAAGGTCCCAGGTTCAACAAGCCATTCCACCAGGGTCCCGGATTCCATATCCGCTCCAAGACTGGGCATACAGAAATCAGCCATGTTGCACCACCTTTTTCACAGCAGCGTAAACTGCTTCCGCCTGCGGTATGGCAGCTTCTTCCATATGCCTGGCATAGGGGATTGGAACCTCAGCAGAACATAAACGCTCCACAGGAGCATCAAGGTCATAGAACCCCTGTTCCATAATTCGAGCTGAAATTTCAGCGGCCAGACTGCCGCTGCGCCATCCTTCGTCAACAATCAAGGCACGATGGGTTTTCTTTATAGACTGCAGATAAACGGCGTCATCAAGAGGGCGCAGGCTGCGCAAATCAATAACTTCGGCCTCTATGCCTTCTCCTGCCAGGCGCTCGGCAGCTTCAAGACATTTGAACAGGTTGGCGCTGTAGGTAATGATCGTGATATCTTTGCCTGTTCTTAGAACCTTTGCCCTGTCGATATCTACGGCACCACTTTCAGTGGAAAGAGCTCCTTCCATGTTGTAGAGTGTATTATTTTCAAAAATCAGGACCGGATCCGGATCCTGTAAAGCAGTCCAAAGCATTCCCCGTGCATCCTCAACTGTTGCCGGTGCCAGCACACGGATTCCTGGAATATGAGTATACCATCCTTCCAGGGAGTGGGCGTGCTGTGCAGCCAGCTGTTTGCCGGCGCCTGTTGCCATACGGATGACAAGGGGCACATTGAAATTTCCTCCAGACATATGCAGAAGGGTTGCGGCACTATTCACGATCTGATCCAGGGCCAGCAGACTGAAATTCACTGTCATAACCTCGACAATGGGCCGCATACCTCCCAGTGCAGCGCCAATGCCGGCACCGACAAAACCGGATTCGCACAACGGCGTATCACGAATACGTTCTTCTCCAAATTCTGCAAGTAACCCCTTACTCACAGCATAACATCCGCCATAATGGGCTACATCCTCTCCCATGAGAAAAACCCGTTCATCACGCTGCATGGCTTCGCGGATAGCTTCCTTGACTGCTTCACGGTAGGTAATGGTTCGCATACCCTGCTCTTGATTCATGCCACCCTCCTTTCCGAACAGACAAAACGAGTCAGTTCCTCAATGGGTTCGTCGGTTCCAGCCTCAGCAAAAGCAACCGCAGCTTCAACCTCTTCGGCCACCTGCTGTTCGAGAGAGGCTATATCCTGATCATCAAGCAAACCGGCTTCACGCATCCGGGAGGTATGCTGAACAATGGGATCACGCTCTTTCCATTCCTTCACCTCTTCTTTTGTACGGTACAATTCACTGTCGAACATGGAATGGGCACGAAAACGGTAGGTCCGACATTCGAGCAGATATGGTCCCTTCCCGGCCCGAATATAAGCTACAGCCTCAGCAGCTGCAGTTTCCACAGCAACAACATCCATACCGTCGACCGACGCTGAGGCCATTCCATACGCAGAGCCTTTTGCGGCAATATCTGCCTGAGCCTGGTGGTAGCAGATGGCAGTACCCATGGCATACAGATTATTCTCACAAAGAAAAAGTACCGGCAGTTTCCACAGGCTGGCAAGGTTCATGGATTCATGAAAATCACCTTCTGCAACAGCACCATCACCAAAAAAACAACAGGTAACCCTGTTGCGATTCTGCATTTTGTCAGCCAGACCAAGGCCAACAGCCAAAGGCAGGCCACCGGCCACAATGGCATTGCCTCCATAAAACCGTTTCTCAGCGTCAAAGAGGTGCATGGAACCGCCGCGTCCCCGGCAGCATCCCTCCTGTTTGCCGTACATTTCCGCCATGATACTGTTTGCACTCATGCCGCGTGCCAGAGCCTGACCGTGTTCACGGTATGTGGCAACTACAGCATCTTCAGGCTCCAGATTTGCCATGACACCAACAGCCACGGCCTCCTCACCTATATAGAGATGGAGAAAACCACGAATTTTAGTCGCTGAATAGAGCTCTGCTGATTTTTCTTCAAAACGGCGGATCAAAAGCATCTGCCGAAGTTGCTCCAGCGCATGTGTTTTTTCAAGACGTATCTGCGTCATGATGCACTCCCCTCCAAGGTAGAAGTATCGCCGATGGGAAGCCCCAGTTCCCTCGCCTTGAGCAGGCGGCGCATAATTTTTCCGCTACGGGTCTTTGGAAGATTATCGGTAAATTCAATCTCTTTAGGAGCAACAGCTGACCCCAGCCTGATACGTCCAAATCCTATCAACTCCTGTTTCAATTCATCACTGGCTGAAAAACCAGGTTTCAACACAACAAAAGCCTTTACCAGTTCACCTATGGTGGGCTCCGGTTTACCGATTACGCCTGCTTCGGCCACCGCAGCATGCTCCATCAGACTGCTCTCAACCTCAAAGGGTCCCACCATGTGACCTGCAGTTTTGATAATGTCATCAGCCCTGCCAATAAACCAGAAATAGCCGTCTGTATCCCGGCGGGCAAGATCTCCGGTCAAATACCAGTCTCCCACAAAACATGTATTATAACGTTCCTGTTCATGGAGATACGCCCGAAACATGGATGGCCACCCCCGGCGGAGAACAAGCTCTCCCTCCACCTCATCCCCTTCAAGCTGAAGGGTGCCATCCGGCAATCTGTTGGCAATGGCTGCCTCAATCCCGGGTAAAGGTTTTCCCATTGAGCCTGGTCGAATCTCAAGGGCCGCATAATTGGCAACCATTATGCCTCCGGTTTCGGTCTGCCACCAGTTGTCATGAATTGGCAAACCAAGTACGCGCTGGCCCCAGAAAATAGCCTCTGGATTAAGCGGCTCCCCCACACTATGGATTAATCTCAAAGCTGAGAGATCATATTTTTCCCTTACATCTGCAGACGCACGCATCAACATACGGATGGCCGTCGGTGCCGTATACCAGACTGTAACTTTGTGCTGCTCAAGAATCTGATACCAGCGTTGAATCTCAAATTCAGCCTCATCAACAATGGATGTCACACCGTGCAGCAGGGGGGTAATAATGCCGTAGGAAGTCCCTGTGACCCATCCCGGGTCAGCAGTGCACCAGAAGACATCTTCAGGATGCAGATCAAGCACATACCGCCCGGTAATCCAGTGGGTAAGCACCGCATTATGCACATGGACAGCGCCTTTGGGCATGCCGGTTGTGCCGCTTGTAAAGTGAAGGATGGCCTTATCTTCAGGATCGGTGGGTGGGATTGTAAACTCAGAGGACGAATCAGCCATTAACTGTGGCAGGGAGAGTACCCACTCATTCAGTTTCTCTTCCCGGTCCACAAGAAGGATACTCTCAAGTTCAGGAAGACGGGACAACAGCGGTTCTATCTTTTTGCGGTATTGCCTTTCAGTGGTGACCAGAATTTTCGCATTGCCGCGTTCCAAACGCTGCGCTATCGGCTCTGGGCCAAAAGCTGAAAACAGAGGACAAAAAACAGCTCCGGTTTTCAGGATGCCGAAAAATACGCTGTACAGAATAGGGATGCGGCCGGCAAGCCAGAACACCCTTTCCCCTTTATTGACGCCAAGTTGCTTGAGCAGATTAGCAAATCGGTTACTTCCAGCCTGCAGTTCACCGTAGGTCAGTTCCAGGGAAGTGTCCTTTTTGCCGAGCCAGCGAATAGCGACCCGGTCTCGCAACGGACCGTTTGCATGACGCTCAATTGCCTCATGGGCAATATTCAGGCCACTGTTGTTCGGCAACCCCTGCAAGGATGCACGTACAGCTTCCCAGGAAAATGTGGTGCAGACTTCGCTATAATCAAGCATATTAGGATGCACCGGCATGGATACGATGTCTTTGGTGATTGCCTTGGAATTCATACTCACCTCTCAGGGGATGGATGAAACGCTCACAAAAAACGCCGCAAGTACAATAGGCTTACTTAACTATATCAAATGGCAAGTCAAAGAACAGGTAAAAAATATTCCTTTCTTTCCTGACGTCCAATCACTTAAATATGGTTCTGACACATTGGAATATCTGTCTGAAGCGTATTTGCCACACACATTTAACGAGTAAAAACTCTACTTTTATACGAAGGAAGTAAAGAATGAGTAGTTTTTTAATGAGTCATGTATTGCGTATTCATGAAGGAAATGCAGAGAAACCATTACACCGCTTTGGAGGCAAACCAATCCATAGCGTAACAAATCAAGCTATGAAAAAATGCCATCTACATTGTCTCTATATCTTTGATCTGCAAGATCTGAAAATGCCTCAACTCCTCGATAATTCCAGATGGCTGCCACTCTATTACCCTCTCTATAATAATGCCTGTGATTTCAGCTATCAGGTATTGTCTGAACATGAAATCTTTATACATCATTTGGGGGATAGTTCTACGGATGAAAATTTCCCCTATGACAATTACCCGCCTATTCTTCCGGAAAGACAGATTGCCACTGAGCCACTTACATATGATCAACAGAAAACATTAATTTTTTCGTTCTTAGCAGAAGAATATGGAGTCGTATCCGATTCTGACACTCAAATCGTTCAAAATTTACAGTACCCCTTTACTCAAATTGGCGGTATACAAGAAATGGTTCAAGGATTTCCAGAAGATATCCTCTGTCCGAATAAAAAATGCACCTATCGCGAATACTCGAACATGGAGGTGTTCGCCGTGGTGTGGAACAGGCCCATCTCCGATTTCTGTATCTGGGGCGATACTATGGATGACTGCCAATTGATTTTTCAGATATGCCCCATGTGTAAAACCATTCATGTTTGCAATAGATGCGGCTAAATTCTGCCATTAAGCACATTATGTACCATAAGAGAAGATGTACGCGTCCTGACGACGCCCTGAAGACATCATTATGAGCCGGGCTTAGTAGGCCTTTCGCCAGGTAATCCCAATATAGCATTCAGGGGCCAAGCCATGACATTGAATCGTCAGACACTCAAAACCTGCCATATATTCCGAGGCAACACCTTGATTGAAGTACATATCAATCTCTACCTTGTGGATAGATCCCTATGAAAAAAGGACTCATGTCAGTCATTGCCCGGCTTACCCAACTGGCAGCAGCGGTAACCATCCTCTTCAGCATCCTTACTCTGGCAGGCCAACACCATTGGATACTTGATCTTTTCTCCCATTTCCGTCTGCACTATTGTATTGCATCGTTGGCCTGCGCTCTCCTTTTGACTTTCCTGAAATGTTATCGTTTAGCCGTACTCATGCTGCTCATTACCTGCCTGAACGGATACCATATTGCTCCATGGTGGTTCCCTGTAAAGCAGTCCCATGCATCCCCAAACCATTCTCTGAAACTTCTGCACAGTAATGTGCTCACCTCCAACAGGCAGTACTTAAAGTTACTCAACCTGGCACAGGCGGAATCCCCTGATCTCATTATAGCTCAGGAAATTAACCAGGCCTGGGCAGACCGACTGAGCACACTCCACTCCCAATACCCGTATAGAGTTATTATCCCACGTAATGATAATTTCGGTATTGGCCTATACAGCAGAATTGCGTTTTCTGATGTGCAAAAAATAACCTGGGGATTACATTCTCTGCCCAGTATTCAGGTGAAACTGCACATCAAAGATAAAGATGTAACCCTTATCACGACCCATCCCCTGCCGCCAGTGAGTCGGGATTATTCCCAGTTGAGAGATGCTCAGTTTCGCGCAATAAGCCTCCATATCGGGCAGATACATACACCTGTCATTCTGGTTGGTGATCTGAACACCACCATGTGGGCAAGCAGTTACGATCTGCTGCCGCATACGCTCCATAACTCACGTGCAGGTTTCGGTATTCTGCCAACATGGATGACAAACTATCCGTTACTTAGGATTCCGATAGATCACTGTTTACTGTCTTCAGAATTCACGGTCAGCCACATGAAGACCGGTCCAGATATCGGTTCCGACCATTTACCCATTATCGTGGAGTTGGGCTTTTAACTCCTGGCAGGGGCTTCATCGATGATAGAACATGTGCTCCTCTTCTAACATCCAGCATGAGCAAACCTGATTATTTCATAGAATCAGTCCCAGACGGCATATCAAATGCGATTTTCAGGTATGACAACCGAATACCTTGCTCCAACCAGGACAGTTATGAATTGCTTGTAACGACCTTTGCTCCAGATGTTAACGGTGAATCCCTGAAACAGGCCACCAGGTCCAACTATGAACGTTTCGCGGCAAACCTGAAACGTAACTACTCACAGGAGAGACGGATAAGCTTGAAGATCTCCCATATTTGTAACTGGTTACAGGGTGCCTGAGATTTTCGCAAGCAGGCTGGCGCAGCGTATTGGCTCATACGTAAGCCAGGCTGATCGCGGAAAAATCAGGTGCGCTGTGAGCAGTTACCCTGAAACAATATTTTGAATTACCACATACCCCGACCACGGACGACATCAGACATATACATGGGCAGGCACTCAAACAATGAGCCGGCTGAGCATTCAGCTGGCCATAGTCTGCCTGATAAAACACCTTGACATTGCCAGAATAGCGCCGTACATCATCAGAGTGATTTCTGGTATTATCACTATAACCATCTATAATCTGCTCGATAAAAATCACCTGGAGAAATAGTGTGTTTGAATATTCCCTGATCCATTGGACAACATTTTTTTCAGCTGCATTGTTGTTGAATCTCTGCCCTGGGCCAGACATGGCTTTCATTGTCGGCCAGACGGCAAGCAGTGGCAAACAGGGTGGTTTTGCAGCGATGTTCGGTATATGGACCGGTGCTTTCCTGCATGTTATTTTGGCAGCTTTAGGTCTCTCAGCCATACTTGCCACATCCGCAGTGGCTTTTTCCATTGTTAAATGGGCTGGTGCTCTTTATCTGCTCTATCTTGGCATTCAGGCGATTCTGACAAAAGATACTTCATTTCTCGCCAATGGGAAGGCAAAACAAAAAAAGCCTTTCTCCATTTTCCGTCAGGGTGTACTGGTAGCTGCACTCAACCCCAAAGTAGCAATTTTCTTCCTCGCTTTTCTGCCGCAATTTATCGTACAAGATGCAGGTCCTGTCGGTGCACAATTGTTTTTACACGGCAGTCTGATCATTGTAGTTGCAGCACTTGTTGAGCCGCCGCTGGTTCTGGTTGGCTCTGCGTGTATTACCCGCTTAAAAAACAACTCGACAGTCGCATCCACCATGGAAAAAGGTCTGGGAGCATTGTTCATCGCCCTGGGCATTCGTCTGGCCTTAAGCGAGCATCGCTAAAACGACACGTAACGGGTTACAGTGTACCTGATCTTTCCGCAACCAGCCTGGCTTACGTATGATCCAATACGCTGCACCAGCCTGAGGGCACACGGGCTAATCGCAGAAAGATCAGCTGGAATGTGAGCTGTCAGGGTGCGGGTTCCATTCAGATAACATTAGTGTTTCATCAGGTTTTTGCTTACACCATCTATTTTCTTGTATTGTGGTTTCCGCGTTATTAGATAGCCGTCTAATCTTTCATTCCAAACGTATTACCCAAGGAGATCTCAGATGAAGAAATTACTTTTTGCAGCTACGCTCGCCTTTTTCGCCATGGTCACTGCTGCCCACTCTTCTGAAACATTGAAACTGCTTACCTGGAAAGGCTATGCGCCTCAGCAACTGGTGGAAAAATTCGAACAGGAAACCGGCATCAAGGTTGAATTGACCTACTCAAACAATGAAGAGATGATTGCAAAACTGCGAGCCACGCGAGGTGCAGGATTTGATCTGGCCCAGCCCAGTCAGGATCGAATTTCTTCGGTACAGGCGCAATACAAACTCTATCAGCCCCTGGATTACAGCAAAATCAACAGTGAACAGCTTATAACGTCCATGCTTGAGGCGGTGAAAAAAAACACCAAGGTCGAAGGTGCTTCCTATGCCGTTCCCTTCTGCTATGGCACTTCCGGGCTTATTGTTAATACCAAACTGGCACCTGAAGCAAAAGATTACACAGCCCTGCTTGACAAAGCCTATACCGGACGCATCAGCTACCGTCTGAAACGCCCCACCCTGATTGCCCTTGCCTTTGCCGGAGGAGACGACCCATTTGCAAAATACGACGACCCCAAAGCATATAAAGAGCTGATGGACGGCGTTGGGGCAAAGATGATCGAGGCAAAACCATATGTAAAAAATTACTGGTCCAATGGCGATGCCTTGCTGGAAATGGTTCGCAGTGGAGAGGTCACCGTAGCCATGGGTTGGGACAATGGGGGCTGGAAGCTCCACGCCGAAAACAGCGACATTGACTTTATTGCACCAAAGAGCGGCGCGTTGGGATGGATAGACACCTTTGCCATTCCGGCAAAAGCCAAAAATGTAGAAGCCGCCTATAAATGGATCAACTTCATCCTTAAGCCTGAAAACGCTGCGGTATTTACCAATGCAGAGAAATATGCCACTGCTTCCAAGGGGGCAGCGGCACACCTGGATGCTGAAGTGCGAGACAACATCAACCGCTCATTCACTGAGGCTGACATCGATAATATCAAGTGGTATCCACCAGTATCTGCCAAAATCGAGCAGATTGAAGGCAAAATCCTTGATACCGTCAAAGCAGCGCAGTAAGCATGCTTGTCCTATAGGTTACAGCATCATTCAAGCGCCGCTTCACCTTTATTGGAGCGGCGTTTCTTGTTTTCCAAAGTTCAAAGGAACTGCTCACAGAGCACCTGAGGTTTTCGCGATCAGCCTGGCTTAGGTATAACCCAATACGCAAACACCAGCCTGTGTGCCCTCAGGCATCCTGTTATAAGTTATACATACGGGAAACGTTCAAACTTATCCGTCAACCCTGTGACGAGTTACAGTTCAAAAATTATGAATACCCCGGTTCTCCAAATCCAAAATCTCAGAAAAACGTTTGCAGATTTTACGGCTGTAGATACCCTTAACTTTCAGGTAGAGGAAGGTAGTTTTTTCTCCATCCTTGGTCCATCGGGATGTGGTAAAACAACGCTCCTGCGGATGATAGCCGGATTTCTCGAACCATCATCCGGTACCCTGCTCATTCGCGGCAAGGATATGACCACCACCCCGCCGAATCGTAGGCCAGTCAATCTCGTCTTCCAGAACCTTGCATTGTTTCCCATGATGAATGTCCATGAAAATATTGCGTTTGGCCTGAGACGCCAGGGCCTGGCTGGCAGAGAAATCGGACAAAAGGTCGAAGCCATGCTTGAACGCGTTCATCTTTCCGGGTTTGGCAAAAAAAATATCTCCCAACTTTCCGGTGGACAAAAACAGCGGGTTGCCATTGCCCGTTCCCTTGTACTGGAACCTTCGCTGCTGTTGCTTGACGAACCATTGGGGGCACTGGATCTCAAACTTCGCGAACAGATGAAAATTGAGTTGAAAAAGCTACAGGAGGAAGTTGGCACGACCTTTATGTACATCACCCATGACCAGTCTGAAGCACTGGTCATGTCAGATCAGGTGGCAGTTATGAACAAGGGTACTTTTGAGCAGATAGACACGCCCAGAAATCTGTACAGTAACCCGGCTACCAGCTTTGTGGCCGGATTTGTCGGAGAGACGAACATCCTCCCTGTCCAGGTTGCCTCAAGGAGGCCCTTACAGGTGGCAACATCATTCGGACTTCAGCTGCACGCAACAGCAGGCATAGACCTTAATGATAGTGATAGCCTTGCCCTCTACATACGACCGGAATCCATTATATTGGAGCCCAGCGACTCCATGAAGCATATCAACAGATTTTTGCTGACTGTCCAGAATATCCTTTTTGATGGCAGTAACACCAAATTACTGGCCACCATCGCTGAAAGCGATCACGAATTCACCGTTGCCCTGCCCCAAAACCAGCAATTCGCTCACATAGCAAAGGGCGACCATATCCAGGCCGGTGTGCACCCCGAAAGCTGCCGCTGTTTTGTGAGGTAAGGCTATGAAAAACCACATTCGCCTCAGCCTGTACATTTTTCTCACCCCGGTGCTGCTCTGGTTGTTGCTGCTCATCGTCATTCCGCACATTGAACTGCTGATCATGTCCCTGAAGGGAACGGACGATCTAGGCGATCCGGTTTGGACTCTCGCCAATTACAGGCACTTTTTTACAGAACAGATATATTGGTATACCTTTGTCCGCACAGCAGTGTACGCTATGCTTACCACAGTACTGACCTTTGTGGTTACTTTTCCAGTTGCCTTTTATATCACCAAGGTGGTTTCGGTCCGCCTCAGCGGGTTCCTCACCATTGTATTATTGATGCCCTTTTGGGTCAGTGAACTGGTCAGGGTATATGGCTGGATGATTCTGCTACGTGAGAGCGGGGTCATCAATCACCTTCTGATCAGTTCAGGACTGATGAATACACCCATTGAAATGCTTTACAACGATATAAGCATGATGATGGGGCTTGTGTATACGTCCATGCTGTTCATGGCAGTACCGCTCATTTCTTCTCTTGAAGGCATGGATGATTCCATAATAGAGGCAGCACACGATCTGGGAGCTTCGCCACCAACCATATTCTGCAAAATCATTATTCCCTATGCCGCCCCAGGTATTACCTCTGGAAGTATTGTAGTCTTTATGCTGGCTCTGGGAAATTATCTGACCCCAACCCTCATGGGTGGGAAAAATTCACTTTGGTTCACAGAGCAGATTTATAACGAATTCATAGCCAGCTTCAACTGGAACCAGGGAGCTGCTTTCGGTTTTCTTCTGCTGGCGCTCAGCTCCATTATCATCTGGGCCGGTCTCAAGCTTACCAGACAGGAATTGGGGAGGGCCTTGTCATGATACGAACACTTCCCCCGCACAAGGGCTATACCCTGGCATTCCGAATCTATATCGTGCTGTTTTATCTTTTTCTGTTCGCACCGCTGATCATTACCTGTATTCTTGCTTTCAATGACTCCAACTTTCCTTCCCTGCCCTGGAAAGGTTTTACCCTGGACTGGTTTATGGCAGACGGACCGGACCGGATCGGACTGTTCCACGACAGATCCAATCTCAGTTCCATTGTGGTCAGCGCCCAAACGGCTTTCTGGGTTTCGATCTTGTCGGTCACTGTTGGTACCATGGGTGCATTTCTTTTTGAACAGGAAGAGTTTCCTGCCAAAAGGGGCCTCTATTTCCTCGCGCTTACACCGCTGGTCATCCCTGGAGTAATTTTGGGTATTTCCATCCTCCTTACAGCCAACAGTCTTGGAATCTATTTTGAGGATACCTTTGGCCTGGATATTCCCCTGCTCCGCCCGAGTTTTTGGCTGGTAGTACTTGGCCAGTTCTCCTTTATTACCACCTTTGTGCTCCTGGTTGTTTCAGCCCGGTTAAGAAAATTCGACCCGTCATTGGAGGAAGCAGCCCTGAATCTTGGAGCTACACGGTTTGAAGTTATCCGCTGTATCACCCTGCCTTTCTTACGCCCTGCCCTGATCGGAAGTGGTGCTGTAGCTTTTCTGATGAGCTTTGAAAATTTTAACACTACCCTCTTTCTTGTCGGTTCAGAAACAACCCTGCCCATCAATCTTTACCTACAGGTTCGCGACGGCTCTACCCCCATCATTAACGCCGTGTCTTTTCTGCTTATCGTTTCAACATCAATCCTTGCAGTAATTAACCTCGTGGCGGGAAAACGGGAGAACAGGGAATAGGCTTGTTCTATCAACCTGTCGAACTGCTGTCACTGGCCAAAGGTATCTCAACTTTGGGCAGTGACAAACTGCAGCTTTTTTCATATATCATTTGCCTGAAGTACATACGATACAACCGATAATTTCTCCACGTTCCCCCTTACCTTGTCGTCAAGGTGCGGCTGTAAACCGTAACATCGGCACACGCATCAATTCCTTTTTACTTTTCAAGCCTGTCCCATTTTTTGATATCCTGTTTTCATAGGCAGTATATCAAACACCCATCTCCATCAGGAATTCATCACGATGCGCTCTTCTACAAAACAACGATATCAAACTGCAGCATATATCCTGACAGGCCTCTGCTTCTGTTCAACTATCCTTCTTCTGTTGACAGCTCTGTTTGGTCCAAAGGAAGGAATGGAGGCCATGGTTATTATCATTCCATGGTATCTCGCTACAGTGCTGCATATAACGGCGGGCCTGGCAGCTATTATTTGTGTTTTCCTGACCAAAGCGTATCTCAAGAACTCCTGGATATTGGTCTACTATCTTCTATTTTTTGGAATTAACGGCTATACCCTGGCGATTATCAACGGAGTGGACAAGGCTGTTTACCGAAAGGTTGACAGAGTTACAAGATCGGAAGACGCAGAATTATATGAAATATTACGTTCCATGAAAATCAAGGCAAATGCTGGTCACTATTTTCTCAGCCCCGCTGCCTCGAAACGTGCGTATGATCTCATGAATACCGATGCCATTGACGTAAATTACATAAGCCCGGGATATCATCGTTCCATGATCGTCATGGCTGCGTCCACCGACGATGCGCAGCTTGTTGAACGCATGCTCGAAAAAGGTGCTCCCGTGGATGGGCCTCCCAAAACAGGACATACCCCGCTCAAAGCAGCACTAAACACCGGTCAGGCCCAGGTAGTGCAGATACTGCTCAAACATGGTGCAGACCCAAACGATTCCAGGTACGCCCACCCGCCTCTCTCGATTGCAACAAAGGCTGGATATACCGATATCGTTCAACTCCTCCTTGACGCAGGAGCAGACCCGGACAAAACGACCTCCAGTTCTTCTCCTGCATTGGTTCTGGCAGCCCACGAAGGCCAGAGCGCTATAATACAGGCACTCCTGCAACATGGTGCCGATCCGAATATCACAGCATTTGGCGGCGCGACAGCATTAATGGCAGCAATACGTGCTGATTGTATCCAATGTGTCAGTGACCTGCTGAAAGCCGGCGCCACAGGACAGGGCAAAAACAATCGCGGTGAAACAGCCTTAGCCATGGCTTTAAAAAGTGAAAATGCGGCAATGCTCACAACACTGCAAGAAAATACAGATGAGCATTTTGGCAGCGCCCATGACCTGTTTTATGCAGTACAGAAAGGTGATCTCGTCCTCCTTGAAAAAATGCTTGCATTCGGGGTCAATCCCAATGCAAGGGATGAACACGGTTCAACCTTGCTCATGCATGTTGCCAGGAAGAATCAATATCAGAAACAACTGTTCGAGCTCAGTGAACAGGTCACACAATTACTGCTTAAGTACGGAGCAGACACAGAGCTCACAACAAAGCACGATGAAACCGCGTTATTACTGGCTATCAGCACCGGCAACACCAACGTCGCAAACACACTTATCAAAGCACATGCAAACATCGATACCATGACAGAGGATGGAAGAACTCCTCTGCTTGCTGCCATCCAGAAAAACAGCAATGACATTGCCCTGGCCTTACTCTCAGAAGGAGCTGATCCAAACAGGTATAAAAATACCGGGAGATTTAGCAAAGCGCCGCTCCTGTTCGCAGCGCAACACAACAACCCGGAGTTGATCAGAGCACTGTTCAAGACAGGGGCAAAACTGCAGACTGGAAGCAAGGATCTCTGCGATATTCTGAAATACGCTGCACAACACCATGAAATACTACAGGTTATCATGGAATCGGGAGTTGATCTAAATGTGCAGTGTTCACCGTACTACCATCCTTTGGATATTGTTGTACGGCATGGCACTCCGAAGTCCATCCATTACCTGTTAGAAAATGGCGTCAGCCCCATCCTCCATGACTGGAAAGGCATACAGCCATTCATGTATTTTGTAAAAAACAATCAGGCAGAACTCGTGCTTGCATGCCTCCAGCAAAGCCCTGAACTCAGAGAAAATAAAAAACTGTTACAGGAGGGAATGTACTGGGCAGTACGCAGTGCACATCCCCAAGTCGTCAGGGCAATGCTGAACTACAACCATGCTTTTCATAGAATTGAAGAAATCCAGGCGCTCCTCAAGTGGGCTAAAACTCCACCAGCCACAGAAGCGGATAAGCAGGAAATCATCCAGATTTTTTCAGAGTATTTTTCAAAACCAAAAATACATTGAATCAATTGTAGCGAACAACGTTTTATTTCCTTAAATTTTTTCTAGATTCTTGAAAAACTTGCATTTCCTACAGCTGGTGGCACCCTATCGCCCGAGCCTTGTAATGCTGCAGCCGGATTATGCCCCTTAACGTTAAGCCGTTTCAGATCATAACGGTAGGTCATGTTGAGACGCCAGGCAAGGAGGGCTGGATAGAATCCGGTTCTACACAGAATTTTAAGAGATCTGAAAACCACTCTATCCAACCTGTAAAACTGTGCATACAACCAATCAGCACCGTCCTGCAGTTGTTCCGGTGTCATCTGTTTAGGTTGAATCACAGTATGCCTGTAGTCATAATGCGCCCAATTGTTGTCAATGATTCGCTCCTGTTCTTCAAAATCTTTCCTTAAAGGTGTGCCGGGCTGAGGGGTAAGAATGGCTAGTTGAAGGGCACCGATTCCTGTTTCCTGAAGAAATTTAAGATTACGTTCAAAGACCCCGACATCGTCACTGTCCAGTCCTACTATCATACCAGCCTGAACGTGTATTCCAGCCCTATTGATCTTTTGTATTTTTGCAGCGTAAGATCCCGGGTCATTAAAATTCTTATCCATTGCTGCCAGATTCTCAGAATTCACTGATTCAATACCGATAAAAAGTCCAATACACCCTGCTCTGGCAGCCATCTCGAGAAGCTCATCATCATCGGCAATTGTAATGGAACACTGGCTTACCCATTTCTTATTCATTGCTGCCATTCGTTTAAACAATTGCATGGCAAATTCCCGATCAGCGATGATATTGTCGTCCACAAACATAAAAATTTTCCTGGCCGTCTCAACTTCCTTCATTACCTTTTCCAGGGGACGACTCCGATGTGAATGATTAAAAAATGCCGTAACTGAGCAGAATCGGCATTTATGCTGACATCCCCGGCCAGTCTGAACGGCGTCGGTGGTAATGTAGTGTTTTTTGTTACGCAGCAAGTCCCGCCGGGGAAAGGGAACGTGATCAAGATTGGACGGAAAGCTGCTGTGGTAGACCGAATGAAAAGATCCGGATTCAATATCTGCCAAGACCTTTGGCCAGGTATCTTCAGCTTCTCCGCAGACAACAATATCAAAATGACTCTGAGCTTCTTCGGAATTCAGGGTTGGATGAAACCCTCCTGCCACTGTGACTGCTCCACGTTTTTTAAATTGGGAGGCCAATTCGTAGGCCCTGGTGGCTAAGCCGGTCATGAAGGTAATACCTACGACGTCTGCATCTGTATCAAAATCTACAGGCTCGACATTCTCATCGCAGATAACCACCTCATGCTCAGCAGGGGTAAGTGCGGCCACAGTTGTGAGAGACAACACACTGAAACGAAGCATTTTTCGAAGAGGCACCCAGCTTCGTTTCTCACTGACTCGCAGTTTTTCAGCTGCCGGTAAAATCAGATATATTTTCATTGTATCCTCCTTTTTTCAAATGACGTGAAAATCAATCCCATTGAGCCTGAAGGTGTACATTGTGCAGCTACCTGTCGTCAGTTACAGCTACCCAACTCAAGAGAACCAGACAATGACCTCCAGACGAAGTCTCTATATCCTACATGCCTGTTATCTATCAATAATCACGCCGGACATCAAAAAAAACACAACCTTTTGATTTTATTATACATATCAAAAAAACAACCCCAAGGCACATTAACTCACCAAGCCTCAATTATACATAACAAGAATGACTCCTGTTCATTTTATGTTCACTGCGGATACCTGTTCACAGCACCTGATATTTCCGCGATCAGCCTGGCTTACGTATGGCCCAATACGCTACCCTCAGCCTGTGTCTGCTTAGGTTCCCCGTCAACAGGTGCAAACACAGGGGAATTTCAATTTATTCGTCTTCCGAGTAGCAACCACTGCGCAAAAATAATCATCCTAACCTGCGGATAAGCCGCGCTATCATGACATATATACGCATCTGTATTTCCATTTATTACAACAAGACGGTTTCTGTGATGTTGTTGGATAGAAATGACAACCCAAAATTGACCATCCGTGCTAATCGAAAATTGACCACCTTAGTTTTTTGAGTAAAAGGGGGTGTTTGTCGGTCGGTGCTCCTCCCCGGTAACGAAGGGAGCCCGTAGGGCGACCGGAGTTACCGGGGAGGAGCACCGGCCGATGGGCCCCATCGATTGTTTTTTTATTTTTGTCTTTTTTGCGCAAGACTTTGACGCAATCGGTAACTCTTCCAGTTGCAGTTCACAATCTGGGCTTTATGGGTTAACCGATCCAGCAGGGCCGCAGTCATCCGTTCATCACCAAAGACCTGGGTCCAGTCTGCAAAACCAAGATTGGTGGTGATCACTACCGAACCTTTTTCGTGGCGCTCGGCAAGAACTTGAAAGAGCAGTTCCGCTCCTTCCCTGGAGAAGGGGACGTAGCCAAGTTCGTCAAGGATTATCACATCATAGCGACGATAGCGTTGGATAATCCGCTGCAGGCTCCGTTCCTCACGTGCCTCGATCAATTCATTGACCAAGCCGTAACAGGTGACAAATCGAGTTTTGTAATTCTTTTTACAGGCTTCTAGACCAAGGGCTGTCGCCATATGGGTTTTACCGGTACCGCTGCCACCCAGGTAAATAACATTGCGGTGTTCCTTGATGAACTCACAGGTTGTCAGCTCCCGAAACACCCTGATATCAAGCTCGGGAACGGCCTCCAGGTCAAAAGATTCCAGGGACTTAAGCAGAGGGAAACGGGCTTCCCTGATTCGAAGTTTCAACCTGTTGGCTGATCGTGATTCCCTCTCCAGCCGGGTTAATTCCAGCAGGAAATCATCATAGCCGATACCTGTATCGACAGCATGGCGCAGCTGAGGTTCCACTTCCCGGACCATAGCGGCGAGCTTAAGGTCTTTCAGATTTGCTTTAAGTTCCAGCAGGGCTATCTCGTTCATTGCATATCTCCCAACTGTCCGTACTGACTAACATCGGTTGCAGGTAAGCTCTCCCACCCGGCAAGGGTAGTCGTAGGTTGGCTGACCTCGTTGGCGGCATGGAGCAGGTGACGTACACCTTCGCTGGAGCTTATTCCCTTTTCCATTGCCAGCTTTACCGCAGCTTCCACCTCCTCGG
>NZ_AUCV01000067.1 GCF_000429945.1 Desulfogranum japonicum DSM 18378 | reverse complement strand
CTTTTTCGGCCTGCTAAGATCATCTTGCAGCCATTCATCGATGGTGCCAAGAAAGGGGCCGAGAACCGGAAACGGTTGTTGTTCCCGTTCCTTATAGCCACAAGGCTCTCCTGTCAGTGCCTTTTTTACGGTATTTCGGGAGTGTCCAGTCATTCTCGACAGTTCGCTGATGTTTTTGCCGTAGACCCGATGGCTGTCCGAATAAATTCATACTGATCCATTGTGAGCAATTCCTCCCCTCCCTCGGTTATGGTTTGTTGTTGCCGCACCATAACCCTTGGGAGCGCTTTGCCCAAGGTGGTCAAATTTCGGTTAGCACAAGGCCTGTTTTCTGATCAATTTTAGGTTAGCACAACCATTTGGACCGAAAACTTGTTTCCCACCATGAAATCAAGTACCGTGATGTATATCGTTAAGAGCATGGGTTGGTCCCAACCCCACAAACACAAAAATCTCGCCACCACTCATTCATTCAACCTGCAAAAAATCATGACTGAAAACAGAAATGCATTTCCCAAAGAAAAAATCTCAGAGACATTCCTCCAATTTTCCATGCCATTGATTGTCGTCTTAGGACAAGATCCGTCTACAAACCAAATCGAAAGGATATTACAACTTACCTACACAGTTTGGAACTCAATGGTATTAGATAAAGTTCGTAATAGCAGCGTATATGTTGACGCATTAAAAAAATCATTAAAAAGTGAGCCTGGAGCTCTTGCTATAGTTGAACAACTTATAGCAAGAAAAGATGAATCATTTTCAAATGACCTAAGATTAATAGGTGAATACAGCTTCAGTAATAAAGGGAATCAATGGCATCTTAAAGCAGAAGCAAAGGATCCATACAAACTATAAAAATATTCCTGTACAATTATTCATCTTAACTCTAAAAGGAAGGGACACATATGCTTAAAAAACAGTATGAAAAAAAGCAGTTAGAAAGAGGATGGAGGATAGTTCTTTTGATATGGGGAGCTATATTAGCCTCCCTGGGAATATATATTGGTGTTTGCTGGAGTATACGAGAGGATATTCAGATCAATGTTTCACCTGATTTCCCTCTGGAAACGCTGCAATATATACTGGTTGGAGTGACAGTAATTACGCTGGTGGCAGTGTACTATCTTCGTAAATTTTTATTACGCCCTACGAATGTGACTTCAAACGCAGAAAAATACAGCTCTGCTCAACAACTCGCCTTAAATAAATACACAGCAACCATGGTCGTTACTTCGGCATTAGTAGAGAGTATTGCTATTTACGGAGTTGTTCTCTTCTTCCTTTCCAAGGATATTTCATCACTATATCAACTATCATTCATGTCTGCGGTTGCAATGATTTACTTCCGACCACGTAAAAGTGAACTTTTAGACCTCGTTACCAAAATAGAAAAACAGTGTAAACTATAAAGTCATTACATACTCCTTTTCAGTGAATTAAAAATTCATGAAACGACAAGTGATTATTTTTGATTTTGATGGCACTATTGCCGATTCATTCAGCTATTTTCTAACCATCATTAACAAGCTGGCAAAGGAATTCAACTTCAAACAGATAAACCAAGATGAAATACATGCATGTAGAAACAAAAGCGCCAGAGAAGTAATTCGAGATTTACATGTTCCCATTTTCAAGATACCAAGAATTCTTTCAAAAGCTCAAAGGGAATTCAATGGATTGATGCATAAAATACAAGTAATCCCAGGACTAAAGACTGCACTCATCGAACTGAAAAAGGAAAATATACAACTCGGAATTATCACTTCAAATTCATTGAAAAATGTTACTTTTTTCTTAAAAGAGAACAACTTGGATGTTTTTGACTTTCTGTACACCTCCTCAGGACTATGGGGCAAGGCAAGGCGATTACAAAAAGTGATAGACAAACATCATTTAAAAAAGGATGAGGTCATTTATATAGGAGATGAAACAAGAGACATTGAAGCTTCACGACAGGTAGGTGTAAAAATCATTTCTGTCACATGGGGTTACAACACAGTGCAGGCCCTTGACTGTTTTGCCCCTGACTACCTGGTTAACACCCCTCAAGAACTCGTATCAATACTCACATCTAATCCAGAGTAAAGGTTACCAAAACAGCAAAACGACACATTTCTTCCAAATTAAATTCTGCCAGATGGATAAGGTCGCTATCCTCATCTGACGCATCCTCCACTCGAATTCCTTTCCAGTCGAGCCTGAAACTCTGATTACGTACTTGAAGAATTTCTTCAGGATACCGCACGATTTTTTCCAGCAACTCAAATGACTGTTCTGGTCTTCCAATCAAATCAGTTAATTCCAGGAGTCGCTGATCCAACGCCATCATTTTTTTCTCAATCTTTTCGATTTTCGCTCTATTTTCCGCAGAAGGCACAGAGAATAGCTTTTCGCAGGCTGACTTACCCCCAAAAATTTTCAACATAGCTCTGAGATATTCCTTCTGACCATACAGTTCAGCCTTCTCGCCCTGCAGGGTGGCTAGGCGTTCCATGGCAACATTTGCCAGCACTTCTACCCCTCTGTGTACAATGCCATTTTCTGTATTGGCAGCATCAAAAGCAGCAGCTACCATTCGATGATCATAGAAACTGACGGCCTGCTGCCTCACTTCCCTTACCATCAATTTTCCAACCTGCTTGTTGCCGAATACCGTACGTTCCTCCTTTGACATGGTCATCATTGCGGTAACATTACCTCGACCACCCTGCCCTTGTAAATTTCTAACCTCCGGACTCAGCTGCAGCACCTCTTCCAGCTCCTCCGGCGACTTGAATAAAGCTCTGACCAACGGATCTTCATGATACCTGCTGGAAGTCAAGACCACAGGTCCAGGAATTGCTGCCGTCATAGAATGGAAATATTCCATGGCACCAGCCATTGACTCATACAACAAGTGTTTATAGCGCCTCACCTGCCGGATATCAGGATCTGCGATCTTTACGGCCAGTTCTACGGCTTCAATTATCGCATGATCATATCTCCCCGTACTCCCGGCAAAAAAGCCAGCCAGACGTGATAACCATCCATTATCCATAAGGAAGCCCCCTGTTTTTCTCTGCACCAGACTTCAGGAAATAGGCCGTGAAACCGCCATTGAGACAATTCGCGAAAACTCCTCAATCTCCCTCAGGAAGTATCCAGCTATATCAAGGCAGGATGCAAACATGAGCCTGAAAAAACCTTTTGCAAAAGCAACCGTACAGTTCAGCTTACCCATTATGGTCACACTCTACCTTATGGCTGTTTAATACCTGTCCATCAGATAAATTGTTAGCAGGAACCAAGCATACACATGTAACCGTTTTTCTTTGTATACGCATTGCACGCACAGCAATCCCACAATCAATTCCTGCTGCCAGAGAACGAGCAACGCCCTGCTCAATCCCTGCCTTTTCAGACACTCTATACTTATAAGTTTCATCGTATGTTTTTTCTCCTGTTGTTGCAAGGAGCGAAGATAGCCTAACCGAGTCTGCGCTTACCTGCTCAAAATCGCGCTTGCGCAAATCTGAAGCACCTGTCATCAGTTACACGCCTCTAGACAACTGTGCGAATACGTTCGTCGGCAACGCTCCAGATCAGGCCGCACTGGAATGCGGCGCCAGTAGCCTGTTGCCTATCCGCCCCATCGACATTGAAGCGGATAACTCCCGTACGTTTTTTGAAGCCGCAGCAGGTGGCACCTCGGCGTCCACAACCATTACCCCTCTTCACGGGAGACATTGGCACCAATATCAGCTATACTGTGCTTAAATACAATACCACTGCCTGGCTTATGTTTTTTCCTGCCTCTGGTAACTTAGCAGTAACAGCAGTACCCCGTTCATCTTCACAGTGAATACCGCTGTTGCCGCGTCGGGAACACCCCGAAGTGCCGTCGTACTCATACGCCTGGCCAACGGGTCTTCTATCCGTTAACTATTGAGGCTCCTTTCAACTGACCGGATAACAACAAAGCACTACAGATCAACAAAGGGGGAGATGCTGGTGAATCTCTTGAAATTCCGTATAGTGGGATTACTTGACATTGAATTTCCTTCCTGGCTTAAAGTTAGAACAGGTGTAAACGTTCTTCGTGCAGGTAAAGGTATTTCTCCACATCGTGTGCTGCATATGCTGCAGACTATCAATCCGCCATATGAGATCAAACAGGTTGCTCCTTTTGATACTCTTCCTCAATACACCACTTACGAACATCAAAAACGGCGAATCATTCCAGGCAAAAAGACAGTTGCCATTGCTATTTACAGCACTCAACCCAGCCTGGTCGAGGAACTGGCCAACATCGATCAGTCCTTATACGCTACCGATTGGGTGGAGGTTGGGAGACGACGCGACTTGAGTCAATGGATGAGTTTTGTCGAGCTATCCGAGTCAGGACGCTGGAGTGAAATAGCCGCCACTCTGGCTGAAATTTTAGATACAGTAAAGGAACACACACAGCCAGAGATAGCTACACTCCGTCAGCATCTCCGTTCCAGACACCCCACAGATCGCATCAAAGAAGACCTGGCTGCTGAGCTCAAACAGCAACTCAAAGTGCTGCAACCTTTTGTTGCCAAAGAATTACAAACCAAATTTGACACCTGTTTGCATATTGTGGGGCGAGCACATCGCTTTCAGCAAGCTCATCAACTCGTTTATTCCCGCTTACCTCTATTCCTGCTAGTGACCATAAAGGGTAAAAAAGTGAGCCTGGGTAGAACCCAAAAAAATGACGAATTATCTTTTCTTGTTGAAAAATGGGAGCAGAAAGAAAAAGAAACACCTACTGATGCCACAACAATCCTGTCGAAAGAAGCTCTCAACACCCTCCATCTTCATTTCCCCTTCTGGTTCGATCAAAAAGGAAAATTTCAGGCCAGGAAAAAAACTGCAGCTAAAAGAATCTTATCAGACCAGGGGCTCCCATTCACAAAACAGTTGGAAACAATACTAGCCTGCAGTAGCGCACTCCACAAAGCAATTTACGGATGCAACCCTCTCTTTCTGCTTGATCTACATGCCCTTGAATGCGCAGAAAAAGAACAAAACCTGCTATTCTCGACTCTCCGACGTTTCTTTTCTGCCGAGCAGCAATGCCTGATGGTTCTACCAAACAGCTCAAGCGAACTTCATGGTACTCCCCAAAAAGGGAGAATCACAAATACAGAAAACATTTCGTATTGAATAACGGAATACCAATAGCGGTTATGATACCCAAGCTTGCTCCCAGAAAGCCATTTCGCACCGTATACTGGCTGCAAACTCTTTTTTGGCTTCATGCTGTTCAGGTACATCGGCTCGACTTGCCCACCTGTCCAGGCATTCTATCCACTGAGCAGCCATCTCCTGCACGCTCGGATCTGCATAGAGGTCCAACCAAAGACGAAAGGGATGATCCGCCGTTGCAGCTTCAGGCCAGGAAGCCAGCCGTTTTCCCACCTCAGCGTACAATACCGTGCAGGGAGTCGCGGCTGCAAGAGCCACCAAAGGAAAAATATGGTGCGAAGCCTCACGTTCCTGGTGAATATAGGCCTGAGTTGCAGGTCCAGGGTCCTGTGGCTCCCACCTGAGCCCAAGTGCCTTAAAAATCTTGGTCTGCATGCCTACCTCTGCTTCCTCGGATAACTGTGCAGACTCATTGAACAGCCTCTTATCAGCAGGATGCGTAGCTCTATTGGCAAGGGTTCGGCACACCTGGACATAATTCTGAAGATACAAACCGTCCTGAATCAGATAAGTACGAATCTGTTCTCTGGTCAGCGTACCGGCGGCCAAGCCTTTTACAAAAGGATGTATCTGGGCTTCCTCCCACATTTCGCCGCAGGCAATGAGACAGGACCGATAGAAAGAAATATCATCCATTTCTTCACTCCGGCATGGTGTGAAAAAACATCAAACTCTAACTTTTGACCGCACAAACAGCCACATAATCTCCTGACTGGTACCCTGAAATGGGATCTTCCGGATCAATATCTGAAAAACAAGGGTGCCGTGTTAGTGTTTGCGCGAAGGTCAAATCTGTAAAGCCTGCCTTCAGGGCGCTGTCGATCTTGTCCTGGGTTGGCCTCCAGTTTGCGCCACCAGCCAACTCAACAGGATATGGTTCGTGAGGCAGGACCCCCCTGAGTCTCTCATCTTCCCATGTACCATACGCACCCCCCAGACGATACAAAATACCATAGGAGCTCTCCGCCGGCACATCTATCAGCAGCACACGGCCGACAGGCTTAAGTACTCTATAGGCCTCCCTCACAGCTGCATCCAAATCTGCAATATATCCAGGAGAGCCATTAAACATAACAGTATCATACTGTCCGCTTTCCAAAGGCATATTTTCGGCTCCGGCTTGGGTGACATGCATCCCTCGTTTACGGGCAATCTCCCCCATGGGACCAGAGGGTTCCAGTCCTTCGGTAATGGAAATATCGTATTGGGACTGCAGAAGCTGTTCAAACAGACCAGTTCCGCAGCCGACACTTAATGTACGACCAGGGCTTTTTCCTAGTACATGGGCCACCAAACGCAGCTCTGATTCCAAGACTACCTGGTTTCGCTGAAACCAAGCATCATACAAATTGGAATACTCATCAAATATAATCATCAAACATCCCCGTTAAATTACTGTCACCCAAATAGTTTGATATCATGTACAAAATAGGCTCATGGAAGTCAAACTGCTTTTGGGAACCACACAAAAAAAACCAAGGATTTAACACGGTAAAGCAAGCAAACGCCACAGTATCTAAGGATTACCCAAAACATAAGAAAACAGACCAAGCTGTATCACTTGGGTGAATTTCATTGCGCCATGCTGTTCAAAAAGGGACAGGCTAAGTTTAAGGGTCGCGGAAAAAAATAAATATCGAACAATTGCGGAGGATATCGGTTGGTAACCTCGTCGCGTCAATGGTTCCATACTGGCCATATTGCGTCATTGAAGCGAGACGTTACCGAGTTGAGAGACAAGCAAGGTTGGATAATTTATTTTTTCGTGACCCTAAAACACCTTTGTCACATTGTAACACCACGCAACTGAGTAACTTTCCTTTTTTTTCAAAACAAACGCTTTCTTAATTTATAATATCCCCTTGATTCGTCTAGTTATCTGCAATACTATTATTCACAAGAATATTGTATTACAAAGACTTATCTCGTGTCTGTCCATAAATGAGAATTTTCGTTTGAGAGCAGTCAGGCGATGATCCCCCAGAAGGTCATTTACAGACAGCCACTATCTTGCAGTGCTGGCAGTTATCCGAAGTACACAATACGAATTCCCTGGAGGAGTAAGTTATGACGGATTTCATTTACGGCACCCTGGAGGCAATAGGTTTTAGCCATCCGCTACACCCTGCCCTGACCCACATTCCCATGGGAATGGTTATCGGCTGTTTTCTTTTCAGCCTGGTCGCATTTCTCGGCAAAAATACTGCGTATCTCAAGACCGCACTCCACTGCTCCATTGTGGCAATTATTTTCATTATCCCCACTGTTGCCGCAGGAATTTTGGACTGGATGCATTTTTATGGATCCACCTGGAGTTTTTTCATTATCCTCAAATTTATTCTGGCTTGCGTACTCACCTTGCTACTGGCCCTGAGCATCCGTGTCAACATGAGCGGAGGGAACAGCAAACAACTGCTCATCCTGTATACACTTTGCCTCGCCTGTGCTGCAGGCCTCGGTTTTTCCGGTGGCGAAATCGTATACGGCGGCTAAATCATATAACCCAAAATTGTATAACGGAGGATATTCTCTATGTTACAACAACGCATTGTCCGGACCGGCATTGCTGCATTATGCCTATTTCTCTCTTTCAGCATCACATGTTTTGCCGCTGACTACCAGCACTCTCTTGATATTGAAAAAATGCATTTCTCCTGGAGCGTCAATGGAGACCAACTTGCCGTGAAAATCTCTGCTCCGACCACCGGTTGGGTCGCCATAGGATTCAACCCAACAGATAAAATGAAAGATGCCGATATTGTCATCGGCTATGTGAAAGATGGCAAAGTAAAAATAGAAGACGATTTCGGTATGGCTGCCACCCTGCACAAATCTGACACAAAAATTGGTGGAAGCGAAAATGTCACGGTAGTTGGTGGCAGTGAAGAAAACGGGATAACCACTCTCGAATTCACTCTGCCGCTGAATTCCGGCGACGATAAAGATACGGTAATTGATCCTGCAGCGGACACAGTTGTCATTGTCGGTTATGGTGGAGATCGGGATTCTTTCCGGATGAAGCATGTGTTCCGCGAAACCCTGACAGTGAACCTGGGTAATGGTCAGAAAAAATAAACTGCCAGAAACCTCAGTAACTATGAAGAAAACACTGACATGGTGCTTCCTGCTCATGCTCCTGATGCAGGCAGGCAGCGCCATATCAAATGAGGAGATAGAAATTGAGGTGTTGCCGGCGGCCACGGGGGTAATGGAAAAAACAGGTACTTTCCTGCCGCTGGACACCACCTTTATAAACGAAAATGCACAGAGCGTAAGCCTTCGGGAAATTATCAACAAACCGACGCTGCTTTTGCCTGTATACTATACCTGTCCGCAAATCTGTTCGTTTGACATGGCTAACTTGGCAATTGCTCTTCAACAGACCTCGATCTCTCCGGAAAATTTCAACGTCATCACCCTCAGTTTCAATCACCGCGAAACAGCCGAGGATGCGGCCAGGACAAAAAAAAATTACACCTCAATGCTGGAAAATCAATTCCCAACCGAAAACTGGCATTTTCTCACCGGCCAGTACGACAACATCAAAAAAGTGACAGATGCCATCGGGTATACCTTCAAACCTGCTGAGGATGGTTTGTTCCTGCACCCCTCTGCTCTTGTTGCCATAGGATCAGATGGAAAAATAATAAAATACGTCTACGGTTCTTTTGTCTCCGGAGATGTTGACCTGGCCCTTTCCGAGGCCGAGAAAGGCACACCTGCCACCTCCATCAAGCGGTTTCTCGCCTACTGCTTGAGTGGTGAGGTCAAACAGAACAAAACTGTTTTCTTTGTCCTGAAAACATCAGTCATTGTCTTGCTCTGTATCGGGGGATATTTTCTCTATAAAACCTTACGACGTAAGGATGACGACACTACATCCTCTTCGTAATTCAGCTGAGACGCATACCATGTCGGAAACAACTTCATTTTTCAACACGCCATCCCCTCCACAGCTCAAGGGAATATGGGCCTGGTTGCTGACCCAGGACCATAAAAGACTGGCTGTTATGTATCTCTGGGCAGTAATGTTCTGGTTTGGCATAGCCATTACCATCGGTTTTCTCATACGCATTGAGTTGATGAGTATCGGACCTACGATCATGGGGCCGGATTTGTACAATGCGGCCTTCACGTTGCACGGGGTGATTATGATATTTCTTTTTGTCATCCCTGGAATTCCCGCCATATTCGGTAATTTTATCCTGCCGATACAAATTGGGGCCGACGACGTATTTTTTCCGAAACTGAACCTGCTTTCCTGGTACCTGTATATGGCAGGAGGAATCATGGCCCTGGTTTCGCTGTTTACCGGCGGTGGCTTTCCTGACACAGGCTGGACCTTTTACGTTCCATTCAGCATAAGTACCAGCCATAATGTGCCACTAACCGTTTTGGCAGCATTTACCCTGGGCATGTCTTCCATGCTGACCGGCCTGAATTTTATCACCACAGTTCACCGGATGCGTATCAAAGAAATGGGGTGGATGCAAATCCCCCTTTTCACCTGGGCGCTCTATGCCACGGCCTGGGTCCAACTCCTGGCCACTCCGGTCATCTCGATAACCCTGCTCCTTATCATCTTTGAGCGGTTGTTTTCCATCGGCCTGTTTGATCCGGATAAGGGAGGAGACCCTTTGCTTTATCAACACCTGTTCTGGATGTATTCCCACCCTGCTGTGTATGTCATGATTCTCCCTGGTATGGGGGTTATCTCGGAAATCATCCCCACCTTTTCCCGTAAAGCCATTTTTGGCTACAAAGCTATTGTCTACTCTTCCATGGGCATTGCCATAGCCGGGTCACTTGTTTGGGCACACCATATGTATACAAGCGGGATGAGCGACACCGCTATTTTCGTATTTTCGCTTTTAACCTTCCTCGTTGCAATACCTACTGCAGTGAAAGTCTTCTCCTGGGTAGGTACCATGTACAAGGCATCCATTGAGATGACCCCACCCCTCCTCTATGCCATGGTGTTTATCTACCTTTTTTCTGTCGGAGGTTTGACCGGGCTTGTACTCGGGGCAGCAGGAACAGATATCCATGTGCACGATACGCATTTTGTGGTCGCCCACTTCCACTTCACAATGTTCGGAGGTACTGGATTTGCTTTTTTTGCAGCACTCCATTACTGGTGGCCCAAAATGTTTGGCATAATGTATGATTTCAAACGAGCCTACATTGCAGCAACATTGGCAACTGTTGGTTTCATGTTTCACTACGTTCCCATGTTCATACTGGGAATGATGGGAATGCCCCGCAGGTACTATGACTACCTGCCCCAATTCTCGCAGGGAAACCTTTTTGCCGGCATAGGCGGAATACTGCTCTTTATAGGCATCATGCTTATGCTGATCAATCTCCTGCTGAGCTTCAGAAAACAGGAAAAGGCAGTGGCAAACCCATGGGGTGGAGTTACACTGGAGTGGTCCATCCCGTCTCCTCCACCTCTCCATAACTTTGTCGCTCCTCCAACAGTGCAGGACTATCCGTACGATTTCAGCAATGTCTTGCAAAAAGCTGCGGCTCAACATTCATCGGTAAACACCGAACAAAAGGAATCTGAATGAAAAGCTCCAATGATTTCACAGGAATCCGCATTGGAATGTGGCTTTTTCTCTATTCTGAAATCATCCTGTTTGGAGGACTCTTCGTTCTCTATGCTGTCTACTTTCATCGTTATCCTGACGAATTCGTAGAAGGAGGCAAACAACTCAACAGGATAATAGGCGCCATAAACACTATCATTCTGCTGATCTCAAGTTTCACGGTTGCCGCTTCGATCACAGCTATCCGGCTGCAAAACAAAAAACTCTCTCTGGGATTGCTCACCTTCTCCATTTTTTGTGGCCTGGTCTTCCTGATAAATAAATATTTCGAGTGGGGAGCAAAATTTCACCATGATATTTATCCGAACTCGGACACTCTTGTTTCAGGTCCACCGGGACAAAACATATTTTTCGGTTTGTATTATGTGATAACCGGCCTCCACGGATTACATGTTATCATAGGCATGACCCTGCTGATGGTCAGTGTCGTACTTATACTGCGAAACAAGGTGCATGCCGGACGTTTTGCCGTACTGGAAAACTGCGGATTGTACTGGCATCTGGTTGATCTGATCTGGATATTCGTCTTTCCCCTGTTTTACCTGGTATTATAAAGGAGGTCGCATGTCTCAGGAACCCCAACATCTCATGTCATACACCAAACTTGCCTCTGTTCTTTTTGCCCTGCTCATTCTCACAGGAGTCACTGTCGGGGTGAGCTATATCGACATGGGCATATACAACGTACCAGTCGCTCTTGGCATTGCCTGTTTCAAGGTCAGCCTGGTGCTGCTTTTTTTTATGCACCTCAAATATGAAGGCAGGGCCATAATTGTTTCCTTTCTAAGCACCGTCTGTTTTCTGGCTATCATGATCAGTTTTACGTTCTGGGACGTGGCATTCCGATAAACACTTCCATTATGACCTGCAAACAGAGAATGAGAGCAAACATAGTATCTATGCATACAAGGATAAAATTATGGATCCGGTATTAGGTGTCGATCGCGCCTTTTGGTATATCTTCATTGTCTCTGCGGTTCTCCTGACAGGTATAACACTGGTGATGATATATTTCGCCATTCGTTACCGCCGCAGCAAAAACCCGGTTCCCGAAGACATCAGGGATAACTGGAAACTGGAAGTGGTATGGACAATTATTCCCACGCTGATCGCCCTATCCATGTTCTGGGTAGGCTGGTCGTCCTATACAGGACTGAGAAATGTGCCAAAAGATGCCATAGAAATTGAGGTTCTTGGGCAGATGTTCTCCTGGATATTTATATATGAGAATGACAAAGAGACAGAAAATGAGTTAGTTGTTCCAGTAAACAAACCGATAAAACTGAATATCGAATCAATTGATGTGCTGCACTCTTTTTTCATTCCTGCATTCCGGGTAAAAGCAGATGCTGTAAAAGGAATGCCCACCTATGTTTATTTCCACCCCAAAGAAACAGGAACATACGATATACTGTGCACCGAATATTGCGGTACGAGTCACTCTTCCATGACAGCTACCCTGGAGGTTGTTACCATGGAACAATATGAGACCTGGCTGGAAGAAGAAGAGTAACATGCTTTTTTACCTTCGAGAGATCAGCAAGCTTGCCAAAGTACCACTTTGCCTCATGGTTGGCCTGTCCACAGCTTTCGGGTACCTGTTGTCACATCGGTTCGACCAGCTCCTCACCATGGCAGCCGTCTCGTTTGGGGTCGTTCTTCTTGCCTGTGGTGGAGCATCTCTCAACTCCATACAGGAACGTTCACAGGACAGTCTCTGCGCGCGAACCAGCAAACGCCCCCTGGTAACCGGAACACTCACCCTGCACCTAGCCTGGGTAATCACGATTATACTGATTACTGCCGGCAGCTGTCTTTTATGTATAAGCCAGGGCGTGTCATGGGTACTCTTTCTTGGCCTGTTTGCAGTGATTATCTACAATTTCATCTACACCCCCCTCAAAACCCGCACAGAACTCGCTCTGATTCCCGGTGGAATTAGCGGATCGCTTCCTCCACTGATTGGCTGGTATGCTTCCGAAGGATCATTTGCCAATCCTCTGATATGGGCAGTTGCCGCCCTGTTTTTTCTCTGGCAACTTCCTCATTGCTGTCTCGTTCTCCTGGAATACAGGGAAAGTGCAAAAAAAAACAACTGTTTCATGAACCTTGTCACACGTTGTTCCACAGCCAGAGTGAAACGGATTGTAACAGCATGGTTAGTTTCATTCACCCTTGTCGTCCTCCTTTTTACCGGACTGCCGGGCTTTTTGACTCAACCATTCAGAACAGGCCTGCTTCTGGCTGCGCCTCTTTTTCTGCTCTTTTTTGTTCATCAACTGTTCTTCCGAGAGGCGCCACACTATAAAATGCTGTTTGTGTCCCTCAACGGATATATGATCTGCCTGATGGTGTTGTTAACTATCGGTTCAACCCCGCAAGTATGAGGTTTAGATGAATATTTCCAGTTCCTGCTCTCTATTGATATGTCTCCTGTGTGCAATAGCCTTTCAATGTACGTCCTGCAGTGACCAGTCTGCCAATAAATTGCCGGTTCTGGGAACCTTTAACAAAGATTTTACCTTTACCAACCAGGACAACCAGCCGGTCACTCCTGATGTTTTCAAAAACAAGGTAGTGGTCACCGACTTTTTCTTCACGACCTGCCCCTCAATCTGCCCCATTATGAAACGGCAGATGCATCGCATCTATGAACAGTTCGAAAATCATCCTGATGTACTGCTATTCTCCCATACTATAGATCCAGAGCATGATACGGCCGAAGTTCTGCACAAATATGCCGAAGGATTTGGTATTAGAACGGAAAAATGGCAAATGGTTACCGGCTCGCAGGACGAGATTTTTGCCATGGCAAAACATTATATGCTGGGGGCAATGAAAAACGAAGAGGTTCCGGGAGGATATATCCATAGTGGTTCTTTTGTACTCATGGATAAACAGCAACGCATACGAGGGTATTACAACGGGACAGATGCAACTGAAGTCGATACCCTCATCACAGACATGAAAACCCTGCTCAATGATTAAAAAACTTAAGAAAACAGCTCTACCAATTATCCTTGCCGGGATACTCTCGCCCGCTTTGTCCATAACCGGAACAACAACCGGGCACCACCAGGGTAAACGTATCTACCAGACCTATTGTGCGGGATGCCATGGAAATGACGGAGAAGGATTTTTACGGGTATATCCACCCATTACGGGATCTCTTTTGCTAACCAGGGATGTGAACCGGCTCCCCTGCATCATTCGCTTTGGTCTCAAAGGCGAACTGGTGGTCAATGGCGAATCATTTAACGGCATCATGCCTGGGAATGAGAAACTGTCGACAGAAGAAATAACAACTCTGGTCTCATACCTTCTCACGCGATGGGGCGATGCCACAACAGACCTGCATATCAAACAATGGCTTGATAAATGCCTCCAAAAACAAGAAGGAGCTTTCTCGGATGACTCACTTTCGAATACTATTGGCACTATTGGCACTTTGCCTGACATTCAGCACAGCCACACTGGCAGATAACCAGGAACTGGCCAGCGAGGTCATGGCAATCCATGATGAAGCCATGGAAAAGATGACAGATATGTACGAGCTAAAGCTCAAATTGCAGGACCTTCAAGCCCTAACAGGTCCATCAACAGCTCTTGCCAAGGGCATTGAAGACCTTCAGCATGCGCACTCGGAAATGATGCAGTGGATGCGGGAATATCAACCACCAAAGGATGAGCAGCAGGCTGTGCTACAAGACTATCTCTTGAATGAACGTCGCAAGATTCGCAGGGTTTCGCAAATGATCGATACAAGCCTTGCCAATGGTCTGCATCTCCTCAACACACAAAACAAACCATGACAGGTATCCTGTATGTATGACAGTGTTATGACTGTTGTGGAACATTCCTGAACACCAATCTGTTCAGGAATGTTCAGAATTCCACAGGTCCATCAATGGATGGAACACGATTATTCATTCTGCGGTATGGGATTTTTTCTTTTCCACACTGTTGCCACCTCTATACCGAAAGCTCTTTTTACCGAATACACTTTCTCAAAATCTCTTTGCAGCACATTCATGTCAAAATACGGATAGGTGTAGATTGATTCCCGTGGAGTCTGGCGAACATAATTGGTATCGAGCATATAATTAATGTGGGTAAGAACCCAGTCTGCTCTGGAAAAATCTCTTCTCGGATCCAAACCGTTACGAACATGAAATGGCAGTCTGAGATTTGGGCTCAGGCCAACAATCATCATCCGGTACCTCAGGTAGGTGATGACCCAGTCGCCAGGTGGGATGTTTTCCTTTGCCCAGTCCATCACCTGGATTGTGCCGTCCGATGGAGTCTGAACCAACCCCTTGTAGCCGACACTGCTTCTCCCCGCAATATAACGCTCTCCCACGTATTGATATCCGTTGAGATGATAATCAGGGTAGGAAACAGTCAGGTCATAGGCAAGATTGAGGCAACATACACAGCCTAGAATATAACTGAATGCTCTTGACCTTTCATACAACATACTAAGGAAATACCCCCCCAGCATTGCCAGTTGCGGCATGACCGCCATCATGTAGAACGTCTGTGCTCGGGCATTGACAACAAGAAACAGCGGATAAACAACGAGTGGTATGATAGCAATAACTAAAAGAGGCTGTCTTTTAAGAAAAAAGAACGAGCTGACAAAAGAAAGAAACAACAGCAAACCTACAGCGGGAGAGTTTTTTATAAACACTGACAAAAAATTCAACCCAGCTGCAGAGTAGATGGCCATTCCACTAAGCTGCTCTTTATTATGGACAAATTCCCTGTATATTCCCTGCAAAAGTGAACCATTGGTGGTATGTACAGGTGGGACGACAAAAAAGGTCAATAAAGATCCAGCAAGTATCAACAACCCGCTCAACACCGGATGAACTGTCTTTTTCCTCCAGAGTATAGCACCACCAATACAGGCCAGCCACGGAAGAAAAACACTCAAATAGTGGAACAATTTCCCCCAAGTTGGTAACCTGTCATATGGATTATTGAGATTTGCTACGTGACTTGCTCCTGAAGCGATGAGTCCATAAGCCAATGCAGCCAGCCCAACGGCAATACAGACCAACAGCAACATGGCCTTTTGATTGCCCTTGTACGGTTTTTCCATTGCTTTGAAGATGAAAAGCAAAGGGAGTATGGCAGGTATCCAGACAGCTCCGACAACTTTGGCAGATACAGTCATCCCTGCAGCCAGGGCTATCAAAACAGTGCGTCCCAAGTTGGGCGATTTTGCCCAGTACACAAGGCTCAGCATTAACCAGGCAGACATACAGGTGAACAAGGCATCGCCTTCGGTTCCGGCAACTTTTGAAAATGCAAGAAAATAGGGACTTACAGCCAGAAAAACGGTGGCAATGAGAGCCATTCTCCTGTTACTCACAAGCAGACAACAAAGATAAACCCCAATCAGTGTAAGGCAGCCGAAGAAGCAACTGACATATCGTGCAGTGATATAGTCCGGCGTACCATCGACAAGAGAACCAACCGCTGTCAGCCACATGGGGAGCCTTGACTGAGAGGGATCAATATCCATCCCGGTCAACCAACTGCTCTTGTCTTTAAAATATGATGAACTGATGCGACAGTCGATGAATTCGTCGTTTGATATACCATGTACAGGAACAGTCGGTAAAATGAGAATAAGGTATAAACCAATACATACAAAGAGTGGCAACAATGGATGACGCAATAATTGTATAAGCGATTTCAGCATAGAGATGTTTATATTCCGGGTTTATTAAGCAATAAGGTACAATGCTCTTCGGGACAGGCAAAAAGCTGCATTTTGCCCAGACAACTCTTTCCCATTCATTCGATTTAGGATAAAAGAGTATCCCCTTTTCTGTGCATTATATGCTTTGGGCAGGTGCGTATGGGCACTTCTCGTAAATATACCACAACGTGGTTTCCAAACAAAAACCGATATCAGATCGTAATCCAATATGAGTAAGAAAACAAAAGTTATCATTCAGATCCCCTGTTTTAATGAAGAAGAAACACTTCCAATAACCCTGCAAGAACTCCCCCGTGAATTACCTGGTGTTGACAAGGTTGAATGGCTCATTATTGATGACGGGAGTTACGACGACACAGTAAAAATTGCACAGGATATGGGAGTTGACCATATTGTCCGGCATACCAATAACCAGGGCCTGGCCCGGGCTTTCATGACAGGTATTGAAGCCAGTCTTAAGGCCGGGGCGGACATCATCGTAAATACTGATGCCGACAATCAATATAATGCTGCAGATATCCCTGCGTTAATACAACCGATTCTTGATCAACAGGCCGAGATGGTTATTGGCGCAAGGCCCATCAAAGAAATCGAACATTTCTCTAATATTAAAAAATTTTTACAACAATTCGGCAGTAAGATAGTACGCATTGCCAGCAGGACAGAGGTTGATGATGCTCCAAGCGGTTTTCGCGCTTTCAGCCGTCACGCTGCCATTCAACTCAACGTATTCACCGAATATACCTATACCCTGGAGACTATTATCCAGGCAGGGCAAAAAAATATCTCTGTGCGTTCCGTACCCATTCGCACCAATAAGGATCTGCGGGCGTCCCGTCTGGTAAAAAGCATTCCCTCCTATGTGCGACGATCGATCCTGACGATTATTCGCATATTCATGACCTACCGTCCCTTCAGGCTTTTTGCCATTCTTGGAACCATCCCCTTTACTATTGGAGTTGGCCTTGGAATCCGTTGGATATTTTTGCGCTACGTGTTGGGAGATATGTCCAGATTACATGAACCAAGCCTTATCCTTACAGCCATCCTCATTCTTTTAGGAGCACAACTATGGATTTTCGGCATGGTTGCGGATCTTCAAGCTGTTAACCGAAAATTACTTGAGGATATTCAGGTCCGTTTACGGCGAATGGAACTGGGCGACAGTGATGACAAAATTTCCGGAACCAACACATAAGGGACATCCCATGCAGAACTGTTTTCTTCACTCCGCTCTGGCCCAGATTCCTGTTATTCTGACGCTGCAGGATCGCAATCCCCACAGCCCGACGTACGGCTGCTTTGACCGTAATTTCTGGCACTATAAAATCATAGACTTCCCCAGTGGCATGGCTCAGGAGTTTGTTTTCCCCCTTGCTCTGGCCTACCATACAGACGCTTCCGAAAATCGCTTTTACAAACAGGATGCGCTCAAACAGTGGGTTGCAGCAGGAATACGCTATGCTGCCGATGCAGGACACCGGAATGGTTCCTGCGATGATTACTTTCCATTTGAATGTGCCGGAGGCGCAGCAGCCTTTTCTCTGCTGGCATGCATGGAAAGTTACCAACTTATGAAATTCTCTGACCAGCACATGCTTGATTTTTTCAAGGTCAGGGCGGATTGGCTGGCCCATCATCACGAAAGTGGAAGATTATCCAATCACCAGGCACTCATCGCTTTGTGTCTGGAAAAGGCCGGGCAACTCCTCAACACCGATCAATGGGAAACAGAGCGGCAACAGCGTCTTGAAAAAGTGCTTTCCTGGCAAGATTCGGAAGGATGGTTTTACGAATATGAAGGATGCGACACTGGCTACCTGACCCTTACCCTTGGCTGTCTTGCTCAATGTTATCTCCATCGACCCAATGACAGTATCCTGGCGTCCCTTCGCAAAGGGATTATGTTTCTTCTGGATTTTATCCACCCGGACGGATCTTTTGGCGGAGAGTACACAAGCAGAAACACGTATAATTATTTTCCCCATGGCTTTGAACTCATAGGCAGCGTGATACCTGAAGCACTGGAACTCAATGATCGTTTTCTCATTGGCCTGCAAAACCAAAAGAACGCAGCCTATGGTGATGACCATATCATCGGGCATCACACATGGAGTTATCTGCTTGCATGGCAACATTTCAATACCAATCGCCCGGCATTGCGTCCAATTCCCAAAGAAGAAAGAAAATGGCATCGAAACGCAGGGTTACTCATAGACCGTCACAACGACACAACCCTCTACATCGCCCTGAACAAGGGCGGGGTATTCAGGCTCTTTCACCAAGGCTCCCTGGTCTGCTCAGATACTCAGTTCTCCATTGTAACCGCCAGGGGGAAGAAAAATGCCAATGCTGTAGCTCATCTGGTAGGAGAATATGACCTCAATGTTGAAGATGACTGTGTTACTGTCAGCGGCACGTTCGGCTGGGCAAAACAAAAACAGATGACGCCCCTGAATCTGATAATATTGCGCCTGATCATGTATGGCGGAGGAAGATTTTTTCCTGATCTGGTCAGAAAACTCCTCCAGAAACTGCTCATCACCGGCAAACAGGAGGCGCCCTTCACTTTTACCCGTACATTTCAACGCCGGGGAGACAGGTGGCAGATCAATGATACCATCTCTGCAACAAGCTGGAAGGATGTTCAGGCTGCCGGTCTCGGAGGTCACCAAACCTCCATTTATGTAGTCATGAGTCGTACCTATCAGGACAGCCAACTGGAACCATGGACGGATTACACCACAGCAATCCAGAATCTGCAAGACGGCGAGGATTTTCGTCTTGAACGGATATTTCCTCAGGAACAGATGTGATTCTATGAATAAAAAACGTAGTATTTCTCTGCTGATCAGTCTGGGCATTCTCGCGCTCATTTATCTTCGCATTGACACCGAGCGTCTTTTCATTGTCTTTAAACAATGTAATCTCAGCCTGCTGTTTCTCAGCCTGGCCATGGTCATCCCCATTACCCTGGCCACAGCCTGGCGTCTACAGTTTATGGCACCAAGCAATATCGGCATGGGGCTGCTGGAATCCAACCGTCTTATCCTGGCTGCCAGTTCTCTTAACATGGTACTGCCTTCAAAAATGGGCGATGTCATCAAAGCCTATTTTATGCGTGACAAGGGAAACATCTCCGGTTCTCTGGCCCTTTCACTGGTGGTTTTTGAAAAAGGCTCAGACATGTTAAGCCTGCTGTTCTGGTGTTGCCTCGGACTGATTGTCTACCCTGCCAAAGATATGATGTTCTGGCTGATGACCCTTTGCATAGGAGGTGGATTTCTCTTTTGTTTTCTTATGCTTGGCAGCAAACAGTTCAGCCTTTTCTTCTTTCGCTTCTTCAAAGTCATTCCTGTAAAAAAACTGCAGCAGAAAATCTCTGCTTTTGAGGCAGGATGGATGGAGATGTACCACTATTTCTGGAGTGATATCAGCAGACTCTTTATCCTTTCTGCAGGTTCCATAGGTATATGGCTGCTCCACCTTCTCCAGATATGGCTCTTCATCCTTGCTTTACGTGGTGAGGTACCATTTCTCACGAACCTGGCTCTCTCTCCATTGGCCATTCTGGCAGGCTTGCTGCCACTCACCTTTGCAGGTATAGGCACACGCGATGCAGCCTTAATCTATTTTTTTGCAGGTCTCATTGATCCTGAAACAGGTGCCGCTCTCGGACTGCTTTGCACTTCGCGATATTTTATACCTGCACTGGCAGGTCTCCCTTTTCTCAATCAATACATGGCTACCGTAAAGCTTGCCACCCGATCCATGGGGAAAATGAATGAAACCAGCTGAGCAGTATAGAGGTTTTGAACAGGGTCCGATACGTCCACCCAGTGAAGCGGAAAGCCTGCTGATAAGAGTTACCAGAAACTGTCCCTGGAATCGTTGCAGCTTTTGCCCGGTTTACAAGAACAGCACCTTCAGCCGCCGTCCCATCGATCATGTACTGCGGGATATTGATACGGTCAGGATGTATACAGAAGCCATTGTCGACTCAAGAAAATCAGGCTTAAAAACATTGCCTGCAAACTACAATGGTTTCCCACTCGATGATCAGCAGGCCTTGCACGCTGCATATCAATTTGTGGCTGGAGGAATGCAGTCGATTTTCATTCAGGACGGCAACAGCCTGATTATACATCCCGATGATTTCATCCGGATTCTGAAACATCTGCAAAATGCTTTTCCCATGGTTAAAAGGGTTACCTCCTATGGTCGCTCCCATACCATCGCCCGGATTGATGACCATTATCTGCTGCAAATGGCTGAAGCAGGCTTAAACAGGATTCATATCGGTATGGAATCCGGATCCGACAAGGTACTTAAGCTGGTCAACAAGGGTTCTGACAAAGCTACCCAGATATTGGCTGGGCAAAAAGTGAAAGCTGCCGGTATAGAGCTTTCTGAATATTATATGCCCGGCCTGGGTGGGAAGCCACTCTGGGAGGAGAATGCGAGCGAAACAGCAGATGCCCTCAATCAGATCAATCCTGACTTCATTCGCTTGCGCACCTTGGCTCTGCCACCTGCAGCGCCACTTACCAGACAGTTTCAGGAAGGCAAATTTATAAAAATGGGGGATGTGGACACTGCCAGAGAACTCCTGCTCTTTCTGGAATCATTAGAAGGCATCACCTCCACCATTCGCAGTGACCATGTGCTTAATCTTTTCCCTGAAATTGATGGCACCCTGCCGGAAAGCGGCGATAAACTCCAGCAGACAGTCAGGGATTTTCTGGTCCTCCCCAAAGAAGAACAGCTTCTTTTCTGTATTGGCAGACGTACACACAGAATGGCAAGGTTAGATGACCTGACCAATCCCCAGCTCAGGAGGTATACAGAGCAGATGCGTGATGAACTGGGGGCAACTGTTGAGAACATGGACAGCATTATAGACGCGCTCATGCAACGTTTTATATGATTGTAACCAGATGATGAGAGACCAGCAATATTGGATACTTTCTTTATTCAGCGGCCCTTAGTTCAAAATCAGCGAAGCGAGCAAAAAGAGTCCATAAATAAGGTTTTTTGCTCAAGTTTAGGTTAGCGAGGAACGAGACTCCGAAAAGACCATTTATGAACAGGCACTATCTAATATTCTTCTCAAGACCGGTGCCAGCTGATACAGGGAAATAGGTTTAATGAGGAACTCCCTGATTCCCAGGTTGCTTGCCCTCTCAGGAGACAAGGGAGAGCTGTAACCAGAACAAAGAACAATGGGCATATCCTTTCGAATCTTCAACACTTTTTCTGCCAAATCCATACCGCTCATAACAGGCATGGTCAAATCTGTTACGATGATATCAAAATCTTCAGGCCCCTGTTCAAAAGCCTGCAGAGCTTGCTTCCCATCATGAAATGACATAACCTGATACCCTAGTTGGGAAAGAAAGGTGCGGATATACTCCACTATCATTTTTTCATCATCCACCAGCATGATGCTTTCATTGCCACCAACCAGGGTGTCTGTTTCCCGCCGTTGTTCAGCCTCCAGTTTTTCATTGGCAACAGGAAAAAACAGGGTGAACACGGTTCCCTGTTCCGCATCACTTTGAACATATATTCTCCCCTTGTGCCCCTCAACAATTCCATGAACCACGCAAAGCCCCAGTCCTGTACCCTTGGCATGCCCTTTGGTCGTAAAGTAGGGTTCGTACATGCGATTCATCACATCCGGACTTATTCCGGGACCAGTGTCAGCCACAGTAATTTTGAAATACTCACCGGTTGCCCCGTCTTCTTCGTTCTGTTCATGCACACAACGCATGGTAATATGCAAAGTTCCACCACCATATTCTTCCATGGCATGAAAGGCGTTGGTATACAGGTTAATAAACACCTGATGCAGTTGACCGGCATCTGCGAGAATCAGTTTATCCGTGTCTTCAAGATCTTCGACAATATTCACAGTTGCAGGAGTTGAAGCCCGCAACAATTCCATTGCTTCGTGCATGAGAGGCGCAAGAAGGATAGCACTTCGTTTCTTCTTTTCTTTTCGGCTGAATGCCAATATCTGGTGCACCAGATCCGAGGCTTTGTTTCCAGCAACCATAATCTGTTCAATATAGCGCAGGGCCTGGGCATCCGGCTCATGGCGCTGATGAGCCAGCTCCGCATAACCGAGAATTGCAGAAAGTAAGTTGTTAAAATCATGCGCTATCCCCGCAGCCAGGGTACCGATGGCTTCCATTTTCTGTGATTGCCGAAGTTGATCTTCCAATTGCCGTTGCTTTTTCACAGCTGTTATGTAATCTGAAAGATCCCTGATGATTTCCAGATGGCCTAAAAGTTCGCCTTTATCGTTGCGAATATCATTTCTCCGGTATTCTCCCACAAACGTAGAGTTATCACCTTTTTTAAAACGCCTTGAAGTCTCAGGTAAATAATCGTCACTGCGGAAAGCACTGGGCTCCTCTTCCAATACCAATGCGGAAGGCATGCCGTTGACAGCGTCAGCCGGGTAACCGAATATCTGGCAAAAAGCTGGATTACATTCTATGATAATGTCATTATGGTCTGTAACCAGAACAGCATCGGGGATGGAGTTCAACGTGGATTGATAAAAATTACGCTGCCGGTTCAGATCTTCAACTTTAGACCGTAATTCCGGATAATAACTTTTCCTGGCCGATCTTTCTCCCAGCCCGACAACACCGTCACGCAATAATTCCCAGGAGGGAGAGGCATCAGAGTGCTTTTTCATAAATTTCCTCTAATTCCCTCTGATTCGGAAAATGCGGGTTGGTAACCAGACATGGGTCAGACATGGCTTTTTCGGCAAGTACTGGTATATTTTCACTGCTCACCCCACGTTGGCCAAGCCCCCCTTTCACGCCCATATGCTCGCGAAATCTCCTGAACCCCTGACAGATAGCCTCTACCCCTGACACCTCCTGCATCCCCAAACCGATTTCCACAATCTTTCCTATACGTTCGTATCTTTCCACGGCATAGGAATAATTATATGCAACAACATGTTCAAGGAGTAACGCATTGCACTCTCCGTGGGCTAAATCCAGTGTTCCCCCAAGGCTATGTGCCATAGCATGTACAGCACCAAGACTGGCGTTGGAAAAGGCCAGACCGGCATGGAGGCTGGCAAACATGACTTTTTCTCTCCAGGCATAGCTGTCTGGTTCCTTCACGACTTTAGGCAAATATTTCAGAATCAGTTCGATTGCCTTCAGGGCATGTACATCAGTCAAGGCGGAGTTGCCGGTGGAAACATATGCTTCAACCGCATGAACCAGGGCATCGATTCCAGTGTGGGCTGTCAAAGCCGGATCCATAGTCATGGTCAGGCGTGGATCAATAAGTGCCACATCCGGCACCATGGTTTTACTGATAATTGCCATTTTAACCTGTTCAGCACTATCACTGATTATGGCAAATTGGGAAACATCAGCCGAGGTTCCTGCTGTTGTGGGAATGCAGATAAGGGGTGGACAGGGGACTTTCACATTATCCACACCCTGAAAAGAGGATATACCGCCCTCATTGGTTGCCAGAATCCCTATGCCTTTGGCACAGTCCATGGCACTGCCGCCACCAACGGCAATAATAATATCACAACCAGCCTTATGGTACATTTCTGCTCCGGCGTGAACCTGGAAATCACGGGGATTTGGGCTTACATCGCTGAATACGACTGAAGCAATGCCCTCCTCCCTGAGCAGGTCTACGGCTTTATCCACCCACGGAGTTGCTATAAGTCCGGCATCCGTTACGATGAGCACTTTTTCTGAACCGAAGTTGTTTGCGTAACGCCCAAGTACATGAACTGCACCATCACCGAATACCAGTTCAGGGATGACAAACTTTCTCAACTGACTCATGTTCCCCCCCTAGACTAAGGTGCCTTATCTGCAGTGCTGATAGAAAACCAGCCTATTATAATGGTACGCTATGGAGGAATAATGGTCAAAGAACTTTCACAGAGGAACAACAGATAATAGTCATTATCAGCGACGCAAACTCAGTAAGTTAGTGTCAAACTAAAACCTGCGGAGTATTATAGGACAAATGACCTATCCATACACGTTAAGGGTAACTGATCACAGGGGGCTCAGGTAGCCTGCCTGATCCACTGCAAATCGGGTTGCTGGTCTTTGAAATAGTTTTCCATGGCGTCGACCAGGATTTCGTATGTTGACTTGCCCTGAAGTCGACAGGTCTGCCTGAGTGTCAGTATACGTTCGACCCAGCGGTTACCCTTTTCAGATTTGGTGCCTTGGGAACGTTTACGCCAGAGAACCGCGAAACGGATCATGCGCTCTGCAAAATTATTTGTAGGGTCTACATTTTCTTCGACAAGAAACGTGAACAGCGAATCCATTTCTTTCTCAATATGCCGGACAAAGGTCCCCGCTTCACTTTCGCAGTCG
>NZ_AUCV01000066.1 GCF_000429945.1 Desulfogranum japonicum DSM 18378 | reverse complement strand
CTTAGGTCGTCTGTTTCGTACCTTCAAAGAGGGCAGGTCTCTCAATTTGAAACCTTGAATCACAGGATGCGCGCAAAATCCTGGAGGAAGGCACTGAGAAAAGGCACCTCCACAATTGCTGTTCGTTCTTGCCGTGTGGTAGATGTAGATTCAACGGAAAAAACAGCTTTTGGTAAGCAGCAGGGAGTAAAAAAAGGCTACAATCCTTTTCGCAAAGGCAAGGCCTCATATCATCCACTCCTCGCCTTTTGCGCTGAGACCAAAGAGATTTTGCAAGGCTGGCTTAGAAGCGGAGACGCTTATACGAGCAATGGAATAGTAGAGTTTACCAAACAGCTGCTGGCCCATTTACCAAAACATCAAACCATTCTGTTTCGCGGTGACAGCGGTTTTTTCAATGGACAACTGTTTGACCTTCTCGACAAATATGGCCATCGCTATCTGGTTAAGGTAAAGCTTAAAGGTTTGAAGGAGTTGCTCTTGTGCCAGACATGGGTAAGTATCCCTGGCAAACCGGGTTGGGAACAATGTGTTTTCTGGCATCAATGCGGAAACTGGAGCTGTGCTCGTCGTTTTATAGGTGTAAGGCAGGAACGTAAATCAGAGAATAATGCCGGCCCAAGGCGATTGTTTGAGATGAAAGAGTATGACTTCTTCTGCTATGTCACCAGTGAAGAGTTAACTTGTTGGGAAGTCCATAAGTGTTATGGAAAGAGAGCTACCTGCGAAACATGGATAGAAGAGGCCAAGAATCAAATGGCACTTGGGCACATAAAGATGGACGATTTCTGGGGGAGTAGCGCTTTCTTCCAGTGTTCTATTCTGGCATACAATACAGTTCACTGGATGGCGCTATGCAGTGGGAATAAACAACTACTCCGTTGGGAGCCAGCAACAATACGTACATTTCTGGTCAGAGTAGCAGGCAGATTAATAACAGGCTCAAATCAGCAGCGGTTGAAGATACCGGCAAATCATTTGTATCCAAATCAATGGGATGCCTGGGTTGCTGTCGGTTTGAACTGAGTCGCACAGAGTCAACATTTTAACATACTGGAATTTTCAGTGGATTCTTGCGCCTTTTTTCCGGATATTTGCTGGAAAAATAGGTTTTCTCGCTGGTAATTTAGGTGGCTTCATAGAGCCTCGATACATTTAGTAGTCAGGCGTCTGTTTTGCGAAGTGCTTTAAAAGAGAAATTTGAATGCAATTGACCTGCTAAAGGGTACTTGCAAGATTTAGGTATCATTATTCTCCCAGCCGGGCTGGACAAGTCGCCAAGGTGCTTCTTGGTGATTATCAAGGTGTGGTGCAGACCGATGGGTACAATGGTTATGACTTTCTCGACAGTAAAGATGGAGTAGTGCATGTCGGCTGCTGGGCTCATGCTCGCAGGAAATTTGTCGATGCTGATAAAGCCAAAGGGAAAAAGGCGCAAACCGGGGCTACAGCTGTTGCCATCAAAGCTATCAGGTAGATTTATGCCACCGAAAACAAAGCCAGAAAACTCGGGCTGACACCGGACGAGCTGGTTCAGTTACGTCTTGAAGAAGTTCAACCGGTTTTGGAAGAATTTAAACTCTCTGCTTACCTGAAAAATGGATGTGTCACGCCGGATAACAATCTACTGGAAAATGCTATCCGTCCTTTCACTGTCGGAAGGAAGAATTGGTTGTTCGCCGGTACTCAACGGGGAGCAGAGGCCAGTGCTGCATTATATTCATTGGTTGAGTCAGCCAAGGCCAATGGGCTCGATGCTTATAAGTATCTTAGGTATATTTTTGAGAATATTCCTTTTGCGCAAAGTACCGATGATTACCGTGCACTCCTGCCAAAAAATCTAACCAACGAAATATTGAAGATCTCTGGCGATCCCACTGGGGTTTGATAGTCGCTTACTGTTCAATACACATGGGGATGGCATTTGAATAACAAACAGCTATCTCATTTGAATGGCTTGGGACTTGAGCTAGATGTTGATTTATATGCTTCTGGGAATTGGTTTGAATGTTAGGAGTGTCAGTTACTCTTGCACTCAGGGCAATCTCTACCCTCTGTCTTCAGAATATCTAGTATGCGGTGCAGGATGAAGGACTCGAGGCCTTCTAAGCTTAACCTTGCTAACTGCAATCTATGATTTTTGTTCAAGTGTGTATGATTAAGGTTACTCCTATTTGTTGAAGAAATGATTCAAAAACAACTTTGGTTTAAAACTGATCTTTTTGATATAGAACCCGAGGAGGACCAGGAAACCAATCCTTTATGCTTCGGTCGACAGCTCGCAAATTGGGTCAAAATTCGATTAGACGAAGAAAGCGTTGGGCGTGCAGAGATTATCCCAGAAGACTGGGGTTGGTGTGTCGTCGTACAACGTAAACCTTATTTGCTATGGGTGGGTTGCGTTAGCGTTCATGATTACGAGAAGTCTGCGTCGAATGACCGGTTACCACAAGGTCAAGATATTGTTTGGACATGCATAGTGGCTGCAGAACCTTCATTTTTGAGGCGACTTTTGGGTGCTGACACAAAAGTTGCAGTCGAATCCCTTTACAAAAAGTTAAAACAAATTCTTGTCGCCGAACCAGCGATTGTTTTTGTCCCTCAACCATGAATAGCCTATTTTTTGTGGAGGCATAATTTGTTAGAAAAATGGTATGGTAATGACAGCTTCCTTAAAATTGCTTTTAGGTTTTTTCTAAGCATATTAACCGTTTCAATGGTATTCTTTCTGTGCAATGGAGAGATAAAGTTAAAATCACTGGTAGTCATATTGGGAGTACCATTACTATTATTGCCAATGAGTATTTATGACTATATGAAAAAAAGGTCTTTTTCTTAGTTCTAGACCATATCCGGGGTTAAAATTACCACTTGAAACATCAAGATTTTTGTAATTCACTCTAATTTTAGATTACTCCTGTATCTTTCGACACGTGCTTTGTTTGAGCAACTCCCTCTGACATCACTTTCGGTAGTAACTCTTTCAAATTGTGCTACCCGCCCATTGGGCCTAATAAAAAGGCTCGTCACGCAATCGAAATGTCTTAGCGTGCTATTTTTTCCGTTTCGTGAGCAGACCCCAATAAACACCGGGAGCTATTCGTCACGGTAGCGACAACGCTTTGGGAGTGTTTTGAAGCACCCACAAGGCGTTCATTTTTTTTTAAGAAAATCAGAAGACTTGTGGAAGCGGCACAACGCGAATCGTATCCTAATGTGATACTGGACCCGTTGAAGAAGCTCAAAAGCAATATGTCCAATTACTCCATGGCATACAAGTATAAGGGAAATCACAGAACAAGCAATATGCTCGACCGGTTAATGCAGGAAATGGATCGCCACCTGTACAATACGAGATATTTTCACGGTACCTTGGAAGCAGCGGAACAAAATATTCGAGGTTGGGTGCTCATCAAGAATTTTGCTCAACAAAAAAACAAAAACGGTAAAACAACATGCTGGATTAAAAGTCCATCTGAAAAGTTGAATGGCGGCCGATATCACGATTGTTGGCTACAAAACCTTTTGATTTTTTCCTCTCTTGGCGGATTTCGAAGGGCTCCCCTAAATCCGAAATAATCAGAAAATTTACATGCGGATTACCTGATAGGTTTTGGCTATTTGACAAAGAGGTGATTTTTTGAGATATTGCTTTCCATTGGTGCAGCAACATGCCCTGACCAGCTGCCAACTCAGTGGTAATTGGAGTCGCGATCGTATTTACCCCGTGATCAACTTACGGGAACCTTGAAAAAATTGCTGATTTGCTCAGCTTTACGGAGTCTGCGATTACCTCACTGGGCTCAGAACTGCATCCTCGGAGGTAAGCGCAGGCTCGGATATGAGGTATATGCCTGGGCTACAGTGTAGTGTGCGCCTTGCATTTGAACAAATTTCCTCAATTTTCAAGGTGCCCTGAGGTTGCAGCATATAGAACGTATTGCATTGGATGGCATACATGGAAAATGTACAGTGACGTGTCGGAGACTTGGGCTTTGGCTCTACAGGATATCCCGGTGGCTCCTTGCCTGTATCATGGTGCTTGCGGGAGTCCCAAAACTGCTGGCACCTGATGATTTTGCAGAGGTTGTCGGGGCATATGGTCTTGTCCCTGATATGCTTGTTTTTCCTGCTGCTGTCGTACTGCCGCTTGCTGAATTGCTGGCGGCATTTTTGTTGATACGAGGAAAACGATCCGGGCTTTGGCTGGCTGCCGCGCTCATGCTGCTGTTTATTACAGTGCTTTCCTACGGTATATGGCTTGGTCTGGATATTGATTGTGGTTGTTTTGGCCCGGAGGATATTGAGCATAAGGCATTTTCCGGACTTAGGACCGCACTTGCCCGTGATATGTTGCTGTGTCTTCCTCTATTGTACTGTTTCTGGTACACCTATCGATTCCCCTATACACAGTGTGGAGAGTACCCATGAAAAAAATTGTATCTGCTGTTTTGCTGTTTGGCATTGTTTGTTGTGGTTCTAATGCTTTTGCTTTTGGAACGTCAAAATTTGAAAAAGAAGTCGAAATAGAGACCTCAGCGGTGAAACTCGTGCGAGAGGTTCAGCGCGGCGGCTATGATGTAATCACCACGGAAGAGTTGCACAAGGCCATGGAAAGTGGTGAGGATATGCTCATTCTCGACACCATGCCGTACGAAGCCAGCTATAAAAAGAACCATGTGCCCGGGGCGCAGCAGTTTTTATTCCCCATCCCCGACATGACTGACTGGGATGCAAAGGAAACAGACGGGAAATCTGTTGCCGATTACGAAGCTTTACTGGGACCGGATAAAAGCAAAAAAATTGTTGTATATTGCGGGTTCGTTAAATGCACAAGAAGCCATAACGGTGCTGCCTGGGCGGTAAAGCTCGGCTACACAAACGTGTATCGTTATCCTGGTGGAATCTTTGCATGGAAGGGAGCTGGCTACGAGGTTGAGAAGTAATATCAGGGCTGTTCACAGGGCCTCTGACATATCCGAGATCAGCCAGGTTTACCTGTGACCCGATACTTTGCACCGCTCCTCCTGTGAGCGGTCATCACATCTTCTCAATTTCCAGGAACCCCATCAGTAGGGATCTTGCCGTAGCAACGAGGAGCCGGACATGAAGCATTGCCATCCCAATGCTTCATGTCCCGGTGGTTTGTATTTCTGTAACGGATAATCTCTTGGGCAGATAAAAAAAATGATGGGCGATCCCTCATTATTTAATCAGGCAGTGAAATCCTTGGCCTGAGGGCAAGTATTTCACTGCCTGATTAAATAAAAATCGCAAGCGCCGTATGTCGCAGGGCAATCGCATGGGCAATAACCTATACTCAAGCAAATAGTCTACTTTCTTACATCGTCTTATTCTTGTAATTGCCATCTGCGGTACCATTTGCGGTGTAGATGGCTGGAAACCCATTCAAGAATACGGACTTGCCAAGCAAGAATGGTTGAGCACCTTTCTTGCCTGGCCTTATGGAATTCCATCACATCATACGTTCGGCAGAGTCTTCGCACGGATTTCTCCGGTTCGGTTTCAAGAATGTTTTTCAGCCTGGGTTCAAGACGTTTTTACAGTTACCGATGGTCAAGTTGTGCCCATAAATGGCAAAACTGTTCGTCGTTCTTACAAAAAGTCGATTGGCAAAAAAAGCTGTCCATATGGTTAGCGCTTGGGCGGCAAAAAACAGTTTGGTGCTTGGCCTGGTCAAAACAGACGAAAAATCTAATGAAATTAATGCAATCCCGAAGCTGCTCAATTTGCTTGATATTAAAGGCTGCATAGTGACCATCGATGCAATGGGTTGCCAGAAAAAAATTGCGAGGCAAATAATCGACCAAGGTGCTGATTATGCCCTTGTGGTAAAAGGAATCAAGCAGGAAAAACTGCCAAAGTCGGCACTCAGATCAAACGTCAGAAAAAAATACCTGTTCTGTAGCTTCTTTAACATCACATCAGACCATTGGGGGTAGACCCTCCAATAAAGTATGAAGATCTAACAGGATACCAGTGAATATCACTTTGTCATGTCAAAAGTTGGCACTTATCGCAGCTACCCGGTCATTAGGCCTTGTAACTGCTTACAGTACCCCTTAACTTTTCACGATCAGCCTGGCTAACGTTTGGATTTATGCGCTGCACAGCCTGCCTGTGAAAATATCAGTGACTTGTAAGTGGTTGAAAATACATGAAAATTTCCAGGTGTGATCGCTCTTTCTGTGGGTAGTTGCCTTCTTTTAGGAAACTATAGCTTTCTCACTTTTCCGATCTGTAGGTACACTTCTCCTAATGGTATATCGTTTTGTTGAGCAAGTCTGCTGCAATCTTCCAGTTCGGGTTTGGAGCGGATGACTTTTCCGTCCAGGATAGCATTTTTCATGGTCACGCTCCCCAATGGTGTTTTCAATTGTTCAAAGGAGATTTCAAGGACGGTTTTGTTAATAGGGATGGATTTGATCCCCAATGTGGTTGTATGTCTGAAAATCAGTCGTTTGAAGTTATCTTCTTCTTCCAAACTGCATAAAACGGAAAGAGTTGTAGCAGGACGATTTTTTTTCATGACAATGGATGTGAAATGAACATCCATAGCTCCTGCTTCCAAGAGCCTGTTCATGGTATCGCCAAGCATTTCTCCCGTCATATCGTCAATATTACATTCCAGCAGACAGGCTGGGGTTGACTGGAGCCGGTCATGTGAGGATTCAAGCGTAGCAATACTGACACGAAGCACATTCGGGATCTCAGTGTCTCTATGGCCGATACCATAACCGGTTTTGAGCGTAGTTATCTCTGGAGATGATTCGAAGCGGTTAACCAGTTCGGCGAGAATTGCCGCTCCGGTTGGTGTGGTGGTTTCCTGTTGTATGGCGCCACGTTTGGTGGGAACTCCAGTCAGGATTTCCAAAGTGGCGGGAGCAGGGACAGGCATAACCCCATGGGCGCATGTAATAAATCCTCCGCCAAGTTCTACTGGCGAACACCAGACTTCATCGATGTCCAGGGCATGAAAACAGATAGCAGCCCCCACGATGTCGACGATGGAGTCGGTAGCTCCTACTTCATGGAAGTGAACAGCATCGAGGGCTTTGCCATGGATTTTGGCCTCTGCTTCTGCAACGCGCCTGAAAATAGCCAGGCTTGTTTCCTTTATTTTGTTATCAAGCTTGCTTTCATTGATGATTGTTTCGATATCTTTCAAATTGCGGTGGGCATAGTGGCTGTGTTCATGGTGATGCTGGTGGTGATCATCCCTCTTCAACACCACATCCACACGGGTGCCCTGTATGCCTTTACGTTTATCAACCGATACGTCAAGGCTGAATTCTTCATCAATATGGAGTTTGGCCAGCTCTTTTTTCAGGTAATCGGGGTCGACACCCAGGCTGATCATGGCGGCCATGTTCATGTCGCCGCTTATACCTGCAAAGCAGTCATAGTAGAGAATATTCATTATGAAAAGATATGCAGACACCTGATCAGGTGTCTGCACATGGAAAAAGGTTAATCAATATTACCGCTCAGTGCGCTATGGACGTTCTCGACAATGCCATCTGCTTCACAGAACGCCGCTACCTCTTTGAGTCGCTCGGGAATCTGGATATGCTGGGGGCAATGTTCCATACACTGGCCACATTCAATACACTGCGAGGCATATGTCTTGTTTCCCCTGACCCCGCCGTTCATGACCGCATAACGAAACTGGGTTCTTTCCTGTGGTTCTTCAAACATCAGCGCTGTGTTGTAAAGTTCAAAACAGCTCGGGATATTAACACCAGCGGGGCAGGGCATGCAGTACTGGCAACCTGTACAGCCGATGGGCATGAGATCATGATATGTATCCGCAACCTGTGCGACAAGTTTCAGCTCAGCTTCAGAGAGAGAGTTGACTTCTGCCTGTTCTGCAATGGCGAGATTCTGGGCAATATGTTCGTCATCATTCATACCGGAAAGCACAACCGTTACCCCTGGACTATTCCACACCCAGCGTAAGGCCCATTCCACAGGAGTACGTTTCGTTTCAGCCATGTCCCACAATTTCTTGATGGCAGGGGGAGCTTCCGGGCGGCTGAGGTTGCCGCCTCGCAACGGTTCCATAATCATCACGGCAATGTTTTTGGAGGCAGCATATTTTAGCCCTGCAGTACCTGCCTGATTCTGGGTATCAAGATAATTATACTGTATCTGACAGAATCCCCAGTCATATGCATCAATAATTCGGTTAAACTCTTCGTTGCTTCCGTGAAAGGAAAAACCGATATTAGTGATTTTGCCTTCAACTTTTGCTTTTTCGAGAAAGTCGATAATACCTAATGATAGCATACGATCCCATGAATCCCCCTCCAGTGCATGCACCAGGTAGTAATCAATGGTGGATACGCCGAGCTTTTCAAGTTGCCTGTCAAGAATGGTATCCATATCTTCCCTTTTTCTAATAGCCCATGGCGGCAACTTGTCTGCTATCTTAACTTTTTCACGATACCCGTCCTTAAGCGCTTTTGCGACTATCAATTCGCTCTGGCCACCATGATAGGGCCAGGCAGTGTCAATGTAATTAACCCCGCTATCAATGACTCTGCGCATTTGTGCAATAGCTTTTTTTTCATTGATACTGCCGTCTTCATTGGAGGCCAAACGCATGGCTCCAAAACCGAGGATTGACAGTTTGTCTCCGTTTTTTGGTACGGTCCTGTACAACATTTGGGCTCCTTATACCTCTAAGGTATTGCTTATATTTGCTATTCAAAATATGTTTGGCTCAATCAACCTCATGTATGCCAATAATAGTGCCATATTGTACACAAGCATGGACTGTATAGGGTAGACTATTTCTCCTGATTTATTGCCTATTCCTCCAGGAGAATATTGGAGCTAAATATATAGAGATGATAAACCCTAACAGGGGTAGTTATTAAGCGTGACAACTCCCCTGTATTTGAAACTGCTTACAGCGTGCCGGAGCTTCTCGCAAGCAGGCTGGCGCAGCGTATTTGGTCATACGTAAGCCGGGCTGATCGCGTTAAGTTCAGCTGCACTTTGAGCAGTTATCATAGCTGAATGATAGCTCTCCAGCCAACGTGTGCATATCTGAAGCATTACAGTGCCTGGACACCTGCATCTTTATCCGTCAGTGAATGGTAACAAAACATAAACAAAGATTCTGTCGCTTACAAAATGAAACTTTTTTATCGACTGCTTATTTCTCTGCTTTTGGGAACTATAATTCTTATTTGCCTTGATGAATTCTTAAGTTATCAGGTTGAAACCAGGCAGTTTGAGTTAAATCTTAAACGAAGTGCGGAGCAAATAGGCAAAAGCCTTTCCGGTGTTTTGAATCATGCTTGGGAGGAGAATAATGAGGCCCTCGCGTTGGATTTGATTTCCCATGCACAAATCGATGGTGGGATGAATATTCAATGGGTCTGGCTTGAGAAAAATCGCTCTCCTCAAATACCGTCTTTACTTGAAATATCGGAAAGAGAGCAACTGCGTAAAGGTAGTCCTGTTCATTTCAAACAGGCTGATGAACAGGGAGATATGTTCATCTATACGTATATTCCTGTGATGAATGCATACATTGATTCTGGTGTTTTACAGATAAGGCAGCCCTTGTCCACCTTAAAAAACTATGCGCATAAAATGATGCTCAGAGCCGTGGTTATAACCATTTTGCTGGGATGTATTTATGGTGCGATTCTCTATTTATTTATGAACAGGAGTATTCGGGTACCCCTGCAAAGGTTGATAGAGCAGGTCGAACGTATTGGAACTGGGGATCTTTGTACGACTGTTGCCTTCAAAGGGAATGAGGAGTTTGCCAGATTGGCTCAAACACTTAATGAGATGTGCTCAAGGCTTCTTATTGCCAAGGAGAAAATAAAATTTGAATGTGATGCACGCTTAAAAACTCTGGAGCAGCTGCGCCATACAGAACGACTGTCAACTTTTGGCCTTATTTCGGCAGGTATAGCCCATGAAATTGGTACACCGTTGAATGTTGTGGACGGCCGAGCCAAGATGATTATTCGAGAAGATCTTACCCAGGATGAAATACAGGAGTGCGCAACAATTATTCAGAATCAGGCTGAACGTATGACGGTCATTGTGCGTCAACTTCTTGATTTTACCAGAAGGCCAAAACAGAAAATAGCAGAGGAAAATATAGTTTTTCTTATAAAACAGGTCTTTCAATTTTTATACCCTATGGCCAATAAACAGCGAGTGGAATTTGCTCTTCACGTTCTTCCCGATACTCGTGCGGTTTTAGATGCAGATGGTTCCCAGATTCAGCAGGTGCTCGTGAATTTACTCATGAACAGCATACAGGCAATGCCAGGTGGTGGAAAGGTAGACGTTACTGTGAGTAATGTACCAGCGGATCAGACACAGATACAGCGGGAGACCGTTGCCTATATTTTAAAGTTGCGTATCGAAGATGAAGGAGAGGGGATAGCAGATAAAAATCTGGAACATATATTTACCCCGTTTTTCACCACTAAAAAGCTTGGTACAGGAACCGGACTCGGACTTTCCATTGCGCATGGTATTGTGGAAGAACATAATGGCTGGATAGAAGTGGAAAGTGTGCCACGTCGAGGCACCTGTTTTTCAGTGTACCTTCCTGTAAAGGAGATCGTGGATGAGAGGTAATATTGTTGTCATTGAAGACGATCAGGAGATGTGTGATATGCTCTCCGCTGGCCTTGCCAGAAGAGATTTCCAGATATCGACCTATACATTGGGGAAAGAAGGGCTTGCTGCAGTTGATATGCATGATACAGATGTGGTTCTTGCAGATATCAACCTGCCAGATATGAATGGGTTGGATATCTGCAGCGATATCATGGCTAAAATGAGAGATATTCCAGTTGTCATTATGACAGCTTTTGGAAGTATGGATACAGCCATAGCTGCTATTCGAGCTGGCGCGTATGACTTTGTTACCAAACCACTTGATCTGGATATTCTGGCCTTGTCTTTGGAGAGAGCTTCTCGTTATAGGGAATTACAGAGAACTGTCCAGTTGCTCAGTAAAGAAGTAAGTCTACCTCAGAAATTCGACTGGTTGATTGGGCAGAGTTCAGTCATGGAAGAGTTATTTTCCCAGCTGCGTCGTATTGCGGATTCTGAGGCATCGTTGCTCATTACTGGTGAAAGTGGCTCAGGTAAAGAACTGGTTGCCCGTGCAGTACATCAACACAGTCGACGAAGCGACAAGCCTCTGATAACAATTAATTGTGCTGCCATGCCCGGTCAGTTGCTCGAAAGTGAACTTTTCGGGCATAAAAAAGGGGCGTTTACAAGTGCCAGCCAAACGACAAAAGGACTGTTTCTGGAAGCCGATGGAGGCACCTTGTTTCTTGATGAAGTTGGAGAAATTCCCCTGGACCTGCAACCTAAGTTACTCCGAGCTCTGGAGGAGCGTTGTGTCAGGCCTGTCGGCGGCACCAGTGAACAACATTTTAATGTGCGCATCATTGCCGCCACTAACCGCGATCTGGAATCCGCCATTGAAGATGGTCTGTTTCGCGAAGATCTTTTTTACAGATTAAATGTTATCCATCTGCATATGCCACCGCTTCGTGCACGAGGAGGCGATGTTTTGCTATTGGCCAACAAATTCATTGAACAGTTCTCAGAGCGTCAAAATAAGGCTGTTACCGGGATATCTGAGCCAGCAGCGGAAAAATTACTTAACTATAACTGGCCCGGCAATGTCCGTGAACTTCGTAACGCTATGGAACATGCGGTGGCACTCACCTTGTACGATAAAATAGTGTTGGAAGATCTCCCTGAGAAAATCCGTATGTCTGCCCAGGATCATTTTCTCCTGAGCTCCCAGGATCCTATGGAGTTGATTACCCTGGAAGAAATGGAGCGCAGGTATATTATGTATGTACTTGAAAATACCAAGGGTAACCGAACTATGGCAGCAAGAATTATGGGAGTGGATAGAAAAACACTGTACAGAAAATTACAGAGATATAAGCAAACTTGAGTTGCTTTTTTCAATAGTTTGTCCTCTTTTGGGGCATTCTGCCTCGCCGGGGCACTATGCCCCTCATGTCTTGTTGCCTGCTCAGCAGCATATCTCATAACTGTTTTGGATAACGGGTTTAACTGTCTGAAGATTGCTATAGATGATTTTCTGTTCTTCGCCTTCTGGTGCGGTGTTATCAATTCAGCCTGTTTGATCCGGGGCATCCTGCCCCAGTTCTCTGATATTTTTTAGAATAACCTCCAAAAAAGAATTTCTAAACGTTTCAGGCAGGGAAATACGTTCATCTGATAAACACTTTCTCTGGGGTTAACGCCTTGTTCCCGGTGTATCTTGGAAAAATGTATTTTGAAAGATCATCGTTGGAATACCTTTTGCTAAAGCGAGATAAGGACAGTTTCGACTCATACGCTACATTGGAAGGGGTATATGTGAGGATAATTATCGGTATCACCCAAGATCCTAAACGAATATCAAAACTGCTTGCTATTCACAGGGGCAGAAAATCAACGCTCATCGAGATGGGCCCTTTCATCTCCGAAGAGGACGCGAAGAACTGGCTGGCTTTACTTAAAAGTAAAATTTGCTCCATGAAGGAGATTGTCCAGGAGGAAGAATGTGACGAGGATAAACTCTGGTACGGGTTTACCTTTGAACAGATGACGGATTAGGAGGGTGTCCGGGAAGAGGAATTATAGAAAAATGAGCATAGTCATATGACTAATATTACGGGAAATATTATTATTGAAATGACACCGATAAGGGAAAAGGGCTTTCTTCTCTTTTTGCTTTGTACCCAATAATACTCTCATAACAGGAGAGATGTTATGAATTCTTGCCTAGGTATTACGCAACATGTTGAAATTGCAGAAGAATATATTGAGCGCACCTTCGAGCGTCATAAAGAGCTGGTCTTTGTCGGCCCGTTTAAGACTTCAATAGAGGCAACTCAATGGTTGAAGTACATGCTGGCTCATTCTCATAATGGGAAAAAGATTTCATTGCCTGGGTATTTTCTTGATACCAGCCCGTGGTATGGTGTTGCTTTTCTCTGTGAGAAAAAAAAAGATAATTATTTTCCCATGCTTCAGGAACTGTCAGGGTTGAGTAGTTATACAACATGATACTTTTTTTTCATTCAATTCAGCTGCCGCCATTTGTAGGGTCACGGAAATAATGCATTATCCAATCTTGCTTGTCTCTCAACTTGGTAACGTCGTCGCGTCAATGGCTCAATACGGCCAGGATGGAACCATTGACGCGACAACGTTACCAAACCGATATCCTACGCAATTTTTGGATATTTATTATTTTCCGCGACCCTTAGGAATACCACTAAAAAATGGAGCAAAAGGCCAGTTCCGGAAAGGCACTGACTCATTGTTTTCAGATGCATAGTATACTGTGCAGATACATAGGGGGGAAGTCGTTTATGACAAGCTAAAACTGAGGATTATGCAGGCAACACAATGATTGCCGTTATGATGAAGTAACTCAAACCGTTCAACGAGGACCGATGGAAACACTTTTCCTTTCGCTTACTGTTTTACTTGCAGCAGGAATACTCCCATTACTGGGCCACCGATTATTTACTCTTATGAAGGCTTGTTACGTTGCATTGACCATCACAGGTTGTGTCATCGGATTGTATAGTTTGTGCCCAATATCGCAGTTACCTTCTCAGTCTACGTTGGTCGTAGACTGGCTCCATATCTTTCAGCTCCAGTTTTCTCTGGATTCGCTATCGACCTTTTTTCTCATTCCTGTATTCTTCGTGTGCCCTCTGGCTGTACTCTATGTATTTCATTACATGAATAAAAAGGCTGAACACGCACGTACAGGAGTCAATTTTTTCTTTTTCAATCTCCTTATTATTGCCATGGCTCTGGTGGTCATAGCCGATAATATGATCAGCTTTGCGCTGTCATGGGAGATAATGTCGCTTGCGTCATTTTTCCTTGTTCTTCATGAATACGAACAGGAAACTACACGACGCGCAGGATACATTTATCTGCTCTTCACACAATTAGGAGCCCTCTGTATTTTTCTAGGTATGGGAGTGGGCTACGGGTATACTCAATCTTTGGATTTCGCACCGTTGAGCACACTGCCGGAAGGGCTGAAATTATGGATGTTTTGCCTTGTTCTGGTGGGGTTTGGCTCTAAAGCTGGTGTTTTTCCCATTCATATCTGGCTACCATATGCTCATCCTGCCGCTCCGAGCAATATTTCTGCTATCATGTCCGGCGTGATGATCAAGATGGGGATTTATGGTGTTGTCAGATTTTACGGCCTATTGGATATCTCCTCTCCCGTTGCAGGCCAGATTGTATTGAGTTTTGGTATTGTATCCGGAGTCCTTGGTGTTATTTACGCCCTTGGTAAACAAGATATCAAGAAATTACTTGCCTATTCCAGTGTAGAAAATATTGGAGTTATTCTCATTGGTTTGGGTGTAGGGATGATAGGGGCCACCCAAGGAAATACGGGCATGGCAATTTTTGGCTTTGTCGGCGGCCTGTTGCACGTACTCAATCACTCGCTCTTTAAATCATTGCTATTCTTAGGGGCTGGAACCGTAGCCAAGCAGACCGGTACGCGACAGCTTGACCAGCTCGGTGGCCTGATCAAGCGTATGCCTCTGACGGGAAAGAGTTTCTTGATAGGTTCTGTTTCCATTTCTGGCCTTCCTCCTTTTAATGGCTTTGTCAGCGAGTTTCTCATTTATATCGGTGCATTCCAGGGATTGGTTTTAGGAGGTATGCACTGTGTTTTTGCCATGCTTGCTATTCTTGCGCTTGCGCTCATAGGAGGTCTTGCCGCAGCCTGTTTTACAAGGATTGTTGGAATTGTTTTTCTTGGTGAACCCCGCGCTGATAATTCTGCTGCAGCCAAGGAAGCAGGATGGACCATGACGTTTCCCATGGTTATCCTTGCGGCATCTTGCCTGATCATAGGTGTGTGGCCTGAACCGTTCGTTCATTACGCATTCAAAGGTGTAGAGACGTTGCTGGTTCAAACGACACTGGATGAGGTACTGCTACTGGAGATCACCCAAAAAATGGCCTTGGCTTCACAGGTTTTTCTGGGATTATTTGTCGTTCTGTTGGTGGCCAGAAAGTTTCTCTATCGCGGCAAACAGGTACAGAGCGGACCAACCTGGGGATGTGGTTTTACCCAACCTACTGTTCGTATCCAATACACGGGTACTTCGTATGCAATGTCCATTGTAGAGTTTTTTCGACCCATGGTTCGGCTGCACACTCATTATGCCGGGATAAAAAGAATTTTTCCTTCTCAGGCCTCGTATGAAACACATGTAGACGACATTGCCGAGCAAACATTGATTGAACGTATCGTTGAACCATTGCTCTTTCTGCTTGGTAAATTGCGCTGGATACAACATGGACACATCCAGCTCTACATCGGTTACATCATTATCACCATACTGGTAGCTCTGCTTTGTATATCTGAGGGTCCCAGGGAAATACTGCGAGGTTTACTATGATATCCTTCCTTTCACTTGTCCTGGCATTGCTTGCAGCACCGCTGTACCCTGGGATCATTTTAAAGGTAAAAGCTTTTTTTGCCGGCAAAAAAGGCCCGCCCTTACTAATTAAATACTACACTTTGCTGAAATTACTCCAAAAAGGTTCGGTGTACAGTACCAGTTCCAGTTTTGTTTTTACGTTGGGACCAGTTGTTTCCTTTGCAGCAGCAATTTTTCCGTTATGTTTTTTCCCCTTTGCTGGTAGTGCATCGCTGGTCTCCTTCTATGGGGACGTGGTACTCTTGTTTTACATTATGGGGATCGGCCGCTTTTTTACCGTAGTAGCTGCCCTGGATACAGCTTCACCCTTTGAAGGTATGGGCGCAGCAAGGGAAGTCTTTTTCTCAACCCTGGCTGAGCTGGCTATCTTTGCCATACTGATACTCTTTTATCGTCTGACTGGTTCCCTGAGCCTGAACGATTATTTCCACGGAGAAAATATCATTACCTTGGCCGGGGTTTCCGGTGCATTGATTGTTTTGGTGATTGTTGCCTTATTTATGGTTTTGCTTACGGAGAATTCACGCGTGCCTGTGGATGATCCCGCTACTCATCTGGAATTAACCATGATTCATGAGGTAATGATTCTGGATCATAGTGGGCCGGACCTGGCGCTTATTGAGCTTGGCGCCTTTTACAAACTCTTTTTCTATGCTGCATTCATCATTCAGCTGATTTTTCCGTTCACGGCACCTTTCAGCATACTCAATATGCTTCTGTTTTTTATTCTAATGGCGTTGGTGTATGTAGCTGTAGGCGTTATCGAGTCCATCATGGCACGATTTAAAATGGATCTTGTTCCAAAGTTCATTCTTACGTCCTTTGCCCTGGTCTTTTTTGCCGTCATACTCACCATGGGGGTATTGCAATGATTAACATCCTGGAAGTCATTCTCGTCCTTATACTGCTCACTGTTTTACTTTCCCTGGGGTCAACAAGACTCATGGCTCTGGTGCGTATCATGGTTTTACAGGGAGTGTTGGTTTCCCTGATACCTCTGTTTTTGAAAAGCCATGAAATCCTGACCTTTGGTTCAGTAGTTTTTTATCTGGCCATGGTCATTATCAAGGGAATACTCATCCCTGCATTGCTGTATCGGGCTGTCAAGCACGTCAGTATACAACGAGAAATAGAACCTTTCGTAGGGTATCACGCCTCCATTGTTGCTGGACTAGCCGTTTTACTGGCAGCAGTTTTCATGGCGAATTCCTTGAAATTAACTCTTCCTGAGGGCCGAGAGTTAATTCTTGTTTGTGCCGTCACAACCATGGCATCTGGTTTTTTCCTGATGTTGGCAAGAAAAAAAGCCATTACCCAGGTTATCGGATACCTCATGCTGGAAAATGGTATTTATTTGATCGGCAATGCTCTGACGCAGCATCATCATAATCTGTATATCGTCGAATTCGGTGTACTGCTGGACCTGCTTGTAGCTGTGATGGTCATGGGTATCATCCTCAACAATATCAACCACGCCTTTGACGACGTCGATACGACTTTATTAGGGCAATTAAAGGATTGAGAATATGTTAGAAGCAATATTTTTACTTCCCTTTGCTGCAGGTATTGTTGCCTTTATTCTTCCTGCACAGCTTGGCAGGGCCCTGTTGGTATGCACGGCTATCGGCCATCTTGTTTTGGGCCTGATGGGATGGACAGGTCGTCTGACACCGGCATACAACCAATTTTTCGCTGGCTCTCCTGAGGGATTACTTATTCTGATGGTTACCTCGTTTATCTTTACCTGCATCGCGCTGTATTCGTTTTCTTATGTGAAAGAAACCGAAATTTCACAGAAGAGGGTGTTTAACGGGTGTATGCTGTTTTTTCTTGGAACCATGTCCATGGTTACAGTTTCCGAACATCCTCTTGTGCTCTGGATTGCAATTGAAGCAACAACGCTGGTCAGTGCTCCACTGATCTATATCCACAGATCACAGAAAGCCCTTGAAGCAACATGGAAATATGTTCTGATTTGCTCTGTGGGTATAGCCCTGGCTTTACTCGGCAGCTTTTTCGTCACCCTGGCTCTGGATATTGTTGATACCCATCAGCCTCTGTCATTTACCATGTTGAATGAACTTGCTGTGCAACTTGATCCTGTGTGGCTCAGGGTGGGTTTTCTGTTTATCGTCATCGGGTTTGGCACAAAGATGGGCTTGGCACCTATGCATACATGGTTGCCCGATGCACACAGTGAGGCTCCAAGTCCTGCCTCTGCTTTACTGTCAGGTGCTTTGCTCAATTGTGCCTTTTTAGGAATCTACAAAGCCCATGTTCTCATGGTTAATGCCGGATTAGGAGATTTTTCCGGGAATATGCTTGTCGTCTTTGGCTTGATTTCAATGGTTGTTGGTGGTGTTTTTATCCTCGGCCAGTCAGATTATAAACGTATGCTTGCCTATTCCAGTATAGAGAATATGGGAATTATAGCTGTTGGTGTGGGTATAGGCGGGCTGGGGCTTTACGGTGCTTTCATTCACCTGATTCATCATTCCCTGATTAAATCGTCATTATTCCTGTCTGCAGGCAACATACTTCTGGGCTTCGGCACGAAACAGGTACGACAGGTTGGTGGGATCATCCGCCACATGCCTAAAACCTTTGTCACCTTCTTTTCTGGATTTGTTGGTATTGCAGGACTGCCGCCTTTTGGCCTGTTTGTCAGTGAGTTTATGATCATTGTCGCGGCTGTCAGAGCAGAAAGGTATCTGGGGGTAGCTATATTCATCGCTGCGCTGGTTCTGGTGGTTGGCGGAGCCGGTCGGGTGGTCATGGGCATGTCGTTTAATGACTCTACGGAAACTATTGCAGTGCGTGAAACCTTTCTACGGCTTATTCCTGCTTATACCTTGCTGCTGGCATCGGTAGTACTTTGTGTATGGATACCTGAATCCCTCTACACGACCATTCTTAATTCAATTCAAGCAATTGGTGGTATACATGGATAATATGCTCAAGATCACAAACGGTCAGGCCATAGCACGGGCATCAATTCCATTGGTACCCTTTGAGAGCTTTTTTACGTCACTCTCCACATTTGTAAAAAATGATGGCTACATCGTTCAGTTTTTCGCCTTCACAGAAGAGGACAAAAATTTTATCCTGGCCGTAGTCAGAAACAGCGATTTATATGTCATCAGCACTGAGGTCGGTTCCATATTTCAGTCACTCACCGGACAGGTAAGTGAAAAATTTCATATGTTTGAACGTGAAGTTGCAGAGCAGTACGGCCTTCGCCCCGATGGCCATCCCTGGCTGAAAATGGTACGTTACCATCCCAACTACACCGGGTATCCGGATGTGTTTGACAATGATTACGCTGAAGAGATTCCAGGTAACTACAGCTACTTCCAAGTAAAAGGTGAGGCTATACATGAGGTTGGGGTAGGGCCAGTCCATGCTGGTATCATTGAACCAGGGCATTTTCGTTTTCAATGTGCCGGAGAAGAAGTTCTCCACCTGGAAATTCAGCTTGGCTATCAGCACCGGGGTATTGAAAAAATGCTTCCTACCATGCCGATGAAACGTATGCCTATAATTTGTGAAGCCATTGCAGGTGACACTGCCATCGGTCATAATCTTTGTCTTTGCCAGGCTATTGAATCTCTGGCCGGAATGCAGATTGAGCCTGGAGCCAGTATTACTCGCTGCATCGCTCTGGAGCTTGAACGTTTAGCCAATCATATAGGTGATTTAGGCGCTCTCAGTGGTGATGTGGCTTTCAATCCACCTGCATCGTATTTTGGTAGAATCAGGGGAGAATTTCTCAATCTGCTGCAGGTGTTATGTGGCAACCGCTTTGGTAAAGGGTTGGTGCGACCCGGTGGGGTAGCGCATATCATGGGGGAGGAACAGCGGCAACTGTTGAGAGACAAACTGGCTGAAATTACTCCCGAGATCGAACATGTTTGCGATCTTTTGTTTACAGCCCATACTGTACTGGCCAGGTTTGAACATACAGGAACGGTCAGTAAGGAGATGGCATCAGATTTGGGACTTGTGGGATATGCAGGAAGAGCTTGCGGGCTTGCATATGACGCCCGTGTTGCCTTTCCCACTGAATGTTACCAGGACCTTCCTGCCAACTCAAACAAGGTAACAGATGGCGATGTCAACAGCCGTGCCTGGGTAAGAAGGGAAGAAATTATGCATTCCCTGCAACTTATCACCATGCTTCTGGCTAAACATGAGGCTCTTATGGAAGAAGAAAAGGCTGTGCAGACACGTCCCGTTAACCTTGCTGCAGATTCCTTTGTAGTAACTGTGAATGAGGGATGGAGGGGAGAGGTATCCCACGCAATATTAACCGATAGACAAGGTGATGTGCAGCGTTATAAGATAAAGGATCCTTCGTTTCATAACTGGACTGGACTTGCCATGTCTTTGAGAAATCAGGGGATTTCTGATTTTCCCTTGTGCAATAAAAGCTACAATTTATCCTATTGTGGATTTGACCTGTAACCTCGGAGGATAGCAACATGCTCAAAGTAATACAGAACAGAATTGAACAGGGCTGCAAAACCTCCAATTATCCACTGGAACCCATCAACCTGTATCATCGTTATAGAGGATTGCCGGTTATTGATTCTGAGTGCAGTCTGGACATTGTGCAAAGGTGCGCTGATATCTGCCCTCAGGATGCCATTCAGGTGGAGGCTAAAACCATTGATTTGGGAAAATGCACTTTTTGTGGTCAATGTGAAGTAGAGGGTGAAGGCGCTTTTGCGCGTTTCAGCGAAGATTTTGGACTCGGAGCAGCAAACAGGGGAGATCTGATTACCCAAGGGACGCTTCCTGATCTTGCTGCCCATTCCAAACAGGAGTTTAAGAAACTTTTCGGTCGTTCGTTACAGCTGCGCCAGGTTTCTGCTGCAGGTTGCAACAGCTGTGAGGCAGACACCAATGTTTTAAACACTCCATTTTTCGACCTTTCCCGGTTTGGGATCGATTTTGTGGCCTCTCCCAGACACGCAGACGGTATCCATGTGACAGGGCCAATCTCTAAAAATATGAGACAGGCACTACTGGATACCTATGACGCGGTGCCATCTCCTAAAATAGTTATTGCCAGTGGCTGTTGTTCCATTTCCGGAGGGCCATTTTACGGGAGTGATGAGATTATCGGTGATTTGAACAGCCTGATTCCCGTTGATCTCTATATACCAGGTTGCCCTCCTCATCCACTGACGACACTTCATGCCTTATTGAAGTTTTTCAAACAGGGGTAATGCAAATCAATCCGGAAGGCGATCTCTTTTTCTGACCCGTTGGTCGTTTTATTTCTTCCAGCGCAAACAACGCACCGTACAGATACGTACCGTGCGTTGTTTTCATTCATATACATGCTATGCAGGAAGTCTCTCAAATGGGCATCTTTGGCAGATGGTTAGGATTGCCAATAATAACTAGAATTGTTCGAGCTATCCATTTTTTGTAAACATACTTGGTTTCGACCTGCGGATTTTGCCTGGTATAGAGCCTCATCGGCAACCTGGTAGAATTTGCCTATATCGAGATCTGTAAAATCTGTCACAATGCAAACTCCGATAGAAACAGTTACTACACCTGGCGGGTTGTTTGTATGCTCTATATTCAAGCCGCGAATGCCCGTGAGGATTTTTTGGGTACAAAGAGTAACATCATCGGCATGTGACATAACTACAACGGCCCCGAATTCCTCACCTCCCATGCGGAAAACCATATCGTCGTGGCGCTGGAAGACCTTGTGCAATTCACCGCCGATGGCGGCCAATACCTTGTCTCCTTTAGGATGGCCGTAATTATCGTTGTATTTCTTGAAATTATCCACGTCCATCAAAATCAGAGCAAATATCCCATGCTCATCCTGGGCCCTGCGAAAAAGGACAGGGCCGATGTCATTAAAATATCGCCTGTTGAATAGTCCGGTAAGTTCGTCACGCATTGCCAGGTTCTCAAAATACTTTCGTTCACTGACATCTTGGTAAATAGCTGTATATCCATTGTTGGTGTCGCTTTCTCGTCTGAGCGGGGAAACCACTGCATCTACCCACATTGTGGAGCCGTCCTTTTTTAATAGCCTTACTTCACCTTGCCAATGGCGGCCTTTTTTGAGGGTTTCCCAGATTTGATGAAAGGTATTAGGGTTGTCTCCCGCTGGACTTCCCAGGGACATAAGCGGTTGTCCTACCAGATCTCTATAATCAAAGCCAGTGGCGCGGCAAAAGGCTTCTGTTACCTCGGTAATAATAATATTTTGATCCATCCGCACGCTTAAGAGGTGTGGATCCAGGGCTTCTACAGTCATTTTGACACGTTTGAAGCGGCGCTGAACGAAGAAGAGGATCCCTAAGGCGCAAATAGTCAGCATTGCAGCTGCTACCAGAACTGTTTGTATCCAGAAGGAAGAGACGATTTTCTTCTCGTATTCGATTCTGAACCATTTATTCCAGATGGCATCTTTATTTTTCTGGGGGATAGCAGCCAAAGCTTTGTTGAAAATAGGTATAAAATCTGTAATCTGCCGGGACACATCCATGGCGAACTGCGAGGGAAAAGGGAGTTCACCTGAGATCTTGATGTTGCTGAGAGGTAGGTCAGAAAGAGCCTGGGAAACTCCAGTAAGTTCGCAGATAAAGGCATCATATTTTCCTGTGGCAACGCCACGAAGACCAGCCTTAGGGCCTTCAAGAGTCAGATTGGTGCTTACTCCCAATTGAGTCAATTTGGATTCGATTGAGAACACCCCTGCCACACGCATGGACTTAAGTGCTTCCAGATTATCGATATAGGCGGCTTCCTTACGGGTTACAATTACTACCGGTACTTCGATATACGATTGGCTTCTATAGGCTTTTTGGTGATTGTCGGGAGATTTCCTCAGCATAACGCTGGGAATTACATCTGCTTGTCCATTATTCAGTGCTTTGTGCAGGGCTTGATGGTTATGTCTGGAGACCAGAACGACGTCAAATCGAATGCCGATGATCTTGCTGATCTCTTTAAGATAATCAGCAGCTACCCCCTTGAACATATCCTGCTGAGCTTCGCTTACAGGTATCAGATCATTTATGTCTCTCTGCAATTCGATTGGGTTGGACGTGATCCCGGGCTCTCGATAATAGCTTATGAGAGGCATCTGGTGAGGATGAATCGGATTATTTTGTCTTTGCACATCGGAATCACGAGAAAAACTATCAACAGTTTTTTGCGAAGCAGGATGTTGTTCTCCTGCTGGTAACGGTGGGAGTGGCTCTGTTGCTTCGCCCCAAAAACTGATGGGAGCAGGAGTGCCGCTGACAGCTAAACGAAGTGAAGGGTGAGCCTTGATCCAGGCCAGTTCGCGGGTAGTAAACATGGCACTGGTTTGACTCGCACAGAGTCCGAGATTGATATGGCACAGGAGCAAGAGCACCAGTAAAGCCATAGTAACATGTTTTACCTGGTTCACAGTTTTTTCTACGGTTGATTCGGCCTTGGTGGCGGACCGGCAGGAGCTTCGGAGGCTGTAATATAACCATCCCTGTTAAGGTCAAAGTCAGAGAAGTGTTGCCTGGGACCATCAAATTCCAAAACAGATACTTTATCGTCCCGGTTTTTGTCTAATCGACGAACCCATTGTTCTCCGTTTGGTCTCTCCAATCCGGGTTTTATCTGACGATTCACTGTATGGATTTGTTGTCTAGACGGGGTACCTTGTGGTTTATTCTCAGATCCTTGGGTATTGAAACCTCCCATATTAAACTGGTAGGAGCCGTGATGTGTGTTGGGCGGTCCCGGTAATGCCTGTAACGATAGCCTTAGCGTGGTTGTAGCTGTGGGGCTGAATTTGTCGATTATCTTCACCGTATGCGGATATTTTTTATTTGATATTACAGATGCCACGGGGGGTGCAATCACATTTCCTCCACGGACTAATCTTACCAGATTCTTCACTCGCCGAGCATCTCCCTGAGGGCCAATGCCAATCTCGGCTTGCCCTGTCTTAGGGTCGCTACGTTGGGCACCAGCACCGTGCATGTCCAAAGTGTGACCATGCATCTGCCCCATGGCCCGGCCAAAAGCGATATAAACGGCCTTCATCGGATGAGGTCCCTCTAGGTGAGTGGTAGACGTCCAGTAAAAACCAAAATCTCTGTTCCCTGCTTCATTGATAACTTCCGTACATTCGAAAACAGAGGCTATGGCTGCCGACTGGGTAAAGTCGGGCGAGCGGGTATAATCGACAATGGATTGCAGTTCTTTGGCGTTGGGTAGACGCCAGTCGCTATAACTGGCAAATGCAAAGGATGATGCGTATTGAAGTGCTTCCTCCCAATTCATAGCCCGCTCGGAATCTTTTTGCATCCACATAAGGCCAGTGGCTCTGTCAGTGATCGTTCCATCGCTGTTGTCTTTGAAATCGTTCTCTCCGTATGGGGTGCCACGGACATAACGGACATAAAATTTTTTAATCTGATAGGAGTTTCCTTGTTTCTGGTAACCGTAGCCCTTAATACGGCCATCTGCGAAATTGACCCCGAAGAGGGTCTGCATATCGTCCATAGTCGTGCTGACATAAGGTGTTGCAGACAACCATTGGGCATCGATATAGCGTTCGCCGGCAGCGGTATTGCCATATCTGAAATCAAAATAATCGGTGTCTATATACGGGATGGCATCTGGCGGAAGGGTGGCGAAAGCATCATGTCTCTCAGGAGTTCCAGTGTTACCCTGAAAATTGATCAGAGAATAGAGCTCTTTTATCGTGGGAACCCGCCAGTCGTTGTATCCGCCTAGGGTCATCAGGTGAGCCTTGTGCTGGGCTTCAACCAGAGAAAGTTTGACTTCATCCACGCTTTTGGACCACATCAGAGCAGTGACATTATCGGTGACGGTGCCGTCTCCATTGTCGATATAAGAAGGTTGCTTGTTTTGGTAATGAGCATCTTGACCGTAAAAGGTACTTTCAGGGCCAGGACAAGGAAGTTGACGATTATTGTCGTAGCATAGGTTTTGGCCGGTATCAACAATTGGAGAGGGTTCGCCAGCTTCCACTATGCTGCAGGAAGCTAGGCATGCCGCCAATATGAACTTTAAAACCAGATGGTGTCTGTCCATAAATGAGGACTTTTGCGCAAGGTTAGGTAAGCGTAGCCTCAGAGGCAGACGACTATTTGTACGGCAGACATATAATGGATATCGGAGTCTTCGCTCACCTTCGAGGAAAAAATTCTGAGCATAACGCAGAAATTTGGCCGGTAAGCGAGGAACGAGACTCCGAAAAGACCATTTCTTGACAATCGCTAAATAGTCACAATTCCTTGTCATCCCTTTTCTCCTCCATTCCTCTCAGATTTGTATCAGCTCCTTGCTGAACTGAATAAAACTATCTTGAATTGAGATAGTTTGCAAGGAGGATCAATTATGTTTGACCATACAAAGATCGTGCAGGCAAAAAGTTTCCACCTGGATGTTCCATGTCTTGACGATACTAATTTTTCTGTGTTTCTGGTTTGCAACCCGTATTAGCGATCATTGGCAAAGCAAGGTATTTTGTATAATTTTTCGGCAAATGTATCAGATATCTGAAAGCGTTGGGCATCCAACGTACTGATATCGTCCTGTCAGACCATTGACACGCAATGCTTTTCTCCTTAATGTGAATTTAAATTCACATGGATTAACGAGATGAGCACAGAAAAATTAGCCTCTAAAATACGAAAAGATCAAATTGTAGAAGCTGCGCTACACATATTGGGCGACAAGCGGGTTAAAAAAATAAAAATTACTGAGATTGCCTCATACCTTGGTCTGGCGCCTTCAGCACTTTACAGACACTTCAAGAATAAAGACGCGATTTTAACTGCCATCCTCGAGCATATACGGGAGAAAATGTATAAAAACGTGGAGCGTGTTCGAGCGAAAAAAGACAATGCCATAGATCGTCTACAGGAGTTACTCACGCTCCATGAAAATTTGATTTGCCAGCATCAGGGAATTCCCCGTATCGTCTTTTCAGATGAACTGTGGGGGCAGGAGAAAATCAAACGGCAAAGGATGTATCTTATTGTTCGTGGTTATTTGCTTGAGTTGGAGGCAATCATCCGTGAAGGTCAAATGAAAAATGAAATTAACCCTGATTTGAATCCTGAAGCTGTGGCAAGGATGTTTTTCGGAATTGTACAGCCGGCAGCTCTCTTGTGGCATATGAGCGAAGGCACTTTTGATGTAAATGGTCATTTCACGGCAGCGTGGCCACTCTTTCAAAGTGTTTTACAAGTCGAAGGAAGGTGTGAACTGTAACTCAGGAGCTGAAAATGGTTTTTTATGAACATTCTTAAATTGGCTTATCATAACCGTTATGTGAATTTACTTTCACAAGGAGGGAATTATGGCAAAACCTGTTGTTGATCAAGAGTTGTGTATTGGTTGTGAAATCTGCGCTGATCTCTGCCCCGAGGTTTTTGAGATACGGGATGGAAAATCCCATGTCATCGGTCCAGATAAATGTTCAAGCTGTGATTGTCAGGAAGCGGTTGATTCATGTCCTACCAGTGCAATCGACTTTGAAGAAGATTAATCCTGGTTAGCAGTAACACACTTGAGATATCCGGGGTGGAATCTTAGCTGTTTTGATACCAAATCTGAAAAGAGGTGATGTATGAAAAAAATGAGCCTTAACGAGACTCGGGAATTCACAGAAAAGGGCATGAAGCGTTTTTTTCTTGTCGAGGACTCGCCACATTTTAAAATTATCAATTTCAACCTTTCAGCTGGTCATACTTTTCCTGTCCATTCCCATGACCTTGATGGTGAACTCTCTATTCTTGTCATTGAGGGGGAAGGATATTTTCTCGGTAAGGATGATGCTGAACTCCCGGCTAAAACCGGAGATATCTTAATTTCGGAAATAAGGGAACCCCACGGTGTGCGCGCGGAGAGCGATATGCGCATCTTGGTTACCATTGCTCCGCCCATTTAATTTTATTGGAAGTATTTGTATAAAATTGACCTACGTCAAGGCCATAAACCGAAGAATAAAGCACCATAGAGACTGTAGCAACATTGTAATCAAACCGAATTGCGTTTCTATACTATTCTGATTGAGAGGAGAATCATTATGTTTTGTAATCAATGTGAACAGACTGTCAAAGGAATCGGTTGCACTAAGATTGGGGTCTGCGGCAAAAATGAAGAAGTGGCAGGTCTCGAAGATTTACTGACGCATGCGGTGCAGGGACTTTCCATTGTTGCCCATGCAGGGCGTCAGGCAGGTGTT
>NZ_KE387000.1:1055-27160 GCF_000429945.1 Desulfogranum japonicum DSM 18378 | reverse complement strand
GGTAGTTATCAGGGTTGGGAAAAAGAATACGCAACTGGACCATGCCTGTACCTTCATCCACCGTCACATCAGAAAACTGGATTTCCCCTGTTTGATCATAGGGAACCTTCTCTCCCTCAAGAAAGAGTTCCGCCGTTACCTTTTTCGACTCTTCTCTGCCTGAAAACTTCCTGCGCAGCTTCATGATTTCCGCACTGGACTGGCTGACATCCACATATATCCTACTCAGGTTCTGAATGGTGGCCAGGGCTGTGGACTGATTGGCTGTAACCAGAGCACCCTTGGTTACGCTTGACTTCCCGATACGACCGGAAATGGGAGCAAACACTTTGGTATAATTCAGGTCGATCTTGGCTGTTGCCACTGCGGCCTTGGCAACGGCTATATCAGCTTTTGCCTGTTCCAGGGAAGCCACCGCATCATCGTAGTTCTGACGACTGACACCACCAACATTAACCAGCTCACGATAGCGTTCCACTTTTGGTTCAACAGACTTCAGGTTGGCTTCTGCACTGCGCAGGTCTGCAACAGCACTGTCATACGCAGCCTGATACGCCGCAGGATCGATCTGGTAGAGCTGCTGGCCTTCTTTGACAACGCTTCCCTCGGTAAAGAGACGATCAATGATGATCCCGGTCACCTGGGGACGGATCTCGGCAATCTGATACGACGAGGTGCGGCCAGGCAGATCTTCCGTTAAGGTTACCTGTTGCGGTTTTACCGTATAGATCGATACTTCGACCGGTGGACGCTGTCCGGCCGGGGACTCTGCGTGGGCCGGCCCAACCTGCTCCTGGCCTGTGAAAAAATAGTAGCCTGTTCCGACAAGAGCCAGCACCATGACTCCGACGAAAATTTTAAATTTCATTTGTTTCTCCTGCTGTTAACAAATAATTTTATCGATAAGTTTTTTGACATCCTGAAGAAGCTTTTGTTTGTCAACATGAGTCGTGTCGCGATACCCCAGAGTAGTCAAAGTACCAATTGCTCCACCATAGATTATTTCGGCCAGAACATAAGGATCGACATTGATAAATTCCCCTTTATCTATCCCTTCCTGACAGATTTTCGCAATGGGATGCATCAGGGCTTCTACACGCTCACGATACACATCCTCAGCGGTTTTATTCTCCCAGACAAAACGAAAGTAAGTCGCAATTCGTTCATGAATTGCAAACACCGATTCGATAAATTTATGCAGCCGAGTCAGGGGATCTTCCTGACTTTCAAAAATCTGCTGATGTGCGTTAAGGATTGGCCCAATAATCGCCCGATGAACATGGTCTAAAAGTTCTTCTTTGTTCTGAAAATAGTTGTACAAAGTACCTTTCGACACTCCACACCGACGCGCTACCTCATCCATAGTGATCGGAGTACCTTCCTGAATCATTGTTAGGATAACCTGCACAATCTCCTGGCGAAGCAATTGATCCAACAGCTCCTTTTTCTTACGAATACCCGCCATAAGCCTTCCTGATTATGATGTATAATGAAAAAAGGCTGCCAAACAACGTGGCCGCCTTTATATATAAAAATGGGCTTTTCAGAACTCCCAAGTCACAAAATGACTACAGGGTCAATTTATGACTTATTGGTCACTCCTGTCAAGAATTAATCTCATCTATGTATTGATTAGTTTACAGATTATCATACAAAATATTGAAATACTTAAAAAAAATAACAAAATTGCATCTAGCGATGATACGGACGAAGATGACTGTCTGTGAGATAAGAATTTCTTCAAAGCGGCTAATAAGAGGAATTCACGATGGTCCTCTGTGCCCATTTTGCAGTGGATGGAAAATGGGCAGGGTGAAGCGAAGGGGGATGATACCATTGCCATAAATGGAGCCATGCTTATACTGTTGAGACATTAACTCTATGCGTAACTGCTCACAGTGCACCTGATCTTTCCGCGATCAGCCTGGCTTACGTATGATCCAATACGCTGCACCAGTCTGATTACGAAAATCTCAGACACCCTGTAATCAGTTACAAATACAGGGGAGTTTCAATTTTATCTGTTTCCCCTATGAGTAGTTACCTCTATGCTACCATTTCAACAGGAATCACATTATGAGCAACGTCACTATTTATTCAAGCAGTAGATGCCCTTTTTGTGTTAAAGCAAAAATGCTTCTTGATAAAAAAAATATTCAGTATGAAGAGATTGATGTGACTGATGATGAAGAAGCCAGAAAAAAACTTGTAGAGAAAGCCAACGGCATGCGCACTGTTCCGCAAATTTTCATAGGGGAAACCCATGTCGGCGGCTGTGACGATCTGTATGAATTGGAAAATAAGGGTAAGCTAGATCCAATGCTCGCAGCTTGAGTGCACCTTGCGCCTGCCGAGAACATCTTCTACGAGAAAATGATAGATGTTCTCAGCAGGATTACCTTGAACGACTCGAATTTCCCGCCAACATATTTTGCTGCAAAGCAAAATGCCGGTCATGTAGCTTTCGTACGCCACTGATAATGCCCTGACTCGTTTTTTTGAGAATTCACGGGTTTCTTATTGTAACTTTCCCCTCATAGGACCAGTCATTGTGGCCACCAGGGATAATCACCATATTGGAATCGGCATAGGAAGCAGCAAGAACTTTGGCGTGATCAACTGAGATAATATCGTCTGCCTGTGCGCCATAAATATCAACAGGTCCATCATACTGTGCAAGCGCCTCAATATTGTTCCAGTTATCTTGTAAAATGAGCCAGACAAGAATGGCTGGAAAGTGATCCTCTGCTACTGAAGATAATATATCAAAAGGAACTATCAAAACGTATTTTTCCGGCTTTATTTCAAGAGCAGCAAGGGAGAGCGCGGGACCTGACCCAATGGACTCAGCCACTACGCACACAGGCGTTGCAGGATAGCTGTTTCTTAATACAAGGAACGCTTGTTTAGCAGCTTCATTAAATGCGTTCTTTGAAGGCACACCTTCACGTTCCCCGTACCCTGGGTACTCGAGAATAAAAACTGAATCTCTCTCTGAAAAACAGGGTATGGCATATAAACGGTCTGCTGCCTGCCCTCCATTCCCATGAAGCATCAGCCACACGTTTTCCGGAGAATCCACCTGCCGTGAATAGCCTATAATCTGCCCATCCAGACTCCAAGGCGTCAGGCTGTTGTTGTGTGGACGGTGGGTTGGAAAAAACAACAGTTTTTTCTGTATATGAGAACACCCTGTCATGCTCAGAAACACGATGCATAGCATGAGGAGAAATAATCCGAATTCAAATTTCATGGTAACTCCTCATAGGGTAATCCCTTCAACCTGGTGACTTTTTTGCAGTAACTACTTACAGGGTGCCTGAGTTTTTTTGCAAGCAGTCTGGCGCAGCGTATAGCCCGTAGGCCAGGCTGATCACGGAAAGATCAGGGGCACTGTAAGCAGTTACAGTTTCATTTTGATATAAATTGATGAAACAATTACTTACCCGTATTTCCGGATTAATTGTCGCTGCCGATTATTTCCACATCCGCACCGGTTGCCTGACGCAACGCTTCCAACAACTCAGTACTGTCTTTACGGACAGATCCAGCAAGGCGTTTTCCCAAGGGAGCTCCGAGCAAAATGAGATCAGCATCAATACGGGCAGCCACCTGTGTAACGTTATACTCAATGTCACCGTTACAGATTTCAACCGTTGCCTGCACAGCAGGCTCGGTGAGCAGGTCTATCATTCGCAGCTGCGCCTTAAGCAGCCAGGTGAGTTCAGCAGCTACCATCTCCGCCAGCTTGGGGGTCAGGTCACCAAACTGGTCGTCATCGAGAATCGCGAGATACCGCAGGTTCTGCCCAGCCTCGCCTGCCCTTCGTACCGCGGCTCTTACAGCCGCTCCTCGACCGGTACCACCCCAGCTTACATAAATTGTTTCTTTAATTGTCTCTTTAGCCATCAGTTACCCCCCACCTCTTCCCATCGCTCTTCAAGTAAATCCAGAGCCGCCAGGCGATGATCAATTTCTACATTCAGCTCATGGGCAATATCAGCTGAGGTCAATCCACGTCTTGACAGATCAAGTAATGCACTCTGTTCAGCAAGTAGAGCGTCTCTTCTTGCTGAAATCAACATTGACACCTCAAGTTCCGGATGTGCTTCGAAATGTGACCCGAGATGGTTGGAGTTCTCAGCAATGTCCAGATCATACGTATCTGTCATGGCAATGGCCATCTCGCGAAAAAGCACCCCCTCATGGCCAAGTTTTTCAAGCTGTCTGCGCCCCGCCTGATGGGCGTAGATCTGCGCCTGATGCCGTTGCTGGTCCTGCTCACTTGCCGATTTTCCAGCCAGTCCAAGTTTATTTATCAATGCACCGATGGTAGTACCCTGGACAAGCAGAGTAAAAAGGACCACTCCAAAGGTCATGAAGCGAACAGTATCCCCCACTTCGTCACTAAAGGCTCCAGATCCTGCTATGGTGAGAGCAAGCGCCAAACTGATAGCACCGCGCAAACCGCCCCAGAATGAGACGTGGCTGTAGGCTAATGGAATTTTTCTGGCAGGCTGCAGCACATTGTGGAACATATTAAGACCGTAAACCACAACAATCCTGACAAAAAGTACTGCTCCAATGGCTATTCCAATATTTTTCAGCACATTTTCGCTATTAAGATCGGTTAGGTGAATTTTAATGCCGATGAACAGGAAAATGAATGAATTCACGAGAAAGGCGAGCAATTCCCAAAAATTTTCAAGGGTCAGCCGAGTTGAAGGTGATGTATTGCCAAGCCCAAGATTTCCGACCATAAGACCAGCAGCCACCACAGCAAGGATGCCACTGAAGTGGAAATGTTCAATGCCAAAAATACTCCCAAAACTTTCGGCAATAACATATGAACCATAGGCAAGCGCCAAGGTCGTTGTGGTTTCAACCAATGGATTATCAACAGCCCGGAGAATAAGGGCGCTCACCACATATCCCAGGACGACTCCAACCGCCAGTCCGCCCCCGCCGATGATAACAAAGGCCTTTATTCCATGGGACCAACTGAGTGAGTCGCCACCAAGCGCTGCTGCCAACGCCAGGTTGAAGAGAACCACTGCCACTGCATCGTTAAAAAGACTCTCACCTTCTACAAGAATCCCAAGCCGTTTAGAGACACCCAAAGATTTGAACAGTGCAATAACAGCAACAGGGTCAGTCGCCGAGATCAGTGCACCAAATGCCAGGGCAGCCAACCACGGCAGCCCAACCCAGACATTAACTATATATCCTACCATAAAAGTGCCTGCCAGCGTTCCCACAAGAGCCAGCAGCATCACAGGCAGCATTTCCATGCGCAGGCGGGGCCAGGGCAAATGAAACACCGCCTCAAACAGCAGGGGGGGCACCAGCAGGCCGAGAATCAGCTCACTGGAGATGTCGAGTGCGATGAAATCCGGAAAAAAGGCAAAACCAAGCCCGACAACAACCAGCGCTACGGTGAACGGCACCCGCATTCGCCCTACCAGTATTGCAACTCCCGCCGCCACCGCAAGAAGTATGACAGCAGAGAGTTCCTGCTGTAAAATCGTTGCTGTTTCAGCATCCACCATACAATCACCTCTAAAAAACCTTTAACCTTCTTGATACGCAAAAGCTGTTTTTATCAGAAAAAGACAGCTATATAGTGATAGCAGAATATACACCTATGTTCGAGAATAAAAATTTGCTGCAAAGCCCTTTTACGACAGACATTAGGCCAGGAGCAGGTCGGATTATAGGCACTGTTTCTCAGACCAAGGCCTTTCAGGAAAACAGACACACTTATCCGATTGATATTACAAACAATATTTTTTACCAAACAACAATTATTAAGACACAGACATTCCCGAACAGTCTCCTGGAAATATTTGCGGTGAGTGTTGACGTTATACCAAGCCTGCTTACCATAAAAATCAGGAAAAGAACGTTGTCGGTGGTTGCTTAATGACGAGTGTGTTACACTGAAATAACTCTGGAAATTTTCAGAATATTTCCCATCTAGGAGTTTGTCGGAAAATTGCTATCTTTTCTCAGATTAAGGCATTTTCAGGAAATCAAACACAGCCATATACTTGATATTGCAAGCATTGATTTTCTGAAAATAACACAAATATGGGGAAAAAGAGCTTTCTCCGACAGATTCCTAGTACCTACCTGATTTACGCGGCAGTTGCTGATACTCATTAAAAGTCTGGTTACCCTTGAATGGCCATGGACGAACAAACACTTATACAGCATGCATTAAAATTATTCGCTGAGTGTGATTATGATCAGCAGGATATTTCTACCGAGTTAATGCAAGACAAGCTCGCCATCACACCTGAGCAAATTCTACAATTGCTTCAAAATCTGCGAACAGCAGAACTGGTTGAACAAGATAGCTTTGCCTTGACAGCCAGTGGGAGGGAATACGCCCTTCATGTTTTGCAGGCACACCGTCTTTATGAAACCTATCTTGCAAGAAAAACCGGTCATTCTGAATCAATTTGGCACCAGCTTGCTGATGAAAGGGAGCATGAGCTTTCGAAAGACGATGTAAAAAAATTAGCCGAGGAATTGGGACACCCACGTTTTGACCCCCATGGAGATCCCATTCCCACAGCCTCAGGTGAAATGCCAGCCAAGCAAGGGAACCCCTTAGTGAATTTTTCTGCTGGCTGGGAAGGACGTGTTGTTCATATTGAGGACGAACCTTCTCACTTGTACACCCGTATTTCTCAAGCTGGTATCACCACGGACAGCGTGCTCCGGATCGAGCAGGCAAATACGAAGGAAATCCACATTCGTCTGGAAGGACAGACCTTTATTTTCCCCCATGCCGTTGCCGAACAGATAACGGTGGTAGCCCTTGGAAATGACGATACATTTGATGAATCCATTGAACGTCTGTCCACCTTGAAACCAGGAGAGAAAGCTGAAATCGTCGGCATGTCTTCCCTATGCAGAGGGCTTGAAAGAAGTCGTCTGCTGGATTTAGGGGTTGTACCCGGCACTGTAGCAACTGTGCAGTTGCTGAATCCTTCCGGCAGTCCAATTGGATACGCTATTCGTGGTGCCTGCATTGCTTTGCGAAAAGAACAGGCTGAACACATTCGTATTAGAAAGGTGAGACAGTAACATGATGAAACAGCCAGACTCAGGTAAATGCAAGGGTTGTGCAGCTTCCTCTGATTCCAAGTTGGAAAAACTTGGGGTAAAACTTGGACAAGCTGATTTTGTAGTTGCTCTTGCAGGAAACCCCAATACAGGCAAGAGCACCGTGTTTAATGCAGTAACCGGTCTCCGTCAGCACACAGGCAACTGGCCGGGAAAAACCATCGCCAGAGCTGAAGGCGGTTTTTCGTATAACGGCAAGAAGTTCAAACTGGTCGACTTACCCGGTACCTACTCTCTGCTTTCAGCTACTGAAGACGAAGAGGTCGCCCGTAATTTTATTCTGTTCGGACGACCTGATGTAACCGTGGTGGTCATCGATCCCATGAGACTTGAACGGAACCTGAACTTAGCCCTTCAGGTCCTGCAGATTACAGACAAAGCAATTGTCTGCGTGAACCTCATGGATGAAGCCCGTGCACATGGCGTAAGCATTGATGGACGAGGCCTGGCTCGAGATCTGGGTGTGCCTGTGGTATTGGCTGCCGCACGCCAGGGCGAAGGAATTGACCAATTACTCACGGAAATAGATGACATGGCCAATGGTCGTAGCAGCTGTACCCCACATCGCTTAAAATATGACATCCCGACGGTTCAGGAGAGTATAGAAGAGTTGGTAGCGGCCCTTACTGATGCGTTTCCCACTATGCCCCATCGGGAATGGGTTGCCTTGAGACTGCTTGAGGGAGATCCGAGAATCATTCAGGCAGTCAGCACGGGAGAAATTGGAACATTAGGAGAAGATCACGTAGCCACTGGCACGATCAGCGCTTGTGGAAATTGAGAGCATCAGAGGCAACAAAAACTCCCTCCCCCCACTGATTTGATCAAATCTACGAGACAAGCGTCAAGGAACGAATATGGAACCGGAACAGATTATTAAACGAGCCAGTGAACTTCGCTGGAAACTCCCACAGGACTTTCATGATCGCTGGGTGGAAATGGTCTATGCTGACTCAGCCCGTATCGCCTCCCGGAATATGGTTCAGCAGGGTAAAGTCCATCGTCTAACCTGGGAACGACGATTGGATTCGTTGCTGACCAACCGCTGGACAGGCATGCCCATAATGGTGCTCATGCTGGCATCAGTACTCTGGATTACTATCATTGGGGCCAATGTGCCTTCCGGTATCTTGGCCACAGTCTTGCTGGATCATGGTCACCCCATGTTGCAACACCTTGCCGAGTTAGCCCATCTTCCATGGTGGCTTTCAGGAGTACTTGTGGACGGGTTGTATCTTACCGTTGCTTGGGTTGTCAGTGTCATGCTGCCGCCCATGGCTATTTTCTTCCCGCTTTTTACCTTGCTGGAAGATTTTGGCTATCTTCCACGGGTCGCCTTCAACCTCGACCATCTGTTCTACCGAGTCGGAGCCCACGGAAAGCAGGCATTAACCATGAGTATGGGTTGGGGATGTAATGCCGCTGGAGTTGTGGCAACCCGTGTAATTGATTCCCCACGGGAGAGGCTCATTGCGATTATCACGAATAATTTTGCCCTATGCAACGGTCGCTGGCCTACACAGATATTGCTTGCGACGGTATTTCTAGGCGCATTGGTGCCACCTGCCCTTGCCGGGATCGTATCAGCAGCTGCAGTACTCGGCGTGGCCTTACTGGGAGTTATGCTCACATTCTTCTCATCCTGGATACTTTCGACAACAGTACTGAAAGGTGAGGCATCCACTTTTACCCTGGAACTCCCTCCTTTCAGGCCGCCCAACCTGTTCAGAACCCTTTATACTTCAATCATTGACCGCACATTAATCGTCTTGTGGCGGGCAATTGTTTTCGCTGCTCCAGCAGGGGTTGTGCTGTGGTCCATCTGTAACATTCAAATAAGCGGAATGTCCCTGGCGCAGTGGCTGGTCAACCTTTTGGATGGCCCAGGCTGGTTGATTGGTCTCAATGGGGTAATCCTTGTCGCTTATATCGTCGCTATTCCTGCAAATGAAATAGTCATCCCCACTGTGCTCATGTTAACTGTGATGACAACAGGAATGTCCGGAGTAGGAGAACAGGGAGCTGGAGTCATGTTTGAAACAAGTGAAAATTCGGCACTTGCCATGTTGCTGCAAGCCGGAGGATGGACTACGCTGACGGCAACCTGCCTCATGTTGTTCAGCCTCTGTCATAATCCATGCTCCACAACTATTTATACAATCTGGAAAGAAACCAAAAGTCTGAAGTGGACTCTTGTATCAACCTTTATGCCCATTGGTTTTGGCATTGTCATCTGTGGTACTGTGGCATTCATCTGGCGTGTAGTCGCTGGTTGATGAAAAAACACTTTCACCAGTCCTCTGTTGGAGAATTGTTATTTTTCCTCAGATTAAGGCGTTTTCAGGAAATCAACCATAGGTATTTAGCTAATATTACGACAATTCACTTTCTAAAAACAACAAGAACAGGGAAATAAACGCTTTTTCGAACAGACTCCCATACAAACGACTCTTTCTATTACTCAGCAAAGAATACACTATCCCAAGGGAAGTATAGCCTTGCGGCATCCTTGACCTATCCACATACTAAAATTGGCTTCATGCTACTCTTGGAAGAGTGATGTGCAGCTCGACGATTTACACATCGTATGCGTCATCAGACTTCAATAGAGTACCTTATTGTGCCCCCTGATAAATCACCCAGTAAAAGAAATCGCCATTATTATCTCAGGTGCATAGCAACTGGTTTTGCCATAAAACTGATCACTGACCTCTCATCTTTGACGGCTCACCATCTTCCACATAAGGGTCGCGGAGAATAATTCCCATAAAGTTGGATAATTAACCTCTCTCCGCGACAGTATATTTTTTCCTTTCCCTAAACATTCACATTGACAAAATAATTAGACCAGGCTAAACAAATACAAAGTGTCAAAATAAAACAGCCAGCAAGAACAATTACTGCGCAAACCACTATTCTACAAAGGTTTTAATTAGCACGGTCACCGCCAAGGTAAGACCGTATCTACATAAACCACAACAAATAGAGAGGAATCTTCACATGATTTTAACCAGGACATTGACTGTCTCCGCCTGCCTGTTGACCCTGCTGACTGCAACCACATCGAGTGCCCATGACATGTGGCTGGAAAAAACAAATAATATGGTCAAGCTGAAATACGGTCATCCGGGACATAGCGACCCGTATCCTATACAAAGAATCACTGCAATCAATGGCTATACAGATATCAAGTGGAAAGTAATTCTGACTCCGCTGCCTGAAGACGGAGAGGCTTTCTGCTACGTAACAGATCACTACCCCCTTATTACAGTGGCTTTTGACAACTGGTATTGGTATCACTCGGAAGAAGAGGGGTGGCAGCAGTTTCAGACCCCTCAAAAAGACTTCAAAGGAACAATACTTGAAGAAGGTGCATCCTATAAGCTCTCTAAGGAAATCGTATACTGGAAACCGTTCCTGGCCCAACCGATCGGTCAACGAGCGGAGATAGTACCTCTGAAAGATCCCACTACACTGAAAGAGGGAGATATGCTCCCTGTTCAACTCTATTTTGAGGGCGAATTGATGCCGGTGGAAGACTCTCGCACCTCCCTGACTTCAAACCCATCAGTTGAACATCCGGAGCTGGTTTTCCGTTCAAATCAGGAGCCTGTCATGGTCAAAGTAGGCCCTCCAGGCCGTCAGATTGTGATCGGCAAATATGCCAAACCACTGGAAGGTGTAAAAAAAGTGTGGTTTGCCTTTTCTTTGACGTTTACCACAACCGAGTAATATAACATCTTCTTTTCTGTGCCTGGAATTAATCGAGTTCCAGGCACAAAATATGAGCTACGAGCATACTATGAAACCGTACAGGCATCTCTTGCATCTCCCAATATCACTTATTCTGGCAGCGGCTCTGCCCATATCTGCTTCAGCCCATTCAGCCCTGTGTTCCTGTTATGACAACGGTGATGAGACCATTACCTGTGAAGGGGGATTTTCTGATGGCTCCTCTGCAGCGGGGGTAAGGGTATTTATTCGCAAGCCTGACAACACAACTTTGATAAGGGGCAAGATCGATGAGAATGGAGAATTTACCTTTCACCGTCCCAACGAAAAATTCAAGGTTGTATTCGATTCAGGTCCCGGACATCAGGTGATCATACCAGACGAACAGATAAACGAGTAACCTGTTGGCGCTCTCCTTTCCCACTTCACTTCAATTCACATCTATCCAACAGCAGGAGAACTTCGCTTATGTCAGCATATCCACTACCACACCTCAAAACATCATATGGCAAAATTCATAACATGCTACTTGCAAGTTATCTTCCCAAAATACTGAACAGCGCCATGGACATTGGCCTTTTCGAGGCCCTTGCCGACACAACACTGACCAGTGAAGATCTTGCCCATAACCTGGATACTGATCATGAGATAACACAAGCGATGTGCAACGTTTTGGTAAATCATTCCTTTCTGGATACCCAGGAAAATCAGTATATGCTCAGTCCAATGAGCATCGAGTTTTTACTCTCAGGCTCGCCCGTTAACCAGCTGCACGACATCCGTTCATACTCTGGCAGCCAAGGACCTTTCGATTCATTAACCGAACTTCTTACCAAAAAGCGTACACCACAATTTGATCAAAAGATGTGGGCTTCACAAGAAAGCATGTTGTCCATGGCACAGGGGGCGCGGGCTGGAGGGGCCCAGGCCGTTGTGGAATTCACTACCAGCCTGCCGGAATTTGAACATTGCAGAAAGATGTGCGACCTGGCTGGTGGTTCAGGCCATTACACAAAGGCCATCATGGCCTGCAATGCAGCACTGGAAGGGCATGTTTATGATTTACCTGAAGTTGTCGAAATAGCTGGAGACTTGGTAAAGGAGACAGCGCCAATACCTCATTTTCATGCATTTGATATGCAGGTTGATCAAGGGTTTGGAAATGATTACGATCTGTTTTTTGTTTCCCATTTCCTCTATAAAAACGGGTCTGATGGTTCTCTACCCCAATTTTTACGAAACGTGAATCGGGCTCTTCTGCCGGGAGGCGTGTTTGTTTCCAATCATATACCAGATAATCTTCCCAAAGAGTTTCAACCGATCATGAGCATGGTTGAATTAATGACCAGATGTGTTGGATATCCTGCCCATAATCTTCCGCGTGAAGTCCTGCAGCAAGCGCTGCTGGAAGCTGGATTTGATACTATCACCATGCAGGAACCTCGGCATGATCAACCCTACCCCACTCTGCTGCTGGCTGCGCGTAAGTGCAGGGAACTCTGATATCTCAGGCATAGAAGGAGAGAGTCCCATGCTCATCTGGATGCAGCATGGGACCACTGTTGAGTCTTACGATGAAAGCTTTATGATCACGGAAAAAATAAATTATCCAATCTTGCTTGTCTCTCAATGTTAGGTAAGTGTAGACTCCAAAGCATGTCATACATTTTACGCAGACATTCAGTTGATATCTGGGTCTTCGCTTACCTTCGAAGATAATATTTTGAGCACAACGCAAAAATGGGGGAAAAGCCCCTTTATGGACAGGCACCAGGTAACAAAAGTTGCATTGTTATAGTCACCATATATTCTTGCAGCACCCCTCAAGCTACACTGCCTGTTTGTGCTGAGAGGACACTGCCAGAATAATACAAAAACGGGCAACTGATTACAAATACAGGAAAGTTCCAAGTGTATACCTCTCCCTTATGAATAGTTGCCAAAACGGTTGTTGTTTATTTCATCGGCTTAGCCTGAATCCAGATAACAGCATCTCTGGAACACTTTTTATTCTTAAATGTGTAATCCGGATCCAGATCAAGAGCTGCAAATCCCCACCAACCCTCTTTGGGGATACCAAAGGTGAACACTCCGTTTGCATCGGCAAAAATAGTCTGTAACACAAAGGCATCCTGGGGAGCTTGCACCACAGCCTCTTTGGCAAATGCATTGTCTTCCAGAATGGGTTTATGGTTCATGAATTCAATTTCCACTTCAGCATGGGGTACGGAGTTGCCATTGAGCAAAACCTGTCCCTGGAATACATTTCCAGTCCACCGATCATAGGGTTTTGCAAGGGGAACAATCTCAGCAGGTAGCCCTACAGGCTCCATCCAGATCCCGGGTTCGCCACCAACATTTATAATCACCTTAGTGCTCTGTTTAATGTAAAACCCGTCTGCTTCCTCCCAGTATGGTTCAGGTATCAGGCAAAAAATATGATCACCTCCCCTGGCCTGGTAGAACGTCTCAAACGCTTTTCCCTGATTGGTAAGACTGGTCCAAGTAATCGGTTTCAGGGTTTCCAGCAGGTCTGTTTTCTTTGGCTCATTCTCGCCACGAGAACGGATAACAAAAAATTGCTCCGGAGTCCCCATATCCATCGTGTGACCGGCATTAAAAGGGTGAGTGAACACGAGTTTGATCGGAATTTTTCCTCCCTTGACCAGAGCTGACTCTGGAGTGTAAATCATTTGAAAATGGGCACTGGCAATATTCACACTCCCCAGTACCAAAGCCCCTGCAAGTACAGATGTTACTTTTTTCCACACACTCATTCTCCTCAGTATATGTCCACAAAATAGGCCGTACAGTACCTAGTTAAGTAAGCAAAAATTAGCCTAACCTATTCACACTGTCAATATTTTTTTGACAAGTGCAACTTTATTCACATAAACTATAATTATACCGTGAACCGTAAAAATTTATAAAGTTACAAATATTTATTGACAGCTGTATCGAATAATACTTAGATTAATCGCTTGAATGAGGCGTAACTCACCACGGGGTCTGCGTCTTTTTGGTTCCCCTCAGCATCGGACTGTAACCGACCACAGGTGCTTCATATTTGGACAAGCGATTTTGAAGAGGTGTGAGCACAGGCTCCGCCAGCCTGTCTATGCGTGAAATAAAGAGAAGAGATGCTATGAACTGAGTGCTATACACACATAATGGCCCTGTTTTATCTTTTGGCAGGTATTCTCACCTTTGCTTCAGGGCGTTATAAAATATAGGAGAGTAAACCTTCGACCATCTCTTCCATTCCAAACATACAGCCTGACATCAACAGTAAGGGAATACGGCTGTACAGCAGGAATGGTAGTGGTTTCGGTACATATACCCCTCCATTTGCGAGTAAATCATATCATGCGAAATACATTTTATGCCTTGAGTTATTTTTTAAAGCATGAGTAACTATTAATATAACCTTATTTTTCGGGTAATATCTGTCCTTAGGGTCGCGGAAAATAATACATATTCAAAATTGCGTAGGATATCGGCTTGGCAACTTCGCCGCTTCAAGGGTTCCATACTGGCCGTATTGAGCCATTGACGCGACGACGTCACCGAGTTGAGAGACAAGCAAGATTAGATTGTTTCTATTTTCCGTGACCCTTAGATGAGGACTTTCAGCTGAAAGCAGGTGGCGCCGCCTCTCGGCCATCTTCAAGACTTGACCATTGGCAATGAAAAGTTGACGTTTTACCCAAAAAACAGGAGACCCAATCATGCCATCCCCTCCTTCTTTATCGAACAATCTCCATTCTCTGAGCAATCTCTTACTACAAACGCCTACGGACAGTGTCGTTAGAGAAAATCTTTACACCTCTATAATTTCGGAATGCGAACACCTGTTGAAAGTTAACCCCCATTTCGCCCCATGCAACCGATGTAACGATATCCCACATGGTGCTTCTATGAATGAACCTGATCCCATGCAGGTCTTTCGTCTTTTGGTCTGTCTGTTTCATCCTGAGCTAGAAGATCGTCTTCAGACAGTATCTTGCAGTAAACCTGCTGCTGCCTCACAAAAGGCTAAAAATACGAGTCAGGTCTAAACAGGCTTCGCAGAACAGTTTCAGCGGATTACCATGTCACGAGAAAAGACTGATTGACTTTTTTAGGATATTGCATATGTTTTAGAAGGGTATAACAAACTCGATCAGGACTACTCATGACAGATAACTATTCGCTCACTGCAAGTCAGGAAGACTACCTTGAGGCAATATACCTCATCTCTGAAGAAAAAATGGCTGCCCGTGCAAAAGATATAGCCGATTTTCTCAAAGTACGCGCATCCTCCGTCACCTCAGCACTCCGTACGTTAGGCAGTATGGAGTTGGTCAACTACGCACCCTACGACATTATCACTCTTACAAAGGAAGGGAAAAAGGTTGCTGCGGAAATCGTTCAACGTCACAACACCCTGAAACGTTTTCTCATGAACGTGCTGGGAGTGGAAGAAGCTGAAGCAGATGAAGCCGCATGTAAAATGGAACATTCCATACCCAAAACAATTGTAGATCGAATCGTCAAATATTCAGAATATGTCGAGACTTGTCCTAAAGGTGGCATCACCTGGGATAATGGTTTCGGGTATTACTGTAAGGATGGTTGCGGCGATACAACCTGTAGTAGAAACAAGGCTGGATAAAATCCATTTAGGGTCGCGAAAAATAATACATAATTCAATCTTGCTTGTCTCTCAACTCGATAACGTCGTCGCATCAATGGCTCAATACGGCAAGCATGGAACCATTGATGCGACGACGTTACCAAACCGATATCCTACGCAATTTTTAGATATGTATTATTTTCCGCGACCCTAAGTAGTATATCCCCCGAGTTTACCGAAATTCAATTCTTATAAAAATATTTCTGGCTCTTTCCTATCCAGGCAGTTTTATTGTAATGCCTGTAGCGACAGTTACTGTAGCCGTTATCTCTCCCCTGTGTTGAGTACAACGGTGATATATATTCCTGTGATTTTTTCATACGACCGGAGTAAAAGCTTGGCAATATCCCAGGGGATTCGTTTATCATCTTTTTTGATCACTCAGGCTTTGCGAGGGGATGCTCTAACGTGGATGGTTACCGATTAACGCTTACGCGAAAAGAATCAGGTGTTTTTCAGGTAGGCTTCGAAAACCGGAAGGGCCGGTTTGCCATCCACCGTGGTAACTCCTTCAAGCCAGCCTCGGTAGACCTCCGGGTGCTTTTTGAGATATTCCATACCGGCCTCAGCATGTTTCATCTGCTTGTTGTTTTGCAGCATGAGAGAAATCTCGTTGATCATCGAAATCGAGAAGATATAGTTTTTAAGAAAATGGGCGACATTGGGCATTTCCTTATCAAACCCTTTATGAATGTTGGTGTAGACCGTGGCGGTTCCGTCATTTGCACCGAAAGTTTCGACTGTGGACCCCGTAAGATATTTCATGTCGATAAGCTCGTTCATGTAATGGGGTGACCAACCGAGAAATACCGCCCATTTCTTCTCTTTGCTGAGCATTTTCACTTCCGAGAGCATAATCGGCTCACTGGTGGCGATGAGTTTGAAATTACCCAGTCCGAATTTGTTCTCATCGATCATTTGTTGAATGATCAGGTTACCGTCGTTGCCCGGCTCGATACCATAAATTTTATGATCAAGCTTATCCGCGTATTTGGCAATGTCGGAAAAATCTTTCAGACCACCATCTACAACATAGGCTGGTGCAGCCAGAGTATATTTTGCTCCCGGCATATTGGCGACATACTTGATAACAGTGCCTTTAGAAAAGAAACCGCTGGCAATACTTTCCATGGATGGCATCCAGTTGCCCAAAAAGACATCGGCGTCCCCCATTTCAAGGGCTTTGTAGACGATCGGTACCGGCAGATTCTGACTGGTTGCCTCATACCCCAAACTACCGAGGATATTTTTTGCCAACTCGGTTTTCACCGTTACTCCTGTCCAGGGAACACTGACGAATTTCACCTCCTTGGCGGCAAAGACCGGTGTGGCGAAATGTAAGGCTACCGCCAGTAAAATGAAGGTAAAGAGACCTCCTTTTTGCGTTTGCATGGCTTCTCCTTGTTGAAAAATGTTGATTACAGACCTTATGGCCCGTGATTGATGAAGCAAAGCGGTGGATGCTGCTTCACCTCCGGGGTTGCGACACTCTTTGCGCATACCCCGGTGAATGGTTGCGGTTCGCTTCATCTCCGCATCAAAGCCCAAACCAGCAGAAGGGCTCGGGGTTATGATTGTGAAAAACATGCTTAACTTCGGTGTATTCCTCAAGTCCATGCCGACCGAGCTCCCTGCCGAAACCGGACTGTTTATAGCCACCCCATGGGGCCTGGGCGAAATACACATTGAAGTCGTTTATCCAGACTGTGCCGAAACGCAGTTTGGCCGCGACTCTTTTTTGCCGCTCGGGATCACTGGTCCACAAGCCTCCGGCAAGACCGTAAATGGTGTTGTTGGCCAACCGGACCGCCTCGTCTTCGCCCTTGAAACGCTCCACGGTGACCACAGGTCCGAACACTTCCTCCTGGACGATCATCATATTGTCCCTACAATTTGTGAACAAGGTGGGCAGGAAAAAGAAACCTTTCTGAAGTTCCGCATTTTCAGGGCGATGACCACCAAGAACAAGCGTTGCCCCTTCCTCGACGCCACCGGCAACATATCTTTCGACTTTCGCCCGGTGCTCGGAGGAGATCAACGGACCCATCTGGGTTCCTTCCTTCAGGCCGTTTCCGAGTTGAATCCGTGCCATTCTCGTTGCAAGACGATCGACAAAGCTATCGTGGATGGATTCCTCGAGCAACAACCGCGTGCCGGCGGAACAGATCTGCCCGGCATGGAAGAATATACCGTTCAGCGCATATTCAAGCGCTGTGTCGAGATCGCTGTCGGCAAAAATGATATTGGGATTTTTGCCACCGAGCTCAAGCGCTATTTTTTTGACATTGGCGCTTGCCGCCCGCATAATTGATTTCCCCGTCTCGATGCCGCCGGTAAACGATACCAGATCCGCCAGGGGACTTTCGGCAAGTTCTGCGCCGACGCTGACGCCGGGTCCGAGTACGGTGTTGATCACCCCTGGTGGGAAATCGATCTCCGCTGCAAGCTCGGTAAGTCTTATAGTGCTCAACGGGGTGATTTCGCTCGGCTTAATCACTACCGTGCACCCTGCTGCCAGAGCAGGGGCAAGTTTCCAGGTCGCCTGCAGCAACGGATAATTCCAGGGCGAAATCTGACCGCAAACACCGACTGGTTCGCGTACTACCCTACTTTCACTCTGTGGAACAGGCGAGTTGATCACCTCATCACCATTCTGCTCGGCAAGATCAGCGTAGTAACGGAAAATGGATATTATATCCTCCATATCCCAACGACTTTCCATAATGGTCTTGCCGGTATCGAGGCTTTCAATCTCGGCCAGCGTCTCCTTTTCGTCCTCTATTCTCCCGGCCAGTTTGCGCAGAAGATCACCGCGCCCAGCCCCTGAAATGGTCGACCAGCTCCCTCCGTCAAAGGCCCTGCGTGCGGCGGTCAACGCCAGAGCGGCATCCCGGCGGTCTCCTTCTGCTACTTCGGCAATTACCTGGGAGTTGAAAGGATTTATAATCTCGCGGCATTGCCCTGAAATGGCAGGCTGCCAACTCCCATCTATGTACATTTTACGTATTGGATTACTCATGATGCTGACACCTTGCACTCATGTCGGTAAAAATTCGCTTTGGAAGGGGATTCAAGCGTGTTGCCGAGAATCAGGTCAGCAGCTTTCTCTGCCACCATCATGGTCGGAGCGTAAATATTGCCGTTGGTGATCGAGGGAAAAACAGAGGCATCCACCACCCGGAGGTTGTCGATGCCATGCACCTTCAACTGACTGTCGAGCACCGCCATGTCGTCATAGCCCATTTTACAGGTGCAAGACGGATGGTAAGCGCTCTCCCCTTCCCGGGCGACAAAGTCGAGAATCTCTTCATCGCTCTGCACTTCAGGCCCTGGGGCTAGCTCCGTACCGCGCAACTCATCAAAGGCCGGTTGACCGATAATATTTCGTGAACAGCGTATTGCCTCAACCCATTCTTGTCGTTCCTGTTCGGTGGAGAGGTAGTTGAAGAAAATGTCAGGATACTGTTGCGGATCTTTGGAGGTGATCTTGATATGGCCCCGGACGTCCGAGTTCATCGGCCCGACATGAAGCTGGAAGCCGTGCCCCTGCGCCGGTGCGGAACCGTCGTAACGGATGGCAATGGGCAGGAAATGAAACTGCAGGTTCGGATAGGCTACCCGGTCGTTCCCGCGGATGAAGCCTCCCGCTTCAAAATGGTTGGTCGCGGCGGCCCCCTTACGATGGACCAGCCAATCCCAGCCTATCTTGGGCTGGTTGTACCATTTCAGCGCCGGATACATACTGACAGGTTTCTTGCAGGCGTACTGGACATAGAGCTCCAGGTGATCCTGCAGATTTTCACCGACTCCGGGCAGATCCTGGACAACGTCGATCCCCAGGCTGGCAAGTTCCGTCCCGTTACCTATGCCTGAGAGCTGCAACAACCAGGGTGAGTTAATCGCCCCACCACAGGATATTATCTCCCCACCATAGACTTTGCGGGTAGTTCCACCTTTCACATATTCGACACCCACCGCCTTGTTGCCTTCAAAAAGAATGCGATTGACTGCTGCCTTGCAGTGTACGGTGAGATTTTTACGGTTTTTCACCGGATGAATATAGGCTCGGGCGGCATTATGCCTTCTCGCCCTGTAGATATTTTGGTCGAACTTGCCAAAACCTTCCTGCTGATGGCCGTTGACATCTTCGGTAAGCGGGTATCCGGCCTGTTGAGCCGCTTGGAAAAAGGCGGCAAACAACGGGTTGTCACACTTCGCCGTTTCCAGATACAGCGGACCGTTGGACCCGTGGTACTCGTCAGCCCCTTGCAGTCGGGTCTCTGCCTTGTTGAAGTATGGAAGGCAATGGGCATAACTCCACTGTTCCAGGCCTTCGTGTGCGGCCCATTTCTCGTAATCCATGCCGTTGCCGCGAATATAAATCATTCCGTTAATACTGCTGGACCCTCCGAGAACCTTACCACGCGGCTGAGCGATGCGGCGGTTGTGCATATGCGGTTCGGGTGCAGATTCGTAGAGCCAATTATACGTGTCGTCGGTAAGCAGATAGGTCAATGCCGCAGGCATGTGGATCCGGAAATCCCAGCGGTAATCGGGTTTACCGGCCTCAAGAACAAGAACCTTGTTGTTTGGATTGGTGCTGAGACGGTTGGCCAGGACGCTTCCGGCAGATCCACCTCCAATAATGATAAAATCGTATTTTGTATTGTTCATTTCTTCCTCCCGCAAATATTGCTATTGATACTGTGCACTTCCTGGCAACACATGAAAGGCACAGGAATTTTCACCTTCGGGTAAATAGGTAGACGACCCTACCATTCAACCGAACGCCTCTTCTTCCGCAGAGCCTGCTACCCCGCTTGCCCTGGCTGCAACACAGCGTTGCAAAAGGGTATAATGGGCCGAGATCGAATTGAGCGCCCTGGTGGGATCGTTTTCAACAATGTGTCGTGCCGTCTCACACCAGTTTTCAGCGGTCTTAAGCCGGTACTCGCTATCTTCGTAGAGAGCATAATCGTTTGAACTGAAACCATGCTGAATGGCATCCATAACCCATTCGAAAACAGGATTCTTACTCATTTTGGCCAGCTGTATATTGAGCTTTCGATCCAACCTGGATAATGTTTCCTTGTCAGGCTGGGACTGGCCAGCCATTTTCAGAAGCTTCTCCGCTTCCTTCACCAGATCCTTCTTCTCGGCCATGCCGGCCCGGGCGATGGCAAGAACAGTGATTACCCGATCTATACTTTCACGAAATTCGGCAATATGATCAGTCCCGATATGCTGCTGCTTGAGAAACAGGGCCAGCGACTCACTGACAGTAGCAACCTCGACCTGCTTGATATAGGCGCCACCCTTGGCCCCTTTTCGAATTTCGACCAGCCCCTTCTGCCTTAATGCCCTTATGGCTTCGCGAATCACTCCCCGGCCGCATTGAAACTGGGCCTGCAATTCCCTTTCGCTGGGCAGCCGTTCACCCGGTACTATTTTTTCTTCGAGAATGGCGGCTTCAAGCTGCAGGGCTATATCCTCTCCCGCCCTGCCTATCTGCACAGGGGTGAACATTTTTTGTGTACTCATGTATATCGTTTCCTTAATGGTACTACCTTTTACACTACTAAAATCAACATATCCCTTACCTGCCAACACAACACTCCCCAACATACATATGGAATATCAGAATTTTACACACTGCTGGCCAATCAAACAAACCAAGCAAATCCAAACAATGGCCCTACCAAACTAACCAAATGGTCGGACACTTGTCAAGCCTTCGCTTTGAAACGTGTTTACAGGGAAGGAAATCAGCAGCAGTTGTACAAGCCTTGCCAGATCCACAAGGTGCGATTAACCCATGAAAAACAGGATAAAAATCCACCGTCTTATATTTTCGCCATGTCGACACCATTGGTGCAAACCAATCACAGACACTCCACAGGGTTTCCCACCGGTCGCTTACCCCAGTGAGCAATCGCGATTTCACGCATGGACAGGCTAACGGGCAACTGATCACAGAAAAAACAATATGATATTTCAAAGAGTTACGAGTCACAACTAATCACAGGAGCTTGCACAAATCCGGGACACCTGAGATTCTTTTCAAGAACGACACAAAGGAAAGCAGGGGCTTACACACCTCCTGATCAGCTGCTTGTTAGTAACACCAATAACTACGGGCAGGATCGCAACGTTAGAGTCACAGAAAAAATACATAATCCAATCTTGCTTGTCTCTCAACCAGGTAACGTCGTCACGCCAATGGCTCAATACGGCCAGCATGGAACCATTGACGCCACGACGTTACCAAACCAACTCACACGACTCGCCATCAATTGTAATGAAATGGCAACACCCTCAACCAATGCAAATCGGTATAACGAAATTTTCACAGACCAACCACCATCGCCAAATAGTGCACTGCAACCACATCCAACAACAGCTGCCTCAAAAAAATCAAAAAAAATATCTGCCCAAATTAGCAGAGAGCACCTTCACTACGTAGCCGCTTCAGCGCATATCCAGGCTGGAACAATCGACACGAAAACCTTGCGACACAAGACTTTTTACCAAAAGAAGATCACTCCCCTTAGCAAGCCAGGGCCTCTCCTTTCCCTTTCCAAACCCAATAATCACACCTGTGCGATCAACCGCCGCACTTGACAAAGGCCTGAAATTAAGCCAGATTCATCCTCCGTTGCTGTTTTTCCTGATGCGCCCCACTCAGGCTAAAAAACACCTGAAATCCAGACAGATGAGCCACCTGTCTACCAACAGAGACAACTTAACGACTAAAGCAAAGACTACAGGGCCTTGTGATAGTTACGACCAACCAATAAACCTGGTTGCTATTCCCCGCTAATTCCGCGACCTAGGGAAAATGCGTTACGGGATCGCCAGAAAAGCAAGGATCGACTCGAGATGAATGTACTGACTCCGATACTGCTTCCGCTTCTTTTCCATCAAGGAGCAAGCCAATCTCCTCTCTGCCATGACCTCAGCTACTACCAGACCTCCCAAAGTGGCGGCAACGTGTATCGGGCAACTCCCGGCAACACTGGGAGCGGTATGGGACCGCCTGCAAGGCGGTGACGTGCTCCTGTTGGCCGGCGGAGAGTACGGGCATTTTGTCGCCGGCAACGGCATGGTCACCCTGAGCGGAGAGCAGAGCACGGCAACCAGCAACGAGACCACCACCATCATTCGACCACAGGATCCGAAAATCGTTATCGGAACCAACACTTCAACCAACTGGCAGGGTTATGGCATCGACACCGGTTTTGACGACTGGGTCACAGTGGCTGCGGCCGACGCCGGCAACCCACCCCGCTTCAGCTCCATCTCCCTGGGCTCCCTCTACATCCCTTGCCCCACGACGGCCGAAGAGCCAGATAACTCCAAGGTCAGTGCCGAGTGCCTGGAGAATGACGGTAGCAGGAAAGCCATAAGAACCCTGCTGTTCAGCGAGGACCCAAGCCCTGAGCTCTACTTGCGGTTTGCCGGTGTGGTCGTGGAAGACGGTGTCCAGATTCGTGGGGCGCGTCACGTAGATATCTCCAATTCCACGATTCAACGTGCCTTTGACCCAAGAACCGACATGCAGCAGTCTGGGGTGTCCACCTTTAATTCCATCGACGTCACCATCAATTGTAACGATATCAGCCACTCTCCCTACGGCATCCAGGTTTCCTCCAAGCAGACCCGGATCACCAACAATGAAATTCACCACAATGCCCATGACGGCATCTCCATCACTGGTGGACGGGATCTACTAATAGAAGGCAACACCATTCATGACCTCGACGACGGTATCGGCGACAATGATCTGGTCTGCATCCCCACTACGGCCCGCGACGGGGTATACAAAAGCGGAGACCACTTACTGCCAGGGATCTACACCGTCAACAAGGACGATTCCAGCCTGACAGCCAACAGCGATTACGATGGTAAAACAGATAAGTGCAACACCTTTGACACCTCGGGCAACTGTTGCACCAAACATACCTGGAACATGCATACGGATGGAATGCAGATGTACACAGTGGGCTGGGTAAATTCCAAGTTTGCCGAGGACGTCAGGAACGTGGTCTTCCGCGGCAACTTGATCTACAATTACGAGGCCATGGGCGTCATGATCAATGGTAACGCAGTGGGGGTATACAGCAACTTCATCTTTGAAAACAACATATTCGGCCCAGCAGGAGGCTACCTCTTCATCCTGGGCGCCGGCTTTGAAGAACGGTTGATCTTCAGGAATAACACGGTACTCTATGCACCGGACAACGAATGGGTCTCTATATTCAACCGTCATATGCATGGACAGAACTACTTCGTCCAAACCTGGAACGGAAGCTTGGACCTCCCGCACTACCAGTTTTACAATAACATTCTGGATGTCAACAGCATTTTTGGCGACACCTATAGCAGCGGCCACAACATCTACCTTGGCAGTTCCTGGAAGACCCCCACCGACACTGACCTGAAGATTGACCAGGAACAGAGCGGGATATACCGGATGAACGGCACAATCAGCGAGCAAGTTGCCTCCGGCATCACCCCTGGAGAACTGCTGCCTGGAAGCCCGGCAATCGATTTCGGCACCACCTCCATGAACGCCTTGAGCCTGGGGCGGGCGCGTGCCAATCTGGGCAACAACCAGGATGGACCTGCTTACCAGGTACGCAACGACAAACTAACCTCCATGGCCAATTACGACACGGTTATCACAACCCATGGCAACACAGCGGCCAACTTACAGGCTCGGCCCAACTGCACCACCGAAGAGCGAAGCATCCTTGCCCAGGTGGAAGCCACGGCTACGGCCAGCCATCTTCGCGCCCAACAGGTGCGCTCACACAGCCTGCGGGTCGGCACAGTTGCCACCGCCAGCCTGGCCCTGAAGGAAGCGCGAGAAATCATCGAAGTCAACCAAGAGTTGATCACATTACGAAAGATCGCCGAAACAGCAATGAAAGAGGCCAATGCGCTGGCCAGCTCATCCCCCAACAGAGCAGACATGATCACCGTGGCAACGGCCCTGTACAACGACCTTGACGACCTGCGCGATGAAATCAAATCGGTACGAAAGGCCAGCTTCCAGGTTGCTAACAACCGCAGCGCCCTGGAGGACAGCCTACCCTCCTTACCGATGCATGACCAGGCCGGCCAGCCACGCAAGGCCGGCGATGCAGTGGACGCCGGAGCCCTGGAGCGGACCGCCGACTGAGAAAGCACCCTGCATCTGAGAACTCGATCGTCGGCGCAGACCCTGGCCTGCGTCGACGGCCTCAGTCTTCAGACAAGAGGTGCTCAAACGCCTTCCAACCGGATGAGCAATACAAGCAGGGATCGGGCACCCTCGAGATAACCAGCAGGAACTGGCGCCCAGGTTCATCGGCCCGAAAAGGATAGGAAACATCATAGAGGATGAGCCAGATAGTCTTGCCGTCATGGACATCGCTTTCCCCCTGTGGGCGGCCCACAGCAGGCCCCAACCGACACAGGGCTGAGACGGCTATCTTCCCGGCCAACTACAGGTCGCCCATAGGGGTGAGTGGCCGTATTGAGCCATTGGCGCTACGACGTTACCGACTTGAGAGACAAGCAAGATTGGATAATTTATTTTTTCCCAAGGCCCTTATGTGAAGGGATTCGAATGCAACTTTTGCGTCAGCACCCAAAAGTCGCCTCAAGAATGAAAGTTCTGCAGTCACCATGCAAGTCCAAACAATATCCTGACTTTATGGTAACGGATTATTTGACGCAGACTTCTCGCAATCATGCACACTAACGCAACCCATCCATAGCAAACAAGGTTTACACTGCAAAACGCACACGTAACTAATTGAAATAGTAGCATTGTCAACCAAATGATAAGTTACGCCTTTTTGAGAGGTTTCATCGGGTTATCTCAACGATGACCTGATGACCGCTGACAAAATCGTGTGTTACAAATAGTACCTGCCAAAGGCAGCCATTTTCGAAACAGCCCGTGAGTTTTCCTCAGAAAGGTTACCTTGGAAGTTATTAAAGGTATTAACCTTGTCTTGGCTTATTTACCGCCGTGAGCAAAAGATATCCCTTAAAAATCCAGCGGACTCTTGGCCTCTTTCAAAGTTCGACTGCGAACTGTATGGGTATAGATCATCGTAGTCCTCACATTTGAATGACCCAACAGTTTCTGGATAGTACGGATATCATAATTGGCCTGTAAGAGATGACTGGCAAAGCTATGGCGGAAGGTGTGAGCCGTAACCCTTTTGGGTACTTTTGTTTTTTGTACTGCTTTGCGAATTGCCTTCTGCACCAAGGAAGGGTGGACATGGTTACGCCTCAATTCATCGCTGTCTTTGACCTGGGTCAGATTTTGGGCAGGGAACATCCATTGCCAGATCAACTCCCTGGCCTCGTTTTTATACTTAACCTCAAGGGCATCGAACAGAAAAACCCCGTTGTAATTCGCTTCTATGTCCTGTTGGTGTTGCTCCTCCACTCTGGTCATTTGTTTCTTCAACTCCGGAACCAATATTTCGGGAATGGGTACCGTTCTATCTTTTTGTCCCTTGCCATCATGTATAGTCAACACCCCAGCGCTGAAATTAAAGCA
>NZ_KE387000.1:0-1005 GCF_000429945.1 Desulfogranum japonicum DSM 18378 | reverse complement strand
AACTCCGGAACCAATATTTCGGGAATGGGTACCGTTCTATCTTTTTGTCCCTTGCCATCATGTATAGTCAACACCCCAGCGCTGAAATTAAAGCATTGTATTCGTAGCTGCAGGCATTCGAATAGACGCAGACCGCAACCATAGAGCAGTTTGACAATCAGGCTGTACGGGTGAGACAGTTTTGCAACAATCTGATCAACTTCCGCCCGGTCAAGAACGACCGGAATGTGTGACCGCTTTTTAGCTCGAACCACTCCTTCAATTTTACCGAATTCCTTACCCAAGACATTACGGAAAAAAAAGAGCAGGCTGTTGAAAGCGAGATTCTGGCTGGATGCCGAAACATGCCGCTCAACAGCCAGCCACGTGAGAAAGGCTTTTACATCATCCACTCCTATGAGCGATGGATCCTTACTTTTGACAAAAGTTTGGAATTGCCGGATCCATGACCGGTAGGAACTTAGTGTTTTGGGTGAGTAATGGCGGACCTGGATAGCAGAGTGCAAATCATCGTAGAGCTTAGTCCAGTCAGCTCCAGTACCTGTTGCCGCAACTGGCGTATTGCCCACCCTGCTTTTAACTGGGTCGTATTGCAGTGATACGTTCTTCACGGCGGCTGGTTGCGATGAGCTATTTTCCCCCGTCTTTCCGTCAGGTTTACCTCTTGCGCTGGACAGACGACTTTTTTTCATTGTGTTTGGCAAGGTTCCCCCCTTGTCCTCCGTAAATGAACCTGCTGGTCCGTTGAATCGAGCCCGAACAAGTTGCAGATAAATATCTACCGCTTCATCAGCTTGCCTGACCAGGTCGGGGGCCTGCCCTTTACTGCGCAATTTCTCCCTGAAGGAGACTCGAGCTTTAGGGTCTGTCCCCTCAAAAGAATATTTTAAACAAAAGTCATAGTAGTAACGGAACCATTTCAGAAAGGAAGTATGGTATGTGCTATCAATCCGGGATTTGTGTAACTGCTCCTGGTAGGTACGAAGCAGATTAGCAGGTACAGGT
>NZ_AUCV01000063.1 GCF_000429945.1 Desulfogranum japonicum DSM 18378 | reverse complement strand
TCATCGGCCTTGGCTGTGAGTTGTCCGTTTTTGCTGTAGCTGTAGCGTTTGTTATGCCCGCGTACATCGGTAAATGTGGTCAGCAGATCGTTTTCCCAGAGATACGAAACTGTACGTTCATGCTGATCTGCAGCCTGGCTGATTTTGCCTTGGGCATTATACGTAAAGGTATATACCGGCGTGTTATGGCGGTCAGTGATGGAGTGCAGTTGCTTGCCCTGGTAGGTATACTTTGTGAGTATTCCCCGGCGGTCACCGGTTTCAACCATTCGCCCCTGTTGGTCGTAAAGCACATATTTTCCTTTTTTATTCTGCCAACGATAGCCGGTATCCAGTGGTTGCAGAGTAAAGGTTTTGAAATGGTATATTCCGTCTGTACCTTTTGTATAGTTGATATTGCCCTTTCTGAGCACATTTTCCTGAGCTGTTGTCTGAATACGATTAAACTCATGCTCAAACTGCCACTTGCCCTCCACATAGAGACGATATACTTTGGCATAGCCACCTGCAACCTTCACTGACATGTCAATCAGGTCATCCTGGTATTCCCGGGTAATGATGTTCACATTGGAGTGGGTTGTTTCACAGTCGTCGGGATTGCATGATCCTGAGGTTGAATCATCAGCGCATTCTTTACAGCTTGATCCTTCATCCTGGCCATTCCCCTGATTTGTAGGGCAAACCGGAGAGTTGGTTCCAGGCGCACCGGTTGAACCACTATCATCATCTGATCCATCAGCAGTTGCACCATCACTTTGGTCACTGGTATCATTGGTCTGGTCATCCAGGGAATGCACCTGCACGCCATCTACCTGGCTGCCATCTACAGATTGGCTGCCAAAATCGCTGGAGCTGAGTCCAAGGTCTGCATAGGCACTGGTTGAGAGGAAAAAGAAAATGACAATAAGATGAAGGAGCGAGCGAAGAATTGCAACGTGCATAGTGCGAGCCTGAAAAGCCAAGATTTTATATAGTAGAAATGAAAATCTTGCACATTATCATAAAGTTATCAGACGCATGCAACCTTAAAAATACACGTCTCTAAATTCTCCCTGTGCCGCAAGGATTAATTTTCATGTAGTGCTGTAAGCACGTGGACGGATCAGCTTAATTGATGTATGCAAAGCAAAGTGCATGGAAGAGTGGAAATGACGTATTTTATTGACGCAGAGGAATGTTGCCACTGCCGCAAGTGTGATTCTGTATGATGCTGCGCAGAAATATATGACTTCCCTGAATACATAGTTGATGAGCCGTCACCACGCGGAATTATGGAAATGTATTCTATGGTCTTTCCTCTTTTGATCTGTGATTACCAGTGAAATTCAGCCAGGCTTTTTTACACGGTGCGTAGGGCGCACCCTACCTTTGCCTTTCGCATGCCTCGGGCTGTAGGGTGCGTCATACGCACCAGCAGAACACCTCTTTCACTCTTCTGAATCGAATCCAAGATGGTTACTTTTGGGGGCTTACTTGCTTTGCTGTTGTGCTGCCCTGAGAATAACCGGCAATATTTGGAATAATATATCGCTTTTGTTGTTGGTTTGGGAAAAATGGACAATAACCGTGCAATCGGCAGTGATGGTGTCGGTGGTAAAAAGAATTTTTGCGGCATCTAAGGAACCACCGCAGGTACCAGTTACCTCTGAAACGACATAACCATTCTCTGGAGCCAGTGTAAAGGTTGCCGTTTGTCCGTAGGTAATGGTTTGTGTCCCTGAAGGAGTTATAGAGCCATAACTGTTATTTTTATCGACTGAAGAGGCAACCGTATACGTCTGCGTGCCGTAATCCGGCTCAATCCCGATGACGATAACCGATTCGTTTCCTATCCAATTATAGTTAGCTGCAAAGTCATCAGTAACATCATACCATCCATTGTAGGCGCCTGCCCAGCCCATGTTCAGATGGACTTTATTGGTGCTGTCTGTCTGATACCCATCAGCAAGAATTTCATGTCCACCGCTACTGCTGAAAACGGACATGACAATGGGGCGTGCTGGGGAGGCATCAAATTCTGTCTGAAACAGGCTGAACCAGGTGGCAGCGTCTGTATCGCTTCTGGCAACCTGTTGCATGGAACTTTTATACTTAAAATATATATCCAGTATTTGATCGGCATATAGGTTTGAACCGGAACTGTACAATCCCCAGTCCATATCAGCGGTTACTCCCACTTGGTAGCACAGTTTGGCCACTGCATTTTTCTGTGCCTCTGTTGATGATGCCGTAAGTGTGTCTGGCATGTTATCCCAGTCGTAGGATTCCTTGCTCAAATCAACGGTGAACGTTTCGCCGTTCCAGATATGGGTGTGAGTGCCTGTTCCAGTATCAGGCCACTGCCAGTGACGTAGCAACATGGACCAGGCAGTGGCTACACAGCCAACAAGTACGTTTTTCCCATCGATTTCAGGTAACTGGGCATTGTATGGCGATTCCTGAGTCCAGAGGGCTTGAATCAGGGGGCCAACCGTAGCTGTTTTTGCCACTGCAGACTTGCGTACTGCCGAGTCCTGTCCAAACATATTCCAGGCATCTCCAATTTGATTAGCCACGGAATCTGTGCCGGCAGCCATTTTCATAGTGGCGATATTGGAAATAACTTGGATTGCTTTATACTGACGGGGGATAAGCCATGATTCGGGCGCGCCAGCAATGGTTACGCGGGATGGAAGAAAATATCCGGTATCGGAGTAAAGTTTCACTGGTGACAGTTCATCACGGGCAGAGATAAGGAGATAACCGGCCGGGTCAACTTTCGCCAGCCAGAAGACGGTAACTTCTTCATAGATGACTGGCTCCACTGAAGCCAAGGCAGGCTCAGCTTCTTTCCAACGGTTAAAGGTGGTATGCACATAGTGAAGATACTTTTGGGCGACAAGCGTGGCTCTTGCACGGTCAACTTCTGCTGCAATGACTTGACCCAGCAAAAGCAGTGATACTATGGAGCCAAGAAAAAGTCTGAATACGAGTCTGGACAACGGGGATTTCCTGCGGTTTATATATTGTTTTTCAGGGACGCGGATGCTTTTTCAGCAATAATAATACCATTAACCTGATGAATGCTGTGAGTGTAACTTCTTTGCTATATTTTCAGTATGTTAACTAAATGTGCTGCTATTTTTCAATAAGAGAGATAAAGTCTGTTACGTGAAAAAAGGTGATTTGAATTACAGATTAGTAATTCAATGTAAAAAGATTTTTCTACATAGCTCACCACAGGAAGAGTCTTCCTGCAAACTTTTCGGAATGTCTGTTATGTATTTACTCAAAAGAGTCTTTGATTCATTGTCCAGAATACCTTTGCATTCCAGATTCCATGTGATATCTGAGTAGTATACGGAGTCTTTTCAGGTGGTTCTCATACTGCGTAATAAGAGGATTTCCCGTTGCTCTCATTTGTATCCTATGGCGCTGTCACACGACACAGGATGGTCACTAAGTGAGCAAAATCAACGCAGTAAACCAACATTTCATCGTTGATGTGATATCAGGTGTATAAATAACGATATGCAATCACTACAATATCTTTATCGGTATGGAATGGGGCCATCTTCAAGCCATACAATAGGGCCGCGTAATGCAGCACGTATTTTTCAGGAGAAAGCCCCTGAAGCAACCGCCTACCGTGTTACCCTGTATGGCAGTCTCAGCCGTACCGGGAAAGGTCATCTCACAGATAAAGCCATCATCACTGTCTTTGAGCCGGTACCCTGCGAAATTATCTGGAGCAGTGATTCATCATCCTATCATCCTAACGGCATGTACTTTGAAGCTCTGGATGATTCGGGAGCCTGTTGCAGAGACTGGACTGTGTTTTCTGTCGGTGGTGGAGAACTGCGAGAGCAGAGCTGCAGTGAAGCGGAGCATGCGCATATCTATGGGCAACGTTCCATGGCTGATTTCCTCAGGTGGACGGAGACTACGGGAAATCCTCTGTGGAAGCTGGTACAGGAGGTGGAAGGTGATAATATAATCACCTCATTTTTACCTGAAATGTGGGATAAAATGAAAGAGGCCATTGACCGGGGCCTCAAGACTGACGGAATTCTCCAGGGAGGGCTAACTCTGCCGAGGAAGGCGCGCGATTTCATGGTTAAGGCCAGAAGATTGAAAGAAAGTGAGGCCCGAACAGGGCTGCTTTCAAGTTATGCACTTGCCGTTTCAGAGGAAAACGCGGAGGGCGGCTATGTTGTCACCGCTCCCACCTGTGGTTCCTGTGGTGTTCTGCCGGCGGTTCTTTATTACCTGTCGTATGAACAACGGCACAGCGATCGATCTATCATCAAAGCTCTGGCAACGGCGGGGCTTATTGGCAACGTGGTTAAAAGCAATGCGTCCATATCCGGGGCAGAGGTAGGATGTCAGGGCGAGATAGGCGTGGCCTGTGCCATGGCCGCCGGTGCAGCTACACAAATTCTTGGCGGCTCACCCAGGCAGATAGAGTATGCTGCGGAAATGGCCTTGGAGCATCATCTCGGTTTGACTTGTGACCCTGTGCAGGGCCTGGTGCAGATTCCGTGTATTGAGCGAAACGCTTTTGCTGCAGTGCGGGCCATGGCCTGTGCAGAGTATAGCCTGTTGACCGATGGTCATCACCTGGTAAGCTTCGACAAGGTGGTGAAAACCATGCTGACAACAGGGCATGATATCCTTTCTCTCTACCGTGAAACCTCGCAGGGAGGACTGACGACAGCGTTTATGCAACCGTGATACAGGTCGGTCATTTTTGGGCAAATATTATCTGACAGCTGTCAACATGTAATGATATGGCAGCATATCATGATTGGTGATGGTATGAAAACCGGTCTGCAGCAGTTGCTCCTGAACCGTCTGTTCCGCAATGCGGATTTTTTCAGGCGGTCCCATCTCCATGGCTTTTTTCTTCCAATCAATGATTAGTAGAGTGCCCTCCGGCTTTAAAAGTCTTTTGCACTCTTCAAGCATTTGGACAGGAGCGTCCAATTCATGGTGTAGATTGATCATGTATACCAGGTCAGCCAGAGCGTCCTGCAGGGGAACATGATTCTCACTGCTGGGAACAATCTCCACTTTGGTGCGAATATCCTGCTCCAGGTTTTCCTGCATCCAGGCAATCATGGGTTCAGAAGTATCACAGGCATACACTTTATGCACAGCAGCCTGCTGGCTGAAGGGCACGGCAAAGAAACCGGCTCCGGCACCAATATCCACCAGTATGCCCTTTCCAGCTTTGCCCAGCCCTTGCCAGATCAGGGCAGGGTCCTGAAATTTCTTACGGGAGGGATCTGTTAATTTGTGGATCTTTTTAGGGTCAAATTTTTTGCTGTCTCCCATATCCCTGCTCCTTGTTACTGCTGTTGGTTGAAGTGGTTTAAATACCGTATTTTTTGCTGTAGCCTCTGGGCGTCACCATGGCATCCTTCCAGACATAGGTCTGCGAGTTGCCGATGATGACCGTTGTCTGCATACCTATATGCTCGTTTAACATATTTTCAAGGGTTGAAAGGCAAACCGTCTGATTGTCGCGGCTCGCCCCCTGAACAATACCCACAGGAGTTCCCGGGTCCCGATGTTCCAGAAATATTTCCCTGGCCCGGACAATTTGTGAGGTGCGCTTTTTGGATTTCGGATTATAGATGGCTACAACAAAATCGGCTTCCGCGGCTGCCTGCAGTCTACGTTCGATTACCTCCCAGGGAGTCATAAGGTCTGAGAGACTGATGGCGGCAAAATCATGCATGAGAGGTGCTCCAAGAACAGCTGCGCATCCATTAACCGCAGCAATTCCAGGGATCACCTCAATACGAACAGCGCTGTCTTCTGCCTTTGCCAATTCAAAGATCAGGCCGGCCATGGCATAGATGCCGGGATCGCCGCCGCAGACCAGGGCAACTTTCTTTCCCGATTCAGCTATCTCCAGTGCTTTTCGGCAACGGTCAATTTCCTGCATCATGGATGATGAGAGTATTTCCGTGGTTTCAGGAATGATATCTTCCACCAGTTCCAGGTAGGTACGATATCCAACCACCACATCCGCATTACGAATGGCAGTTGTTGCTCTGGGGGCCATGAGATCATGGGCACCGGGGCCCAGGCCAACGACATACAGGGTTGCTTCTCTGGAATCTGACTGTTGCATGGAATGACTCTTTTCTGGTTGTTTATTACGGAAGACTTTCAAGCTTATCCGTCTCCCTTGTGAGCAGTTACGGTAAATCTGATAATTCTTATGAACCCGGCACACTGGTGCCTGACCCGTGGAGGATTACTTGAACGGATCGGCTATTTGGGCAATGGCCACAGTAACTGCAGGAAACTTGGTTTTCTGTACCAGCAGGTTTTCGGCCTGAGATGCCAGTAATGCAGCTGGTTCAGCCACCGCCTTGGCCCCTGTTACCTGAAGGACTTTATTTGAGCTTGCCTGCACATCTACCTGGTTAAGTTGGTCACTTGTGTAAAACTGCAAAGGGATATTGTTTTCCCTGGCATAATCAAGTAATCCCTGCTCATTTTGTTTCAGGTCCACTGAAGCCAGCATTGCAATGGCAGAGACACTTAAATTATTTTCGCCACAGGTTGTGGCGATAGCTTCCGCAATCACAGCCTGCGGTGTATCACGACGACAACCAAGGCCTACAGCCAGCGCTTTGGGATGCAGTACTGCGGCGTTTCGGCTTTCCAGGTTGCGGCAGGTAATATACAGGTCCGCAGTTTCAGGTGTATTCACTTGTTTGAGATCTTCCGGCAGTGCAGGAAGCGGCAGTTCGCTGTAGACATGTAGACTTCCCTTATCAACCAGCCTGCCCATTTTCCTGGTCAGGGTTTTAAGGTCCTGAATCTGCAGATTACGTTTTGCGCACCAGAGATCCAATGCTGTATGACCGAGCACATCTGAGGCCGTGGTAATTACAGGATCGCCTCCGGTAATCTCCGCAACTGTTCGGGCCAGGGTGTTGGCACCCCCGATGTGACCGGAGAGTAAAGAGATGGCGAATTTGCCGAGTTCATCGCATACGACGACTGCAGGATCCTGCCGTTTATCCTGCAGCAGCGGTGCCATGGTACGCACAACAATGCCGGTGGCCATAATGCAGATAATAGCCTCATAATCCTGCCAAACTTTACTGAAAGTGGCTGCCATGATGCCTTTGCAAGGGTAAAAGTCGGCCTTCAAATCTGCAGCAATCACTTTGCCAAGTTCACCTGCACCTCGGGTTATAGCCAGGACTGCAGTTTTCATAGGCTTTTGCTGCGGTATTCGTGGCTGAAATCTGAAGCATAGAGTTTGGATGCCTTGGTGCTTGCTTCATCCAGGGCCGGGCCGACAATGATCATGGCTGTTTTACGAATCCCTGACTCCTTGATCCGTTCGCCGATGTTTTCCAAGGTTCCCCTGACTATGGTCTGGTCAGGCCAACTCGCCTTTTCAACTATTGCCACAGGAGTTTGCGGCATGTAGCCGCCTTCCACCAGTTCTCTGGTGACCGTATCGATCAGAGAGACACTGAGGAAAATGCACATGGTGGCCTGTGCCCGGGCAAGGTTTTTCAGCGATTCTGGTTCAGGTACCGGTGTGCGGCCGGCCTGGCGGGTAAAGATGACTGTCTGGGTTACTTCCGGGACGGTCAGTTCTTTTTTCAGCGCAGCAGCAGACGCAAAGGCTGAGCTGACTCCGGGGATGACCTCGTAGGGAATCTCCTGTTTGTCCAGTTCCTGCATCTGTTCCCGAATGGCACCATAGATCGCTGGATCGCCAGTGTGCAGGCGGACCACCAGTTTGCCGTCTCTGTGTGCCTGAACCATCATGTCAATGATTTCCCGAAGATCCATGCCCGCGCTGTCAAAACAGGAGCAGGAAAGATCTTCCACCAGTGCTTTGTTGACCAGGCTGCCTGCATAGATTACCAGGTCTGCCTGGTCCAGCAGACGCCTGCCTTTCACTGTGATCAGTTCCGGATCGCCAGGTCCTGCGCCGACAAAATAGAGGGGGTGTGTATGTTGTTGTGCGGTCATTGAGTACACCTGTAATGTTTTTTGCGGATTAGCATAGTGGAAAAGTAATGCAGCTTTTTACCCCGTGTTTCACGAATATCGGTGTAGACATGTTCATCAGGCATCCCGCAACGTTCAATCAGGGTTGCGTGGTTTAGCAGATCAAGCTCTGTGAGCAGATCGATCAGTTCATCCATGCGCCGGTACACTTTCATCAGGATGACGGCATCCAGAGAGGTCAGGATTGAGCGAAGTCGTTCATCTTCAAAGGTCGCCGGAACAACGGCGAGAACATCGTCACCCAGGGCTAAAGGCATGTTCATCCCCGCCGCACAAGCTGACATGGCTGTTATACCCGGTATGATGGTGACACGTGTATCAGGCCGCCTTTCCAGGATCATGGTCAGTAGATAGAAGGCTGTGGAATACATGCCCACGTCGCCGAGTGTGGGAAAGGCAACATCCTGTCCTTTGTCCAGCAGAGCGATGACTTCATCGGCGGATGTTTTCCAGGCTTCGGCCTGTTCAGGGTCAACCTGCGCGCCGAGAACAACCTTTTTCATGATAAAGCTCAACTCAATAATGGTCTTTTCATGGGTATCGATGAGACCGCCTACTATTGCCAGGGCACTGGACGTACCATTTGATCTTGCTTTGGGTACTGCCCAGACAGGAGTCGACTTGAGGATGCGGACAGCCTTGTAGGTCATGAGCTCTGGGTCACCGGGACCAACGCCGACCAGGTAAAGGTGTCCTGCCGTGTTTACTGTTTCCATGTTTTCTTACACCCTGTAATAATAGTAATGGGGTTAAATTGTTGTGTTTCGCGTTCCGAAAAGCTTGTCCGGGTAACGGAGACTGTTGCTGTTTCCACAAGCAGTCCCTGTTGGTGTAAAAGTTGTGGAGCAAGTTCCGCAGTTTTTTTCAAGACCGCATTGACTACGATACGTCCAGACTCCGGCAATTTAGCCGCAGCCAGTTCTATGATATTTTCCAGTCTTTTACCGCTACCTCCGATAAAGACTCGATCCGGTGCAGGAAGACCGGCAAGGGCATCCGGAGCTTCCCCATCGATTACGTGGATATTGCAGGCATTGTAAGCGAGAATATTTTTACGGATGTTGTTTTGTTCTTCCTGTTTTTTTTCTATGGTGTAGATGGCCAGTTCAGGACACATGCGTGCAGCTTCCAGAGATACGCTGCCGGACCCCCCGCCTACGTCCCAGAGAACACCTTGTTTGGGTAATCGGAGTTTGTGCAGACTTGCAGCGCGGACTTCATCCTTGGTGATCAGCCCACGGGAATGGTGTACTTCGTGCTCCTGCAGGCCAAAGCTAAACGGCAGGCATGCCGGAGCTGGTTGCGTGACAAGCATCATGTTGAGCGGACTGAAGCTGAGAGCTGCAATCTCTTCAAGGGTGCCGCTGGTCAGGCGCTCATCCTCAAGGCCGAGGTTTTCAGCCACCCTGACGTTGATAGCCTGAAGACGCTGCAGGTCATTATATCTGGTGAGATGTTCCATCAGGGTAGAGGCTATGGTGTCCGGGCTGTTTCTGTGATCAGTGAAGAGCATCACCTTTTCATGTGCCAGTACCCGGGATGCGGCATATTGTGCTGATCTGCCATGCAGGCTGAGGATAGTAAGGTCGTCCCAGGGCGTTTTAAAACGGGCACAGGCAAGCTGCAAGGCTGACAGCGCAGGGTGGACGGTAATCTGTTCTGCTGGAAAATGGTGCAGCAGAGTCCGGCCGATGCCGTAGAACAGAGGATCGCCACTGGCAAGAACAGCAACATTGCCTTCCAGCAGGGCTTTTTCAGTACGTTGGATCATCTTGTCAATGGGCGCTATGGGAATACAACGCTCAATGTTGAGCCCAAACTGCTCCTGGTGGCGTTTGGATGCAACCACTGCTGGGCACTCAGCCAGCAGTTCTTTCTGTTGAGCTGACAGGTCTGACCCGCAGATTCCTATGAGTTCAATATGGTTCATGGTGTACCACTCCTTCTTCAGAGGTCACCAGGTATACTGACACCGGCAACCCGGACCATTCGCGGGCCTGTTGCTGCGCTCTGACGCATACTGTTGTAATCAGGTCCATACGGCCTGCCGCTCTCAGGCGATTATAGATTTCTCTGGCTGTATTGGCCTGGGACATGTCGTCTGCTTCACTGGCAGGGAGTCCAATTTCTTCAAGCAGCTCTGCCACCTGGCTTGGGTGTAATGCTCCATGGCGTACGTGGGTCTGGGGAACGGCAAGGGCTGCTTTAAGAAGCTTGGCCCACATGGTGGCGAGTACAATATGGGTGAAGCCGTTTCGCCTGGCTGCTTCCAGGGCATAGTGCAGGTAATCGCCCATCATGACCTGCGCCTCTTCCGGGAGATGCAGGATATCCTGAACGGCTTTTTCCGAGGTCCGGCCCGTGGAGAGAATAACAGTGTCCAGCCCGGCGGCCCTGGCCACACTCATGGAAGCTTCGATGGTATCGGTCCAGGCTTTGGCTGAAATGGGTCGGACGATTCCTGTTGTACCCAGGATTGAAAGACCGCCAAGAACACCGAGACGATGGTTCAGTGTTTTTTCAGCAAGCTCCTCACCATTACGGACAAAAACCCTGATATCCAGGGCAGGATTATCCTGGTCGCTTTCTGCGATGGCTTCCTGGATGGCATGTATGATCATCTGGCGGGGTATGGGGTTGATGGCTGGTTCGCCAACAGGTACGGCAAGGCCTGGTTTGGTAACTGTGCCAACCCCTTCTCCACTTAACAGGCGAAACTGTGCAGTGCCCGGTTCCCAGATGGATTCAACGATTTCAACTCCTATTTCAGCTCCATTGGTAACATCCGGGTCATCTCCGGCATCTTTTATTACCGAGGCTGTGGCAGTATGATCAAGCATTCTGCAGTCATGCAGGGTAAATATGTGTTGAGTTTCATCTGGGAAGGTAATGGTAACCTGAGACGGCGCCCTGTTGGTGAACAGCAGCAGTGCTGCAGCTTTGGCCGCAGCAGCTGCGCATGCACCGGTTGTGTATCCGGAGCGTAAAGGGCGCTGTTTTTTTTCTGAGGTCATGAGATCGTCCTGTGTGCCCTCATGCAAGCCGTAATAGCGCATTCAGTGCCGCAACTGCTACGGGAGTTCCCCCTTTTCGTCCCAGGGCAACTATATGCGGGTAGTCTTTCTGGTGAAGGATTTCTTTGGATTCAGCGGCATTGACAAATCCCACTGGCGCGCCAATGACCAGATCCGGGCTAAAGGTTCCCTGATCAATGAGGTGCATAGCTTTAATCAGGGCTGTAGGGGCGTTGCCGACGGCCACTATACCAATGTTCATGTCAGCAGCTCGTTGAAAGGCGGCATCGGAGCGAGTGGTACCCATTTTTTCGGCAAGAGCAGCTGTTTCCGGCTCGTTTACCAGGCAGATCAATTCACAACCAAACTGTTTGAGCAGTGGTTTGGAAACACCGCTTTTTGCCATGTTGACATCAACGAGAATGTTTTTGCCTGCCCGGATAGCCTTCAGACCTGAAGCAATGGCCTGGGGATGAAATCGAAGGTTTTCGGCAAAACTGAAATCAGCGGTAGCATGGATGATTCTGCGAACCAGAGCAAACTCATCTGGAGAAAAATCCGTTGGGCCCAGCTCTCCTTCAATAATGCGGAAACTTTCTGCCTCAATATCCTGTGGTGCTACATTTTGCAAAGTTGTCATAGTGTTTCCTTCATAATTGATCACGGGGTACGTAGCCCCTTGCTTGAGATAACCCTTTACAGGGCTGTCCTTCCCTGGTGGTACCGCAAACACGTGGTAGGTACTTAGAACTACTTGTTGTCATTTTTCATTCCTGCACGCCTGCACAAAATTTACTGCTGCCTGCGGTGTCCTGCCCCAGTGAAGATGAACATAGCCGGCCAGGGTCCGACGAAAGAGATACCCTTCTTCCTGTCCATCCTGGAGAGTGTAGGCACAGGGTGTAATTCCCTCTTTCATATCAACGGTTGAATAATGGAACTCATGGCCGTACAGTGTGGTGCCCTGATTGGCGAGAAAGGTATCTCGTGTTACCAGAGGTGTTCTGTAGCCAAGACGCCGTAATCTGTTCTGCATATGCGAGACAAAAGGGAATACGCCGGTCATGGGGAAAGACAGGCCTTCCTGGTTTGTTATTTCCCGCGTTAAATACATGAAGCCGCCGCACTCCGCATAGACAGGACTCCCTGTCTGGCAGAAGGCGTGAATCTGTTGCCTCATGGATCTGTTGTCACTCAGTTGCTCTGCAAAGAGTTCGGGATATCCTCCCCCAAGGTAGAGCCCGTCCAGGTTTTCCGGCAGGTCATGGTCGGTGAGGGGACTGAATGGAACCAGCTCTGCTCCCGCAGCAGTGAGCAGGTCGAGATTATCTTCGTAGTAAAAACAAAAGGCTTGATCTCGGGCCACGCCTATTCGAACCCTGGGCATTGCAGGGTCGTGTTTGGGATACAGGTCGTCATGCGAAGAGCTATCTAGTGGCACACTATACTGCATGGCGATCTTCAGAATGGCATCCAGATCAAGGTGTGTTTCCATGAGTTCTGCCAGAGCCTGTATGCCGTCTCCCTGGAGAGGGTTTTCTTCCCCCATATGGAGTCCCAGATGGCGGGAGGGAATGGTGATGGATTCCTTGCGTGGTATGAAACCGACAACAGGTACAGTGGTATGCTGTACGATGGCTTCTTCTACGAGTTGTCGATGTCGCTCTGAGCCAACCCGGTTGCAGATCACACCAGCCAAATTCAATTGCGGATCCAAGGTGGAAAATCCTTTGACAATTGCCGCAATACTTTCTGCCGCTGAACGAACATCAATGACCAGAAACGCAGGCAGATTAAGCGATTTGGCAAGGGTCGCCGCTGAACCATCCCCTCCGTCGAATAATCCCATAACCCCTTCAACAACACCGCAGTCACTGGTTGACAGGTTTCGTGTAAAGGTGGAGCGAACCCACTCCTCACCGCACATGCGTATATCCAGATTGCGTGAGATTCTGCCTGTAATCAGATAATGCAGGGTGGGGTCAATGAAATCAGGGCCGCATTTAAACGGTTGAACCCGCATTTTTCTGGCTTTGAGTGCGGCCATAATCCCAAGGGAGACTGTTGTCTTGCCACATCCGGAATGGGTTCCGCCTATAAGAAAAGCAGGTAGCTTACTCATGGCTGCACCTCGGTAATCATGTCTGGATAGAGAATATCCATAATCTGCTCGGCTGCCGTCAGGATATCCATGGTAGGCCTTGACACTATATGTTCATCCACCAGGTAAACCTGTTTGTTGCGAATAGCCTTGATGGTGGAAAAACCAGGCTCCTGATAAATATTTTCCAGAGTCACAGGATTCATGCGACCTTGCTGAGCAAGAAAAACATCTACCTGTTCCGCCTTTGCCAGCAGCCGTTCCTTTCCATAAGCCGCGATATTGGTGGTACGCATCTGTGTGGCATCTGTGGCAATGTTAATACCTCCAGCGGTTTCCAGTACGAACATGGCAATGGACTCTTTGGCAAAAGTTTTCATCTGCCTGTGAATGGCCTCAAAGTAGACCTGTTTTCGTTGTTCAGCAGGTATGGTATTGACTTTCTCCTGGAGATGTTTGAGTCGTTGACTGAAGGCAATGACCAGATTTCTGCTTGCCTGTTGGTATCCGGTGAGGCTACCTAACTTTTCCCAGTAATCAAACAGCTCATCCATGCCTGCTGGTTGCAGGGAAATCACCCGTATACCGCTGAGCTCGAGACGTTCGATGAGCTGAGGGTAGGAGCGACTGATCATGGGGCGAATGAGTACCAGATCCGGCTTCAGGGCAATGAACCGTTCCGGATCATCACGGTAGCTTATCCGTGGTCTGTCTGGGAGTTGTTTGTCGCTGCGTCCGACTGCAATGACAGTGTCAGCTGCTCCCATATCCATTAAGTTTCTGGTGTGTGCCGGATACAGAGATATTATTCGAGTGAATGGCTTTTCGAAAACATGTGTTCTTTTATCGCTGTCTGTAATAACTTCAGCCTGGAGCTGGTACGGGGTAACGAAGAGCAGAAAAAGGAGAAGGAAGAAGGATGATGTTCGCATTACACGGCCTCGTTTTTTTGCGGCAGACGAAAACTGACCTGCCTGCATTCCGTGAAAGGATTATGTTGTACCTGGGCTTCCACCTGATACACCTGTTCAACTATTTCAGCGGTCATGACCTCTTCAGTGGGGCCCATATGTACCACTTTGCCTTGCTTGAGAAAGATAATTTCGTCACAGAAGAAAGCGGCCAGGTTCAGGTCGTGCATGACTGAGACCAGATGGATGTTCCCTGCCAGAAAACGTTGGCGAACCAGGTGGAGGATTTCCAGGCTATGATGAATATCCAGGTTGGATGTTGCCTCATCCATGAGCAGGACCTTGGTTTGTTGGGTGAGGGCTCTGGCAACAGCCACCCGCTGTTTCTCTCCTCCGGAAAGTTGGGTGATGCTCCGTTGGGCAAGATGCGCTATTCCCGTATCTTCAAGCGTTTGCTCAATCAGCCTGCAATCCTGTTCCGAAGGGCTGCCAAATCGGTGCAGGTGAGGGTGCAGTCCCATTTCAACTGTTTCCTGTACAGTAAAACCAAAACGTACCATGAAATCCTGGGGCACCAGCGCCAGGGTACGGGCCAGATCTCTGTGGGACCATTTATGGAGAGATTTATCTATGAAATGTATTGAGCCAGACGAAGGCTGGCTGATACCACTGAGCAGGTCGAGTAAAGTCGTCTTGCCGCTGCCGTTAGGCCCAAGAATACCGTACGATTTACCGGGAAACAGCTGCAGGTCGATTTCCTGGAGCACTGTTTCGTGGCCATAGCTGAAAGAGACCCCTTTCAGTGACCAGAGGGGAGCCTGTGTGTCAAAAGCCGCTTTTGCCATCCTGTTGTCTCCGTTTGAAAAGAATGCAGAAGAAGGGGCCACCAAGCAGAGCTGTCAGCACGCCAATGGGCACTTCTGCAGGCAGGACGGCACGGGTGATGGTATCGGCAATGAGTAACAGGATGCCGCCGGCGAAGAATGAAAGTGGAATTAACAGCCTGTTGTCAGGTCCGGCCAGGTGGCGGAGCAAGTGGGGCACGATTAATCCCACAAACCCGATGATACCTGCAACTGAAACCGCAAGTGCAGTCATGAACGTGCATCCTGCCAATAATATGAGGCGTAGGCGAACAGTGTTTACGCCCAAGGCTGAGGCGGCTCGTTCACCTGTGGCCATGATGTTAAGGTCACGACTGAAAAAGAAAGCCAGAATGGAGCCTATACATGCAGCAGGCATCAGCAGGAGGACATTTTGCCATGAAATGCCGGAGAGGCTGCCCATAAGCCAAAAAATAATAATGCCCACCTGTTCATCTGCCAGAAATTTGAGAAAACCTATGGCTGCGGAAAGAATGGCTGATACTATGACTCCGGCGAGAATGAGACTTGTGGAAGAGAGACGGCGATCTCCGGAAGCCAGATAGAGTACGAGTATGAGCGTGCCAATACCGCCGAGGAAGGCGAACAGAGGGATGGAAATTGCAGGTGGCAGTACGAGGCCGAACAACTGCATCACAATGACAAGGGAAGCGCCAAAGGCGGCGCCCGTAGAGATGCCTAGTGTGTAACTGTCAGCCAACGGATTGAGCAGGATGGCCTGGAATACCGCTCCGCTGACACCCAGGATGCCGCCAACCAGTACTGCGCCGGCGATACGCGGTAAACGAACATCAGCTACAACTGAGATCGCAACCGGGTCAATGTCAACAAAGGGCAGGCGAAACACTTTACCTGTTACAATTTGAAGTACATCGCTAACAGAAACAGACAGAAATCCCATGGTGGCAGCCAGTGCCATCAGGGCAGCCAGCAATGTGGCATGCAGGCTGACGAACAGTATAGCCTTCCTGCGGTTCTGCATAGTCCCCCCCACTTTTCCTAGAATAGGTTGAATACTATTCGGATCCCCCAATTTCGTGGACCAGGCAAAAAAAAATCCCGAATCAATACGAGTCAATGTATCGATCCAGGATGTCCCTTTTCTACTACTGGAATCACGCTGACCGTTCTCTGCCAGGAGCTTTCGGTCATATTTGCAGGCAGGTCTTCTGACTCCCGGATCATTCTTGTCTCACGCCTTCCCATGATGTGTGTTCACAGTGGCTCGAAGGTGAGACTTGTCCCCGGTTACAGCGGTGGGCCCGTTCCGGAATTAAACCGGATTCCCTTTTGTTCTGCCTTTGCAGAAACCCGCAAAACGTACGCCAACTTACAAGGCTCCGCCAATATAGTCAAGCTGTGAAATTGCCAGGGAAGGGAAAGACAGGATGTCACAAATTGATTTTGGAGTCAAATTCTTATGTTGAGACGCAATGATAGTTGATTTTTAGCTTGACGTGCAAAGCAATATTGTGTCCACAGATTGCAAAGTGCATTTTGCAGGGGAGGGAATATGCAAGGATATTTGCAGGTGTATACCGGTGACGGTAAAGGAAAAACTACCGCTGCCCTGGGGGTGGCTTTACGTGCTGCGGGTGCTGGCAAAAAGGTTTATATAGGACAGTTTATTAAAAATGCTCCATATAGTGAGCTGGAGTCGCTGAAGCTTTTGTCTGAGCAGATACGCGTGGAGCAGTATGGGTTGGGTTGTTTTCTTATCCATGAACCTGAAGAAGCTGATATTGCGGCAGCGAAACAGGGGGTGGATACGTTGCTGGAGGTATTGCAGCAGGGAGAATACGACGTGGTGATTGCCGATGAGGTTTGTGTGGCGCTCGCCTGCAGGTTGTTGACCGAGGAGGATCTGATTCGCCTTGCAGAGGCAAGGCCTGCGAAAGTGGAGTTGATCTTCACTGGCCGCGGCGCACCTGAAAAGATTATTGCAATGGCAGATCTGGTAACTGAGATGCACTGTGTAAAGCACTATTATGAGCAGGGTGTGTTGTCGCGCAAGGGAATTGACAGCTAGGAGTCTGTCAGAGAAAGCTTTTGTTATATTTGTGTTATTTTTAGAAAATCAATGCTCGCTCTCCCTTATCCACTGTTTTTGTAGGATTACATGGGGGATTGTGAAAAGAAATATAATATTACAGGGAGTTGCCTTGCATTTCTTGCCCATCGCGTCTACCATTGAAATAACCTACAGAGAAAAAATCTGTTTTCCCATCTGAGTTTTCAGATGCTGTACTCCTGAAGACCAATCCTGGAAAGGAGGAAGGCAAGTGGATATCACAGGTACACAGGCTGGAATCACAACAACCAGCACGGTTTCATCGTTTACCCAGCAGAAAAATACAAACAGTGAAGCGTCCCAGAGGACAGCTGCCCTCTTTGCCACCCAGGATGTGGTGGAAATATCCGATGAGGCGAGGAGCAGGCTTTTGAACTTTCTGGGTACAGAAGAGGGAAAAAAAGCCGGTTTGGATTTCAATATCAGTCCTGAACAAAGTAGCGGGATTGCACCATCGGGAGACGCAGAAGCAACATTGGCCGGTGGTACCAGCCGCGCAGCAGGTTCTGGCGAAAGTGAGGATAGCTCCAACAGCGATATCATCGAAGATCTGGAGGAGCAAATTCGTATTTTACAGCAAGAGATTATTGCTCTTTTGCCAAAAGCAATAAACGATGAGGCTGCAAAGGCAGAGCTGAAAGCCAAACAGGTAGAGATCTCCGTCCTTTCTGCAGCGTTGCTTCAGTTGGAGACTCGTGAAGGGTGGGCGGCTGAAGGGTAAGGGCCGCATAAAAAAACAAAAGTCCAATTTTAGGGATAATTGGTATATCTCGCGATCAGCCTGGCTTATGCGTGATCCGATTCGCTACACCAGTCTGCCTTATCTAAAACCCAGGCCCCTGCAACCCGTCAAAATACGGGAGACCTTCACGCGTATGCGTCTCTTTTTTTTTTGGTTATTTTTTGACTTTTGCTGAAAAAAACTCTGTTTTTTTTTGCCCGGTACGTGTTGTTATTTCAGGAGATTCAGTGCTTGTGTGGAAGAGTCGAAATACAGGCACTGGCTAAGAGTGTCTTCCTGTACAGGCTTTTAACGCGCTCATAGCTGTGACTGTAACTTTTTCAGCTCATTATGATGGCGTTTCTCTTCTCCAATAATGGCCTCCAGGTGTTTTTTGGTCGCATTGTCCTCAATCAGGCTGAGTAGAAATTCGTAGAAAAGAACGGTGTCCTGTTCAAAGCCGATGGATTGCTGAACCACTTGATCGATACTGGAGGTTTCCTGCAATTCCTGTCCTTCCAGGGAAAATGTCTGTCCCTGGACCATATCCTGGAGTAATTTTCTGCCCATTTCTTCAACCTGCCGCTCTGCCTCAGACAACTGTTTTGATGCCTGAAACTGTGCAAACCAGGCCGCGTGCCGTTCTTCTTCGTCTGCCATCCACAGCAGAATTTTACTGATCTCTGGGTCATCAATATTTGCTGCTGCCTGCCTGTACGTTTGCTCTCCGTTACGTTCGATCTGGATGGCAATATCTCTGATATCTGTGAGGGTGAACATGATAGAGCATTCTCCTTTTGTAACTACTCATAGGGGAATTGCCTAAGCTGGAAAATTTCCCCGCATTTGTGACCGCCCCGCGAAGTCCATGAGGGGAGACATCGCAACCTGTTTTACATTTACAATGCGGTGCAATAAAACAATTTTCGAAAAAGAGTACAATCTTTAATGTTCGGTCCTCAGGTAGAGCAGAAGCAGCTGTGTGTTGAATGCGCTGGTTATTGCAGGTTCATTACCGGCCAGACATGAAAATCTCTGTTTGGTTTGTAGCCAACCCCTACAGCGCCTTTGTTAAGATACAGGACATAGGACCAGTCAGGTTCATAACCACTGGTGGTTGATGTCCAGTATCCATCATGAAGCGAGGCAAACATGTGATGAGCCGGCAGGGCAGGAGAGTGTTGCGATGCATCGATCAGGCTTTCAATTTCGTTAATAGTCGGCAGGCGAAAAGGCTGTCCTGTGGTTTTGGAGTGTGTTTTCACAGCCTGGATAGCCTCGTCCCAGGTGACAGCGGATCCTGTCAAATCTCCCTCCGGATACCAGATAAGGCCGGTAAGTTGATCCAGTATACCATGCTCATGAGATGTGAATCTGGGTTCAGGCCAGTGGACTCCTTGTTGCAATGAACCATCCTGACCAGTCTCTACACAGTTACTTTCCTGGCCATCAGAATCAAAGCAGGCATGCTGGCCTGTTTGAGGTATCATGTCACTGACGCCGCTTACCGGCAGGGTCCAGTAGTATTCTGACTTGTTTCCGTAGAACATTCTGCCGCCTTCTGTATGCAGGTACCATGCATACCTGGTGTTCATTGCAGCTGTGGTCGATGTCCAATACCAGCCAAGGGCGATGTTATGGAACACGTGACTATCAGGTAAGGCGGGTTTTTTCTTGCTGTGATCTATGAGGCTTCTCAGTTCCCGTCGATTCGGCAAGCGCCAGTCATTCCGTTCAAAGAGGTGCTGACTGTTGATTTCCTGTATCCACTCCAAGGATTCCTTCCAGTTCAGAGGGTATTCGGTAAGGAGTGCGTTTCTCGGCCAGATGAGTTGTGTTGCACGGTCTCTGACGATGTCCTGGCTGAGTCTTTCAAAACGAGGTTCCGGCCATGGTGAAATGCGGTGAGTTTCACACTCCAAGCCAAGATGTTTGCAGTCAACCTGTTTGCCTTTACTGTCAAAGCATGCTGTTTGTCCGGACCACATTATATAACGGGAAATCATGATGTTTTCCTTGCACGAGTTGAAAAAAGAAAGGTAAGCGTTCGGGCCGTACTGGGCTCCGATGCGGTTATACCCTGTGAAATCGACCCTATCTGTTTTTTGAGTGTGAACAATGTGGGTGGAGTTGGATGATCAACTCACCACTCATATGTGTGTTATTGAAAAAACACGGATCGTTTTGACGGACTGTGTATGGAAAGTGATAGAAATGACGTATGAAGCATTATGGTAATGCTATGCGTAGTAAATAACAGTTGTGTATTCACTACGCATATGTATGCATAAAACAGATTGAGATGCTCACATGCTGTTGTGAGGGTACATGAAGTGTATGGAGTGTCCTCGTCCCTGGTCTGTGAAATTGCAGGTGATGTCCCATTTACCAGCTTCATCAAATATGAAATTCGCAGCATACATCCCGCCACCGAAGTGCATGAGTTCTCCCACCTGTTCTTTCCCGGATGGTGATATGACTTTGATATCACCGGAAACACCGTTCAATTTCTGATCTTTGTGGAAAAATGAAACCATTATGTGATGTGTCTTTCCCTCCGGATCTTTCATTTTCATGCTGGCAAGGCTCATAACCTGAAAGGTGGCATCAATACCATCAACCATACCTGCATGTTTGAAATGACCTGAGTGGGCAGAGCTGCTATGGCCCATTGTTTCATGGCTATGGCCTTTGCCAGACATATGGGTGTCGCCGTGATCCATTCCCTCCATTGCAGAACCTGTTGAGGTTATAAACAGAAAAAAAACAAACAGTATTGATGAATATAATTTCATTGTCATTTCTCCTCGCTGCATTGTGTTGCGAGTTGTCGTTTTACGACATCATGCAAAGGCGTTTTTCATGCATTTATATGATGTCATGCTTTGTTTACATATTTTTACGGTTCACATTAATTAAAAAAAAGCATTACCCGTATCCATGTCAAGGCTGTATCGTGTGGTAAATGGTAAAAAATACTATTTTTTGAGACAACATTTTGGAATAACAGGGGTTAAAACTTCGCTTTATTTGCAGGTGTGATGCCTTGTCCTGTTATGAGAAAAAATATGTATAACTCTTGTTTTGATATGATTCACATTTATTGTAATAATAGAGTAACTGCTTTTTCCAGGCAGGGTGTTTTTTGCTTCCTGACTTTCATAACTCTGGCGGCTGCAGTCGCTCTGAAATCCTGGTTACAAGTAAGCATGTTGATGGTAGCTGTATCCGCGTTATTTTTGGAGAGATAAGATTTTCTGTGACCCCAAAGATTAATTCTGGAGAAAGAGTATGGGCAGATTAAGCAATGCAGATACATTCATGCGAGTTATTTGTTACACTGTACTCTTTATCAGCATGGGTTCCTTTGTATTGGCAACGCAAGGCACCTTTGACGCAACCTCTTTAGACGCCTATCTTCGTCAGGCCCAATCTGCCAATCCCGAAGTACACGCTTCCATGGCCCGGTACCGGGCTGCTTTACAACGCGTTCCCCAGGCAGCATCTTTGCCCGACCCCATGCTTCAGGTCACCCATTTCATAGAATCCGTGCAGACACGCACAGGGCCTCAGGAGAATATCATCATGCTAAGCCAGCGTCTCCCCTGGTTCGGTAAGTTGGATACCAAAGAGCAGATTGCTGTGACCGAGGCCGAAGTTCTCTGGAATGCCTATCAAAGCAAGCGGCTCAAGATAGCTCGTCAGGTTGCAACTGACTATTTTGACTATGGTTTTGTTGGCAAGGCAATCGCTCTTACCCGTGAAAATCTTGGCTGGTTGACAAAACTGGAGCCCATCATCGAGGAAAAAGTCAGGGGAGGCGGTGATATCAATCCGCTATTGCGAATTAAAGTTGAGCAGGGGAAGGTCGCCGACAAGCTGGCTTCACTGGAGCAACAGAAACAGATCGTATCAGCCCGTTTACGTTCACTTCTGGCAGTAGGAGGGAAAGATATTCTACCCTTGCCGGAGCTGGAGCGCCCTGAGGCACTCTCTCCAGACGCGGCTATATTGATCCAGGCAGTTCGACGTAATAATCCCAGGTTGCTGATGACGGCTGGCAAAGTCAAAAGTGCAGAATTGCGCCAGAAGCTCGCCGGGTTGGCGAGCTACCCTGATTTTACGGTGGGGTTCAATTACATTCAGATCGGTGATCCTGAGGTAAATCCAAACACACCTGATGCCGGAAGTGACCCTTGGGGGGTCACTGCTTCCATGAATATTCCTCTCTGGTTTGATAAAAATGAAGCTACCCGCGCAGAAGCCACAGCTGGAATACGTGCGGAAAAAAATACCTATGCAGATCAATTGAATGTATTGGAGGCGGAAATCCATTCCAGCCTGGCGAGGTTGGATGATGCCAACAGGCGTCTGCAATTGTACGGCGATGAGCTTCTGGGATTGGCTGAGCAGGCAGCGGACAACAGTCGTGTCAGCTATGAGAGCGGTCGAACCGGTATCCTTGAGGTCATAGACAGTGAGCGCTCTTTGCTGGATCTGCAGTTGCTTTCCTGGCAGGCGGCTGCTGATGCCTGGAAACAAAGGGTGATTCTGGAGACGCTGGCCAATCTTTCTCTGGACGAGGATATGAGCCCGGAGGTTCAAAATGAATAAAAAGATCGTAATATTCTTGTGTGCAGCTCTCTTTCTCTGTGGTGTGGGGCTGGGGCGTTATTGGCTGCCATCCGCTGTTAATCAGAAAATGGATAGCAACAGCCATGAGCCTGTCATTGGCACTGAAAATCAGGCTGAACCAACCATCTGGACATGTTCCATGCATCCGCAGATACAGCAATCTGAGCCGGGGAACTGTCCCATATGCGGAATGGAGCTGATACCCCTTGAAAAAGAAAACCTGGACAGCGAATCTTCACGGGTGATGAGCATGAGTGAGAGTTCAAAAGCTCTTGCAGAGATCGAGACAGTATCGGTGATCCGCTCGTTTCCTGAAATGACGGTTCGTCTGGTTGGAAAGCTGGTATACGATGAAACCAGAATGAAATCGCTCACTGCCAGGTTTCCTGCCCGAATAGATGAGCTTTATGTGAACTACACCGGTCTGCAGGTGCAGGCGGGAGAGCACCTGGCAAAGGTGTACAGTCCTGAGCTGCTGACAGCCCAGCAGGAACTGTTGACCGCATACCGAAGAGACCCTTCCAGTTCCATCACCCGCGCAGTGCGGGAGAAGCTGCGTTTATGGGGGTTGTTGCCCGAGCAGATCAACGGCATTCTCAAAAATGGTAAGGCGCGTGATCATTTTGTTCTGCGTGCACCAATTGGTGGAATTGTTGTTTCAAATAAAGTCAGGGAAGGTGACTATGTTGCCGTGGGGAGCCCTTTTTTCACCATTGTTGATCTCTCCGAGTTGTGGCTTTTTCTTGACGCCTATGAGTCAGATATCACCTGGTTGCGCTATGGTCAGCAGGTGAGATTTACCGTGGAGGCCTTTCCTGGTGAGATATTTGATGGTCGGATTGCTTTTATTGCTCCTGAGGTCAATGGCAAAACTCGTACAGTTCCGGTGCGTGTAAATGTATCTAACAGTGAGGGGCGCCTGAAACCAGGGATGTTTGCCAGAGGAACTGTAAGGGTTACCATGGCAGGAGAGGGAATGGTTGTGGATCCTGAATTTACCGGTAAATGGATCAGTCCCATGCATCCTGAAATTATCAAGGACGGACCCGGTAAGTGTGATGTCTGCGGCATGGATCTTGTTCGCGCGGAAGAACTTGGATACGTCCAGAATGAAGACGTGGTCAGGCCGCTTGTCATTCCTGATTCTGCGGTGTTACGCACTGGAAAACGCGCTGTGGTATATGTTGCGAAACAAGATGCAGAGCGGCCTGCCTATGAAGGTCGTGAAGTAGTTTTAGGGCCCCGGGCCGGGAATATGTTTATTGTTAACCAGGGGCTGCAGGAAGGTGAACGTGTAGTGACCAACGGGGCTTTCAAAATTGACAGCGCCCTCCAGATTCAAGCCAAACCAAGTATGATGAATCCCCAGCAGGAAGATACATCGGGGAGCATGAACATCACAACAACCGAGCATACTGAGACCGGAAATAAGGGGCAACTTGCCATATCCGGAAGCCTCGCTGCGCAGTTACTTGCTCCCTATACAGCTCTTCAGGCTTCACTGGCCCAAGACGATCTCGATGCGGCCAGGGAAAGTCTCAAGGCAATGATGGCAGTTACCGGGCATTCCGGAGCTCTGGCTGACCTGCTCCATACAATGATGAACGCCGAGTCGTTGGACGATATACGTCGTCCGCATTTTGAAACCCTTTCCAACGCGTTGATTGCTGCCTTCAAAGCCAGCCCCGGATCGATTGAAAACGAACTGTTAATCATGCATTGTCCCATGGCATTCGGGGATCACGGAGCAGACTGGATACAGCAATCAGAACCATTGCAAAATCCCTATTTTGGAGCTGTTATGTTGAGCTGTGGTGATATCACTGAACGGCTGGAACCGAACCAAAAGGGAGAGGAAGGGCATGACAACTAAGCACTCATCCAACCCCATCAACGCGCTTATCCGTTTTTGCCTTGAGAATAAGCTTGTCGTAGTACTTTTCACACTGGTTCTGTTGTTCTGGGGAGTGATGGTAGCACCTTTTGACTGGGAATTTGAATCCTTGCCGCGTGATCCTGTTCCGGTTGATGCCATCCCTGATATTGGAGAAAATCAGCAGATTGTGTTCACCCGGTGGATGGGCAGGTCTCCCCAGGATATCGAGGATCAGATTACCTATCCGTTAACAACCGCGTTGTTAGGCCTGCCGCAGGTGAAAACCATACGCAGTTATTCCATGTTTGGTTTCTCATCTATCTATATAATTTTTAAGGAAGATGTTGAGTTTTATTGGACACGCAGTCGAATCCTTGAAAAACTGAACAGTTTGCCTGCCGGAACCCTTCCCCAGGGGGTATCGCCACAGCTGGGCCCTGACGCCACAGCACTTGGTCAGATTTTCTGGTATACCCTGGAGGGTATGGACGAGAAGGGTAAGCCCACAGGTGGCTGGGATCCAGAAGAATTACGAAGCACACAGGACTGGTATGTCCGTTACGCACTGCAAGGTGTTGATGGTGTGGCAGAGGTGGCCTCCATCGGCGGTTTTGTGAAAGAGTATCAGATAGATGTGGATCCTGATGCGTTGCGCACGTACAACATTGGACTGCATGAGGTCTTTAACGCAGTACGCGCCAGCAATCTTGACGTCGGTGCCCGGACCATTGAGGTAAACCGTGTGGAATACGTTATCCGCGGGCTAGGTTTTATAAAGAACCTGGATGATCTGCGAAAGACCGTAATAACCCAGCGTGATAATATTCCCATCACCCTCGAGCAGGTAGCGCAGGTTGCGTATGGACCGGCATTGCGGCGTGGGGCACTTGATAAGGCGGGTGCAGAGGCTGTTGGCGGGGTTGTGGTGACCCGTTATGGCGAGAACCCATTGGCTGTTATCAAGCGGGTGAAAACAGCCATTGAAAATATCTCGCCGGGGTTGCCTAAAAAGACACTGGAAGATGGAACTGTCAGTCAGGTTAAGATTGTACCGTTTTACGACCGTACCGGCTTGATCTATGAGACACTGGGAACCCTTGAAGATGCTGTGCGTCAGCAGATTCTGGTTACCGTCATTGTTGTTGTGGTTATGGTGCTCCATTTACGCAGCGCAGCTTTAATTTCCGGAGTGCTCCCCCTGGCCGTGCTCTTTGCCTTTATCGGTATGCGCCTGTTCAAGGTGGATGCCAATGTGGTGGCCTTGTCAGGTATAGCCATCGCCATTGGTACCATTGTGGATATGGGAGTGGTGCTCACTGAAAACATATTGAAACATCTTGATGAGGCAGAGCCGGAAGAAAATCGGCTTGAGGTCGTGTATCGGGCCTGTGTTGAAGTCGGGAGTGCTGTTGTAACTGCTGTGCTCACAACTGTTATCAGCTTTTTACCTGTTTTTACCATGGAAGCTGCAGAGGGAAAACTGTTTCGTCCTCTGGCATATACCAAGACGTTCGCCCTGATCGGCTCCATTATTGTTGCGTTAACCGTGTTGCCACCGCTTGCACATTGGCTTATTGCCGGCCGTCACCGAACCGGACTGGCAAAAAAAGGATTTTGGGGTTGTATAGCCCTGGCAGGGATAGCAGGGGTACTATTTGTTCACTGGGTTCCCTGGTGGCTCGGTACATTGATGGTAGCCATTGCGACCTTTCATTTTGTCGACCATCGCTTTTCTCCCAAGATCAGAAATATATTGCTGTTTACATTTAATATGATTGTCGCCTTTATGGTTTCTCTCTGGCTTGCTGCAGACTGGAAACCCATGGGGCCGGAACGGCAATTATACAATATTGCCTTTGTTCTTCTTGCAGTCGGTGGATTACTGGCGATCATGTATTGCTTTATCTTTTTTTATGCGAGGATGCTGGCGGCAATTTTACAGGCCAAGACGCTTTTCCTCTGTTTTTGTGGGGCAATCCTTATTTTTGGTTTTACGGTATGGCTGGGTGCAGATAGGATGCTTGGTTGGATGCCTGAAATGATACGGCACTCCCGTCCCTACGTGTGGCTGGTCCATAGTGTCCCTGGTCTGGGTAAGGAATTCATGCCAGCCCTGGATGAAGGATCTTTTCTCCTTATGCCAACTACCATGCCCCATGCATCCATTGGTGAAGCCATGGATGTGCTGCGAAAACAGGACATGGCCATTAACGCCATTCCTGAGGTGGAACTGGCTGTCGGAAAGCTGGGACGGGTGGAAAGTCCGCTTGATCCAGCTCCAATCTCGATGATAGAGACCATTATTACCTATGCGTCGGAATTTAAGACCGATGATGACGGGCGTATCCTGACCTTTGCCTATAGTGACGAAACCGGCGAATTTATCCGTGATGACAAAGGAATGTTACTTCCCGATAAAGATGGCCGTCCTTTTCGCCAGTGGCGTGATACCATTAAGACCCCGGATGATATCTGGAGAGAGATTGTTGAAGCTGCATCTATTCCGGGAACAACATCGGCTCCCAAACTGCAGCCGATTGCTGCCAGGATAGTTATGTTGCAAAGCGGGATGCGTGCTCCCATGGGCTTGAAGGTCTATGGGCCGGATCTGGAAACCATTGAAAAGACATCGCTGAAAATAGAGAGTCTTTTGAAACAGGTTCCTTCCATCAAGTCCGAAGCTGTTCTGGCGGACCGTATTGTTGGAAAACCGTATCTGGAGATCGATATCAACCGAGATGCCATCGCCAGGTATGGAATTAAATTGCAGATGGTTCAGGATGTTATTGAGGTGGCCATTGGCGGTAAACCTATTACCCAAACCGTAGAAGGTCGTGAACGGTATCCCATACGGGTTCGCTATATGCGGGAATTGAGAGATACCATTGAATCCATCTCTTCTATCCTGGTTGCTGCACCTGATGGAACACAGATACCTCTGGGCGAACTGGCCACCATCAATTATGTACGCGGACCCCAGGTGATCAAGAGTGAAGATACCTTTCTGGTTGGTTATGTCATTTTTGATAAAAAAGAAGGCTATGCTGAAGTGGAGGTTGTGGAGCAGGCCAATGCCTATTTGGCTGATGCAATACGTTCCGGTGATTTGCTTATACCGGCTGGTGTCAAGTATACCTTTACGGGCAGCTATGAGAATCAGGTGAGGGCGGAAAAGAAGCTTCGCCTGGTGCTGCCCATTGCCCTGTTTGCCATCTGGATGATTCTCTATTTTCAGTTCAAAAAAAATTCCACTACCATGCTGGTTTTTTCAGGGATTCTTTTTGCCTGGTCAGGTGGCTTTATCATGATCTGGTTGTATGGTCAGTCGTGGTTTCTTAATATCGACCTGTTTGGACATAACCTGCGGGCATTGTTCCAGATGGGAACCATTAATCTGAG
>NZ_AUCV01000062.1 GCF_000429945.1 Desulfogranum japonicum DSM 18378 | reverse complement strand
TCAACGGTATCACCATAGGTTTCATTGCAAAAAGGTGTACATATTGTACGATTGTTTCTTGGGGATGTTTTGGTCATTTATAGTACCATAGATTATCAGGGTGGTTTTGACGTGGAAATCAAATTTCCCATAATAATCAAATGGTTGTTAGCATCAAAGCATCTCCTCCCCTAAATTTGAAACAATCAGAATAATTTACTACCAATTTTAGCATTCACTGCAGGTGAAACGAATGTAGCCTCACCACTTTCTGCCTTTGGATATTGCACCCCCAGAATCAATACCTCTGAAGTAACAGGCCCCATTTTTCGTGGCGCGAAGTTTAACACTCCAAGTACCAGTCTGTCTTTGACTTCCTCAACAGGATGACAGGTAAAACGACCGAAACTGACGTATTTCCCATATTTACCAAAATCCACAACCATCCTGTAGGTTGGCTTATGTGTTCTTGTCTCAAGTTCCACTTCAACAACTCTGCCGACTCGTATGTCGAGCATTGCAAACGAATCATCATAAGAAACGACGGGTTTTATTGCCTTGACCATCTCTACTGCCTCTTCAATTTTTTTTTTCAGGGCATTATCAAAGAACTTCAGTTCTGAGGGTGCGTCATACGCGCTGTATAAAAAAAGTATGGCTGAACTTCGTTAATAATACAATTCCCGCAAGCCGTTCAACCTCTGCACGCCAACTTTCCCAGCAACTCATCGCAAAATCAGCCTTGCTTTATTTTTTGATTTATGCTCCTGTAATTAAACAAAAAAATACCCACACGAGCTTACAACCTATAAGATAAACACCATGCCGGATAAACGGAAACGAGGCAAGACGGCCTCACAAAGCCGATTCCGGTTCTGCTGTTTGCATGTATGCTGTGTTTACAGCTTCTCATCACCTCAACCATATGCTGTCTGTTTTTTTAGCAGCTTACTCTGAATATCGCTGAAAATAGTAACTCTCCAAAAATTGCGCAGGATATTGGCTCATTTTCCAGACTGGAGAAGGAGTTGAAAGACCAACAGGGATGAATACTCTATTTTTTCCGCGCCCCTTACCCTTCGTTATACGAGAAAAAGAAAATACCATGACAACATTTAACGACAACACATTGGCATCACTTTTACGAGAAGAGTTCACACTCAGATTGGTCGAACCCAATATTTTTTCGGTTCTGGCAGATGATGAAACCGGCAATGAATATGACAGCCAGTTTGGCTTGCTGTATGACTTGATAGCCTGTCATCCCATCTACAACCGTCTTATATGGGGATATTCAGTAAATATTTTTAAAAAGATTATTCATGACGCACTTCAATCCAGCTCAGAAGGATACCTGCTGGATCTAGGATGCGGCTCCCTTGCATTTACAGCTCAAGCCTACGCCCAGGGCAACAACCGACCAGTGGTGTTAGCAGATCGATCACTGAAAATGCTCAGAATGGCTAAATCAAGATTACTTAAGCTGCGTGGCAACATACCGGAAAACATAGTATTTCTTCACGCAGATGCACTTAATCTCCCATTTCAAGAGAACACCTTTACGACAATCATTTCCGAAAATCTTCTCCATTGTCTCCACGAGACCATGCCACTTCTGAATCAATTGGAAAGCATCATTGCCAAGAATGGAAAACTCTATTTTACGACGTTGGTGAAAACCGATCGATGGGCTGATAGATATTTACAGGTGCTGGCTGACAGCAATAAACTGGTTTCCAGAACTGCCAACGATCACAAAGAAATTTTCACAAAAGCCGGCTTTAACGCAACCTACCAGACAACAGGTAACCTGCTCTCCATCATATGTGAAAAATAAACAACATAACAGCTGGTTGACCGTATAAATCGTCTTTTTTATTAGGGTCGCGGAAAATAATAAATATCCAAAAAGTGCGTAGGATATCGGTTTGGTAGTATGTGTTGCAACACATGTGATACGGGAGGGTTCGCTTCAGCCTGCAAGCTGATTCTTCAGATTATAGAGAATGGTTTTGCTCCACACAATCCCTTTCGGCGTACTCAGCCAGTACAGTGCACAACAGTTCACTATCACAGTTACCCAATAGACCATACGAAAAGTGAGCTTGTGTGACTTATGTCTCAAAAATGCCTGGGCAACCGCGGCACCAGGCCACCCCCCAAGCAGGGAGCATGTATGTAATGCCTTTTCAGGTGTTCTCCAGCGCCCTGCCTGGGCAGCTCTTTTATCCTTGGCATACAATACAAATGTAAACGCGCTGATTACAACATATCCCCAAATTATGCCGTATGATACCTGCTTATTGTATAGGAGATAAAAAAGTGCGATAGCAAAAAGAAGTATAATAAGCAGGGATAGAGTCTGCTGCCTTTTTTGCCTGAAAATTTGTGTCTGCTTTTGAAGTGGAAGAACCTTGACAGCAAACGTACGCCCCTGTTCATCGGTTTTCGGCGTATACTCAACGAGCAGATCCTGTGCAGGTCGCTTATGTTTTCGGCTGTAATTGCTGATGTGAAAAAAAATATGAGCACCACCTGAACGTGGTGTTATAAAACCAAATCCTTTCTGATCTTTCCAAGCCGTTATAATGCCTTCATGTCTGTTGTTCATCGTGCACTCTTCCATGCAATGCAAAAAAAATTGCTCACAGTCCAGCTGATATATCTGCAATAAGCCTGTCTTACGTATACCCCGCCAGGCTACGACACTCTGCGTAACTGATCACATGTACCCCACGAAGTCTCCTTCTGGTCGCTTATCTCTTTGCTTGATCGCTATTTCCCCCATAGATAGCCTACCGGGGTTTTCGCTTACCTGCGAAAAACCGTGCTTGCCCAAATCTGAAGCATCTGCGACCAGTTACAACTCAGAACTAATTGAAATGTCAAGCTCTCTTGAATTCGGGTTCACCTGGAGCCAAAATTTCCTTTTGATATATTTTTTGACAGCGCTGGAAACGGTTCTTTTTCATCATTGGCCATATAATAGGGTAAAACATCAATATCTTTGCCGCCAAACGATTTCACAGTAGATGGACCTGTAACGGTCACATCATATTCATAGTATTGACCAGCACCTTACGAGGTTTGACACCGTCCGATGGCCCGACAACACCATTTTTTTCCATAAGGTCTATAATTCTGGCTGCCCGGTTATACCCCACACGTAATGCTCTCTGCACACCTGATATGGACGCCTGCCGGGTGCTCATCACAAATTCCAAAGCCTCATTATATTTTTCATCATACTCGTCCTGATTACCACCATTGAGGTCAACATCGTCGTTGCCCTGGTCTGTCAGAACATCAAAAATATAATTTGGTTTCTGCTGCTGCTTGATGAAGGTCGTAATGTCTACCAACTCATCTTCTGATAGATAGGTTCCATGTACCCTTGTCAACCGGGCTGTTCCTGGAGGTACAAAGAGCATATCCCCGTTACCCAGCAAAGTTTCAGCTCCATTGGAGTCAATAATGGTCCGTGAATCGGTCTTGGACGAAACCTGAAAAGAAATTCGGGTTGGGAAATTCGCTTTAATGATGCCTGTCAAGACATCAACCGAAGGTCGTTGCGTCGCAAGAATAAGGTGAATACCGGCAGCACGGGCCATCTGAGCCAGGCGGGTCAGAGAAAACTCGATATCCCTGGAGGCGGTCATCATCAGGTCAGCCAGCTCATCGATTATCACAACAATGTATGGTAATGGTTCGAGTTTTTCATCATTTTCATCATACAGCTCCGTTTCCGAGTCAAACAGCTTCTGATTAAATTGCTCTATATGTCTGACCTGGTATTCAGCCAGCAGATTGTACCTCCTGTCCATCTCACGAACCATCCACTGCAGGGCAGTATTGGCTTTGTTCATGTCCGTAATAACCGGTGTCAACAGGTGAGGTATATCATTGTAAAAAGAAAGCTCGATGCGCTTGGGATCAATCATTAAAAAGCGCACTTCATCAGGCGTTGCTTTGTAGAGTATGCTTGTGATCATCGCATTGAGTCCCACACTCTTTCCTGTACCTGTGGCACCTGCAATGAGAAGATGGGGCATGGAATCCAGTTCAACGACAACGGGATTGCCTACAATATCCTTGCCCAGACAAATGGGAATTCTGGAGGTACTTGTTTGGAAATCTTCCGAAGTGACGATATCAATGAACGGCACTAAGCTTTTTTGAATATTGGGTATCTCTATACCCATCACATCCTTACCAGGGATAGGGGCCACAATACGGATACTATAGGCGCTCAGGGCCAATGCAAGGTCGTCTGCAAGGTTAACAATTTTACTGATTTTGATTCCCGGATCAGGCTTGTATTCATAGGTGGTGATCACCGGCCCGGGATGAATTCCCATAACCTCGCCTTTGATGCCAAAATATCCCAATTTTTTCTCAAGGAGCTCTGCATCGGAGCGAATACGATTCTGGTCTACCTGATTTTCACTGCTCGTATTTCTCAAAAAAGAAATCAGCGGCAACTGATATTCATCTGACGAGGATTTCGCGCCATATTGTCGGTCAACCTCATCTGGATCGACCTGTTCACTCCAGTGACCGGCCTGTGGCCGAGTGGCTGTAAACGTCTCTTGCACCGTTGTTTTGGAAAAAAAACGCGGTACATCCGTTACATCCTCATAATTCTCTTCTGTCCCGGCCAGCCATTCCTGGAATGAAGAATCGTCCGGAAGGTCATTCGTGTCCCCTTCTTCTTGTTGCAGACAGTCCTCAGTATTCCCGAAGTCTTCCCTGTGTACGGCACTTGCCGGCTCAGCGGACTCCACCATATCAGCAGATGTCACAAACAGAGCATCATCTACGGATTGTAGAGAGACTTGCGGTAAGGGTGATGATTCAGGTGCGTCATCTTCTTCAGTAAGCATTGGCGAAGAATCTGAAACTGCAGCGTCTTCGCCGGTGTCCTGAGTGATAACTGTATGCGCATTTTCTGTCTTACTCGATAAAGACGGGTTGCCCGTGTCCGTTCCTACAGACGCATGCTCCTCGTTCACCTCTCCGTCAGGTAAGGGCTTATGGAGATCGCCGGCAGATTCAGAAAGATCACTGCCTTCTGCCACTGCAACGCCTGGCTGGACAGTGGAGCCTGACACAGCATGCGCAGAGGATAAGGGAACGTCAAAACCAGTGTCTGAAGTATGAACAGGTTGTCTGCTCACGGTTTCTATGAGTTGTTTGTCTGGCTCAGGCACATCCACAGGCTCCCCGGCAGTTTTATCCACCATACCTGTAAACTGACGTGATTCATCCTGGGCTGCCGGTGAGGAACTGTGTTCTTCACTGACAACCATGGGTACGGAAGAAGCGGAGCCAGAGGTTGACGGGACATCAGACACATTGCCTGTTACAGGCTCAGGTTGCCTGCCGGTGATGTCAGGCATGCTGTTTTCCGGCTCAGCACCATTACTTTGCTCTACAACTTCTTCATTCTCGGTATTTTCCGTCACTTCATCAGGTGGCGCAGGTGCTGTCAACGCCTCCTGTCTGCCAGCAACAGCGGTTTGCGCCCCTGGCCCTTGCACATCGTCTCCATGATTTGCATTGGTAACCGGAAAGCGATCAAGCATTTTTTTCGCTGCTTTCTCAAATTCACAGATAGAAGAGCCGACCTTATCTTCTACTATTCGGCTGGAAGCTACTGGCTCGGCGCTATTGCCCCTGACAAAACCATCTGCCTTGCCAGCTGCCGGAGGGTCGGCATGCACCAGGCCAGATGCCACTGAGCGAGGGGTGGCGGCCGTTGAAGTCCTCCACATATCCGGCTTTTCCGCTGTCACAGGCCTGGTAGAGGCGGTGGTCTGCCCCCCTGTTTCAATGCGTTTGATTACAATCGAGCCTTCTGTACGTATCTGCTGCTGTGGTAACAGGGATTGAGATTCAGACCGCACTTTTTCTGGTTGTGTACTGGATATTTCCGTTTTCCCATGGAGTTCTGAAGGAGATTGCGGAGGAGATCCGGCCTGAGCCGTTGGCATATCTGAGGAATTTGAAGGAGCCAACCCCGACGACAGACTGGTCGCCGTTTCTGGCCTTGCGGAATGCCTGTTTGCCTGCCCAGTCTCAGTAAAGCCCTTGTTCTCTACACCTGCTGCCTGGACAGCATGCACGCTTTTAGCTGTTCCGTACGCAGATGATATGGGAGGTGTGGAATTAGCGCCATACCTTGGTCGAGAAACCTGTCCATCATACGGAGAACGCATTCGTTCCTGTTTTGACTTTACAGGAGTATTTCTTTGTTGCTCACCATCATTTTTATACTTTGGTGGGGAATTATACACCGGTGTACGAGGAGAGGTCGCCTGTTTCAGGTCAGATTTCAGCGCTTGAAACCCTTCCATAACATGTCGAACTTCCTTGTACTTCTTCTCAAGCTTGGTGTATTTTTCACATATATTCAACGTGGCGAGCAACAACTTGGCATAGTGACTCATGTCATCTCTGCCGGAAGTTTGCTTTTCCTCAATGCCTTGCAATTCCTTGAGAATTAACGTGGCTATATCATGAACGTTTTCAAGCAGTTCAGTGCTTTCAATTTTGAATTTATACTGACCATGTCCCGTTTTCAGAACAAGAACATCCCTATCAAGACTGTATTTGTAATTAAAACCTTGTTTATAAATTCCCACGATACTGCCTGTATATAATGATATTGAGTTCGAACCGATCTGGATAACAACCTGCGCCTATCTTCATCACTCGACCAGATTTTTTACGATATACCCATGGGTATACCATAAAAGAAATGCTAAAAGGAGAGGACACCCAGGTTTTCTTTGGCTGCGCCTCGCAGGGGAGTGCTTACATCCAGTGACAACTTCTTATAGTGAATACCCGTAAGTATTCACCATTTTCTGTGATCACTTACGAACAACCTCTGCAACAAATTTCCGGTGACAGAGTTGATACGATAGATTCGGCTCGCCGGGGCAAGCGCCTGCCGCCCTCCTGAAAAACAAACGAGCAATATAACTGACATAGAATCCTCTTGCATTCTTACATGCCACGCTCTAGTCCAGCGGAATGACCGAAAAAAATCACACTGCACGGAGTTATGATTCCATAGAGATCGCGTATAGTTAAAGATATCAAGCTGATCGTATGAAAACAACTCTAAAAAACTGAAACCTGGAGTTGCATGATATTACAGCTTCCAGGGTTGAAGTTACCTACACCAGAGAGGAAGAATACGTAACGTATCTCATTACTCTCTCTTATACTCTAGCAATACTTCTTTGTGTTCTGTGCTCACTCGATAACTTTCACGACATTTTTGTATGGCTTTATGCTGGGTAGTATCGTCCAGAGAATTGTGTTGAAAAAAAGGCAGTGTTTCTTCGGGAAATTTCGCCATACACACCGAGATAAGCCAGGCATTGGCCATTTTAACGTAATAGCCTTGGTGAGAGACAGACTCTGCCAGAGAAAAAATCTCGGGCAAATACCGTTCTTCAACATAATGAGCAAGCAAAGTCACCAGGCCCGCTCGGACAACAAATTCCTTCTCCGATGTGAGCCAGCGTTTTATCACAGCCAACACCTGCTCTTTTTCATGTACAATATGCTTACAGACACAGATTGTCGAATCCACCTGAGCCCAATTGTCAACTTTATCCAAAAATCGCTCCACAAGGGGAAGGTTTTCCATGAATGGTTTATTCATATACGATAGCACCAGCCCCTCCAACAGAATCAATTCATAGATATTCTGCTTGTCGGCATGTACAAACTCAAGTGCGTCTTCTTTAGCTATCCGCTTGGCAAATTTTCTTAAAATTGGCAGCCTTACGCCCAGAGTTCTCTGCCTTGTGGGAATAATTTTTGCGTTGAATTGTTTATATTTCTCTTCCGCCAGCTCTTCCAACTCACGCAATACATCCATTACTGACCTCAAGTACATGCTCAATGTTATTACAGTGTATTTCTTCTCTACATAACCACTTACCCGGTGACAGCCTCTGACAGATGGTGAAAAAAATTCTCCTGATTTTGTTTTCTTCCATAACACGTCTATAATACGTCCATGATACAAAAGCATATTTCCCCCAGACTCTAACCCACCAGTCGGCCACAGGAAATGCCTGAATACAGCCCGAACATAGAAACCAGACATCGTACCAGGGAAGTGATATTCCTCGGCTCACTGCTGATGGGGGGATTTTGCCTGATTCTCCTGGCTCTTATGACTCTTTTTTATACCTCTCAACGTAATGACTATCTGAAACGTCAGCACGAGAGGCAAATGCACATCATCGCAGAGCAAAGCCGGCTTGTCCAAGATACCATACACGAGGTTATAGGAGATGTATTGTATTTATCACGTCAAAATGAACTGCTGCACTACCTGCGCACCAGGAATGATCGCTTAAAAGCTGAAATTGCAGCGGAATATTTTCAGTTAACTCTTTCCAAAACTAAATACGATCAGGTACGTTTCCTTGACCAGATGGGCATGGAAAAAATTCGCGTCAATTATAATAATGGCCGGCCTTTTGTTGTTTCTGCAAACGATTTGCAGAATAAATCCCAGCGACATTACTTTACCGAGACTATCCAACTTCAGCCAGGAGATATCTATATCAGCCAACTGGACCTTAATATGGAAAAAGGTGTAGTTGAGAAACCTTACAACCCGATAATCCGAATTTCCACTCCCATCTTTGACGACCTGGGCATGTGTCAAGGATGCATAGTCATCAACTTCCGAGCATCCCTGATGCTGAATGACCTTGCGCAATACAGCACCATCAACAAAAGCCAGAGCATTCTTCTAGACAGAGAGGGGTATTATATTCTCAGCCCGGACAAAACAGAAGAGTGGGGAGCACAGCTTGCTACACGAAGGCAGAAAAAATTCTTAAACTCTTTCCCTGAAGTGTGGGAAGTCATTCTTCAGGGTAACACAGGGAACCTGATCACAGCTTCAGGATTGTTCACGTTTTCGCCTTTGTATCCCTTTCAAAACCACTCCCATCAGGCCATAAATATTTCCCTGAGCAAACTTGAGCACGTAAAGGAAAAAATCAAAGGGGAGCATGGCTGGATTCTCATAAACCGGATCCCCCCGGAACATCTCAACACCTTCCTGAAAAATCTGCTCAATAAAATTGGTCTGGTCTCTACAGTGATTGCCTTATTCATTGTACCTGGAACCTGGATTCTTGCCGGGGCAATAATAAAACGAAGAGCATTCCAAAAAGAACTACTTAACCTCGCACTACATGACCCCCTGACAGGGCTCCCGAACAGAAGACTTTTTTATACCCGATTACAGGAAGGCATAGCCCACGCTCAACGCTTTCACCGTAAACTGGCTCTGCTCTACATTGATCTTGATGGTTTTAAAGAAATAAATGATACCCTTGGCCATGAAGCCGGAGATGAACTCCTGGTAAAAATAAGCGCTCTTTTGGCTGAAAATCTTCGTATGTCAGATACGGTTGCCCGCCTGGGGGGAGATGAGTTCGCCTGTATACTCCAGGAAGTTAATGCAAAGGAAGGCGCTTTTCAGGCCGCCAGAAACCTGCAGGCCAATATCGTCCAGCCTCTTGCCATTGCATCCGGTATTGTGGACATTGGAGCCAGTATCGGAATTGCGGTCTACCCTGATCATGCATCAGATGTTGACCCCCTTGTACAGCTTGCCGATGCAGCCATGTACATTTCAAAGGCAAGTGATACCGAGAAATGTACCATGGCTTCAGCCCATTCCGAACTCTCTGCCTGAACCTGCAATGATCTGCCGCCTGCATTCACCCAATACTCTGAAGCCATACTTCTTTTATTGCTACATATTAGAATACCAATGCTGCGCTGAGTCAGGGGCAGCAGAAGGGCCAATGCTTGCTTTTTTGCACTCATCCAGGGCATAGATATCAGCCCAAACCGGATGCAGATACAATAAAAAAACCCCTCCTTTCAGGACAATGAAGGGAGGGGTGGAATCTCTATAAAATATACATTACTTCAAGACAATTCCCGCCTGTTTTGCGGCATCTGCAATATGCGCAACAAAGATGGCTGCGAATTTATTGTTAATTCCCAGGCCTTCCAACACGGGCTCAACTTCATACCCTTCCTTGGTAAGAATGGATTTCCAGGAATCCTCTTCCTCGCCGGCCATATCGTTGACAGCATGATCGCCTGCAACAATCATGAAAGGCTTCAGCACAATCTTTTTACTGCTTGCATGGGTCAGCCGTGCTTTAAGATCTTCCACACTGGGCATACCCTCGACAACGCCGATATATGTTTTTACCTCCGGATACATGGTTCGCATCACCTTTTCAGTCTCAGCATAGATTCCGGTAGACCAATGCTCATTACCGTGTCCCATGTACACCAGGGAGGCACCAGCTGCTTTTGCCGCTTCTACATCTGCCGCAAGTGTCTCACAGGCAGCATGCACATCGTCATGATAAGAATACACATCACCAGGCATACCCAGTGCAGGCCGCCCCATGACCATTTTATTGATTGGTTTCCATTTTGCTTTCATGGTGCGAATGGATGCCATCGCCTGTACATACTGGTTCAGGTCGTGGGATTGCTCCATGAAGAACATATGCGTTGGCTGTACAATGATATTTGTATAGCCGTCTTCCAGCAGATCTCCTACTGTAGCAATGAAGTTCTTAACATACAGCACGTCCTCCGGAACCCCTTGATCCAGCCACTTCTGGGATTCTGCCTGCCGTTCTTTCCAGACCGAACGAATGATGTTTGAGGTAAAAGTGAGGCGTACTTCCGTTCCGGGATAGGCTGCTTTAACAACATCAACAATATTGGTGATGGATTTGACAGCTTCGGGAACCGTTGTACCAAAGCTGGCGAGAATAATGGCGTTTTTACCGTTATCAGCTTTACTCTTTGAAGCAGATACATTGGCGCATCCCACCGAAAGCAGCAATACGGTAAGAAGGGACAGCAAGACGTGTAACCGGTTTTTCATGACCTTTCTCCTGTTTACATCGGCCTGAAAAAGTACATTCCAGACCATTACGTGTGACAATGATCCGGGATGCCCTGTTATCTCGTCTCTTTTTGGATTTTCGATTGCCAGCAAAAAATCCAGATACCATGTTCAGGCAGGTCTTCTGACTTTCCTCATTTTTCAACGGCCTTCCCACTCTGCTGAGCAGTGGCACACATGGTTGAAAAACCTTCTTGCTGACGCACAACATATCGTCTGGCTGTGAGGTCTACAGCGGCGGGCCCGTTCCAGATTTTCACTGGATTCCCTTTTTCGTTCACACACGGTGAAACCTAAACAGCAGAAACCCTAACACCAGAGCATCTGTTTTTGCCAAGAAAAAATGACCCATAACCTATTTTTATTATTACAGGTTGAGAATCTCTCTCAAATAATCAAGAGAATGGTTGCAGGTCCCCCTTACCCTCACGGAGAATCTCGGGCTCATCATCTATCAGGGAAATAACCGACGAGGGGTCGGGATACACTTCACCACCATCAATAATGAGATCCACCAGGTTACCAAACAGTTGCTCCACGTCAAAGGCATCGCATACCATACGCTCGTCCTCATCTCTGGTTGCACTGGTATTGAGCAGTGGATTTCCCAGTTCTTCCAGGAGAGCTAAACAAATTGCATTATCAGGCACCCGTATACCTACGGTTTTCTGCTTGGACTGCATAATCTTGGGAACCAATTTCGTACCCGAGAGGACAAAGGTGTATGCTCCAGGCAGATTCTTCCGCATCATTCGATACGCAGTATTGCCCACATGCCCATACTCGCTGATATTGGTCAACGAAGAACACATAAAGCTGAAGGGCTTATGCTTGGGTCTCTTTTTAATTTGATACACGCGTTTTATAGCTTTCTGGTTGAAAATATCACAACCGATACCGTATACAGTATCAGTGGGATATGCGATAACTCCACCTTTCTTGATCAACTCAACAGCCTGGCTGATCAACCTGGGTTGCGGGTTATAGGGATTTATTTCAAGTATTCGTGCCATTCTTTTTACAAGTTCCTGTTGAATATGGCGCCACATGCTATTAGACCTGTTAAAGACAGGCCATAGCGGGCTCAGATATTCATGGTATAAAGTTTATCTTCAATTACATCAAAGGCATTGCAATCCTGTTGTAGGGCCCCGGTGCTTCCTTTATCTATACCTTCTCCCCCGTTGCCCGCGCAAAGGCTTCCGAGACATGCGTAAATTGTTCCACTGGCATATACCTGATATCGGAGCCTACGCTTACCTTCGAAGATAATATGTTGAGCATAACGCAAAAATTGGGCAGGTAAGCAAGGGCCAAGACTCCCAAAAGACCATAGGCACGAGCCTGCATTCAGAAATACGTATTATGTCATCGCAGGCAGTATGCATGAGTCCATATCTCATGAATATTATACCATAAAAACCATGTCTTTCTGGAAAGTAAGCAAAATACGCTGTATTGCGCAGCTTTTTTCAAATAAAAAAATACGGTTTTTTACAGACTCCCCCTTTCTTTTTCCATACAGATGGATTATATATTCGTGTTTTACTTCCTTTCACCAAGGGGGTTGAATTCCGTAAGATACCTACTCTTCCCTCACCCATGGTGCAGGGATTTACACGACGATAAAATGCCCATTACGTTAATGACCGCCGACTACGAAAGCCCCCCTGTTTCTCGCAGGCGTCTGTCATGCAACCGTTAACGGGTTCACAGCACCATTTATTTTCCTATTTCTATCATTCTCTATCACAGTTATTCACAGAGCTGATATAATCAGCACTGAAGGTTGGTACTCTTCCAACTACGACACGATGCCAGGATTACAGGAGACGTTATGCTTCACGACAATATTCCCCATGCTTTAACCTTTGATGATGTCCTGCTTGTTCCCGGTGCATCTGAAGTCCTCCCTTCAGAGGTATCCCTGAAAACGAAGTTGACAAGATCACTCGATATCTATGCCCCCTTGGTCAGTGCGGCCATGGATACTGTTACCGAACACCAGACAGCCATTGCCATGGCAAGGGAGGGTGGTGTTGGTATTATTCACAAAAACCTCTCCATAGAAGAACAGGCCAAGGAAGTTGAACGGGTCAAAAAATCTGAATCAGGCATGATCGTCGACCCGGTTACCGTTACCAGGACCCAGAGTGTGGCAGAGGTCCAGGAGATCATGCGCACCTATAAAATTTCGGGCTTACCTGTCCTGGATGGTGACAAACTCGTTGGCATAGTGACCAACCGGGACCTGCGCTTTGTCTCGGACACAGGCCTTCGGGTCAACGATGTCATGACCAGCAAAAAACTGGTCACCGCGCCTGTGGGTATAACCCTTGAGCACTCAAAAGCCCTGCTCCACGAACACCGTATCGAAAAGTTGCTTGTAGTCGACGAGAACGGCAGACTCAAAGGCCTTATCACTATCAAAGACATCGAAAAAATCAAGAAATATCCGCATGCGGCTAAAGATGGTATGGGAAGGTTATTGTCAGGGGCAGCCATCGGTGTCAGCCCAGACATGCTGGAGCGTACCCAGGCTCTGGTTAATGCCAAAGTGGACGTGGTTGTACTTGATTCTGCACACGGCCACTCCGCAGGCATCCTGAAAGCCCTCAGAGAAGTTAAAAGTCACTTCCCGGACCTGCAGGTAATAGCTGGCAATATCGCCACAGCTGAAGCCACCGCCGCCCTGGTTGAGGCTGGAGCCGATGCAGTCAAGGTCGGTGTCGGACCCGGCTCAATCTGCACGACACGTATTGTTGCCGGCGTGGGAGTTCCTCAGCTCTCTGCTCTCAAAGAATGCGTCGCAGAGGCCACAAAAACAGGTACCCCGGTCATAGCTGACGGTGGCATCAAGTACTCTGGCGACGTCTGCAAAGCCATCGGAATCGGAGCGCATTCGGTAATGGTTGGTTCTCTGTTTGCAGGTACCGACGAAACACCCGGAGAAACCTTTCTCTATCAAGGACGAAAATATAAAGGCTACCGAGGCATGGGTTCCATTGGGGCCATGCGTAGAGGATCCAGTGACAGGTATTTCCAGGACAAGGAAAATTCCAAGCTGGTTCCTGAAGGTATTGAAGGGAAAGTTCCCTACCGCGGCCCCATCTCTGAGGTTATTTACCAGCTTATGGGTGGCCTGCGTTCAGGAATGGGTTATACAGGTGCCGCTACCATTGAGGAACTGCATCAGAAAGCCAAATTCGTTCGCATCTCTACAGCAGGATTGCGCGAATCCCATGTACATGATGTTATCATTACCAAGGAAGCGCCCAATTATCGCACAGAGTAACAGCAGCTTTTGCTCCAGGAAACGTCTACCCAGAAAACGGATTTTAAAGTCTTCGCTTACCTCGGTCAGATGAGCAGGCAAGAAATTGTATCGCAGGCATATCCTTCATCATGCGGAGATCAAGTCTTGATCATACTGCAGAGTTTGAAAGGTGAGCGGGGAAAAAGGCTCCGTAAATCCATGCCTGGGTGGACAACAGGGTACAGCAAGCGTCCAATCAGAACATAGACAGGTGATCATGTCCATTCATACTGAAAAAATTCTTATACTTGATTTTGGCTCTCAAACCACTCAGCTGATTGCCCGCCGCATACGTGAGCAAAAAGTGTACAGTGAAATTCACCCGTACACTATCAGCCTTGAACAGATCCGTGAACTCAGCCCTTCAGGTATCATTCTGTCCGGAGGACCGGCAAGTGTCTATGATGACGATGCGCCCATCAGCGACCCGGGCATCTATGACCTGGGTGTGCCGGTGCTCGGTATCTGTTACGGGGCCCAGCTGATGATGACCCAGCAGGGAGGCAGGGTAGAACAGGCAGAAAAACGTGAATTCGGTAAAGCCGATCTCCAGGTAGATTATACTGCCGGCCTGTTTGCAGGAATGGAGACATCTCCTTCCCACTATCAGGTATGGATGAGCCACGGAGACCGTATTGAAGAACTGGCTCCAGGCTTTGAGGTCACAGCAACCAGTGCCCATTCTCCCTATGCTGCACTACGTCACGCAGAAAAACCATTTGTTGCAGTACAGTTCCACCCTGAAGTTGCCCATACGCTGATAGGAACAGACGTGCTGCGCAACTTCATTTTTGGCATCTGCGGATGTAAGCCTGAGTGGACCATGCACAGTTTCATCGACTCCACAGTCAGGGAAATTCAACACAAAGTCGGTGACGGCAAAGTAATCTGTGCACTTTCTGGCGGTGTCGACTCTTCAGTTGTTGCAGCCATGGTACACAGGGCCATAGGCGATCAGCTCACCTGCGTTTATGTGAATAACGGCTTGATGCGCAGTGGTGAATCGGAAAGTATTCTCAATTTTTTCCGCCAGAAAACAGACCTGAATGTCATTGCCCTTGATGCTGAAAAATTCTTTCTGGACAGGCTCGACGGCATTGCAGATCCGGAAGAAAAACGTAAACGCATAGGCCTTGGGTTCATTGAATTATTTGAACAGGAGGCCAATAAGCTGGGAGATGTCAATTTCCTCGCCCAGGGCACTCTGTATCCCGACGTAATCGAATCCGTAGTGTTCAGAGGCAAGGCTCCCATCAAATCGCATCATAATGTCGGGGGATTACCCGAACGGATGAAACTTGATCTCATCGAGCCCTTACGCGAACTGTTCAAAGATGAGGTTCGTGAACTTGGCCTGGAGCTTGGCCTGCCGGAAGAGGCGGTATTCAGGCAACCATTCCCTGGCCCCGGCCTTGGCATTCGCATTATGGGTGAAATTACTGCGGAACGCTTACACATTCTGCGCCAGGCCGATGTCATTGTTCTGGAAGAAATGAAAGACGCTGGCTGGTATCGCAAAGTGTGGCAATCCTTTGCCGTATTGCTGCCCATCCAGACAGTAGGCGTTATGGGTGACGGGCGAACCTATGAGCATGTCATTGCCCTGCGCTGTGTGGACTCCAAGGATGCCATGACCGCTGACTGGTCGCGTATTCCCTATGATCTTCTTGGTAAAATATCCAACCGAATAATCAACGAGGTACGCGGTGTAAACAGGGTCGTTTATGATATTTCTTCAAAGCCTCCGGCTACCATTGAATGGGAATAAAAAATAAGCAACGTTACGGCTCTCCTCAAGAGAGCCGCAATCAATAGTTACGAGTTGTTATGTTAAAAACAGGTATCTACGTTGATGCCGAGAATATCCGTATGTGTGGCGGATACGGCATGCGCTATGATGTGCTTGTTGACTTGGTCAATGAAAAAAACTCGGCATTGCTTCGAGCCAACTGTTATCTTGCGGAAGACAGGGAACGAACACAGGCAGATGCGGAATACAGACAGAAAGTCTACTCATATCACAATGTTTTACGACAGTGTGGCTTTAAGGTCATAAAAAAATATGTGCGCCGTTACCATGACGAAGACGGCAACATTACGACCAAAGCCAATGCAGACATGGATCTGGCCATCGATGCCCTGCTCCAGGCACGTAACCTGGACCGTGTTATCCTCCTGACCGGAGACAGCGATTTTATCCGCCTTGTCATTGCACTGCAGAACATGGGCTGCAGGGTTGAGGTGATAGGCTTTCACAATGTAAGCAATGAATTACGGGAAGTCGCAGATTCCTTTATGTCTGGATTTCTCATACCGGGGCTGATGCCATTTACCCATCAGACCAATACCGATCAACACGATGAATGGCAGCGGGGAACTGTGGCCAACTTCAATATGGATCGCGGCTTTGGTTTTTTTCGATATTACCGATTTGCCAATACAACCCTGGAGCCGGAAACCATTTTCTTTCATCTTTCCAAATCCACCTTGGCTTCAGAGCAGGCTTTTCAGGATCCAAATAAAATCTTTGAATTTCGCGTGGTTCATAATCCTGCCAACAACAACCGACCAGAGGCTTGGGATATTCGTCTTTTACGGGACAACAGCTGGTCGGCATAACATCCGCAACCCCCCCGTGCATCACCCTCCACTTGATGCACGGGGAATGCCATCCCGTTGCAAAACTCCGCCCTGCCCACCTTCCCCCTTTCCTGGAAACATGTTTGAGTTCGAACTTCTCTCAGCCCAAAACACATGGGCAGGCAGGTTTTAGGTGTTAAGGGCCGCTGAAAAAATGAATTATCCAATCTTGCTTGTCTCTCTGCTCATTCACAGCGCTGTGAATGAACAGATATTCTACGCAATTTTTGGATAGTTATTATTTTCCGCGCCCCTAAAGCATTTCCAGATAGGCTTCAATTCGCACCTTGAGCTGTTCGGTATCGCTTTCTGAATAATCTGTTTCAAGATGAAGCGAAGTGATACCAAAGGTTTCCTGCAGCATCTTATCTACCAGATAAGCTTCCACGTTATAGGTATGACAGCCCTGCCAGGTAAGATCAATCACCCCATCAATACTGAACTCCTCAACCATCTCTCTGAGTAGATTAAATCTCCCTTCATTGGGGCTCATGACAGAGCAGGGGGTAGCAAGATACTGTTCGGCCAGAGCATCGATAGGATCTTTTCCTTCATCAACGGTAAAGGCCTGCTTGTAACCGGAACAATTTTCAAAAGCGACGATATCAGAGCCCAGCTGTTCAACGATATTGACAATTTTATCACTGCCAAGACCGACCGGGACTCCGGTAAGTAAAATGCGTCTGGCTCTATTTTTTGGTGGATCACCTTGACGAAAGGCTCCCTCTCGTGCTGCTGCGGTCAACTCCTCCATAAGCGATATGCCGTATTCCTTATCGGCCAGGAACCCAACCCTGAAGAGAATCTCAATCAATTCAGCCCCCCTCAGCGGGGCAGGCTTAGCCTTGTTGACATCCATCAGCGCTTTTCGGACATGACGTTCACGATTCATCAGTTTTATGGCGGCACCAAGTTTCGCCTTGTCTATCTGCTGGCCGCTGGTTTCTTCGATTACAGTTTTAAAATGCTCAATTTCTGCTCGCCAAAACTCCATGGCCATGGGATTGTTCTGACTTTGAGGCAGTTCAATCACATGGGTTGGCTTAAAACGTGCCATCAGCTCAAACATTTTCTTTTTACCGTCACAGGTCGTGTCGCCGATGATGATATCGGATGCCCTGAAATATGGGCAGGTGTCGCTGACCCCGTAGCCATAACTGCTTTTAATCAGTGGGCAAAGGTTGCGCGGCAGGGTCTCTTCGGCAGCCGGAATAGGGTCGTTACGGGTTCCACACAGCGGTACGGGTATGGCATTAACCGCAACGGCCATTTCCGTAGGGGAATATAGACAATAAAAACCAATGACCGAGCGTCCCTGTTCTTTTGCCTGCTCAATATCGATGAGGTTCTGTTCACTGATCTGTTGGAGTCTGTTAGCTATTTCTTCTTTCATGTTCTCTCTTTTCATCGACGTGAATTTATGCTTCTGCACGGGCCAGAAGTGCTGCGCCAAGGGCACCTACATGCTGCGGGTTGTCTGGGGTCAGCACCCTGACGCCAAGTTGCTTCTCGAGTTGATCGTGCATGCAGGGGTTATAAGCAACGCCGCCGGTAAAGACGAGGTCTTCTCCAGCTGATACACGTTTTATCATTCCTGCAACACGATTGGTGATACTCTGGTGCAGTCCCATGGCAATATCTGCCGGGCTGTGTCCTTTTGCAATAAGCGAGGTGACTTCCGATTCGGCAAAAACGGTGCACATGGCCGATATTTGGAGCCTATGTTTATACTTCATGGCCTTTTCACCAAATTGTTCAATGTCAAATCCCAGGCTTTTTGCCATGATCTCCATGAATTTTCCGGTACCGGCTGCGCACCTGTCATTCATCTCGAATTTTTTCACCTTTCCGCTGGGAAACATGGAGATCACCTTGCTGTCCTGTCCGCCGATATCAAGAACTACAGTCGCTTCAGGAAAATAGAACCTGGCACCGGTTGCATGGGCTTTAATTTCGGTGACTGTGGGTGAATCAAAGGCAATTTCAAAAAGATTACGCCCATATCCGGTTGCCATGATGGTAGTATATTCCACTTCACCTGTCATACGTTTAGCTTCGCTCATGGGATCAAACCCGGTATCGGTCTGCAGCGAATTGACAATTTGACCAGCCTCGTCAATCACGACAAGTTCGATGGTACGTGACCCTATATCTATTCCGGCAAATTTTTTCATATTTCCCTGAGTTTTTTATATTGAGTGAGAAGTCATCAGCTCTCGGCTGAAAATGAATGCATGAGATTACCTTCAACGTGGTAATCCGCCTTAAAAAGGCGTAAAAGCTCACCGGCCTATGAAAAAAGCTGGCATAACCCGATAACCGTTAATCCTTCTCAAGGTTCGTTCAAGCAGGCTGCCACAGCGTATTGGCCATACGTAAGTCAGACAGATCGCTGAAAAATCAAGAGCACTGTGAGCAGCTCACTTAAACATGCCTGACAGGACAACAGCTGATGATGATGCATTTTAGAAAAGAATGCCAATAGGTATTTTTAATGATAACGACAACTACAATAAGAACGAACTGTAGATAGAACCGCATAGTAAACAAGGAGGTTGCCCCAAAGCAGATAGCAAAACAATCCATTGTGGTGTGTAGGCCGGCTTTAGAAAAAGAAAAAAACCAACCTGCTGATTTAAATGTAATTCAACAGAATATACTTGGCAAATAACTGATAGGGCAGCGCGAAGGTCTAGCTAAGGGTCATGGAAAAATTACATTATCCAATCTTGCTTGTCTCTCAACTCGGTAACGTCGTCGTGTCAATGGCTCAATACGGCCAGTATGGAACCATTGAAGCGACGACGTTACCAAACCGATATCCCACGCAATTTTTAGATATGTATTATTTTCCGCGACCCTAAAGTTCTACGAACCGACTGGTCAGGGTGTATATACAACGAGTGTTACGTCTTCCTTGGAAAGTTCTTCATCAATGATTTTTGAGATGAGATTCCAATCTCCTCCAGCCAAACCTGCTCCAATTTTTGGGAGACCGATTCTTTTTCCTGAATGCTCTTTTTTTATCCACCTCATGCATTTACGAATGGCGTCATAGCTCACCTTCACACCTTTGCCTTTCCAGTCGAACTGAGTGTAAGCGTTTACAACCACAAGTTCTGTACCGTTTCTGTGGATTAGGGCTTCCGAGCAGGTTCCCAATTTCTTCTTGCGTCCCTTTGGTGTTGCCCTGTCTGCTTTGTATGCCTCTGGAAAAGTATTCTTTATACCTTTTGCTATTCCCGCCCCCATTGTGCAGAAGCAATTACACCCATGAACAATGAGATCGAAATCCCCTTTAATTGCTTTCTGTATGAGGTCTCCCTCGGTAGTTTTCATGATGCTCTCTTCTTTTATTTGCAGCACACCTGATTCAGTAGCATCCAGGTGGTAACTGTCTACATGGTGCATCAGGGGTAGATAGGTGGAGAGAAGAGACCTCAAGCACGGGGGCACGAGGAAAAGAACACACGAGAAATGACATTACATTACAATGACTTGCTATCTGTTCTAATACGATTTTCCTTGATCTTCAAAATGCTTTTTCCTTTCGCCCGTGAAAGCCCACCATGGCTTTGGTTCAGCCCCTCCGATAAAACTTGTCAACGAAAGAAAGACATCCAGGACACAAGGGTCGTGTCTAACACCTGTTTCTTTGCAAAGCTCTTCATACAAATCGTATGCAGATTTTCCTTTAAGATCAGAGGGGGTATTAATTCCCAATATGTGTAAATCCTGTTCTGTTGCTTTGCCGACATTGGGTAGATCTGTCAGCACCTTAACTTTGTTTCTATCGACTTTGTTTGGGTTCATTGAGTAGCCTTGGCTTTCACGAAGATTGAATGGAGTGATCAATTCAAATCACAGAACAAATATCTCAAATGCATCGATCATAAATGTCCAGAGAAATGCGTAATCGACATTCAAGAATCTACTTCCTTCTTTCAGTCAGAATAGCCGTCAGTTGAAACTGAAGCGAGATACCAAATCATTAAGATGTTCAGCGAGGTTGGATAGATCGTTTGCACTGTTCTTGACGATACCGCTACCTTGTCGAATGTGTTCTGCCGAGTTTCTCACCGCAGCTATTTCCGAGGTTATTGATTGCGAGACAGCGGAACTTTGGCTAACGTTCTCGTTTACCTCTTGGATGCCCTCGGACGCCTGGGAAACATTAGCGCTTATTTCCTGAGTGGCTTTGGACTGTTCGTCGACTGCAGTTGCTATGCCATTCACAATTTCGTTTATCTCGTCAATGACTCTAGAAACACTGTTTATCTGGGAAATGGTGGTATGGGTTGTTGACTGAACGCCATCAACCTTTGCCTTGATATCCATGGTAGCATCAGCGGTTTGTTTGGCCAGTTCCTTGATTTCATTTGCGACAACAGCAAAACCTTTACCAGCCTCACCGGCACGTGCCGCTTCAATGGTCGCATTCAGGGCTAACAGATTCGTCTGCTCGGAAATCTCTGTAATAGTTTCGGTGACATTATTAATTTCTCTTGCGGCCTGACCGAGACTAACCATAAATTCTGACGCGCTCTCAGCCTGCTTGACAGCGTCACCAGATATATTTCTGGCGGTATTTGCATTAGCTGCAATTTCTGTAATTGTTGCGGACATCTCCTCTGTTGCCGAGGCCACCATAGTCACATTTGTTGCTGACTGTTCCATTGCTGCCGCTGCTGCGTTCAGATTAGAAGTCATTTCTTCAGCCGATGCCGCTACTGATTCAGAGCCGTTACTTGTGTTCTCTGCGTCCTTGATAAAACCCTCCGAAATCCTGTTAAGTTCGGTTGACGAAGAATTTAAGGTCACCACCCCATCGACGACCCCTTTCAGGGTTTCACTCAATTGCTTGGCCATGTGATTGAGGCTGGTGATAAGCCGTCCGACCTCATCCTGATTTTTCACCTTCAAAAAGGTTGAAAAATCACCCTCAGCAAGGGTCGCAGAAAAATTAACTGCCTCCGAGAGAGGTGCAATGATAGCCCTGCTTATCAGAAGTCCCACAATGAAACTGAAAATGACGCCTATCATAATAAAGATCATAATCATTTTCTGTGCACCAGTATTCTGAACAGTAATACCGTTTACGACCTCTCCTATCATATATTCGGTCTCTTTAGCCAGTATATCTATACCATTCTCGAAATTATAAATTTCCTCCTTAATCGGCCCCATGAGCTTGTTCGCTTTTTGAGGAGTTATCTCGGAATCTGCCCAGATTTTTTGGGTTAACGCTAAAAAACCATTACGGTAATTTTCATACGCTCTGCTACTTAACTCGACCGCCCTCTTGACATCATCCGAATACTTGGAATTAACGGCGAGCTGCGACAATACCTCTTTGAGCAACCTGCTCGTCGTATTTGAGGCCTTATCGAATTTCTCCAGGTATCCTTTCTGCTTTTCCTTATTTCCTATGTTAAGAAAAAAATCCTTTTCATATCTTCTGTGGGTAAGAGCTATACTCTTGAGATTTTTCGCCCTCAGGAGAAGAGAAAGGTCACCCTTTTGCATATCAGAAATTTCTTGGAGTGATTTTGAACTGCTCCAGTACCCTTGTCCACCAACGAAAACCGTTATAAGAGAAGTCATCAAAAAGCCAAAAATAAGCTTGCGCTTCAAGGTCAAAGAAAATCGGTGGGATTTTTCCATGTCATTCTCCGGCATTAGAGTGATGGAATTATTCTGGTCGTTCCATATATTTCAGCAAACAACTGTGACCGGACTTTTTTATAGATCATTTATAATTTTATGTTTAATCCTGCCAAAAAGTCAAAATTCAAAACTCGTATTCGACAGTTGCAGGTTTATGGATTTTGTATCAACTTAAAATCATTGACTATAAAGAACATAGAATCCTTGCGTAGTGCCTACAGATGTATGTGAACCCAGAGAAGGATTCGAGCTTTGGCAGTGGAGATATATTCATTTATTTAAGCATGTTACGCTGACTTTTCGTCAACTCCGTGTACTGTAGCGTATGGCCATCTTTATGTGAAAACTTTCCAAGATGTGGCAGCTACATTTCCGCTCAGACTCACGGCCAGGTCATCGAGGCCTCCAGTTCAACGACGCGTACCAGGAGCAAGGCCAACCAGCAGAGCATGACGTATGATCGGATTCGTGCATCTTTGGTGTGGTAAACAAATCGCAGGCCGAGGGTTGACTTCGGGGTGCGAAAGGCCCGTTCGACCTCAATGAGTTGCTTATAGCCCAAAATAATCCATCTCTGTCTCGATGTTTTTTTGAAGGGTGTGTATATAAGCTATATGAGTATAAGTGAATAACAATCTGATTTGATGCCATTGTTATCTAAGCCCAGCCGCAAAAATGAGGTTTTAAATACACTTTACTGTGACAGTAAAGTACGATTGCCGTGGGCAAGGAAGCCTCAAGATGAAAAAAATTGCGGAGAGAGTATTTTCCTTTTAGGCAAAATGCAGCTCAAATTATTGCACTTAACTAATTTTTTTTATAAAAACTAGATGTTCTGAAATTCTTTATTAGGTATTTTCCAGCATGACTGATATCACTATGTAGGACACTTTCGGGGAGAGAAAATGATTTGTTTGCACCTTCCTGTAAAAAATACGTAGTAAAGCCATATAAAAAAAATAAACGTATCCATTCATAATAGACTATTTGATTGAGAGTAGCTAGGTGAGAAGGTAAAGCATTATATTTTTTACTGGACTCAACTCATTCATATTGTTATTCTTTGTTTGAATGGGATAGTTGCTGTTCATAAATTATGAACAGCAGAAAAGACTCCTGCTCTACTTTCTTACTCATCAAATGAGTATCATTTCTTCCAACTCCAGAAACAACTTATAACATATGAATAGTCCGGCGCCTGTTCCTGGTTATCAGGTCGTTGAATTTATTGGAGAGGGCTCTTTTGGAGCTGTGTATCGCGCGATACAGGAAAGTACCGGCCAAATCGTAGCAATAAAACTCTTACGTCTTGATAATCTTGATAGCACCACCCGTGAAAGGAGATCCGCCCGTTTCAAACGGGAAACGATTCTCTGCGCCCAGCTACAACATCCGTATATTGTTCACCTGATTGATAGAGGTGTCTCCACAGACAGCACACCTTTTGCAGTGTTCGAATATGTAAGTGGTAACACTCTGCAAGAGCTGCTTAAAATGAATGGCCCCTTGCCCATGCACCAGTTAAAGGCTGTAATGGGCCAAGTTCTTGAAGCTTTGGCATTTGCTCATAAAAAAGGGATAATTCATCGAGACTTAAAGCCTGAGAACATCATCATAACAAGCGATAATATTCAAACCCATGCCAAAGTGGTGGATTTTGGAATTGGCGGACTGGTAACATCAGCCAGAGGCGATGATTACAAAAGCCTTACCCTGACACCTGACACCATAGGTACACCGTCCTATGCCGCACCTGAACAACTGCGCGGCGAACCACCCAATCCAAAATCCGATCTTTATGCTTGGGGGCTAATTTTTCTTGAATGTCTTACCGGCCATCCAGTGATGGCCGGAAACAGTGTGGCTGAAATTTTTCATAAGCAATTATCAGCCGGAGAAATTCCCTTTCCCTCTGCAATTGCAGCACATCCCGTAGCCAATCTGCTCCGAAAAGCACTTGCAAAGAAGTTACCTGAGCGCACCACTAGTGCAGCTCATCTGCTGACTCAATATCACAAAATTCACCTCGATAACTTGGTTGGGCACCTTCTCCCCAAAGCAGTCGAGGACAATCGAGTTTCCGAGGCAACTCAGGTTAGTAGTGTTATAGGGGCGGGGCCGGACAAACGACAACTGACTATTGTCTGCTGCGCTATAACACTTGACACCGACCCTAACACACTTTTGACCGGAAACGCCCTAGACAACATGCAGCAGATCCAGATCAGTCACAGTGTGGATATTGCAGCAAGGTATGGCGGTTTCCATGCTGGCAGCCTTGGTGATTACGTTATGTTCTATTTTGGTTACCCGGAATCCAGTGACAACGACGCCCGACTAGCCGCACGTACCATACTTGATCTGGTAAATGATTCCCGGCACCGTACTGTAACACTGTCCAAACAGCAGGGATTGAAAATTAAACTACGAGCCAGCATTCACTCAGGACCAGTGTATGTCGAGCCCGGGGTCCCTCCATGCGGAAATACAGTAAGCGTAGCCTTCAGGCTTGCTACATCTGCAAAAGCAGGAGAAGTGCTTGTAACAGAGCAGGCCAGGCAGCGGTTGGAGGGCCGTGTTCATTGCAAATCAATGGCGCGAAAATATAGAGAATGGCCCGCCGAGTTAAGCATATACACACTTCTTGAGGAGCGCCAGCGGGAAGCCCGCTCCATTTTTTCAGAAACCGTCTTTTTTGGCAGGAACAATGAAACGAACGCTATTCGACAAATCTGGAACAAACAGATGGGCGGAATCCTGATTCATGGTGAAGCGGGTATAGGCAAAACAGCGCTAATTGAAAAATTTCTTGCCGAAATTCAAGAAAATACCACCATCATTGAAATGCAGTGTTTGCCCGAACATCGAAACTGCGCCCTACACCCAATACTGGAAAGAGTGCGCCGTCAGTTGGATCTGCCCAAATTACAGACAAACCCATATGCTGCGTCTAAACGAGCTGAAAATGCTTTAAAAGCAAGCGGATGCGATCTTACGACTATTCTACCCGTATTCTGTGCCTGGTTTTCACTCCCTCTTCCTGCCAATTATACACTTACCCAGCATTCGCCCGAACGGCAGAAAAAATTTCTGTTTAAAGGCCTGCACCGTTTGCTCTGTGAAAGTAACGCTCCCCGTAGCTGCTTCGTTATAGAAGATTTACACTGGTCCGACCCTACCACCCTGGAATTCCTAAACTACCTGAGCAAATCCAACAAAGCGAAAAAGTTTCTGATACTGGCTACCACACGACCTGATTTTGATTACAAAAATCAAGAGATCTTCCCACACACAATTGCCCTTGAAAAACTCAACGACCTGGAATCCACCGAACTCATCGAGCATATTTTTGCACAGCAGGAATTGTCTTCCCATTTAAAGCGTCAACTGCTCAACCGGGCAGGCGGAATACCACTCTTTATTGAAGAATTGAGCCGAACGTTCCTCAACACAATCAACAGCCCAAGCAAAGAGGTTAATAATACAGCATCATGGACCGCAAAGATTCCCGAGACGCTGATCGAACTCTTGCAGGCCCAGATAATGGGGCTGGGGCCTGCAAGAGAGACCGCCCAACTCTGCTCGGTTATTGGCAGGGAATTCGATTACAGGATCTTGCAGAAAGTTTCGATCCTCGACGAGGAGCTGCTTGCTAATGACCTTACCAGATTGATAGAGGCAAGGGTACTGATCTTGAAGCGAGGGATCGATTCGGCAACCTACTTCTTTCGACATGCTCTCTTAAAGGACGCAGCCTATGCCACTTTATCAGAATCGACAAGGCAAGATATACATGAGCAGATTGCAAAGACACTCGAAGAGCGTTTCCCCTCTCTGGTGCTCCAACAACCAGACAATATCGCACAGCACTTTGCAAGCGCACACAACTTCCATAAGGCTGTACAGTATGGTACAGAGGCAGCCGCCACCTATCTACGGCTCGCAAATAATATGGAGGCTATAGAGATTTCAAATAAAGTTCTCACCTGGATCGACAAATCTGGCCAGGAAAAGAGAGCCGAAGAAACCCTACAGATCAATGGCATACTGACTCAGGCTCTCATGGGAACACGAGGCTGGGCTAACCCTCTTGTAAAACAGAGAATTGACCTCTCCCACAGTCTGCTCAACGATGCAAAGGATAGCCAACACTACGCTCCGGCGCTCTGGTCACTGATGACCTACCACTACGTTGCCAGCAATCGCAGAGAGTTGAGCAGACTGGTTTCTGAGCTTGTCGCCCATGCCGAAAAAACAGGGGATCTCAACCTTCTGATTGCAGCAAATACGTTCACAGGGCTCTCGAACCATGGTGCAGGTCGCTACCTGCAAGCAGAAAAAGCATTTGAACTGGTAAATCAACTCTACGATAGCGAGAAACACAGCGACCATGGTACACGTTTCGGCCTAGACACCAGGGTCTGGTCACTTGCGACCCTCGCTCTGGTGAAATGGTTTATCTGCAAGCCAGATGAAGCAAGGTTTTATGCTGACGAGGCAATAACCTTTGCCAGAAAAACTGCACATATCCCCTCTCTCAGCATAGCTCTGCTCTACTGTGCAAATTTGGCACACTACATGGGAGACACTACATTGGCAGCCGATGTCATTACGGAATTAAACGCACTCGCTAACCAATATGGGCTTGCAGGATACCAAGCTTATGGTCAGATTTTTGTGTGCTGGCTTTCATCGCGGGACAAAGAGGCAGAGACCATTCTCAACACCCTACAAACCATGGGTTGCACGGCAGCACTCAGCTATTATCTGTCACTATTGGCAGAGATATATGCCAACCAGAAGCGTTATAAAGATGCGTTACACTGCATCGAACACTGCCTGTCGCTCTGTCATGAAAATGACGAGTTCTTCTACAAACCTGAGTTGCTTAGGCTTCGAGGAGATTATTTAGCATTACAAGAGAACTCCAACCTGGAAGATATGACAGCATCTTATACGAGGGCCCTTACCACCGCTGAAAGTTCGAGCATGACGTACACAGCAAAAATTGTACACAAAAAGTTAAATTCCATTCAAATCAGAAAGCAGAAGCAAACTGTAGTTACGCAACACGTCACTTGAGCAACCAAAGCAATTCCGGTTGTTCATTAATATCGTCTCCAACCAACCAAAACAACAGGAGATTCGTAATGGACGGAACCTCAGCAATGATGAAATTCAGAACAATTTATTTACAAGCTATCGCAAGGTCATGGCGAGATGCACACTTCCTTGAACAGTTAAAACTGGCCCCTATTAGAACCCTGGAAAACTACTATGGCCTGCAGTTTCAATGGGACATTGACTTAAAGATAACAACAGTCTCTGAAAAGGAAAGTATATGGGATCCTGTAAAAGCGGGGGGCTGGGTCGGGAGAAATCCGCTTATCTCAATTTGGCTGCCCCCCCCTCCAGGAAACCCTGATCATAATGGAAAGGCATGGGCTGCATACTACGATGAGTTTCCAACATTTCTAGGAGATCTCCAACCTCGCGTTTTTAAGTCTGAGGATCTAAATAAAGATATAACTAAAAAACAACCTGTTGGTGAAGCATATCAACTTGGAATGGGTCAATGGAAGGATTTCCTTGAATTTGGCGGGGTCATAATGCGCTTGATTGCAATGGCCTGGGCTGATGAAAGAAAAGAGGGTGAAGAGGGAAAGTATAGAAATCAAATAGTTGAGGAGCTTGTAGAAGTACAGGATACCAACAAAGGAGCCACTATTCTCAATAAATGGCTGGGATATGCAATGCCATGGAACATGGATGTACAATTTAAACTGTCAGGTTGGTTTGGAAACAGTAAGAATGACGAAAAACAGTGTTGCTGGGATGACATCAAGGGCCAATGGCCGGGATCAGAAAAGATGCAATCTAAAATCAAGAGACCCCCAAGCTGCAGGAATTCACTAAATTTCTACATCCCTAACAAGCCTGGTAAAGACCCTTCCATTGATGCAATTGCACTCAGCGCATATAATGTCACCGGAGATCAATACCCGTTTACCTGTCCTTGAATCTCCTATGGAAAACATGCCATTTAACATATCGACCGACCAGGATGGCGGCCGATGCCTGATTCTCACCCCTGGTTTTCAGCTTACCAGTCTCGACCCAGGGCAGGCTTTGCTGATCGGTTATGGAAAGTATTTTTTTCTTCACGATGATGCTCACATTGAGGCGATTAACAAACTCGATGGTAACCACACTGATATCGAGATCGCCGAGATAGTATCCTGTTCTAGAGACCCCTTGGACATCTTGGTTTTTCTCCATGAGCTTGAGCAAATGGGTATCTGTACAGATGCCCATTCCAATGGTCTGGCAAGGGAAGCGTTATCCTTCTGGAATGGACAAGACTACACACCGGCGGAACTTAAGAAGTTATATTCAAATGGCGTGACTATTCATTCAATCCATAGTGGACTGAGCAAAGAATTAATACAGAAAGCGGTCCAACGGGCTGGAATCCAGGAGTCTTCTCTATCCCCAGCCTTACAAATCGTCGTTACCCATGACCTTTTCGATCCAAAGCTCGATGAAATTGCCACGCAAAACTATATTAATAAACTTCCCTGGCTGATTGCCTACCCCGTTGGGCAGTTTCCCCTACTCAGCCCTCTGTTCATATTTGACGATGGACCATGCTGGACTTGTCTCAAATACTGGCTACGTGTAAATCAGCCGGTTGAAGAGTATATCCGTCGAGTTAAAGGTGCTGCGGCCTTATCACCAATACAGGAAGTTCAACCAACCGTAAGGCTCTTCGCAGAATTAGCCGTAACAACTGTAGGCCACACAATCCTTAAATCAAATAATAAGAATGACCATCTACTGGTTTTGGATGTAAAAACAAGGGCTCTCAAACACCACCTAGTCAAGAGACGTCCACAATGTGCTATTTGCGGCAACCCGGAATTTATGAAAGAGCAGGCATACCAGCCTGTCAAACTCAACAACGTTACGAAAATAAGCATATTGACAAAAATAACTATAACAACAAGTTGTATGCCTTAAAGCTGAATTGGATCGGGTTTTCTATCATGCCTTGATTATAATGCCAGACCAATTTTCGAAATCTGGTAATTAATTCTGAAAGTCCCCCTAACGCTGAAAATCCGTATACTTTGGGTTTTATCCATTTCCAGAATAGCTCGACAGGGTTGTATTCTGGTGAATATGTCGGCAAATAAAACAGCTTTATCCTTGGGTGCCGTTCCAAATATTGTTTTACTTTTCTGGATTTATGGATACTCGCATTATCAAGAATGATGACAATTTGTTTCTCAGGTGTCTTCTGACGTATCTGCGTCAGA
>NZ_AUCV01000061.1 GCF_000429945.1 Desulfogranum japonicum DSM 18378 | reverse complement strand
ATTCCATAAGGCAAATCAAGAAAGGTGCTCAACCATTCTTGCTTGGCAAGTCCGTATTCTTGAATGGGTTTCCAGCCATCTGCACCGCAAATGGTACCGCAGATGGCAATTACAAGAATATCGAGCAGGTTATGTTTGATTTGATCCGTATCTCTGGGGTCATCTAAGGTGGAAAAGTGTTTCACAAAAAGAGAGCTTGCTTGTTTCTTCATCTGTAATCTTTTTTAAATCCGAGTTATCAGGGGTGACGAAGAAAACTATGTAACCTGTTAAGACGATAAAAGAAAGTAGACTATTTGCTTGAGTATAGGTTATTACCCATGCGATTGCCCTGGTACTGGAGCTGAAATGCTTTTGTACGAAGCGAATACTATTGAGGAGCCTTGTGCGAGAAAACCGCACGCAGGATCTGTGAGGGGACGGTCGGGTAACTGGCCGTTCTACCTCGATGTTTACTAAAAATCCTTGGAGATAATAATGCAGTTTAAAACAACGATTACTCAGAATGATTTTAAAGCATTTCAAAAAGTAGCTGCTCAAAATTCTGGTATTGAAAGTGGCAAAAAATCCTTCTTTAAAAATTTGGCAATCTGGTTTGTTATAGGAGTAATAACTGTAATTTTATTAAATTTGTTCAAATTTAAAAACATTGAATTTCACTACATTACTTCAATAGTTACATCATTGGTGATGTTTGCTATAATTATTTTCGTCTTGTATAAAAATACCAATAGAATGTTACCATTTACAAATGGGGCAATCCTTGGTGAACACGAGTACATTTTTTCTGACGAAGAAATTATTGATCAAAGAGGAAAACATAAATTTTGTTCAACGTACGATTCAATTTTGAAAATTGTTGAAACTGACAACAATTTGTTTCTCTTTATTGACAAGATTGCAGGATATTTAATCAACAAAGATAGTATTTCATCGGAATTTTCTCCAGATGAAATATCTAAATTCTTACGAGGAAAATGTAATAATTTAAACTGACAAAATATTCCTCGTGCCGAGATAAATCCGAAGCCATGGGAGGTCAATAAATACGACTGAAATTGGTTAATGTTACCCTGTGGGTGAGGATCACCAGATCCAAGTTCCACCTGCCCAAAGCTGAGCCGGCAGGGCAGTAGTGAAACCTGAGGGCAAACCCGGTGACGGGAGTCCGAAGCCAGGTAGAGCAAGGATGTAGGGTCTGTACTGAGCCCCGAAAAATGTATAGTTGTGGTCCATGAGGATAAGCCCGCATGGAGGGTGAAAGCCGACGGCGTGGAATGGCCGGAAGGCAGTAGACCTGTAAGCGATATGGCGAGCGAATAGGTCACTACCGGGGTCTTCCACCAGGTCATGTATTCATTGGGGTAGCTCGGGAACTCGGGAGAGCTAACTGTCTCCTTGTAAAGAAAAGGTGAGGAGTAACCTAGTTGAAAACTCCTGGCGATAGCGGGGTGGTCCCGCCCTGTTGTCGAGTTCCGCCTAAGGAAGACACGAACAAAGAAGGACAATGCAAGGTATCGTAGCGGGATAGAGAAGATCGAACTGTTACGAGATGGGCTGTTGGGAGTCTTAGCTGATCATAGTACCGATGGTCAAGGCAGCAACTGACCGAGAAGGTGGGGAACCGGTGCCCAAGGGACCCGCTGCAGGGAAGGAGAGGCCGGGTATAACGTTTCTTTGGTAAGAACTATGGGAGATACGCAGAGATCACCAACCATATCACCGGTAAACCAAGGAATTGCAGAGCAGGATGTCCCTGGCAATGTCCCAGGTGGCCCGGGTCCAACCGACGACAGGCCACCGGCCCTGTCGGGTCAAGCATCGCTGGAATGGATCAAGGTGAAGGCAAGAGACGAGCCGCAGTTGGTCTTTTCCTCACTGGCCCACCTGATCAGTTTTGATTTGCTTAAGCGTTCCTATCGCCAGGTCCGGAAGAGCAGAAGTTGCGCGGTGTTGATGGGGTTACGGCTGCTGAATATGCCGAACACCTGGACACGAACATCCACAGTCTCTTGCTGCGGCTGCAACGTGGTCAATACGTTGCTCAGCCGGTCAAGCGGATTTGGGTCGACAAGGAAGGCGGCAAGAAGAGGCCGATAGGTATCTCAGTCCTGGAGGACAAAATTGTCCAGAAAGCGGTGGCCAAGATACTGGATGTTGTCTACGGCTATAACTTTTATGGTTTCTCCCATGGGTTCCGTGAAGGGCACAGTCAGCATATGGTGCTGCATGAGTTGCGTGAGCAGTGCCGGAAGCAGAACATCAATTGGATAATTGATGCGGATGTTTGTGGCTATTTCGATAACATTGACAAGAAGCTGCTGGTTGCCATTATCAAGCAGCGGGTCAATGACGGAGGGCTTCTCCGCCTGATCGGCAAATGGCTCAAAGCCGGAGTCGAGGAGAGCGGGGAGCTGAGTTACCCGGAAACCGGGACTCCGCAGGGGGCGGTCATTTTCCCCTGTGCTCAGTAATATCTTTCTTCATACCGTGCTGGGTGACTGGTTTGTGAAGGAGGTGCAGCCGAAGTTGAGTAGGCGCAGTTTCATTATTCGATTCGCCGATGATTTCATCATAGGCTGTGAATTGGAAAAGGATGCCCGGCTTGTGCTGGATTTGTTGAAGGAGCGGCTCGAGCGCTTTGCTCTTCAACTGCATCCTGAAAATACCAAGTTACTGCCGTTTGGCAAGCCCTCGAGCAGCGTACAGGTCGATCAACGAAACGGTACCTTCAGCTTCCTTGGATTCCGCTCACACAAGGGAGAGGTCAGCTAAGCCAAATTTGTACGAATCCGGGCAACTTTTCCACTCTCAAAGCCCAGGATAATTCACAGCATCTGAACAAGGGACAGGAATGCAGGGTAGCAATAGTTATAAGCCATACGGGGTGTCGTCTGTATGGTTGACGACCTGGTAAAGGGTGCAGCCGGTCTATATTAAAAAACCACTTTTCTATCTGACTATAATTGCGAAATTTTGAAAAAGGCATTTTCAACAATTTGTCAAAAATGGCGATTTTTGGCATTAAAACACAATTATTGACAAATCATGGAAAAATGATGTTGTGTATCATGCTAATTTTCCTTATTTTCTTTTTTCCCTGTTTTTTTAGGAAGACCGGCTACACCCCCTGGTAAAAAGGGTCTGAACCGAGGAACCGTATGAGGGAAATCTTCACGTACGGGTCTGTGGGGGGAGCGCCGGGCAACCGGTGCTTCTACCCGGAACCGGAAACCGCAAAGAGCGCGGTTCCCGGTTAATTCACGATTATATTCTAAAGGAGTTGGGTGGTGGATTTAGAGTTAGATCACATTTTTATACTTACCGATAAACCAAAAGAGGCGGGGGATCTTTTAGTTTCGATGGGGCTTGGTGAAAGTTTTAGTCGGGATCATAAGGGGCAGGGTACTTCAAATCGTCGATTTATGTTTTCTAATGGAATGCTCGAAATACTATACGTACGTGATAGTGAAGAATCGAATAATGGCCCAGCAAGAAAATTGAGACTTCCTGAACGTATACAAAAAGAAAATGCATCGCCGTTTGGAATCGTTCTGACTCGAACTAACGATTTAAAACTAGGAATGCCGTTTAGTGGGTGGAAATATCAACCAGATTATTTTGAGCCACCCAATGCATTCCATGTTGGAGATAATTCTGAGATATTAGGAGAGCCTTTATGTATTTACGTGCCTTTTGTTGGTCCAGTTAGCAGAATTGAAGAGATAGGAACATTTAAGTCTATTAGTAACGTTCAAGTGTCTGTCCTAATAGGGAATATGTCAGATACGCTGCGTATATTACAATCGGCTGATAGACTTGAAATTGCGCTTGGTAGTGAGCACATGGTAACCCTTACACTTGATAATGAGCGTAGTGGATTATCTAAAGACTTACGACCAGTTTTGCCATTAATCATCAACTGGTAGGCATCAAAATATCACAACTGGTTGCGAGGGACTGTAATACGCTTTGCGTTCTGCAGCCAAAGAGCCAAGCGTTAGGTACGCCAAAAATGAAATTCCGACTTTTATCTTTAATTTTAACTTTTTTAACTGTTTCTGTGAATGCTCAGGGCGTAAGTACTCATACTATTAGCAGGACTGATGGTTCCAATATAACTTATTATCTTCTTCATCAATTACATACTTCGCCAAGTGATACGTTATTGCTCATTCTGCAAGGTTCTGACTGCAATAGTGTTTTACAAATCAAATCAATATTTACAGACTATAAAAATGCTTGGCCAGAAGCTGACGTCCTTCTGATAGAGAAATATGGTATTGATAAAGGGGTGAGCTTTAGCTCAGATCCTGAGCGCAGGGATTGTCCAGCTCAATATATTCAAAATGATAGCCCAACACAGCGAGTAGCAGATATTCAAACCGTTCTTGATGTTGTACGGAAAGATGGCAAATATCTTAACCTTATTGTGCTTGGGGGGAGTGAGGGGGCTGTTATTGCTAACTTAGCGACTACAAGAATCGACGATATAGATGCGACAATTTCCTTCAATGGCGGTGGCCGCAGATTCATTGATGATGTTTTACACAGTATTAAATCAGAATCTGAAAATATCGATGAAATAGAAAGAAACATTTCTGGATTTCTAGGTTTTTCTAATGATATTATCAATAGTAAGCCATCTGACCTTGAAGTAAGTGGGCATGGTTACAATTGGTGGTATCAAATGTTATCTATTGATCAACTTGAAATTCTTAAAAAAGTGAATACGCCTTTGCTTGTCATTCAGGGAGAAAGGGATTTATCTGTTTCACCTCAAAAAGTCGATGAAATGATGCTGGCTCTTGTAAAAGCAGGAAAAGATAATATTGAATACCGAACATACAAAGATCTTGATCATGGATTCATGAATATAAACGGAGAAAGTAATCGTAAATTGGTCGTAAACGATATACATGTATGGCTAAAGTCAAAACTCAGAAACCCTAATAGGTCAATGCAACCAACCTCTGACGCGTCGGCTGATTGAGGTGTTGGGCTTTAAAATGGAGATAATATTAAAAATATATTTCTAACGAATAAGGATAGATTGTGGTTTGTTCCTCACTCACACAATCTATCCTTATTCGATGTAATATTTCATATAAAGAGAACGTGTTATAGGCGATGTTCGTTTTACGTGCAATTGAGGTACTTTTAAATTTGCCTGTATCTGTTTTTTTTAACGGGAGTATTTTTAGGGCCATACCTCATTATCAAAATACCTCGGTTTTGGCCTGTTATTATGTCGCATCCAGCGTGAATGACCGTATTTAGCGATCATCGTATAATGCATATCTCATTTTAATATCTGATATTATCAGTATGTTACTTAATCGATCAGGGCGAAAGCAAGCATTGCAGGCAAACTCCTGGCGATCTTTCCTGATTTGCTGAGGCAGGGGCACTGTTCACGCCTACTCCTCTACCTTCTGAAATATAGCCTGTTATTTGTCACCAAGAAAATTTTGGATTGCTGTCTGACGAATGGGCCGCAACATACTTCAGTGTCAAAAAAAAAGAGAATACCCGGGTAGAGACTGGCGTAGACTATTGGTGTATTTGATGCACCAGTGCATCAAATCTATGCGTCTTTGCATCGATGGTAGGATTTGCATCTGGAATTAGCTAAATAAGTGAACTCTCGCTCTTTGATAAATTCATTTGATGCTTTTATGCATCAAACGATCTCTTTTTTTCCACTCATTACAGTCGAGATTTTTCCCCTTTTTTTTATTTCTATGCTAGGTATAGAGTTCTATAATTTGTAAAGGATGGAGAGGTTGCTGTCTTTGGGAGAAGACAGTGTTTGCTGTGTAAATATAACATGATATCAATATATTGTTCTGTATCTGCAGGTGTCTTTGGATGTGCAATTTTTCCGTTTAAGGGCGGAGGTTGCAAGGTACCTGACGTTGGGGAATAGAATAATACATCTGATACTGTGTGGTCTATTTTTTGCTCCTGGTGGTTGGGGCGTACGTATTTACCAGCAGTAAACGGTACAGGTGATTTCTGAGCCTGTATGTTTGGAGTAGTTACAGACAGAGGTGTGAAAGATGTTGTTGGAAGGCGTTAAATTGATGTTGATTGGTATGTCAACAGTCATGTTTTTTCTATTTTTTACCTTGGTTGTTCTGAGACTTGTTTCTGATTTGACTAAAAAGGCAGCAGCGCTTGAATTAGAAGCTCTGCAGAGAGAACGATCTCAACGGGCAAAGGCGAAGCAGCGTGGAAGTATGCCTGCTCCGTCGGATATGGACGAGGATATCGTTGTTATTGCAGCAGCAGTGGCGGCATATGAGGCGGAATGTGCATGTTGAGTCTGAATGCGTGCAATCACAGCTAGCTATCTGATTGTTCGTGCGTCCGTGTAGCCGTAGATACAGGGCCTCGAGAATTCAATATGCTGTATGACGTGTATTACAGCAGTAATGGATACGTAAAATATCAAAAGCAGTAACGCAGGGGGAGTTGCAGTGAGTAAAAAAGTTATCAAGTTTATGGACACTTCTTTCCGGGATGGGTTTCAATCTGTTTTCGGAGCCAGGGTATTAACAAACGATTTTTTACCGGCGTTGAAGGCAACTGTTGACGCCGGAATAACTCATCTGGAGGCAGGCGGTGGCGCCAGGTTCCAGAGTCTGTTTTTTTATTGCGGCGAATCGGCCTTTGACATGATGGACCGGTTTAGGCTCGAGGTCGGTAAAGAGGCTGAACTGCAGACCCTTGCCAGAGGAATCAATGTGGTTGCCTTGAGTCAGTGCCCCCGTGATATCATTGATTTGCATGCCAAGATGTTTAAAAAGCACGGTATGACAACCATCCGTAATTTTGACGCTTTGAATGATACCAGAAACCTGGAGTATTCCGGAGAACGTATTGTCCACCATGGCTTGAATCATCAGATTGTCATTTCTATTATGGATCTGCCACCAGGCTGTAAAGGTGCCGCACATACACCGGAATTTTATATGGAAAGGTTGCAGAGCATTCTGGATTCAGAAATACCTTTTCAGTCTATCTGCTTTAAGGATGCATCCGGGACCGCGAATCCCAAAAAAGTATACGAGACATTCAAAGCTGCACGCAAGGTGGTGCCTGAAAGTACTATTCTCTGGTTTCACACCCATGATACGGCAGATCAGGGTATCGCCCAGAATATGGCCGCCATACTCGGGGGAGCTGATGGCATAGATTTGGCCAAAGCGCCAGTGAGCGGTGGAACCTGCCAACCAGATATCCTTTCCATGATGCATGCCCTGAAAGGGACCGATTACACCCTTGATCTTGATTATGTCAAAGTACTCAAGGCTACAGAGGTGTTTGAGGAAGCTATGAAAGAATATTTTTTCCCGCCTGAAGCGAAAATGATCTCTCCCAAAGTCACACTTTCACCAATGCCTGGCGGCGCCTTGACTGCTAATACCATGATGATGCGCGATACCGGGACACTGCATCTCTATCCTAAAGTTATTAAAGAGATGTCTGAAGTTGTTGCCAAAGGTGGTTTTGGTGCCTCTGTAACTCCTGTATCACAATTTTATTTTCAACAGGCGTATCTGAATGTCACCCAGGGGAAATGGAAAAAAATCAACCCCAATTACGGAAATATGGTTTTGGGGTATTTTGGACGTACACCTGCTCAGCCTAATCCTGAAATTGTCAAACTCGCATCCGAGCAGTTGGGTAAACCGGTGTTTACAGATAATCCGCTGGACATTCTGGAAGCAGGCATACCCAAGGCAACCAAGGTTCTAAAGGAAAATGATCTGCCGGTGACTGATGAGAATATTTTTATCATTGCCAGTTGCGAGCAAAAGGGACTGGATTTTCTCCTTGGAAAAGCCGTGGTCAATGTGCGTAAGGTAACCAACGAAGGTGGCGAACCTGAAGGCGTGAAAAGCAGTAAAAAAGCCAAGCAGGAATCAGCTCGGCCTAAGGGACCAAAAAACTATACCATTGTGGTGAACAGTCGGTCCTATGAAGTCCAGGTTGCCGAGTCCGGTGCCATAACAGCATCGCCAGTACAAGGACAACAAGAAAATCGGGAAGTTTCCGGAAATGTTGTGGAAGCCCCCACACCGGGCAATGTGGTCAAAGTCATGGTGGAAACAGGCCAGTCAGTGAAGGTGAATCAGCCCCTGGTTGTTTTGGAGGCCATGAAAATGGAATCTGAGATTATGTCTCCCCATGCCGGTAAAGTGCTGGAAATCCATGTCCAGTCTGGTGAGACCGTACAGGCCGGGGATATGCTGGTGACCATAGGGTAAATAGGAAATTTTTTTAATCACGAAAAGCTTTTTAATGGCGCTCTCTTATTGAGCCGCCTGTGATTGTTTACCTTCAATGGTGCTGGTATGAAACGATATACTATTTTTGTAACGCTGACGCTCTTGCTTCTCTTCACAGGTCTGGCATATGGAGCAGACAGCACGTCGCCGGAAAAACTGCCTGATATTGCTACGCTGGCAGATAATCTTTTTCAATCAACTGGTGTGTATGGGTTACTGCATGGTCAGGTGCACGAAGGGTGGACCCATGGCATCGGCAGGCTATTGATGTTCATGGTTGGGCTTGTTTTACTCTACCTGGGCGTATTCAAGCAGTTTGAACCTCTTCTCCTGGTACCCATTGGTTATGGCGCCCTGCTGGCCAATATTCCTGTCGCAGGCATTGCCGAACCGGGAGGAATTCTCTATTACATCTATGAAGTGGGGATAGTGACAGGTGTTTTCCCTTTACTGATTTTTATGGGTGTTGGCGCGTTAACCGATTTCGGGCCTATGCTTGCCAACCCCAAGACCATTCTCCTGGGAGGAGCTGCGCAGTTTGGGATTTTCACCACGCTTCTCGGGGCACTGCTGTTGTCTGATCTAGTACCTGGAATCAACTTTTCCCTGCGCGATGCCGCTTCCATCGGTATTATTGGTGGAGCTGACGGTCCCACAGCGATTTTTCTTTCCAGTCAGCTTTCTCCGCGGTTGCTGGGCTCCATTGCCATTGCAGCGTATTCTTACATGGCCCTGGTTCCCATTATCCAGCCACCCATAATGCGTTGGCTGACTACCGAGGAGGAGCGTAAAATTACCATGACCCAGTTGCGTCATGTTTCAAGGGTGGAAAAGATAGCCCTGCCTCTGGTGGTGCTGGCAATATGCTCATTGCTCCTGCCTTCGGCTGCACCACTCATCGGGATGTTTATGCTGGGTAATCTGGCCAGGGAATGCGGTGTAATTGATCGTTTGACCGATACAATCAAAAACTCGTTGATGTACACGGTAACTATTTTTCTCGGTCTGGGTGTTGGCAGCAAGCTGTCTGCGGATAAATTCCTGAATCTTGAGACCATCGGTATCCTTATTCTGGGAATGATAGCGTTTGGAATTGGTACGGCTTCCGGGGTGCTGATTGCCAAACTGATGAATAGATTTTCCGATACCCCGGTTAATCCACTCATTGGTGCAGCCGGTGTTTCTGCTGTACCTATGGCGGCCAGGGTGGTGAATAAGGTCGGTATGGAGGCAAATCCCCAAAATCACCTGATTATGCACGCTATGGGAGCCAATGTTTCCGGTGTCATCGGTTCAGCAGTTGCAGCGGGAGTTCTGCTGGCCCTGTTGTGATTCCGAGTGTTGCACCATAGATATCCCGGCAGGAGTGAGCCTTCTGCCGGGGTGGCGTATCTTTATATCCTCTGAAGCGCCTGCGGGCAGCAGTTACAGTTCGGAGGTGAGATCCTGGTCAAAGACTCGGCCCGAGTCAGCAATGGCCATACCAAATACTGCTTCGAAATGTGACGGATTCTGATACAATCCGTCATGCCTGTCCATACATAGTCTTTTCAGAGTCTCGTTCCTCGCTTGCCTGGCCAATTTTTGCGTTATGCTCAAAATTTTATCCTCGAAGGTAAGCGCAGACTCCGGCAGGCTATCTGTGCGGGAAACCGCGATTGTTCAAAGAGGTAAGCGACCAGCGGGAGACTTCGTGGAATACCTGTGATCAATTACCCCTTGTCCTACTGGCGATCAGGTATTGTCTTTTGACTAAAATCTCTTCCCCACATACAATTATGTAGAAAACGTAACTGCTCTCCAGAAGACTGCTACGTCATCCTCCACCGGTCGTTGCATCCCTGCACCAGCAGCGAAATGATGTTTTAATCAATAAGGAGGGAAATGCAGTGCACGAGACCATCGGCATATTCATTCTTATTTTTATTGTGGCATCGCTCATTATCGGTTCAGCGGTCCGCAATCTGTTGAAAGGCACCAATATCCCTTATACCGTAACACTTCTGGTCATTGGTTTGGGACTGGGCCTGGTGCAGCGCACTGATTTTTTCAACAATTACCTCCCCGCGATATCTTCGACCCTTAACCTGGTAGCCGATATTGAGCCCCATCTTATCCTTTTTGTTTTTCTGCCTACCCTGATTTTTGAATCAGCATTTTGCATGGAAGTACATCTTTTTCGCCGAATGATCGGCCAGATAGTTATGCTGGCAATACCGGGATTGATCATCGCTGCCATAACAACAGCCGGCCTGGCAAAAATTATCTTCCCGTGGGGCTGGAGTTGGCCATTCTGTTTGCTTTTTGGTGCTCTGGTCAGTGCTACAGACCCGGTAGCGGTGGTTGCTCTCTTAAAAGAGGTGAGCTCACGTAAAAGATTGGAAACCTTGCTGGAAGGGGAATCACTGTTAAATGACGGTACAGCCATTGTGCTGTTTGGCCTGTTTTACGTTATGGTCACCGGAAAGGAGACTTTTGATTTTAGTCTTCTGGGCGTAGCTGTAGATTTTTCCTGGGTTGTGTTGTTCGGTCTGATTATCGGCCTGACAGTGGGAGGTCTGGCAATTTTCTGGGTGGGTCGTGTATTCAACGATCCGATGATTGAGATCGTGGTGTCCGTTGCCGCCGCATACCTGGTCTTCTTGCTGGCTGAAAATGTTTTTCATGTCTCCGGAGTGGTTGCACTGGTTGCATTGGCTTTACTTTTTGCCAGTGTCGGGCGCACCCGTGTTTCCCCTGAAGTTGCAGGATTTCTTCATCACTTCTGGGAAATGATGGCACACATCGCCAATACCTTGATTTTTCTCCTTGTCGGTATTGTCATCGCCAGGAGGGTTCCGTTGGATGATCCGTCCCTGTGGATGACCCTGATCTATCTCTACTTTGGGGTGCAGCTGATCCGCGCCATGGTAGTTGCCATGCTGAGTCCGTTAACAAAGAGCATGAGCATCGGTATAACACGTGAAAAGGCGATTGTACTGGTCTGGGGTGGTTTGCGGGGAGCTGTTTCACTGGCCCTGGCCCTGATCGTTGCCCAGGATTCGGCCATCGAGCAGACAGCCGGAGACCAGGTATTGTTTCTCTGTGCAGGCCTGGTTGTTTTGACCATACTCATCAACGGTACAACCATGGGCGCGCTCCTGGGGTGGCTGAAACTGGACCAGTTGCCTCCAGGAAAGCAGGCAACCCTGGACCGGGCATCCCATTCAATATTTCAGGAATTTGAAAATCTCTATACATGCATGCAGGGGAATTCCTTTTTCCGGGAAGCGGATTGGGATGAGGTGCGTGAGCGTGTACGATCCCGTCATGTTGCTCCTGCCGTCAATTCTCAAACATGCGTGGAGGCAAGTGAGAGGGAGCAGGCCATAGCATTTAGAAGGAGAATTCTTGAAGCCGAACGTCGCGCTTACTGGTTGCAGTTTGAGGAAGGTACTCTTGGCCGCACAGCTACACACCTGCTGGTTGAAGCCGTAGAACATGCACTGGATGGTACTCCCCTGATACATCCTCGAACTGATCTGCAAAGCCTGTGGAGTATACCGAAATCGTTTAAATATCTGAAATATCCCATTGTAAACAAGGTGCTGATTGCGATGATGATTGATCGCATGGCTCTTGGTTACGATGTTGCGCGAGGATTCATCAAAGCGCAGGACGAGGTGCTGCAGATCATCGACGAGCTCGCGCCCTGCAAAGAGGAAGCTGAAACAATACGTGTGGAGGTGATAAATAACAAAAGGGAAACCCTTGCTGAAATGGAAATATTTCGTCAGGCGTTTCCTGGAATAATCCGTGAATTGGAGACACGTGCTGCAAGCCGGGTTGTATTGAATCGCGAAAGAGCATTAATTCAGGGTTTACTTGCTTCTGCTGTATTGGACAAACCGGAAGCTGACCGGATGATTGCAGATGTTGAGTCACGCATGGCATTGCTGCAAAAGAAATCTCTACGTATCAGTCAACCAAATCCTGCCCAGATACTTTTAGGTGCAGAGTGGGCCAAGGGGCTGAAAGGACAGACAATGGACAAGTTGGTGGCAATCGCCGACCAACGGGTCTACGATACAGGAAGTATCATTATTCAACAGGGGGAGTTGGGTGGGGCTCTGGGAATTATTTTTCGGGGTGTTGTCGAGATAACGGAATCCGGCGCGGAAAAAGAAGTGGTACTGCGAACCGTAGGCCCTGGTGAACTCATCGGTGGAAGTTTGCAGCGCTCCGGTTTTTATGGGTATTCAGTGCGTGCTGTTACTCCGGTGGCCGTAATATGGCTGGAGGCGAACAAGCTCAAACCAATCATCGAAGGTGACAAAGTATTTGCAGCTGAGATAAAAAAGCTTTTTGCCGGAGATTCGAAATACTAGTACAGGTGGTGTATTTTGCAAAAGTTTGGGCTGCAAGCAAACAACTTCTCCTTTCCTTGCTTTTCTTACGTTTAAAAAGCATACTGATATTGTTTTTATAATGTCCTCCAGACCATCTTTTTCTTTATTGCCAATCCGCCGAGGGGTCCTATGTCGTTTGTGCAGATGAGTATACGAACAAAACTCATTATTATTTTTGTACTTATCAAAGTATTTCCTCTTGTCCTGCTGTCCTGGTTTTCCTGGGGCGTCATAACCCAGATGGCACATGATATGGAGATGCAATCCAAAAATATGGCGCAAGAGAGCAATTCCCTTGTGGGTGAAGTGGCAGAAATGGCCACGACTCAGTCCATAGATGCCTTGAATAATCTTTCCCGTGATGCCATTGAGCGTCTGACCACCGACCTGGCCAGGCAGGTTGCACTTTTTTTATATGACCGGGATGCGGATATCAGGCAGGCAACCCGGATAGAACCGCGGCGGGAGGCGTACATCGATTTTCTTTCCGGCAGAAACCGTACAGTTATCCTGGATGACGGCAATTGGGAAATGAATGCGGAAAAAACCGCATGGGTCCAGGAAGGGAACCAATCCGAGACATCAGGTGAAGTTGTTGCAAGGAATAGCGAAAATGCCAAAAATTTTCACTATCGACCATCGGAAAGAACACCCAGATCAGAAAAACGGCCTTTATATCTGGAGATGACTTTCGTTGGTCTCGATGGGATGGAACAGGTCAAAGTGACGACTTCGGATGTACTGCCAAAACGTCTTGCCGATGTATCAAAGAGGGAAAACACTTTCTGTAAGGCGGAAAGGTACTTTGAAATGCTGAAAACTCTTCAACCCGGGGAGATCTATGTTTCAGAGGTCATTGGTCCCTACGTCAAAGGTTTTCTGATTGGCGGTCCTTACAGCGAGGTGCGGGCGGAAAAGGCGGGGATACCATTTGAGCCGAAAAAATCTGCCTATGCCGGCAAGGAAAACCCACAGGGGATCCGCTTTAGAGGGTTGATACGCTGGGCAACTCCCGTAGTCCAGCAAGGAAAAATTACCGGGTATGTGACCCTTGCCCTTGATCATACGCACCTCATGGAATTTACCGATCATGTTGTTCCCACCAATGAACGATACACCATAACTTCAAATGCAGGAACCGGGAATTATGCGTTCATGTGGGATTATAAAGGGAGAAATATCTCCCACCCCAGAGACTACTTTATTATCGGCTACGATCCGCAAACCGGACAGCCGGAAGCACCATGGCTTGAGCAGTCTCTGTACCCGAAATGGCTTGAGCACAATGCATACATGCCTGAATTTGAACGTTCTGTTGAGTGGTTTGATAATCAGTCCAATACCAAAAAACCGAGTGCTGAACTCACACGCCAAGGATATGTAGGGCTGGATTGTCGTTTCCTTAATTTTGCCCCGCAATGCACAGGATGGTTCACCCTCACCGAGCAGGGTGGCTCTGGTTCTTTTCTGATATTCTGGAGCAATCTCTGGAAATTGACGACTGCTGCAGCCATACCTTATCACACCGGTATGTATGGGGATAGCAAACGGGGCTTCGGTTTTGTTACCATTGGCGCTAATGTTGATGAGTTCAATAAACCGGCCAGGGTAACGGCAGGCATGATTACCTCTGAAAGGCGTGAATTCGAGCAGAACCTGGAGAAAAGCAGTGAGGAAAACAAAGAACATCTTCGTACTACGCTCAACACAACATTCCTTCGTGTAACCCTGTACACGATTGGTATGGTTATTGTCGTAATTTTTATCGCACTCTGGATGGCAGGGGTACTGACTGGAAAAATCACCAGGATTACCACTGGCATCAGAAAATTTCAGGAAGGGAACCTGAATTTTCGGCTCGACCAGACCTCCGGAGATGAAATTGGACAACTGAATACGTCTTTCAACCAAATGGCAGACAGCATCCAGAACTATATCGATGAAGTGGAAACAGCGAGAACCACCACTCAGCAGAGCAACGAAATGCTGGAACAGGAAATTGCTGAGCGCAGAGCTGCCCAGGATGAGTTGTCCCGTCATAAGGATCATCTGGAAGAAATGGTGCGGGAAAGAACATCTGAGCTGGAAAAAACCATCCAGGAAAGGGAAAGAGCGGAAAAGGAACTGGTACAATCGGAAAAAATGGCCGCCCTTGGACAACTGATTGCGGGGATTGCCCATGAGATCAATACACCAATGGGTGCCATCAAGTCAAGCGGCAGCAATATCAAGGACGCCCTGAAAAAAGTACAGGTGGATCTGCCTGATCTACAGGAAAAATTGGAAAGAGAACTCCTCAGTCTTTTTTACAATCTTCTCCGGGAATCACAGAAAGACCCGGTAATACGTACGAGCCGTGAAGAGCGTAAACTGGTTCGCGAAATCAGCGGTAAGCTCAATGATGCAGGCATTGAAAACAGTCGGCAGGTCGCGTTTTACCTTGTGCAGCTTAACGTAACGGAATACTGGGATACATATCTGCCTCTGCTGCAGCACGAACAAGCCCTGTACCTTCTTGAAACCGTTTATGGCCTGTATGCTATCAGTTCCAATGCAGGCAATATTAATCAGGCCGTCGACCGGATCAGTAAAATAATCTATGCCCTTAAATCGTTTATCAGGCAAAGCGATACCAATGAACGGATTGAAACAAGTGTCATTGAAGGTATGGAAACGGTATTAACGATTTACCACAACCAGATTAAACAGAACACGCAACTGGTAAAAGAGTACGAAGAAATTCCATTGATTATGGCCAATCCCGATGAGCTCAATCAGGTATGGACCAATCTAATTCACAATGCGTTGCAGGCAATGGAGTATAAGGGGGTATTGACCGTCAGTATCAGCTGCAAGGATGACTTTGTGGTTGTTGCCGTCAGTGACACTGGTTGCGGCATCCCTGAAGAAAATCGTGAGAGAATATTTGAGGCCTTTTTTACCACCAAAATACGAGGGGAAGGAAGTGGTCTGGGACTGGATATCGTAAATAAAATTGTTCAAAAACATGGCGGAACAGTGACGTTTGAAAGTGAATTGAATAAAGGTACCACTTTCTTTGTTGCCTTACCAATAAACGGGAGAGTGGAATGAGCCCTGCGGATAATGGTCTGATTTTATGTGTAGACGATGAACCTGTTGTTTTACAGGCTCTGCGTGACCAACTTCTCAGAGCATACGGAAAACAATATATAATAGAAATCGCGGAAAGCGCTGAAGAGGGGCTGGAGATACTTGATGAGCTGTTTCAGGAAGGGTTGGTTCCCCTGATCATCATTTCAGACTGGCTGATGCCTGGGATGAAGGGAGATGATTTTTTTATTGAAGCCCATAAGCGTTTTCCCTATGTTATCAAAGTGATGTTAACCGGACATGCAAATGAGGAAGCAGTGCAAAGGGCAAAAAAGAAGGGCGACATGTTTGACCTGATTACCAAACCTTGGGAGATCAAGGATCTGCTGCACTCAATTGATGAAGGATTGAAAGAATATAAAAAAAGATTGACCGGTAACGATAATGAAGCGTGATCCATCGACACAGACCGCCATCCTTTGTGTGGATGATGAGCCCATTGTAACAGAAAGCCTTCGAACTTTGTTTTTGCAGGAACTCAAAAATGTAACAATCATCGAAGTTGCCCATAGCGCAGACGAAGCAATGGAGGTCATAGAGGAGTTCATTGAAGATCGGATCGAAGTGTTGGTGGTCATCTCTGATTATATCATGCCTGGTACGAAAGGAGACGAGCTCTTGGCTCAGATACACGCAGTTCTTCCAAAAACCAAAAAGATAATGCTGACCGGACAAAGCGATATCAAAGGGATCAGGCATGCCATAAACAAGGCTCGGCTCTATCGCTTTCTGGAAAAACCATGGATGAATGACGACATGGTTCTAACCATTTCAGGAGCTATTACCTCGTATAGACAGGAAGTCCTTCTGGAACAGCAGAATCAGGAACTGGTAAAGCTGAACCAGGAACTGGAGGAAAAGGTAAAAGCCCGTACCAGGGAACTGGAGGAAAAAAACAGGGAACTTGAACAGATTGCCATTCGGGACAGGCTCACCGGATTGTTCAACCGAAGAAAACTGGATGAGGTACTGGCAACGGAAATAGCTCGTTCCGAACGATACGGCAACCAGTTCGGGGTTATTCTCATTGATATCGATCACTTTAAAAACGTCAACGATATGCACGGGCATCAGGTCGGGGATCTGGTACTACAGCTTTTTGCAGCCCAGCTTTGTCAGTCTGTACGACAGGTTGATGTCCTCGGCCGTTGGGGAGGTGAGGAATTTCTTGTTATTTGTCCAGAGACGAAGCAGGAAGGTTTATTCAGTCTGGCTCAAAAACTGAGAAAGAAGGTGCTGGAAAAATATATATCTGAAGTTGGCCCGAAAACAGCAAGCTTTGGAGTGGCAATTTTTGAGGAGGGAGACACGGCGGCTTCCATAGTGGAAAAAGCAGACAAAGCACTGTACAGGGCCAAAGAAAAAGGACGAAATAGGGTTGAAATATGAGGGCCCTCCTTCCGCACAGGGAGGAGGGCCGGAAATGTTCTTTTTCCCAGTTCGGTGTTATCGCAGGAAAATGATGCCGTCAATATAAGGCGTATGGCTGGACGTATTTGCCTGTAAGGCCTTCCAGCTAACTGATTATATCAGGACAATCGCGTTTGTTCAAACCGTGTGCTCCTGCCTGCAGGCAGTGACAATTTCCCGCATTGCCCGGATTGCCGCTTCGACATCCTGCTGTGTCGTATGGGGACCGAGGCTGAAGCGTATGGTACCGTAGGGTGAAGTCCCCAGAGTTTCATGCACCAGGGGAGCGCACTGCAGGCCGGTACGTACGGCAATATCAAAATCACCGTCCAGAACGGCGCCAACGTCCGAAGACTGCATACCATCCACCGTACAGCTGAGGAGCGGTACCTGTCTGTTCATGTCATGGGCACCATATACGTTTACACCCGGCAATGCGGAGAGGGCTTCATAGAGTAGCTTTGTCAGATGCAATTCTTTTTTCAGGCGGCGTTCCTGCTCCTGGTGAGGCAGGGTTTGCAGGCACTCTTCCAGAGCAAGTATTCCAAACATGTTTTGCGTACCTGCTTCCAGCCGTGCCGGATATGGAGCTGGTTGATACAGGTTCAGGGAATCCACCCCGGTTCCTCCGTAGCGGGAGGGCTTCAGCTCAAGTTCGGGCGTGATGATCAATGCTCCAGTCCCGGTTGGGCCACCCAGGCTTTTATGTCCGGTGAATGCCAAAGCCGCGATGTTTTCTTGCTCCATGTGAATGGGTATTAAGCCCGCACTCTGTGATGCATCAACACAGAGGGCAATGTTCCGGCTACGGAGTAATGAGCCCAGGGCAGCTATCGGCTGTACGGTCCCCAGGACATTGGAAGCATGGTTTATAATTACAGCCCTGGTTCCTGGCCGCAGGTATTGCAGCATTGTTTTCGGCTCAATAAAACCTTGCAGGTTAAAGTCGACCAGGTCAAACTCCAGGAGTCCGTTCCGCTTTATATGGTGCAGAGGACGTAAAACAGAATTATGCTCAAGTCTGGTTGAGAGCAGGTGTATCTCCGGCTCTGCCAGACCCTGGATCAAGGTGTTGAGTGCATCCGTGGCATTGGCACTGAAACAGACATGGCTGCCAGGAGGAGCTCCAAAAAAACGCAGTATTTTCCTGCGGATTTTTTCGACCATCTCCTCTGTCTCCACGGCGCGGTCATAGCCGCCCCTTCCAGGAGATGCGCCAAGGGCAAGGTAGCGTTCCAGTGCTCTTCGCAGGGCTGGTTCATTTTTGGGATAGGAAGTGGCTGCGTTGTCCAGGTAAATCATTGGCAGGTTTTGGGATTGGGTAGCCCGCACAAGCGCCGGGCGCCGTTTTTCAGGCCACCGGGAAAGAGGCGCTCCATTTCCAGCACGCTCATTCCTGTGGCAGACTTGAGGTGTTTATTCAATGGTGCCCGACCATTGTAGGCATAAAATTCACGGTAGGCATATAATACCTTCCAGTGCTGGTCCTGCATTTCTGTCAGACCGCATTGTGCAGCGAGTTTTCTGCAAACAGCTTCGCTCCACTGGGTTTCGTCCATGAAATACCCTTCTTCATCAAACTCGATTTCCGTTCCATCCTCTGTACAAAGGATGAGGGCTGGTTGCCCCGTGGACTCAATGCTTGTCATGATGTGTTGGTGTCAGGTTTAGGTACAGTGTTTGCCCGGATTTCGTACGCAGCCCCAACACTCAACAGGGGAAAGAATATTCTCGGGCAGCCTCCCAGGCAGGGTATACAGTAGGGGCAGGCGTGTATGCCATGCATGTGCCATGACATATACCGCTCCCCTCAACCATCCAGTGTGTATCCGCCAATGCACCTGGTGATTTTTTCTACCCTGCCTCGTTAGCTGGTGTCTGTCCAGATTTTTTTTCAGAGTCTCGTTCCTCGATTATTGCTCTTAAACGAAAATCTTCGGTTCCGGGCAAACGCTGGCTGGTTAGGCCTTACCTCCATTCATTGCTGCAAGTACCTTGTCTGGAGTGGCTGGCAAATCGCATATCCAGGCTCCTGTGGCATTGTGCAGCGCATTGATTACAGCCGGGGTTGTGGGAACCAGGCACATTTCACCAATGCCCGTGACATTGAGCGGTCCTTTAGGACGGGGTGTTTCCTGAAGGATAGTCTCCATTTCAAAACTCTGGCCAATGGTTGGGAATTTAAAAGTAACCCAGTCCTTGGTTTGGCCAGCGATATATTCTTCACGAAGGGCCAGGCCCACTCCCATATCAATGCCGCCATCAAGCTGGCCGGTCAGGTTCTGAGGATGGATCACAGGGCCTGCATCAATACCAGTGGTCATTTTGAGTACACGTACTTTGCCTGTGGACGCTTCAACTTCCACTTCTGCGATTTGCACAGCATGCACCTGGGACTCAAATGAAGGTCCCTGTCCTGTTTCCGGGTCCAGAGGACCAACTTCGTTTTTCTTGCGTCCCAGATAACGATGAGGTCGATCCGCTGCTTTGAGTTCGGCACCGGTGGTGGCCCCGGTTTCATCCATGGCCGCTTTCAGTTGTTCAAGGCCGTTGATCAGTGCTCCACCTATCATATAGGTGATGCGGCTGCCTGCAGCGGGACCGCTGGCGGCAGTATTCTCTGTGGAACGGGTGTGGATACGGATACGTTCCATGGGAATTCCCATGAAAGCACCGCTGAGCTGGAGCAGCATGGATTCGTTTCCTTCGCCGGGATCAGCAGCCGCAGCATAAACAGAAAGGCCTCCATCATCATCCAGTTCCACTGCTACCACAGAGGCATCGTTGGGACCCCCGATACCAAACGCTCCGGTGCCAATGCCGACCCCGCGAAGAATGGTGTCGGTTCCATGGGTCTTGGCATCTGCGACAGCACGCTCATAGTGAGGGCGCATTTTCTCCATGAGTTCAGGCAAGGGCCATTCTGTGACTTCCTGACCCGTGGATTTGGTTCCTCCGGGGTACAGTGAGTTGATCAGGCGAAATTCAAATGGATCCATGTTGAGTTTATCGGCAAGCATGTCCATGGCGCATTCCAGGGCAAAATTCGCTTGGGGAGCGCCGGCACCACGGGCTGCGCTGCCCCATGGATTGTTGGTATATACCAGTCTTCCGCGTGCTTTCACGTTAGGAATGTCATAGGAGCCTGAAAGCATCAGTAAGGCTCTGTATGCAACCACATGGCCGATGGAGTAATAAGCCCCGTTATCAACCACGAAGTCGTTGTGATAGGCTGTAAGTTTACCGTCAGCATCTGCAGAGAGCTTCACGTCCATGGAGAATGGATGTCGTTTGGAGCTCATCAGCATACTTTCTGTAAGACTGGGGATGTAGCGGACAGCCTGTTGGAAATGCACGGCAGCGGCAGCAGCAATGCCTTCTGATATAACGTCTATTTTTATACCAAACTGTCCTCCGGAAAAGGCTTCAATGTAGGCCATGTTCTCCCAGCCTACCGCAGCCTGCAGCATGGCCATGTGGTAGTGAATATTGATACTGCGGCCAATAACCACCAGTTTTTCCTGTTCCGCATCTTCGTCTTCTTCAAAATAGGCAACTGTGGCTTCCGGTTCCAAAGGCGCCTGGTGATTGATTTGGGTGACAAATCGTGCTTGAATGGTGGCTGCAGATTCCAAAAGGGCCGCATCGGCGTCACCCTTTATCTGGGGCTGATTGTAGCAGAGATTGGGACGATCCGGATGTACCCGCAGACTCTCTTCGTCCAATGCCTGATAGGGATCATCCAGGATTTCCAGTTCTTCAAGTTCCAGTTCAACAGCTTTGACAGCTTCCTCGGCCTGAGCTTTGGTTGCGGCTGCCACGATGCAGATGGGGTCGCCGATATAGTGAACCTTGTCACTGCAGAGTACTGGTCGGTCAGCTTCCAGATATTTCAGGATATTGGTTCCCTTGATGTCTGCTGCGGTCACCACGCCAGCAACCCCGGGCATGGCAGCTGCCTTTGCAGTATCCAGTCTTATAATGCGGGCATGGGGCACTGTGCTTCGGAGAACGGCCAGTTCCAGAGCATCCGGAATCTGCACATCTGCGGTGAAGTGGGCAGTACCGCAAGCTTTATCCAGCGAAGATCGTCTTGGGTGTGACACTCCCATGGCCGGTGCATCAGCTGGAGGCATCATGCTTTCCGGTGTCGCTTTTCCTCGCAGAAAGCGGGCGGCAAGTTGTACAGCCTCAATGATTTTCACGTATCCTGTGCAGCGGCAAAGGTTGCGGCGCAGGGCATGCTTGATTTCTTCCGGGGTTGGATCCGGGTTGGCATCCAGCAGGGCCTTGGCGCCCATGATCATACCCGGGGTGCAGAATCCACATTGAATGGCTCCGGAAAGTACAAAAGCCTGTTGAATAAGGTGTGGGTTGTCAGGCGTTCCCAATCCTTCAACGGTGATAACCTTTGCACCATCCAGGTTTTTGACTTTGGTCAGACAGGAGAGAGCTGTTTTCCCATTAACTATAACCATACAGGCGCCGCACTGTCCCTTGCGGTCGCAGGATTGCTTGGTACCGGTTAAATGAAGGTCCTGGCGCAGCAGATCCAGGAGAACTTTGGACTCATCTGTGACGACCTGGCGGGTCAGGCCATTGATTGTAAGAGTTACTCGTTTCATTGGTCACTTGTATTGGTTGGTGTTTGTGTTGGCACCGCGTCCATGGGAGCTGTATTCATGACTGTGCATGAAATTAGTCTTAAAAAAAATGGCTTGTTAGGCCGTCTTGCATCTGTTCCTCTCCACAACGCTTACGGACTCAGGCTGGAAAAATATTTCTCAGATGAGAATCAATAATCGTGCCGGGCGGGAAAAAGAGAATTTGTGGTATGTCAGAAAAAGAAACGATTTATATAAAATAAGCTATATCAGCATGTTGCCTGTGGTGATATGTAAAGTTGCTGTCTGTGTAAGATAGAACAGGAATATCACCATTTGATGCAAATATGCATCAAATGAGGGCGGTTATCTGTAGGAATATGGCGATTATTGCCGATACAGAGGGGATGACGATGATTATATCTTGATGCATTAATGCATATTTGATGCAATGTTGCATCAAGCAGTGGAAGCTGATGCTGAGACAGGAGCAGTAAAATGTATTGAGATGCCGCAGTGGCTGCTCCATGGTTTATACATTTTTATGTGGGATAATGGCCTATTTTTCGGGAGAAAGCAATTGACTTCCCCTTGACCATTTTGTAAACGTTTTTACGTAACTGCCTACAGTGCGCCTGGTTTTTCTGGGTTCAGCCAGGTTTGCGTATTACCCAATGCGCCAAGGCCTGCCTGCTTGCTACAAGCTCTGGTGCCCTGTAACCGAGTTACATCTCGGGGAATTGTCCGGTTTAGTCATTTCCCATGTGAGTATATTTTCACAATGTATGTTGTATGACACGGCATGTGTCTCAGCCGGGTCTTTATTATGATGCTGTGGTTGTGGGGGAAGCATGGAGGGTAAAGCAACAAAACGGGCTTTTCCGCTGCTGGATCTGATTGAACGTCATAAACTCGAGAATATTCTCGAAACGTTTTCCAAAGCCACCGGTGTTGCAGCTATCATCACCAATGTCGATGGAAGCCCCATTACCCGTCCTTTCAACTTCACATCTCTGTGCTCAAAATTCAATCGCTGCACCCCAGAGGGCAGAAAACTGTGTTATCGCAGTGACTGCTACGGCGGCCAGGAATCGGCCAGGACCAGACAAAACATCATCTATCAGTGTCTCAATGCCGGGCTAACGGACAGTGCATCTTCCATCTTCCTTGATGATCACCACATTGCCAATATCCTTTGCGGACAGATCCTGACTGAACCGCTCACACCTGAGGTGGCGGCCATGCGAGCCAGGATGATAGGCATCAAAGATATTGATGGCTATCTTAGCGAATTGAAAAACGTTCCGGTTATTCCCTTTGAGCGGTTTAAGGCCATTGTCGAATTGATGCACGTTGTCACCCAGACCATCAGTGATCTCGCCTACCAGAAACATCTTTTGATCCGTCGTTCCAGACGGTACCTGGATAAAATCATCAACAGCGTTACTGACGGCATTGTCACCACAGACAGGGATGGGGTGGTAACCATGGCCAATGACGCTTGCAGTGGTATTTTCGGCATAGGCAAATCTCAACTGCTCGGACAGCGCTTTCCGTCACTGTTTACAGGCGAGCCATCGGTTGCCAGGCTTGAAGAGTACTTTGCCAACGGAGAAGGAAAAAGCGGGCGTTTCAAGGTTAAGGCCATCTGTGGATACACAAAAGTGATTCCCATTCAGATGTCCCTTGCAACCATTAATAACGAAGATGAAAACCAGGTGGATTTTGTTGGTGTTTTGCGAGATGTTACTGAAGAAGAGCGTACTGAACGGATGAAAGAAGATCTAACCGGGATGATGACCCATGATCTTAAAAATCCGATGATTTCCATTCAAAAAGCTCTCGAACTTCTTGCCACCGGACAACTTGGTAGTTTGAATGACGGTCAACAGCAGATCCTCGATTTGACGTTGCAGACCGGAAACCAGTTGTATGGAATGGTGACTGATTTTCTTGATACCTATCGGCATGAAAACGGCCTATTTCGATTGAGTAAAATTGATTGTACCATGGAAACGCTTTTACAGGAGAGCATTGCCCAGGTCGATCTTTTTGCCAACGAAAAAGGCATGGAGTTTATCATTGATGGTCAACAGGGAAAGAATTGTCTGCATGTGGATTTTAACCGGATTCGTCGTGTTCTGGTGAATTTGCTGGAGAATGCGGTGAAATACAGTCCCGGTGGGGGAATTGTGACCATTACCCGCGACCAGATCTATGGAAAAACTCTATTTCATAGACGTTTCGATTTGCCTGAGGAATGCCTGAAACTGCTTGATCCCGATAGATTTTACCTGCTCATGTCAGTTACCGATCAGGGACTGGGAATTCCTGCAGAAGATGCTCCCTATGTTTTTGATAAGTTTTTTACTACCCGGCAGAGGAATAAATGCGAGCGAAAGGGGCTTGGGCTGGGGCTCGCATTTTGCAAATTGGCTGTTGAGGCACACGGCGGAGTTATCTGGGTAAAAACTCCCCTGAATGAGGGACAGGAGGCACGTAATGGCGGGTGCCGTTTCAGTTTTACCCTGCCCATGTGAGAGTTCCTTTTTCACTCCATAGGGGGAGAAAGAATCCCTCAATGTGGGTATTGCGCTAGCCATCTTGTTGTGTTTCAATAAAAAGATGCTACCCCTCATGTGAGTGAGGGAGCGCTCACCCCTAAGTTATTGCCTGTCCATAAATGGTCTTTTTGCTCAATTTTTGCACTATGCTCAAAATTTTATCGTCCAAATATCAGGTATATGTCTGTGGTAAAATGTATCGCATGCCCCGGAGTCTACGCTTACCTCAATTTGAACAAAAATCCTTAATTATGGACAGGCATACGTTAGTGTTAATTGGTAAAAAGACACAAACTGCCATGTCTTGTGGTATCTTTTCTGGTCCGTCGGGAGCAGTACCCTTTACGTAACCAGACTGATCAATAACAGCAACATGCAGAGGTGAGCAGCGTACTGCTTGAGAGTGCACCAGGGTCTGCAGGGAAGGGTATGCGCGGACCAACATCACGGAGACTGAGAAGCCCATGAGTATTCGAGTATTTTTGGCCGATGATCATCCTCTTTTTCGTGCAGGTCTGCGACTGAGTTTTCAGGGCTCAGACGAGGTGGAGATTGTAGGGGAAGCTGAAAACAGTTTTACAGCAGTGGAACAGATCCATAAGCTTAAACCGGATGTTGTTCTCATTGATGTGGATATGCCTGGTCTTTCCGGTCTGGCAGCCATTCGTATGGTGAAAAAGAATTTACCTGAACAGAAATTCCTGGTTCTTTCCTCATACAATGATACTGAATATATTCAGGAAGCAATGCGAACAGGCGCCCGTGGATATGTGCTTAAAAGCATCAACGTGGAGGAACTCAAGCAGGTGATTTGTGCTGTGCATAACGGGCAGCCTATGGTATCGGCATATCTGGTGAATCTGTCTATTGAAGATGAGCCTGTGCCTGAGACGGTTAACCTGCCTGAATTGACCAGGCGGGAACAGGATGTGTTGCGTTTTCTGGCCCAGGGAAAAGGCAACAAGGAGATAGCCGCCGACCTCTACATCAGTGTGGAAACTGTAAAAAGTCATGTGCGCAATATCTATAAAAAACTGGATCTGAAAAATCGAATTGAGGCATCTCAGGCAGCTGTGCGTTACGGACTTGTTGACGCCCACTGAGCTGCAGGTGACCACCGGAAGCTCGATTTTCTCCCTTTGGTCACCTTCACACTGTAACGATTAAAAAAAGCTCCCGTACATGATACCGCTGACAGTGGCCATAATTACTACAAGCGAGACAAATACCACTGTCTTTTTCGTGCCGATTACGCTCCGGATAACCAGCATATTCGGCAAGCTTAAAGCCGGGCCAGCAAGCAAAAGAGCCAGGGCAGGGCCTTTGCCCATGCCGTTACCAATGAGCCCCTGGAGAATGGGAACTTCGGTGAGCGTGGCAAAATACATAAAGGCTCCGGCAAAGGCAGCTGCAAAATTTGCCAGTAAAGAATTGCCGCCAACGGCTTTGCTCACCCAGTCAGAAGGGATCAGCCCTTCATTGCCAGGACGGCCCAGGAGCAGGCCTGCTATCAGAACGCCGAACACCAGCAGGGGAAGAATCTGTTTTGCAAAGCCCCAGGATTCCTTGAACCACTCCCCATTTTTATCCTCCCGAACAGCCAGTATCACTGAAAGCCCTACAACACCTGCGCTGAACGCCAGAACAGGGTATCCGGAGAAAAAGAGGCTCAGTACAACCGGTGGTAGCGCAGCAAGGATAACCTGCCAGAGTGGTAGATTAAACCAGAGGGTGAGAAATACGCCGAACAGTACGGAAAAACCTGATGTAATAAGCCATTTGTTTGCATATATCATGGCCCAGGTGCCCGTGTTTTCGGCTGGTTTACCCCAGTTTGCAAAGACAAGTATTCCAACCATGGAAAGAAAGTAGAGTCCATTTTGCCAGAGTGGACGATCAACTTCCGGTTCTGGCATAACAGCCTGCGCTTCAGCCTTTGCAAGTTCTTCTTTCCTGAAGATGAAATGCATGAGCAAACCAATAATAACACTGAATACAACTGCGCCAATGGCCCTTGCAAAACCAAGTTCAGGGCCGAGAATTCGTGCACTGAGAATTATGGCCAGTATATTGATTGCAGGGCCGGCATACAGAAAAGCTGTTGCAGGACCAAGGCCCGCGCCCATGTTATATATCCCGGCAAAAAGAGGCAGGATGGTACAGGAGCAGACAGCCAGTACTGTTCCGGAGACCGAGGCCACACCATATGCCAACACTTTATTGGCCGTTGCACCAAGGTATTTCAGTACCGATGCCTGGGAAACAAAAACAGCTATGGCTCCGGCAATAAAAAAGGCCGGAATCAGGCAAAGCAGAACGTGTTCCTGAGCATACCATTTAACAAGGTGTAAGGCCTCGCTTACAGCATTGTCGAAACGGGGGTGACCCACCGGCAGATAATAACAGGCCAGAAAACCACCGACAATAATGGCCAGTGGCTTCCATTCTCTTTTTAATTCCATCTTTTTTGCTCCATGTCAGTTGATCTTTCAGATCTCCGACAAATGCGACAGCTGTATGTTGTTGTTATGAAATCCATTCCAGCACTTCTTTTTTACTGGGTACCTTGCCCACACACTTGGCCTGCCCGTCAACCACAACGGCCGGGGTAGTGAAAACCCCATATTTGGCAAACTCATTAAAATCTTTAACCTTTTCTACCGTAGCTTCTTTGCCAGCTTCGGCCACGGCTTCCAGTACCACACGCTCCGCTTCTTCACATTTGGCACATCCTGGTCCCAATACTTTGATATCCATTGTTTTTTCCTCATTGAGTTGTTCATTTTTAGGAGGTTGTTCGAGAATAGATATTTTCGTTCAGATCGAGGCATACCTGAAAAAATACCACAGGCATATACATGATATTCCGGTGATATTTTTTCAGGTTTAACAAAGATATGGGCGGAAATAACATTCTCGGACAACCTTCTAGGCTGCAGCTATCCGTTCCCTGTCTACTTGTGGAAGATGTTGCAACATGTCCTTAAACGCTTTGTCATCGAGTTCCGTTTGTTCAAGATAAGCAAGCATTGCCTGGGCGTGGCCGGAACTTTGTTCATGTCCAAGCCTGTAGATGGCCCAGCTTCCCTGTTTTCGAAAAGTGACCAGGTTCGCTTCCTCAAGTACACGCAGATGTTTTGAAATAGTCGGCTGCGAGAGTGAAAAAAGTTCTTTCATTTCGCAAACGCATAACTCTTTTTCTTGCAATAATTTCAGAATTCTGACCCGATTGGGATCAGCCAGGGCCTTCATCACTTTTACAAAATCACGCATGTTATTCTCCGTCTCGGCATTGCGATTGTTGGCTATATTTCCAAATAGCCATTTAGCTATATAGCTATGGAATGAGATTCTGTCAATTGTTCTTTGAGCATAATTGTATATGTATTACCGAATCTGTGAGTGTTTTACCCTCAGGCAGGTTTGCTGTCTGGCCCCCCCGATTAAGGTAAGCGTTTTCGGGTGATTGTGGGCAATGAAAATAGAGTGCAATCAGCCGTCCCAAAGGGCGGCTGATTACTTTATTTTAGAAAGAGAATGGGAATTGTTTTATGTGATTCCGTATTGATATGTTGAGCAGTGGGGAGCAATGATCACTGTTTCAGGTTATTGGGAAAGAGCAGAGGGAAGGGTTTGAATAAAATCCCGTATTTCATCCCGTACCCGACGGTAATGTTTCAGAGCACCTTCCTCGTTTTCCTCGCGTTCAGCAAGTTTTGGGGGATCATCAAATCCGTGATGAAGAACCTTTGTCGGGCCAGGAAAATAGGGGCAATTCTCATCAGCATGGCCGCAGACAGTGATAACGAGGTCGAACTGTAGGTTTGGCAGGTCAGTTACCAGTTTTGACGAGTGACCGGATATATTCACACCCGCCTCGGCCATCACTTTTACAGCCAGGGGGTTAAGCCCATGGGTCTCGATACCTGCAGAGAAGATTTCCATGGTATCCCCAAAAAAGTGTTTGGCCCAACCTTCCGCCATCTGACTGCGGCACGAATTTCCCGTGCAGAGGAAAAGGATGCTATGCTTGCTCATGCTTTTTTTACCGTAAAAGTCAATAATCAGGCTTCTTTGCTGACATGGCAGACACCAGTCAGGGTTTCTTTGGCAAAGGGGAAATATTTTCTTTTAAAAAAGAACGCGACATTGACGAGTGCAATCAACACAGGTACTTCGACCAGTGGACCAATGACCGCGGCAAAGGCTTGTCCGGAATCCAAACCAAACACAGCTATGGCAACTGCAATGGCCAGCTCAAAGTTATTGGACGCAGCAGTAAAAGAGAGTGTGGTTGCTTGCTCATAGGTGGCCCCTACCTTTTGGGACATAAAAAAGGAAACCAGGAACATGACAAGAAAGTAAACCGTAAGAGGGATTGCTATACGTACAACATCGAAAGGCAGTTGCACGATATATTCGCCCTTGAGAGAGAACATTATAAGGATGGTAAAAAGAAGAAAAATAAGCGTGAGCGGACTAATCTTGGGTATAAGTGTCTCCTGATACCATTGCTCTCCCTTAAGACGCAAGCCGATAAATCTGGTCAGCATGCCGCCTATGAAGGGAATGCCAAGATAAATGAATACAGACTGGGCAATTTCTGCCATGGATATATCGACCACTGCTCCTTCAATTCCAAATATTTTTGGAAGCAGAGTGATAAAAAACCAGGCATAAAGAGAGAAGAAAAGTACCTGGAAAAGTGAGTTGAAAGCGACCAGGCCTGCACAGTATTCGCGATCACCCTCAGCCAGATCGTTCCAGACAATGACCATTGCGATGCAGCGGGCAAGACCGATCAGGATAAGACCGACCATGTATTCCTGATAGCCGGAGAGAAAGGTGATGGCGAGAAGGAACATGAGGATCGGGCCGATAATCCAGTTTTGGACCAGTGACAGCCCTAGAACTTTCCCGTTTCGGAACACCTCATGGAGTTTTTCATAACGTACCTTGGCCAGGGGAGGGTACATCATCAAGATGAGGCCCAATGCAATGGGTATATTGGTAGTCCCTACCTGGAAGGTATTTATGACATCCTTAATACCTGGCATGAGATATCCGCCACCGACCCCGATCAGCATGGCAAGAAATATCCAGAGCGTGAGAAAGCGGTCAAGAAAGGAAAGTCTTTTATGTTCTGTGCTCATTGAGAGTCCTCCTGTTTCCCTGTTCCTTTACTACAGGTTTCAACGTTTTTAGTTTTTAAGAATTCATTCAGACGATGAGTATCTGCACTGGCCTGCTCCAGTGTAAGGCAATATTTTTTCAGACATTTAAATATAGCTTTGCTGATTCCATATTTTCGGTTTAGGCGATAATACATCCATACGCCTCGGCGTTCCCCCTCCACCAAATTTGCATTACGCAATACTGCCAGATGTCTGGAAACCGTTGACTGCGGCATATCAAGAGCAGCCTCCAAATCGCATACGCACAGTTCGGTATGCCGTAACAAAAGGAGCAGAACTCTCAGTCTGGTTTCATCGCCAAGCGCTTTGAAGAGTTGAACCTGAGTATTCATATGAATGAAAAATGAGTTAATAAATTGATCATGAACGTGAAAAGGAATGAGTTTTCCGAATCAATATATCCGCATATTAGGATGTGTCAATGCCTATTTATATGTCTGTTATTTACGCATACTGAAGTTTCCTGAAAATTGTGCGGCAAGGTTAAAAGCTAAACCGTAAACATGGGAAACGTTTTTATATGAGAATGACTATTAAAAAGCGGTTCATTTTCTGTGCCTATCTTGAGTCGGAAATATAAATATATTACGCAATATCAACATGATAAGAGGTGAAAGGTGAGCGCCACTATGGTATAGTTCAATTAGTACTAAGTAACTGAAAATATACCAAAAGGAGCAACTCACCATGTTCATATTAAAGGATTTACTTTCTCCTCTGCAAGCACAATTTTCAAACACCAAGCAGGGGCAAAAGAGAAAGGTTTGGTTTGCATA
>NZ_AUCV01000060.1 GCF_000429945.1 Desulfogranum japonicum DSM 18378 | reverse complement strand
ATTTTTTCCTGTTTGACAAATGTTGATTTTGATCCGGCTCGTTTCGAGGAATGGATCAGAGAAGCGGTAGCGTTGCGTGATCAGCTTAAAGAGAAAGTGGAAGCTGCCGGTGCTACGATTGCAAGTTCGGCTGCGGCATTAACCTTTACTCCTGCTGATAGCCTTTCCGATCTTGAAGAACAGGGTGAGGATCTGAATTTTATTCCCAATCTCGATACCAATGAAGACCTGCGTTCTCTGAAACAGATTATTCTTTATGGTCTTCGAGGCCTTGCCGCTTACACTGACCATGCAGCCATTTTAGGTCAAGAGGATGATATGGTTTATGCGTTCATCCACGAAGCGATGGCAGCTCTTACCGGTGAAATGGAACTCAACGATCTCGTTGCCATGGCACTTAAAACCGGAGAAGTCAATATACGCGCCATGGAGCTCCTGGATGCCGGCAACACCGGAACGTATGGTCATCCTGTCCCCACGGAAGTTCCTCTGGGGTATATCCCCGGTAAATGTATTTTGGTTACCGGCCATGATTTGAAAGATCTGGAAATGCTGCTCAAGCAAACCGAAGGCAAAGGCATCAATATCTATACTCATGGTGAAATGTTACCTTGTCATGGATATCCTGAGCTGAAAAAATACTCTCATTTCTATGGACATTTCGGTACGGCCTGGCAGAACCAGCAAAAAGAAATGCCGGAATTCCCTGGCGCCATCCTCTTTACCACAAATTGTATCCAGAAACCCCTGGACTCTTATAAAAACAATGTCTTTACCACCGGACTTGTGGGTTGGCCAGACGTTGCCCACGTGCCCGGCAGTGGTGAGAAGGATTTCAGCGCGGTCATCGATAGAGCCCTGGCTTTAGAGGGATTTACCGATGAAGCGGATAAGGGCAGTGTTATGGTCGGTTTTGCCAGAAATACCGTTCTGGGAGTGGCTGATACGGTAATTGAAGCGGTCAAAGCTAAGGCTATCCGTCATTTCTTCCTGGTAGGTGGCTGTGATGGTGCCAAGCCTGGGCGCAACTATTACACTGAGCTGGTCGAAAAAGTTCCAGAGGACTGCATGGTTCTTACTTTGGCGTGCGGTAAGTTCCGCTTCTTTGACAAAAAACTTGGCGATATAGGAGGAATTCCAAGGTTGCTCGATGTAGGTCAATGCAACGACGCCTATTCCGCAGTGAAGATTGCCATGGCACTGGCCGATGCTTTTGATTGCGGGGTTAACGATCTCCCATTATCACTGGTTCTTTCCTGGTATGAACAAAAGGCAGTCGTCATTTTACTGTCACTCTTTTCACTGGGAATCAAGGATATCCGTCTCGGACCAAGTTTACCGGCGTTCGTGACACCGAATGTTCTCAATGTATTAGTGGAGAACTTCAATATCATGCCCATTTCCACTCCTGACGAAGACCTGCAAGTCATTCTTGGCTGAACCATAGGCATGGAAACGCGGGTAAGTCTCATATGATTTGCAATCATTAGGCTTACCTGCTTCTTCCTTCCGTTTATTCATTTGTTCACTTTTTATGCTTTGTGTGAATATATATTCATATATCTTGAAATTCTGAACCGCTGTTAAAGGCATTCGAATTATTAACATATTGCTGGAGACAAGCGATTGTTTGACCAATATAATGACACGAAAACGAACACATACAAACGGTGACATTCAGATTGAGATAGATATTTCTGACGATGATATCCACACTGCCATGCAGAAAATTCATGGCTACCTGGATATTACTGCTGCGGATTTCAAGTTGCTCTATCGCCATGCCTATCAATATGCACTCAGCCGTATGAATTCAATTACGGCTGGAGAACTTGCAAGCGGACAGGTTGTCAGCGTGAGAAACTTTACCTCTCTTATCGAAGTGGCGGATATAATGGCTACTGCCAACGTGTCTGGAGTTCCGGTTCTTGATGAAGACGAAAAAATCATTGGTATTATTTCAGAGCGGGATTTTTTTAAACATATGGGGGCTGCTGATCAATCTTTCATGGCTGTGATAACAGCCTGCCTACAGGGCAGAGAGTGTGCAACAGCTTCCATCCGTAAAGCCACAGCGGCCGATATTATGAGCACACCCGCAATAACCATTCGGGAAGACAGGGGGGCTACGGTAGCAGCAACGCTTCTTCAAGAAAATGGGATTAATCGCTTACCGGTGTTGGCCAAGGACAGTGATAAATTGATCGGTATTTTGACCAGATCTGACCTCGTTCGTGCTCACATCATGCAGGCCAGGAGGAACTCATGAAGTATTTCAGGAAAATGAAAGGGTTCACTCAAAGTCCTCCCAGGCCACCTATACGTGAGGTCTTTTGGTCGTGGCTCGGAGCGTTTCTCGGAATATCCGCTGTAGCCTATAGTCATTTCAATCTACTTGCTCAAAGTGATATGGTAATGATTATCGGAAGCTTCGGAGCATCTGCCGTACTGATTTACGGGGCCATAAAAAGTCCTTTGGCCCAACCCCGAAATCTGCTTGGCGGCCATATCCTTTCCGCTTTTATCGGAGTGTTCTGTTACCAGAATTTTAGTAGCCAGCTCTGGCTTGCTGCAGCCTTAGCTGTGGCAACGGCTATTGCTGTCATGCTCGTTACCCGAACCCTGCATCCCCCTGGCGGTGCTACCGCCCTGATCGCAGTTATCGGCAGCAGCAAGGTTCACGCCCTTGGATATTTGTATGTTTTGGTCCCTGTAGGATTGGGAGCAATCATTATGCTGATCGTTGCTCTGCTCGTTAATAATCTGTCATCAAAAAGGCAATATCCTGAATTTTGGTTCTAAGAGACAGTCAGATTCAATATCATCTTTATGCAGCTGCATGAATCGCCAAACGTTCGTTCATATCCAGTTCAAAAATACCGTATGGGTTGATATGACTATAAATTAATGTCGACAACGCTCGATGGTCTTCCTGTTTCATTCGTAAATGCCAGGAAGATTCGTTAAGCACTTGCTTTTGAAAGTTACCCATTGGGCAGGGTGCAACAATGCACTCAAATACTGAATATTGAACACGCTGGCCAAAATTTTTACAGACCTTGGCTACTCTTCTGACGTAGGAGTGCATCAAATGTAACTTCGTGTCGACGTTTCTTTTGCCCGTAATAGAGTGCGTCTGCAGGAACTTTGACATCCAGCATTTTTTCCAGGCAGATGCCCTGTGCACAAAGTTGCACCCGATCGATACTGTCTTTTTTGGGACGCCTTCTCTTGTACTCCACCGGAAAGGGTTGCCAGATACCGTTATCCTGCAAATGAAATTCAACAATATCAGTCCGTCCCACAATCCCAAGGGTGAGGGAACGGATGGGTACGTCGAACTCGACTTTGCTCTTTCTACGGGATTCCCTACCTGGAGCAAAAGATATAATGCCGCAAAGCTGAAATCATGACCAGGTCGTCTTCAGCGAACATTATAATTGCACTCCCTTGCTTTCAAACAGCAAATTAACAATAAGTTTGATTACAATCTCTTTTTGGGAGGGGTCACTGGTCGCTGTCAGCAGTGTCAGGGCAACCAGGGCATTATTGTCGAGCCGCATGGTATGCAGCAACTCGTTCTGTTCGAGAAACAGTAGGAACAGAAAGGCGCCAATGCGCTTGTTGCCATCAGTAAAGGGGTGATCCTTTATTACAAAGTAGAGGAGATTTGCAGCCTTTTCCTCCAGGCTCGGATACAGGTCATGACCATCAAAGGTTTGAAAAACTGAGCCTATAATGCCTTCCAGATGCTCACTGCGCTCATTGCCGAACAGCTCAGTGGCTTCACCCTTTTCCAGCAAATCTCTTTTGAGAAGAGAAATGTTCTGGCGTACCGAAATGATGGAAAAGGGCAAACTGTCCAAAGTTTTTTCATCTGGTACGGGAAGCACGTTTTCATCATATTGCAGCAGGATCCTCCAGGTAGAGGCATAGCCGCTTACAATCTGTAAGACCGATAGCCCCTCATTACTGACCAGATGATGCTCCCGTAAAGTTTTGGAGAGCAGCGTCAGAACCTGTTGTGCTTCTGCAAGACCTTTCTCCGCAAGGCGCTGCTGATTGGTGGTAAAACCTTTGACCAGGTGTTCTTTGAGTATCTTTGTTGCCCAGATGCGGAATTGGGTGCCGCGTTGAGATTTCACCCGGTAACCGACGGAAATGATGACATCAAGGTTGTAGAAGGAAACAGGCTTGTCAGAATTTGTAATATGCATTTTTTGCATATTGCTTTTCCTTTCCAACTCGCCTTCTTTGAAGACATTGTTGACATGCCTGGAAATAACAGATTGATCCCTTTGAAACAAGGCTCCCATCTGAGCCTGCGTTAACCAGACGGTTTCGCCTACAAGGTGGACGGTAAGATCCTCTTCCTTAATACCAGGGGTGTAAATGATTATTTCGCCCTTATCGGGAATATCTGTTTTTGTCACTTTTAAAAACCATCCAAATTTTTATTATCGTCATTCATAGGTATTCTCTGAAAGTGATATCCCTCAAAGTTCATGTTCACCTTAACATATAGGCTTTATCATATAGTGAGTAACCCCTTATTTTTTTTTGACTAAGCAGCTTTCAAGTGAAGTGAATACCTTGAAATGTTCCCTTTCCCTTTCCCTTTTTCAGCTATACCATTGGTGTTGAACCCTATCAATTGCAAAAATGCTCTCGTGGTATTGAGATGATTAGATAAATAGCACTCTGTAGGAGCGAGGATATTGATGTTTGAAGGGGTTGTGGGGGATGAATTGGTAGAAGATATTTACCTGTACAAGAATTGCCGGAAAAGAGGTAAATCAATACCTCCCCCAGGATTATAACAAAGAAAAACGTGGAGTTTTGTTTGTTCTTCTAAGGCGTTTGAAATAGGTGTGGAAGGGCAACTGATATTGCTGTTGCCAATGGTGGAGGTTTTTTCGTGCTGCACGTAACCTGTCTTTTGGGATATCTCCAGAAAAGGCCAGTATAATGGAGTTGCTTCTTTTTTTTACTGCCATCTCAAGCATCTGTCCCCGGCAGCTTTTGTTGATCGCCTTACAGGCGGTTGTATAGACCTCATCAAGCCCATTCCAGAGGTTGATCACCATAATTCCATGTGGCTGCATGCATTGCAAAATACCTGTGTAGAACTCTTCCACATAGAGGGGCGGAGCCATGGCCTGGGCGTCAAAGAGGTCTATGAAAGCAAGGTCATAGAGCTTTTCCGTTGGTTTGCTGATAAAATCAACGGCATCCTGGTTGATGATATTGAGGGGATGATGGCAGGGCAGGCGGAAATATTTTTTGGAGACCTCTATGACCTCTGCTTGTTTTTCCACAATGTCTATGTGAGATTTCGGGAAATGATGGTGCAGAAAATGAGGAATGGCGCCTCCGCCCAGTCCACATACCAGAAAGGCCTGTGTTTCGGGAACCAGAAGCAGTGCACTCATCATCCAGCGGGTATAGCTCAACTGCAGATCCGCAGGATTATTCAGGTCAATACAGGTCTGGCGTTCTTCGGTGCCGAACCGCAGTGTTCTCAGGGAGCCGTCGCCACTGACTTCAACCACGTGGTCCTGAGTTTTCCCTTTGTAGATAACTTGTTCCATAGCCTGTGTTGTTTTAGCGTTTTTGACCAATGCCTGTCCATAAATGGTCTTTTCGGAGTCTCGTTCTGCGATTGCCTGCCCAATCATTGTGCTATGCTTAAAATTTTATCCTCGAAGGTAAGCGTGGACTCCGATATCAGCCATATGTCTGTGCTTACCTAAATTTGAGCAAAAATACTCATTTATGTACAGTCAGTATCTGTCAAAGTTAACATTACTTGTTGAATATTCCAGAAAAGAATGTGTCGTTACGGTGAATGTAAAAATGCCCGTTCCGTGAAAATATCAGGGATATTCAATATGGCCGCCTGTAATTGATACCAAAAAAAAAAGGGCTGCAGCCATATCGGCTGCAGCCCCTGTGTTTGTTCTCGGAAGTTGATCCTTTCATACACGATGAAAGTCAGCAGCCCCCGATGCCTCAGCTCTTCGGAAGTGCTTTGGCCTGTTCCGCATCGGAAGCTGAACCCATGACAGATGCACGGTTCACTTTAATACGTACGCCATCGGCGATTTCCAAGGTGATAACAGTGTCGGTCAGGCCGGTAATTTGGCCATGAATGCCACCACCGGTGACGATTTTGTCGCCCTTCTTCAATGCAGAAAGGAAGTTCTGGTGTTCTTTTGCTTTTTTCTGCTGTGGGCGGATAAGCAGGAAATAGAAGACGCCGAAAATAAGCGCCATCATGATCAACTGTGTACTAAAGCCTCCTGCTCCGGGAGCCGGAGCAGCTCCTGCAGCGTATGCAATGCCGGTCATGGGAAAATAGCCTCCAAATATAATCTGTCGTTTTGCCGGTGTTCTTCCAAAGGGTCTTTCAGATGGAACACTGGGCTTAGTAAGGTACGGGGGTATCCCGCTTGTCATAAAACTCTTTGCGAAAAGCAAGAAAACGATCTTCGCTAATAGCTTGACGCATCTCTGTCATCAGTGAACAGTAATAGTGTATATTATGGATACTGTTGAGCTGATAGGCAAGGATCTCACGGCTCTGAAAAAGGTGTCGCAGGTATGCACGGGAAAAATTCCGACAGGTGTAGCAGGTGCACGACTCATCCAGAGGGAGTGGATCTTCCCTGTAACGCGAGTTTTTTATAACAACTCTCCCCTGTGAAGTAAAGAGCATTCCGTTTCTGGCGTTTCTGGTCGGCATGACACAGTCAAACATGTCTATTCCGTTATAAACACCTTCGACCAGATCTTCAGGAGTTCCCACCCCCATGAGGTAGCGGGCATGGCTTTGGGGCATTTTATGGGCGATGGCCACCAGAAGCTCGTACATCAGCTCTTTGGGTTCACCTACGGAGAGTCCCCCCAGGGCATAGCCGTCAAATCCTATATCCACAATTTGCTCAAGGGCCTGTAACCGCAGGTCCGGATACATGCCTCCCTGGACAATGCCAAACAGATGTTGTCCTGTATCTGATTGTGCCTGACGGCAACGGGCCGCCCACCTTCGGGTCAGGGCTGTACCATTGATGGCTTCTTCTCTTGTTGCAGGATAGGGAATGCAGGTATCAAGAGCCATCATGATGTCTGATCCCAGGGCTTCCTGCACATGCACCGCATCTTCCGGGCTGAGAAACAGTTTACTGCCATCCAGGTGTGATCGAAAGCTGGCTCCTTCTTCAGTTATCTTTGCCAATTCCTGCAGGCTGAAAATCTGGAACCCCCCGGAATCAGTGAGAATGGGCTTGTCCCAGTGCATGAATCCATGTAGTCCGCCAAAACTGCGAATAAGCTCGTGACCAGGTCGGATGAAAAGATGATAGGTGTTGCCGAGAATAATCTGTGCTCCCGCCTCATTTAAATTAGCGGGGCTGAGTGCCTTGACCGAAGCCTGGGTTCCCACGGGCATAAAAACCGGAGTTTGAATGGTACCATGCAGGGTTGAGAGTGTTCCGGTTCTGGCATGACATTCTGAAGAACGGGTGGTTTGGAGGTATGGAGAAATGGTCATAAGAAAAAATATGTTATCTGTTGCCGGCAAGGGCAAGTTTGACACCGAGCAGGATAAGAATCACGCCTGTCAATCGTTCAAACCAGTGTCCAATGCGTAAGAATTGCTGGCGAACACGGGAGTGACCAAAAAAGAGTGACAGCAGTGAAAACCATATACCTGTGGCTATGGCCATATACAGACCGTACAGGGCCTGAATAGCGGTCGGGGTTTCGTGATGAATAATCACAGTGAAAAGTGACAGAAAAAACAGCGTGGCCTTTGGGTTCAGGCCATTGGTGAGAAAACCGGTCCATATAGCCTGACTGATCTTGGGTGCGTCGCTTGTCTGCCGGTCAAAACTCATAGCAGTATTATGGGGTCTGGCACGGAGAGATTTAACGCCAATGTACGTCAGGTAACAGGCTCCGATAATCTTCAACACGGTAAATGCAATGATCGACTGCGACACGATGATACCGATGCCCAGCAGAGAATAGCAGACATGAATGAGTATACCACAGCCAACGCCAAGACTGGTCCACAGGGCGGTTGTCTTTCCATGGATGATGGATTGACGGACAATAATGGTAAAATCGGGCCCCGGGCTGGCAACAGCCAGCAGGTGAACCACAACAATGGTTAAAAATTGAGAAAGATAGAGGTTGCTCATGATCTGTTACGCTGTTTTTTTGCTGGGCATATATACGCCTGATTACATAATTTCGCAACCCTTGCTGTAACCGCTGCTGGTTATAGTTAGTGCCTGCCCATGAATGGTCTTTTCGGAGTGTGGTTTCTTGTTGATATAAGGGTTACGGAAAAAAATAAAGTATCCAATCTTGCTTGTCTCTCAACTCGGTAACATGGTAGTGTCAATGGCTCAATACGACCAGTATGGAACCATTGACGCTACCACGTTACCAAATCGATATCCTACGCAATTTTTGGATATGTATTATTTTCAGCGACCCTAAACTTGAGCACACATCCTCGGTTATGGACAGACACCTGTCAGCTATGCAGATCAAAAACACCTTTTTTCAGAAAAGTTTCAAACTGGCCAGGAGTGACCGGAGGGCTGGCCAGATATCCCTGCAGCAGCATATCACCGAGTTCGGACAGCATTACTTTTTGCTGATGTGTTTCAACACCTTCGGCGACTATGCTGAGATTAAGAGTCTGAGCTAGCTGGACAATGGACTCGACAATGGCACTACTGTCCGGATCTTCAACCACATCCTGAATGAATGAACGATCGATCTTCAGCCCATCAATGGGCAGGCGTTTTAAATAGGAAAGGGATGAATAACCTGTACCGAAATCATCCAGATAAAATCTGATTCCAAGTTCACGCAATTCTCCGAGGATCTGCATGGAGGAGAGAATATCATCCATTAACATGGATTCGGTTATTTCAAAATAGAGTCGTTCCACCGGAACCCTGGTTTCCTCGAGTATTTGTCGTACTTTAGAAATCAGTTCCTGACCTATGAACTGTCTGGGAGAGATATTAATAGAAACGTTGACCTGGTATCCGTTATCATGCCATGTTTTGGCTTGAGCCGCCGCGCTGCGTATCACCATTTCACCTAAATGGATTATCAAACCTGATTCTTCGGCAATGGGAATAAACTCTCCTGGGGATATCAGTTTTCCATTTCTTCTCCAGCGTATTAACGCTTCAGCGGCATAAATATGTCCGGAGAGAATATTGATCAGAGGCTGGTAATGGAGCTCAAATTCTCCCTGTTCAAGGCCATGGCGAATTTGCGCTTCCATATTGACCCGTTTACGCGCCTGGGTATCCATTTCATGGGTAAAGCAGTGGTAGGTGTCGCGTCCGGTTGCCTTTGCTTTGTACATGGCCATATCGGCATTTTTGATCAACTTTTCAGCGTCCATGCCATCCTGCGGCGCCAGGGTTATACCCAACGAAGCGGTTATGAAATAGGGTGTCTCCTGCTGTTTAAAAGGTTGTCTTATGGCGTCGAGGATGCGGGAAGCGATATGGACAACCTGGTTTATATCGGAAATTTCCGGAAGCAAAAGGAGAAACTCGTCACCTCCGAACCTGGCTAACGTATCACCGCTGCGAAGTTTATTCTGCATACGATAGGCACATTCGATGAGCAGATCGTCACCGGTAGTATGGCCACGGGCATCATTTATATGTTTGAAATGATCCAGATCGATAAACAAGACCGCCAGGGAGGTCTTTACCCTCTCCAGTCTGGTTAAAGCCACATTGAGACGATCAAGAAAGAGAATTCTGTTGGGAAGGCCGGTGAGAGCGTCGTGCTGTGCCTGATAGTGGAGCCGGTTTTCCTGATGTTTGAGTTCAGATATATCATGGAAAATGGACACATAGTTGGTGACATTGCCTTCAGCGTTATGGATGGTGCTTATGGTCAGCCATTCAGGGTAACTTTCACCGTTTTTCTTTCTGTTCCATATCTCACCCTGCCAGTGGCCTTGTTCGTTCAGCTGTTTCCACATTTTTGTATAAAACATGGGAGAATGTCTATCGGATTTGAGAAGGCGAGGATTTTTTCCGATAGCTTCTTCTGCGGTGTATCCGGTAATTTCCGTGAAAGCAGGGTTGACTTGTTGGATAGCACCTTTGCTGTCGGTTATGACTATGCCTTCGATACTTTGTTCAAAAAGCTTACCGGCTAAAACCAGTTCTTCTTCGGCGTTTTTCCTTTTGGTGATATCGCGGATAATACCAATGGAGAAGGCTTCACTTTTACCATCAACCGGGGGGATAAGGGACAAGGTGAGAATAACCCAGACCACTGACCCGTCTTTGCGTATATATCTTTTCTCTATGGTGCAGTCATTTTTTAAACCTTCTGACAGATCCTGCAGCAGTTGACGGTCCAGATCACGATCAGCCGGATGGGTGACGTCCATGATGGACATGTTCATGAGTTCCTGATGGGAATATCCTATAATCTCGCAGTATTTTGCGTTAACTTCATGGTATTTGCGGGTGTCCATGCGTACAATGGAAACGCCTACGCTGGCCAGTTCAAAGAAGGTGCGATAGATATTTTCACTGGCGGCAAGCTCCCGTGTTCTCCGCTGGACGAGCTGAGTAAGCCGGAAGCTGAACAGAAAGAGAATAACAGCTATGCAAATGCCCAGAGCGAGCAGAAAAAACAGGGATTTCAATATGCTTTCCCTCTTTTTATGCTCCCTGTCCTGATAGTTTTGCAGATACTGCGAATATAAAAAATCCTCCAGATCGTAGTTTTTATCCATCATGCCGAGTCGGACAAAAGTATCGGCTATTTTTTGCCAGCGGTCAGGGCTCATGTAGCCTATTTCAACAAATTCCGGCTGAATTAGTTCGCGCATTACGCTGGCCTCGTAGAGGAGCTCATGTCGCGTTTTCTGTGGTGCGTAGTTGGCTATAATATAATCTGCAACCTTTTCAGGGTGATGCATGGCATATTTCCACCCCTGTCTGACAGCCAGCAGGAAATTGGAGACCAACTGCGGGTTGTCATGGACAAAATCTGCCCTGGAAAATATCGTATCTCCGTAAAAATCAACTCCATAGGAGAAAGGTTTCAACAACGCAATCTCAATGCCTTCTCTTTGCACCAGGTATGGTTCGTTGGTCACGTAAACAGACTGGGCATCTATTTTTCCCTGTGTGAAGAGGTCAATTTTCCAGCCTGTAGGAACAGCGTAAATTTCTGACGGCATTATGCCTGCCTGATACAGCATGGCCATGATTTCTGGTGCTGCGTGTTTGAGAAGACCTATCTTTTTTCCCCGTAAATCTTCAGGGGCGGTAATACCTGAATTGCTTCGCACCATGAGAGCTGCAGGAGAATGTTGAAAGATCGCCCCAAGGGCCATGTATTTTTTTCCATTGGCTCGCTGAATCAGTACCGAAGGAGTGTCGATGGCAAAATCGACTTGGGAATTATCAAGCTGTTCAGAAGGAACAATGCCCGGAGCCCATTCAATGAGTTCTACCCGCAATCCCTGCTGGGCAAAGAATCCCTGTTCCACTGCTGCGTAAAAGCCAGCGAACTGGAATTGATGCCGCCATTTCAGTTGTAGTCGTACAGTTGTCAACTGTTTTGGAGACTGCTCTGCCTGCACAATGGTGTGCATGAAGAGAACTAGGGGCAGCAAAATGATAAATACAATGATAGAACGGAAGGTGGCCACTGGCTATATCAATGAGTTGAGCAGTTGGTGCCATCCGAAAACAGGGGATCGTGGTAACAGTGTAATGCTTAGAGAACTTTTCTATACGATTAACACCGATGCCGGGATCAATGATTCTGGATGGACCCAGTTAATGTTATGTATGATTTTTACAAAAAGTATATCATAGTTTTTTTAGCAAAGACAAATCTCTTCTGCTTTGAAAATATAGAGATTTAAGGGGCGCGGAAATAATAAATATCCAAAATTTGCGTAGGATATCATCGGCTGCATTTTGCAGAATGTCCTGTGGGCGTGAATCTGAGAGCCTGTAAGAGCTGGTTGGTAAGACGTAGGGAAAGAAGAAGAGGGCGGGAAAACCGGGCGGCCCGGTTTTCCCGACATGGTCATGAGAAATGCAGGTTAGCCAATGGTCATCAGCTCTATGGCGAAGGTTAATTCCTGCCCGGCTAATGGTGGGTTGGCATCCAGAGTGATGTGCTCATCGTTGATGTCTGTTATTTTGACAACGATTGGCTGGTTGGCCTGGTTCATCAGCTGCAACTGCATGCCTATTTCCGGGGTGATATCTGCTGGAACCTGACTGACAGGCACGTTGATAACCATTTCTTCATTGCGGTTGCCATAGGCCTTTTCCGGTGGAATGGTTACGGTTTTCTTTTCACCGATCTGCATACCGAGTACGGCTTCCTCAAATCCCGGGATAACCTGTCCGGATCCCAGTGTAAAGGGCAGTGGCTCCCTACCGTCGGATGAGTCAAAGACTGTTCCGTCATTCAGGGTTCCTGTGTAATGGATGGTAACCGCGTCACCATTTTTTGCCTGTTGCATAGCTGTCTCCTGAAAAAAAGTATACGAGATGTTTGACGCCCATTATGGGCTGGAGAATCGCTTATTGTCGCAGGGGATCCTGTAAAGGAGTAAAAAAACCGACATGGTTCTGAAGAGCTGTGGAAACCTGTGATAGGGCACTCTCTATGCAGGTTTGATCTGCCTTTGTATTGCCGGGAGCTACCAGAGAGGTTGCCCGCGGCCAAGCTGAGCGGTTGGTTTTATGTACCGGTTTACCGGAAAAAATCCGCTCTAGGATGTGCAACGTGGAACACTTTTGTATATTGTTCATCACGATTATGGCTGAGGTGTACCAATCATGGAGGAAAAATGCAAACTCTTTAGACCGGATTTCTCATGAGAATATTTTCCAGCTGATGCGAGGCACCGAGCATGTATCCATCTCGAATTACTGCAACTGGTCGGTACCAAAACAGATACTGCAAACACTGCTCGTCCTGTATCCGGGTCAGTCTGTTTTTTGGTAACCGTTTATCCATGTGTAAAAAAAATTGGGATCCCCCCATGTCTGGAAGTGGTTACCAGGGCCTCATCTGTGCACAAGTTAACATTATATGAAGAGGATATTGGTATGAAGTGTGGAAGTTGGCATTTTTCCGTGTGGTTACTGTTATCCATACTGCTGTTTGGCTTGCTGCAGGGGGGGATATCGTGTGCATCTTCCGGGCCCCAGCGAATAATTTCCCTGGGGCCGATTCATACGGAGAACATCTATCTGCTTGGTGCGGAAGATCGTCTCATTGCTAATACCATTTATTGCAATCGTCCTGCTCAGGCCAGAGAAAAAATGAAAATCGGTTCGGTCATGCAGGCAAATGTTGAGCAGATTGTCAGCCTGCAGCCTGATTTGATTCTTGCAACCAGCTTGACCTCTCCGGCACTGATAAACAAGTTGAATGGGATGGGGTTAAATGTGGTTCGTTTTTCCCAACCACAAAGTTTTGAGCAGATCTGCAATCAGTTTATCCAACTGGGCGAGCTGCTGGGGCTTGAAGAGAAAGCGAAAAGCATCGTTGGACAGGCAGAAGATCAGGTGGAACGTGTGAAGAAAGCTGTTGCTGGTTTTCCTTTGAAAAGGGTATTTATACAAGTCGGTGCCCAGCCTTTATTTGGCTCTGTGTCATCGTCTTTCACTAATGATTTTATTGTTTTGAGCGGATCTGAGAATATCCTGGCAAAAGAAAAAAACGGAGGGTGCAGCAGGGAAAAGGTGATTAGTCTCAACCCTGATGTGATTATTGTCGCCATTATGGGGTCACAAACAGGAGAGGGCGCAAACCAAAAAAAACTATGGTTTTCCTTTCCCACAATACATGCCTGCAGCAATAAGCAGGTGTATGTTATCGATCCTGATGTTGTGTGTAGTCCGTCACCCCTGACCTTTGCCCAGACGTTGACTACCATTGCAGGCTTGATACATCCTGAAGCAGATCTGAAGTTCAAGAAGTGAGGTCTCCCCTTGTCTTTTTGGTAATAGTTTTTATTGTTTTGGTAACGTAATAAATATACAGAGAAAATAACTTGAGAGGTTCAGGATGTTACCAAGCAAAAAGATGGAAAAGGCGTTTCTGGCCATTATTGAAGAGGCTGAAAAATTACAAAAAAAAGATCTGCCGGATAAAGTGGCAAAGCGTGTTAAAACAATACTATCCATTGCCAAACACCAGAGCGATATTCGCGGCATGGAAGGGAGTTGTTGTCATTCTTCCGGAGATAAAAAAAGTCATAAGTGTTCAAAATAAGCTATTTGTCCATAGTGGGAGAGCAACGATCTCTGTAGCAAAGCCTGGTCTCTGACCGGGCTTTTTTGCGCTGTAACCAGTTTGCGTACAGGGGGGCAAGAATAACAGCCACCCTGCGAGTAATTGTCATCACAGGAAGATATTCTGGTCATGTTGGGAAAATCTCATGAACCAACTGTTGTAAGTTGTCCAATTGCCTGTCAATGGAGGTTGCCAGGTAGAATTGTATTAAAGCGCGATGCAGATTCTGCCCGGGAGCCGTAACTTTGAAATACGTATTTCCCTGCAGGTGATCGGTAAAAAAACGTATCCCCAGTTCAAAACTGATTAATTTGGCAGCAATTGGCAGTAGGCTGAGATCCTCCGGGTGTAAAAGGATCTTGGAGTGGCTGGCATAGCCACGCAGCAGGGCAGCAAATATTTGGGGAGAAAAAGTCGTTTTCTCCGGATCGTGATGTTCTTCGCCAGCCTGGTTGCAGCATGAGCGGCAGCAATCGCCCAGATCGTGGAGGAGTAATCCCGGTTTAACCGTATCCAGGTCAATGAGGCTGATCACCTTTTTCCCCTCTTGGCAGAAGAGAAAATTAGAAACCTTGGGGTCACCATGGATAATGTGGCTGGTGAGTTTGGCCTTCTGTTTTTCAAACTGGTTAACAACCGGCTGTAACTGTTCAATACGCTGCATACACTGTTGTTCCTCTTTGTTTTTTACACACGAGGATGCAGCTACCTGACGATATTTTTTCAGGTATACAGGGGTGTTATGGAAATCTGGAAGGGGATCAAAGAGAGCTGTGCTGTCCAGGGTGGATAGCAAACTGTGGAAGTGAGCCAGAGCTGCACCAAGGCTTTCTGCCTGTTGTTCTGTTTCCAGCTTTTCAAGTGTTCTTGTTTGTTCCAGGTATGAAAGCAGTCGCCAGCCATTGCCTTCAGCATCATAACAGGTGTCGTGACCGGATGTGTTACTGATCAAGCGGTAGAATTGTAATATTTTGTTGCGCCGGGTTTTGAGATGGGTGGTGACCAGACGCTGGTTGTGCATTACCTCCGAGGGATTGGAAAAAACAGCGGCGGGTATTTTTTGAAGAACGTATTGTTCTCCACTCTTGAGCCGTACCAGCCAGGTGTCGTTCACTTTTCCCTGGCCAAGGTGTGAAAGCGTGTATTCATTGGTTGGCCCAAGAAAAAAACAGAGCACATCCTGCGGTTTTTTGTATTCCATGATGTAATTATTTCAAGCAGGATACTTTTGGGTATTCAGGTGCATTTTCTCCTTTGCAGCGGCCAACAGGTCAATTCCCAAACGATCTGCCATTCTGGTCAGATAGATAAAAACATCTGCCATCTCATGTGCTACTTCCTGTTTTTTTTCAGGTTCAAGCTGAAAGCTCTCTTGTGGTTCCATCCACTGAAAATGTTCCAGCAATTCTGCCGCTTCCACAATGAGTGCAGAAGCCAGATTTTTAGGAGAATGAACATATTCCCAATTTCTGGCGTGGGCAAATTCCCTAAGGTCAAGGGTCAACTCTTCTATATCTGTATAACGGTCTGTACTCATAAATCACTCTTTCTGTAGCAAACATTCTTTGTACCCCCTCATAGGGGACGTTGACTAAGCTTGGCAACTCTCCGGTATGTGTAACTGTTTACAGGGGGGATGAGGTTTTTGCAAGCAGGCTGGTACAGCGTATTGGCCCATACGTAAGCCAGGCCGATCGCGGAAAGATCAGGGGTACTGTGAGCAGTTACTAATATTTCTTGTTTTTGGGTGGGTAACGCTTATCTGAGCTGCTTATTTTACAGCGTTTCTTCGGCTTTGGCCCTAATTTATGAAGATTTTTTTAACAAGCATCCAGGTAAACATGCTATGATGGCCAGGGATCACGGAAAAATTATCCAATCTTTTTTGTCTCTTCAGTTCATTTTTTCCTATGACACAAACGTCCACGCAATCACAGCATACTCACCGCATACGTCTTGCAGAAGAATGGCTGCATTCATGTGCCGGTTGCGAGATGGCTTTTCTCAATATTGGCGAGCATCTGCTGGACCTTCTTCAGGATATAGATATCGTCCATATGCCTGTCCTCATGGACCATAAGTACTATGGGCAAAAGGGGGAGTATGGGCAGCGCAGGTTACCAAAGGCTGATATTGGCCTTGTGTCCGGTGGGTGCGCCAATGAAGAACACAAAGAAATTCTTACACATATGCGAGCGCAATGCGATGTTCTGGTAGCTTTGGGCACGTGTGCCACACATGGCGGCATACCTGCCATGGCAAACAACTGGGGCATGCAGGAGACCTATGAGCAGGTGTTTCAGACGTCCACATGCGAAACGACAAGTGTGCCGGCCGATCATCTGCCACGTCCCCTTGACCGTGTCTATGCTTTGGATGAGTTGGTGTCCATCGACCTTCTGTTACCTGGATGTCCTCCTAATCCCACCCATATAGCTGAAATCATCGGGTCATTGGTCGCAGGTAGACAGCCACAACTGCCATCCAAAAGTGTTTGCGATACCTGCCCGGCAATTCGAACAGGAAAAATGGTAAGTAAAGAGGTGAAGCGTTTTACCTGTAACTGTGTTTTTGACCATGAGCAACCCATTGACACCATGCGCTGCCTGCTGGAGCAGGGATTTCTTTGTATGGGGCCAGTGACCATGGCAGGTTGTGCTCGAGATGGTGCCCCCTGCTGCATCAGGGCCCGGGTGCCCTGCCGGGGCTGTTATGGACCGGCCCGACAGGGTGGACATCAGATGATGGATATGCTGAATGCTGTAAGTGGCTCAGGGGTTGATGTGAAATCCATTGTGGACAGAAAAAACATGCTCAGGTTTTCCGGAGCACATAACCGGTTGCGTGTGCGCAGAAAAAGGAAATAGGGGCTGGGATAATACTTAGGGCTGCGGACAAATTACATTCTGGCAACCGCGTATGAAACGTTTTTTTAAGAGGGAGGTTCGGGAACGATGCGTTTTCTTCAGGAAAATCTGCTAGATCTCCTCCAGAGTCCAGGGTTTGAAAATTTGAGGTCAAGCTTTGTCTCCCGATCATATGTGAAAGATAGTTATATTTGTCAGCCAGACAGCCGGGAAAATAGCATCTTCATCGTGCAATCAGGTCGGGCCAGGGTGTATCTGGGGTATGAAGAAAAAGAATTTAACCTGGCCATCCTTACATCTGGAGATATCTACAGCACCCATACCGGCACATATGTTCAGGCACTCTCTCCTCTGGAGGTTCTGGTAACCGATGTGGCTACATTTCATCAGCAAATGGCAAGTTACAGAGAGGTGAACCAGGCTATGATCAAGGTACTGGGTAATATCCTCCAGGCTTCTTTTAAGACCATTGACAGCCTGGTGTTTCAGGATACGTCTTGCAGATTACTATCTCTATTGCTTACGGAAGCGAAACGACGCACAACAGGTGCTGACGGTTCTGTGCTTCTTGATATCAATCTCTCTGTTGAGCAAATTGCTAACCTTGTGGGTGCCAGTAGACAGACTGTTTCCACACAACTGAACAGGTTGATCAAGGCGGGATGTATTCAGCGCCAAACCCGGGGGACATTTATGGTTCCAGATGTGGATGCTCTTGAACGGGAGTATCATAGCAATGGTTGTCCCTGATTTGTGAGAAAAGACCATGTCAGTAGAGTGTACAGGGGTCAATCCCGTAGATGCAGAGGTCGTTCTTTTGGTTGCACGTGAAACGGCAATGATCGACAAAAACGAAAAGTCTACATATTTACAACATGTTATGCATTAACAATTCGCACTGGTTTTTGCTTAATAAATCCCTGGATATTTTCAACTGTCTGGTCAATGATACGCTGCCTGGCCTGCACACTGCCCCAGGCATTGTGGGGTGTAATGATCAGGTTGGGAATAGTTTCTGCAAGCAGGGGATTACCCTCTGATGGAGGTTCTTGACTGAGAACATCGGTGGCTGCTCCGGCAATGGTTCCTGCCTTTAAGGCTTCTGCCAGATCATGCTCATTGACTATGCCACCACGGGCAGCATTGATAAGAAATGCAGAAGGTTTCATCAGCTCCAATGCCTGTTTATCGATCACATTTTTAGTATGTTCGGTCAACGGACAGTGCAGAGTGAGTACATCAATTTTGGGGAGCAACTCAGGGAGTGGTATGCGATCAGCTGATGCTTGAGTGCTGCCTGGTCGTTGAGCTATACTAATCTCCATACCAAATGCTTCAGCAATTCTTGCCACTCCTTTTCCCAGGGTTCCGTACCCTACAATACCAAGCGTTTTGCCTTTGAGCTCATGTATGGGATAGTCGAGCAGACAAAATTGACTAGACATTGCCCACTTACCGTCACGGACAGCTTGCGTGTAGACAAGAAGATTGGTGTGCAGGGCCAGCATGAGTGAAAAAACATGCTGCACCACTGAATCTGTTCCATATGCCTGGGCATTGCAGACTGAAATACCCATCTCGTGCGCGGCTGCACAGTTTACATTATCGGTACCGGTAGCAACCAGACAAATGAGCCGTAATCCACTTTGAGCGGCAAGTAACTCTCGGGTAAGGCGCACCTTATTGACAATAATGACCTCTGCTCCCTGGATGCGCTCGGCAACCTGGTTCGGATCAGTCTGTTGAAAGATCGATAAGCTGGAAAAAAGGGCTTTCAGGGGTGATAGATCAAGGTCTGCTAAACTCTCTGCGTCAAGAAAAACACCACGCATAATAAACATCTCCAAAATAAAACTGAAGTACACGGTAACAGGTTGCCCATCCCTGGACAATCTCGTTTGTCCAGGGATGGGCTCAGACAGCTTACCGTACAAAAATCTTAAAACGGTTGTATTGATTCTCGTCCCCTATGGGTACTAGACATAGGGGACTATACGGAGAAATCCTGGTTTAAGCGAAGGAACAGTCCGGTTCAGTATTCAGTAGAAAGCTTGAATGTGCCGGCTTCCATTTCCTTATCGATGTCGCCCAGAGCTCTGCGCATCTGTTTTAGGGCCTGGCGGATGCGGTTTTCGTTTTCAACCAGAGCAAGGCGCAGGTATCCGTCACCTTCTTCACCAAAACCGGCACCGGCAGCTACGGCCACATTGGCCCGGTTCATCATTTCGATGGAAAATTGGATGGAACCCATCTGCGCATATGGTTCAGGTATTTTTACCCAGACAAACATACCGGCTTTTGGTATTTCAACCTCCCAGCCCATGCGTACAAGCCCATCGCAAAGAACATCGCGGCGTTTCTGGTACACGGCAACCTGTTCACTGATGTTGTCGTCACAATCGCGCATGGCCACAATGCCAGCCACCTGGATCGCGGAAAAAATACCATAATCATAGTAGCCTTTTATTTTTGCCAGCCCATCGATCATCTCTTTGTTGCCGACACAGTATCCCAGTCTCCAGCCTGCCATGTTGTAGGATTTGGAAAAGGAGCCGAATTCTACCCCCACATCCAGAGCGCCAGGGACTTCGAGAAAACTCGGTGCAACATAACCATCATAGGTGATCTGGGCATAGGCAAAATCATTGATTACCATAAAATTGTAATGCTTAGCCAGTTTCACCACTTCGGCAAAAAAATCCTTACTTGCAAGTTTTCCCGTAGGGTTGTGAGGATAATTGAGCATTACCAGCTTAGGCCCTGGATATAATGATTTGCACATTCGACTGATCTGGGTGAGGAAATCTTCTTCAGAATCCAGACAGAGGCGCAGTACATTGGCGCCGGCAATAACCGCTGCATATACATGGATTGGAAAAGCAGGAGCAGGAACAAGAACTGAGTCGCCTGGACCAAGCAGGGCAAGGCAAAGGTGTGAAATACCTTCTTTTGATCCGATGGTGCAGATAACATCATCCACCCCGTTGAGGGAGACATCGTATTTTCGGTCGTAATAGAGGGCAATTTCCCTTTTCAGGTTTTTCATGCCACCCGCAACTGGATAGCGGTGAGTTTTGGGATCCAGAGCTACTTCACAGAGTTTTTCCGTGACTTCCTTGGGCGCCGGGTCAACGGGATTGCCCATACCGAGGTCTATGACGTCCTGGCCTTCCCATCGTTTCTCCATCTTTATTTTGTTGATAATGCCAAACAGATATGGAGGGAGATGGTTCATTCTGTCGGCATACCGAATGGAAAATGCATCGCTCATGGTGTCCTCCTTATGCTTTGCTGTGAGCGTTTTATGATTCAACCAGCAAAGGGCTATACAAAAAAAAAGCCTGAACCGTTCGGTCCAGGCTGAATCACACCATGGACCGGGGACTCGGTCCTAAAGGCGTGAGTGGCGTATAGTATCTGTGTTACAGGTGAGCCGCAGCAAGCCGATGAACCATAGAGGTCATGGCCGCCGCCGCTCCGGTAAATAATATGGGCAGCATCTGGTATTCCCTTGTTTGCAGTATCGCACAAAGTTTGTATACGCATGAGAATACGGTATAGTTTCTTCCATGTCAAGAAGAGACCGTGTAAATTTGACCATCGATGTAACCTTGTGACTGCGATGTGTATGTGCGTCAATGATTACAAATCCCGCGAAACTTATTGCTGTAAAGAAGCTATCCTTTGTAAAAGTCCAGCCAGATCACGTTCATCAATGCGGTGAAGGCCAAGAGACCTGGCATACTGACAGGCGGTGGCACGGGCATCGGTTGCCAAAGACCGCATCAACTCCGGGTATTGGTTTGCATTACCACTGGGATGATACTGATCCATAATATTGATATACGTGTCAAGGCTTACCGAATCTGCCAGAAATTTCAGAATGGCATTGGTTTCTTCATCCAAACCGGGCATAAGCAGGTGACGGACCAGTAAACCTCTCACCGCTTGTCCCTGCTCGTCAACTACCAGGTTTCCCACTTGTCGATACATCTCTCTTACTGCTTTACGGACTATTTTCGGGTAGTCGGGAGCTTTTGCATAGCGTGTAGCGGTTTCTGCGTTCCAGAATTTTATATCCGGCATGTAGATATCAATGATGCCGTCAAGAAGTTGCAGCGTTTCCACCGTATCATAGCCGCTGGTGTTATAGACAATGGGGAGAGTAAGTCCCTGGTCCACGGCAAGAAGAAGGGCCTGGAGAAATTGAGGCACTATGTGACTGGGGGTAACCAGATTGATATTGTGGCAGCCTGTGTGCTGCAGTTCCAGCATGATTTCTGCCAGTTGCTGCGGGGCAACAGTAGATGCATGTGCAACGGAGTGACTGATATCTGCATTTTGACAGAAACAGCAGAGCAGATTGCATCCGGCAAAGAAAATCGTGCCGGAACCATTGACACCTACCAGAGGCGCTTCTTCGCCAAAGTGAGGCCCGTAGCTGGCAACCAGGGCCATGGACCCGGTCTGGCAGAGCCCCACTTTGTCCTCAAGGCGGTTTACATTGCATTTCCTGGGACAGAGCTGGCAATGATGGAGCACACGCAGAGCTTCATCGGCACGCTCCCGCAGCACACCGCTGGAATATAGCTTGAGATATGCAGAAGGGGCCATTACTCCTTACCCGCAGCTGCCTTGACCTTTTCACCGAGTTTTTTGGTTAGCCGTATCAAAGCGGGCGAACGGTCATCTCGGTCCAGGATCGCATCAATGATGGTAAACGTGTCCCATTTTTCCACAGCTGCGACCAGAGCATTGTGGAGTTCTCCTTCGGTGCGAGCTTTAAATCCCTGTCCACATCCCAGTAATTCAGGTATTTTGCTGAATTCCCAAGGGTGAACGTCATTAAAGGGTCCATCAATCATGGGACGCTCTGTTGAATATCCCTGGTTGTTTAAAACCAGAACAATGGGAGTGAGTTTATACCTGGCGATGGAGGAGAGTTCCATGCCTGTCATTTGAAAAGCTCCATCACCAACCAGAACCAGCGGGCGGACATAAGGGTTGGCCATCTGGGCACCAAGTGCACCTGGAACGGCAAAGCCAAGAGAGGCGTAGTAGGCCGGGGAAAGAAAGTCCGCTGCATTGTGTACAAAGAGATCGTTTGCTCCAAAAAGCGCATCACCCACGTCGGCGACAATCATGGTGTCTCCACTGATAAATCCATTCAAACGCTGAAATAAGGATGCTACAGTGAGGGCATTGTCCTCACTTCCCGGTTGGACAGCCTGGGGTGGAATCGGCCTGGGAATCTCTCCGACCTCTCTTGGCGTTATGGGGGCCAGCTGCAGGCCCTGGATAAAATCAGAGAAGAGCACCGTGTCGTAACGATGGTGTCTGATGGAAATCTTTTCACTGGTCGCGTGAATTGCGGTGGTTGGATCAATATTGGAGGTAAACAGGCCAAGATTCAGATCAGTAAGAAAGGTGCCCAACAGGATCAGGCAATCGCTGTTTTCCACATACTCTGTTACAGCTTCGGTTCCTCCTTCAAAGACACCGAGGTACAGAGGATCGGTGTCAGGTACCACTGATTTTGCCAGTACCGTTGCCGCCATTGGTATTCCTAGCCGATGGGCCAGCTCTGTGACAGCGTGCTGCATGCCAAAACGGTGAATTTCCACACCGGCAAGGATGACCGGTTGTCTGGAACGATTAATCAAGTTGGTGGCTTCTTCAACGGCTTCCTGAAGAGCATCCGGATGGCTGGCTGTCACTGGAGCTGCCTCCTCATCCTGGATAAAGAGAGAGGTAAACACCATATCTCTTGGCAATTCAATATATACCGGGCGTTTATGGATCAACGCTGCCTGGATTACTCTATCTATCTCACGCTGGGCAGTCTGTGCTGAGGAAATGACCGTTGAAGCGACTGTGAACTCTTCAAAAACACGTAATTGTGTGCCAAAATCAGTTATTTGATGGTGCAGCATGCCTTGAACATGCCGTTCTTCAATTCCAGGACTGCCACTGATGACCACGACCGGAGATTTTTCTGCAAAGGCCTGGGCTGTGGTATTTGCTATTTTTAAACCACCCACACCATATGTAACACAAACCGCTCCCAGGCCGGAGATTCGTGCATAGGCATCGGCCGCAAACCCGGCACCCTGTTCGTCACAGGTGTTGATGAGCTCGATTTCAGTGCATTTTTCCACCTGATCATAAAACCCAAGGACATAGTCTCCTGGTATTCCGAACATATGTCGGATTCCATGGGAATGAAGTTTCTGGATGAGATATTCGCCGATGGACATCACTCTACTCATAGGGTATCTCCTTATCGCTAAAATTAGATGCGGATGGATACGTATGGTGACGGGCAGTATACTCTGTAGAGAAATATGCAGAGTTATGTGGAAAAGAGCATTGTTGCGTTAGCACTCTTTACAGGTACTATAAGCTGGAAAGATAACAAAGTCCATGAAGTGCGCACATCAAACTCCGTAGAGGAGTTTTCCGGTTGGAAATATAGCTTTGCTTTCAGCTGTACAATAACAAGATGAAACTGATCATAGACACTCCATGAAGTCTCCCGCTAATTGCGTTTGTCCAAATTTACAGCCCTTGTGATGAGTTACGAGAAGATAGCTGCTTGTTTACGCTGGGGTTGGTTTTCAGCTGCATGGTGCCAAACGTATTGTCGTTGCACAGCTTTTTCTGAGATATTTGTAAAAATATTCACGAAAAGAGTTGAGTGGATCTTAGCTCTGAATACCTAAAAAGCACGTGGTTATTGACAGATTATTTTTTATAGTCTATCGTCCATTGCCGATTTGAAAGAGATGGAGGTGCACAATATCGTTGCATACAGCACAGCAGGCCCGGTAACCGCCAGTCAGATTCCTGGGCATTCTATGATGCAGAAGTGTTTGCCAACGTATTATTGTGGTTTTAGCGTTGATTCGTTCAACGGTAAGTCAATATCTAAAAATTCTCAAAGAAGCTGGTCTTGTTCGGTCAGAAGGAGGTAACACTATGTGCTACTGTATTCACTGGGACATACTTGCCATACCCCGAAATGTTTTAAAGCGAATGCTGATGCAGCCGTTTTTTGCATGACACAAACAAGAGAAGCTTTCTCGCCAATCAGATGGAGCGTTCCGTGTAGCTGTATAAAAATACACATGGAATGAATCTCTGTCTGCTTTTGAACACTCTGATCCGTTTATATTACAGGGCCTGATATGGCTTGATTACGAATGAAGAGATCGTTCATTTCAACAATAACAATTACTACCATATGAAGAATATTTTTTATTCGTCAAACCCTTATACACTCCAGGTCAACAGAGACCTTTGCATAGGATGCGGACTTTGTGGAGTTGTCTGCCCCTATCCTGTTTTCAGATTGAAGAGAAAAGCCGCAGTTATCAATGTGGAACAATGTATCGGTTGTGGGGCCTGTACAAATAATTGCCCAACATCTGCGATAACCGTCGTCCCTGGTGAAGCATCCGGGCCATTGTTGATAAACCGCTGGTGGTCAAAGCTGCGGGGGCGAAAAGTAGAAGAATGCTGCCGCTGATGTAACCACTGGCAGAGGAGGGGAATGAAGGGAAAAACACTGTACGATAAATTATGGGAAGCACATCTGGTCACTCAGAGACCAGATGGAACTGCTCTGATCTATATTGACAGGCATTTAATTCATGAAGTTACCTCTCCCCAGGCTTTTGAGGGGTTGCAACTGAGCGGACGGACCCCTTGGCGGATTGGTGCCAACCTCGCAATGCCGGATCATAATGTGCCCACACTCTTCCAAGAGAGAAGATCAGGAATAGACGGTATCTGTGACCCTGTGTCACGGTTGCAGGTTCTGACATTACAGAATAATTGCAAGAATTTTAATATCCTTGAGTTTGATATGGACGACCAGCGTCAGGGAATTGTCCATGTAGTGGGGCCTGAGCAGGGAGCAACCCTGCCAGGAATGACAGTTGTTTGTGGAGACTCCCATACTTCAACCCATGGCGCGCTTGGAACCCTTGCCCAGGGGATTGGAACGTCAGAGGTCGAACATGTTCTTGCGACCCAATGTTTACTGCAGAAAAAAATGAAAAATATGCTCATCAAAGTAGAAGGTGAGCTTGATGAATCAGTTACGGCCAAAGATATAATCCTTTACATTATTGGTACCATCGGAACAGCCGGCGGGACCGGATACACCATTGAATTTGCAGGGTCAACCATACGGTCACTGTCCACGGAAGGCCGGATGACCATTTGCAATATGTCCATTGAGGCTGGTGCCAGGGCAGGGCTTATCGGGGTAGATGAGACAACTCTCTCATATGTCCAGGGTCGTCCGTTTGCTCCTACGGGTGAAATGTGGGATCAGGCGGTGGCTTACTGGAAAACACTTGTCTCTGATGACGACGCAGTCTTTGACCGGGTTGTGGAGATCAATGCATCCGATATCGCGCCCCAGGTAAGTTGGGGAACCTCCCCTGAAATGGTGCTGCCGGTTACTGCAACAATTCCCTCACCTGAACAGGCTGTCTCTGAAACAGAAGCAGAAGGGATACAACAGGCTCTCAGGTATATGGGGTTGCAGGCTGGACAAAAAATTACGGATATTCAACTGGATCGCATTTTTATCGGATCCTGCACCAACTCTCGCATTGAAGATCTCCGGGCTGCTGCCAGAATTGTCGTCGGACAAAAAATAGCACCGACGTTGAAGCAGGCTTTGGTTGTTCCCGGGTCTGGTCTGGTGAAACAACAGGCAGAGCAGGAAGGATTGGATAACGTGTTCAAAGAGGCTGGTTTTGAATGGCGTGAACCGGGATGTTCCATGTGTCTGGCCATGAATGATGATAAACTCGGAAATGGAGAACACTGCGCTTCCACATCCAATCGGAATTTTGAAGGGCGGCAGGGATTTGGAGGTCGTACTCACCTGGTAAGCCCTCAGATGGCTGCTGCCGCTGCCATTGCCGGGCATTTTGTAGATATCCGTTACTGGAAGGGGATGGCCTGATGGAACCATTTCATGTGCATACAGGTATTGTGGCTCCTATGGACAGGGCTAACGTGGATACGGACCTGATTATTCCCAAGCAGTTTTTGAAATCAATCAAGCGCACAGGATTTGGACCTAACCTTTTTGATGCACTACGCTATCTGGACGAGGGACAGCCTGGGATGGATAACAGCGCAAGGCCTCGTAATCCTGACCTCATGTTGAACCAGGATCGATATCAGAATGCTACTATCCTACTGACACGGGGTAATTTTGGGTGCGGATCAAGCCGTGAGCATGCTCCATGGGCACTTCTGGATTATGGGTTTAAGGTGTTACTTGCACCAAGTTTTGCCGATATCTTTTATAATAATTGTTTTAAAAATGGTATCCTGCCAATTCTTCAAGAGAATTCGGTGATTGAACAGCTTTTTACCGCTATGTATGCAGAACCTGGGTTCACCTTGACTGTTGATCTCGAGAAACAGGTGATCATCATGCGGGATGGGCAGACAAGAGAGTTTGATGTCGATCCTTTTCGAAAGGAGTGTCTTCTAAACGGGTTGGATGATATAGGGATTACCCTCAGGGATCAAGATAAGATCCTCGCCTATGAAGAACAGAGAAGGCATATTACCCCTTGGATATTCTCGGAAGTATAACAGAATATCGTCATCGCAGAGAGGCTGTAAGAAGTACGGCTGCATTCACGTAAATACAGCGTAACACGCATTACGGGTGAGTTCGTCAAAGGATTATCAGTCTGAAGAGACTGTCAGAGATATGCCTGATATTGTCTGAAGAGCAGCAATGACATATCCGGACAGAACCCAGAGGCAACGCCCGGATAGTATAACTGTGTTGCTGCGCAGAGATTATGACAGTGTGGAAATAAGAAAAACGCTGACCTTTTTAATCGTCAGTTTCTATATCGTCATAGTCCATGCTGTCGTAATCTTCGTCGTCCTCATCTTCATCTTCGTCGTCCTCATCATCATCCATATCATCCTCGTCCTCTTCATCCTCATCAGGCGAAATTTCAGGCGTCGGACGATCATCCTGGTCTCTAACAGCTTTTGGAATTTTGGATTCCGGGACGATGAATTCTCGAATTTTTTCTATCTCTTCTGCAAGTCCTTCTTCGGACTGACAGATTTCGCATTCCTTCACGTGCTGATCCACAAACTGCATCATACGCGCAGGGGCCATGGTTTCCTGCTTAACTCGCAGGTACCAGTCTTTTATAAGGCGAATTAGTCGCTCACATTCCATGTAAATCTTGGGGAAGCTCCAACCCGGTTAGCAAATAGGTATTAGGATATCATTTTGTGTAGAATATACGATTATAATAAAAAGTTGTTTTTCAGGTCAATACTTATTAAATTAAAATTACATAGTGGAAGTGGAAAGGGCACTGGTGGCTCTCCCGGACTTCAAATCCGGTGTGGCGGGTGAATAGCTCGCCAGGTGGGTTCGATTCCCATGCACTTCCGCCAATTTTTGCCTTTTTTCAACGTGTTAAGCTTTGCATGTTGTGTCCCCAAATTATCCGTGTATTCTTTTTTTGTCCTTTAAGTAGCCAGTCTAGATTTTTTGCTTCATCCGGTAAACGCGTACCTGGAGCAGTGAAGATCATAGGGTCTCAGTTTAAAATATTCTACATCCCGAAACCCGTACGCCTGTCGCTTCATTGTCTTACTTTTGTTTTTTATTCCTTCAAGCTTGCCGTTGCTGATCCCATGAGAGTAATAGAATATTATTCCCTCTGAATGCTTGACGATTGTATGGCCCCCTGTGTTAGGGTAGGTGGCACATCCTCGAAAAAGTATTCTAATAGAACTTTTTAACGGGGCGCACAGATTGATTTCTGATATTTGCTCAAATGATGATAAGAAGATTTGGTTCATTCCTTGTGAAGATGAAGAAAGCGTCTATTATACGTATCCAAATATTGCAGCTCGTGTTTTGGATGAATGCCTCGCCTTTGAGTACGCCCTAGCAGACAAGAAGCTCAAATGGATGTTTATAGAGAGTCATCATAATGTGTTGTATGCCACTGGAATAGAAGCTATACATTGTCTCAATGCTTACAATAAAGATAATCAACCAATCGGGTAGCCGGGAGAATTTTTCCCTCAGTCATTGTGCTATCTAACATGCAATGCGGGATAATCGACGCAAGGGCTTTCAAGGTTGATATTGCCACTTGTAACCTCAAGAATCTCGAAACGCGCTCAATCTTAAGATTTCTCCTTCCAGCTACTTTGCATTCGCATAGATATCAATGTGATCCCTCTCGAGTCTTCCCTTATCTTCGGCTAGTATTTATGTTATTGTAACTAATGGAAGTCAGCGGTGCTGGCTCTTTTTAAACTCGATATTGACGTTAGCAATGAGACTTTTCGGAAAAATTTTAATAGGGATATTGATATTTTTTTCATTAATAGCCCTTTCGCTTGGTGCATGGTGGCTTTTAGGTATCATAGTCTTTTGGGTATTCGATTTTAACAAAATTGTTGGCGTAATCTTGTTATTTGCACTTTTTATAATTTACGCAATTATGGCCGGTTACTCGAAAACGGGTGAGCAATTTAGCAGAAAGCCATTGTCAATTTTTGAGAAAATCAAAAAAGCTAAATGATCAGCAGGGGCGAGACAAATATTATTGATCCTCCCTCTATATATCTTTTCATGCAAACGTATCAACGACAGTCGGTGATTGCTCTAATGTTTTCTCCCAGCCAATTGAAGAGCTATTATTGAAGGAGAATAGACTGCCTTCCCATCCTATACCAGTTTTATATAAATCAGATTGTGAGTCGTAGAAATTCACAAGCTCGGTGAGGATTTCTTCCGTTGTTTTTCCCTCCTCTTTTCCATTGGCTATTAGTTCGGTTTTTTGTTGCTCAACTGCGGCATTTTCTCTTTCAAATGCATTTGATATGCTTTCAAACCGTCTAATCGCTTCTACATCTTTCAAGTTTGGCATATTACTGGCAGCAACTAATATCCCTCCATTGTTCGGCTTGGAGTAGCTTTGCAACAGTTGTTCAGCCTTTTGTTCATCTCCAGCAGTTTTCTTGATTTGACTAACTATGCGGTCTCGTAAGGGGGTTACCGACGAGCTGCTTGCTGACTGGTTTGAGCTGCTGGATATTGATTCGTTTGCAATTGAATCAACACTGCTTTCTGAATACCTCTGGTAAGCGTAGAGACTTACTTGGATGCTAGATATATTCATATTTGTACTTAAAGTATGATGCATTAAAAGGGAGATGGGAATGAGTCAAAGATGTTCCCTCTATATGCTTATCGGTTGGTAATAAGTAATTTTAAGTTTTAAGTCAGCAGCTGTGATGATGAACCTTAGTTTGAAGAAATCATATAGGGTCGTAACAGCGAACGTAGTGAGCGTAGCGCAGACGGCCCAACCACAGAGCTGAGGAGCGTAGCGGATCAGGTCGAGGATTGGAGCTGTAACCCGGAGCGGTAGCGACCCAGTACTGGTGATGAATAGGCTACAGATATGTCTTCATTGATTTCTAAAGTGGTCAGCAGAATGTTGGATCACTGAAGGCTTATGCAGATGGTCTGTAGCATTTCATCACAGACTTCCTATTAACAATCCATAGAAAGGATGTCTCTTCAGTACTCTGGTAGGCCGTAGCATTGCCAGCAGTATTTTCCATACAAATAGCATAGAAGGTCTCACCGTGCGCTCACAGCGCTCTGTGACCATGCTTATGGAAATGTATGGAAATCCGCTGGTGATGACTACAACTACTGTGCCTGGTGGTGTGGGAGAGGACAGTCAGTGATTGCTGTTTCTGTCGAGTTATAGTCAAGTCTGGTGTTCGAAGAATCATTCCTAAACATTGACGATCCTGTCGAGCCCGCTTTCTTCTATCGGTACAACTCTCTCCCCATCTTTGAACTCTACCCCGCGTACTACATCTGCAAGCAGCTTGAATCCTCGTAATCGACGCCATTTCTTTTGGGCGCTTTGGCCGAGCTTAAACACCATGGATAATATGGTACGCCTGGAAACGCATCCTCTTGTTTTAGCTGTTCTCAGGCGTACTGTGGCAAACGTAGATTCTATTGGATTGGACGTTCGAATGTGCTGCCAATGAGGAGCTGGAAAATCATAAAATGCCAGCATTTCCTCTTTGTCTTTTTGCAGACATTCCAT
>NZ_AUCV01000059.1 GCF_000429945.1 Desulfogranum japonicum DSM 18378 | reverse complement strand
GCTATCCGTCATTTCTTCCTGGTAGGTGGCTGTGATGGTGCCAAGCCTGGGCGCAACTATTACACTGAGCTGGTCGAAAAAGTTCCAGAGGACTGCATGGTTCTTACTCTGGCGTGCGGTAAGTTCCGCTTTTTTGACAAAAAACTGGGCGATATAGGAGGAATTCCAAGGCTGCTCGATGTAGGTCAATGCAACGATGCCTATTCCGCAGTGAAAATTGCCATGGCACTGGCCGATGCTTTTGATTGCGGAGTTAACGATCTCCCCTTATCACTGGTTCTTTCCTGGTATGAACAAAAGGCAGTCGTTATTCTACTATCACTCTTTTCCCTGGGAATCAGGGGTATACGACTCGGGCCAAGTTTACCGGCGTTTGTGACCCCAAATGTTCTCAATGTGTTAGTGGAGAATTTCAATATCATGCCAATCTCCACACCTGACGAAGACCTGCAAGCTATACTTGGTTAAGGGGCACGGAAAAAATAAATTATCCGATCTTGCTTGTCTCTCAACTCGGTAACGTCGTCGCGTCAATTACTCAATACGACCAGTATGAAAACATTGACGCGACGACGTTACCAAACCGATATCCTACGCAATTTTTGGATATTTCAATTAGTTTTGAGTTGTGACTGGTTGCAGTTGCTTCAGATTTGGACAATTGCGGTTTTTTGCAGGTAAGCGATGACTCCGGAAGGCTATCTGTGGGGGAAACCGCGATCGTGAAAAGAGATAAGCGACCAGCGGGAGACTTCGTGGGGTACCTGTGGTTTGATGCATTTTTTTTGGGAGAGTGGGCAATAAACAGGCAGGAATTACGTAAGTCAGGCTGATCACCAAAGATTAGGTGCGCTGTGAGCAGTTACCTTTTTGTTTAAGATATTGAACCAGAAATGCGTCTACTGCCAGGTGGAGAATATGGTGTAGAACACAGGTAACAGCTGCCAGGCCTAAATCAGGAAATAAAGATGATTGTATAATCAGGCTTAAAGGTAATGTTTTTTGTCCTCCCATGATAATTACACTTTCTCTTCGTCCTTTGTGTATGTCGCATAGGTGGGATATATACATCCCAACCAGTATTAACATACAATGAAAAAGACCTGTACTAAGAAGTATGATTGCAATAAAGACGATACCACCCTGGACGACATCGTTTTTTCCATTACATATGGCCATCCAGATGATGAAAAGGATGCTTATCTGGCTAAATATGCCTGCGTAAGGTGTAAAGCGTTTTACAGTAGTTGGAAAGGCCTTTCTCCAGGTAACTCCCACGGCGAGAGGGATAACAACCAGTAATGCGATTTTCAACATCAAGCTCGACTGGGCAAACTCCATATTACCTGTTTGTATATTGTCACCGCTCATAAGCCATTGGAGTGTTACAGGGATAGTAAAAATGGCCATAATATTGCCAAGAATGGTGATTAGAAGTGCATGGATAGAATTGCCGCCTGCAAGTCCCGTCATAATAACACCACTACTTAAGGTACTCGGCATAATGGCAATGAGTATTATCCCTGTATAGATGCTCTCTGGGAGAGGAAACACGCTCCATAGACGGGCAATGGCTGGGGCGACGAGAAAGGTAATAGCCAGTGAAGCTGCTGTTCCCTTTGCATCTGCCATACCTGCTATAATTTGCCTGGATTGTACCATTAATCCAGAGAAGATAAAGACGAGGAATATACTTCCTTCAGGCCCATGGTGCATCTTGAACCATGACCCCAGGCTGGCTGTTTGATCAGACTTGTCGAGCAGCGGCAGAGTGGAGACCGTAAGTATACCGAGGAAGAACCAGTATTTTTTTAAGAGAGTCACCAAAACACCAAGTGCAAAATCATAAGTGAAGCTGAATCTTGTTGATTATATCAGGAGGGTTGTATTTTTTGATGATCACACCTTTACATATAACGAGATAACCGGGCAATAAAAAAGCAGAGGCTAAAGCCTCTGCTATTTTTTTATGATGCTGATAAATGTATTATTTTTTTCTTCTCAGACTTGCAAGTCCCGCAATTCCCGCTCCAAATAAAAGCATGGTAGCAGGTTCGGGAACCTGACTTGTGGTACCTGCCATCCAACCACTGAAATCTCCATCGCCAATGCTTTGGACATGTGCGGCCGCAACCCAGGTGCCATTTCCTCCTCCAGGAACACTGAAGGCATTAAAGTAGTCAGCCATGATACCTGGTGCCATAAAATCGATGCTGAAAATTTCACCAGCGTCAAAATCATTTACACCCCATTCTAGCAGGATATCAAAAAAGCCGTCTCCGTCCGCTTTATAGGAATCATAAGCCATGGATACAGTAGGGACGCTAGGATCAACACTGGATGAAAATGAAGTGAGGACGCTGAGGTCTCCTGTATAATTTAAATATATACCTGTTATAGCTTCCCCTAAAGTTAATGAGGAGGCATCCATTGTTATTGATACTGTGCCCGAAACCGAATCATCAAAGGTGAGTACGATGGGAGCTGAAGCCGGTGTTGCACCGCTTATTTCAGTATCAAGGTTTACTGTAAACGGTGTTGCATTTGCATTTAATACCCCGATTGGTAAAAACGACAGTAGGAATAACGCTGCTTTTTTCATAATCCCTCCCTATTGCTTGAGGTGTACTTAAAAAGAGACTTACCAATACTTACTCTTTCTTACACATTGCTTTGCAAGAAAAGTGCCTTTGAACAGGTATTTTCTTCGCTTATATATAATGTGGAGTGTAATTGGCCTATTACTGTTGTTCTCTATTCACCTTTCTGGGTGTACCGGTTTGAATATGTACGTCAATCGTGAGAAAACCAGCTGGAATTTCGTTAATTCGGAAAAATATACTGCTCGCTGTAGCGGTAAAAGGCACACTAATGTATTGAATTGAATTCACTATGGATCTATTGGGAAAAGATGAGCATCAAGTGTCCGTGCTTACCGAGCAAAAGGGTAATTGATCACAGGTATTCCACGAAGTCTCTCGCTGGTCGCTTATCTCTTTGCACGACCGCCGGTTTCACACATAAATAGCCTACCGGAGTCTTCGCTTACCTGCGAAAAACCGCGCTTGCTCAAATCTGAAGCACCCGTGATCGGTTACGCAAAAGGTATAAGGGGAAGCACAGAAAGAATCTGATATAGAGAAAATGAACAAAAGAGGGAAAAGGATTTGATGTGTAACGTGTTATTGTATATTAGCTTTTTATGTGCAAGGTAGCTCAGGGAGATGTTCTATCGTATGGTAACTGCTCACAGCACATCTAATCTTTCCGCGTTCAGCCTGGCGTACGTATGGCCAGTATGCTGCAACAGCCTGCTTGCAGAAACCTTAACAAGCTGTAACCAGTTCATGTATCATATATCCATATAACGATGGACATCGGTATATTTCGACTTGATACGTATCCGTAATCTGTATATTGAAGATCATTTTTGTAAACAATGGCTGTACATTATACAATACGGATATTGCTTGTTTTGATATAACAAATTGATTTGTATGCAAAAAAATGTGAAATGCAACCCTTTTTGTATTCCGTATTTTAGGAAAAAAATTACGGAAAAGACTAAATTTATGAATTTAGCCAATTATACTGACCACTGTTTTTCAAAAAATTGGGCACGTCTGATCGTTCATTCTGTACTATGACCAAACAGAAAATCACTAAGAATTGCAGACAAGGTTTACGAGCAGTATGCCTGGCTCGGTGCAAGGGTGGAGGAAAATGATAAATATTTAAAAATTGTGTAGGGTATCGATTTGGTAACGTCGTCGCGTCAATGGTTCCATACTGGCCGTATTGTGAGTCATTGACGCGACGACGTTACCGAGTTGAGAGACACGCTAGATTGGATAATTTATTTTTTCCGCAGCCCTAAAAGAGAGACAGAGGGGGATGAGTATTATTATGTATTGTACCCATTTTCCCTGCAGTATCTGTCTATGGTCTCGGCCACTACTTTTGCCTGCACAACCGCCTCCACCACGGTTTTAGCTCCAGTAACCACATCGCCTGAGGCAAAGGTTCCCTCCTTGGTGGTGTTACCTTTGTCATCAGTTATCAGTAATCCCATTCGATTGGTGTTGAGTTTTGTGGTGCTGGAAACGATGTTGGTTTTAGGAACCTGGCTGACAGCAATAATAATGGTATCGCAGGCAAAAAACTCTTCTGCAATTCCCCTATCGCGCCAGTTCATGCTGCCGTTTTCTCCTGATACCTGTTCCTGCACCGCAAGGCGCAAACCTGTTTCGGTTAATTCAATGGGGGCACGTTGCAGCAAGAAACGAATACCTTCTGAACGAGCTTGTTCAAGTTCATGTCTGGTTGCAGGCATTTGTTCAAAGTTTTTACGATAGATAATGGTTACTTCGGGTACCCCGTTCCTTTTAGCGCTTCGGGCTACGTCCATGGCTACGTTTCCAGCACCGATAACTGCCAACCGTTTTCCCAATCGATACACATTCGGGGATTTGAGATAGTCGATGGCATAATGCACATTGCCCAGCGTTTCCCCTTTGATGCCCAATGTTCTGGGATTCCACACGCCTGTTCCGATGAAAGCAGCTTTATAGCCATCCTCAAAAAGTCTGTCCAGTGAGATAACCGGGCCAATCATGGTATTTGGTCGGATTTTTACTCCCATGGCATAGAGTTCATTTTCAAGAAGATCGATAATCCTTTTTGGCAATCGATATTCTGGAATGCCATAGCGCAGCACTCCCCCGATTTTGTCGTGGGCATCAAATAAGGTTACATTATATCCGTTTCTTGCCAGCAGGTATGCCACGGTGATACCTGCCGGTCCACCTCCTACAACCGCAATACGGGCCTTGGTTGGCGTAACTTTCGGAAATTGAACCTGTTCGAGATATCTGAGTGAAATCTCGTACTCGATTTCATGAAACCGTATTGGTTCGCCCTTTTTGCCACGCACACAATTGCCTTTGCATTGATCCTCATGGACACACACCAATGCGCAAATAACAGATAATGGGTTGTTTTCAAAAAGGATTTTTCCAGCATCCAGCAGTTTGTCTTCACGATACAATTTTACAATTTCAGGAATTGGCGTATCAATGGGGCAACCGACCTGGCAATGTGGTTTTTTACAAAGTACACACCGTTGGGCTTCGCCCTGGTTAGCTCTTATAACATGTGTATCGATACAATGTTGATTAACATTGGAGGAATGTGGCATGGCAGTATATATTAAATGAGAATATCGGAAACGACACATAGGGTAAGTAACTAAACTTGGCAACCCTCCTGTATTTGTAACTGGTTACAGGGTGCCTGAGTTTTTTGCAAGCAGGCTGGCGCAGTGTATAGCCCCATACGTAAGCCAGGCTGATCGCTGAAAGATCAGGTGCACTGTAAGCAGTTACGAATACCGTTTTTCTTTCAGAGGAAGGCATAACCGGTAAGTGTACCTCCTCGGAATAAGAATAGCATAATGATAATCATTTTTGTAGAAAGAGAAAATAAATCTGACTGCAAGCAAGTATATTGTTCAATGGTAACTATTCATAGGGTGAGTAACTAAACCTGGAAACTCTCCTGCATTTGTAACCCCTCACAGGGTGCCTGAGGTTTTCGCAAGCAAGCGGGCGCTGGGTATAGACCCATACGTATGCCAGACTGATCACGGAAAGATCAGGGGCACTGTGAGCAGTTACGTTCAATAAACTATGGTGTGTAGCGTGAATAGAAGACAAATTCTTACATCTGTTTGCCCATATGATTGTCCGGATGCCTGTGGACTCCTGATTACAGTGGAAGGTGACACTGTTTTAAGCGTTGCCGGAGATCCTGCTCATCCTGTCACCCAAGGCTTTATTTGCCCGAAGATGCATAGTTATGGGAAAACGGTTCACTCTCCAGGAAGATTGACCACTCCTTTACTCAGGACAGGGAAAAAAGGAGAAGGGAGGTTTACCCCGATATCATGGGAGGAGGCTATCCAACGAGTCTGCGAAACCTGGCAAAATATCTCTATGAAGTACGGAACTGAAGCTATATTACCATACTCCTATGGGGGAACCATGGGGATGGTTCAGCGAAATGCAGGGCACGCATTTTTTCATTATCTGGGAGCGTCACAACTTGAGCGAACAATCTGCTCAGCGGCCAAAGGAGCTGGGTGGTCAACGGTTATGGGGGAAACGCCAGGTATGCAACCAGAGGAGATTCTTCAGAGTGATCTGGTTATTCTCTGGGGTATTAATGCCGCAGCAACAAGCATACATACCATGCGGGATGCTTTACTGGCAAAAAGGCAAGGGGCTAAAATATGGGTGATTGATACGTATATGACGGCCACTGCCGAATTGGCCGATGAAGTCTTTCTGTTGAAGCCTGGTTCTGATACCTCCCTGGTTCTGGGGATGATGCATGTCCTGGTACGCGACAATCTGACAGATACCAGCTTCATTAGTGAAAACGTACTCGGTTACCAAGAACTCACCCAGACTGTATTGTCTGATTGTTCTCCTGAAAAAATGTCGGTGCTTACCGGGATTCCTTCTGCAGTAATAGAACGGATGGCCAGCCAATATGCTGCTGCAGAAGCACCGTTTATTCGTTTGGGTAATGGTCTTTCCAGGTATGGAAACGGTGCCATGGCAGTCAGGTCGATTACCTGTTTACCGTCTTTAACAGGAGCATGGACGAGAAGTGGTGGGGGAGTGTTTGGTGGAACCTCGACCGGGGCTGCTTTCGCCATGCACAAAATCGTACGCCCTGATTTCATGAAACAGTCAACGAGGGTTATCAATATGAACCAACTTGGTGCTGCCCTTTCAGGCACCTTCACTCCACCAGTACACTCTCTGTATGTGTATCATGCCAACCCTGCACTGGTTTCACCTGATCAATGTGCCATTCATGAAGGGCTTAGGCGAGAAGATCTTTTTACTGTTGTCCATGAGCGCTTCATGACTGATACTGCCAGATTTGCAGACATAGTGTTGCCAGCCACAACTTCACTGGAGCATGACGATTTATACCGTTCCTATGGCCACTATTGCGCACAACTTGGCAAAGCCATCATTGCACCGGTTGGACAGGCCAAATCCAACTGGCAGGTTTTTCAGATGCTTGCAGAGGGAATGGGATGGAATGAACCGTTTTTTACCAAACAGGCCACTGACTTGATAGGAGAATTGCTGGCTGACGAGAATGCCTGGAGGGATAAAGGAACCAATGAACGTTTACAGCAGGGAAAAGCTGTGGTTCTGAATGTGCCCACAGACCCCAAATCTCAATGGCTTACTCCGTCGGGAAAGATAGAGATTCTTAATGTTCGTGAATCTGAACCATTACCAAGGATACTGTCTACCCATGCTGCGTATGACTCATTTCCATTACTTCTGCAGTCCGCACCCAGTCGGTACAGTTTAAACTCAACTTTTTATGAGCAGGATGGTTTGCGTGCAAAGCAAGCTGTTATGTGCCTTCTGATGCATCCTGAAGATGCAGAGGTCAGAGAATTGGTTGACGGGCAACAGGTGACGGCATTTAATGACTATGGGAGCGTTCGTTTCACGTTGAGTGTGAGTGAGAGAACTATCCCTGGAACAGTAGTGACGGAAGGGCTCTGGTGGTTGGATTTCGTTGCAGGGGAAAATGGTGTCAATGCGCTGATGTCCCAGCGGTTGACTGATAAAGGCAATGGGGCCACCCTCTATGATGTAGCTGTGGAAGTACAAGGTGATAAAGAGGGGTAATCCATTAAAAAGAGTATGAGTGATTGTTCGTACGTTCAGCCTGAACAGGATGGGGGATGACCAGTATCCTCTTCAGGCTGGGCTATTCCGGTGACTGACCGTGAGAGGTCTATCTTTTTTTTATAAGATATATATTTCAAGTGCCTCGTTCGTTTCAGGTTTGGATAAGCTGGAGATTTTTTGAAGTTTATGATCAAGTATTGACAACCTGCACAGCTTTTCTGACCCGACTTTTAATTTCCTCCCATTTATTCTCTGCCATCAACTGTTCCGGGCAAAGCCATGAGCCACCGCAGCAAAGCACATTGTCGAGTTGCAAGTAGTCCTTTATGTTATTCAGGCTGATTCCGCCGGTAGGCATGAATGAAACTTCTTTATATAAAGATCTGAACAGAGAGAGCATGCCTGTTCCGCCCATTTTTTCTGCAGGAAAGAATTTCAATCTGTCACAGCCTGACTCTAATGCCGTCTGTACCTCGGAGGGAGTGCAGACACCTGGAAAAAACGGAACATTTTGTGAGGTGCAGTGAGCGGCAAGTTGCGGAGAAAATCCTGGAGAGACAATGGCAGTCGCACCTGCTTCCAATGCGCTATCGGCCTGCTTGGGTGTAAGAATAGTCCCTGCAAGCAATTCAATCTGGGGAAAATTGTTTTTAATTGCGGCAATACCAGCCGCTGCATGTGGTGTTCGAAAAGTTACTTCTACTACGGGGAGGTTACATTGCAATAAAATTTCTGCCAGGGACAGGGCCGCCTCAACAGACGGGAGACTGACAACGGGTACAAGCCTGGTTTTTTCAAGTCTGGTCAATAAGCTTAACATAATACCATCAATGTATGAGGTTGTTTTAGTGTCGCGGAAAATAATAAATATCCAAAAAATGCGTAGGATATCGGTTTGGTGACATCGCAGCGTCAATGTTTCCACTGGCCGTATGAGCCATTGACGCTAGGACGTTACCGAGTTGAGAGACAGGCAACATTGGATAATTTATTTTTTCCGTGATCCTTATGTGAAAACGGTCAAAAAATCTATGGTAACGAGAACGTGTCCGACATTAATCTAGCCTTCGATATACAGCTCTGTCAACTGATTTAAACCGGTTTAAAAATTATTGACAGAAATTGCACAAGGTGATAACTGAAAAGGAAAACTGACTCAATACAGGCGGAAACCATAGAGTATGGCCGGACGAAAAAAAAATATAACACTTGGAGATATTGCATCCCTGCTCGGGATTTCCAAGGCGACAGTTTCGCTGGCAATAAACAATGATCCAAGGGTGGCTGTAAAAACCCGGCAAAATATCTTACGTGCGGTTGAAGAACTTGGCTATGTTTATAATCGTGGAGCAGCCAGCTTAAGCACAGGACATTCACTTACGGTTGGTATTGCTGTGCACGATATTACTAATCCCTATTTTGCCGAGGTGTGCACTGAATGTGAAGCTGTATTGCGATCTGCCAACCGACTGGCTTTTCTTTCTAGTACCAGGGAGTCTCGGGACCACCAGTTGCGATTTATCAAAGCGTTGATAGAACATCGTGGAGACGGGCTTATCATGAGTCCCGTAGACGGCACAGGCATGGAGGATCTGCAATCCATAAGAATAAATCGTTTACCAACTGTCCTGATTGCACGAAATATTGAAGGTGCTGAGCTTGATTTTGTAGGAAATGATGATGTCGCTGCTTTCAGGGCACTCACCAACCATTTGATTTCACTCGGACACACGAGAATTGCCATGGTTGGTGGAGGGCAGCAGGCCATGGTCTCCCAGAATAGACGGGAAGGGTTTTTTCAGGCAATGAAGGAGCATGGTCTTTCTGTGGATCCTGCTCTGGTTCTCGATGTCTTGACATCTCCCGCAGGAGGGGAGCAGGCCTTTGCTATTTTGCAAACCACTTTAAAAATGCCGACAGCAGTGATCGCTTTTACCGATTTGATAGCCTTTGGCTTACTTTCAGCCATGCACCGAAAAGGTATGGTGCCCGGTAGAGATCTGGCTGTCGTCGGCTGCGATGATATAGACGAAGCAGCCAGAGGGTATGTGCAATTGACCACCATGCGAACATGTAAAGGTGAAATTGGTAAAAAGGCCGCTGAATTGCTGTTGCGTAGAATAAGGCAGCCTGAAGCGCCTGTACAGCAAATTCGTTTACATGCTGAGTTGGTGATCAGACAATCCTGCGGAGCTCGCCCAATACCTTTATAGGTATGGATATCGGCTACAGCCAAATTCGTTACAATGCTGAAGTGAAAATCTGAGGGAAGAAACTTTTACCAAATCTATTTTTGAGAATGGCGCAATGAAATCTTTACAACTCGGCCTGATTGGCGAATGCATGATTGAACTTCAGGAAATTGAACCAGGCGTGATTCGCCAGACCTTTGGTGGAGACACTTTGAATACAGCCATATATTGTGCCCGTTTGAGCGCTGAATTGCCCATGACGGTGGAGTACATAACCGCCGTTGGTGCAGATAGTTTCAGTGGACGTATGATTCAATTCTGGGAAAAGGAAGGCGTAGGAAGTGCCCTGGTGCAACGCATAGCAGGAGAAATGCCTGGCCTGTATTACATCGAAACCGATGAACGCGGCGAGCGCATTTTTCACTACTGGAGAAGTACTGCCGCTGCAAAAAAATGTTTTGAATACCCTGAAAGTAAAGCGCTGTTAGAGCAACTTGCAAAATATAACGCCATTTATTTGAGTGGCATCAGTCTTGCGATTTTTACCCCGCAGAGTCGAAAGATATTAATTACTCGTCTTAAAGAACTGGCATCTCAGGGCGTGCGCATTTATTTTGATTGCAACTATCGTCCCCGGTTGTGGAAATCCATCGAAGAGGCAAAGAGTGTATATGCCGAAGTTTATGCCTTGAGCGAAATAGTGTTTTTAACCACAGAAGAAGCTGCAGACCTGTTAGATGGAGGCCAGGGAGCTGAGGTTGGCTCAATCCTCCGACAGAAAGGTGCCAGGGAAATTGTGCTCAAAGATGGTGCCAATCCATGTACCATTTTTATTCATGACAGTGAGCAACAGGTACCGGCTGGAACAGTAACTCAGGTAGTGGATACCACCGCGGCAGGGGATTCCTTTGGAGGTGTATATTTGACAGCAAGGTATTTTGGGTGTCCTCCCGGAGAAGCAGCCAGAATGGCACATGCCACTGCAGCATATGTGGTCAGTCATAAGGGAGCGGTTGTGCCGAGGGAAGGTATACCTGTTACAGGAAAAGATATTTGCAGTTGCACAAAGCAGGATAATTGATTTCCCTCTTTTTGAGGGCAATGCATTCATATTTTTACAGGAAAATGGATACCTGAACCAGAAGTCTGTCGGAGAAAGAGCTTTCTCCGACAGACTTCTAGGTTTAGGGCCACGAAAAAAATAAAGTATCGACTTTTATCTCGACTTGGTCTTTCGCTTCAGCATGTATCTGATGTATCTTTTTATCTCTTGAATGCTGGATTGCCCGGCTTCATTATATTCCTGTTTATTCATCAACTCTGCTTCATCTTGACGTTGCTTGACAACTGCGGCAATTCTATCTGTAAGGCTGGGATGTTTTTGCATCAAGGATTTCATGCTCTCCATATCAATACGAATCAAAGTGACATCGGTCTGTGCCACCCAGATGGTGGTGATCGGTTGTTCACTGAACATGGAAACCAGTCCATAACTATCTCCGGGCCCAAGTTCACCTGTAACAACGCGTCTTCCGCTGTAGAGATCCATTGAGACTTCGACAACACCACTGGTTATAATATCAAAAGAATCAGGGGCGTCTTCATACTGTATTTCTGAACCGGCCTCATAGTGTACCTGGTTGCTGACGTTGGCAAGAGCTTCAATTTCGTCATCCGGCAGTTGAGCAAATATTTTTTGACTTTTCAGAGCCAGTTGAATTGTTGGTGGTTCGGCAACAGGTATTTCTGCTTTTCGTAGACGATACTCATGGGTAACGGCGCTTGGTGATACTCCTGCCTGTTGGAGTACATGATGTATTTCGCTGAACAATTCGTCTCGACCACGGAACATGGCAGGATAGTTCGGAAAATAAACCCAGCACATGTAGGTGTAAGGTATGGTAGAGGCATCTTCCAGGCGGACAACAGGCGGTGGATGTTTTAACACGTGCTTGCACCTGTAAATCCCTTCCAGAAGAAGTTGTTTGGCAAATCGTGGTTCAATTTCCTGTGGTAACTTGATGCTGTACCAGGGGTTAAAGTAGGTATATTCATCGCCCAGGTTATTAAACCCTTGTTTTGCGAGTTTTGAATTAGGGATAATATGTGTCGTATTATCCCAGTCATGGAGCCAGAATGAGCGCCAGTTAATATCAATGACAACCCCCTGACGGCCATCTTCAAGTTTAATCCAGTCGCCTATACGAACCCCTCCTTCAAGGCCCATGGCTATGCCTGAGAAAAAATCTCCCAATGTCTGTTGGAGGGCAAAACCAAGTAGAGCCGTAGCCATACCTGTAGAAATCCACACTCCGGTAAAAGAGTAACCCTGCTGTCGCAGAAAGAGGCCAAGGCCTAATAGAATACAACTGCCGTACAACACACCTTTGATAAGCCCTGAGACTGCATTGCTTGAAGAGTTGCCCTTTGAAATATATTTTCGAATAAGAAACGTATGTGCCAGTTTAGCTGTGTACCAGCTGACAACAAGAAAGAAGAGCATCGTCGAAAATGACATTGGCCAGGTATCGTGAGGCAGTCCAGACAGATTGGTATAGCCATAGAAGAGAGCACCATGACAAATAATAAATGCTATCGGCACACAACAGAGCTCAACTACTGAAAATGTAAGCGGAAATTGTTTGGCTATTTTTTGCACAGACTTCCATCTGTGTACAGGGATGCCAGTGAGTATAATTGAAACGAAAAAAATACTAAGTATTGGATGAGTAGCATATACGTCGGCGAGATAAGTATTGATATACTGCATCGTAAAATAAGTGTTGTTTTGGAAAGGCTTAAGGGGCGCGGAAAATAATAATTATTCAAAAATTGCGTAGGGTATCGGTTTGGTAACGTCGTCGCTTCAAGGGTTCCATACTGGCCGTATTGAGTCATTGACGCTACGACATTACCGAGTTGAGAGACAAGCAAGATTGGATACTTTATTTTTTTCGTGGCCCTAAAGTATCTGGTACTGTTCGCGTGCCTCTTTTTCAATTTCCCGCACGTCTATTCCCAGATCCCTCTCTGGGGACAGTACGTGCAATTGATATTTTTTAGAACGTCTGCCCGGTGTAGTGCTGGCGTATACTCTCAAAATTCCGACGAGTTGACGATCGTTGTAGTGTGCGAAAATATCTTCATTCTGGTATTCAATGCCTTTACGTTTACATTCTCTTTGCAGTGATTTGGTGAGTTCTTCCAAACTGAAAGTGGCAAATTCTCCAAATTTTCCTATACCAAGAATGCGTGTCAAGCCGGTATAGTGTAATTTGCTATACCTGGAGTCGTGACAAACGACGATTTGAGGAGCATATAGTATTGTGCCATCAGAGGCTTTAGCTACGTCTCGTACATTGTCGAATTGTTGTGTATATGTTCGTTTTTGATCATTATCCAAATTCAGGCTGGACAGGTAATAGGAATAAAACATTGCCGGTTCAATCAAAGCAATGGCCACATAGCTGCTGATTCGAGTTCGTGAGCCGTATGGAGGTTTAAAGTAGGAAGGGCAATGGCTGCGGATAATATCATGGGAATGAACTTCGAAATGTCGATACGAGTCTATTTTCTTTTTTCTTCGTAATGCAGCTTTCTTGAAAGTAATGACCCTGCGGGCTGCTCTTGAAAAAAAACCACCGTCAATAGTGATTCCAGAAGCTATACCTTCAGGTGAAAGCAGGGTTGCATTATCGTAGTACATGGCCTGGCGAATGGATTTTCGAAAAGCATCTGCTGATTTTTCAGGATATGGCTGATATGAGATGGGATTTTCATCAACATCATGGGTAACAAGGCCCCCAGGGATGAAAATGGCACCTTTATTATCGAATTTTCCGGTTGCCCCCTCTTCATGGACATCTGGCATGAGCTGTTGGGCTTCCATTGCCAGCATTTTCCACAGAGTATTTGTCCGAATGGAAATTATTTCCCGTATCAATTCATTATCAATGATGGCTTTAGGGGCACTCATGAATGGTAAGGTTGCTCGATTATTTGTGTAGTTTTTTCAAATTGTTATGATTTTATGAAGGCCTCTTTTGAGAATCCCGGAACTCTATATTACTATTGTAACATAGGATGCCAGGCGTTGTTCCTCAAGCTTTTTTTACGGATAACAACGCCTTTGAGTATAGCTTGATTTAAAAACGCGCCAGTAAATATTTGTTGAATTGAGATTGTTTTCCTTGTGGTGTATGGGGAATTTGTCCAGAATATCATTGTGTTAAAGTACATGTTACAGGCTATTTTTCTTTATAGATTTTTCGGCTATACCTCCTTATTGTGTTAATAATTACTCTCATTGCTATTAAGGGGATTCTATGCTACCGCACAGTTATCAATTATTCTTAGATGCCATATCTCAAACCATCGACGATTCTCAGATTATTACAGATCCGTTGCATACGCTCACTTACGGGACTGATGCAAGCTTTTACCGCTTAATCCCTAAGATAGTCGTAAATGTTAAGGATGAAGATGAAGTTCGCTTGATTATACAGGAAGCAAATTTTCGGAAATTACCTGTCACTTTTCGTGCAGCTGGTACCAGTCTCTCCGGCCAGGCAATCACAGATTCAATTCTGGTGCGTCTTGGAGAAGGCTGGAACAGGTTTCGTGTTTTTGATAAGGCTACCAGAATACAACTTCAGCCAGGCATAATAGGGGGCCAGGCCAATCGGGTGCTCGCACAGTTTGGGAAAAAGATCGGCCCAGATCCAGCATCCATAGAAAGTGCTAAAATTGGTGGCATATTGGCAAATAATGCCAGCGGTATGTGTTGTGGAACCGAGGAAAACAGCTATAAAACCCTGGATACCATGCGAATTATCCTTGCGGATGGCACTGTTATTGATACCGGGGATGATTCCAGCAAAGCTGCATTTGCAAAAAGTCACAGTCATATATTGAAGAAACTCAGTACGCTGAGAGAGGAAGTTCTTGGCAATAATGAACTCCACGAGCGCATACGCTACAAATTTAAAATAAAAAACACCACTGGTTACAGTCTCAATGCACTGATTGATTTTTCCGATCCTTTTGAGATTATGCAGCATCTCATGATAGGCTCCGAAGGTACCCTGGGATTCATTGCTGATGTTGTGTACAAAACCGTTACTGAACATAAGCACAAGGCCAGTGCACTTATTCTGTATCCGGATGTCAAGACTGCCTGCGACGCAATTCCCATATTACAGAAACAACCTGTGGCTGCTGCCGAACTTATTGACAGAGCGGGCCTGGCCTCTGTACAGGACAAGGAAGGTATGCCAGGCTACCTGAAGGAACTTGGAAGCACGGTTACCGCTCTTCTTGTGGAAACCCGGGCCGAGTCACAGGAAAAGCTTGAGCAACAGATAGATGCCATCTGTACAGCCCTTGTTCACCTCCCAGTGGAAAGAGAAATAGAGTTTACATCCATTCCAGAGGAGTTCAATAAACTGTGGACCATACGCAAAGGGCTTTTTCCTGCTGTTGGAGCCATTCGTCAGATAGGAACGACAGTGATTATAGAAGATGTAGCTTTTCCAGGTGAACATCTGGCCGCCGCTGCCATGGATCTCCAGTATCTGTTTACACAGTACGGGTACAATGAAGCCATCATTTTCGGCCATGCCCTGGATGGTAACCTGCACTTTGTCTTCACACAGGATTTTTCTATCCAGGAAGAGGTTGTTCGCTACAGAAACTTCATGGACGATGTGGTTAAGATGGTGGTGGAAAAATATGATGGATCTCTCAAGGCTGAACATGGTACAGGGCGAAACATGGCTCCATTCGTGGAAAAAGAGTGGGGTGAGGCTGCCTATGGGCTGATGAAACAGATTAAAGCTATTTTTGATCCTCATTACCTCCTTAACCCAGGGGTTATTCTCAATAGTGACCTGGAAGCACATATCAAAAATCTCAAACCTCTACCGCCAACCCATGAACTGGTTGATACCTGCATTGAATGTGGATTCTGTGAGCCGGTCTGTCCTTCTAAAAATCTGACATTTACCCCGCGCCAACGTATAGTGGGAAGAAGGGAAATCAGTCGTCAGATGCAAACCGATGGCGATACCTCTGCGCTCAAACGTTATCTGAAAGCCTATCAGTATTCGGGGAAAGATACCTGTGCTGCAGATGGCCTATGCGCTACCAGATGCCCAGTAGGGATTGATACCGGTAAAATGGTGAAAGCTCTTCGCGAAGAATCTAACAGCAATCTGAGCAAAAAAGTGGCGACTTCAATTCAGAATCATTTTGCAGGAGTAACCAGGGCCGTCTCAGCTACTTTGGGTACTGTTGATAAAGTACATCAACTTGCAGGTACCGGATTGATGACAAAGGGGAGTTCTTTTCTGCACAAAGCTTCCAGGCACAAAATTCCTCTATGGAACAAGCAAATGCCTGTTGGCTCAACCTTGAACCATACAAATGACCAGATTGTATCTGCTGAAAAAACAGTTGTTTATTTTCCAAGTTGTGCCAGCAGGGCTATGGGAGGTGCACCCAGGGAGGAAAAGGTTCGTGAAAGTCTGCCGGAAGTGACCAGATCTTTGCTTCATAAGGCCGGTTTCAGCATACTGTATCCTGAAAACCTCCATGGGCTGTGTTGTGGGCAGGCTTTTGAAAGCAAAGGATTCACTGACCAGGCTGATGTCAAAGCAAGGGAGCTCAGTGATGCTTTGTTAAAGGCCAGTAACAACGGTTCCTATCCAATCCTCTGTGATACCAGCCCATGTCTGTATCGTATGAAAAACACAGTGGATTCCAGATTACATCTCTATGAGCCAGTTGAATTTGTGTTATCTGTGTTAATGGATTATCTGCAGTTTGAACAAAAAGAAATGAAAATCGCTATTCATCCCACCTGCAGTACTATAAAGATGGGATTGGATCAACGCCTGCTTGAGCTTGCACAAAAATGTGCAACAGAGGTTATCTGGCCCAAGGATATTTATTGTTGTGGATTCGCAGGGGACCGTGGATTCACCGTTCCTGAACTGAACAAGTCAGCCCTTGCTGGTCTCAAGACACAGGTGAAAGGGTGTGAAGCAGGGTATTCGACCAGTAAAACTTGCGAGATCGGGTTGGCTGTTCACAGTTCCATACCTTATCGCTCAATTTTACATCTTGTCGATGCCGCAACCACAGCAAATTAACTGTGAATTTTTACTATCGGGCATTTTCCATGATTTTTTTAAATAAATATATAACTATTTGAAATTATATTGTTTGTCAACCGTGCTCACCAGAGTGGTGTGTTGTTCGGGGATAGTCAAAAATGTAATTGCAGGCGAAGTTCCGCCATACTAACTGCCGGGAGGAGGTGGTGGAGGCGCAGGTCGTCCATTATGGGCTGGGGCATGACCTGTTTTTGCACCGTTTTTTTGTAGAACCAGAGTGGTAAGAAATGCTAAGCCTCCAGCAATAACAAAAAGAATTATTGTAAGAACTGGTCTGTACAGAATCCAGGCAATACCAATTGTCAGGCAGGAGAACAAGGCTGCAATAAGCCCGGAAATCAAACCTGTTCCTGCTCCCACTATATTCCCCAATAGAGGCAGCAGGTCAGACAGAACAGCCAACGGTGCCAGTAATAATCTCAATCCTATGGCCATGAAAACGTATCCCAACAGTCGAAGCGCCCAGGTCAGTATGGTGTTACTTTGTTGGGCGGCGGAGAACATTTCCTGTGCACTGTGTGTACCTATGGAAACCAGCAGGATATTGCCATGCGATTCTGTCTGATATGGAATAAAAGATGAGCCTGTCTGTTGTGCAATTATACTGATTTCAGTCGGCAGAACTTGGGAATAGCTGATGCGTATATCCCCAATCACAGGATGTGCAGGATCGTCACCGATATATATAGCTTGCGTGTTGTGCCTGGCTTTTGTCTTCAGACTTTCGGGTACGGAATACTCTTGATCAAGGAGCAGTGGGGTAACTGTTTGTATTCTTGAAACCTGCCGCGGCGATAAACTGAACGCCCCCACTGTAACATGAGAGGCCTGAAATTCTATACCGGAATAGGGCATACTGTTTGGGTTTTGATGGCCTTCATATTTTTTGAAACCCGATGAATCGATGGGTGAATCGCTCCAGGTACGCTGGTAGGTATAGGTAGTAACCTGTTCTGTTCCTCCACCGATTTTCTTTTGTTCTTCGCTCGTTGTGGACTCTTCCCACTGGTACATCTCTACGTTACGGTACAGTTTGAGGGCTTTTGCTGAAACCTGAAAAACCGGATCCTGTAATATTTCGTCGCTTACAGCTCGGCCAGAGAGATGAACCAATTTGCCTTCATTGACCGGATTGACCTTGTTGTTGTTTACAGATATTACAGTTCCACTTCCTTCCTGCAGAGTCCTGTGGCGTTTGACTGCACGGCCTTCGTTCCAGACCAGAAGACAAACAGCAACCACTATTAACACCAGTCCGAAAAGTATTCCTTGAAAAGATTTTCCAATTCTGCTGATCCAGGACTGCGATGTGATTTCGGTGTAATTGTCTTCACTCATATCGAAAATGCCGTGATAAACGAAATGGTTCAGAATGGAACATCAGAATGATCTATTTCATTGTCGAGGTCGAAATACATCATTTCACTGGCAAGGTTGAAAAATACCCCCTGTGAGTCACAAAGGTTTTTGATAATCCGGCTATATATTTCTTTTTCATGCGGATCTTTTGTTTTGCCCATTGCTTTGAGTGCAGAACGTATTTCTTTGGTTAACCCGTTCATGATTTTCTCTTGATCCATAGAAAAACCTATTCTTTCTCTCTGTTAAAACATGATGTTGCATGAGATTAGCATCATGTTATTGCCTGATAATAGTACACTTTTCTACAATTTGTCCAAAATACTTTAGACGTATTTTTTACAGTATATGGTATAACTGCATATAATGATAGGATTTATTCATTGCATCGTCCAGAACACAGTTCTTCTTGACACTAATTGTTCCTTTTACAGGATGATATGTGGCAGATAACGGCTCATATCCTGTGTGATGGGGCTTGAATCCTCCCGTATTGAGATACCTGCAGCCTCGTCATTCACCAGCCAACTTCCCACAAGGGTATGGTTCTCGCCAAACTGTGGCAGCATGTGAGTTGCCTGGTAAATATATCCTTCTGAACCATAGGGGCCAGGCGAAGAGGCAACCTCTGAATGATTTTGAATTATGGATATATTTGCACCTTCCCTGGAAAAAAGAGGCTTTTTAACCAGTGAGGTGCAATCTGTCGCCATATGCAGCTCATCTTCAAAATAGGCGGGCAGCAGGTTGGGGTGGTGGGGAAACATTTTCCATAATACAGGGAGGATAGCTTTGTTGGAAAGAATGCTCTTCCAGGGGGGCTCAATCCAACGAATGTTGTTAGTTCCCAACAGGTGGCCAAACTCTTCTTCAAACATAAATTCCCAGGGGTATAGTTTAAACATCCAGGAAATGACCCGGTCATCCATGTCACTGAAGTTTCCTTCGATGTCACGACCGATATCTTCGGTATAGACAAAATATGTATTGATGCCAGCAGCTGATGCGCAATCTTCAAGATATTGCACTGTTCCCCTATCTTCCTCTGAGTCTTTACAGCAGCTGAAATGAAGTGCACGCTCCGGGGTCAGTACCTGGAGATCTTTAAATCGGTTAACGAGTTTTTCCTGAAGACTGTTGAACTGATCTGCATGGAGAGGCAAGATTCCGGCATCAACATTATCCTTCAACCAAAGCCACTGCCAGAAGCCTGTTTCATAGGCACTTGTCGGCGTATCGGCATTATTTTCATAGAGCTTTGCATGTCCGCTGCCATTGTAGGCGAAGTCAATGCGGGAGTACAGGCTGGGATCTCCGTTTAGCCAGGAATTGCGGATAAAATTCCATTGTGCCTCAGGAATGCGGAATCGACGCAAGAGCTGGTCGTTGTTGATAACAGTCTCAACAACCGCAAGGCACATCTGGTGAATTTCCTCTGTGGGCTCTTCTATATCCTCCTCAATTTGTTGGAGGGTGAATTGATAATACGCACTTTCATCCCAATATCGCTCTCCATACATGGAGTGAAACTTAAATCCGAACTCAACGGCACGATCTTCCCAGTCAGAACGCTCCCTGATAGGCACGCGAAACACGAAATCAGCCTCCCCATCCGCCGAATCTTCCAAAGCCCCAACTGGATTTCGAAGAAGCCGTTGAGCCGAAACCGCCCCGGGACACTGTTTGCGTTGCACCTGCTGGTTTGGCATTCAGTGATCCTGCCTTAAAACGGCCACGGGGAATAGTTTTTGAGACAGTAGGCTTGGGTTGCAGGGCAGATTTCTGTACGTAGTAGGATCTTTGTCCAGGGCTGCCAATGGTGGTACCGTCAGCAGTCATTATTTCATCTTCTTTTTCCGAGTAGGGGTGTTTGTATCTATAAACAGGGTTATACATACTATTTTTGCGCGAATGGTCACTGGAAAGCATATTTCCAACCAGAAATCCCGTCATCATCGGCATAAAATATCCGCTTATCTGAGATTGCGAACAATGTCCATTGCCGAATTCGGATTCGCATTCGTATTTGTTCTGATATTTTGGTCCTGTACGCTCTGCTTCTTTTTCTGCCTGTTTATATGCCGCCTCGCACTCGGCATAGATCATTGAAGTCTTTGCCACACATTCTGCAGGCGAACCCGCCACAATAGCTTCTTCCTTGGTATTGTTGCTGCAAGAGGAAAAAGTGACAACGGTCAGACCCAGTGCCAATGGCCTGAGGAGGCTTGATTTTCCATTTGCAACCTTTCTCATCAGATCCAGGTCAATATGCTGAGTTCTTTTCATCCGTACACCTTTTTCAATAGCTCATGCAGGAAGCATTAAGCAGGCCGACAGCTATGCTTGTAGTGGCAAGCATCACCCCTGCACTAACTTCATTTGCTTCAATTCGTTTAATTATAGAGCGCATGAACCCAAATCTTACCAGGGCAAAGGCAAAGGTCTGGGCTATAAATGCGACAAAGGCCCAGGTTGCAAAATCGAGAAATGATACAGAGTTTCTGGCAGCTCCGCTCAGAGCTATTGCATACCCGATAATCGCGCCGCCAAAGCCAATGGCTGCGGCAAGATTTTTCTCATTTTTTATGAGTTTCCATTCATCGTGGGGCGTAATGAATTTATAGACATATTTAAACAACACAAGAAAGAGTAAAGACACACTGAAGTAGAGACTAAAGTGCATGACGCTGAGTAATAGATCGTGATATTGCATAATCATTCGTAATGAGATGTGTTAATCGCTGTATTTCAGATACAGATATTGGTTTTCATTTGTACTCACAGGAGACGTGGTGGGCTGGCAAGGCATCTAACTGGTTATTCTGGAGATAATATATCGCTATTTTTAACAGTGAAATTTAACGTTGAGGTTGTCCGATAAGTAACAGTATTTCCAGATCCTGCTTGCGAGGACAGGAGCGGATTGAACTCTAAACGACGGCGAGGCTAAGAAAAATTTACAATAGTGTCAAGTGAAAAAAAGCTCAAATGCCCGTAATGATGGGTGAATCACGAAAAGTTATTGTGCCGCAAGAACAATTTTGTAGAATGGTATTTTAACGGGTGCTCGTCCATGCAAGTTTTTCGCTCAAGAGAGGGAACGCCAAACCCATAAGACATCATCAACATTTTTGCCTATGCATAAAATTGATGTAGGGATCTGCGTTTGCCTTTGAGAATCAAATTTTGAACATGACGTACAAAGTAGGTAAAACTCTTTATGACAGCCACTGGACATGCAGTTTTATCGCGTGTAAAATGCATGTTTTCTCGGTAAGATGCCAGGGTAATGTGAGATACTTATACTTGAACTGTTACAGGAATAATCATGCTGGAAGATATCATTGAGATTGCCAGACAGGCAGGGGAAATTTGCGTACGCGAATATGGTCGTATGCAAGATGGAGATATCGAATTCAAAAACGATAAGGATCTGGTAACCGTTGTAGATAAAAACGTGGAGCAATTTATTGTCGAGCAGATTACCAGACGCTATCCGGATCATGATATTTTTGGAGAGGAGAGCGGCAGAACTACCCATGGGAGCGATTACTGCTGGATTATTGATCCTATCGATGGTACGACATCCTTTGTACACGGGCAACCCTGGTATTGTACCTCCATTGCATTACACAGAAATGGCGAGGCTGTTCTTGGTGTTGTTCATTCCCCACGCCTTGGTGAGACCTATCATGCTGAGAAAGGCAAAGGCGCCTACCTGAATGGCAGACAGATAAAGGTTTCGCAACGAACCAGACTGATCGAATCAGTCCTTGCCACCGGTTTTGCATGCATTCGTGCCGGCTGGGAAGATAACAACCTTAAACATCTCAATGTTATCCTGCCCCAAATTCGTGATATTCGCCGATGTGGCTCTGCCGCCATTGACCTGTGCTTTGTTGCCGCCGGACGTTTGGAAGGGTATTGGGAGATGGGGTTGCAGCCTTACGATTATGCGGCCGGCGAGCTGATTGTCCGTGAGGCCGGTGGTGTGGTGAGTGATTTTGCAGGCGGAAATGAATATGGCAGCAATGGCATCATGGCTACCAATGGTCTTATTACAGAAGCCTTGCAACAGTTTTTCTGAAAGCAGGGGCCGTCACAAGACATTTCATGTCATTTGAAAGAGTTGTGCTTATGTGCCGTGAAAGTAAAATCAAAGGAGAGCAGGGGTGATTGTCAGTGCCAGCCGCAGAACGGATATTCCTGCTTTTTATGCGGACTGGTTTTTTCATAGAATTGATGCAGGCTATTGTGCAGTTCCCAATCCCTTTAATCATCAACAGGTTTCTCGGGTTTCCTTGGAACCGGACGAAGTTGATGCCATAGTTTTCTGGACACGTAATCCGGCTCCGCTTTTTCCCAGGCTGAGAGAATTGAGCGAGAGAGGGTTTCGCTATTATTTTCTTTTCACCCTGATCAATAACCCCAAGCCCATTGATCCATATTCACCGCCCCTTGAGAAAGCAGTTGATATCTTCCGGGAGCTTGCTGGTATGATTGGTCCTGAGCGGGTTATCTGGCGCTATGATCCGATTTTCTTGAGTAATAGAACCACATTTTCCTATCATATCGAAAACTTTACCCGTATCGCTGAACTGTTGAACGGCTGCACCGAACGATCAATTATCAGCTTTGTTGATGAATACCGTAAAGCCTGCAGGCGAATCAGAAGGCTTGCCCGAAGTGGTATCCAAGCCTGGCCTGGTGAGAAGTTGGACATCAATGATATCAGCGATTTCATACCCAATTTAGTCAGGGCAGCCGCGGCCAATGATATGGAGTTACAGAGCTGCGCAGAGAACCATGATATGTCTGGGTTTGGCGTCACGCCTGGCAAGTGCATTGATGATAATTTGCTCAGGAAATTGTTTGCAATCAATGTTTCTTCAAAAAAAGATACAGCTCAGCGTAAGGCTTGCAGATGCATAGCATCCAGGGATATTGGGATGTATGATTCCTGTCTTTTTGGCTGCAGCTATTGCTATGCAACCCAAAGTTTTGAGCGCGCCCGAAAGAACCATCAGCAGCATGACCCAAAATCTCCATCCCTTATTGGTAGATATGATGCAGAACCACCCAAGGGCAAAGAAAAGAAGAAACCCGCCCCCCGACAGCAGAGATTATTTTGAATTGTGACCTGTTCAGCTTTCACTTTTCAAGTGAAACACAGCATTCCACATGCTCTGTCCAGGGAAACATATCAACAGGCTGTATTTCTTTTACCGTATACCCTTCCTCTTTCAGCCAGCCCAAATCCCTGGCAAGGGTATCCGGGCCACAGGAAATATAGACCACTTTCTTCGGTCTTGCCTTGCCGATGGCTTGTATGAAAGCCTTGGTGGAACCGCTTCTTGGCGGATCCATGAACACCACATCCAGCTTAGTTCCTTGGTTTGCCATTGCCACCATCACCTCTCCTGCATCACCATTATGAAATGAGGCGTTGGTCACCTTATTGCGAGCGGCATTTTTCCGGGCATCCTTCACTGCATCACCGTTTAACTCTATACCAATAACCTTTTTGGCATCCCGGCTTGCTATGAGGCCGATAGTCCCAATTCCGGCATATGCATCCAGAACAACTTCTGTGCCGCTCAGTCCCGCCATATTCATAGCGGTTTCATAGAGCACTTCTGTCTGAGCCGGATTGATCTGGTAAAATGACTTTGCGGAAATCTGAAAAGTCATACCCAGAAGAGAATCCTGTATATATCCTTTACCGTACAGAACAATCTCCCTCTGGCCGAGAACCATTGTGGTGTCTTTGTCATTAATATTCTGAATGATCGTTGATATCTCGGGATGTTTATTCAGCAGAGCCTTTACAAAATTTTTCTTTCCCCGAAACATAGGGGAGGTGACAACCAGAACAACCATGATCTCATGGTTTTTAAAACCCACCTTTATCAGTACATGACGAAGAAACCCCTGACCGGTTCTCTCGTTATAGGCGGTCATTTTGAAGGACTTCATCATCGACTTGATTGTTGCGACAATTTGATCGGCTCGTTCATCCTGAATAAGGCAGCGATCTATGGGCACCAGTTTATGACTGTATTCTTCATATAGGCCGTTTTGTATACCAAGACGCTTATCATGCACAAAAGCGGAATGGGATTTATTGCGGTAGCTCCAGGGATTTTTCATCCCGATAATAGGTTTTGCCGTTCCAAAAGCACATAGCAGCCTGTTTATGAGCCTGTCTTTATAGAGAAGGGTATCCTGGTAGCTTCTGTCCTGGAGTTGACACCCTCCGCACCTTTTAAAATAGGGGCAGGGGGCTGTTATTCTATTTTCTCCTTGGGGCTGTCGTTTACGCTTTGGAGGAGAATTTGCCATTTCTACAAGAGGCGTATTATGTTTTCTTTGGTTCATAAAATCTGCGAGATTGTTGTGGTCAGCCGGTAATCTGTATTATTCATGCTTTTCGCAAGTACCTCACCCGTGTCTGTCCATAAATGAGGATTTTTATTTAAGGGTCAAGGGGGTAGGTAAGCGTAGCCTGCTAGGCATTACGTTTTACCGGAACCTATTATAGCAGTGTAAAACCATTACTATCAAACGCCAAGAGCGAGACACTGCCAGGTGCAGGGCCACCGCTCCCAATGACACGGTTTTCAGCGATTGTGAAATCTTGAGAATAGAAAGCCGGATCAATTAATTTAACACTGATCACCACGTTTTTACCGTATGAATTTCACTTCTGTAATTACTGGTGTTGCATTCATTGAGCATATGGTGAAGAACATATTCTCAATATATGTCTTAACATCCTACTTTTAAGAGCAAAAATGAATACGGTAGATCTTCACTTGCCCTCGGTGATATTTTGCGATTATAAACACCTGCTTGCCTTTTAGGAGAATATCATGGATGATATGTAAGGAACATGCAACTGCACTATACTGCACGCATTGAAAGTATCAAGGTTGGTGGAAAATACCACCTGTCCCAAGATTTCTCAGAATGGGCTGAGAGGCAAACAAGGCTGGACAGGCACAGGATAATGCATTTTTTCAGCAGCCCTGATTTTGAATCTTTTTCTTTTAGGGAATACAAGCGTTTTTCGCACTCACGGAGGATGAAATGAACATCGCTTTTTTCATTTTTATAGCTTTAATAGTTTTGTTTGGCTTCTACGTAGTTGCAATTTTTAATAAGCTCGTAGCGCTTCGAAATCGCTATAAAAATGCTTTTGCCCAAATCGAAGTTCAGCTGAAACGACGTTATGATCTCATCCCAAACCTGGTGGAATCTGCCAAAGCATACATGAAGCATGAACGGGAAACACTGGAAGCTGTCATAGCTGCCCGCAACCAGGCTGTTGATGGGTTGAAAGCTGCCGCTGCCGCACCTGGAAACGTTGCTGCCATGAATCAATTGGCAGGGGCTGAAGGGCTCTTGGGCAGTGCTCTTGGTAAATTCAATATGGTTATGGAAGCCTATCCGGATCTCAAAGCCAGCCAAAATATGATGCAGTTCAGTGAAGAGCTTACCTCAACTGAAAACAAGGTGTCTTTTGCCCGGCAGGCCTTCAACGATCAGGCCATGCAGTACAATACCTATAAGCAATCTTTTCCCCAGGTGGTATTTGCAGGCATGTTCGGTCACACAGAGGATGCTGCCCTGCTTGAATTCAAGGATAGTGAAGTTATACAGGATGCCCCCAAGGTGTCTTTTTAGGGCTCCCTGGAAATCACGTTTATTCAACAGGTTTTCAAAACCGCTTCGAATTTGATCAAATTTTTAAAGGCAGTCCCTTTAATATGCAGATGGATTTTTTCACAGCCCAGGACCACGCCCGTCGTAATACCGGCCTCCTGGTTGTTCTTTTTGTACTTGCAGTAGTTTCTTTAATCTGTGTGACAGATCTTTTCATTGTCATTCTCTATGGCCTTAAAGGCAGCCGTAACGAGAGCATTGGTCTTCTTGCCCGGGTTAATTGGGAAGTGGTGTTCTGGGCAAGTGTCGCTGTCTTTTTGGTGGTGATCAGTGGCACCTGGTACAAGTTGCGTGCATTGTCCGGCGGAGGTGATGCCGTTGCCCTGATGATGGGTGGTGAACCTGTCTTTCCCGACGATGATGATTTGAAGTACAAGCAGTTGATAAACGTGGTGGAAGAAATGGCTCTGGCTTCAGGTATTCCAATGCCACAGGTGTATGTGTTGCCGGAAAGGGGAATTAACGCCTTTGCCGCCGGGTTGACCACCAGTGATGCAATCGTCGCTGTAACACAGGGGGCATTGGATCATTTTAATCGCGATCAACTGCAGGGGGTTATTGCCCATGAATTCAGTCATATCCTTAATGGCGATATGCGTCTCAATGTCAGATTGATCGGTATCCTGCATGGTATTCTGGTTATTGGCCTGATCGGGCAATTTCTGCTCCGTGGCCGTTCACACCGCAGCAATGACAGAGGCGCTCTGCTTCTTGGTCTGGGGCTGCTCATCATTGGCTATACCGGTGTATTTTTTGGCAACCTGATAAAAGCAGCAGTCAGTCGGCAACGGGAATTTCTGGCTGATGCCTCTGCAGTCCAATTTACTCGTAATGTAGATGGGCTTGCCGGCGCTTTGATGATTATCGGTGCAGAAAAACAAGGGGGAATTCTTTCGCACAGACGCTCAGATGAGGTCAGTCATGCCCTTTTCAGTCAGGGGGTTCAAAATAGCCTGAGTTCACCTTTTGCTACCCATCCACCTCTGTCTCAACGAATTAAACGTATTTTACCTTCCTGGGACGGCAGATACACAAAATCCCATGGCAGTTTTAACCAGCGGATGAGTGAAAGGGTTTCCAGGGCTGCGGGGTCAGGCGTAACCAGCGGTCTCCATAATGGTTCTGATGAAGCAGATAAGGTGATTTCCGTGGGAAGGCCCACCTCGGATCTTTCCCCAGGCAGTATGCATATGCAGTCAGGGAAAAGCCTGCTGCAACAGATTTCACCCGTTATCCGCATGGCAGCGCATGATCCCTTTGCAGCCAGAGCTGTTATAATCCTGTTAGTGTTGGATACAAATGAAACTGCCAGGCAACGACAACTGGATATTCTGGAGAAAGAAGCAAATGACCGCGGCCTTCACACCGAAGTGCGGCGTTTGTTACAGCAAAATGGTCTTCTGCCAAGAAAAATACAATTGGCAGTCCTTGAATTAACCCTACCCAGTCTGCGACGACTGAGTGAACAACAGGCCTATGGATTTAAGGAAATACTGGACAACGTGATTCGTGAAGATAACAAAGTCACGTTGTTTGAATGGTGCCTGCAGCGGATAGTGGTTGAACATCTGCATGAGTTTTTTGGATGGTCTTTTAATGGAAAGGCGACTTTTGAGGGTACACAGGTGGGTGCATGTGTCGGCATGTTGTTTTCTGTGCTCTGCTATGCTGCCAGCCGTGATGCAGAAGAACAACAGGTACTTTTCACCAGGGCGGCAAACCATATGAATATGCCGCATCTGACCATGAGCGACAGAAAACTCCTGTCGCTGCCACGTATTGATGCTGCGTTTCATACCTTACGGGCTTTCTCCCCCAGGAAAAAGCAACGCCTGTTTCTTGCCTGCAAGGATATTGTCCTGGCAGACGGTGAAGTCACAACAGTGGAAGGTGAACTTCTCAGGGTAGTTGCGGCAACCTTATCTATTCCCATGCCACCCATGTAATCTTGCCTTTGATTTTTCACGCTGAAAGTGCGCAGTAGGAGTCTGTCGGAGAATTGCTATTTCCCTCAGATTGAGGCGCTTTTAGGAAATCAAGTACAGCCATTTAGTTGATATTGCGAGTATTGATTTTCTGAAAATAACACAACTATGGGGAAAGAGTTTTTTTCGACAGGCTCCTAGATGCGCAGCACTGGCCATGCATCCGTAGTAAACTTGCAGAGTTATATTTTGCCTTGACCGTTGTTTTAAAAAAGAATAACGTTTGCGTGTTTACTATTTTTCAGGCTGCCTATCGGGCTGTAGCTAATAATTCGGTGGGTAAAGCTGCGTGCCACATGTATTTTGGAGAATCAATGTGAAAAACAACTATCTTCTACTCATCTCAGCTATCTTAATTCTCTGTGGAGTTGGAGCACTTCCTGTCGTTGCAGCTACTGAGGTATCACAACATGAAGAACCTATGGATGACCTTGTTCTTTCCATGTCTACCGACAATACTCAGGTTGTTGACGGAGCGATTATGATAGGTACTGTCGCGCTTAAACGCGGACATAAAGTCACCATGCTCCTCAGGTTAGATTCGATAAAAGTAGCTGTGGCAGGAAGCCATTATCCAGTAGGGAATACAGATTTGGCTGAAAAGCTTTCTACCTTTATGCAAAACGGTGCAAAAATTATGGTGGGAGGTCATTGCATGAAAAGCATGGGGGTGAAACCTCAAGACCTTTTACCCGGAATCACGGTCGGTTCGCCTGACTTGGTGATGGGAACGATATTTAAAAAAGATACAAAAATATTGAGTTACTAAACAATAAGTTTAGGCCACCTTGAAGAATCTGTTCACATACCAAGCCTCAAGCCTACGATGCATTTTGCAGCAGTCATAATCTTGATATTCTGTAAACAAAGCCTGAAGCATGGTGATGCAATGGAATAGCTTATTTTAAGGTGCTTTTATGAAAAAAGCAGACACAGACAGTGTCTATGTATGAGGTATCTATGAACTCTTTTTTTACCAAAGACAAAATTGATCAACTTATCAAAGAAGATGTGCCGTATTTTGATCTTACAACCCACCTGATGGGAATTGGCGATAAACCTGGCCATTTACGATATATCACGCGAAATCAAACCATGGTAGCCTGTTCCGAAGAAGGAGCTCAAGTCCTCAAGGCATTGGGTCTTGAAGTAATGGCTATATGTCCTTCCGGTACCCTGTTGGAGCCGGGAAAGGTCATTTTGGAAGCACGTGGAAATGCTGCTGCCCTGCATCAAGCCTGGCGGGTCGTGGTTAACATACTGGAATATAACTGCGGTATTGCGACAAGAACATATAATACCCTGAAGAAGGCCAGGGAGGTGAACCCTTTCATTCACCTGTTGTCCACGAGGAAGATTTTTCCCGGGACAAAGGAACTTGCAATCAAAGCCGTCATGAGTGGCGGCGGCTATCCCCATCGCTTGGGACTGTCGGAATCAGTGCTTATCTTCGATCATCATCTCAAATTCTTCGAGAATGAATCGGCTGCCGATCAAGCGATTATCCGTGTTAAGAAAGAAGCTTTAGAGAAAAAAGTGCTGCTTGAAGTAGGCAGCATGGAAGATGCCAGACGGTACATGAAATTAGGCATCGATGGCATGCAATTCGACAAGTTCCAACCTAAGATATTGGCGGAAATGGTAGCGGAAATCCGAAAGGAATCCCCAAATCTCTATCTGATTGCCGCTGGTGGTGTCACCCCTGACAATGCTGTTGAATATGCCAAAACAGGTGTGGATGCGTTGGTAACAACAGCCATGTATTTTGGTAAACCGGCAGATATCAAAGCTGAAATGACACCTCAATAAACCCTTGAAGGTCGAAGCTGACCTCATTTTCAGAAACCATAGGAGTAAAACCTAACACCGAAGTTTATGTCCTGTGATTTCATAATCCTGAGGCCTTTGTTGCCACCTATAGAGTGAAAAACAGATAATTACCGCACTGTCTTTTTCTCTGTCTTTTAATGTCTATATAGGTTATATGATGTTGATATTTAACAACTTAATTTATACCCATTATAATAATGTGTGCAAACAAAGCCTCATCGCTGCTTGTTTGTGTCTTGGCAGTCATTTTACTCCTTCTTTCCCCAGGTAAAGGACAAGCACGAACACAAACAGACTCTTCACCCAAGGTCACTTCTACTGACCAACAAAAATGCATCCCCTCTATTTTAACGTTGTTGTTTAAAAGCAAGGATAAAATAGAAGGGGAAAAGGTTTTTGGTGTAACAGTAGATGATATCAGTAATATAAGTGAAATCCGGGATGCTCTATTGAGTTTTACTATACGTCCTTATGCTCGTATCGTTTTTGATGAATATGTCTCGCCGTCGTATTACAAGGAGACTGTGCAGGATTTACACAGTGTGGCGGGAATCATGGGAGAGATTCTCGATTCTATGTATATGGCTGAGTACAGCTTGGCTGAATATGAGTTACGAGTGCGGGAATATATCGATTTGTTGAAAGAGCATGTGGATATATGGGAGATCGGTAATGAAATAAATGGCGAGTGGCTTGGCGACAATGCAATGGCCAAAGCCAGTGCCGCATATTCCATTGCCAAAAATGCCGGCGAGCCCACGGCCTTGACTCTCTATTATAATGGAACGTATAACAACGGAGAACCTTCCGCAGAAAATTGCTGGGAGGACTCTGAGCATCAAATGCAGGTGTGGGCCAGAAACAATATTCCCGAGGACATGAAGCAGGGATTGGACTGGGTGTTGGTGAGTTTTTATGAAAACGATTGTGAGAACATCAGCCCTGACTGGGAGAGCATCTTTTCAGAACTCCATGAGATTTTTCCTTCTGCAAAACTGGGTTTTGGTGAAATTGGCACCACAGTGAATGCTCAGAAAGAAAATTTTGTTAGGAAATATTATGGTATGGAGCGTGTAAGGCCACAATTCATTGGTGGCTATTTTTGGTGGTATTTTAAACAGGATATGGTGCCGAAGAGCAAAACTCTCTGGTCTGTTTTAAATGAATACGCCAAACCGTGGTAGGTTGTCACTTCTTTCCTTGCCATTATCAGGTATAGCGTTGAGTCCACATTTTTTTATAGGTAGCACACCAGTCAGCCGCCTTAGTACCAAGACCAGGGGACTGATTTTATTTTTCCTTTTCAATAGTTCCCGGGATGAGCATTGTGCCGACAGTTCTTGAATAGAAACACAGAGTATTTCATCACCTCAAGGAAAAATCAATCTGTCGCCCGGGTTTATAAGCTGGTCTTTAAAGAAGAAGCAAAAAAAGAATGGGATAAGTTAGACCCCTCTATTCGGTCTGTTTTTGCAAAAAAAATACGAGAAAGAATTCAGAACCCACGTGTTGAAAGGCCCAGGCTTAGCGGAATACAGGATTGCTATAAAATTAAATTACGTAACGCTGGCTACCGCCTTGTTTATAAAGTTCGAGACAAGGAAGTAGTTGTGGCGGTGATAGCCGTAGGCAAAAGAAATAAAAACGCTGTCTATCAAATAGCATGCAAAAGGACTTGAACATGAACAGAGTCTAGGGGACTGATTTTATTTTTCCTCTTCAATAGTTCCCGGGATGAGCATTGTGCCGACAGTTCTTGAATAGAAACACAGAGTAATTCATTACCTCAAGGAAAAATCAATCTGTCGCCCGGGTTTAAAGGGAAAAAGTAGAGAATAAATGCCGTAAAACAATGTTTAATTTTTCACTACCTTCGGCCTACCAGGCCCCAGATTTGAAAACCGCATCCCCAACCTGGTAGAAAGTTCTTCCCGAAACCTGTTGCCACCAGTTATCTGGCCGCGTTGCAGGGCTTTTCGTATCAGGTTGATTTCATTATCAGGGATAGTGTCGAGTACATATTTCCTGTACGCAGCCCGGCGTTCCTCGAAATCGGCACCAAGTGCAAGATAAAAGCGAGGAAAATCCACCACTGGATCATGAGTATCCCGAACTTTGCATGCATAGCTCGACCATCTGTACTCTGCAGGATCATCAACCATACCAGCACGTAACGGATTAAGCTCAATATACCGGCAACAGGCGGGGAGATACTCGTGGGTGGAGATAATACTCGATTTAAAACGTCCTTCCCAAATACTGCCGGACCGCTTTTCAGACTTGTTTACGTACCGAGTCTGTCGACCAGCCACACGCTTCATCAGCTTGGAAAGCGATTCCGGGTCAGGACCAGGATCAACAATAAGATGCACGTGATTGGTCATCAGACAATAGGCGTAAACTTTACAGCCAAACTCTTGCTTGAAGAGAAGAAGGTTATCACGATAATAGGTGTAATCTTCATCGCTTATAAATACTGCTTGCCGGTTATGTCCTCGCTGCATGACATGATGCGGAGTATCGGGAACTATGATTCTGTCTGATCTAGGCATAGGGTAGAGATAAGCGATGTGGTGATGATTTGCAAGAAGTCGAGTAGACCGGTTTCTCCAGGCAAACAATAGATAGGGACTTCATTGACTTTTACTTGACGCCTCGTCGCACGCGACTACTACGTGTCATGAGCTCCTGTCTATAGAGTATTACCCGTTGGCCCCGGCCCCTCTCAGAACCGTGCTTGCGCTATTTACGCACACGGCTCCTCACACGATCAATTCACTAAAAGCCAAACATGCTGACCATTATACGTGGTTTCGGTAAAGGAAATCGCTCCAGCATTATATTGAACTTCTCCCAATTGAGACAGTTTCGCTTCCCCCTACGGTTCAGCCACTTAAAAAGCAGCTTCTTAACTCCTTCAAAGAATCGTTTAATTCCTG
>NZ_AUCV01000058.1 GCF_000429945.1 Desulfogranum japonicum DSM 18378 | reverse complement strand
TGGCGCTCATACAGAGATTCGAATCGTTTTATTTCTGCTTTGTTCATGGTATACTCCTTTGTAAATGATTAGAGAATCAAACTGTTACAGGAATATACTCTATTTTCTGCCGCATAGCGGCTTCGTCCAACAAAGGAGACAATGTAATGCTGCTAATTAGATTTCTAATATTTTTTGTTTTCATTATGGTTTGTAACGTTTATGCAGAGCAACAAAAAATTGTTATCGCAACATTGGAATATCCACCATTTATCTATTCAGAAAACAACCAGGTTAAAGGACCAATTGTCGATAAAATCAGAGATTTATTTGACAAATTAGAAGTAAAAGTAACCATAAAAATATATCCAATAGCTCGCGGCTTATTTATGGTCAAGAACGGAGAAGTTGATGCATATTTCTCATTGAAAAAAACTCCTGAAAGAGAAAAAAAATTGCTTTTCACAAAAGAACCATTAATTCAACAGCCTTTTGTATTCTTTGTGAGAAATGATTCTAAAATAATCTGGAATGGAAACCTTGAGGATATTAAAAATTACAGAATTGGAATTGTAAGCAAAACATCATATGGCATGGTGTTTGATGAATATTTGAAAAAAGGATTTATCAAAAACATAGACGAAGCACAAACATTTGAATAGAATATCAGAAAATTAATTGTCGGTAGAGTTGATTTAATAATTAACAGCTATGATGTTGGGCAATATATAATCAAAAAATGGAATGCTAGTAACAAAATAACTGCACTTTCACCTCATGTTGAAGTTGTCAATAGTTATCTGGCTTTTACGAAAGCAAAAGATTATACAAGTCTTGCAAAAGAATATGACATTATTCTAGCAAATGAAAAAAAATAAGACCAGAAATCTATCGGGATAGGAACGGCCATCGCTAACCTTCCCTCCCACACCACCGTACATACGGATCGCGTATACTGCGGTTCGACCGGCAATCCAGGCAACAGCACTTACACCCTTCTTATCACCTGTTGAGTTACTACTCTAAATGACGCTACTTCTGTTTCACTCACTGGTGCAATAGGGAGCATCCGATGACTATGGCATCATTTGACATTGCGCAACCCAGGTGCAAAGCACCTTTGCATTATCGGCAGTGGAAATAGAAACCATAAGAAGCAGCCTGATTACAGACCGCAAACTCGTCTCTGTTGTAAAAAAAATCAAACAACAGGGCTATCAGGCGTGAATACAACCTGTTGAAACGGCGTATTCTCAAAGTTGCCCAGTTCATTCACGCTCTCGACACCATGGACGTACAAGACCGGAAAGAGATCATGCATAAGCTGCGGAAACAGCCTCTGTAATAGAAGAAGAGGTAACCGAAATGCATCCGGGTTACGAAATACAGCAGTGAGCATAGTTCTCAAAGATCTTCCAGATATCCTGCAATATCGATATCGTCGATCTGTGAGGCTGAACAAAATTTCCTGGCATATTCAAGGTACACTCCGCTTTCAAGAAAAAGACGAAACAGGTCTTTATCCAGGTGCTGTTTTTTGACCATACGGTTTAAAATATAGATGGCCTCACTGAGTTTTTTTGCTTTTTTATATGGCCGATCCGAAGCGGTCAAGGCCTCAAATACATCTGCCAACGCCATGATACGAGCAGGTAAACCGATCTCTTTGGCTGTAAGTTTTCGTGGATACCCTGTACCGATAAGTGTTTCGTGGTGTGCCCCTGCATACTCGGGGATCCTGGTCATATTCTCTGGATATGGCAATGTTTCCAGCATCTGGATAGTGGTAATGATATGTTCATTGATGATATATCGATCTTCAGCGGTCAAGGTTCCTCGAGAAATGCACAGGTTATACACTTCTCCAAGATTATATAAATGCTCTGGAACATCCATTTTGAAACGGGAATCAGTATCACCAAGGGGTCTCTTGGCCTGACGTTTGATGATGTGTTCTCTCCGATCTGCAAGAAGAAATTCTTTACAGGGAAGATCAACGGGATGCTCTGGATAACGCATAAGCTCCAAATGCCCCAACCCAAGACGGTCATCCAGATGCCGGGTCCATGTCCTGGCAGCAATACGCTGTACCCTTTCCACCTTATCCTCCCCCATAAATTCTCCACCAATATTGCATTCGGCGATGAAGGCAAAATCTTCCTCGATCTCTCTCTTTTGCTTAGCCAGCTTTTCCGCTAAACCCGCTTGTTCCCCTCCTTCAGCAAGCTCCTGCCAATATTCGATTTCAGCATCCCGCAGGAGCACCTCAAAACGCATCCGAATCTCATGGATACGATTATACAGGGTCTCAAGCTTGGTGGCCTTATCGACAATATATTCAGGAGTTGCGACCTTTCCGCAATCATGCAGCCAGGCTGCTGTTCGAAATTCACGCCATTCCTCATCGGTTGAAAAATGAAAATCGGTAAAGGATTCTTTTGGGCTGCTATGGGCAGCCTCGGCGATCATGGTGGCAAGTTCCGGTACACGTGCACAATGTCCACCGGTATAGGATGATTTATGGTCTATGGCCACAGCAATAACACGAATGAATGCATCCATGAGAGCCTTCAAGGATTCATCATATTCCTGTATTGATTTTGCCATGGAAACCATGGAATTGGATAATTCGATAATTTCCGCAATATTACTCTCAACCATGTTGACATCATCGTAACGCCGTAACCTTACTTTATCATTTTCAAGAGCCAGTGCCTTAATGGGCGTTACGATGATCGTGGCGCAATACCACACCACAGGTACCAGTAAAACGAGCAAGGCAAGGGCAGTAAACAGAGATAACCGTACTTTCGCCAGGTACGGTCGCATGCTTTCTTCCACGGAAACCAGCATACCCAGATATTCCTGCACATGTTTTTTGGACATGATTGGCGAAACATAGGCAAAATAATTCTGTCCTTTGATTGTTACCTTATGCAGTGTATTTTCGGCAGTTGAGGCTGAGGCCAGTTCCAGCAACTGGCTATGCGGCACAGGTTGATCCGTGACCGCACTTACATCAGACGAAGGTGCAGACGGGGAGCTCTGCTTTTCTCCCCTGTCTGACTTGAGATCTGCGGAGGCTGATATTGCTCTTGCTATTACCTGGCCTGCATCATCAAACAAAAAAGCCTGACTATGAGGTAAAAGCTGCTGCTTCTGTAAGTAACCTGACAATCCTTTAAGAGAAATATCAACGGCAACGACCCTGCTCCCACTATCCATGCTTTTGGCATAGGTAACACCGGGAACACCGAGATTTGCGAAGACATAGGGCGGAGTCTGTATAATCCCCTGACGTTCCAGGGCGTTAGCAAACCATGGCCTATTTCTAGGATCATAGGTCGTTCTTTCCTGCTTTTCAGTTCGAACACGGAAAGCTGTATCCAGATAGGTGGAAATTTTTTCCCTAACAGCACCTTTGTTTCTGACCGTTACCTGTACCCACCGGTCTTCTGGTAAGGCCTGAAAGGCACTCCTTGTATAGGTGCTCTCAAGATTGACCAATTCAAAATAATCACCGTTGTCATAGCCTGCATACATGGCATAGAAATGATCCGCCTGCCCGATCACACCTCCCAGAAGAGGTAAAAGGTGGCTCACCTGAGCAGCATCTGGGAACTTTTTCAATTCATGAAGATGGCTCAGCATTTCTACCATGTTCATGCTTTCGCTGTCCAAAGCATGTACACGCTGACTGACTTTTTCCCCAATGGTACGGCAAAGTCCCTCGGCTGCCTGCCTTGCCCACTGTGAACTGAAATAATATTGCAGACCAAGCACAACACCGGCAGTCAGCATGGCTACAAGCGTAACCACTCCCAACACTGTTACTCGAATGGAAAACCTTCTTCCCTGCCTGCCCCAGTGAATCATAACGTCTCAATATTCTCCAGATAAAGTTGCTGTATTTGCCGGAACAACTGCGTAGATTTCACTCAATATACTGCGGCAGATACACATCAAAGACAGTTCCCTTTCCAGGAACTGAAGAAACCTCAATCACTCCGTTGTGGGAGTGCACGATTTTCTCTGAAACAGCAAGGCCTAGCCCTGTTCCACCAGAATCCTTTCTCGTGGAAAAATATGGTTCAAATATTTTTTCTACAACAGCGGCAGACATACCAACGCCATTATCTTTGACTGAAATTTTCAGATATCGGGTATTACCATGCAACCTTTGATGAGCCCCCCTGTCACAGGTATCAATACTCAGATGGATGAGTCCTCTTTCGGGTGTCCCAGAGGGCCTTTCTAAAATGGCGTGCTGCGCATTGATCAAGAGATTCAATAGAACCTGCTCCACGTGGAGTTTGTCTGCGATGACCCGGGCAGGCTGACAGGTATTACGTATTACCAGGCTGATGTTATGGCGAACATGCCCTTTGTAAATTTTTCGTAAATCTGCAATCACCTCCTCCATTTCCACGATTTCAGACAACGGGGCACTATGTTTGGAATATACAGATAAATGATTCAGAAATTCAGAAACTCGCGAGACAGCCGTAAGTATCACATCAAAGGTATCCTTACCGCTTGAAACTGATATGTCTTTCATCTCAAGTTCTTTTTGCAATAACTGTATATTGCAGGGAATAGCAGTCATAAAATTATTGCACTCATGAACCACGCTACTGGTTATAAACTTTATATTTTCAGCCTCCTGGGCATATATCATCAGTTGCTGGAGTTTAGCTATCTCCGTTTGATAGTAGCGGTGCAGTTCCAGGTGTGTTCTAACCCTGGCGTTCAGTTCAGCGGCATGAAATGGTTTGGTAATATAATCGGCACCACCGAGCTCAAACCCCTTCATTAAACTATCCTGCTCATGTTTTGCTGTTAAAAAAATAATTGGAATATGTTTGGTAGCGTCATTTGCTTTCAGACGTCTACACACCTCATACCCATCCATGGCTGGCATGATGATATCCAGCAATATAAGATCAAAAGCAGTCTTTTCTACTCTTTCCAGGGCCTGCTCACCGCTGGTTGCAAATACCAGATGATAGTCCTGATTCTTCCTGAGAAAATTGACACCGACCTGGATATTTTTCAGGTCATCATCGACAACCAGAATAGTATATTTACCACTCATCCTGCTCAACCTCTAACAATAGATTTTCTTTCATTTTTGCAACCATTTCGGGAAATCTGTTCATCAGGACGTCAACTTCCATAATTTCAAAACTATCAATATTCTGAGACAGTTGTTTCCCTAATGTAACAAAATGAGCAAGAGAACACCGTTCTGCCAGCTCAATCAGATGTTGAGCAAATCCCGCAATAAGCTGAAAATCGCCACTGTTTTTCACCTTCTTCCATTCCTCTTGCAGTTCCTGTTCGACCTGTGCGATAAATTCCTCACGTTGAGCTCTAGGCACCTCTGAATCATCAAACAGGTCATTTGCTGCCGGAGAAGGTTCACTCCGTATATACGACAAATAGTCGGCTGTTACAGAAAACAGGTCATGCCGCTCAACGGGTTTTCGCAAATAGCCGTTGAAACCATATTGATCTACCTTTCTTAAATCTTCTCCCATGACAGAAGCAGTAACTGCAATCACCGGGATATGGCACAGACGATCTTCCTGACGCAGTTTGGTAATCATTTCATATCCGTTCATCACTGGCATCCTGAGGTCGAGAAATATTAAATCCACATGCTCACGGGCAAGAATCTCCAGAGCTTCTTTTCCATGCTCTGCCTGGTAAAAAACGAGTTTGCTGCCTCGAAAATGAGCCACCAGAAGTTCCCTGTTTTCGGTTACATCATCAACGACTAAAATAGTACCTTCCTGAAAACCGTCAGGAATATACACCTCCTGATGAGTCTGTTCAGGCTCGTTTACTACCAGGGGAACAGCATGAAACACCAGTGTGAATGAGGAACCATACCCTTTGCGACTTTTTAGCCGTATCTCCCCGCCCATCATCTGCATCAGGTTATGACATATGGACAGGCCAAGGCCCGTACCACCATATTTTTGCGTATCTTGTCCTTCCTGTTGTTCAAATTTATTAAAAATGGTTTTCTGATGTTCAGCGGGAATCCCTATTCCTGTATCACTCACCACAAGCTGGAAATCCACAGTCTGTTGTTCAGAATGGATTTCCACTTTTTTGCAGGCAAGGGTGATACTCCCTTTATCGGTAAACTTGAGAGCATTTCCCAGAAGATTGATAAGAACCTGACGAACCCGAATTCCATCTACAAGAATATATGCCGGGAATACATCAGGTAGTTGGCACCGAAAAATCAGTTGTTTCCGCTCCATCCTGTTTTTGAAGATATCTGTAACTTCTTCAAACAGGTTTTTCATGGAAACAGGCTCTGGAACAAGCCCCATTTTCCCTGACTCTATTTTGGATAAGTCTAATATATCATTAATAATTTCAAGAAGAGCCTTTCCACCTGACCGGATGGATTTCAGGTAATTCTTTTGCTCAGGATCTGTAATCATATGGTCGAGCAGCTCGGCGAAGCCCAGCACGGAATTCATGGGAGTACGTATTTCATGGCTCATATTTGCTAAAAATTCGCTTTTCGCCTTGGCTGCCTGCAACGCATTGATTTCAGCAATTTTCCGCAAGCGTACCTCATAGGCCATTCGCCTGTTCCAATACGCAAATATGGCAAACAGCACAGACGCGACGAGCAGTGTCTTCCAGAAGAGAGAATAATCCACCAGAGGATGCTTAAGGCTCACCCAGTTGCTATATATTTCATTTTTTTCTTTTTGAGTTAACTGGCCCAAAGTCTTGTTGAGTATGGAAAGCAGTTCCGGCATATCTTTCCTTACCCCAATGGAAAGAGAAAACGCATAGCGGGTAAGTCCTGATATTTTCAGATTAGTCAAAGATGATTGCTTTGCGTAATACTCAAATGTTGGAATATCTGTGACAAAGACATCTACATTGTTTCGTGATAATGCCTGCAACCCTTTCTGGGTAGTATCGTAGAGCTGCAAATGCATATCAGGATAATCCGCCAGTATATATGCTGCAGAGATATGGTCTCTCACTGCGCCCACACGCCATCCTGTGACCTGATCCAACCCTTTGAGAAATTTGACATCATCTCTTGTTATCAAAACCAGATCCATGTTCATATACGGATCTGTAAAATTCATATACCTGCTACGTTCAGAGGATTGGGCAACGGCATTAATGATATCAATTGCACCCGTTTGCATGGAGCCGAGCACATCACTCCAGGTATCGACATATGAAAACTCAAACTGCAAACCACTTTTTTCTGCCAAAAGCTGAAAATACTCTGCAACTATACCTTGTACCTGCCCCTTTCCATCAATGTAGGTCAGGGGGGCCCAACCTGGATCACCTGATATGAGTACCGCAGGATGTTCCTGTATCCATTGCTTCTCTTCAGGGGTAAAATTGATAATATTTTCTGTGGATGCAGTATACCAGTTTTCCATAATACGCTGGTGCTCATTCTCACTCACGCTATCCAGCGCTTTTTGTATGATGCGATTCAACACCTGCTGCTTTCCATCAATGGCGATGGAAATACTGGTTTGCATTTCAGGAAGCTTTTTAACAACTTTAAGATTAGTCAGTAACCTTTTACGGATAATATAATCAGCAACAGCCAGATTTCCGATATACGCATCAGCTTCCTCGTAGGAGACTGCTTCAAGGGAAGCCTCATTTGAACCTGTGAGATGCAGCTTCAACTGAGGGTATCTTTTTTTGAGCCATTCATGCATATATGACCCTTTATTGATAGATACCGTTTTTCCGCTGAGATCATGTATGGATCTGATATCGAAACGCTCCCTGTTCACAACAATAACGGTTGGTACTGTAAGATATGGAGAACTGAAAGATAAATACCCCTCACGATCCTCAGTCTCTACTGCACAGGCCAGGCCGTCCAACTCTCCTTGTTGCATCTGCTTCATAACATCAGCCCAGACACCTGGACGAATCTCAACATGCAGCCCTGTACGTTGTTCAATGAGTTTCACGTAATCTGAGGCAAGGCCAGCATAATTGCCAGCGGAATCAATGAACTCAAAAGGCGGCCAATTGTGATCGGCACCAAGGACAATGCTTTTTTTCTCTTTAATCCATGTTTTTTCTTCTTCACTCAAAGATATCTGTACGTCGTTTCCACTTTCAACCTGCTGAGTGATCCATTTTCTTCTGATGGCATTCATCTCATCATGGGTAAGCGAGTCCAACCCTTTTTGGAGAATCGAACGAAGAATGGGCCAGTCGTTCCGTACACCGATGAACAGTTCATGGGGAGCCTCTCCTTCCACAGAAAATTCCTGAACAAATTTCAGATTGGTCAGGAGGTGGGTATGCATCAGATAGCTGGCGACACCGTTAAAAAGGACAGTGGCATCAGCCTGACCGGATGAAACTTTTTTCAGCGCAGCCAAAGGTGAATCAACAGAGAGAAGATGTATGTCTTTAAACTTTTTCTGCAATACATCCTTCTGATTATATCCCTCTACCACTGCTACGGTCTTATCCTGCAAGTCCTCTACACTCTTGATTACAGGAGCATTTTCAGCGGTGATAACAACCATCTGATTTGAAATATAGGGCGTGGTAAAAAGAATGAATTTTTCTCGACTTGCAGATCGCGTCAGGCTGTGCACAATATCTATATCTTTGTTTTCAACCATTTTCTGCAGTTCATGCCATGCATGACCGTAAACGTACTGCAGATGCAACCCGGTCCTGGAAGCAATTTCATCCAGGACGTCAATGGACAACCCCATGGGCTGCCCTTTTTGATTAAAATCAAATGGGGGCCAATCCATCTCATTGGAGACACGTAACACGGGGTGATTTTGCACCCAGTCTCTCTCCTCGGAGGTTAACGTTACAAGCAGGGGACTGACCGGTTCATCAACCTTAAAATGAAGCCAACGTTGGCGCAGCTGTTCTTTTTCATAGTGGCTTACATGGCGTTGTCCATGCTGTATCTTCTGCATCAGCGCACTGTTAGCCCTGGAAGTAGCGCCATAATACACTCGCTCAGAGAGGGTAGAAGCGCTATGACGGAAAGAATTTTGTAAGTTGTGGGTGGAAAGGTAATAATTAAGATGAATATCTGAAGAGACAAAAACCTTTATTTCTCCAGCAAGAACAGCTTCAAAAAGGCTATCAAAATCCTTGAAAATCTTATACTGGCTGTCAGGTGAATTTTTTTTAATATAGTTCTCTGTGAAGCCTCCCTGAACAATGCCTATAACAAATCCCCTGGTCTGGTCCAAAGTCTCAGGGGGAGGGATATCAGAGCTTGCATAAATATAGTATTTGAGCTCCAAAACAGGTTCGGAGTATTCCAGAAACCGGCTTCTTTCTTCTGTAAAATAAAGTCCGGCATGGAGGTCTGCCTCACCGTTTTTTACCATCTCCAGCGATTTTTCAAAGGTGGCAACTTCCTGAAAGTCAAACGTCAGCCCTGTTTTCTGTTCCAGCAGTTTCCAGTACTCAGGCAATATTCCGGCAGGTTTACCCTGCCTATCGGTAAATTTGATTGGTGCGATGCCTCTGTTGTAGACAACAGAAATCCTGGCATCAGGTGACGAGGCCGTTGCAATACCGCTCCAGAAAATGAGTACTACGACAATAAAGTGTGCGTGCTTCATTTTCAGCCCCAAAGTAAATCGCTTGATAACCGTACAGAAATGTATAATCCTGGGGAAATCTCACAAGTTATCTGCAATCACAGAGATCCATAAGTAGAAATCATTTCAACATATTGTATCCAAGGGACAGGGGTGAGTCAAACCATGACATTCTTTTTACGATTGGGGTGAACAAAAACAAATATAACCAGCTCACCAGCATCTCTCATGCTGGTCTTCAACGAATCCAAGTTAACGGTAAAAGTACCTGCTCACTCTCATAAAACGGTTTCAGCGAATGGAAAATGTCAGTAACCTGGTGCTCACAAGACTGACAACAAAAGATAAAAGAATAAGAAGAGTTCCATAGGCCATTGCCAGGCCTAGGTTATACTCAAACACCCCGTTAACCATGGCAATGGACATAGGTTTATTGGCTGCGGTATACAAAAAAACAGACACTGTATATTCCCCTATTGAACGAAGACATACCAGTAGAAAACCTGCCAGGATACCTGGGAACACGATGGGAAAAGCTATTCTTCGAAAAGTTTGAACAGTGGTGGCTCCCAAGCTTTTGGAAGCTTCCAGGTACACGTGATTCAAATTCTGCAGAGACACATTCACGGTTTTTACCAGTATAGGCAGAGAACGTATACAATAGGCTAGCGGCAACAGAATAGTGCTGCCCACCAGCACCGTATATCCGGAGAAAAGCGAGGGGGTATTAAACGCATTAATCATATTGATGGCAATGGCACTGCAGGGAATAGCCCAGGGAAGCATTACCAGAAACTCCACTACCCACCTGAACCGGCTGGCAGTTTTCTCAATTATAAATGAGGCTGGAAGAGCCACTATGAGGCCAGCCATAGCCGCTGAAAGTGCCATCACAGAACTATTGACAAAAGGCTGCATTTTACGGGCACTCGTGCCTATGGCTATATAATTATCAAAGGTCCAATCCTGGGGGAAATAATTGATCATCCAGGAACTCGAGGGAACAAAAGAGACCAGCACGATGCTCGCCACGGGCAAGAAGATCGAAATGACGAGCAAACCTGCACATGACATCAACATCCACCTGACCGTTTGTGATCGAATCGTTATCGGCTGAAATCCACCTCCCCTCACCGACGAGGTAAAAGTACTTTTTGCTTCATATATCCTGAAAATTATAAAAAAAAGTATGCATACTAAAGTTAAAACAGTTACCTGGGTAGCTGCAATATCCATATAATTATTTGTTTTAGAAAGCAGAATCTGGGTGGTCAACACCTTGAAACCACCCCCGATAATGGAAGGAGCTGTAAAAGAACCTGCTCCGGAAATAAAAGTCATGGCACTGGCAGCAAGAAGTGCGGGGCGTAAAAAAGGGAGGATAATTGAAACAAACACCTTTCGCCTTGATGCTCCAAGATTACGAGCGCTCTCAATAATGGAAAAATCAATATGCCGTATGGCTATGGACACTGTAATATAAAAGTACACATACTGTGTATAGGCATGAACGATCAGAATTCCGGGCAGACCTGACAAATGAAACGGTGGTGACTCCAGGTGAAACAACAGTTGAAGGGTTTTGGTTATCATACCGCTTTCGCCATAGAGTTGCACAAACGCCAACACAATGACAATGCCCGGCATAACCATGGGCAGCAGTAAGAGTTTATCCATGAGACCGCGGCAGGGAAAATCAAAATAATGTATTACAAAAGCCAGGGCAACACCAATACAACCGCATACCACAACGGTCAGAATGCCCAGTAAGATAGAATTATACAAAGGAACCCTGTAGGCAGGAACAGTAAATAATTCAAGATAATGCACCAGGGAAAATGCACCGTCAACATACACACTGGTTTCTACTGTCTTGAGTGTGGGAAACAGTATGTATCCAAAAAGAAACAGCAACAGCAGACATACCCCGCTGTACTGGAATACGCGTATTCCACTCACTCTCTGGAGTATCATGTCTAGCAATTCAGAAGATGCAGATCTGCCGGTGAAAAGCAGACACACACCTGACTTCCCACCCCCAAAGAACTTGCAGCCTGACCGGAATTCAACTGAACAGCCTTAAAAAGCAGACCATCAGCCTGAATTGCCCATTCTGTGGTATATCCATGAAAGTGTTTGTCTCTTATGGTCCCCCAAATGCCATAATCAGAATTTGCAGGGAGCTGCAGAGAGAGGCGCAGATCCTGGGGACGGATGGAAACAAAACACACAGAGCGCTGTGTAATGTGTGTGAGTATATGACCGTTTGGCAACATACAACAACCGTTTTGAAAATTAACCGGGAACAGATTTGTTTCCCCAACAAACGTGGCTACAAAAGAATTCGCTGGGAAGTCATATATCTCTTCAGGAGTACCTTTTTGAACACAAACACCTTTTTTAAACACAGCCAGCTGGTCTGACATGGTAAGAGCCTCGACCTGATCGTGCGTAACAAAGATTGTCGTGATGCCAAGATTTCGCTGTAGCCTTTTCAGTTCAGTGCGCATGCTGTCGCGAAGTCGGGCATCCAGGTTAGACAACGGCTCATCCAACAGAAGTACGCCAGGTTCAATGGCAAGAGATCTGGCAAGAGCAACCCGTTGTTGTTCTCCACCAGAGAGGTCGGCAATATTACGTTTTTCAAATCGCTCCAGACCGACGAGAGAGAGATATTGTTCCACCTTCTGCCGGATCTCACTCCGACTCCTTTTTTGAATTTTCAAACCATATTCAATATTTTCTCCTACGGTCATAAAAGGAAACAGGGCATAGTTTTGAAAAACCATGCCCACATTGCGCTTTTCCGGTGCAAAGTTGGTAATATCAACGCCATGTAAAAAAATGGCCCCGTTATCCGGTCTGATAAACCCGGCAATCAGACGAAGCAGCGTAGTCTTACCGCAGCCAGAGGGGCCAAGTAGAGTAAAAAATTGCCCCTCTTTAATTTCCAGGCTGACGTTGTCACAAACGATATGTTTTCCATACCATTTTGTTACATTTTCAAGACTGACCTTACCCACTATATCTCATTTTCCTTTTGGATCTTTACCACTGTTCTTTACCTCTGCATCCCACTTTTGCATCCAGGCAGATTGCTTTGCGGCCAGATCCTGCCAATCCACGTCCATCACTTTAAAGTGAGTATCAGCCATCCACGCAGGGGAATCAGCCAGAGCATCGGGATGGGTGGGCAGACGATTGAATTTTTGGGCAAGCATGGCCTGGATCTTAGCACTACCGGCGAATTCAATGAATGACCTGGCAGCATTGGGATGTTTTGCGCCATGAATCAAAGCGATGCCATCGGTAATTACCGGTGAACCACTTGTGGCATCAATCACAGCCAATGGCATTTTGTTGTTGATCTTATTATCAATGATGGAGTTCAGGACCATGAAACTGACAGCTGCTTCCTTTCTGCCAACAGCCTGAAACAGCATGGATCCGCTGCCATAGTACTGTTTGGTATTTGCATCAAGTGCCTTCATGAACTGCCAACCTTTGTCCAGTTCCCCTTTCTGCTCAAACTGTTGCAACAGTGCAGAATAGGTGGCACGCGCTGACGAGGATAATGCATTTCTGAAAACAAGGTTGCCCGCATACTTGGGATCAGTCAACTCATACCAGTCTTTGGGGGCCTCATCCTCGCTCAACATTTCGGTATTATAAAACATCATTACCGGAGTTTGAATTGTGCCGTACCAGTACGATTCGGCATCCTTGAATAACGGATCCAATTTGTCCGCCCAGGAAGGAGTAAAAGCATCAAACAGTCCTTCTGATTTCAACTCCAGATATACAGAGGAAGGTGCGCCGTACATGACATCAGACTGGGGATTAGCCTTTTCCGCCCGCACTCTGTCTGCCAGGGCTCCTTTCAGGTTAATAAAATCGACCTTCACGCCGGTCTCTTTGGTATAGGCATCAGCTACCATTTCGAGCATGGCTTCGCCATGGGTTGAATAGACAACAACCTTCTTTTCAAGTTCTGCAGCCATAAGGCTGGCAGCAACGAACGTGACGCTGGCAAAAGCAGCGACTGCAATAACTGCCTGCAATATTCTTTTCATGCAATTTCTCCTTTTATTATATTCCATCTCTTTGTTGTGCTTTGTATTTTTTTGCCTTTAGTGGCGGTCCAATACATGACGATGCACAAGCTCTCTGGTTGTCAGGATTTCCTCAACATCGGTGAGTTCTATGGTCCACCACCTGCAGTCTGTCTGCAGTAAAGCATCGACAATGGGTCCTAAAACAGACATGTCATGCGGTGCATAATGGGTATCGGTTTCGTATTCATATAGATGTACTTCTTCAAGCTTATGGCTGAACATCTCCACAATATGCGGAACTGTGAGTTCGCCGGCTTGCACACGCTCACAGGAAACCGCGTGACCTACATCCAAGGTGATGGAAGCTCCACTTTCCCCTGCCCACTGGATAACCGTTTCAGGATTACTTGTAGCGCCAAAGCGCAAGTTTTCCAGAGAGACTGTAACTCCTCTTGTAGCCCCATACTCAACCAAATTACTTAGGTTTTTCTGCACACGTTCATGGTTAAGGGCAATATCCGGAACAAGGCCCACATGTACGGTCACCACCTGTTCGCCATTGCCGATTATTGTATCCAGATAATGTTTGTGCAGTGCCAACGCTTTTTCAGCCTGTGATTGATCTGCGTCTCCTAGCTCGAATCCTGGGAAAAAAGCATGGTGACGGACTGGTATATTTTTGCCCAGATACGCTGCAAGATGTTTTGGAGTCTCCTCGAGCGCTTCACCGTTCGGAGTGTACTCCATGGCAAATCCATGTGATGCAAGCCAGTCAAAACGTGCTGGAAAAGCATGCCACTGGGTCGACGCAGCCAGAGTAATGTCACTGAAAGGATTAGTATATGCTGTTTGTGCCCCACGGGAATCAGAATCTGCCATGGAATTTCCTTTGTATATTGAGGGATAACCGCTGAACAAGAACTACCGCATAGTGCCCATTCAGCAATGAGCCCTATGGAGGTATATTTTCACCTCCGATGGTCATCTGTTGAGCATAACGCAGCCATGGGGACAAAAAATCATTTCTGGATGGGTACAACATACATTCCTGCTTAGGTACAGGAATTTTGAATTTGTGCATCAGCCACCAATATTTGCACAAAAACACCTATTCGTCAAATCGGAAATTTCAATTTAAAATACACAACAAATAACATATCGCGATACTAGTTTTACAAACCTGACATAAGTGTGCTACATTGTATCAGAAAAAACAGATTGAATTTTCCAACTCACAGCTACATACTCCCTTATGTACCCTAACACGCTCGGTCATAACCAGTCTGTATCATGCTATAAATAAAAGAGTTATCCACCTCTTGCCTATTTGCCATCCAGTTAAAACATACATGGAAGATCAACGTAAAAATCACAATCTCAGACAGTACATCAAAGATCTAGAATTTAACAACCTCATCCTGACCGCACAGCAGGAAGTTTCCCTAGACGCCATTTTAGTTGTGAACGAAAACTGGCAGATGGTTTCTTTTAACCAGCGGTTCGTCGAAATGTGGGATATTCCACACCACATTCTGGAAAATCGTGATGACAAGGCATCACTGGCAACGGTTCTCGATAAGCTAAGAAATCCGGAACAGTTTCTAGCCCGGGTGGAAGCACTGATGGCCAATCCAACGGAACAAAGCCATGACGAATTGGCACTCATTGATGGCCGCATATTTGACCGTTATTCAGCACCAATTTTTGACAAAAAAAACGATCTGCGAGGCAGGGTGTGGTTTTTCAGAGATGTTACAGAACTGCATAGGGCAAAACAGTTGCTCCACCAACAAAACTCTGAACTGGAAGAACGTGTGGCAAAACGGACTGATGATCTGGAACGGTTAAATCAGGAACTCAGGGAACGAGACAGAGAACTCCAGTTACAACAAAAAGAACTGGAAGCCAAAAACCTTGGTCTCACGACTCTTCTCCATTCAGTGGAGAAAGAAAAAAACAGACTGGAACAGCAAACAATAAGCAATTTCAGCGGTGCTCTGCTACCTATTCTGGAAATGTTGGCAGACACATCTCTATCCAGGCAACAGCGGCATATTTTAGATACGATTGAAACAGTGCTTGCCAACCTCACGTCCTCGATGAACCATAACCTCAGGCTGATGCAACACCCTCTCACAGCCACGGAAATGAAAGTGGCAAATGCCATCAGGGCAGGTAAAACCTCCAAGGAAATTGCAGTATTACTACGTTCCTCTGAACGAACCGTTGAAGGACATCGCCAGTCCATCCGGCGCAAACTGGGAATGGATAAAAAACAGAATTTAATGGTGACATTAATGGCACTTGAATAGACACCGCAGCTCAGCCCGTCATTCTTCACTTACAATTTAGCCCAACGAACAACATTACCTCAAAGAATCAAACAGCTAGCAAGTGGCAGGCAATAATCATCACCCACCAGCTAACAAATCTTTTCTGTATTTCCAAACAGTTGTGAACACAGAGAGACAGGCTGGTACTATTTTCCAGCCTGTGCATTTATTAAAACAGGCAGCATCAATAACAATATATTGCTCTTTTGTTCCAAGTAACCGGTTCCCCCAGGAATATTTGCAACAGTTGGGTTAAACATCTTACCATCTGGATCAAAGACGCCGCCATCCCAGTTAATGTATTCGTTGAAATCTGAATATCCGTCACCATCAGAATCCGATGTATGATTGGCTGTTTCAAGGTCATTAAAATAGTACCGTTCCCAATCATCATCGATACCATCCTGATCAATATCGTTTATACCATTTACATGTACTAAATATACTTCAGAATATTCTGAAAGTCCTGTAGCAGTGATACCTCGAACCCGGTAACTGGCCATAGAAGGTACGTCGCTGTCCACAAATGAGGTAACCCCACTCTGCCCTATTTCTGTGAACGAGGTTTCCTCGGACAATTTTCTTTCCACCATAAACCCAATATCTTGCAGGAGAGTGCTGTCCCAGTATAACTGCACTTGGTCACCGACAACAATACCGTTCAAATTATGGGGTTTAGGGGCAACAGGTACTTGAGGAGTTTGCACTGTCACCTTTGCAGGAGCCAAAGTGAGACGATTACCAAAGGGATCCAGTCCATACACCCATATAGTATAGATGTTATTGTACTCCAGCCCATCAATTACAATCGAGGTATCAGCAGTAATAGTGTAAAGACTTGGACTTGCCCCCGCAAAACCTAACCGGACTTCGTATGTAGAAAAAGCATTTCCCTGTCCAGGTATGACGGTTAAAACACAGGAATTCTCTGTCAGAATCTGACTGGAAGCACTTACCGTTAAACCATTAGTTACAGACAACGTCTGGCTCCCTGTTAAATCAAGCTGACGAGATTCCCCGACAGGGAAATAATTATCTGCTAAAGACGATACAATATAGTACGTGTACACATTCCCATATGCCGTAGTGGTGTCTTCTACCGTGCATATTCCCGTTGCGCAGATACCACCATTTTGAGAAGCAGACTCTATATCGACAAGTGCAATTTCTTCTCCTGAGCCGGAGGAATCCTGCCGCATCACGTGGTACAAACCACTTTCACTATTTGAAACAAAAGATACGGCAACCACCGGAGACGTACCATGTGTTACTTCCAGATCACTGATAGCTGGGCTCTGTATTGACTGCACGGTGATATCCCGAACCTGTGATACATACAACGAGCCATGGTATTCCGCTTCAATTTTCCATGAAAAATCAATACATGCTCCATCAAAAAGGTAATTGATCTGCATTGTATCTGTTTCCTGTACCTTGGTAAAACTTGAGGCTCCGTCTGTACTGAGATACAGCGAATAATGAATATCATCAGGTGAAGAAACACCGCTGACTGCCCAATTGAATCCAACACGACAATCTTCAGTGCCATCAGCTGGTACATTAAGCTGAGATTGCGGCGCAAATTGCTCATACGCAAACTGCAATAATTCTCCAAATACTGCAACACCATGGCTGAGGAGAACACTGCCACCTGAGGAGGTAATCTGAAATTCATACTCTCCGATGAATTGATTGACCACCTGTTCTACCTGTAATTGCCCTGATACCGTGGCAAATACTTGCCACTCGGCGGTACCTACCGGCCTGGCGCTGATTATAAAAGTACTTGTCGGTGAATACGTATCCACAGACCAACTGAAAACTAATGAATCTCCTACATTGATATTTGTCTTATCCACAGAAAAACTGATAACAGTTACAGGCTGGACAAGTTCAAATACAACAGTGTCATAGGAAACGTTGCCGGCAGTGTCATAGGCGGCCAGCATCACGGTAACGCTTTCTCCGACAGCGCCTGAGAGTGTAAAAGAATAACTGGTAACAGCGGAATCTGTGATCGTGGTAACGAGATTTTCAGTTGCTCCGGACTGAGTAACTATTTCAACCCTGTCAAGTTGACTGAGATTATCACTCACTTGCCAGTCTACAGTTATTTCCGTTCCAGGTGTTATCTCTCCCCCTGCACTGGTTATGCTGATTATTGGAGCGACAATGTCCTGTGAAAAATCCGCTAGAGCAAGGTATCTGTCCCAGCCAACGGCAACATATTGATTCTGGTTTATGTCAACCCGGTTTTCGTAGTTATATGTATCGCCAGTGCTCCTAAAGGGAATCACAAATTCATCATCGGTGGTAAGATCATATTTTACGACTACATTCTCCCCGCTATAATTACCTGATCCTGCACCTGCAGTAATGATTTTATCAGGAAGCACTGCGACTGCAGCCCATTGAGAAGGGACTTGATACGCTGTTAATGTTCCATCAGGAGCCACTATGGTATTAGAATACAATCCACCTCCAAGCCATTTGTAAAAGCAGCCTGCATTCTGTGCATCCGTGAAAACCATCTCAACATAGCCATCGCTATCTGCCAATTCGGCAATCATTTCACCACGGCTGAAATCTGGATACAATTCCCACAGCGTTCCGTCACTTGTTGATAAATATCCCTCGTTGGCAGTAACGGAGTATCCCAGATACATCTGGGGATCGATATATTCGGCGGCAGTTGGATATGTTGAGAGATTGTATTGAAAATTTCTTTCCAAAGACTTACTCAGATATGCAGCATGGACATCATCCCATCGACCATCAAAGGGAACGCCATTAGACCAGGTTGCCCACATCTGGCCATTAAAGCCATGTAGTTTAGGCTCTTCGATCTGAACGGGACCAGCTGTCGCGTTTAAGATATCCAGTAGGTAGGTGGTGTCCTGCCCTGTTGCCTCATTGCTTGCCAGAAGATTCAAACTGCCATTTTCATAAATGAGACTGAGCCTGTTTTCTGCTGTCACCAGAGGAAGGTAGTCCACGAACGAGACATCTCCTGTCACCAGGTTAATCAGTTGCAACCCAGCATGGTAATCATAAAATCCGGCAGAGTCTATCTGTCCCCCTGCTGCCGAAACAGCTACAGCCACATTGTTACCTATATATGCTAAAGAAGGATAGTAAGCGAAGGGGAAAGTGCTCCCCTCAACGGTAGAAAAACTCCCTATAGTGGCATCATTTTTATCCTCGACAATATTGCGAGAAAAGGTAGTAGTCTGACTGTTAAAATCAAGAAATTCCTGGGTTGCGATACTGTACGGGTCTCTACCAATAGAGCTCTTATATCGTACAAGAAGAATATCATCAGCCTCTGTCTGAACAGTCCTCAGCCAGAAAACATCATTCCACACCGAAGCCACGCTGAAAGATTGACTGTCAAAGGTAAATGCAATCTCCCCATTATCAACGAAGAGTCCTGTTGAACTGTTAAACGAATAGGTATGGCCATTCCCAAACAAAAACAGTGTGCTGTTCGATGAAAGCAGGGCTGTTTTATTCAACTCAGCATCAGTGGATCCAGCAGAGAAAGGCAAGGCATACTTTTCTACAACAAGACTGGCCGTATCCACCTCAATGAGGTATTCGCCACCTTGTTCAATGCAATAGATGGTATCAGACACAATCGCTGGTTGAACCACATCACATTCAACATTGCCGGCATTGTTGGTGACAGTCACAGCCTGTCCTCCGCCATAATTACCGGCAGTGAAAGTACGTTTGGTGATAGTACTGGCCGGAATATCTAACGACCAGATCTCGCCGGAAAGATAAGCATAGGTCCCGGTCTTTACCCAGGCAAAATCACCAGTACCCATGGATTCAACTTCAGAAAGGCTCCCATTCAGCATCGGAACCTCTTCATTTTCAACCACCTTGGGGATGACAAAGCTACCAGAGTCAAGATAGGTATAAGATAGAGTCTCTCTATGATCTTTAAGCAAGACATAGGGGATATCGTCTAAAAGATCAAATGCGACAACCTCAAGCGGGTTTTCGCACACCAGGATTTTAGCCGACAGGGTTTGGCTGAGAGGTGAATACACCACGTAGTAATAGTTTTGCTCAAAAATCTCCAGATCTTCAGCGACACCTGATTCTGTATTCTCAATATAATGGTATTCATGGCGTACTATAGCATGCACATTATTACCGCTATCAAGCTTTACAAATTCAACTGTCCGTTCCTGGGATTGCCTGATAGAACCTGCAGGAAAGGTAAATTCATCATCATACAGCGTAATTGCCGCATTAAAAGGAGCTGGTAGTTCCTGGTTATCCTGAATTTGAAAGCTGTTGGAAACGACCTTCTGGACATTATCAGAAGCATCGGTAATAGTCATTTCCAGCGTACAATTTTGACTGGCAAGACTATTATTATCCGGCAGTGTTACGGTCTCCGGGCTTGTCAAAGAAAGCCCGCCTGCATCATATTCATCAACCAGCTGTTCCATGCGTGCACCAGAGCGAAGCCATATTTCCCTGGCAACAACAGGCACTCCACCGCTCCAGCTCACATTCCAGCTGATATTCTGCCCCACGTTAAACACCGAATCAGCGGGTTGAATAGAAGCCGTGAGTTCTCCGGAAACAATGGAAAAAGTTGACGATGTAACCAGAGTCGTCTCATCATTCTCATCCCATAGCTGGAGCCGCATCTCAGCCGTATCCGTTACTTCAGCACCAGATGGAACCCATTCCAGCACACTGTTGTTTTTCACCTGTGAACCCTGCAGACAACCATCATCTGTAAAACTCCACACGCTGCTATTGTTTGTTCCATCGTACAGAAATACCCAACTGTCGCTACTGCTTTTTCTGAACTCGATGGTTCCTCTGACAATGCGGGTATCGTCTTCGGCCACCACAACAATCTGCAGGGCTTTTCCTGTACGCACCCAAAAATCAGCCGGTGCATAGTAAAGACTTTCATGCTCCCTGAGATCAAAGAGCGAGATAACCGGTCCTCCAGGATTGGTGTAACTAATGGCTATCTGCTGGCTATTATTGGCTGTATTGATATCATTTTCATTCCATGATTTAAAAGAGAATTGTACAATGCTCTCGCCTGCTACCAATACGTTATCATACTCAATACCATCCTGCGTGATCACTTCATTCTGGAATTGCACCGAGATATCAACAGTGGTTTCTTCACCAGGAGCCAGGGTTACACCTGTAGAACCACTACCAATGCGAAACGGAGTTTCGGTTCCCCCTTTGATATATGAAGATCCGATAGCCAGGGACCCGACAGATTCTGAACCATCATTCCTGACCGTTACTTGAAATAGCACGGAACTATCTGGCTTGATCTCTCCTACCCTGTTGACAGCAACAATAGCAGGATCCGGTCCTGTATTTTCAGTTGTGAATGACCAGACCGGGGAAGAAGGGTATGTGCCACCATAGGTATCAATATAGTGTCCCTGTTCTCTTGTAATTACCTGCCAATAATACGTTGTCCCTGGGAGCAGACGGTTTTGCCAGCTGTAAGGCAATGCCAGAGTCGTTTCATCTCGACGGTCAAGATCATTGATGGAAACAAGAGAATCCAAATTGTCAGGAGATGTACCAAATCGGACACCATAGTAGAGACTGTCGTTCTCCGGGTCTAAACCTCTCCAACGCAGTACCGGTTCCTTAGAAACATCAGTTGAGCCGTTTGCAGGCTCCTGATATGTAGAATCAATTGAAGGGGCATCGTTAATTTCTATGGTTGTTGAGACCGTATTACTCCAGTCGCTTGTCAACCCATCCTGATTGGTCGCCCGTATCCTGAAGTAATAGGTGTTTCCATCAGCCAGGTTACTGATCGGGCAACTGAGAGTTTCGTAGAGGTTTCCGCCCACCGCAGGATTACCAAGCATTTTTCTCGCAGGGTTGGCAAATGAGCTGGATGTGCCATATTGCAACTCATAGTTGGTTATTGTGTCCGTGTAGGTAGAATCCAAGACCTTGAGCCACCTGATGGTGACTGCATTAGATATGGAAGGGCTTCCCAGGGTAAAGAGCGATGGCTCGATGGGTGCTTCTTTCTCTTCCGTTATAGAATATCCTACCCGTATAGGTGTGGTATCAGCAGTGGCAGCAGTACCGCTATTGCGAATGGTGCGTAGAAAGAATTGTACTGTTGTGTGACTTTCAACATCGGGCAGGGTCAAGTCAGGGCTACTGCTGCGAATGGTAGAAATATATTTATCATAGATTTTATTCCAGGTTGCACCGCTATCATAGGAGTAATAGATCTGCGCCTGTTCAGTATTGGTATTCACCGTATAGCTTGCAGTAAAGGTATTACTCCCACCATTAAACTGTACTGACATCTGTCCTGATGGCTCCGTGCTCTCAGGCATGGTGGTAAAGGACCAGAGCGGTCCTAAGGTCTGTCCTGTAGGCCCAAGCGATACGACACGCCAATAATACTTTGTTCCAGGGGTAAGCTGAGATGGCTTATACTGTGGATAACCGGGCGTTGCCACATAATCACCTGCTGAAAAATTCGAATCTGTCCCCAGATAGACAACGTACGGGGGAGTGGAATTACCAGCCGGATAGACGCTACCCGTATTGGACCAGGTAAAGGTCACATCCCAGGGAACATTAGTCATGCCGCTTTCCGGAAATGGTGCATTAGCCATGGGTGGCTCTGCCGGCTCGGGTAAAACCTCAAAAACCTTGGAGCCAATGGCGCGCCAAACCCCATTCTGCATGATATTCACTCTAAGCACATAGGTACCCGCTGCCTTCAGGGAACCTACTGAGAGAGGAAAGCTGACAGTGCTGTCAGCAGGTAAGGTAAAGTTGCTCAGGTAGCGCGGTTCCCAAGTATCAGGGTTGTACAGATTAATAATATTGAGCCCATCAATACCAGGGTAAAATATACCCAGCGCTATCTGTTCAATATATTCACTGGATGTTCCACGGTTGCTGATATCGCAGCTTGCTTCAAACACCCTGGTTTTGACAGAGTCATCAGGATGGGCGTAGATATCCCCGGGAGTAAACCAGAGGTTTTCTGCAATCAAAGGCTCGTTACTGCTGCTGTTGCTGCCTGTTTTGAACTGCCAAACAGTTCCCAGGGTCTGGCCATAGCCATTTACAGCATCAATACGCCAGTAATAGACAGTGCTGGATGTCAGCCCGGAAACCGAATAACTGTTTTCACCAGGGACTGCGCCTTGCCGTTTCACCCATTGCGGCGTACTGCTGGTGCCAAAATAGATATTGTATGCAGTTGCTCCTTCTACTCCCTGCCAGGTAAGATCCGTATCAAGCCCCTGACCTTCAGCGCCGTCTGCGGGTACTGCTACCGTTACCTGATCCGGACTCCCCTGGGTACCCCCTTCAGTTCGAAAGCTCCAGGTATTGCCAATACTGCAGTTTGTGCCACTGTCTTTACAAGCATCAACCCGCCAGTAATACTTCGTAGCCTCAATAAGAGTACTCCCTAGAGCATAGCTGGTTGTTGTGTTATCATATACCAGCTCAGTAGCTGATAACTGACTGCTTTGGCCCAGGTAGAGTTTATATGATTCTGCTTGCGCAGAGGCTGTCCAGGAAAAGGTAGGAGATCGTGCTATGAATTGCGCGCCATCTGCAGGGGAAGGATTTGTTACATTCTCAGGTGGATAGGAAGAGGCGTCAAGCTCATAGCCCCTACCATTGGGAGCATTAGCGACTAAAGGATTAAAAGGATTACCGTTTGGGTCGAGCACATGGGCTCGCCAGTTTTGATATTCCCAGTAGTCTGAGTATTTGTCGTTATCATAGTCAGATGTAAGGGAGGCTGTGGTGAGGTTGGAGAAGTAGTAGTTTTCCCAGCTATCAGAGATGTGGTCAAAATCGGTGTCGGCTATAAATAAATCATCATTTTTTTTAGTTTCGAAAAGGATATTACCAGATTTGTCGTAAGTATACTTGATAGAAACAGAATAGCCAAAAGTATTATGAACGACTTCTTCCAACAACCTATCATTAGAGTCATATAAATTCGAGTTTAACGTAACAACACTGGATAGAGCTATATTCAAAGACAGCAACTCTACAATAAAAGCATATATCACAATTCGTTTTTTCATTATATATCCTAATGTTCTAACAATACCAAACTAAAAATCAATACCCTCTCTCGGCCATTCGACATGTTGACAGATTACTTGTGTCATCCACAAAAATACCGAATAGCCCACAGACAAATCCGCCAGCAGCTTTATTTAGCGTTTTAACATCATCATTCGACGGAGTAGTATACGATCCAGTTAAACCACTAACACTAATAGTTGTCTTCGTTGTCCCAGAATCAAAATCATAATCAATTCCGGCAGCAACTCCACCTCCGGCAGATCCCCCAACTTGAACAGATCCCAAAGGCCCTAAAGGAATATCTTCTGTTACAATTTCAACGGCATTAACTTGAGCAGAAATATAACCCCCCCCCTGAGAACCATCTACGTTTATACCAGCAGCGACTTCAGCACTGCCAATATTACTATCAATATAATCAGTATCATAACCAATTACAGCTCCATTTAATTTCCCACCAATATCATATTCTGTAGATTCAATATCAAGCAACCTATAATCTAATTTAAAATTTTCATCATACATATGATATTTTTTAACTATTTCATCAATCTTCTCTTTTGCATGCTCTCTTACTTTTTTATGTCTAGACTCATCTTTATAAATTTTTAGATATTTAACAATATTTTTTGAATCTTTAACTATTTGATCAGAAAAACTCATTATATTTTCTAAAGTTTTTCCACTAGGATCAATCGCTACCATAGGATTATTATTAACATATGCATACATATTCAAACTTTGTGGTAAACCAACGTGTCCTGAAACCGGATCCAAACTCATAAATTTGTTTATTTCTTTCAGATAATATCTCGCTCTCATATACAAAAGCCCATTTTCATCATCCATAACGCCTTCACGTCCTACATACCGAAAAGGATTATGATTTATGGCCAGACAAGAAGTCTCCCCATATGCGGAATAGGCGTATTTATCAGTCACGGTTTCGTTATCATCAGTCAAGGCAAGGGTATGCCCTGTAGGATCGAAATGATAGGTCCGGACACTGTCATCTGCTCCAATCTGGGTAAGCAATCCATGACCATAAATGTAGTAGTATTGGATGACATTACTATCATCTGCTTCTGCTAACACCTTGGTCAAACCGCGATTTGGATCAAGTACATAGCGCATGGTATTGCCATGTGCGGTTCGGGAAATACGCTCTCCATTACCGTTATACGTCATCGACTCTGTACCGTACTGGTTAGTGATACTGGTAATTAAATCAAGATGATTGTAAGTATATGTGGTGTCCTGACCGTTGCACGTTTCAGCAATCAACCGGCCAGGTGTATCATGGGTATATTCTGTTTGATCCTTGGTAAGAATCCTGTTGGCAGTATCATAGGTAAACTGTGAGGTCCGTGACATTAACTGCGGCAAGAGGGGTAATTCCGTATCCACCTCTATGGGGTTGCCATTGTTGTCACGGGTAAAGGTGTGGCTGGAAATAACAGAACCATCTGCGTGCAGATTTTTGTAGCTTTTTAAAAATCCCGATTCTAAATACTTCAGCTCTGTTTTTGTACCATTCCTATGGATGATGCTGTTAATTGCTCCAGCTCCATTGTAGTCATAGGTAGTGACTCCACTCAACCAGTCAGTTACCGTATGCATCCTCTCTCCCTCATCATAGGTGTAAGAGACGACTTTATTTCCCGGGTAGGTTACAGAGGTAATATTGCCAACACCATCATATGTATACCTAACTTGCTGACCGAAACTATCCACAATAGTGGCCAGACGGTTGAGTTCGTCATAGGTGTAGGTTGTGGTGCCAGAACTGTCACTCATTGAAATGCGATTCCCATTTTCATCGTAATCATACAAAATGGTCTCAACGGTGACATTGGCAGCATCCTTATACAGCACCTCTTTCAGTCGATTGAGATTGTCGTAATCCCGCTTAATGCTCGTACCATCTGGAAAGGTAGACCGATTAATCAAACCGTTTCGATAATAGTTATATTCCCACTGATGCCCTTCAGGATTCTCCATGAGAACAACCCGGTTCAGAGCATCATATTGGTAGGTCGTGGTATTCCCGTTAGGATCTGTTACTGTGGAGAGGTTGCCGTTGCGATCATAGGTTGCCGTAGTTTCATTCCCTTCACCATCAACGACGGACACAAGCCGACCTACGGCATCATAGCTATAAGTTGTAGCGTTGCCGTTGGCATCTATGCGCTTATTGATCCTGCCGTTAATGTCATACTCATATTGCGTCACATGTCCAACATGATCTCGCTTGCGTATCAGACGGTTCAGGTCGTCATAGACCATTCTTGTCTTGGTATCTGCCCTGTTTGGTCCGGTCATGGACGTCATGTTACCAACAGCGTCATATTCATAGGCACGTCGCACTCCAGCACCGTCAACGGTTTCAATTCGCCTCCCTCTCTCATCGTAAGTGTAGGTGGTGGTATGTCCTTTAGCATTAGTCAGACTAACTAACCTGCCCAATGCATCATAGGAATTGATGGTAGTATATGGAGTTGCATCCACAGTAACCGTAGTTGTGATCAGGCGATCGGCTGCATCATACCCATAGGTCGTAGTGTTACCTCTTTTATCGGTTCTGGTAATAAGGTTAGAATTCCCATCATAGGTCATGAATGTATAATTATTTCTCTGATCGGTAGTACGAGTGACATTGCCAAGATCATCATAGTTGTAACTAGTGGTGTTACCTCGTCTGTCTGTGCGGGTTGCAACCCTGCCCAACTGATCATATGTCGAACTCGCGGCAAAACCAGCAGCATCTGTAACGGACGAGAGGTTTCCATCCGCATCATACGCAAATGCAGTTATATTCCCCTCCGCATCAGTGTTGGATTGCAGCAACGTCTTGTTTTCAGGCAAATACGAGCTCAACGACTCATGGCCAAGGGCATTAACGACTCGAGTAGGATTCCCAGCATCATCATATTCAAAACTGATGGTCCCCTCAGCAAGATCAGTGACAGATGTTAACTGGCTGAGATTAACCTGCCCATTGCCGGTATCATTTTCCGTCTCCCACATCATGACCATTTTTTTCTGAAGAGCTGTTGGTTCCTGGCGCTGCATATTATCAAGAACCGTACTGATCAAACCTCGTCCATTGCTGTCATAGGTAGCTTCAACGGTCTGACCCAAACGATTCTTCACTTCTGTGGCTAGTTGTTTGGTAGCAACATTTTGGGCTTCAACGACAACTGGATACGTATACGATGTCACCTTTTCAGCCAGGGATGCTTGCCAGTCAAAATAGTCTATCTTTTCCGTTACCTGAGACCTGGCAGTGTCGAGTTTAAAGCCAAGGGAACTTCGTGGGATTGGCATAACAACCACTGTGCCTTCTGCACCATCCAGTTTGGCGTAGACAAATTTGGTTATATATCCGAGTGCGTCTTCAAGAGTGGAAACCCGATCTTTTGAATCATACACCAGCGTCATAGGATCGTTTCCACGAGGGTCGGTAATACCGGTTAAGAGCTTTCTCTCATAAGGGGTGCTTGCCCCAGTGTTGTAGTGATATGCAGTTGTGTTTCCGTTGAGATTACGAAAGGAAATGAGATTACCTTCAGCATCATACCTATAGCTGACATACCGATCAGTGAAATCGCGGACCTCGGTGAGCAAGCCATCTGTGTAAGTGAAGGTAATGGTACGGTCGTTGGTGTCTGTAACACTGGTGAGTTCAGAACCTGTATAGTTCAATGCCAGGGTATTTCCTGCGCGATCCTTAATGGCAAGAAGACGGCAATCGCCATAACTGTCGGGAGAATCGTATTCAAAAACAATCTGCCCTGTGGTATAAAGGGTGAAAGACCCATCCCCATGTTCAACCAATTTGTCGAAATTTCCGGCATTCAGCGTGTACCAGGCGCCATCGTCATCCTTAAAATATTGGGCTACTGCCCCTCCCTCTTTCCTGACCTGCACTTCCCTGGCACCCTTGTCAACCCCACTGAGATTGGTAATGACTTTCTGCTCCACATTAAACAGCCATCTTCGCCCTTCAGATTCCCAGCCAGAGGGAAAGGAGTCGTAACTTCTGGATAATGAAAACCCCAGACCTTTGCCACCAATGGTCATATCGGTTGCTTCCAGGTGCAGGTTTCCGTTGGCCACGTTGACATTACGCACAAGGGTTCCGTTGCTCCCCCCTTCCTGGGGTCGGTCGATCACCAAATTAAGTTTCTTATAGGCCAACCTGTTATTCTGATCTGCAACCTGGAGCACAACGGCAGTTAAACCTGAATCAAGCCTGTTGGTGCCCAGAGTGTCGGTGGCATTTTGACTGCTTGAAAAGAGGAGATCGCCCTCCCCGTCAATGAAAGTGTGGCTTTGGTACCATTTGTAGACATAACCAGGTGTTCCACCTGTGGCACCTCCGACAAAATCGACGTCAATATCTTTGCCAGTTACAGGAAATGTCTGGTTAGGAGTAGACGCGCTGACCTGCAGGCTTGACTGCAGACTCACAGTAACGGCGTCACTCTGTTTCAGGCTACTGTCCCGCATCACAGCAGCTATGCGTAGCGAATGGGTCCCTGTGGCCGGCAAAACTTGACTCCACTGGGTTATCGGGGTTCCAGACGGAGTTTGCCACAACAGGTAAGAGAGAGCAAAATCATAGGTCATTGGATGAAAAGCTGTTCTCGCCTGGGCCTTCATCGCTCCGTCCACCATGAGATACGCCTTGCCTGCAACCATATTGGAAAGCTCAAGCGTTGGAGGAATGGAATAGGCTCCAAGGAGTACGAAATCACCACCAACCGTTTTGCCGTTTAAATACCCCAGGTCAATACTATCCAGACTGGTTCCGCTGATTCCTCCAAATCCTTTCAGAAAGACCTCGCCCGTACCAAAACGTTGATTATTACTGGGCACCTCTACTGTTACATATAAAGGGCCAGCCGCCAATGGCTTGAAGGCTACCTGAAAACTGCACTGGCTGTGAGAATTCAAACTGGTTAAGGAGCAGGTATCGTTACTCAACACATAGTGGCTATAACTCCCTGTCATCGAGACCTGACCCAAGGTTATGGCATCATCCAGGGGATTATACACCTGCACTGTATAGGCAGGGGTTGTTGCCCCTGAGGCGGTTGGACCAAAATCAATGGCTTCCGGTTGAATAACTGCTGCTACACTGACACTTGCAAAGATCGAACAGGCCAAGAATATGCAGGCCACAAATAGCAAGTAAGGGCAGGAAAAGAATTCTTTTCTCATAGGTGTCTAGTTTACCTCTATCACTGTTAAAAATGACTGGGATACAACTGATCATCGTGACGTATAACATGATGATATAGGCTTCACCTATCTGAGACAACGCGGAATTATTACGTATTTAATACGTGCAAAAAACGCGTACCAACTTCATTTTATGCAACTATTCAATTAATATTGTTAAGAAAAACAAAGTTGCCAAACACCAATCACAAGCTAATGAATGAAAAAAGACGAGAATCTAATTGAAGAAGACAGAAGAGATAAAGAGCAATTTCTTCGAATGATGAAAGACCGGAAGGCTATTACACTGTTCAAGATATGAAAACATTAAGGGTCACGAAAAAAAATACCTTATCCAATCTTGCTTATCTCTCAACTAGGTAATGTCATCGCGTCAACGTTTCCATGTCGGCCGTATTGAGTCTTTGACGCGACGACATTACCAAACCGATACCCTACGCAATTTTTGGATATGTATTATTTTCCGCGACCCTAAAAAAAATACCGCACACGTAATTCCACTTTATTCTGGTTCAATTTTTCACCGTACTCGGTGGAACTCCTGCCTTGTAACAGCGAGAAACGTAGCCGGATTTCCCAGTTTGTCAATCCTGTATACAAAATCTCAGGTGTGATGGAGTAACTTTGGTCGTTCAGGTTATATATGGTGGTAAGGGCTGGAGTAAAATAGAGAATATCCCATGGCTCTTTAAGTGAAAACCTGGCATAGAGATAATCCCTGCCAAGATAGGGTTTCGTATAGCCCTGCTGCCCAAGCTTTTGGGCCTTTTGCAGTAGGGTATCCTGGCCAGACTGAGCGTATTGAATTGCCCCCTGACTGACAAGGGAATAAAATTCTTCCAGCTCGTCATCACTGTAACCGGTTCCATTATGATAATACTCCAGTATGGATGTCAGGTTGAATTCGGTAAGATGACGAATTCCGAGAAGCAGAGAATGTTCTGAATCTTTTTCCCTGTATGAGTTCCCCTCTTCTCCCAGGTACACCTTCTCAAAATTTGGGAAAAAAGCATACTCACCGTGCACTTCAAAACTGGGGGTGATATTGCGTGATACGTCAAAGCCAAACCTGGTAGAACGCGCATTACCTGTGTACAGTATGAAGTCCAGGTCCGTATCCAGATATAGCAGATAGAGCCTGGCAGCCAGATTCATATTGTTGGCCTGGCCGAAATCATCGTTAACGTCTTCGGTTACCGGCAGTAGGACTGTGGTAAGGGCCAAGTTCTGGAGGTTTCCGCTGAAACTTTTGATAAACTCGGTTTCTGCTGTAATATACCCTTCCAGAGCTTCATCGGGGTTATTCGGATCTTTAGATCTATTGATAAACCCCACAGGATTCCAGGCATATCCCTTGCCCCATTTATATGATTTCTTTCCCAGGGATCCACTTCCATTGGCACTGGACTTGAAGGTGACATATGCCTCAAAGGCATCCACAGTATCCAGCCACTCATCATCCTGCCAAGTTTCCGATCCCTGGAGCAGCCAATACAGGGAGAGCTTTTCCCTGGTATAGGAACCGTTCAATTGGAGCAGCGCTCCCAGACGATCCAGGGTATTGCCGGGATCATCATCCAAGCCTAACCAGGAAATGGCTCCCTGTTCATTACGATTGATATGTTCCCATTTGGCTTCCACATATCCGCCAGCCTGCAACGCCTTTTTCTCAAATTCCTCCACGTCAAAACTGAACTCATCATCTGCCGAAACACCAGAGCACGTGAGCAGAATCATGAGCGTGGCCATCCAAACGTCCAGTGACCATCCTCTGAGCAAACGCTGCAATAACGTCATTGACGCAGCTCATCAACCTTTGACATGTAATTCAGGGTAAACACCTCGTCCGCCAGTTCCCGCTCCTGCATTTTAGCAAACAACATCACAGATTTATAGCCTTTATACAACGGACTGTCAGTCTCCAGCATGGAAGGCCTGACCATTCCATTGCCAAAATCCTTTATCTTGCTGTAATGCAATGTTTTAATCAGCATGCCACTTGCTGCATAGCACTCGATATCCAGAGGCAGCAGACTCTTGGCATCAACGGTCATCTTAAGATGATCATAGGCCACAGAGCCATTTTTTGCCTTCAGTTCCAGCACATACTGTTCTCCCTCCTCGTTCATACCCAGGGCATCATACTCGGCACTGAAATCAAGCCGCAAAATATCGGAATTATTAAACACGCCTCCAACCACTGACTGGAGACTGGTAATGCGCAGCGGTTTCCCCACGTTGGGAATATAGAGCCACATGTTTTCTCCCAAACGCAGAGTTGCGCGGCCTTTCTCAGAGGCAGGTGAAATAAACAGGGCCACCATCTTGTCCTGTCCTTTTTTTACAGTATAGAGGACAAACTCTTTAGACGTGCCATCGGGTTCCACATTAATGAGCTTGCGGTACATTTCATAGGATCTGGGCTGCATTCTTGCATCCACCTGTTGCAATATCTCGTTCGGCTCCATGGCTACAGCGATCCCGGCATATACCAGCAAAAAATACGCTGTACTCATAAGCAGAATTTGAATTCTTTTCATTTTCTTCTCCTTATCGACTCTTCATCCAGAAACGACACCTTCAATACCATTTCCAGATGAGTACAAGATTATACATGGCGCAACGCATCAATAGGGTCCATCTTCGAGGCTTTCCAGGCAGGCTGCAGGCTGCCGATAACAGCAATGCCAATTACAATCCCTGCAATCATCAGCAGGTCGCCCATCTGTATGGAAGGCTCCAGTATCAGTCCTTGCTGCCTGCCGAAGTCAAAGCTGATCTTGACCAGATTCATTGCCCAGATACACAGCAAACTCACCAGTATACCGATCAGGGTGCCAAACACTCCTAGCAATAAACCTTCAGTGAGAAAAAGCCAGAGGATTCTCCCCGGACTGGTGCCAATGGCAGCTATGGTACCGATTTCGTTGATACGCTCATACACAGCCATGACCATGACGTTCATGATGGAGACCAGCACAATGGCAACCAGCATAATCTTGATGAACAAGGTCATTAAATCGATCATACGGGCTATATTGGAGAAAGGAGAAAGTTTTTCCCAGGTGTGCACCTCAAACACAGGTTGGTCCTTTTTATTCCTGATTCCACCAAGGCTTGCCTTGAGTTGCGCAAACACTTGATCAAGCGAATCCATATCTTTCAGGCGTACGGCAATTTCGCTGATTTCCTTATTTTCCATGCGCAGCAAGGTTCTGGCATCGTCAAGGTGAATAAACCCGTCTCTACCGCCTGGCCCGGATATACCTTCCAATATTCCCCTCACGGTGAACGCCTGACCGTTGACAGACCCATCTTTGTTGGTAGCCACCAGGACAATGCCGTCACCCACCTTTACTTTCATTCCCTTAGCTATGAGTTCCGGAACCAGAATATCTCCTTTTTTGAGCAAGCCTTCTTTGTCCCCTTGAATAATCCGATCCTGAAGTAGAGGCGCTGTCCGCATTTCTAATTCAGGCTTTACGGCATTGAGCCTAATATTAGTGGTTTCAGTATAGTTACTGAACATGGCACCAAGTTTGATTCTGGGTGAGTACGCTTCGACATTGGGGTTGTCATCAAGCAACTCCTTTACCTTGGCAACCTGTTTCGGGTTAAGATTGCGATTGAGCGGGAGACTGTCTATGGAAGAGACATATCCTTTGCGGTGTATCTGCAGGTGACCAAGCATGGAATCTGTTACCTGGCCGATCATCATTGCCTTGAAAGAACCGGAAACCGATATAAAGAGCACCACAGCCACCACCCCCAGAGTGATAAGCATGGAGGTTAGCAGAGTTCTGCGTTTGTAACGCCTAAGGTTTCTGGCAGCGATTTTGATAATATTAAACATTGCCAGCCTCCTTATTGTCTCTGGTCACAACCTTGCCGTCTTCCAGAGTGAAAACGGTCTCAGCATTGGCCACAATTTTGGGATCATGGGTGGAAAAAACAAAGGTTGTTCCGAAATCATCCCGCATCTGCTTCATCAAACCGATAATCTTCAGGGCGGTCTCCCGATCCAAATTAGCCGTAGGCTCATCGGCCAGCACGAGTTTTGCATGTGTCACAAGGGCTCTAGCCACAGCAACCCGCTGCTTCTGGCCGCCTGAAATCTGGTGTGGATACTTCCTGGCCTGTTCAGCCATCCCCACTGCAGCCAACATTTTTTCAACCTGTGGCCTGCGTCTGGATGCTGGCCATTCCTGCACCATCTGTAATGGGTATTCAATATTCTCAAAAACTGTGAGAACAGGTATAAGATTGAAATCCTGGAAGATAAAACCAATATTCTCGCCCCTGAATCGTGCAGCTTCACGACGATCCAGACGGTTTACTTCCCGACCTGCCACCTCAAGCCGGCCACTCGTAGGCTTATCAAGACACCCGATCATATTCAGCAAAGTACTCTTACCGCTCCCTGAAGGACCGACAAAAGAGACAAAAGAAGCTTCCTGAATCACGAAATCCACTCCCCTGATGGCTTTGACCGGAACATCTCCTGAACAATACGTTTTTTGCAGATTCGCAGCTGTTACAAGTGTCATATACGCTCCACCTGGATGAGTACCTGGCCATAGATGAAAATGTCGATGCAAAACAGGTCAACGATGCCTCCAAAGCACACTCAAAAATTCCCACAGGCATAGAATTGATAGCTGAAGTTTCCTGAAAATTGTGCGGCAAGGTTAAAAGCTAAACCGTAAACATGGGAAACGTTTTTATATGAGAATGACTATTAAAAAGCGGTTCATTTTCTGTGCCTATCTTGAGTCGGAAATATAAATATATTACGCAATATCAACA
>NZ_AUCV01000057.1 GCF_000429945.1 Desulfogranum japonicum DSM 18378 | reverse complement strand
CCTGGAGAAAAGTTTCTGTTTAATCCCTTGATCCCTTTTGCCATGTATCTTTTAAGCCAGTCACGAATAGTATGCGGATTTCGTTTTAAGATCTGGGCTATTTCTGGTACTGTTTTGCCATCATTGCTCAGTAAAATTATCAGTGCTTTTTCTGAGTCCTTTGAAGAAGCCTGCTTCCTAAATGAATGAAGCTCATTCTCTTGTTCTTTAGATAAACTAACTCCTAGCATATTTTGCTCCAGTTTGATTTTATTGCAAATTTACAAGCTGGAAAGCTAATGTCAATGTTTTTTATAAATAATTATGTCGTTATGCTTATCGGAAAGTACAAATTTGAGAGTGGCTTCAACCCCCTGTTTGTATGCCTGGTCGATATTCAACGGACTGCTGATATTATTGTCATCCCGCTGATATTTAATAAGATCCATGGAATCTGTTCTGAACAATGAAACAGATAGCGTGTGTCGGTCAAAAATATCCTGTTCAACGCCAAGGCTCATAGAGAAAATTTTTTCCTTGTCTAGATCGGGATTCCCGCGGACCTGGTCAATGGCTCCATGGCTTGGCTGATACAGCTGGCTGAAGGTGGGAACGTGCTCACTATACCCGATATTCGCCTTGACCTGCGTGGTCTCGGAAAATTCATGGCTCATTCCCAGATGGCCGCCGGGCGAGAAATCAAAATCATTGGTATAATCGACACGGCCACCCAGGGTGTATACAGAGAACTCCTGGCGGATATTATACTCAGAGTGGGTGGAAACACTGCTTCTATCATGCTCACCGGACAATGTATGGTCCACCCAGCTTTGTTCAAATTGTCCACCTATTCTCAGTTCGTTATCGTCGTCATCAACGCTGAAATAGAAATCAGAACCCAGCCCTGCCGTGGCTGTATCCAGCTTTGATTTTTCTCCACTCTGCGAAGTTTCATCCAACCGTTTTGCGTCTGTCCACCCTTTCAGCGTATAATCGGCGTCGTCTGTGAACCCTTTATATTGCAGATCAAGGCTTGCCTTTTCATACCGCTGCTCGGCATCGGGCGTTGGGTTATAGGTGGGGCCGGCGATACCGTGATCCGAGATGTATGCCTTTCCGTTAACCTGCAACTCCCTGCCATCTTCTTTATAGGTATACCCCAGGTTCAGGTGCCCCTGGTCCTTTTGGCTGTTGTCTCGTGTGCCGTCTTTGTGTGACGCCCCTCCGGAAACCAGATATTGACTGGATTCGGTATCGAGCTGACCTGTTGCACTCAGGGTACCAAATCCGTAGGATCCTCCAGTTGCCCTGATTTTACCTTTCTTCTCATAGGTATCGTGTTTCTTTTTCCTGGTCTCGATGTAGATAGCTCCTGCAGCGCTGTCAGGCCCCAACCACACAGGTACAGGCGGCTTGAAAACAGTGATCTTTTCTACAATATCAATGGGGATACTGCTCAGATCCACTCCGCCATATTGCATGGTGGAAGCGGGCCGGCCATCGATGAGAACCAATACGGCCCCTGAACCTCCTCCTCCACGGATGGAGATCCGGGTACCAAGTCCTCCTGAATCAGAGGTGATATCTACTCCCGGCATGGCTCCGAGTACCTCCTGAACCTGCAAAAAATTGCGTGATTCAATTTCCGCAGCCCCCATGCACTCCACCTGCGAAGGGTTCTTCCGAACAAAATCATCAAGTTTATCAGCAACAACAACCATCTCCTCAGTAGTGGCAGGTACATCATGCTGACTGTGCTCATGTGCCGCAAAGGTTTTTTTGGTCGTTGCTGAAAAGAAAAGGAGAACACTGAAAAATATCGCCAGGGACTTGCTGACCAGCCTGATTGTATGGTGAAGCACTCTACTGCACGTATTCATTCTTCAATTCTCCTTTATCGTCCCTAAGCAGGACATCAAAATCGACACGATCATAAAATTCCTTGGATCGGGTTTCCACGGTATCCAATTCAAGAACACAAGATCTTCCATTGTCCGACATCTGTACCTGTATATCCCCGTGAACACCTTTCATCTGTGCTATCACCGCCCTGTTTGAACCACTGGCAGCAATCGCGAAATTGTCAATGGTTCTGACTTTGGCAAGACGTATATCTAAAGCAGAGAGTTCCGGCTCTGAAACCAACACCAGGTCACAGCCCAATTTGGCCAGGACAACTCCAAGCTCAGGGTGACGCAATTCGTTAAGTGGCACCATGGCAACTGCTGCCGGTCCGAATCGAAGCAACCTGTATGGGAGTTCACCCTTTGCGTCGGTAAAGCTCTGGATGCCTTCTTTTGTGATCAACAGCTCTGATACATTCCCCTGTTCAGATCTCACTGAAAGTGCAAAGGCGCAGTTATATGACCGGGCAATTGCCTGGAGTTTTTCCTTGTTGAGTACATCTACGCCTGTTTGGGGAAGAAGCCAGAGAGCTGGAGAAGGGGAGGATTCCGCTGCCACCTGTGCCTCTATAGCACCAATATCCAGAGGATTTTGGGCTGAGGTAAGACTATGAAGCAGTATTTTTCCCGGATCAGGAAGCTGATAATACATGGTCAGGTTTTCAGTCCATGGATCAAGGTACAATTGCCGATACAAGGCGACATTCCGAGTCCCCATTTTCTGCTTACGCTGCATTTTGCTGATCTGCCCATTTTCATCCAAAGAAATGTTTGCAAAGAGCAGAGCGGATTCTTCGGATGATCGACTGACCAGAGGTGTTCCGTCAGGTGCAATCACTGCAGATTCGGCCTTGCTGCAGTCCATGGTCTTGTCCTTGCCTGTTCGGTTGCAGGCAGCCAGATACACGCCGTTTTCCATGGCACGGATACTCCAGATATCAACTGGAGAGAGTTGCCCCATTGGCGGCCAATTGGCCGGCACCCAGATAAGATCTGCCCCTTTCAGGGCAAGTGTCCTGGGAATCAGGTCAAAATAGCTGTCTGCACAGATGACCACCCCGACCATGCCCCAGGGGGTCAGAAACAGGTTGTTCTGATATGGGCTGCCGGGGCGGGCCCAACGTTTTTCCCCGTAGATCTTATGATAATTGCAGACCAGTTTCCCCTGAGGTGAAAAAACAGCTGCTGCGTTATAAAAGCTGTCGGTCTGCACATCCCGCTCAGGAAAGGTGATGCCGATATACACAGCAAGCTCTTTTGCCAGATCCGCTATCTCTCTAACAAGGCGACTGTCAACGGTCTGGGTGAAAGGCCGTATATCTTCACGAGAGCTAAAGGAGTAGCCGGTTAGTGCCAGCTCCGTGTTAAAAATGATCTTTGCACCTTTGGCAGCTGCCTCACGATGAAGCTTTTTTAACTCTTCCAGGTTTCGTGCCGGTTCTTTATACTGAACCTTGAAATGAACAAGAGCGATTGTAAGGGATTGGCCATTTACGGAGGTTGTCCCGGCCAGAGCGGAAACGGTGATACAAAGAAAGACTGTGGCCAGGAGGCATCGCAAGACTGTTTTCATGAGCCGTCTCATTTGGGAGTTTCTTCATTTGGGATGTATATGACACGACCATCTTTCAGCTTGTATGCCGTGCCCAGTTTCAATCCTTCATCTCCGCCAACGGTTTTGTCTGTCACCTTCTTGACCTTGACTTCTTTCCCTTTCTTGGTGATGATCTGCCACTGGTCCTTGACCTTCTTCATGATGGTGATTTCACTGTCCGGGTTAAAAAAATCCAGAATCTGGAAAGTAGCCATCAGCGAGAGCAAGAGAGCAACAATAAAAACCAGGGCCACATCAAAGAGGTTCGCGACCCCGTTCATCGGATCCTGCCCTGCAGTTCGGCGGAACCTGGCGGGCTGGGAACTGGCCATAAATTTCATACGCTTTTCTCCTCCTGTACAATGGAATCGTCTTTTGGGTATCTTGAATAATTAGATTTTTCGTTCAAGGTCAAGGCATGCGAGAAAAATTACCACAGACATATAGCTGATATTTCGAGGATAATTTTTTTGAGCATAACGCCGAGATTGGACGAAAAAGCAATTATTCAAGGTGGCCTTTTACCATGGCTTCGGTTATCAGGTTGATCTGCCTGAGATCATCCATGGCCCATTGCTCTTTTATTACAGAGAAAAAATGTGCAGTAATGCCTAAGGCCAATCCTACAACAGTGGTGGTAAACGCCAGAATCAGGCTGGAGGAAAGCTGGGCCATGTTCCCCTGGGTAAGTCCGGCAAGACCGGTACCCATTGGTATCAACGTTCCCATCAGGCCAAGGCTGGGACCGATGCGGACAATAAGCCTGATCCGATCCACCTCTTTGAACATCTCCAATTGTTTTTTCTGGTTCAGAGATTCTATTTTTTCCAGGGAAAACAGACTGTTTTCCTGCACCAGACGGGACAATGTTGCAGCGTAGGAGGTCACATTCAGTGGCAGACCGGGTATCAGGCTGGATGGCAGCTCTTTCTTGAGGTGAATTGTCTCCATGTCATGTTCCACATCACCGGTCAGGGTGCGCCGTTTAATCCATTCGGCGAAAAATCCCCCTGTGTATATGAGCAACCAGAGACAAAGCAAGAGAAGACAGATTACCACCGGATAGAGCAGCGCAGTGGAAATGGTATAGAGTACGGTTTGAAATGCGGCAAACAGGTTCAAGAAACTTCTCCTTTACGTAATTGAAACCGAGCAAAACCAACGCCAGTCAGTATCAGGCAGCATACACACAGGATGACTGTGGAATGAGGGTCCATCCGGCTGATTGGGTTATTGGAGGCTGCCATGGCAAAAGCAGGTTTGATTTTCGGATAAATGGGCGCGATAAGCACCGTGGCCAGGAAATAGATGGCAATAAGTACCATTGAGGCGCCAAGGAACCCGTTATTCACACCGGCCCTGCCACGAATAGCAGCCAGTGCAAGCAGAGTAAGAAGAATAATGGTCCAGAACAGGGCAAACAGAAACAGGGTCGTTGCCAAAGGGGACATCTTGGACAGGGAAAGCGCCAGGGTAAGGTTCAGCAGGATGACTGCCGCACACACGGGACAAGGCAGCATCAGCAGAAGCCCTGCTTTTGACCCTGACTGTTGGATATTTTCAGGCTTCAGGAGCAGTTTAATCCCCCACACGCCCAGCCCTAGAGCCACAGCAATATGCACAGACATGCCATATTGGAGCAAATGGGATAACCGGTCGAGATAGGCAATGAGGTTCAACCGGGTTACCACCAGATAGAGTCCGGCAAACAGAGCCATGTAGGTAACAAGGGATGTGATAAAAAAGAGCGCAGCCTGCATCCTGGTGACAGCGGGGTTGAACATTTTAGAACCAATCCCCAGACCGGCCTTGATCCCAAATGAAAGAAAGGCCACAATCACCCCACTTATCCACAATTTTTCTACCATCAGATCTTCCTCCTTTTCCAGCCGAAAACAAGTAAACCAAGAGTCAATGCCACAATAGCCATCACCATCCAGGAGCTTCCGGAAGAGGTGACTTCGGTTTTCTCTGCCGGTTGTTCAACCATCTCATAGCCTTGCAGTTTCTGTTCATTCTCTTTGGCTTTAACCGACTCTTCCTGCCTGTTTTTTTCAGAAGCCTTGTCCAGAGCCTGACGCATCTTCTGGTGGTCTGCCTCATGCTCTGCCTGGGTTCTGCCAACCGCTTTAGCGATGGTCATTTTAAACTGCTCCAGCTCTTTCGGGGTGAGTAACCCGTACAGCGAAACAATGTTGGCCACGAATTTCTGGAGCATGGGGTTGTTGCAGGTATGCTCGCAGCAGGCTACGCCTTTTTCGATCACGTTCAGGGCATAGGTTCTGGCCAGATCTTTTTTCACTTCCTCGGGAGCCTTCCAGTATTCCTTTCGGTCCGCTTCCAGCATACGGGCAGCCATGGATTGCTGTGCCCAGGGGTTATTTTCATCAAAAAATTCCTTGAGACCGAGACCGTATTTGTCCTGCACATAGACCTCATACACCTGCTGCCACTTGGCACCATCAACAGCAAAAGGAGTAACCACCTGCCAGCCCCAGAGATGCTCTGCAAAACGATTCATCTCCCTGGCTCCGGCATAATGCTCTTTTTTCATCCCCTCGATCCACTTCGGATTCAGGTACCTCGACCTGAGTTCCCTGCCGATGGCGGTTTCAATGTCTTCCACATAGGCAGCATCAGGATCAGCCTGGTTGGAGAGGATCACCTCAGGGTATGAACCGCTCACCCTTTTTACTGCCAGGGCCAGGCCGCCAAGCTCAGAAAAAACACCGTCCGTATCCAGGCTCTTGAAGATATTTGAAGACCTGGTATGCATGGTCACATCCACGTCTTCCAGATTTTTCTTGTAGGCTGACTTCAGGGGTTTTCCCCAGATCCCTTTCCCATACGCAAAGGAGACGTAGTTGATAAAGACATCGGCAATTTCATCATCGTTTTCCCAGGTGCCCGAAGCAGGAACCAGATCCTCGATGGTGTTGCCGTATGAGCCGGGTTCGTTGGAAAAGACCCTGAGGGATTTCAGTGTATCAGCCTGTTCTTCGTCGTAGCCTTTTTCCAGCAGATAGGATTTTATCTTTTCATTATGCAGAGAGATGAAATTTTCCACGTCCCGCAGCTGGGACGCTTGTTGTACAGCCTCATCCAACAGAAGGATCAGACTTGGAAAATTATCCCGGAACAGACCGGAAACCTGCATATGCACATCAATCCTGGGTCTGCCCAAAAGCTCACCGGGAATGGCTTCAACACCTTGTACCTTACCGTTCTTATCCCAGACAGGTTTCATCCCGAGAAGGTGCAGGGCAGTTGCAACCTGGGTGCCTTCATTGCGTTGCAGCTCAATGGACCAGAAGACAAGACCGATCTTTTCAGGAAAGGAGCCATGCTCTTTTTTATATTTTTCAATGAGCTGTTCGGCCTGTTCTTTTCCCAGTATCCAGGCATCCTGTGACGGTACTTTGGATGGATCAAACCCGTAAAAATTGTTACCAGTGGGGATGGCTTCAGGGTTTCGCAGAGGATCATTGGCTTCTCCTGCAACCACATAGCCACCGCTGAGCCCTTTAACCAGGTGATTCATTTCCCGGTCACACAGAGCTAACTTCTTCTTTACCTCTTCGATATCCAACTCAGGATTGCGGTCAACAATCAACTCGGCAAAATCCTGCAGTTCCTGTCCTTCGGGTGAGATTCCAAAAGTATGCAGTCCGTAAGGCAAGGTCGCCTCATTGATCTCGAGCAGGTAATGTTCCACCTTTTCCAGAGCCGCATCATCCAGGTGATCCAATTTCAGATCTTTCAACAGCCCCAAACGCGCAATCATGGAACTGATCCGTTCAAATTTCTTTTCCGCCAGCTCCGGATGTATTGCTGCGCTCTGGTTATACCCGGAGATCAGCTCGGTCAGATCTGCGTATTCTTCATACGCCCCAGCCTTTTTCATGGCAGGAATAAGGTAGTCGATAATCACAGCTCTGCCCCGACGCTTGGCCTGCACGCCTTCCCCAATATCATCCATTACGTAGGGATAGATGTTCGGCAAATGCTGGATCAGCACCTCAGGAGGGCAGGATCTGCTCAAACCGGCCTGTTTTCCCGGCAGCCACTCATGGGTACCGTGGGTACCCAACGAGATCAGGGCATCGGCCTTGAACCCTTGAGTGAGCCAGAGATAAAACGCTGTGTACTGGTGATGGGGCCAGAGGGTGGTGGAGTGATAGAGCTTAGTGGGTTCATCATGCCAGCCCCTGGAGGGTTGGGGTACCAGAAGCACATTACCCAGGGTAACGCAGGGGATAATAATCTCCCCGTTTTTGGTCATAACTTTACCCTCTTCAGGGGCACCCCAATCCTTTTCAATCAGACTGCGATACTCCGGGTCTAGAGCAGAATACCATTTTTTATATTGGTCTATGGGTAACCGTATTGCCTGACCTTTTGCCAGGAGCCTGTCCAACTCTCCGGGAGCCCAGGAGCCGATATTACGCCCTGTTGACAGGATCAGTTCCTGGATTTCCTTTTGGCTGGGCAGTTTCCCGTCTATTGTGTAGCCTTCGGATTTGAGACGGGCCAGGATCTTCTCCAGGCTGTCAAAGACATTGAGATAGGTCGCACCGATATTCTGCTTGCCTGGGGTGTGGTTCCAGAACATGATGACCACTTTTTTATCTTTGTTTGCCAGAGTCTTCAACCTGAGCCAGGCTTTGATACGGGTAATGAAAAAGTCAAGATTCTCGTCAATGGTGTCATAGGTGTACAGGTCTTTGCCGGACAGCTCATCTGTCTGCTTGACCTTGCCACCGATGACCGAAGGTTCGATCAGGCCAAACACCTCGGGATTGTTCATGGCGTAACTGACCTCCATGGGACCAACACCCTGGAGATCCTGCCGCCATTCTGGAATTGTCAAAAAATGTACTCTGAAGGGATTGAGAATCGGCACATTGAGCCGCTCAAACATCTGCCGGGTATTCTCCACATCAGACGGGGAAAACTTGAAAGCCATGGAGGCAATGAGATCCACCCTGGACTTCGAGGTCTCTGTATCAAAAAAATACGTTTCCAGGGCCAGAGAAGCTGGATAGGAATACACCGGCAGGACGTTCATTCCTGCAGTTTCAAGTTTCTGCACAAGATTTGCGACCACCGTACCCGTCTCACCAGGGTACACATAGGTTGACATCTCCGGAATGCCGACCCAGGAGCCGTTGCTGTGATAGAGCCCGGCCTCCTTGTACCAGGCAAGATAGGAAGCAAAATCCTGGAACACCTCAGGGCTTAGAGGGTGAAAGATGCCGGTTTTTGGCACAATCTGCGGCGCGTTGTAGCTGATATTGATGCCCAATTCCCGATGCATCAGAAAACGAACCAGATTGCTCAGGTTGTTGCGGGTCAATGGTCTTGCATAGGCCTTGACCTTGTCATCGGCTGTGATCCGATCCGGGTTGTTGGCCACTGTGGAGAGGCCGAAAACCTTTGTTTTTGAAAAGTCTACCTGCTTAAGGACATATTCCCGATGACTTCTATACATATCATCAATGATGATGACCTGGGAGCGGGAGATGATATCCGGATCAATGGCATTGGCGGCCAGATCCTCTTCTGTAAAATAAGTCAGCTCTACCTGGGAGGCAGCAGGATCCTGCCGAACCTTTTCCAGTGCCTTGCTTATTTTATACGAGTAGGACGATCCGCCCAGAAAGGTGATACCACTGGCCTGCTGAGCAGCATATGCAGACACCAGCAGAGTAAAAAATAAAAGGACGAAATACAAAAATGCTGCATGCAATCTCATGGCTGGTACTCCCCGGAAAATTCAATCCCTGTTATAAGCGCGCCAAAGGCTTTGGCCACGGTGGGTGGAATGCTCTTGGAATTACAGAGAGCTGGTGCTCTTTTAGTGCCGCAAAGCTTTACAACGATATTTTCACAGACTTCATCCCAGAAAACACTTTCTCGCATCAAGCCCCTTTCACCGGCATCAGATGCAGCAAGAGCAGCTTCAACAAAAGCAGCATAGTAGCTTTGCTTGAGAAGTTTCTCCAATTTCGCGGCCAGGATGCGAGGATTCATACCGCTCTCAAAATGCTGGACCAATTTTTCAAGGCTCAATCCGCGTTCAAACAGACGCTGCACGATATTTCGGTCGGCAAGGATGCCGTTTTGTCTGGCCAAAGCCTGGGTCACACCTTCGTGCACGGCTTCGGCCATCAGCTGGGCCAGCTTGCTGTGGCCACCGGCAAACTCAATCCAGGGTCCTTCACCCTGTACGACCAGGACATTATCGGTTCCAGTACCCGTGGCCTGGTTTGGCCATGGCGTATACGCGCTTCTGATATCCAGGTCAGTAAGCGCTGCGGTCTTGGCCTCGGTCACAGTAATAATTGCTCGGGTCATGGCAGCTGTGGAAAGTTTCCGGTTGGAGGCCACTATTATATTGATAGTGCCATGTGAGGCGTAATACCCTGTGTCACGTGAGAGCCGCATGGCATTCCCCCTGACTCCGCCGGTTACCATGGCAGTCACCTTAAGATCCTTATACTCCCTGCTTACCACGGCCAGGTTGTCCATGTTTGCCCCGGTCATCAGGGTAGTGAAACTCTGTTCGGAAAACCCCAGGTTGTTGGCCAGGGTTTTCTTCACCTGCTCCACTCCGTTACGCATATGACCAAGGCTGGCAGCCATGGGGACAAAGGTGTTGCCGCACCCCCTGATATTTTCACGCAGGCCTTCGAAGGTGGAGAGCACTGTCTGTGGAGTATCGAATGTGAGAACCAGTGATTTATATGTGGAATCAGCCAGCCTGTGCTCAATGACTTCTGCATGCTGCACATAGTCCAGGCCTGAGGTAACCGGCGTATGACGGAGGATTGCATCTGCAGTAACCGCCTTTTGCGGATCGGCACAAATATCCGGGTAGAGCACTGCTGCCAGCCACTGCACAAAATTTCCCGTAATACTTGAAGCATAGCAGGTCATTCGACAGGGAAACATATGGATTCTGCCCTCTTGTACGGCCTCCACGTTACGGTAGGGCTCTGTCTGCAAGAGTTGACGGACCTTGTCAGCGTTATCTTTGCACCCATAGATGACCTGGGGATTAAACTCCTGCCAGATTTCAGGATCCATGGGTACTGCAAATCCGTTTTCACCCCACTGGGCAGTAATACCTCCGGCTGCCCGTATCATCTCGTTTTGGAAAGAGTCATCCCCTGGAACTGTAAGGGCATCCCCTGCCATAACCCGCACTACCCGTTTTTTCTTGAGATCATGTTCGCGGTCAAGCCGCTGAGCCACCTGGGAGAGTTGATTGTGTATACGTGCAAGAATTTCCCCGGCTTTTTCTTCACACTGAAACATTTTGCCGAGCCGATGAATTTGCTCAAAAGTCTCATCCATTGACTGGGCAGTAATAACCAACAGGGGAATTGTACTGTCCAGCTCCGTCTTCAGATACTCCGCATGCTTTGGAGAACAAATCACCAGATCCGGATCACTGTGTCTGATGGCTTCCGTATCTGGTTTGAAATAGCTGCCTGTACTTTTTTTCCGAAAAGAAGCGTGGTTTATAAGATCCTGACGTGAGAGGGCGACTATCTTTTCTTGTTGCCCCAAATCAACCAGTATCTGTGTAATTGAAGGAACAAGACATACTACGCGTTTTGGTATTTGCGGGACCATTATTTCAGAACTCGATGTTTCCTTCGGAGGAACCTGGCTGGGGCCCACTCCTGAACTTTTCGCTGCCGGCAGACAACACAAAAAAAGCAAACAGAATACGATATGTTTCCCCATTATCTCACGATCGAAGGTATGAGCCATGTTGAGCAGGTTGATATCAACAGCCAAAAAAAAATCCCTGAATAGACAACGTGTCTATCCAGGGATTTCCCTTTTTTATCCTGTGGACATCTTGAAACCCGCCTTTAGCCAGAAGCAGTTTTCTATATTTCTTCAGGCAGGTCTTCTGACTTATGGGTCATTCTAGCAGCTGCGCCTTCCCAACATTGTTGTCAGTGGCAAATTTGCAGCGGTCGTCACCATTTACAGCGGAGGGCCCGTCCCGGACTCAAACCGGGTTCCCTTTTCACCTCATATGAGGCACCTGAAACATTGGCTGATATATTAAAAACATGCGACACTGTCAAGGCATTTACGGGCTGTTACCCTCCAGCTGAATTGTGCAGCTCTACATGTTTCACGTCACATATATAAACAGCATTATATTTCAGTCCCTGTCTGCGTTTCCTGAAATGTATAGAAACCAGTAGACCTGAGTAAAGGTTCTGCATATTGAAAGAACAATAGATATTCATTATATTAGGCGACACCAGGGAAGCAAGCTCTCAAATACGATGAATTTTTCAACAACACAGCGATGCCCCCTCTCAAGTGAATCGATATTTTAACGAGACAGACACATGCCCTCACCAGTAATTACACTCGAAAATACAACACCGGAAAATACAGTCGTTGGATTCAGTGGGAGCCCACGTAAAAACGGCAACTCTGACATTGTGATGCAAACAATTATGTCAGGGGTCAACCAGGAAAAAATTCCTGCTCAGTATTGGAATTTGACAGATATTCAGTTCCAGGGTTGCATAGGATGTGAAAAATGCAGGAAAACAAAAATATGTACGGGATTAATTGACGGAATGTCAGCATTATATCCTCAATTATATGCTGCAAAAGGGTTAGTGCTGGTATCCCCTACGCACAATTACAATGTAACCTCCTGGATGAAGGCGTTTATTGACCGCCTCTATTGTTTTTATACCTTTGAAAATGACCGCCCAAGAAGTTGGTCCAGTCAACTGCATAACCAAAACAGAAAAGCTGTGATCGCTGCAATTTGCGAACAAGAATCAGCTGAAGATATGGGATTTACTCTGGAAGCGATGAAAAAGCCGCTTGATGCTCTCGGCTATGAGATAGTAGGTGAATTGTCAATATTCAAAATTTTTGACAAGGCAAAAGTAAAAAAAGACGAACAAGCAATGCATTCTGCATATCAAATGGGACAAAAACTGGCTCTTTCATTGAAATAGTCCAAGCACATCCTTCTTGAGTTCAAAAGTAAAAAAAGACATTGCGAGGAACGGTGCGTGTATTCAGGAACTATGAGTGTCCAGAGGAAGTACCCTGAAGTAACCACCGGACACCCATTGATTCAGACATCAAGTTGTACGAAGTAAAGCTACCAATTTACTTTGTATGTTGTCGCTTTCTTCAGGATGAAATCCGGCGAAAATACTATCTGCGACTTCGTGAATACTGACCAATGCCTCAGCCAGGATTCTTTCTCCACTTTCAGTCAGTTTAACAATGCTAACCCTTGCATCGCGTGCCTTTTTTTCCTTCTGCACCAAGCCGATCTTTTCCATTGGAGCGAGCATTCGAGTTATTCCCGAAGCGGTGACTCCAATATATTCTGCTAGATCAATGCGTCTTGCTTGCTTTTCTTTTTGTCCGGCCAGATACAGCATGGCTAAAAACTCTGTAAAATTAATACCATGTAAACTGAGTTTAGTATCAATCTTTTTTGATATACAGGTAGTTGTTCTCCACAGCGTAGCCAGTAATCTAGCATTGCTCGACATGCCTTCCATACCATCTCCTGTTTATTAATTAACAGATTGTTGACCGGTCAACTATTATAGCAAATATATAATTGTGTCAACAATTTTTAACCATATCAAACCAGACGAACAAAGGGGAAAAACCAGATAAATGATTTGGTAGATGCGGAAAATCACTGCATACGCTGTTCAATGCACTCTATCCCCAAAGAACCAATGTCGCGGAAGGTGGTACCGAGATCAGTCTGCAATAAAAAAACACTGAATGTAACGGATTTCCAATAATTTTATCACGTTTCAGCTCCCTCTCGTACACATTTTACCACTTGGGATGCTGACGCCTTGCCCATCGCTTTATAAAGATGACAGATCGTACAGTTAATGGTAAAAATATAAACGATTACCATGTCGTTGTACCCCTCATTTTCCACCCCAAATTCATCTCACTGTAGTTTTGAAACAATTATACATTCGAACAAAAAACACGCCACTTGCTTATTGACCCATAGACGCGTTCTTTGTATCGTGCGCAGCCTTGACTCATCCCGAATTTCCCACAGTTGTATCGTAACATGACAACAAGGCACCTGATAAAACTAAACGACAGACACAAGGCAGCGCCCGTTACATGTGGGCATAACAGCTCAGAGCGACAACTCTTCTATAAAAAAGACTCAACGGGACTCCATATCATCAGGTAGCTGGCACCACTCATAGCGTATGAACATTTCGGGATAAAAAGCTCCATAATATCATTTAGCCATGTCTATTCATCTCAATCTTATCGATTTCGTACAAAACCACCTCCAGGAAGAAAAAGATGACGCACTGTCAAACCAGGAGGCCATAGAATCACAAGAACCTGATGATCTGGGCTTTGAGTCAGACGTCAGCCGTGCAACCCATTCCGGATTACTCATGCGCCCAATTTACGAACTGGAAGCGCGACGTTTTGGCCAGGGTAATGGGGAAGAAGCGGAAGTCTGGGAAGCTGTTGATTTGATGTGGACGGCTTTTGCTGTTCTTGATGTCATTTCAGAATTAACGGAATACCAAATTGGTGCCACCCGTTCACAGGTGTTAAAAAAAATCCTGCCCCTGGTCCGCAGCCAGGTGACGGCCTGCAGCCTGGATTTTCCTGACGAGGTGCTGCAGGGGGTTATCAATAAGGTCTTTGACCATCTGACCAACAGGACCAATCGATACCTGCCCTTTTCCTACACCTATTTCGATGGTGCCACCGGAGGGTATCTCAGCCGCCGTTTCTGGCTCATTAAAACCGTCTATTCCAATGAAGGCAAAGAAGCGCTTTTCACACTGACGGATGAAGGATATGCAGCCTACTTCGGTCTCCATGAAACCAGTGCCCTTGATGCCGCTGCCATTGGTAACCTGCGCATCAAACTTCTGCTGGAACGAGGTAACCTGGACGACGCCATCAGTGTGGCTGAAGGCAACAACAAGCAATGTTCCCGAAAAGCTCAGGAGGTTCATACCGTCCGCCGCCTGATACGACGCAATATCAAGGCTGTTGACTACAAGCATGTGCAGAAATTGGCTGAAGAGGGTGTAAACCAGGCCATGGACATCCAGAAAGAAAGCAGCAAACTGCATAATCTGGTTATTGAAAACATGCTGCACTCGCAAACGAAAAAGCACAGCTTGAAATTGCATAAACTGGCAGAAAAATTAGAAACCCTGAACCATGAATTGATGAAACTGGCAGGAGAACTGCAAGATCTTCCTGAGGATTATCAGCAATTCAGCCACAAACTGTTCAGGCGTCGACCTACCGGTGCTTTTCCCAGTATGGACGAGGTCATGGGACGAATATTGCGACTGGAGGAACAGCAGGCCGCCCAGATCGGCAAAGAATTCATTGCCCGGATAGATCCCCCGGCCAAAAAAGCGCTGTTTGATCCTGCTTCGGTGATTGAAGCTTGTGATCGTGCACTGGAAAGATTGCAAACCACAGATGACCATCACCAGAAAATCCTGGAAGTTGATGGTGAGGCAATGTCTCGCTTTGTACCTGAATTAAATGAGGAGCTTATGCAGAATGCTTTTGAAATGCTCTATAAACGGGTCGGCAAGGAGCGGGAGGTTCAGATGAGTGATCTTCTCACCGAGGCTGGCCAGTTCTCAGAGGATGAGCTTTTTCCTGCAGCAACAGCCATGGGGGTTTTTCAATGTCTTGTGGACAGGCGGATTGCAGAAAAACACAGCCTCAAGGTACAGCTACCAGACCCGAATTCCCGGGTAGCAATAGATATCGGAGCCGGCAGGCGCTACCATGGCCATGAATTGACCTTGAAATACCGATCAGCTCTATCACAGATTCCCAACCGGAAATCATCCAGCCCGGATTTTCCGTGAATTGATGATACGGGAAACAACTCTGTCCCTGTCGAACATGTGGTTGCCACAGCACCAATATATTTTTTGGGAGTTGGTGCAGGTTGCCCCCTGCTGTTCCCAGTTTTTTAACACCCCTGATTTGTAACTGCTTACAGGGCGCCCTGTAAGCAGTTCCTTGATTTAACACTAACCAGACGCTCATCTGTCATTTGAGCAAATGATATGCATATAGATACAGAAACCACCTATGCTGTCAGCAGACTCATCTATCTGAGCCTGATTTACAGTAACGGCAGCAAGAGGGCACTGGCCCCATACACAACAGAAATAACTGAACTTCTCCAGCGCCTCCAGGCGCAGGATTCTTTCCGTCGTCAGGTAGAGGCCGGGCTCAGGGCCATGGACCTGCGGCTTCTGGCCCTGGAAGAGGGAGGCCTGCGACTTTCAGCCAGAAAATCAGACAGTTTCTTTGCAGCCACGCTGGGTGACTACGGAAAACTTCTGGCACGTCGTGAAATCAAGGCAGCGGAAATTTTACCTGTTCACTGCGCAATTGCCACCGCGTTTTTCCCCATTGAGGCAGACCTGGATACACCAGTCGAAGACCTGGGAGCCGTTATTCTTGCCGATGTCATTGATATTTTGCGGCGTTTTATTCACATGGAAGCCGCCCTGGACCCAGATGAAGATATTCTGCTGCCGCAATTGAAAACCGTAGCAGACCGCCTTCGACAGATGCCGGAAGATAACCCCGACCGGCAGCGTGCAGGAGCAGGGAACAGTTGGGTGGGGCTGGTAACCAGAGTTTTGGAGCATATGGTTGAAACAGGATACCTCCTGGCCTTTGAAGAACCTGGAGGAGATATTGAATACAGGCCCACAATAGGCTATCAGACAGCTATGCGTGAAGGTATTGTGTATTCCTTCCATGCGTTCCGGGATTTTTTGATAGACTCACCTGAGCAGGAAGAAAGTACAGCACGTGGTAAGACGCCGAAGGAGAAGTCCAATGTATCGACTCAGTAGAATTTTTGTAAGCGATATCACAGCCGGTGGCAACCTGCTGCGAAACGGATATGTCCCTGTTTTCAGGGAGGATGGACAAACAGATCATGGGGTGCTCTTTGCAGTTAACGGTACCTGTAAGACCACCCTGCTCTCGTTTATCCTGAGCGTCTTCTGCCCTAAAAGCAAACGCTTTGTCCAATATCTGCAGTCTGATGGAGATAAAACCCTTGAACAATATCTGATTCCGGGACGTCCGGCTCTTGTCGTGCTGGACCTGTCTACGATCACCCCGCCTACCCTGTTTGAAGCAGAACCGGTTGATCATCTGGTTCTCGGGCAGCTTCTCTACCGTCACCGTACCATGCCCGATAAAACCGACCGAACCTTTTTCATCGCCCAGTCAGCAGACCTGTTCGATGAACTGCGTGCTTCCTGGGATGAGCTGCTGGAGCAGGAAAAACCATACAAAGCTGTGCGGGACTACATGCTGCCCCGTATCCAACAGACAACCAGCCAAAAGGAATGGAGTGATAAACTGGAGCAGCTTGGACTGGACCCCTGGCTCATTGACCGCCAGGTTGATTTTGCCCGTACAGAGGGCGGTATCAAGGATGCCTTCAAATTTCGCTCTGAAGAAGAATTTCTCAGTTTCTTCCTGGGCTGTGTAACCGATCTGGATGCGGCAACCACCCTGCGGCAACGTATTGAACAGGATCTGCGCAAAATGCAGGAACGGCCGCGTAAAATCAGCCAGCTCAATACTGTTCGCAACTTGAAGGAGCGCATTGCCGACTTTGACGCCACAGCCGTGGAATGGCGCAGCGCCCACGAGAACATCGAAACCTGGCAACTGAAACTTGGTGAGGCAACGCATCTGCTCCAGGAAGCGGAACAGGCTGTGGCTGAAAAGCGCAGCGCCCTGATTCCAGTTCTTGAAGAAGCTGAAGCGCAGCACCTGGAGGCAGGTAACGCCGGAGAAACCGTACAAAGCAATATCCTGTCTGTGGAAAAATTCCGCCAGGCCCAGGAAATAGCTGAACAGCAAAAAAAGCTGCGGGACACTCAAAAAGAGATAGAACGTGTTCAGGGAGAAAATGTCGCCATCAGTGCTGCCGATTTTATCGCCGACATACGAGCTACCCAGGCCCAGGCAACCACTAAAAAAGAAGCCCTGAGCCAGGCTGGTGAGGAGATTACTCCCATACAGCGCAAAATGGACAGTCTGGCAGCTCAATACCACGCACGACTGGATGACGAACTTTCCCAGATTGAAAAAAATATCAGAGAGTTATCTGCAAAACGCAGTGATATCGAGGCACAGCGAAAGGAACGTATCAAAAAACACGAAGATGCCCTGAAAAAGCAAAAATCCCTGGATAACACCATCTCCCGTTTAAAGGCAAGGATCCAGGAAGCAGAGGCCATGAGAAACGCCCTGCCCATGGATGAGGGTGAAGAACCTGTACACACCCTCGAACGACTGCAAGCTGAACATGCAGGTATTGATAAACGTCTTACCCGTGTGCAGGGAGAAATCCGAACCCTTGAACAAAATCTGCAGACGGAAAACAATCGCTGGCGTACCTCCCAGGAAGAGCGATCCAAAGGGGAAACGCAGCTGGCCCTGGCCCGGGAACGGGTGAAAGCTGAGGCTGAAGAGCGCCTCCGCCTTTCTTCAGATTCTCACATCATACGCGTTGCCGGAAGCAGGGAGATCAACCTGACCTCTGCGGATTTGATCTCTCGTTTTGACGACGCCATGGCCCGCTCACGTACCAAGGTCTCTGAAAAAACCCGCGCGGCCATGAAACTGGAGCAACTCCTGGAAACTCTTGAGCGCACGGAAACACTTGCAGCCGACGACCAGACCATGCAGCTGCTTGCCCATTATCACCAGGCAGGTATTGCTCCAGAGGAACTTAAATCCTATCCGGATTATCTGGCCGAACATTATGAATCAGCCGAGCAGATCGCCACTTTTATAGAGAGTGATCCCGGCCGATTCACTGGCATCATGGCATCCTCCACGCATATCATGGAGAAGCTACAAGCTGTTCCCGTGCCCCCATGGCTGCACAGACCGGTGGTCATATCTACCCCTTGCGAACCAGAGGATATCAGCCCCATCAGCCAGACAGTTATCAGACCTCTTTCACCGGAAATCTACTCCAAGCGTCACCTGACCGCTGTCAGGGACACCCATAAAGAAGAGCTGGCTGAGTTGAATAGAATCGTCGCGGATACCGAAAATAAACTACAGGAAATGGAAAAAGCCAGCCGCGCCCTGCATGCCTATCGGGATAAATTTCCCGACCGTGCATCGGTGGCAGCTCTTGCTGATTCGGTGACTGAACTGGAGACCAGCCAAAAACAGCGTACCATTGCGATCCAGCAGGCGGAAGAGGCCATGGAAAAACTGAAGCTGCGCAAAAACGACCTGGAAACACAGTACAGGCAAGTGGTTGACGAAGCGGCTTCCATGAACCAGTTACTCCGACAGGTGGAAAAATGGCTGAAAAATTACGCGGGGCTTGCTCAATGGGAGGAAGAAGTAGAACAGAAACAGCTTGACCGCCTGGCCCTTGAAAAGAGCATTAATAATCACATTGAGACACTGGCTGACCTCAAAGAGGATGATTACCGGATTGCAGCAGATATCAGTGAACAGAAAATTCTCCAGAAAGGTCTGGATGAACGCGCCGGTGAGGTACTCAGGCCCCAGGATGTGAAACTCTCAAAGGATGAACGTAAAGCAGCCCTGTCCATGGATCTCAATACCCTGCGTCGTCTCCATGAATCAGCTCGGGAAGATATTCGTCAGATGACCCATGAGCTTGGCATTGATATGCTTCGCAAAGAGCTGGACGCTCTGGAGGAAAAAATCGCGCAGCGTGAATCCCGATTTGAGGCTTTCTGCCGCCGCAGCTTCTACGATAATAAAAAAGCCGAAGCCTGGGTAGGACGTAGCCAGAGCCAGAGAGAAGAAAGACAACAGGAACTCGCCAAAGAGCTGGAAACATACAAAGAGGCAAACATCCGCCTGGAATCTGAAATCGGCCACCAGCAAAAGGAACTCGCCAGGGTAAAAGCTGCCCTGACAGACAGAAAATTCAAGGGTATGAAGCCTGACCTGACCAGTGAAATGTTGACCGAACAGGATCCTGACAGTCTGTTACACCGGTTACGCGCGGAAAAACGTAAATTTGCCGATGAATGTGAACGCCTGGCCACCCGCTGCAATGCGCTTAAGGAAAAACAGAATATATTGCTGACCCGGCACCAGGATATTCGCCTGGTGCTTGCAGAAAATAAACGTTTTGATGCCGTATGGGATGAGAACTCACCCCGTCATCCCTGGCCGGACCTGCTCAAAGAGCCTGACGCCGAAACTTCACCTACTTCCATAGAGCAGCTGCAGCAGGAACTGGAGAAGATGGTTATAACGGAAAGCAGACACAGGGAAACCGTTGATGCTGCCCAGCGCCGGATGAAAACCGCTTTTGACAGCTTCCAGATAGATCTGCAGAGTGAGCTGTTCCACAGCAACCTGCCTGCAGTGGTGGACGAATTGCGTACCCATGATGCGGAGTCCCTTGGAGTACAGGCCAGCGAACTGATTCAACGGTGTGAGGATATTGCACGTAACCTGGAAACTGACCTGGAAATCACCCAGCGCTTCATGGACAGCCTGGTGGAAATGCTGCTCCAGCACAGTCGTGAATATTATCAGAAACTCCGTGGAGCAGCCCAGGAGGTCCTACCGGAAGAAGTATTCATCTACGGTGGCAAACCTATTCTGCGAGCCGGTACACGGCTGGATTTCGCCAAACACCAGGACGTTTTTCGCCAGTCAATTGAAAACTGGCTCTATGAACTCATGCAGCAGGGACGCCTGCCAGAGGTCAATCCCCGCATGGGGAACTGCCTGGGATCAGAGCTGCTGTACCAGCTTCTCGGGGCAGCTTCCGGCAGGCACACCTTTGGCATACGGTTGCTTAAATGCGATGACAGCGGCAGTAAATATGAACCTGTGGGCAAGGACCTTGGCTCCGGTGGCGAGGCCCTGACTATTGCTGTCCTGCTCTATGCCCTGCTTATTTCCATGCGCAGAAGAAGGCGCTACAGCCCTTACGATGCCAGAATCCCGGCCTTTCTGGTTTTAGATAATCCCCTGGGAGTCTGCAACCGTTCCGACTTTCTGGACGCCCAGCTCAAGGTTGCCGGTCGCCTTGGCCTCCAATGCGTGTATCTCACAGGAATCAACGACCGCGAATCCCTGGATCTGTTCGAACTGCGTGTGGCCATTCGCAAAGGGGACAAACAGGTGGAAATTGACGGCAACGTCTACGACTGCCTTGAGATCACGGAATTTAATGTGGAAAAACAACAGCAGCGTGCAGCCTGAGCAGTGTAGGCATTGATGAAATTTCTGTTTTCGTTTCTTTTTGTATTCACCTGTTGGTGCACAGTGCCGCCAGCAGTCTTTGCAGCCAGTCTTGTGGAGGTGACAATTCAGGATAGAGATTATCTTGTTGTTCATGTTGCGGATGGAGAAATCATTCATCACGAAGGCAGTCAAGGAGATGAAGTTATCCGCTATACCCCTGAGCTGGACACCGCTGTGGCGATGCAACCAGCTCGATGGCTGCTTACCTCATCAACAGACTCTGCCTATGGCAGCGGAGGGCAGCACCCTGTTTCCTGCTCACGCAAAAAGAAACTCAGCGGGCATGGTGAATTTGAGTGGTCGACGAGCGACAATGATTTTCGCTACGAATACACCTATGATCACTGGATTTACCTCCAGCTCCCCAGTTCACTGCAACAAAACCAGACCTATTCGCTCACCATTGACGCTTCCACCAATATCGACAGCAGTACCATTCCCCTGACTTTTGATGTCAGCCAGAGCCGTTCCGAAGCCATCCATATCAACCTGGTCGGGTACAGCCCAGACGCACCATTGAAAGCTGCCGACCTGTATGCCTGGATGGGTGACGGAGCAGCTCGAAATTACACGTCCTTTGAAGGCAATGGGGTGTCTGTACTGAATGTGAACAACGGCAGTATGCAACAGGTGGGAACAGTACAATTCTGGAAACAAAAGGGAACAGACACGGGCTGGGTAGACATGACCGGTTCAGATGTCTGGAGTATTGACCTTTCCAGCCTGGCTACCCCCGGAACATACAGACTGGTGGTTGAAGGTGTTGGCTCCAGCCGGGATTTCACCATAGGCGAGCAAATCTATCACGATCCCTTTATGGTTTCACTTCGGGGGTATTTCTATATGCGCCTTGGGGAAAGCAACCCCAAAGGCATAACTCCTGCCCCGCGGACACCACTCCTGATTCCAGGAGATGCCGACGGAACAACGGTATACCTGACCTCCATGCAGCCCTATCACAACGACTGGAATTCTTTTTCCTCTGGGGATCAATGGGATAAACCCTCTGACTGGGCTGCCTACTTGCAAAATGGTTCGCCCACAAATACCAATGCCTGGGGAGGACACTCCGATGCCGCAGATCTGGACAGGCATCTCCGCCACGTTGCAAACATCTACCATCTCCTTCTGCCCTATCTGCTCACCAATGGCCGCCTGGATGATGATAACACCGGTATAACCGAAAGCGGAAACGGTATCCCCGACCTCCTGGATGAAGCCAGGTATGAGGTCGATTTCTGGCTGAGGCTACGGGATGGCCAAGGATATTCCCATGGCCTGACCAATCCAACTTCCGGATTCGCCCTGTACCAGGCAGGTGCCACCCCTATTGCAGCCTGGGCCAATGCAGCCAACGCTGCCATGCTTGCTGACGCATTTCGTCTGGCCGGTAACACCACTCTCATGGAAAAGTATCGGGATGCGGCTGTCCAGGCCTTTACCTATGCCTCTTCCCTGGCCGACCCCATGCTTGACCAGGGCCTGAACCTGGATGATGGCCTGCTCAGGGGCAGGGATTTAAAAATGATGGCCGCAGCACACCTGTATACCATCACAGGGGATCAACGGTATGAGGATATCGTGTATGCAGAAAGTGTCTGTGCTGCAGCCCCTGCAACCCTCATGGACAATACCCGCAATCAGCTCTTTGCCACAGCAGCATATCTGAACACCCCGCAGACAGTTCATTATGAGGAAATGCAGGGAAATATGCGTACCCAGATCATACAGGAAGCCAAGACCCAGGAGGCGGATCTGATGACCACAAGGCCTTCAAGGAGAGCAACAGATCAAAGGCCTTCGTACTGGACTACTGCCCATTTCATGACTCGGACTCTCATTGCCCATGCCATATGCACAACAGCTGCGGACAAGGAGTATTTCCGCCAGGCCATGGACAGCGAGGCATCCTGGAGCCTGGGAAGAAATCCGCTGAACATGATCCAGATGACCACCACAACAACGCCGCTGTCAACTAAACGCAGTGTGCCGGATGCGTACACGTCAGGCAGATATGATGGCGTATCGGGGGTGCACCCGGGCCATACTCCCTACATGAACCTCAATGACTGGGCCCCTGCCATGGTAATGGGCAGGCCTTCGGCCCTGTACAAATACAGTTATCCTGCAGATGTTCCGTCCATCTGGCCCAGGGGAGAAACCTACTTTCCGTCACGCTGGGTGTGGGCCCACAATGAATTTACCCCAAGGCAGACCATGTCGGGAAAGATGGCCCTGTACGGGTACCTGTATGCGTTGGACAAGCAATCCACTACTGCATCCTCTTCCACCTTTCCCTGGCCTCTGATTCTCCCAGCACTTTTCTCAAGTGAATAAATAGTACCTGATCACGCAGCTGATCGCGGCTCCTTGCTTGTATAACATCATTACCGTAAGTGCTGAGAGAGCATCTCTATTTGGCAAAACACCAGCAAAAGGATTACTAAAAAGAATAAACCTCCAAAAATCTGGGATATCGGTTATGCTTATGCCGAAACGTTTTGCCATGTATTATACCCTTCAGTAATTACGGTAAATATCGTCTCAACCCAACAAATTCGTTAATAGCGTCACACCTTCTTCATATTACCGGCTATGATATTTTTCAAACAAGCGATCGTGCTCATTGCACTCACTCTTTTTATAGACGTTCTACCGTTTGTTCAAAGTATTCAGGCTCAGCCGCGCTCCCTGGACAAGGTCTCAGTTCAACTTGACTGGAAGTTTCAGTTCGAATATGCCGGTTTTATCGCGGCTGTTGAAAAGGGGCTCTATAAAGATGCCGGACTGGATGTGACCCTTTACGAGTACCAGTCAGGTGTTGATACGGTCGCCAAAGTTCTGGGCCAGAAAGTCAATTATGGCATCCATAACTCCAGCCTTGTTATTACCCAGGGAAAAATCCAGCCCATCGTGCTGCTGGCCACCTACTACCAGCGTTCTCCGCTGGTATTCGTCACTTCAACTGACATTGCAACACCACGGGAGATGTACGGCAGACGAATAATGGGAACAAAGGATGAATTCAAATACAGTTCCCTGGCACTGATGCTGAATCATTTCGGCATAGACAGAGAAAACTCACAGATCATTGAACATAATTTCAGCATAGAAGATTTCATCAACGGCAAAATTGATGTGATGAGCGCCTTTCTCTCTAACCAGATTTATGAACTGGATCAACGAGGCGTTGAATACAACATTATCGATCCCTTTGATTACGGCTTTTTCATGAGTGCCGTCAACCTGTTCACCTCAAGAGAAGAAGCTCTTAAGCATCCCGAACGTACAAGAAGGTTCATCGAGGCCACCAATAAAGGATGGGAATACGCCTTGAACCATCCCGAAGAACTCATTGAGATAATTCATGAAAAATATGCCCCTGAAAAATCAAAAGAGGCATTACAGTTTGAAGTTGAAATAACCAAAAAACTGTTTCTCAGAGATTTCTACCCCATCGGCGCGGTTAATATTGAACTGACCATGCGTGCCTACAAACAACTGACCGATCGCAATATGATACAGGAGGGGCAGAAGCTGGGCACCTTTCTTTTTGAAGAACTCATTGAAGCAAGTCAATCAGCCCAGGAATTGAACGCAACAGAAAGGGATTACCTCTTTACCAAAAAAGAAATTACCTACTGTATAGATCCTGACTGGATGCCTTTTGAGGGTATTATCAATGATCGGCATGTGGGTATCTCAGCGGACTACTTCAACGCATTTAGAAAAAAGCTGCCAGTACCACTGCGCTTTGTCCCAACAATTTCGTGGCAACAATCACTTGATTTCATTAAAAACAGAAAATGTGATGCACTGGCACTTGCAGCTCCTACAAAACATCGGCGCGCATATCTTGATTTCACCACCCCACACATCATCTTACCTGTTGTGCTCGCCACAAGGATGGATGAATTTTTCATAGAGGAAATCGAATCTGTCCTTGATCGCCCCATAGGGCTGGTAAAAGGATATTCCATCAACACGGAATTGCGAACAAAATACCCTGATGGAAATTTCGTTGATGTCGACTCACTGAATGATGGACTGGAACAAGTAGAAAAAGGGCTCCTTTTCGGCTACATAGACACCCTCATGCCAATCGCAGATGCCGCACAAAAACGCTTTACAGGAACAATCAAAATCTCTGCACGACTGAAGGAAACCGTTAACCTGGCCATTGCAACCAGAAACGATGAACCCCTGCTCCACTCGATATTTCAAAAACAAATCGGCCTGCTTACTCCGGAGCAGAAACAGTCATTTTATAACAATTGGGTCTCTGTTAAAGAAGAAACACGCATTAACTATATATTGATATGGAAATTGGCCTTGGCCGTAGTGTTTATTTTGAGCATCTTTCTTGTCCATATCCTGCAGCTTCGCCGCTACAATCGCCTGCTTGAAAAACTGAGCATCACAGACAAACTTACCGGCCTGTACAACCGATTCAAGCTTGATGCAGCACTGCTCAATCAGGAACATACCTATGACCGTTATAAAGCCGATTGCGGCGTGATTATCGTCGACATCGACTATTTCAAACTCATTAATGACACTTTTGGCCACCAGATGGGCGACAAAGTGCTGGTTGAAGTTGCCGAACTCCTGCAAAACAATGTCCGCATCACCGACATATTAGGGCGCTGGGGGGGAGAGGAGTTCCTCATCATCTGCCCTGGCTGTTCAGCAGATGATTCAGAACAAATGGCTGAGAAACTTCGATATCTTGTCTGTACGAACAAATTCAGCCATGGCAAACCATTGTCTGCCAGCTTTGGAGTAAGCTCATTTGCCCAGGGGCGCACAACCAAAGATACGCTCAAAGCTGCCGATGATGCTCTTTACCAGGCAAAAAACAGGGGCAGAAATCGCACGGTTAGTGCCTCCGTCCCACTGGTTGCCCATGAATTTGTTCGAGAGTAGCGAGTATTGCTCGGATATGATCACTTAAGAAAAGTATAAACTGCCCTGGCAGTTCTCGGTGTTAACAACACTGATATTTCAGGTATTTCTGAGTTGTAACTGGTCGCAGGTGCTTCAGATTTGGGTAAGCGAAGACTCCGGCAGGTTATCTATGCGGGAAACCGTGATCGTGCAAGAGATAAGCGACCAGCGGGAGACTTTGTGGGGTATCTGTGATCAGTTACAATTGTTGGAATCCAATTTCCGCACTCTAATTGGATACTTTTTATACGTCCCCTTCCATGGCCCCATTAAGGCGCTTTTCAATTGTGCCTTGGCAGAAAGGGCCTGCTCTTCGGCTTCAAATAGAGACGATATCTTCAACTCTGGATAAGTCTCTGATATTGCTATCCATTCATTTTTTGCTATCTTTGCTTCCAGTATAAAACAAGCCTGTACCATAATAATAATCGTGATAAGAACGCGTTGATCTTCATAAAAAAATAAACACCACAAGGTGGTGCCAGTTTGAATGGTATTGAAGACGCGCAACTTTTTCAAGTTTTTTATTGGCAATCGTTATTTAAAAAAAGACCCGTGTCAGCGCAAACACTTGAAACAAAATCAATTATTCCCAAATACAAAGCAGGCTTTTTTCCAGGCCATACACTTCTTTAAGTTTGCGCTTTTCTGCAAAAATCACGCTTGTCCAAATATGAGCACCTGGAGTCAGTTGCATTGCGGAGGTGAGTGAAACCAGGAAGATACAGACCCTGTGATGAGTTACATGCAAAGTTGAGTTGGTAAGCGAGGAACGAGACTCCGAAAAGACCATTTATGGCCGGGCACTAACCACCAGTAATGCTTCCCGTACATATTCATACTGTAAGGGAGCCTGCAGAAAACAGAGTTCGCCATCCAAAGCGACATAAATACTTCGTTTTTTGCGTTTATACTGTAAACACACACTTTCAACCATCCGCGCTTCAACATCTCTGGTTTTCTTCAACGGATCTATGCCCCGAAAAATGGCATTCAAGGCGATGTTTAGGGTTTCCAGACGACCTTTGCTTTTCAGGGCGATGAGATGCAAACCGTTTCTTCCATCATGACGCTCTGCGCCGAGAAATGGAAACGCCAGCTCACGTTCCCCCACTCCCACAAACACCAATGGTGATCTCAATAGTGTGCTATCCAGTTGTATCCTGGCACTACGAAGGCGAAGCAGTCGGCGAATACCGGCAACCAGGCTCGCCAGAGAATAGCTCATGCGTTTTTCCAGATGATTACGTGTGCGAACAAATTGCACATACGCTCCCACCGAACTGGTATTAAGAAATACCCTGCCATTAACCGTTCCAACATCAATTGCCGAGGCCTTGCCTGCCAGTGCCAGTTCCAAAGCATCATCCAGATTGGATGGTACCCCCATACGTTGGGCAAAATGATTCAACGTGCCACCGGGAAGCACGGCAAGCTCGGTGGTACTCCCCTGCAGTGCTGAAGCAGAAAGGCCAAGGGTACCGTCGCCTCCGCATACCAACACCCTGGGAGTCTTCTTACGTTTATGCTCAAGTAGTGCCTTATGCATCTTGTCAGGAGAAAGGATATGGGTATCCAGCCGTTTATCCTGCTGCAGGATATCCATATTCGTCGAGCCATTACCAGAACCGGGATTGATAAAAACCGGATATTTCATAAGATCCCCTTTACCCAATTACTACGGATGCTCTGCAGTTGTCTCCCCGAGCAGATCCCATCTATCTTCTCTTTTTATGAAACGATTCTTCTGTTGCGGAATATACTGTTTATCCTGCAATACCCAGTGAGTTATCACCAGTTGCCGTTGTTCCGCACGAATGGAACTGAACCCGTTCATCACACCTTCAGGGAGACGTTTTACACACGGAGCACCAGCATTGGAAATGATCATGCCGCTGCGGACCGTACAAAACGGAACATGGACATGGCCACCCAGTATCAGGTCCACACCACTTGCCGCCAACCGGGGTAACGCATCCTCTCCTTTCATAATCAGGGCCCTGTTCCGATATGCATCAGGCAGCCAGAAGGGATGATGTGCGACCAGAACGGTAATGCTTTTCCCCTCCACAGATGCCAGATATTTCTGAACCTCCCTGACCTGCTCACTGCTGATACGCCCCCTGGACCAATCCCAATACCAGCCAAATCTTCGAACAGTATTTATACCTACAACAGTGAAATCAGCGCCATTGTATCGAACAATTCCTGTGGATCCGATATGGGTACGCCACTTTTTCCAGGGATGAAAGAGGCGTTCTCCAGGATGATGAATGGAGACATCGTGGTTACCGGGAACTGTCAGGTACGAAATTCCCAGTTGTTCCAGAAAGAGAGCACTCTCTCTGTATTCGCGTGTACGGGCTCGGTGGGTAAGGTCACCACTTATAACAACAAGGTCCGGAGCCATTGCCTGAATGGAAGAGCTGAGCACCGCCAGATCACACTGCATGGGGTGACCAAAATGGAGATCTGAAATATGAATAATGTGCATTTTAGGCATCTTTCTGTAATAAGGCAAGCAACTCCTGAGCAGACACCTTGCCCGCAGCATCCGTACCTTTCAGAAGGCTCTCTGCAAGATCACGCTTCTCCTTGTGAAGATCCAGTATCTGTTCTTCAATGGAATTTTTGACCACCAGGCGATAGACTGTAACCGGTCGCTCCTGGCCAATACGGTGAGCCCGATCAGATGCCTGGTCTTCCACAGCAGGATTCCACCAGGGATCCATATGGATAACATAATCAGCTGCCGTAAGATTCAACCCTGCCCCACCAGCCTTTAAACTGATAAGAAAGACATCTCCTTCACCGTTCTGGAAATCACGTATCCGTTGTTTCCTCTTCTTTATGGAAGTGGATCCATCCAGATATTGATAGGGTATTTTTTCTGCATCCAGAAACTCGCGCAAAAGAGTAAGATGGTCCACAAACTGGCTGAACACCAATGTCTTATGATTATTGGCCAACAGTTCACGCACAGTATCTCCAAACACTTTCAGTTTGGTACCTCCAATGCCGCAATCAGGTACCACCAGCTTTGGATGGCAACATAATCGGCGCAATCTGGTGATTTCGCCAAGAATGCGCAGGTGCTTCTGCCCTGCTCCTTCATCACTGTGAGCATCAATATTCTCCAGGGCCTGCAACCGTTGGGCTTCATACAGCAACGCCTCGTCTTCGCTCATTTCAACCTCGAGGGTTACCTCTGTCTTTGCAGGTAACTCCTGCAAGACATCGCTCTTTAAGCGACGCAGGATAAAGGGATGCAGCAATTTACGCAGTTGCTGCCTGACCTCTCTATCCTGATCCCGTTCAATGGGAATGGCAAATTTCTCGTTGAATTTTTTAAACGAACCAAGCAACCCCGGATTGAGGAAATGAAACAGGGTCCACAGTTCACTCAGATGATTTTCAACCGGTGTACCTGTGGTAATAATCCTGAATTCAGCCTGCAATCCCATGGCAGCCTTGGACCGCTTGGTCTGAGCATTCTTTATGGCCTGGGCTTCGTCGAGCACCACGGTCTGCCATTGCACACTGCAAAGCAATTCGGACTCCAGCGGCAAGAGCCCATAACTGACGATAAGCAGGTCAAATGGCTGCAGATTCTGAATGGTCTGTTGCCTGTCTCCAGGACCAAAGACAATCACATTCAGGGTTGGGGCAAAACGCCTGGCCTCATCCTGCCAGTTGGATGTAACAGATAACGGAGCAACTACCAATGTCGGCCCCTGGGATGCCCGAAGCAGGATAGCTGCCAGTGCCTGGATGGTCTTGCCAAGTCCCATATCATCGGCCAGGCAGGCTCCCACCCCCCAGTGTGAAAGTTGGGCCAGCCATGAAAACCCTGCCTGCTGGTATTCCCGGAGTTCACCCTGAAAGGTAGAGGGTATGTTTGGGTTGACCACTTCCCTGAGTTGACGGCAATGCTGTTTCCAGGCTTCATCGGTTTCAAGCTGCCCGACCTCTTCCGTAAAATCCTGCAATGCAAGCGTTGCAAGTTGAGGGAAACGCATGCCTTTTCCACTTTTCTCAGAGAATGCCTGTAACTCTTTCAGCCGTTTACGCAGTTGCCCGGTTAAAGCCAGAAATGACCCGTCATCCAGGGGAACAAATCTGCCCGTGCCCTGGTTGAGCATGTCGAGCAACTTTTGTAAATCCAGAGCCAGGGTATCATCTATCTCCAAGGTGCCCGTGGCTTTAAACCAGTCCCTTTGCTGTTTGATCTGCATGGACAGGTTGTCCAAAGATACCTGTTTGCGGATGCTGAATTTTTCTCCCTGGGGCCACTCCAGTATTACCTGCTGGTCGCATTCTTTCAGTTCCAGCAAGAGCTGCAGCGTTTCTGCCAGGTCTTCCACCAGCCATTGATTATCTCTTTCTTCCAGATGCTGAAAAGTGGGACAGGACTGAAGAATCTCTTCCTGTAGTCTGTTTTCTTCTGCAAAATCGCGCATAGCCTGCACCTTTTCACCCTGTATTTCTGTCAGCACATTTTTGCCGCCCTTTCCAGGCCTGAAGCTTGAGCCCTCAGTTCCAAACGGTTTCACCAAAAATTCCAGGGATATTCCATCCTGGTGGGGAATAATATGTGCATGGGGAGTGCTGTCTGCCTCCACGGTTTTACATGCAGTGTTTGCAGTCGCTGCAAGATCCGAATGCACCGTGATCATTGAAGACAAGGAATCCGCGACCTTGCCAGCCAGTTTTTCCCCGGATTTGGGAATAGTCAGCCCTTTGCCCAACACCTGCATGATATCTTGGTGCTTCTGGCTAAATTGAATCAGTTTGTAACGCGTGGGGGTATCCTTGACCACCACAACTTCCTGTCCAGAAAAAGTCGGAGAAACAGCCAGCTGAATCTTCCCACCCTGCTCTATCAGTTGCAATTCCGGTTCAGCGGCAACAAGCTCCACATGCACATCAGGAGAGTTTTCCAAAAAGAGTAAAGGGTGCCCCACCAAAGCGAGAAGAGCCTGCTTATAATCAAAACTATAATCAGCCTTCCCATACCTATATCCATAACCAGAACGCGTATATGACTCCTCAATGGTCCGACATACCCGATGGTCCTGTTCAGTGAGCACTGTCATTTGGGAATGATTATCGTACAAATTTTTCAGTCCAACTACCCTGCCTTTGGTCCAGGTGCCATTTTTACTTAGATTCTGCAACCTGGGAGTTATGTTACTGTAATTATACTTAGGGTTATGACTAAACAACCATACCAGTCGTTGTTCAGCCGTCCTTGAGGCATTCTTCTCCGTGCCTTGGCCGGCGATGCGCAGCAGGGTTTTAAGCGTTTTCTCCCACTTGGGTTGCTCTTTCATTAAGGTAACACAGCTGACTGTCTCTCCCAGGGAGTGCAATTCACTTGAGACGCTCTTGTTTTCCGCTTTGTCGATGCCGACAAACGCGAGCAGTTCAGACAATTCAGCGGCAAGCCAGATATAGCCGTTTTCATAGGCCTTATCCCTGAGCTGACCTATCAGACGACTATTTCTTTTCGCCGCCGCAGTATCACTCCAGGCAAGGACGAGGTTACTGAGAAAAAAAAGAAGAGGGTTTTCTATATGACGGGTAAATTCATTGGCAAGCGGATGGCTTTTACTGGGCACCAACCCAAGCTGATCCTCAAAAATAGGCCGTATGACCTGCATGAGAAAGAAAAGAGGATATGTATTTTTCTCTGCTATCTTAATATATTCAAGGGCTTTTTCCCTCGCACTATCCTTGTCCTCTGCAAGCAGAGAAAGGAGATGAAAAATTCCGGCTTCGCTTTGTAAAAAAACTTTTTTCTTTCCGGTTGCCTTGGCAATACACTGTATACTCCGCTCAAACAGCCTGTTGGCTTCCTGATGCTCACCCCGAATAGTCGCTGCCCAGGCCATACGGCTAAGCTGCTCGGCCTCGAGGTCTCCCCCAAGGGTTTCGGCAAGGGAATCTGCAAGAAAGGAATCTCCACACAGCAAGTTATGCCTGATCAAACGCAGCGTAGTGGAATTACCCAGAATCTCTTCATGATACCTGTCCATGATATACATCAGAATATCTGTAGCAGGCTCCAGTAATCGCGCCACTCTCTCCAGCATAAGGAGCCCGACTAGCAGCCTTATTTCCGGATGTATTGCATCCATCATCTCCTCGGAAAAAGGCGCATTCAGCGTAATGTGGTACGGGTTATTCTGCAGAAACTCTTCATGGAAAAAAAGATACGCATACTCCTCTTCAATGATCCTGATTGTCTCTATGGAGTTATGCGTGAACAAAGCCATTTGAAAAGATCGCAGCAACTGTTGATAATTTTCAAAGGGGTTGGATCGTTTATTCATAACAGGCATAGTTATATGCTGTTGAAGAACGGAAGCAATATGCGCATAACTGCCCTGCTTAAGCATATCCCGCAGTACCTCGCCGCATATGGACTCCGAACAGCGTAACCCCTTGGCTGATTTGAACAGTATCTCCTTACTGATCAATTCTTTCTGTACTTTCTGTGTACTCTGGACGCTCAGCTTCCTGCCATTGTCCTGACGAAAGTCCATATCATGCAAACAATCAAGGATTGTTCCGATTCTGCAATTATCAACATTAACGGTTACTATCTGTACTATGCATTTGGCTAACCGAGACAAAGCGTGATACTGGGCCATGCGTTTATCGATATTTCTCGTTTGATTCATCGTCAGATTATTTATTGAGTTAAACAGAACCTATATACTGTATATTTTAAATATTATTTCCCTTCTTTAAGGGGATAGGCAAATCCCAATACAATACCAGGCAAAAGAAGAAATGGCTCAACATACTGTGCATTACCCGTTTTTGGAAGTCCTGTTGGAGAAAGAATACCGGACTGACACATTGAAACAGCTGGCAGCTCTTATCTGCCCGAAAGTGCCATCAAGAAAAGATGAACGTATCCAGGCCATCAAGCAGGCGATGTATAGCGATCTACAAGGAATTTTCAATAAACTTCCCGTACTTGGGCAGCACGCTGTTTCTGAAACCGTACATACTTGGAACGGCACCTTTCAGTTGCGAATATTTGTGAACAAATACCAGGCTTCCCCCTGGGAACATAGCGAAAGCTCTGCACAGTACCGTGGACGCGGCCCCGAGCTCCTGGAGCTTTTTCTCTTACAGGGGCACATGCCATCTGACCTGCTCGATAAATTACGACGTATAGTTCCCAAACCACCGAAGGATACCATCAACTATACGGACAACGAGTATGTGCTCGACCGGGGTTTTACTGTCAGAGAAACATCCAGAGCAGCCCTGGCAAATCTCGCCACACTCCTGACCCTTACCGAAGATAAAGAAATTCGGATCAGCGCAAAAACCGGTAGAGCCACAGCTGCTACAATGAAAAAGATTGCAGGTGTACTCTATGAACCGGATTGGTACGACGATGAGGATCTTGGCCCGATGCAGCCTTTTGCCTGGCCTTTACTGCTGCAGGGTGGTGGACTTGCCAAGCCAGACGGTTCATCCTTAGCGCTCACCCCTGCTGGTCGCAAAGCCCTGCAAAAAGATCTGCCAAGCGGCATACAGAAAGCATGGCAACGATGGGAAAAAACGAAAATTATTGATGAATTTTCAAAAGTCACAGCCATAAAGGGGCAAAAATCCAACGGGGGACGCACCATGACATCCCCTGTTAAAAGGCGCCCAAAGATCAACGCGCTTTTGCAAACCCTGCAGCCTGGAAAATGGATCAGCATTGATGAATTCAACCGTCTGCAGCAGGCGAGCCATGAATACTCCTTTGCTATGGTCAACTATGACTGGAAGCTCTATTTTCTCAACCAGCAATACGGGCATCTGGATTACCATGACACCTGGCCGTTGCTGCAACTTCGCTACACGCTTATCTATCTGTTCGAATACTGCGCCACCCTCGGACTAATCGATGTGGCATACCAGGCCCCCTATGGTGCAAGGAGCCAGGATTACCGGTCATGCTGGGGTGCAGATGACCTGGAATACCTCAGCCATTGTGACGGGCTGGAATATATCCGAATCAATGATCTCGGCGCTTTTGTCCTGGGCCATGCGGATGAGTACCAAGAGCAAAAACCTGATGCAGACATCTTTTCATTTGAAGGCGCAGATCTGGTCATCCAAAATCCCACAGCCATTGCTCCCGGCCAGGAACTCTATCTGGAAAAAATTGCTGAGCGCACAGAAGTTGACAGATGGCGTCTATCTGTTTCATCACTGCTGAAAGCGTTAAGCAACGGAGAAAGCCTGCAAGATATCAGAAAAACACTTGCAACGTTATCAGGCGGGGAATGCAACAACGAACTCAAACAACTGTTTTTTGAAGTTGAACATCGCTCAACCGCCTTTGTAAATGCAGGCAATGTAACCCTGATCAAATGCTCCTCTGAAGCCAGAAACCAGGCTCTGACCAATTCTCAACTCAGCAAACTCTGCATGCCAGCGGGAGAAGAACACCTGGTTGCAATTCCTGGAAAAGAAGATGAATTTCTTCAAACCCTGGAAACAGCTGGGTATATTCTCGGCAGCAAATAACCAGCTAAAGTCCTAAAGTCGTGCACATCCCTCTGATAATGGCCGAATAACCCGGGAGACAGATTGATTTTTCTTGAGCAGCGGCCTGCTTCTGCCTCTGCAGCGACTGTCGGCAGGTGTAACCGCTCAGGGATATTTGCAGGGAAAAATAAAATCAGTCCCCTGTCTCTTTCCAAGCGTTGCAATTTTGCCCTCCGAAGCTACTTTGTTGCAACCAGCTTGGTAGGGTGCGCCGTGCGCACCGTATAATCTGTTTTCACACCTTGGCAATGAAAAAGGGGACAGATTTATTTTTCTTTAAGTCAAGCTCCCCGCGTTAATAAAATAAGTCATTTCCGATCATTTACAGTTTCACTCTTCCATGCAATGTGCTTTGCATATGACAATCTAGCCGATCCGTCTACGGGCTTACGACATGACATAAAAAATAATCCTTCTGGCACAAGGGGAATTTTGAGACGTGTGTTTTTAAGGTTGCATGTATTTGATAACTTTCTGATAATGTGCAAGATTTTCATTTCGACTATATAAAATCTTGGCTTTTCAGGCTCGCACTATGCACGTTGCAATTCTTCGCTCGCTCCTTCATCTT
>NZ_AUCV01000056.1 GCF_000429945.1 Desulfogranum japonicum DSM 18378 | reverse complement strand
AGCAATTGCCTGTTTGATTGATTCATTTTTAAAACACGCAGAAAGGCAAATCGACCAAATACATCGTCGAGTCATTGATGGTGAAGATATACCACACTCGGAAAAAGTGTTCTCCCTTTTCGAGGAACACACTGAGTGGATCAACAAAGGAAAAGCAGGAGTACCGGTTGAATTAGGGCTCAGAGTATGTGTACTTGAAGATCAATATGGCTTTCTTCTTCATCATCGAGTGATGGAACATGAGACTGATGATCAGGTTGCAGTCCCCATGATTGCAGAAGCCAAGAAAAACTTCCCCTGTCTTAATAGTTGCAGTTTTGATAAGGGATTTCACTCTTTCCATCGAATAACCATCGTTGGCGCGCTCCAACCGGGTGGGTCAGTTTGTCTTAGCACAAGTGGGTCAAAAAATCTTAGCGTTCACGGTTTCCGCATGTGAAGAAGCGATACTGGGGACGTCATTTTTGGCACGAGGCTATTTTTTTGTAACGTCAGGGGCACTCACCAAAGAGAAGATTCAGGAGTACTTGGCACATCATTTTGAAAAGGATCCCAATGATAAATTTGATATCGAATAAACCGGCTTTGCCGGTGTCGTAGGATTTTCAGTCCGCGAATTCAAACCCACCGACTTCTAGTCGGTGGTTGTTTAGTTTTGCAAGATTACTTCATGAGAGCGGGAGAGATCCGTTTAAAATTTGCTGATTATGGTAAATTTAAACCCCAGCAAACATTGCGGAGACCATCAGAGTGTTGAAACAATATCATGTGGGAATGATTCCCGTAATTAAATGGGCTGAAAGGGGGGCGTTCAGTCACTATATACTGATACCGAGAGATTATTGTCGGCCTGCTAAACACTTCCGGACTGTCACCACGTTCCGACCTGAAATGGCATGGAAACAGCTGCTACTGGCGAGAAGTGCAGCGTCCAGTCAATCTTTACTGCAGGGAGAAAGTGGCCTGTTCACCGCACTGGCCGAATGGGCCGCCAAACAGGTGAAATTCGTTCAGGGCAGGGCCGAACACGTCTGGAAACCCAATATCCTGCTGCCCGTGGAAGATCCTTCCAGAATCAGGGGAAGCTTTGAGCTGGTCCAGCATGTTGCCTACCCCATGGGATCGATCAAGTTGCTGGGCATCGCCTTTCCAGGAAAAATCGATGAACTGCAGGCATGTCAGGTCGATACCAGCATGCTTTCATGCGCGAGGGGGGACAGCTCCTCCACCGTCATGGAAGGGGAACTTTTTCTTGATGACGTGCGTATGGGTATGCAGGCGCCTTCTTCCGTCCTAATTTCCCGTTTCTTGAACTCTCGAACGATTCCGATACTCACACATCGCTTGAGGATCCAATCAAAGAGGCAGCCAGGCACCGAATGGGCGCCGTCCTCTTTGTCAGACGCGTGACTGCCGGACTCGGCAGGCACAAGCGGGTCAATCTATGGATTCTCGACCAGGGGCCTGATTGGAAAATGGAAATGGAATTTTTCAATCTCGATCTGGCGATCCTGCTCTCCTATCGCCTGATGGACTCATGGAACGGCAGCATGAGAGTCATCGCTGCGGTCGAGCACGAGGAGGATAAAGAAAAGGCGAGAAAATCTTTCTCTCGCCTGGTTGAGCTTGTCAGGCTGCCCGCCGATACCTCCTCACATATTGCCGATGGTGATTTCGGCCGCTACGCCAGCACGGCTCCGGAAGCAGATCTGAACATATCTCCACTGCCAAATGAACTTGATGCCGAGTTTCTCTGGAGCCTTAGGGATGCCACTGGCTTATCGTGCCTGTTCACGCAGGACAGCGGAGATGAAAGCGCCTTGGCATAGTGTTTGGCGGAGATATCTCGATTGCAAAAGATTTACTTGAATCTGGATAAAGCCGATTTCATCGCCATACCAAGCGAGTCCCAGGCATTTTCGAAACCAGCCTTGATATCTTTCCAGGCATCATCGCTTGCTTTCTCTAATTCCTCAAGTTTGGCTGCGGTCTCTTGCCGCTGCTTTTTCAGTGTGTCAATCTCCTCACTGTACTTGATTTTCATATCAGCCTCGGCACCATCTGCCTTGGCTTCAAGTTTGGCAATATCAGCATTCCACTCGTCAAGTTTCGCTTTCGTCTTTTGTATGTAGGTATTTTTATCACTCATGACATTCTCCATTGATAATAGGGATGCTGGTCTTCACACCAGCACTACGGGTTGAAATGTTTTCCAGGACGGTATTCGTCCATTGCTTATCTTGAACTTGTTTTTTTTATCACTCATCATTCTGTCGGAATGTGACCGCCAAGCAGTTAAGGGATCTAATTAGATCTGAGACCTTTGAAAAAGAAAGAAGGAAAACTATCTTGCTTATCCAACGGTCTTACAAAGAAAAAAATTGTTTGTAGAATAGATGCCTGGAATCACAAAAATCTTTATATAAATACTATAAGTATGGTGCCAATGGTGACAAGAACGTTCTCCTCTCGATATATTTCATCCAGATCGTTGTCGTATGAATGGAAAAAATGATCTCAGCTGAAATATTTCGTCTAACCTTTGCGGAGGCGGAGAAGGGGTATCCAGTAGCTTTTTTATATGATTTTCCTCTGAAAATTGAATGAAGGAAGCGCTTCTTTTTTGCGAAAGAGACGACGGATACTTTCCAAAAGGACCTGGGAAATACTGGAGAGTAGCAATCGAAACAGGCTGGAACCATCTTTATGAGATCTGGATGGGGCAGGACGATGCGTCGTCAGCTGATCTTTTTTTAGTCAATCGTGCTCGGGCGGTTCTGCCCCTTAAGCTTTCACTGATTCAGGCTATATATTTTAATTTTCAACGTTATAGACAAATGCCCTGTATTTCAGCAAAGCGACAAATACGGCACCCCCGAGTGCATTTCCTATAAGTGAGATGCTTTCAAAGGATATGTATGAAAGCAATGTTATTTCCGTTGAAATGAGTAGTCCTGCGAAAACCTCCACGTTTCCGACAATGCTATGATGTAGTCCTGCAAAAGCAAGTACTGCCGTAATCATATAGATAATGATAATCCTGCTCACAGTATCTTTTGAGGCGGTAACCAGCCAGGATAATAATCCCATCAGCCAACCGGCGAGTATGGCGCTCACAAAAATTACCCAGTTATCGTATTTGGTTATGTGGACCGCTATTGCTTCAATGCTGTGTGGCTCGACAACTTCCAATTTTGGCCCAATCCATATCAGGACAACCGCCATTATGCATCCACCTGCCAAATTCCCCACGATGACCAGGCCCCAGAGTTTGAGCAAACTGCGAATGCTTCGCTTGTTGTGAAGTACCGGCAGGGTCAGTAAGGAGGTTTGTTCAGTAAACAGTATGGACTGCCCCATGACAACCATTATAAACCCGACCGGGTAGACAAGTGCCATCAGTTTAAATATTGTCATCTCGTCAACTCTGCCAAACAAACTGCCATGTAATGTGCATATCGATAGATAGGTAAATCCGATTTCCATGCCGGCTGTCAGAGAACTCAGTAAAATACTGCTTGGATTTCTATCGAACGTTACCTGGCCATCGACAATTTGCTGTTTGAGAATCTCTCCATGCGATTTGGGAGAATCTTTTTTTGATGTTTTGGGATGCTCCAAATCGGAATCAATACTATCTTGCTTTCGGGATTGTTCGTTTTTTGTCATTTCTGAAATGGCGGGCTGAGGTTTTTGGTTGGGAATTCTCGTGGTTCAATTCCTACCTTCTTCATTTCATGAATATCGAAAGTCGTGCCGTCAATGTCAAAATATTTAGTGCTGCTGTCTGGGTGGTTGTTATGTACTTCAATTTCTTATAAAAGGGACAATATCCTGGGATTCTAGAGGTTGCAAATCCTTCTGGAAAGACGATAATTTCCTTTTTCCCGGTTGTTGGACACCCCGGATCAATGTTTAACATTGCCGATGACGGTGATAAGCCATCTGAATATTTTTCTCGACAAACCTAGATAGTGCCGTCAAGTAAGTTTGCCCCACAAATCAATACATCGGATCTGTACGGCTGCAAGAAAGGAAGCTGTGTGTTTTGCATAGCGTGTGACAATCCCCCTCCAACGTTTAAGATGTAAAAACGCATTTTCCACCAAATGCCTCAATCCATACATGTTTTTATCGTATTCACGCTGTTCTTTACGATTTTTCTTTGGTGGAATAACTGCTTCCATTCCTTGCTTTACTGAAGTTTCCTGAAAATTGTGCAGCAAGGTTAAAAGCTGGGTAGTAAATATGGGAAGAGTTCCTGAATGAGAACAGCTGTAAAAACATGGTCATTTTCTATGCCAACCTTGAGTCGGAAATGTAAATATATTGCGCAATATCAACAGGATAAGTGGTGAATGGTGAGTGCAACTATAGTATAGTTCAATTAGTTCTAAGTAACTGAAAATATACCAAAAGGAGCAACTCACCATGTTCATATTAAAGGATTTACTTTCTCCTCTGCAAGCACAATTTTCAAACACCAAGCAGGGGCAAAAGAGAAAGGTTTGGTTTGCATATACATTGCTGGCGGTAGTGATACCATTCACCTCCTCAATCACCTCCAATTTGCTACGTGCATTGCAGACTTTGATTGGTTTGGACATACAGAGTCAACGGTTTTATGCCTTCATGGCGAGCCCAACATTACCTTGGAAATCATTGTGGTGTTGAATGATTCTATAACCCCCCAAGAGCGGACAAAAAATCTTCGCTTGTGGCAATTTTCATAACCATGCCTCGAAAGGTAATCAAACGGCCTATCCTTGGTCACAGTGTATCGTTGCCATTGGTTTGCTGAAGAAGGTGCAGTCACGCTGGGCGTGCCTACCGCTTGATTTCCGATTTTATATCATGAAGAAGGATATCTTGGCAAAATCCGTCAATGTGAAACGCAAAGGAAAGGCCGTATCCTTTAAAAGCAAAATGGAACAAGCTGCCGATATGATAAAAGATGTGCAGGCTTATTATCAAAAAACTGTACTGGTAGTCACTGATAGCTGGTTTGGCAATAATGGCCTCTGGGCACCTTTGAAACAAGGGGCTGACGGCAAGTATCATTTACTGTCTCGAATATAGCGCTGTTGGATTTTGCACCTGTTGTAACAGGTAAAAAAGGAAGAGGTCGTTCCAGAATCTATGGTAACCGTCTCGGCAGTGCTGATGATTGTGCAGCGAGATGGCGCGACATTGCAACGAGTTATACAGTTTTTCTTTACGGACAGACAAGAGAGGTTCAGACGTATTCACGCCTCGTCATGTAAAAAGCCTGAAGTGTCCTGTGCGCGTTGTCTGGGTTTACAAAAAAACACGTAACTGATTTGTTGCCTTTGCTTGTCAGTCCGTAGGCATTGCCACCGATATGCTCAAGAATCCAGTCTCTCCATTGATGAATTGTTACTCTACTCTGCATTGTTGTCTATTCCTGATATCTGGTTTATGGAGGACTATGAATTGGTTCACCAGCCGGACCGTTCTTTCCTGTGTTTAAGGATCGACCGTAGACCCTCGATTGCCAACCGTGGCCCCTGTGTTTCATGGAATAATGCAAAATTTACAGCATTGATGACATCTATATTCCTTTTGTTTTTATCTTCAAACGGTTTGTGTGTGAGTATTTCATGAAAGACAGTTTTGAACTGTTCTACTCGCTTGTGGTGAAGGATTTTGTCCATGGTTTTTTTATGCTGCCCTTGTACTCCGGCTTCCTGAAATCGTTTGAGGATATATGTCAGTGTTCTTTCTTGTAATTTGAACCCAAAAATGTCTGCCAGGTTTTGCTGCACTATTGGTAGCGAGGCAGAAAGGCTTTTCGCAACATCTTGTTTGTGTTTGTCAGCACCAGGAAAAGGTAAAAAATCTGGATCTCTATGTGTTTCCCTGTTGTCGGAAGAGTACATTTCCACCTGTCTGCATAAATACTCCGCCTGCATTGCTGCGGCCTGAAGATAAGCGCTTAAATTATAGAAACCGGAATGTATGAATTCAGGAAGCGCTGTTCCACTTCGAGTATGAGCGTATCTGTATTTATGATCAATCTCACCCCAGGCTTCCTCAAGGATTGTCCGCAATTGCAGTTCAACCTGGAGCCCCTTGATCTCATCAGGTACAGCGAGACTCTCGCTTAATGCAATCTGGTAATGAATAGAGGAATACCCGCCATAGCGCAGATCATGACAGCCGTTCTCTTCGCCTGGATCCACCGGAAGAATAAAGGATCTCTTCTGCTTGGGTTGTTTAATGAACCTGAAAATGTCCTCTTCAGCTAAATAATGAAAATATGCCTCAAGTATCTTGATATCATCAAGTCGTAAACATATAAGGCGAATTCCCAGGAGGTCTCCCATGCGTTCCTTGAAGTTTTTCACTGTAATCGGTGGTTCACCGTGAGTGAGTTTTTTGTTTTCTTGTTCTATTTTTTGAATAAATCTTTGTTTTTCCTTGATTCGATATGTGATTGTATGAAAATTATTTTTTGGTGCGGAAGGGTCATCCTGTATCAAGTGGAGAATGTAATCACCAAGCTTTTCATACTTGATTTTTTCCTTTAAAAAGGCAATGAGCAGCGCTTCTTTTTCTCGTTTTCTCATAGTTTATATTTCTTTATTCCGGGTCGAACATCATCCTGTTATCTTGTCTCACAGTGGCTTTCCGGCAAGGCACTCCGGTGATGGCGGTCGACTTCCTCGTTCCATTGTTGAGGGGAACCCATGGTGATAAGGACATGGTGTTTGCAGGCATGCTTCTCAAGAAGAATGAATCCATCATTTTGGGGCTTGCCATCAAGAGTCACTGACGCAACCCCGCAGCCGCATGCATGCGGGTTTTCCACGTTGATCTCATACACAGATTCCCCGTATCGATAGCGGAGCATGAATCCCTGCCAGTTGTCGGGAAAGACGGGACGGAGTGTCATCCGGTTATCTCTTATCTGCAGGCCGAGAACCTCTTCCACCCAGGCGCGGTACATCCAGGCCGCAGATCCGGTATACCAGGTCCAACCGCCTTGACCAATTTTCCCCGGCAACCAGTATACGTCGGCTGCGACGACATACGGTTCGACGTCATAGCGCCAGACGCCACTCGTGTCACGGGTATGCTCTATAGGGTTGAGAAGGCGCAGTAGCTCCACCGCTCGCTGGCCATTGCCCTGACGGGCCAATGCCATTGCCATCCAGAGAGCGGCATGGGTGTATTGACCGCCGTTTTCCCGCACTCCGGGGGGGTAGCCCCTGATATATCCAGGAGTCGGCTCGGCGCTGTCGAACGGGGGAGTAAATAGCAGTGCGACTCGGTCATCCTGCCGAACCAGGTGCTCCCAGGCGGATTCCAGGGCCACTTCGGCGCGTTCCGGGCCTGCAGCCCCGGAGAGCCAGGCCCATGACTGCGACAGGGAGTCTATCCTGGCCTCCCGGTTGAGGTGGGAGCCCAGCGGGCTGCCATCGTCGAAGGTAGCCCGCAGGTACCAGTTGCCGTCCCACCCTTTTTTCTCGATTTGCCGGATAAGCTCTTCTCTTTTCTCCAGATAGTCCTGACGTAAATCCTCCATTTCTACAAGCTCCGCCAATTCCGACATCCCCATCAGCACATCGCAGAGGAACCAGGCCAGCCAGACGCTTTCACCCTTGCCGCCGGCACCAACCAGATTCATGCCGTCGTTCCAGTCGCCGGTGCCCATTAACGGCAGGCCGTTGATGGGGCCTTGGGTGAGGCCGTGCTCAACCGCCCGCCTGCAGTGCTCGAAGAGCGAAGCCCTTTCCAGAGAAACCGTCGGGGTCAAGAAGATTTCATGTTCGTCAGCGGCAAGCTCCGGGCTTTCAAGAAAGGGTATTTCAACCGCGAGGATGTCGCGGTCTCCTGTTGTTGCAACATAGCGGGAAACGACATGGGGAAGCCAGAGGAGATCGTCGGAAATACGCGAACGGATCCCGGCCCCGGAAGGTTCATGCCACCAGTGCTGTACATCTCCTTCCTTGAACTGGTGTCGGGCTGCAAGGAGTATCTGCTGGCGGGCAATTTCCGGCCGTACATGGAGAAAGGCCATTACATCCTGGAGCTGGTCGCGAAAACCGAAAGCACCGCCTGACTGGTAAAAGCCGGAGCGGCCCCAGATGCGGCAGCTTAAACTCTGATACTGGAGCCAGCGGTTTACCAGAAGGTTTACCGACAGTTCAGGGGTGTGCACTTCGATTGTTCCCAGGAGCGCATTCCACCAGGATACGGTTTTTTCTAGAGCTTCCGTCACAGCTGTCATGCTCTGGAAACGCAGAATCAGCTCATTTGTCTCCTCCACCGAACCTGATTGACCGAGCATGGTTGTTATGTGCTTTGCCTCGCCTGGCTCAAGCTCTACCGTCACCCGTAGTGCCGCGCAGGGGTCCAGTCCGGCCCCGCTCTGTCCTGAGAGCTCGACAGACTCCATGGCAGCGGGTGCGGCAACTGAACAGTTCCGACCAGTGAATGCAGTGCGGTCGCAGCTATGGCTTTCTGCCTGCGGGGAAAGAGAGACAAAGGTTATCCGGTCTGGGTAATCGGGATGATAATAGTTTCTCGCCATGATGGAATGGCTGTTTTCGTCCCAATTGGTGGTGATGTGCATCTGCGATGATTCACGGTTTTCGCCAAGTGTCAGCTCCACATAGTAGGTGAGCGACAGCCTGCGTAACCTGGGTGAGCTGTTGATGAGGCGAAGGCTTTGGAGTTTGACTGGCAGCCCGTCGTCATCATCGACCGGAACGAAAACTCTCAGTTCCTGCTCAATGCCGTGGCTGTTGTGTTCGAAAACGGTGTAGCCTGCTCCGTGTCGTGCCCGATAGGCATTTTGCTCGCGGATCGGGGCGGCGGTCGGCGACCAGAATTCGCCTGTTTCCTCGTCCCGGATATAGAGTGCTTCGCTTGCAGGGTCGAGAACCGGGTCATTGGACCAGTTGGTCAGGCGATTGCGCTGGCTGTTGCCAAACCAGGTGAAACCCGCACCACTCTCACTGACCAGGGTGCCGAAATTGGCATTGGACATGACGTTCACCCACGGGGCCGGGGTATTGATGTCCGGGCCAAGGTAAATAGCGTACTCCGAGCCATCCTGGGTAAATCCGCCGAGACTGTTGAAATAATGAAGTTCCATGAATGGCAGTGCTGCGGAAACCTCCCGCGGCAGGGACTTGCTCTCGATTTTTTCTGCGAGTTCGACAACTTCGACGGCTCTGGCCAATTGTTGCGGCAGAGTGCCGCGGTTTGCAACCAGCACCACGGCGGCCGCAGCGTTGAGCAGTACCAGGTCCTCTTCCGGAATTTGTCCAGACTGGAGGAGGTAGACGCTGCCCTTACGTTCAGAGGCCGCCTCGGGGGCATACACCTGGATCATCTGTTCCAGTCGCTCCTGGAGCGGCCGTCTGTATCCGGCAGGCTCCTCATTGAGGATGAGCAGATCGGTGGATAAACCCTGCATCCGCCAATAGGTATGGGCCTGAAGCATCTGGCGGACCAGGCTGAGGTCGCGAACCTCGCCGATAACAACAAGGGCAAGCGGCAGATCTCCGGAAATACCGTAGGGCCATAGACCGGACTGGCCCTTGCGGTTTTTCTGCAGAATCCTTGCCGGAGCGCGGAGCAGTCGATTGGGAAACAGCAGGTGGCTCGCAAGTTGCTGGAATCTGCGTGCCTCATCCGGTTGGATCTGCAAGACCTGCAGCTGCAGCTGGGCTGATCGCCAGGCAAAATCCATTGCCCGCTCAACGGCGTGGCTGAGGCTGTACTTGTCCATGAGCAGCAACACCTCTTCCCTGGTTTCCCCGGCAGCGTACAACAGCACGATCCGGACGCGCTGACCGGGTTTCAGGATGAGGCGTTGTTTGATGCATAATACAGGGTCAAGAACAAAACCCTCGCTGCTGCCCAGATCCTGTCTCGCCCCCATTGGGTCGGCAGGGGTGTGGCCGCGGCCGATAAACCTGCTCCGGTCGGTTTCGAACTGCCAGCCCTGGGAAGCGGGAGAACCATCTCCACCGTCTTCCTCCAGGAAGCGATGGGCGACCACCAGGGGCGCATCGGTGGTGCTGCGCAGGCGTCTTTTGGCAAGAAGGATCTGCTCCTTTTCAAGAGCCTCCGTCTGGATGAACAGCTTGTTGAAGGCAGGATGCTGACGGTCGGCATTGTGCGGCGCCATGGAGAGCTCCGCGTAGCTGGTCATGTCAAGGGTGCGCTCGCGCGAAGAGCGGTTGATGAGGGTGATGCGGCGTATCTCGACATTGTCTTCCAGTGATACGATCACCTCCATTTCGCTGTGCATATCCTCATGGTCACGCCTGAAGACAGCACGGTCGAGGGTGAACTCGGCTGAACAGTCCTCGGCATCAGTGCCTACCGGCTGATAGGAGGCGGACCAGAGATGATCGCCTTGGGGCTCGTAAAAATAGCAGAACGTTCCCATGGTGTCACAGGTCTGATCGGATCGCCAGCGGCTAAGCTCGAACTCCTTCCACTGGCTGTATCCGCCGCCATTGTTGGTAACCATTAAGGAAAACTCGCCATTGCTGAGGAGCAGACTCCTTGGGGAGAGGACGTGGGACGATGTGAAGATGCTGGCCTTGGCTGAACTGGCGTCCTCGCCCAGCATTGCCTGCTCTCTGTGGTTGGTGCGGATCAGGTGCAGCGGTGGATGCGAGGGAATACGTTCCTGAAGCAGCGGTTCAAATGCACGCACCCGTGAATCACGATGAAAGCGGCGGCAAAAAGGCTGTCCGTGAAGAAAGTTGACCAAAGCCACAAAAGCCATGCCCTGATGATGGGCCATATAGGCCTCGACAACTATGCCGCGCCTGCCGTGGCGCTGGGCCTGGCGGCTGAAATCCATGGATTCGAAGAAACCGTAGGCACCGAATATGCCCAGTTCCGCCATCATTTTTATGTTTTTTACCGTCTCTCGAGGTGAGATGCTCAGCGCCAGCAGGGCTGCATAGGGCGACACGACCAGTTGATCCTCGGAGCCGCCTTTGAGACTCAGGTGGGGCACGCCGAACGCTTTGTACTGGTAGGTTTTATTCAGGTCAAGATTGGCATAGGCCGATTCGGAAATACCCCAGGGAATGTTGTTTTTTCTGCCGTAGCCGATTTGAATGGAGACGGCCTCGCAGGCGGCCTTGTCGAGGAGCGAATGGGGGTAGGAACGTTGGAACAGGTGCGGCATCAGATACTCGAACATGGTGCCCGTCCAGCTGAGCAGCACCCTTTTCAAGCCGTGGGCGCCATAGAGACGGCCCATGGCGAACCAGTGCTCGAGAGGGACATCGCCCTGGGCAATGGCGATAAAACTGCCGAAACGGGCTTCGCTGGCAAGCAGGTCGTACCGCGAAGTATCAAGGCAGCTGGTAGAGACGTTGTAACCGATGGCGAACAGTTTACGTGCTCTGTCGTAGAGGAAATCCATTTTCATCCCTGCCGACAGTCTGCCGATGCTGGCTGCAAGGCTTCGCAGCTGGCTCAGGGTTTCTCCGGCCAGCCATTGTGCCTTGGCGAATTCCTCCGTGGCACGGTCCCGCCATGCCTGGAGCGCGGGTGGAATATCAGTCGATGCTGCGTCCAGTTTTTCAAGCAGGGTCATCGTCTCGACCCGGCCATGGGCAAGGGCGTCCAGTGACGGCGCATGCTGCAGATCATGACGCAACGCTGTGAGAAACCCTGGGCCCAGGAGGGCGAGTTCTTCTTCCGATTGTTCTGCGAGAATTTCAATCCAGGTCAGATAGCGCTTTCGGTTGAGCGTCCAGGCCGCCATTTGCTGGCGCTGTTCTTCCACCAAGCCGTCCGGTATGAAGGTTCCAGATGCAGAGTCGATACGATTCTCAAGCAATCGTTGCAGACGGATAAGACCAGATACTTCGGCAGGGAGTGCTGGCCGTCTGCCGACATGCTCAGCCAGCAGACGCTTCAAGTCGCCATAGAGGCGAGCCGCTGCCGGTTCCTCCTCGAGGAGTTCAATCGTATCGGTCCAGCCGGAGAGGGTGTTCGCACCGAGAAGGAGCGATTGGGTCATTTCGTCAAGTCCCTGTTCGAGGGTCCAGAGGCAGCCGAGCATGTTGCCGCTGTCAACGGTGGAAACATACCGTGGCTCAAGCGGTGTAAGGGTGTCGATATCGTACCAGTTGAGCAAATGGCCCCGATACTGCTGCAGCCTGTCGATGGTTTCCATGGTGCTGGAGAGGCTGTCGAGAACCTGGTTGATGGTGAGGTAGCCTGAATCATAGGCGCCCAGGGCACTTGTCATCCACAGGCCGATATTGGTCGGACTGGTCCGCATGGCAAGACTGTCCTGGTGGGCAACCTGGTAATTATCCGGAGGCAGCCAGTTGGTCTTTTCACCTACAAAGGTGGCGAAATAACGCCAGGTGCGCCTGGATACCAGTCTGAGGAAATGATTGTCTGCATCGGTCAACGGCTTCTTCTGCCGATTGGTCTCTTCCCGGTTGAGGTACAAACCTAGTAGAGGTGCGCAGAACCACACCGTCAGCCAGGGAATCGCCCAAACCAGAGTTGCGGGGCGGACCTGCCAGACGGCGATGCCCACAACGACACTTGCGATGCTGCCAAAAACGCAGGTGAGAGCATGGAACGATTTCCACCAAGATGCGGAGATGCCGGTGTCTCCGCTTTTCCATTCGAGCAGGTTACGCTTGGAGACCAGAAAGCGGTAGAGGGCCCGAAATGCAGCATCCTGAAGGACGGCAGCCTGGCTCGGCAGCAGGATTGCGGCTGCTGCAGCCTGGAGTAGCTTGTGAAGCAATTTCGCGGGGGAAACGTGTCGCAGGCTTTTGCCGCTGGTCACCATGGTGAAATAGTGTGATATCGGCTGAAAAAGAAGTAGCAGCAGTACTACCATGGTGGCGATGCCGGCCGCTTTTGAGGAGATGAACCAGGAGACGGCAAGCAGGCCAACTGTTGCCGCAGGAACCAGGCTGCGCCGCAAATTGTCGAGAATCTTCCAGCGATTGAACGCTGAAAGCGGATTCTTGCGATTCGTCCCCGCTGGTCCCGGAACATGGCTGAATATCCAGCTGGCGATCTGCCAGTCACCCCGAACCCAGCGATGGGCCCGGTTGCTATATGCCTGATAATTAGAGGGAAAATCATCAAAGAGTTCGATGTCAGTGGCCAGTCCTACCCGGACGTAGGCCCCTTCGATGAGGTCATGGCTGAGGATCCGCTCCGCCGGAAAACGGCCGGAAAGTAGGCGGTTGAAAGAACGGACATCGTATATTCCCTTGCCGTGGTAGTTACCTTCGCCGCTCAGGTCCTGGTAGATGTCGGCAATAGCAGTTGAATAGGGATCTATGCCCACAGGATCGCTGAACAACCTGCTGAACAGTGATCGGTTTGTGCTTTCAAGGGTGGGGCTCACCCGCGGCTGGATGATGGTATAGGAGCCTTCCCTGACGGCTCCTGTCGTATCGAAGCGAGGCCGGTTGTGAGGATGGGCGAGGGTTTCAACCATTCTCCTGGCGGTTGAGTGAGGCAGACGGGTGTCGCTGTCCAGGGTAATGATAAAGCGGATGTCGGCCAGCTGCATCGGGTCTCCCACATGGACCAGTGGGGGCGCGCTTTCGTTGCGTGTACCGTCGATGAGGCTGTTGAGTTCCTCGAGTTTTCCTCGTTTTCTCTCCCAGCCGATATATTTCTGTTCGGATTCACTCCACAGACGATCGCGGTGGAAGAGAAAAAAGGTGGTGTCGTCGTGACGATTGTTCAGCGCTTCGATTGCTGCAACGGCCCTTTGCAGGAGTGGTGCGTCGTTGTCTCGGCCGGGAGTTTCCGAATCAGTATAATCGGTAAACAGACTGAACGACAGATTATTTTCCCTGTTGGCCAGATAGCGGATTTCGAGCTTTTCGATTTCACCATCGATCGATTTCTCATCGACTAGCATGACCGGGACAACCACCAGGGTCCGAAACTCATCCGGAATACCCGATTGCTGAAAATCCATTTTCGGCAGGTAACGGGGGGGCAGGAACCTGGTGATGAGATAGTTGACGATCTCGATAGCCAACTGGCTTGCAGTAATCGTTGCCAGCAGGACGAACAGGATGCCAGTTCCACTGCTCACAAACCGGGGTGAAAAGAGTTCGTAGGGAAGAGCAGAATCGACGATGAATCCTGTAAACAGAATGAGACTTGCCGTTATCGTCAGCAGATACCCCGGAGAGTGATGGTTATATATCCATGAGAGTATCCGGTGACGCAGAGAATCCCTGCAGGAGAGCAGGCTGGCAAGCTCATCTCTGCCTGCACCGATCAGCCAGAAACTAACATGGCCTCGCAGTTCGTCTGAAGACTGCTCTGCCGACTGCGCAGCCAGGCCTGTGACACGGCTGGCAATCTGCTCCTCGGACTGTGCTGAATTTTTGGCCAATTTCTCAATTGCCTGGCGGCAGCGGTCGCGGGTTGTAAAGTCCATCATGCTATAGGTTCCGGAAGGATCTGTGCACAGAATTAGCTCCACCTTGCTGAGCAGCTCGAACATCTCGCGCCAGTCAAGTAGCGTCAGCTGGCGCAGGCTGGTGAAGGCATTGCCGCAGGACAGCTGCTCGCGTGTCTGTCGTTTCTGTTCCTGGAGTGTGAGATCGTGCAGCGGCTTTTTATGAACCCGCTCAAGCCAATCCTGAACCGGCGACAGGGCAGAGGGGTCGTTGTAGAGAAGGCCGGCCAGCTGAATGCTGAAATAGGGAGTGGGGACCGCTTCCTTCCTCGAAAGCTCCGCCAGAACTGAAAAGAGTGTGTTGGCGTCCTGTTGGTTGGCCGCAAATAACCGGTTGGCCCAGAAGTCAGCCAGTTGACGCTGGCGCAGGTCCTCCATGGCGACGATCACCATATTCTGGATGCTCTCGATCAGGGCGATACGCAGCATTTGCGGAACGGCCCATAACTCTCCAATAGTCAGTGCATGGTCAGTCTGATAGGCTCGGATGAACGCCAGAATGTTTTCCCTGTCGAGATATAGCTCGGTATGGGAAACCAGATCTTTGGCCAGTCCGTAAATATAGGGCATTCCCCTGTACGGATCAGAGGCCAGCACGGGTAGCTGGCGAAAATATCGCAGAGGCAGGTTGCGCAGGACATCGCGTGCGTTTCGCTCGAGTATGTATTCATTGTCGAGAATCCAGTCGGCCGCCAAGGTGGCTTTCTGCTCCAGCCGTCTTGCCGCCGCCAGATCAGCGCAGGCGGCTTTTACCCATTTATTTGACTTTCTCAGCCGGGTAATGAGTTCAGCCCCACAGTGCAGTCGTGAGTCGATTCTTTGTTTGCTGGCGTAGTTGAAAGCATGCTCGACGATCTGTGTGGGTGCGGAGAGGGCCCCTGTTTTGCGCGTTGTAGCACGCCTTTCATGTCTTGGGTGGAGTATGAAGAGGGAAGGGGGGATATCGCTTTTCCGACGCAGGAAAGCCACTGAAGAATGTAACGATTCTACGGGTGCCTGAAGTATCAGGACCGATTCCCCCCGTATGAGCCAGTCCTGATGCTCAGCCACGATGCCAGCATCGATTCCGCCTTTCCGGCTCTGCAGCCAGATGACACCGGTGAGCAGAAGAAAGGTGCAGGCGCTCAGGTAAAACGGTAGCCCATGGAACGTTTCTGCCGCATCCGGTTTGAACCAAAGAAAAACATTGGGAACAGCAGCCGTTACTATGGCGCATAACAGTGCGACGAAAAGGCGGGAAGGGGTACGCTGGAAAAAAGAAGGACGCGTCTGCCGAGTCCTGCCATCAGTGCCTTTATGCAGCAGAACGATGCGACGGTGGCCCCTGGCCGCAAGCCCCTGGAAGGCAAGACGAGCTTCATCCTTATTTGCGTAGTATCCGATCAGTGTTGTGAGAATCATAGTACCTCGTATCAGTTTCTCTCCTATATCGCCGAAAACAGCATGCTGCTGATAGTTTCAACATGAGTTTATGGTGCGCTTGGCTGGGGTTCCACTGTGAGGCTACGTGGTTTTCCGGGAAACGCTTTCTTGACATACTGATAGAAGTCGCTTTCCGTTGTCAGGATGAGTACCGAGTTGTCGTTTGTTTTATCCTTGTAACTTTCAAGAGTACGCAGGAAGGCATAGAACTCCGGATTTTTATTGTAGGAAACACCGTAGATCCGGGTGGCGCCGGCATCGGCCTTACCCTGGATTTCCTGTACTCTTTTGTAAGCTTCCGAGCGAATCCGGCGTAGCTCTTTTTCCATCTCGCCAAGAATCTCAGCACTGCGACCCTCGCCTTCCGAGCGGAACTGGGCGGCAATTCTTTTTCGCTCGGATATCATCCTCTCGTATACCTTTTCACGGACACTCTCGACGTAGTCGAGGCGCTTGATACGTACATCGACCAGTTCGATACCATATTGAGGAATGATCTTCTGCGCTTCGGTCAGGATCGTCCGGGTGATTTCCTCTCTGCCCCGGGCAATTTCCCGTTTCAACTCCTCTTCTCTTTCCTTGGGTATATCCTTGAGCACCTTGTCCTGGGGAACCTCCCAGGTGGCACTGCGGACAAGTTCAACCAGTTCGCTGCTTGATACCTGGTCCCGAACGACGGAATCAAGAATGTCGTTAAGGCGTGATTGAGCGCCTTCTTCACTGGCAACGTTTTCGAGAAATTTCTTGGCATCCGCAATTCTCCAGCGCGCAGTTGTATCTACCCAGATAAACTCCCTACCCTTGGTGGGAATCTGGTTCGGATCACCGTCCCAAACCAGAAGACGCTTCTCAAACCGACGCACTTCCTGGATGAACGGTATTTTAATATGTAGACCAGCCTCGGTGATTGAGTTTCCCACCGGTCGGCCAAACTGCACGACAATGGCCTGCAATCCTTCTTCAAGCGTGTACAGTGCGTTTGAAAGAGCTATGAAGAGCAGTACCAGTAATCCGGCTGTGATAGTTTTGATGGTGATTTTCATGGCTGTTTCCCTCCTGCTTCTTCGGACGATTCCAGCGGAAGCCATGGGACCATGGCTTTCTGATCCTTGTCGACGATATAGAGTCCTTTCATTCCTGCAAGAAAATCGGTCATGGCTTCCAGATAGAGCCTTCTGCGCGTCACCTGTGGCGCACTCTGGTATTCCGTGAGTATTGCCGCAAAACGAGTCGCCTCGCCTTCAGCCCGGTTGATTCTCTCGAGAGCGTAACCCTCGGCTTCACTGATGCTCTGCGTCGCCACCCCACGTGCTTTGGGGATCTCGCGGTTGGCCCTTTCCTGAGCGAGGTTAATGGTTCGTTCTTTATCCTGACGCGACTCATTTACCTCATTGAAAGCGGGTTTGACACTGTCCGGCGGAGTGACGTCCTGAAGCTCAACAGTTACCAGACGTACTCCTGTCTGATACGCAGACAGGATTTTCTGAATTTCAATCTTGGCTTCACTTGCTACAATAACCCGGCCGGTTGTTAGGACATCGCTGCCCAGGCGGTTGCCGACCGCCCTTCGCATTACCGCCTCTGTTGTGTCGCGGATAGTCTTTTCGGTATCTCGCACTTTGAAAAGAAAGAGGATCGGATCTTCAATGCGGTACTGGATTATCCACTGGACATCAATGACGTTGAGATCACCCGTCAGCATCAATGACTCTTCTTCGTGTGGACCACTGGGGGCATAGCGTGTTTTTTCACCGGGTACGGTCGACATCGTCCTGAAACCGAACTCCTCCTTGAGAACCCGTGCCGTGGGGAGAAGGCGGACCGTTTCTATGCCAAACGGCAGCTTGAAATGGAGGCCCGGGCCGGAGGTTCTCATTGCCTTGCCAAATCGTTGAACGATGCCTGTCTCTTCCGGCTGCACGGTAAACCAGGCTGTCCCGAGTATGACTGCTATCGCCGCAACACCTGCGAGCATTAATCCCTGTTTGATCTTGAAACCGCCAAAATTCGGACGATTTTCCCCCATCATCTCCATGATTTTCTGCACTGCTTGTGCCAGCGGATCCTTATGGTCAGCCATATCAACCTCCTTTGGCCATATATATTCCGGGTAGTAAGGCTGTTGACCGGGGTGTTAGATCCAGATCATCTGCTCACTCGAACGTGTTATTTCTGTATTGTCACACTCCTATTTTGGTCGTGAAGGGTATTTTCCTGTTCTTTGTAAATATAGAGTTCGCAGATTCGCCGATAATGGTGGCCGTATATAGACAGGGTAACTGCCAGGGCAAGCTGTCCGGGTCTGCGAAACAGGGTCCAGAACATCAGCTGCCAGTAATGGAAACGTTCTTTACCAAGCAGGCCAAGGCGCATGGCTGCCCGAAAAAAGGAGAGGCATCGCTGAAGATTAAGTGGCATTGTTGCTACCGGAGTCTTGAGTTCACGGAGCAATGTCCTGACCCGACGGTAATAGTTTGCCGGCGAGTAGATGTCTTTCATGATCGATTGGTAGCCATTAAGAAGCGTATCCAGGCCCATCCGGGGAATGATGTTTGTGGTTCCGTCGACATTATCCCCCGAGAAAAAACTGGCGATGCGGTTTTCCCCGCTGAGCCTCTCGAACAACCGTGTGCCAGGCGGAGCCTGGAGCATGCCGACCATGGCAATTGCAATTCCGCTTTTTTGTATGAAATCAACCTGTTTCTGAAAGATTGACGGTAGGTCAGAGTCAAAACCGACTATAAAGCCGCCCATGACCTGCAAGCCAGAGCGGTGGATACGTTTAACGCTTTCAAGGAGATCACGGTTTCTGTTCTGGTGTTTGTGGCATTCTGCAAGGCTCATCTCATCGGGAGATTCTATGCCGATAAAGACGGAATCGAATCCGGCTTTTACCATCATGTCGAGAAGTTTTGGGTCGTCGGCGAGATTGATCGAGGACTCGGTGAAAAAGACGCAGCCTTTTTTATCGCGCCGCCATTCGATTATGGCTGGAAGCAGGCTATTTTTTAAAAACTCTTTGTTGCCGATAAAATTATCATCGACAAAGAAAATACCGTTGCGCCAACCAGTAGCGTAGATCCGGTTTAGTTCAGTGATTATCTGGCCAGTTGTTTTCAGCCTTGGATGCCTGCCAAAGAAGGTCGTAACATTGCAGAACTCGCAGTTAAACGGGCAGCCTCTAGAAAATTGGATGTTCATGGAAGCATAATGCTTCACATCTATCAAATCCCACTGTGGTGGCGGGGTAGACGCAAGATCACAGAACCCATCCACGTGATATATTTTCTCAGGTTTCCCCTTCTGTATATCAGCGAGGAAAAGAGGAAGCGTCAGCTCGGCTTCATTAAGAATTAAATGATCGACCTCAGGAAATTTCTCAGGCTCGGAGGTGAAGAGCGGCCCACCCGCAGCTACCGTGATTTGCAGAGCCTGACATCTCTCAATGATCTGAACCACTGATTTTCGCTGAACCGCCATGCTGCTGAGAAAAACCAGATCGGCCCAGAGAAGGTCACCGTTTTTAAGCTCCTCGACATTCAGATCAACCAGACGTTTATTCCATTCCTCAGGTAAAAGGGATGCGATTGTGAGCAGACCTAGCGGCGGGAAGGCTGCCTTTCTGCCAATAAAACTCAAGGCGTAGGAAAAAGACCAGAATGTTTCAGGGAATTTGGGGTATACGAGAAGAATATTCATTATAATGGTTCCTTTTAAGCTATCTGCATTTACTTTAATAGTTATAAGGAAAGCATGTTCCGACATCTATCGAATTGAAGACAGCACGATCGGCAATTAAAATGTGTTAGATTCTTTATGAGTAGGTTTCCTCACATGTTTGAATTTTTTCGTAATGTTTTAACAACTTCTACTCTTTCAACACCAGAAGACGTAGCTAGAATGTGGTGTCCTCTGCCTGTCGTTCAATGCTTTTGAGATGCTTGATATATTTGGTGCGAAGTGGGGCTTTCGTTTGTTTGGCCTTCGTCTGCAACTCTAGCAGCTTGCCCTGGATTCCTCTGAGTTTAGTTTTGATTTTCTTTTTAAATGTTTCTTTTGCACGCATATATGATCTCCTGAAATGTGAAGCGCAGAATTGAATTTTCTTCTGTTTGTTCTTCTACGAAGCAAGCTTCACGCCAGTCTCGGAGATCTCTGTCTGCTGAAGTGTAACAGTTTGATTTTGTTTGATTATTGTTGAGGTGAAAGCGCTAGTGTTAGAGCGGGGGCTTGATCAACGGAGGGAAATAATCGGTTATACTTAACCAATAGACCAAATATGGCTATCGGGAAGGAGGTGCCCGGAGTCTGTCTGAGAAAGCTCTTTTTTAATCTTCTCGTTGTTTTAACGAAATCAATGCTCGCAATATAGAATTGTTGCTCTTCGGCAGGCTTAGGGATAATAGACTCACCCCCGCACATCAAGGCTCGAATTTTGCGCACCAACAAATGTTCCTTCAATGGGCGGTACTGATTCTGGTAATCGTAGGACAGCTACGACGCACACTGACACAGCGTTCGTTCAAGCCGTCTCTTTTAAGTTGGTCAATACTTACAAAGCAATCTTCATACCCAATGTCGTTGAAATCTTTGACACAACTGCCTGATTATATTATTGGATGACAAATCGCCAGCAACAGGACTCTTGAGACGAGAACCGAGGGGCGTGAAAATGGTTAGATGTCACCATTCGACCATATATGACCACTTTGTCATGCCAAAAAAACACGGGGACAAGAACGGTTAGCCGTCCGCGAGAGAAATCACCAGACGCCGGCAGCACGCGTTGCAGGCATACCCACTATACTGATGGTTACAGGCTCCAGGCCGGTTTCCCCCCTACTTCTCCGAGAGTCAAAATGGTTAAACGGATATCGTTGTTTCAACCATGTATTCACAAGAAAAATCATACGCTCAATGGAAGACATAAAATTTATTGGAAAAATGGAGCCTCCTTTGCTTATCAGATAACAGCATCATCAGTAAACAAGGTGCTTTTTAGGTGATCTCACCACGTAAATAAAAAGCTTAGATAAGGAGAGGGCATGCCGACAAAACCATACGGAAAGCAAAGCGGTCATCACAACACTTCCTCCAGGGAAAAGTTGACAAGCCCGGAGCGGCAACTTCGACAACAGGCGGAAGCCAGGCTTTTTGAGTGGGAAAAATTGTTGCCTGCACCATTAGATCTTGAGAGTTCACGTCGACTGCTCCGTGAACTTCGGGTTCACCAGGTTGAATTGGAGATTCAAAACGAGGAGTTGCGACGATTCCAGGAGGAACTTGAGGAATCGCGGAATCGCTATAAAAATCTGTATAATTTCGCCCCCGTGGGCTATTTGACGATCGATGCAGCGGGGCTGATAGTCGAGGCGAACCTGACCGCAGCCGCCCTTCTGGGAGTCGAGGGAGGGACAGTGGTTGGCCAGCCAATAACGAGGTTCATTTTTCCCGATGACCAGGATGTCTATCACCATCATCGGGCGGCGATCTTGGAAACGAATGAGCGGCGGAGTTGTAAGTTGCTAATGTTGCGAAATAATCACCAGTCATTCTGGGCCCGCCTGGAGACTGTTCCAGTCGGTGAGAACGGGCCGGGGCCCCCGACATGTTGGATCATGCTGAGCGATATAGACAGGGGAATGAGGTTGGCAGAGGAAGCGCGACACCTGGAAAGCCGAAGCCGACAACAGCAGAAGACTGAAAGTCTCGAATGCATGGCCGGGGCCATCGCCCATTACTTCAACAATCAACTCACCATTGTCATGGGAAACCTTGACCTAGCTGTCAAATATCTTCCCAGAGACACGGAAAGCCGTGAATTTATTCTATCGGCCATAGATGGGGCCAAAAAAGCCGCGGAAATGAGCGGCTCCATGCTAACCTACCTCGGCCAGACCAACTCATCTCATGAACCTGTTGACCTTGCTGCGACCTGCCGCGATGTTCTGGAGACACTTCGTCCTTTCATTCCTAAAACCACCAGCCTGGCTGCCGATCTTCCCACCGACGGCCTCATCATCAACGCCAACGCCGGTCAGATCGGGCAGGTTGTGGACAACCTGGTGACCAACGCCTGGGAGAGCCAGCGAGGAAGCGAAGGTACGGTTGAGGTGCGGATAGAAGCAGTAAAATCGGTGGATATACCTGAAACCCACCGCTTCCCCGTGGATTGGCAGGTATGTGAAAGTGTATACGCTTGTCTGGAGGTAGCCGATACCGGTTGTGGTCTCGATGCGACGGAAATTGACCGGATCTTCGATCCTTTTTACAGTAGCAAATTTGTCGGTCGTGGACTGGGCCTTCCGCTGGTTATTGGGATTGTCCGTTCTCATAACGGGGGGGTCACGGTTGTCGGCAAAAAAGATAAAGGAAGTGTTTTTAAAGTATTTCTTCCTGTTTATAGAGAGAAATGGGCGAGCAGCTCTGCCGTGTTTCCTGAGAAAAGAGTTTCCCGCACTGGTGGAAGCGCGGAGGAAGCCACTATTCTGGTCGTTAATGACGAACCGACACTTCGTCTCATTGCCGAGGCAGCACTTCACCGTGTCGGTTGCAAGGTCCTCGTCGCCGCCGACGGTGAAGAGGCCGTTGAGATATTCAAGCAACACCCTGTAACCATAGACTGCGTCCTCTGTGATTTCATCATGCCGGGCATGGATGGCTGGCAAACACTTGCCGCTCTGCGGCGACTCGATCCTGGCATAGTATTTATTCTTTCCAGCGGTTATAGCCAGGACCGGGCCATGGCCGGTGATCATGTTGCGTTGCCTCAGTCATTTCTAGGAAACCCCTATGGTTTTGGGGAGTTGCAGTAGGAAGTCAGGGAGACCGTGAGCAGCAGGAAAAGGGGCGCGAATTCGGGGTGAGCTCTCAAAAGCGAGCAGGGACTACTCGCCCTCGATAGCATTTAGGGCTATTGGTATTCGCAGCGGCTTTCATGAATCGCCATGTCTTTGTCTAAATAGTACTAATCGATGGATTTTTCGTCCCGGTACTGCTATGGTCACGTGAGAAATGCTCTACTCACTCGAAATAACGGCTACGGTTGCAGTGTGTTGACCGGTTAATACAGAATGGAGACCGTCATGACAAGCGGAAACAGCAAATACAGCGACAATACGGTATCGAAAGCCGGCAGCCGGGTAAAGAAAAAACATACTCAAACGGAAGGGAAAAGGCAAAATCGCTCCAAAGCTGTGGAAGACGTCGATTTCCCGGTTGTCGGCATCGGCGCCTCGGCCGGCGGGCTGGCCGCTTTCGAATCTTTTTTCTCAGGTATGCCGGTAGATACTCCTCCCGGAATGGCCTTTGTTCTTGTCCAGCACCTGGCACCGGATCACCGGAGTATTCTCACCGAATTGATCAAGCGCTATACCCCAATGGACGTCTTCGAGGTTACGGATGGGATGAAGATAGAGGTCAACAATGTCTATATCATCCCGCCGAATAAAGATATGGCCTTATGCGGCGACTCACTCCGGCTTTACGAGCCTGAGGCTCCTCGGGGCCACCGTTTTCCCATTGATTTTTTCTTTTCCTCGTTGGCGCAGGACCTGCATGGTCGGGCAATTTGCATCATTCTCTCCGGTACCGGCAGCGACGGTATCCAGGGTATGCGGGCCGTCAAAGCTGAAGGAGGTATAGTCATGGCTCAGGACCCCAAGTCCGCCAACTTTGACGGCATGCCTCGCAGCGCCATCGACACGGGGCTGGTTGATTACCAATTGGCGCCGGAAGAGATGCCGGCCAAGCTCCTGGCCTATGTTGCTCAAACCTTCGATAACCAATACCAGCCTGGGGCCGGAGCGGATCCATGTGATGAGAGCCGTCTAAAAAAAATCTTTGTCCTGCTGCGGAACCAGACCGGTCACGATTTCAGCCAATACAAGTCAAAAACCATTTGTCGCCGCATCGAACGGCGACAGGCGATCCGCCAGATTGGATCCATCGACGAATATATCACCGTTCTCCAGCAGAACGCTGCCGAGATTGAAGCCCTTTTTCGTGATCTGCTGATCGGCGTGACCAGCTTCTTCAGGGATCCGGAGGCCTTTGCAATGCTGGAAAAAAAGGTTGTTCCCGCACTCTTTTCAGGTAAGCCGGGTGGAAGCGTCATCCGGGTCTGGTCCATGGGCTGCGCCACTGGCGAAGAGGCCTATTCGCTGGCAATTCTTCTCCACGAGCATATGGAAACCTTGAGCAGGAAGTTTACGGTCCAGGTTTTCGCAACGGATATCGACAGCCGGGCGATAGAAACCGCCAGAGCCGGGCTTTATCCCGCCGGTATCGCCACCGACATCTCACCGCAGCGATTGGCCAGGTACTTTACCTCCGAAGCAGAGAGCAGTCTCTACCGAATCGATAAACGGATCCGTGAAATGCTGATTTTTTCCGAGCAGGATGTCATCAAAGATCCGCCATTTTCTCGAATAGATCTGATCAGTTGCCGGAATCTCCTCATATATTTGAGCGCTGAGCTGCAAAAAAGGCTTATTCCACTTTTCCATTATGCTCTCAATCCAGGTGGCCATCTCTTCCTGGGTACTTCGGAAACCGTTGGTGAATATGGTGATCTGTTTGCAACCCTTGACAGGAAAATGAAGATTTACACCTGCAAAGAGGATTCCACCGTCCCGCAGCGACAGATTCTGGGCCGATTCGTGTCTCCCGCCAAAACGTTTCATACAGTGCAGCCAGGCCTGACAACCTTTGCTGCCATACCGGGAAAAATGTCGCTGCGCGTACTGACTGAACAGGCTCTGCTGCGCCAGGTTGCACCGATAGGCGCGCTGATCGACAGTCATGGGGACATCCTCTATCTCCATGGCCGGGCCGGCATGTTTCTTGAACCGACTCCCGGTGAAACCGGAGTCAATAATATCCTCAAAATGGCCCGGGAAGGATTGCGAGCTGAACTGGTTTCAGCCTTGCGGCAGGCGGTCGCGACCAAAGAGCCGGTGCACCGGACCGGTATACTGGTCAAAACCAACAGCGAATTCACCCCGGCCAATCTGAGTGTTTGTCCGCTGGCGCCTCGTCCTGAAATACAGGACCCGGGAGCGGCGCCCTCCACCTCCGTGGAAGTGTCTCTTTTCCTGGTTGTCATTGAAGATAGAACTCGTTCGTCAGGTTCTGGCATGGCCGGCCGGAATGCAAATGATGAGGATACCGCTGCGGATATCGGCGAAAAGGATGAGGATAATTTGGCGACCAGAAAGGCAAACGCCCTTATCGCAGCGCTTCGGCAGGAACTCTGGGCCAAGGAAGAGTATCTGCAAACCGCCAACGAGGAACTGCGGTCCACCAACGAGGAGATGCAGTCCGTCAATGAAGAACTGCAGTCCACCAACGAAGAGCTGGAGACTTCCAAGGAAGAGATGCAGTCAATCAACGAGGAACTGACGACGGTCAATACCGAATTGCAGACCAAGGTCGCCGATCTGTCACGCGTCAACAACGACATGAACAACCTTCTCGCCGGTACCGGCATTGCCACCGTCTTCGTCGATCATGACCTGCATATTCTGCGCTTTACCCCCGCGGCCACCGAAATCATTCATCTCATACCGAGTGATATCGGACGTCCTGTCAGCCATATCGTCTCCAATCTGGTGGAATATGACCAGCTGGTCTCAGATGTTACAACCGTTCTGGTTACCCTGATCGCCAGAGAGATTGATGTGAATACTAGAGCCGGCAAGTGGTACACCTTGCGTATTCAGCCTTACCGCACCCTCGAAAACGTCATTGAAGGTGCGGTAATCACCTTTATCGACATATCGGAGGCCAAAAAAATCAAAAAAATGCTTCACCAGACCAATACCTTGTTTCGTCTGAGTGTAGCTGGTCGGGAAGAAGATGATGCCGTGATCATCCAGGACCTCAAAGGCCGTATAATAAGCTGGAACCCAGGCGCCGAAAGGATATACGGGTGGACCAGATCCGAAGCACTGACAATGAATATCCATGATATGATTCCTGGGGAGTTACGCCACGAGGCGTTGGCCAAGGCTCAGGAGCTGAGCATGGCGAAAAGCATCGCGCCCTATGACAGTAAGCGGCTCCATAAAGACGGGACGGTCCTGGGGGTGACGATTACCGCCACGGCCCTGCTTGATGATGAGGGAACAATATACGCTATTGCCACACAGGAGCGGAGCAGAGCCGAAAAAAACTGACATTACGATGCTGTTGCTGATCGCCATTGTTCCACCTGTATCAAAACCCAGCGGTTTAGTTTTGGTAAGTTCTCAAAAGAGGGAGATAAAATTATAACGAGATTTAATAATCCAAGAAAGTGTGATAAGCTTTAAACGGAAGTTCCCGGTACAATCTATTTAAAAAACCAGGGGGAGCCATCTGATTACCAGAGAGTTCCCATACTGAAACCAGACAGGGGGCCTCTTGCAGTGAATGCATCACCGATGAAAAATTCGATAATGGCTACAGAAAACGAAGAGTACAGCCTGCAGACGCTCGTCAAGGTGTGCTACACCATTCTGGACTCCCTTCGTGAACCATTGATTGTGCTCGATTCCGAGTTGAAGGTGATAAAAGCCAATCGTCCCTTTTATACTACCTTCGAAGTCAAACCCGCCGAAACGGAAGGACGGCTGATCTACGAGATCGGTAACCGTCAGTGGGATATTCCCGAGCTGAGGAAACTTCTCGAAGACATTTTGCCGAAAAAATCCGAATTCAATGATCTGGAGGTGGAGCAATTCTTTGAGGGCATCGGTCATAGAATAATGCTGCTGAACGCCAGGCGGCTATACCGCAGGTCGGAGCAGACCCAGTTGATCCTGCTGGCCATCGAAGATGTCACTCAAAAAGCGGAGGATCAGAGGAAAATTGAAGAACTTGTCGGAAAACGCACCGTCGAACTTATTGCCGCAAAGGAGGAAGCGGAAAGAAAAAAAGATGCAATCGAAGCAGCCTATGACGAAATTAAAAAGCTGAAAGATCAGCTCGAAGCGGAACGGACCTTTCTCCAGGAAGAGATCAAGATTAAGTACAATCATGAAAAGATTGTCGGAGAAAGCAATGCCATCAAATATGTCCTCCACAAAATAGAACAGATTGCCTCAAGCGATACCACCGTGCTGATTCTGGGAGAAACCGGCACTGGTAAGGAGTTGGTCGCCCACGCCGTTCATCGCCTGAGTCTGCGAAAAAACAAGACCCTGATCAAGGTCAATTGTGCCACCTTGCCGGCAAACCTGATCGAGAGTGAACTGTTCGGCCACGAAAAAGGAGCCTTCACCGGTTCGCACACCAGGCAGCTGGGACGGTTTGAAATTGCCGACGGCGCAACCATCTTTCTCGATGAGATCGGCGAGTTGCCCATCGATTTGCAGGCGAAGCTACTGAAAGTGATTCAAGACGGCGAATTTGAACGACTCGGGAGCGCCAGGACCATAAAAGTGAACACCAGAATTCTTGCCGCCACCAATCGAAACCTGGAAGACGAGGTTCGAACGGGAGGGTTCCGCGAGGATCTCTGGTACCGCTTGAACGTCTTTCCAATCACCGTGCCGCCACTACGCGACCGTCTTGATGACATTCCCATGCTTGCCGGTTTCTTTATCAAGAAAATTTGCAAGCGAATGGGCAGGGGGGTTCCCCAGGCATCCAAGGCCGTCGTTGATGTGTTACAGGGTTACTCCTGGCCCGGCAATATTCGGGAGCTGGAAAATGTTCTTGAGCGGGCTGTGATCAATTCACCCGGCTCCCAGCTGCGACTCGCCGATGAACTACGGAAAAAGACGCCTGCTGCCTCTTCCGCACAGGAAACACTCAAGGCCGTCGAGAGAAGACATATTCTCCACACCCTGGAGCAGACCGGCTGGAAGGTGAGCGGTAAAAACAGCGCTTCGGAAATCCTCGGTCTTAATCGCAGTACTTTACGGGCCCGCATGGCCAAACTCAATATCGTCAAGCCTCACCCATAAACCGCGGCTATGGTCGATGGCAATGTGCAGGATGAAACCGGAATTCTCTTTGTCGATGACCATAGCAAACATTGGGTTGAAGTGAAGACACGATTTGGGAACGATGGTATGGAGGAACCGAACACCTAAGAACATAAAAACGCAAAAAGGACCATATCTGGCCACTGGCAGCATATGATCTATTAATTGTTGCCGCCAGTGGTTCCCCGTGCTTTTCGTTCTGCCGTTTCATCCTGATAAATCAGAGTAATGAAGCCAAATTGGCGGGTGTTTAAAAGCTGGCATGAAGATTGAATCGTGAGTGCATATCAGCACACTGAATCCCGACGCCGCGCCGTTGCCGAAGGCGGGGAGCGACGCAGAGAATGGTGCCTGAATCAGGCTATAAGCGTGCTTAACGCCCAATATCCGACAAGGAGATAATGTTATGTGCTTAAAAAGAATTTACAACCTGTCGCTAATCCTGGCAATGGTTGTGCTCTGTATGTTGGCTTCGACTGCCTTAGGTCAGGAAAAGATGAGGTCCGGAGGCTACGAGGAGGGATATGGCGGCTATGGAATGATGGGGCAAGACCCGGATGAAATTTTGGCATACGGTCGGGCCATGATGCGATACGGTTTTCGTGAAACCGGGATGTCGGGCGGATCCAACAAGTATCCGGGATATGATAGGCATTTAAGCGATGTCACGATTAAAAAGCTCAATGCCGAGCAAGAGTCATTTATTAAATCCACTGAAACGCTGCGACAGACGATTTACGAAAAGGAGCTTTATCTGAAAGCCGAGCTTGTCAAAAGGCAGCCGGACATCGTCACAGCGCTGGGTTTTCAGAAAGAAATCTCTGAGGCGCGCGGGCGGTTCGAGCAAAAGATGATTTCACACTTGATACAGATGAAAATGATAAATCTGGAAGCCAAAAGAAACTGAGTATACAGAACACTCCAAATTTCATGGATATCATTCAGGTTGTGGTTATCGTGTGGGCGCTTTCCCTTCCCTGGCATTTTCCGAAAAGATCTTGATTCTGCTGAGCTGGATACTGTCGGCTGCGATATGATGTGTGAGGATGTATAATCTTTAACGAAGTAAAATCCGAGTTCGATAAAAGGTGCAAAAAATGCACGAAGAGTAAAAAAAAGTTCAATGGATTGGAAGACATTAACGAGCTTGGGACGTTTCAAAGACATCATTATGGTCCTGCTGAGATACGGATTTGACGATCTGGTAGATCGTCTCAATATTCCTGGGACTAAGTTCATGCGGAAAAAAAGTCCAATCGACCATCCGCTAGACACCTTTGAAAGAATTCGATACGCCTGCGAAGAGCTGGGACCGACCTTTGTAAAGTTCGGGCAGATGGCGAGTCTGCGGCCGGACTTGGTGCCGCCGGGGTTGATTACCGAACTCAGCAAACTTCAAGATGACGTGGCGCCCGTGGACATGTCGCAGATTAATGCGGCGATCGAGCAGAGCACCGGTAAGCCGCTTAAGGAGACCTTTGCCGTTTTTGATGTGATGCCGGTGGCGGCGGCTTCGATCTCCCAGGTCCATCGCGGCGTTTTGGCAGCAGATGGGCGTATCGCAGCGGTCAAAGTCCAACGTCCGGGTATTCTGGCCAAGATGCGCGCCGATCTGGATATTTTGGCCATCCTGGCCGAACAGCTTCACGAGCGCGTCGAGGAGCTCCGCGGTTTCGATCTTCCCAATCTCGTTCGCTTGATTAAAAAAAAACTGCTACGCGAGCTCGATTTTAGAAGCGAAGCACGCCACATGAAGGTCGCGCGCACCCATGCGGGTGAAGAGGCCGATGTCTATATACCGGAGGTTTATGAAGCGTATTGCTCGGCGTACCTGCTGGTGATGGAATTCATCGAGGGCGCGAAACTGAAAGATTTTATGCGCGAAACCATCGCCGATCCAGAATTGATGGCAAGACAGGGTCTTGTGGCTGCCATCAATCAAATCCTCAAACACGGCTTTTTTCATGCCGACCCGCACCCCGGCAATATCCTGATCATGCCGGAAGGCCGCATGTGTTTGATTGATTGGGGCATGACGGGCCGGTTGTCGGAACGTGACCGCTACCAGCTCATCGGTTTTTTACAGGCAATTTTGGACAAAGATGGTGAGGCCATAGTCCACGAGCTTTTGCGTATCGGTCATGCCGAAGCGGCCATCGACCAAAGAGCACTGGAGCGAGAACTGCTTGAAATCCTGGACCTCCACTACGCAGTCCCCATCCAGGACATGAACATCGGTCAGCTGCTCATGGCGGTTACGGATCTTTTACGGACCTATCGCCTTCGACTGCCCTTGGACATGGTGATCATGATCAAAGCGTTGCTGGCTGCTGAAGGCACAGCACGGTGTATTTACCCTGAGCTGGATGTAGTTGCAGAGGCCAAGATGCAAATAACCCAACTGGCAGCCCAGCGGTACACCGCCGAATCGGTGCTGCGCAAGCTAAGGTTTGCTCTTGCTCAACTGTTCAGTTTGCAAAAAGAGATTCCGAGTCGCCTGGAGAGCTTGCTGGGTAAGGCCGACCGCAATGAACTGACACTGGGATTTCGACACGAAAACCTTTCCGGACTTATCCATACCCTCGAAAATGTGGCCAGCCGCGTGACATTCGGCATCATCATCGCGGCCATGATCGTCGGCTCCTCTTTGATCATCACCACCGGCGTCAAGCCTCTGTTGTTCGGTTTTCCGGCCCTGGGCGTCATCGGCTATCTGTTTTCCGGAGTGCTCGGTGTGTGGTTGCTGATCAACATCATCCGCAAAAGAAAATATTGAAAAGTTGGTAAAAACCTTAAATTGCGGGATGGCTAAGCTACAATCTTCATATTTAGTGCCTGAACGAAAATCTATTTATATAGCAGATACAGATAGATAACTTATATGTGAGTAGGCGAAGATATTTGTATTACAAGCTATATTCATTTTGACAAATGCCGACGCACTACGTTAACATGCCGAAAATATAGAATTTGTGTAAAATTCATTCGATTGTCTGCGACAAAAAACAGGCTGTGTACCAAAATCTTCAATCTGAACCATAGCATGAGACAAACAAAACATCCTCAATGAAGAATAGGTGAAACTCCTATCGCTGAAGTCAAAATTGATCTCAAATCTCGTGATGACATACCACCCTTGCTTTTGGGGCTTTAATACATCTACACTACAGCCGATCTTCGTCAGAAAGTGTTCGAAATATTAGAACATCGAATCCAGCCTAATACGGATAAGAAGAACGGCCGTCCCGGAATGGAGCTATGGAGAATATTGGTTTTGGGAGTACTTCGGTTAAATTTGAATTGGGATTATGATCGTCTTGTCGAAATGGCGAATAATCACAAAACAATACGGCTTATGCTCGGGCACAGTTCCTGGGGCGACGATCATGAATATAAATTACAGACCATCAAAGATAATGTATCGCTTCTCACCCCCGATATTCTGAACGCAATTAATATTGTCGTTGTAGAAGTTGGGCACAACATCGTAAAAAAAAAGAGGAAGAAAACGGCGAGCTGAAAGGTAGGTGTGATTCTTTCGTAGTTGAGACAAACGTCCATTATCCTACAGATATTAATCTGCTTTTTGATGCAATGAGGAAGGCTATCAGCTTGGTCGCAGCTCTTTGTGCCATTTCAGGCCTCACAGGCTGGCGGCAAAGCAAACAAAAACAATACCTTCTGCCGTAACTGATCACAGGCAAGCGCTGTTTTTCGCAGGTCAGCGAAGACCCCGGTAGGCTATCTATGTGGGAAACGATAAAGTATAGTTGTACCTGCTGTTGGCATCATTAAGCATGTCATGGGATTCCGGCAATTTCCCCTCAGTGGCTATGAAACCGTAACTGGCGAATGGACACTTGTATCTATTGCCTGGAATTTGAAACGGATGTTTTCATTAAATGGATAAACGATGTCAAAGAACATCTGAAATCGACTTTTAAGAAAAATTTCAGACGACAACTTGATAACAGTAGTCGAAAAAAGATGATTTTGATCATCTGTGTGGTTATTCCGTGCTTATAGGATTTTTGAACCCGACAGACTCCTGGTGCTGTCCACGGCGGTGGTCAGCACCGTGATTATGCCCTGAACGAGTTTAACGAGATGAAAAAGTTACTGTTGACAATAATTGTAGTACTTATTGCAGTTTTTCTTTCTCTGGGAGGATGTAGCCTTATAGAAAGTCGTGTGGCCCGTTGGACGACCGATTTCAACGTCTCTGCCTCTGATAGCAGGATCTTATATGAGAACGGCGCTGAAAAATTAGCACATGAAATAGCTCAGCATCTTAACAACGCGATACAAGTTGTTGAAAGCGAGCAATATGGAACTTATAAAGAACCTGTTATAGTTTACGCCTTTGCAAGCCCTGAAACTTTCGCCAAGTTTTCGGGGGTATCTGGAAAAGCAAGAGGAGCTTCAGTTGGGAATGAAATCTACTTGTCTGGTTTGATGTTGAAGTTGCCAGATGAAGTGTATGGCATGCTTGCACATGAGTTGTCGCACGTGCAGTTGTCTCAAACTATGGGTGTAATAACTTTTAACCGTTCTCTCCCTAGATGGTTCCGGGAAGGCCTGGCCATATATGTTTCTGACGGTGGTGGTGCACCCAGAAATTTTGAAAAAGAAACCGTAACAATGTTTGTTGAAGGCAAGTATTTTCTACCGGAAGAAACCGGCTCATTATTGAACAGATCCCTTCAGTCAACTGTTCCAATTGGCCCCAGGATGTTTTACAGCCAAAGCGGAATGTTTGTGAATTACTTGGCAAATACATATCCCCAAGAATTCATATTCTTGTTAAAAGGTCTACAGCAAGGGGCGCAATTTAAAAGTCACTTCAGAAAAACTTTCAATTATACTGTTGAAGATATGTTGGAAGCTTATATCGACAAATTAAAAGATGCATAACCATCATTTACTCCAGCGAATCGCCTACGGTCCCGCTGAATGTAAATGTTATAACAATGGCGTGAAATGGAGTGTTTATGATAGCAAGGGAATGGAAAGCTACTTGCCCTAAAGAGCATGAAGAAGGCTTTATTGCTTACCTCTATGAAACAGGTATAAGGGACACATCAGGCACCAAAGGTTTTCTTGGGGCACAAATTCTCACTCGGGATTTAGGTGATAATGCTGAGATCACCTTGCTGACCTATTGGGAAAATCTTGAGTGCATCAAAGCGTTTGCCGGTGAAGACATCAGTGTAGCCAGGCTGTACCCGGAGGACGAGAAATACAAATTAAACCCTGATCGCCATGTGAACCTCTATGAAGTCCGCGAGAATATGTAACGAATAAGGCAAGATGTAACTGGTCACAGATGCTTCAGATGTGTGCAAGTGCGGTTTTGGCAGGTAAGCGAAGACTCCGATAGGCTATCTATGCGGGAAACCGCGATCGTGCGAAGAGATAAGCGACCAGCGGGAGACTTTGTGAAGTCTTGTGATCAGCTACAGTATATTGGTCTTGGCAAATGCCTTTTAATTGGCCCCCCTTTTTTTTATTGACATAGAGAATTCCCCCTCTATCATAAGCGGATTTTTTCGCTAATACGATTAAAGGGAGGAGTTATGCGTAACCATTGGAGTGGTAGATTAGGATTTATTCTGGCGGCTGTAGGTTCAGCCGTTGGATTAGGGAATATATGGAAGTTTCCTTTCATTACCGGTATGAACGGTGGTGGAGCCTTCGTTCTCGTTTATCTTGTAGCTATTCTATTTTGCGGCCTGCCCATTTTGATGGCAGAGTTTGCCATTGGCCGCCATTCTCAGCAAGATGTTGTCGGCTCTTTTCGAAAACTTACTCCGAAAACCCCGTTCTGGCAGGTTATTGGCTGGTTAAATCTTTCAGTCGCCTTTGTCATCCTCTCCTACTATGGGGTTGTTGCTGGCTGGACCCTTGACTATCTCCTGAAATCATTGACCGGAGCCTTTTCCGGCCAGGAACCGGAGGCCATAGCTGCCATGTTCGGTAGCCTGGTAAAAGACCCGATACGTCAGGTATGCTGCCTGACTGCATTTATGGCGTTCTGCCTGCTGGCAGTAATTGGTGGTGTCAAAGAGGGAATTGAACGATGGAACAGGATCTTGATGCCCGGCCTTTTTGTCATTCTGCTTCTGCTGGCGGTCTACGCCATGACCACCGACGGAGCCTGGGCCGGGATACAATTCATGCTGGCTCCGGATTTCAGCAAACTGACAGTCAGCAGTGTGCTCGAGGCCATGGGGCACTCTTTTTTCACCCTCAGTCTGGCTATGGGTGCCATGATCACCTACGCCAGCTATATGGATAAAAACGAACCCATTTGGCCGGTGTCAATCCGTATCGCTGTGCTCGACACCTTAGTGGCCATCGTGGCTGGTCTCGCCATTTTTCCCATTGTTTTCTCCGTGGGTATGGAACCTGGAGCCGGTCCCGGCCTCATTTTCAAAACCCTTCCCCAGGTGTTTGCCACCATTCCTCTGGGTCATATTCTTGCCGTACTGTTCTTTATCCTGATGGCCTTTGCCGCCCTGTCTTCTGCCATCTCCCTTTTGGAAGTACTTACCGCCTTCATGATAGACGAAAGACGCTATGACAGGAAAAAGGCCACCGTTCTGATGACCTTGGCTGTCTATATTGCTGGCATTCCCTCTGCGTTGTCTTACTCAGTGCTAGGAAAGATTAAATTGATTAACGGTATGGAAATCCTCGACTCCTTGGACTACATTGCCTCCAATTTTATGCTGCCCATCGGTGGTATGTTGATTGCTATCTATACCGGTTATGTTCTCGATAAACGTATTGCCAAAGCGGAGATCAGCGAAGATGGGCAAAACTATCTGAAGATATTTAGTATCTGGTACTTTACCATCCGCTACATTGCTCCTGTTGCGGTTCTGGTAATCTTTTTGACCAAGGTGGGCATCATTAAATTGTAAATTGCTACCAGCAGGCCAGTTGTTCTTTGAACAAATTTGTAGTTAAGAGAAATTTTAGTAACTGATTGCTGGGTTAACAATATTGATATTTTAACTGTTTATGAGTCGTAACTGGTCGCAGGTGCTTCAGATTTGTGCAAGCGCGGTTTTTGCAGGTAAGCGAAGACTCCGATAGGCGATCTCATCGTCGGGGATGAGTGACAGACACCCTTTGGTTAAGGGAATACCACCATAAATTGGTGACAAGTGACACTTGTGGTTACAGCTTAACTGTTTGTACGGTATTTTTTACTCTGCCTGGTGGCGGGGGGGCTCTTTTTCGCCAAGGAATTCAAATTAGCAGGCTACGAGGAACATATTGTGTCAATGATGAGCGGGCGGCCTACAGCCCTCTCCAAGTTGAACAAGCCTATATAAGCCTATATCGATTATACATGACAGAGGTGGACCGCTTTTTTGGTCCACCTCACTTTAGCCCAAGTTTTTGACAATTATTCTCAAAATCTCCCCTGATGAAAGTTTTTCGTTGCGCTAAAAAAATAAATCGTCAGAATTTCAGCCACATAGAAATTCACCATCGCTTGTAGTGCCATAAAAAATAATAAAGACTTGACATGCAGACTTTTTTATGCCAAGCTGCGACGCATGTATATTCGAAGAACTACAATCAAAGGAAGGAAAGACGGTGGGCAGTATTATACCTATCGCCTTGTTGAATCCAAGCGGACAGATAAAGGCGTAAAGCAATATACCCTGCTTAATTTAG
>NZ_AUCV01000055.1 GCF_000429945.1 Desulfogranum japonicum DSM 18378 | reverse complement strand
CTTGCAGAGGTGAATGCCTGCAACTTTATGAATGTCGTTCGCCAACATTGGGGCATTGAAAACAAACTGCATTGGGTACTTGATGTTGCTTTTCGTGAGGATGAATCCAGGGTCCGAAATGGCCATAGTGCTGAAAACCTAGCTCTATTAAGACATATAGCACTGAATTTACTCAAGCAGGAAAAAACTGCCAAAGTCGGCACTCAAATCAAACGTCAGAAAGCTGGGTGGGACAATAATTATCTTGCTAAGGTATTGTTTGGCTGACATTACCCATGCGATAGCCCTGGGCCGGGTAGAAGCGGTTCTTTAATCGCTTACTTCCCAACCATGAACAGTATATGCAGGAACTTCGAAGGAACCATGGACGCAAATACAGTTTTTGGGGAAAATATGGTAAGCAAGGCTACGGAAACCGGGGCAAGCATAGAGGTAATGGCGAAGTATTTGTTTTTTTATCAAAACTGAAGGGAAAGGGAGATTGCGAGAGTGAGGAAATCAGCATGATGGGTTGTTGAATAAGTCCAGCCTCTTTATATTGATATGTTATTTTTCTTTTTTTTCAACCTTGCACTGTTCTAGCCAAATTTCTGAGTTGTTATAATATGTTATTGCGTTTGTTATCATTTTGGGTATAGATATTCCGTTTGATTGGTATGTTTTAACTGTTTTTTCTAAATCTTCTTTTTTCATCGTATTTCTTGTGTTTGTTACATTTGGGTTTCCTATCTCCCATATAGCAAACTGTACACCCATAGGGTCATCAGATATATTTGGTACGCTACAGAGGCAATCTGCCATTTTTTTGAGGTTACCAGTTTGTATGTAACCAACTGAATATTTATCATCCTTTATGGGCATATCAGCGCCGCTATCAATACAGACAACATGTAGACTCAGACCAACAGTCTTTCCTGGTGCAATTTCACGTGTTGCCGATTGAACGCTCATCATTGGCTGCAAGTTTTGGTCGGATGGATTGAAAACTAAACCGCATGGGATGGTAAATTTTGTTTTTTCTGTTCCTTTGTTCGTCAAACTGATTTGCAGATTTTCATGACCTTGCGAAAAGTCTATGTGTGCTTTTTTAAGACCTCCATCTGCTTCGACTGTATCTACAACAATTATTTTTTTTCTGATCAGGTATAAGAAATCATTCTGTAAATTTTCTGTAGTTTTTTCTGGAGTATTATGTGCAACTGAGAAGAGTAAAAATATTGAAAAACATATGTTAATCATCGGTTATTTGCTATGTTTGCTTTTTTGTTCGTAGTTACTGGATAAATTCAGACACAGTTATGATCGTTTTATGACTTGCCAGAACGCTGTCAATGAGTTGAAACACCGTAAATCATCTTCGGATAGATAGTGTCTGTCCATAAATTAGTCCCTTTGGGCTTGCATTGTTATTTGTTATTGTATGTGTAACAACACATGCGGGCTACATTAGGGCTACTAGTATCAAGCTATATATCTTCGCATTATGTAGAGGAAAACTTCTCTGTGCAATACAAAAATATGACTGCTAGAAATTATCGTTGTGTCCCAATGTATATTTATTTGCTTTGCTTTTATTTCTCTCAACTTTTAAGAGCCACACGCTATACATTTTCCTGTTAACACTCAGGGCTTGCCTCCAAAGTTCGCAGTAGCGATTCTCTCTGGAGTGCCACAAACTCACATGCATTGTCTTGTCATTTCAGCCTGTAAACACTTCTGTGGCATAATTACTCTCAATATGATTTTCCTGTTTGCCTGTTGCTGGACATCTGTACTACAATCATCTCTGGAAGGGTATTCTCTGGTCGTCCAAACTGCGGGCGTATTATAGAGGGAGCACTCATTACCTTCTGCCATATCTTTTTTGCTCGTTGATCTTCGAGTAGCGATGCCTAAAAAAGCATAGTTGTTGTTCACGAATCTGAGACTGTTTCTATGGATGCACACGAAAAGACGACCAGTATGCGTTATGACCAGTGTCGAAAAATAGTTGTCTGTGCCCGGGATTCCCGTGAGGTGTTGATGCCGGACTCCCGGTTTACTTCTCTGGTATTGCAGGGGCCGGCTGGCATGGGAGATGTGTGGGGACTTATCCGGCATGATGTGGCGGTGATTGTACTTGTCGACTGTATACAGCACGGAGGGGCTTCTGTCTGGCACAGGGAGATACTGGACGCCCTGGACCATGGTATTACAATAATTGGTGCAGGTGGCGTGGGCGCGCTCAAGGCGGTGGAGCTTGATGGCAGCGGGATGCTTGGGGTTGGCTGGGTTTATTCCCAATATCTTCATGGTGGTATTGAGAAAGATGATGAGGTCTGCGCGAGCGCAGACGGACTTTCCCTGGTTGATATCCGTTACACTCTGGACATGCTGGTACGAAATGGCAACATCAGCATACAGCAGCACTACACCATTCTTTCCAGAATGCAGGGCGTGCATTACACCAGGAGGACCTTGAAAAAATGGCAGGCAATACTGGAGGAACTTCAAATAGAACTTCCAGCGGATAGTGCCAGGCCTTTGGATGTCAAGCATGTCGATGCGCAGATCGCCCTCAATATGGCCATGGATTGTCTGCGCCAACAGGAGACCGGCGATACGTTTGCAGGAAGATTGCCTGATCGGAAGTGGCAGTGGCTCAGAACTTCCAGCATGTACCAGAGCTACGTGTTTCCTGAAGGTGTTGTTCGAGGCTATCATTTTGCAGAGAGTCTGGGCAGGCAATTGGGTATGTTGCATTTTCACACATTGAGTGAAAAATTTTTTATACTGCAATGGCTGAAAGAGCATAGCCTGTTGTGCCCCAGATCCTATGTAGATCTTTTCCTGAGAAGCAGAGCCCACATGTTTCAAAATGATCGCTATCTCCTTGCCAATGGGCTAACCGCTTCTGAACTGACAGGATTGCTCACCGAAACGGCGACAGTCCAATGGGCACGGGAAAATAAACGACAGATTTTTCAGCAGCATTTGGGGCAACAGACAGACAGTTATGCCCATGCCTGGGCATTGGAGCATGGGGTGACAAGTCCGGAGCATAATGAAACAGGAGCCTGGGTAATTGCTCAAGGGCCGGAATATTTCGGCTTTAACTGGGATTACGATGCGGCATTGCTGAAACAGCTGCAGCTTGATGGAAAAATGGCGCAGTATGCTCGGCAGCAACTTGATTCCATGCCGCAGAAATTGGACGGGAGTATCCATGTATGACATTGGCACCAGGCGAGAAGTTCATCCAGAGGTAACACTTCAGCGCCTTGATGGATACTGGCCGGTTGCAGGCATTACGCGGTGTGCTGATGTGACGGGTCTGGATGTCTTGAATATTCCTGTTTTTGCGGCGTTTACTCCTAATAATCCTGCTCTGCAGGTTTGCTGGGGTAAAGGCTGTATAGCAACCAATGCCAGGGTTTCCGCCTTGATGGAGGCTGTTGAACGATCCCATGTAACCGCGTTTGAGAGTGATATACAAAACGCCAGTGTCACAAAAGTAAGAAAATCAGGATGCAAGGTGGTTACGCCACCAGAATTACAGTGTTTTCATGCCGACTGCTACTATGATCTTGATTACACCATGGACTGGGCTGTTGCTGAATCTGTGGAAGATGGAGAAACCTCGTCCTGCCTGATACCTGTGAGTGCAGTCTATGCAGCAGGGCAAAAAATGCACTCCTTTACCGCCAATGGCCTGGCCAGTGCCAACTCCCCTGTAGAGGCCAGGAATCACGGTCTCTATGAGATCATTGAACGTCATGTCGTTTCATCCTGTTTTAATGGCAGCGGGACGTTGATGTTGAAACATAATGGCACGTTGCTTGTTGACCTGGAGCATTGCACATCCAATCTTGTGGCAGCACTTTACGAGTCCGTATCCCAGGCCGGGGCATGTCTGCGGCTGTTTAAGCTGCCATCGGTGATGACCAGAGTCAGTGTATTCTGGGCTGTAATAATAGATGAAGCCAATCCCCTGGCGTATATTCGCGCAAATGTGGGCTATGGAGCCCACCTGTCTGCAGAGATAGCTGCCCTCAGGGCGATTACGGAAGCGGCACAGAGCAGAATGGTTTTTCTTCACGGCTGCCGTGAAGACATGGCCCATAGAATGAAACAGCCCAACGAAAGAAATATAGAGAAAGTTTGCAAGTATTTCAGCTCATCTTTTCCCACCATTGAGTGGGAAGAAATAGACCATAATTACCTTGGAAAAAAAATTAGCAACGACTACGATATATTATCGCATGAACTTTCCACTGCAGGATTTACAACCATACTGCACCGAGAACTGGAAAGCCGGATTCCATCTATAAGTGTAGTGAAGACCATCGTTCCAGGTACAAAAATAAAGGAGGGCATTTTTTAAGAGCCTTCCTGGAGTCATTCGCTGGAAATAATTATGTATAAGGGAGCCGTTTAGCATGATGTCTCCCATGTATTTATAGCTGCGTACAGGGGGCACGGACTTTTCACAAGCAGGCTGACCCGTGTATCTGAGCGTTAAACTGATTGCGGTAAGTTGAGGTGCACTGCGAGCAGTTACTGCTGGAAAAGAATTTCCCGACATGTCGAATAGTCCATTGCAGCATGTTACATTGCAGTGGGTACGTGTATCAGAGTTTAACCTGAAAGGAACTTTGCTATGAGCATACCTTACAGGCGAATAGCGCTGGACAAACTGGCCTCGCCCGAAGAGCTGGATCATCTGCCACAGTTAATCTCTCCCAGGCTGTTGTTTCTTCTGTTTTTTATTTTTCTTCTTGTTTTTGCTGTCCTGATCTGGGGCTTTATCGGCAGGATTCCCGTTACTGTCAAAGCCCAGGGCATTATTCAACTCAAAGGGGACGTGACCATTGAGTCGGACAGTTCCGGAACGGTTGAAAATGTCTTTGTAGCAGTGGGTGACGAAGTCAAGCCCGGTCAACTGGTTGCCGTTATACGCCAGGACGATCAACTCAGCTCCCTCCTTGAAGCCCAGGAATCTCTGAAAAATAAGCAAGACGAATATGCAAGAAAAAAACTGCACGAGCAGGATCGTCTTGAAGCCACCAGTAAAAAGAATGCCATAAATAAAGCCTACTACGAAACGCAGCTGGAAGACAAAATCAACGAAATTGAGTGGCTGCGGGAGAAGAGGGATAATCAGAAAGAACTCTATGAAAAGGGGCTTGATACAAAGGCTAATTATGTATCTGCGGACAATGATTTAAAAGCAGGCCTGAATGACATCAAGGATATCAAGGCAAACATCCGGCAGATTGATTTGGATGAGCTCACCACCCAGAACGATTCCAATGAGTCGTTAAAATCAATGGTCCTGGATATCCAGGAACTGTCATTGAAGGTAAGTAATCTGCGCAGAAAGCTCAAGCATAACCTCAATGTCATCTCCCCCTATGAAGGCAAGGTCCTTGAGGTCAGTGCCAGGATAGGTCGGCAGATTACCACTGGCCAGACCATCATCCGGCTGGCAACGGTGGATGAAATTGATCAGGGACTCGTTATCAAACTCTATATTTCTCCTAACGACGGTGCCAAGGTGCAGCCGGGAATGCAGGCTATCGTGACTCCTTTTTCCATTGATTATGGCGTGTACGGCGACCTGGTAGGTTTTGTTTCCGATATATCCAATTCTGCAGTCAGCTCAGACTATATGAACATGGAATTGAAAAATGACCTGCTCGTGCAGAATATGACCGCCAATGGCGCCCCCTATGAGGCATCTGCATATTTTCTGCCCGATCCTGAGTCGTTGAACGGCTTAAAGTGGACAACCCGCAAAGGCGCCCCCCTAACCATTGAAAGCGGTACACTCTGTTCAGCAAAAATAATTACCGAACAGAAGCGGCCAGTGGATTTTATCATGCCTTTTGTGCAGGACAAGGTCTTGGGACAGAAAAAACCTGATTGGCTCACTGATACATCTGATTAATAGGATGGTCCCTGCATGACAGTAGACCAGATGAGGCTATTTTGAAGAATATGCGCGCAAAAACACCAACCATCATTCAAATGGAAGCGGTTGAATGTGGTGCCGCTGCACTTGCCATTGTCCTCGGGTATTATAAGAGGTTTGAGCCTCTGGAAAAATTGCGGGTGGAGTGTGGTGTTACCCGGGATGGCAGCAAGGCGAACAATATTCTCAAGGTAGCAAGGCAGTATGGGTTACAGGCTTCGGGCAAGATGATATCCAAGCCGACCAACCTGAAGAACTATACATTTCCGATGATTGTCTTCTGGAACTTCAACCATTTCCTGGTTGTGGAAGGCTTCAGGGGAGATCTGGTCTATATCAATGATCCCGCAACCGGGCCGAGAACGGTGAGCTGGGAAGAGTTTAACGGTGCTTTCACCGGTGTGACCCTGTTGATGGAGCCTGGAGAACAGTTTGAGCCAAAAGGTTCTCCATCCAATGTCCTTGCATCCCTTATCAGGCGGCTGAAAGACTACAAGGCAACGTTACTTTTTATTGTGGCCCTAGGCCTGGCCACCATCCTGCCAGGTCTGGCCATTCCATCCTTTTCTAAAATTTTCATGGACGACATCATGGCTTCCGGGCATGATGACTGGGCCAATCCACTGATGTGGAGTTTTGGTGTTGCCATTGTTTTTCTCACAGGAGTAACCCTGCTGCAACAGCTGTATATCCTCAAGCTGCAGATTAAGCTGGCCCTGGTCACATCCGGTAAATATATCCTGCACATTTTCAAGCTCCCCATGGTGTTTTACACCCAGCGCCATGGCGGGGAGGTGGGAAGCAGGGTGCAGCTCAATGATCAGGTGGCCAATCTCCTTGGCGGCGACCTGGCTACCAATACGGTGAACCTGGCCACTGTGGCATTTTATGTCGTGGTTATGGCCACCTACGATGTCTCCCTTACTGCGGTGGGAGTACTGTTCTCTCTGGTCAATCTCTTCTTTCTGCGCTTGATCTCCCGTAAAAGAACAGACCTGAATCGTATCATTCAAAAGGACAAAGCCAAATTGTCCTCCACCTCCATGGGTGGGGTGCAGATCATCGAATCTCTGAGGGCTTCCGGTCAAGAGACTGATTTTTTCAACAGATGGATCGGTATCTATTCCAAGGTGTTCAATGCCAGGCAGCAACTGGAACTCCCCACTCAGATTTTGTCTATCATGCCCAAGTGTCTGAATCAGTTGATGACAGCCACCATCCTGTCCCTGGGAGCGCTCCGGGTAATGAACGGCTATCTCACCATCGGTTCCCTGGTCGCTTTTCAGGGCTTGATGACTACTTTCTCCGACCCTGTCAATAAACTCATCACCCTTGGTTCCAGGCTGCAGGAGATAGAAGGGGATCTGAATCGTGTCGACGATGTGATGCATTACCAGGCTGACCCGGTCTACAGCGAAGACGAGACGCAAAAGCTGCCAATTGAGAAGATAGAAGGCTCCCTCACTCTTGCTGATATCTGTTTCGGCTATAATCCCCTGCAGGATCCGTTTATCGAAAATTTTCATCTTGAACTTCGGCCTGGAAGCAGGGTTGCACTGGTTGGCGCTTCCGGCAGCGGTAAAAGTACTGTCAGCCGCCTGATTTCCGGCCTGTATAAACCCTGGAGCGGCAAAGTGCTGCTCGATGGCGAACCACGCGAAGACTATACCAGGCAGTGTATCTGCAAATCAGTATCTTTTGTTGACCAGGAAATATTTCTTTTCCAGGGCACTGTGAAGGAGAATATCACTCTGTGGGACCAGACAATTCTTGAGTCGCAGATGATTCAGGCGGCTAAAGATGCCTGCATCCACGATGAAATTTTACTTCGGGCCGGAGGCTATAACAGTGAAGTGGATGAAGGCGGCAAAAATTTCAGCGGCGGCCAGTGTCAGCGGCTTGAGATCGCCAGGGCACTGGTAACCGATCCTTCCATTATGATACTCGATGAAGCTACAAGCGCACTCGACCCAGTGGTGGAACAGGCAATAGACAGGAATCTGCGGAGAAGAGGCATCACCTGTCTGATTATTGCACACCGCCTCAGTACCATCAGAGATAGCGATGAAATCATTGTCATGGATAAGGGGAAAATTGTGCAAAGGGGACGCCACGAAGAATTGATCCAGGACTCTGACGGTATCTATGCCACATTGATTGAAAACTGATACGTGACACTATGCCAGGAGAATATTTTCAGAAAAAAGGCCTGAGACAGGTCATCGCAAGCAATCAGGATGTCGCACTGCATGGTGAAAACTCCCTTGCCTGGGTGCAATCCGGACACCTGGATGTGTTTGTTTCCAGAGTCGATACCCAGGGAAAACCTGTGGGCAGGCTGCACCATGTCGTCTCTTTTACGGATGACGATCTGTTCTTTTTCAATACCAATCTTCTGGGGCAGACAGGGCTCCTGGCAAAAGCGGCTGAAGAGACTGTGATTTTTACCCTGCCCATGGAAGATGCCCATATCCCGGCGACCGTTACTGGACCTCTGCTCGACACATGGGGAAACAGTATTGGTCGCTTTATGGCCCCGCAGATCAATACCAGGGCAGACCTATACCTCCACCGGGATACAGAAAAGGTGGATCTGTTCGCAGAAAAATCACTTCGCTTGACCACCACCTCGCACACACTGCTGTGGATGGCCCCGCCCGATGATATCATTGAGTTCTGCATACCGGATCATTTTGCGGTGGATCATGCTGCAGCTTTTCCTGTGCTGTTATGCCACTCCTTTGTACTGCAATGCACCTGTGCCAGCGAGCAGACCGCGGTGCTGTTTACAAGCACAGAACTGATTGAGAAATATGGCCTGTCCCGAACTTTGGATGCCGTGAGCAGTTTTTGTACCGATCATTGCTATAAACGCCTGGAAAGGCTTGATCATGATATTTCCAGATTTGCCGCCTATCAGAGGGAACGCGATACGAGAAAATGGCGTAAATCCATAGGCTATCTTGCCCGGTTGCTTGACCCTCAGTTTGATGATACAGAATCGATATCTGTAGACAATGATCCCCTGCTTACGAGCCTGGAACGTATCGGCAAAGGTCTGGGTATTGATTTCGTTCCTCCGGAGATTTTGGAATACCAGAGCGACGAGCCTCCCCTGGCATTGATATGCAAAGCCAATAACCTGCGTTTCCATGAAGTCAAACTGCGTGACAGGTGGTACGAAAGCGAAACCATGCCCATGCTCGGCTACACAAAAAGCGATGAGCAGCCCGTAGCCTTCATGCCTTACGGAAACAAGCACATGAAGGTGTATTTCTCCGACAACCCCCACCCGCAGGTCATAAACGCAAAAAATTGTGACCAGTTTGTTGACCGGGCGTTTATATTTTTCAAGCCCTTGCCTGATTTCCGTCTGAGTCTGAAAAAAGTTTTCAATCTTGCATGGACAGAGTGCAGACGAGAAGCAAAAATCATATGGATCTCTGGATTTCTTGCCGCCATAATCGGGCTGCTTACCCCGATCATAACCTCGGAAGTCATGAATGAAGTCATTCCCAGTAATGATTTGGGCTATCTGTATCAGATCGCACTTGGACTTGTGACGGCAGCCGTTGCTTCGACAATTTTTGAATTGTTGAAGGCCGTGGCTATGATGCGGGGTAATTTCAAGGGAGAGGCAGCTGTTCAGCCGGCAGTGTGGGATCGGCTGTTAAAACTGCCGCTTACGTTTTTCAGGCAGTATAGTGCCGGTGATCTGGCAAATCGGGCCAACAGCGTAATCGAGGTAACCAACCAGCTGAAGGGAACCATCGTTACCACGGCCCTGGGAGGAATATTTGCCTCGGTCAATTTTCTGGTCATGTTCCACTTTGATGCCAAGCTCGCTTTCTGTGGCCTTGGCCTGGCTGTCCTGGCCGCTGTGGTCATCGGTTTGCTGGCCTGGAAGCAGTATCGAACCTCCACCCGGTTATTTGATATGCAGGGCCGCATTTCAGGTATGGTGCTGCAGTTTACAACCGGCATTTCCAAACTGAAGTCAGCCGGTGCGGAATGGCGGGCTTATGAGCGGTGGAGCAGGCTGTTCTCCGAGCAGAAACAATTGGATTACCAGGCAAAACGGTATTCGGCCTACCAGGAAACCTTTTCCAAATTTTTTGATCCGGTTTCCAAGATGGTCATCATCGCACTTCTCCTCTATCACTGGGAAGGTCTCCTTGACGGCGGGCAATATGCGGCCTTTACCGCTGCCATGGGCATGTTCATCAGTGCCATCCTTTCCACTGCCACTGTAATGCAGTTTTTGACCAGCGTGGCCCTGCTGTTCAAACGGATTGATCCGATCATAGAAGCTGTGCCGGAGAAGAGCACTGTCAAGATAGATCCGGGTATCCTCTCAGGCTCCATCGAGTTGAGTCACGCCAGTTTTCGATACGGCAAAGATCTGCCGCAGGTGCTCAAGGATGTTTCCCTGCATGCTGATCCTGGTGAGTTTATTGCAATTGTCGGCAATTCAGGCTCTGGAAAATCAACGGTATTTCGGGTGCTGCTCGGGTTTGAAGAGCTGGAGTCCGGTGAAGTTTTTTATGATAAAATGGGGTTGAGCCAGCTTGATCCCGATCTGGTGAGAAAACAGATCGGGGTGGTGCTGCAGAACGGGAATATGCTGCCTGGAAGTATTTATGACAATATAGCCGGGGGGACTGATCTGAGTGTTGACGATGCCTGGAATGCCATCCGGCTGGCAGGGCTTGAAAGTGATGTCAAGGATATGGCCATGGGTATTTTTACGGTGATTTCTGAGAGTGCCCGGACCTTTTCCGGCGGCCAGAAGCAGCGTCTGATGATTGCCAGAGCCCTTGCCCGTAATCCCAAACTACTGCTTTTTGATGAAGCCACCAGTGCCCTGGACAATACCACCCAGAAGCTTGTGGCTTCCAGTATCGATTCCCTGAATATTACCAGGGTAATCATCGCCCACAGACTCAGCACCGTTATACATGCACACCGGATTTATGTTTTGGAAAACGGTCACGTCACCCAGGTAGGGACATTTCAGGAACTGATGGAACAGTCAGGCTGGTTTGCGACGCAGGCGCAAAGGCAACTCCTCTGAAGCGAGAGGATGATTACTATGAAATCCAGGTTTGTTTGCATGCAGACTTTTTTCAGGAGAAGGAACCGTGCGCAATAAATTCATTTTATTACTCTTCGCAATATTGCCGTTTGTCGCCGTCGTCACAGTGTTTTTTTGGGGCGATAAACCGAGCCCTGAGGAGAAAAGGGCGCAGACACTGGCCTCCCTGTCATCGGACAGCACCATTGAATTCGGTATCCTCTGGAGTGATACCGAAGGCGGGGATGCCTATCGAATGGGTGTGGAGCTGGCTGTAGATGAAATCAACTCCCATGGCGGGTTGCTGGGCCACAAGGTTGCCACCGTTTACCAGGGGATCAGTTCCGGCTATCTCACAAACATGAACGCCGTCCATGCCTTGAAAGAGCGGCCCAATCTATGCGTCATACTTGGTTTGCCCCCGTTTAAAACCACTCCTCTTCACCTGGGCCTGAGTCGATATTATGGCCTGCCGTGTATTCTCAACAGCCAGGACAATGTGCTGCTGCTCAGAAAATGGCATCAGGATCTCGTGGTGCGAGGGAATTCATCTTCCAAGGCCATTGCCCGGAAGCTGGTCAAGAAATGCCGTGAACTTGAATTGAATAACGTGGTGCTGATACGCAGGGCCTCGGAGTATGACTATTTTTATGAAGAACTGGCAAATTACACCACGAATCTCATGCTTGTTGAGGGGATTCTTGTTGATTCCTATGTGTTGGATTCAACGGATACGGTGTCTGATCAAAATCTTGCTCTGGAACGGTTTAATTTTGCCAAAAAAGAAAACACCAACCTGCGTCAGGGTGCTGTTGTGTTGTCAGCCGATCAGCGTGAGCTTCTTGGCATCGCAACCTATTTGATGGAAAAGACAGCAATCGAAGCTGCCATCAGTTTTCTGGATTTTTCAAGTATAGATATACGCAAACACGGTAAGAAACTTACCGGACTGAAGAAACAATTCTATGTTATTACTGATTATCTTGAAAAGGAAGAACTCCAGAAAGAACAGTTTAAATCGTTTATTACAAACTACTATAAACGGTATGAAAGCTATCCCACCAATTGGAGTGTTGCAGGTTATGATCAGGCACAACTTGTTGCCCAGGCAATACGCACCGGGCAATCCTTTCTTCCCAGGGACATCATCGCTGAACTGAAAAAGACTCCTTTTTCAGGTATAGGGCAGTTGTATAGTTTCGGCGAGACCGGGGAACTCACCCAACCGACCATACATTTTTTTCAGGCCAACAAGCTGCCTCGCTATGCTGAAGAAATGCGAGCGTTTGCAGAAAGTCTGGGGATAGATGGTGATCTTGTACAAGGTTTTTTTCATGATTTCAGCGAAGCCCAATCTCAATAGTTTCTGTGTCGCCCTGGCAGGACTTGGCGGTGTAGGAGGAATTTGCGCACAGACCCTTGTCGATTGCAGGGTCGGGAAACTCCAGGCAGCAGATTGTGATGTCTTTGGCCAGATTAATTATCCAAGTCAGTTCTTTGCGATTCCCCAGGCCATTGGCCAGCCAAAGGCAGAGGAAGTGCGGAGAAGACTGGCTAGCAACAGTCATACGGAGGTCCAGGTTTTTTCTGGAGATCTTACCTTGCCGGAAAATGCCGAACAACTGGTACAGGGGGCAGATATTGTTATCTCTGCCCTGGATAATTTTCAGGCTCAGACAGCAGTGGCCCTTGCAGCCGAGCAACAGGCAATTCCGTTTGCATTTATCTCGGTAGTTGGTTGTTCCTGTGTGTATACCATCTACACTTCCGGCGACCATGCCTTTACTGCCCAGTGGAAAAAATACGGATCGGAGATACAGCCTTCTTCATTACGCAGCCCAGGAAGGGATATGGAACGTATGATGCGCCGCCAGCAACTTATCTTTTCCCTGGCAGTGGGTGGGTTCAACCGTCAGGGTGTTGAAACTCTCTACCGGGCATACCGCGAAGATACGCGATTTTTTTATTACAACAGTATCGGTACCAATCTTGCGGGGCCTAGCCTGGCTCTTGCCAACATTTTTAACCTGTTGACCGGCACAGGAAAAGCCGTCCTCTTCCCCGAAATCGGTATCTTTAATTTTCACACCTGCACGGTAATGCAGGCTGAAACCCTTATGCAGACGATTTATCGTTTGAACAGTGTTTTTCATAAGGGGGTGGAGGCGCTGCTTGAAGTGGTATGTGAAGGTAATGGATTACACAGCCAGAAATCTTCTACTGAAAAGAGGTGAAGTGGTAATGGATATTGCTTGGATACAGGATGTTATCCGTTCAAAGACCCAAGGGCTCCCCTTTGACAGCGAACCGCTGTTTATTTCCAGGATGGGGCTGTGTTTGGGAGATAAGCTGTTTACCTCGCCGTGTATTGGCAATATGTTTTCTCCTGAAGCGCCAGAATTCCCTATCTCCCGTCCCTCGTATCTGCTGCTGCAGGCCCTTTGCCAGTCTGGCGCTGGAGAACTGTTTGTTGCTGCATCGTCTGAATATCATGCAATGTTAGAGAGTACCATTGCCAGTCTGCCGGATAGTATGACAGGCATACGGCAAATCAGGAACCATTTTCCTGAAACTGACCTTATCCTTGCCCTTTCAGAAAGTCTGGGGAGTTATAGTTTGTCCGGGCAGCATCAGAAAATACCCGGCATTCAGGCAGACTGGTATGGGGCTATGGTGTTGTTGTCCCTTTATGTCCCTGGAGGTTCGTCGGAAAAGAGCTATGGGAAGAACACTGTGGCAGAATTACTGCACGCGTTGGTCGGGTCTGACGACGTGCAACCATGGCAAGCGTTACTGGGTGAACAGTTGGCAATGTTTCTTACTGTTGCATATGCAACTCGAAGGATTGGCCAGGCCGGAGAGTTTCCATGGCTGCTGATTGATATGGAAGACAATCGCATTTGCCGGCATCAGGAAGATATTGAGGCCTGTCTGGAAAAAATTAAGCATAATCAAAGCGTAGCCTCGGAGGATTGCAGGTGGATACCTTTGTACAGTGCATGAGAAGTGTCTTACATTCCTGTTTTCGTAAAACAGTGCTTTTGTGCATAACGATATTGTTCGTTCCGGCAGGGTGCGCCCGGGAAGGGCTGCGGAACGCAACAGGCAGTGAACAACCTGAAACATTGGCCTACGGCCTCTCAGGTGAAGACAATCCTGCCAATGATATATCGTCTGCCAGCGGTATACTGCAGGCAGGTCGCTACCAGGAACAGGCCATGCCGAACCTCGACAAGGCAAACGGAAACCTTTCAGCCGTCATTGAACAGGAGGCCGCGGCATTTGCTTCTTCCATGGAATTTCAGGCTGACAAGCAGGCGTATGGTGATTCGGAAGAGGCTTTTTTCAACACAATCCTGGAGAATCTCCATGTAAACACCACCACAACGTTCAGTCTGGCTGACGCTGTTTCGGTGAGCAGTAAATACAGCCTGGATTTAAAAACCAATCTGAGTGCATATGATCAAAGTCTGGGGCAATTGCAGAGCAGCCGGGGTGCCTTTGACCTGAACCTCGAAGGACAGGCTTCAATTCTTCGATCCTATAGCTATGAAACAGCTGATACCATCGTGCAGGCAGATACCTCGACATATAAAGTCGCCTTTACCGATCTGTTGACAAGTGGTGTTTCTCTGGAGGTCGGAACGGAGTTTGATGGAACCGGGACCACCATGCCAGAGGCAGAGACAACAACCAACGAAGGGTTGTACTATGTGAGTCTCAGTGTCCCGCTTCTCAAAGGGCTCGGTCGCAGCAACACTGCTGCCGAGATGTTATCCAACGAAATCCTGCTGGATGCATCGTTGTTCGATGTAACCTACCAGTCCAGTATTCTCATGGGGCAGGTCATTTCCAATTATTGGAATTATCTTCTCAGCTACCACCTTTTGAAAGCTGCTGTTTCTGCGGAAATGAACAGCCACAAACTATACACCATTACTGAAAAACTGGTAGCAAAGGATGCCCGTCCCAAGACAGCCCTGCATTCACTCAAGGCAGACTGGCTGAATAAACGTGCGCAGCGGCAGCTGAAACAGCAGAGCCTGATAGAGGCCCGTGAAACACTGGCATTGAGCCTGGGAATTCCTCTCCAGATGAGTGAGGAGATTCCTGTGCCCACAACTGAGTTTCCGCAAATCAGCAACACCATCATTCCACAGTATTTTGAGCGGCAGAGCCGTATTATTCAAGAGGCCCTTACCAGAAGAGGGGATTTTCTTGCAGACAGGAAGCGCCTGCAAAGCCTGACAGTACTGGAGAAACAGGCTGAAAATGCCCTGCTTCCGGATTTGTCCCTTCGGGCAGGAGTCAATCAATGGGCCGGGGAAGACGCACCCCACTACTGGGATATATCAACCGGAAAGCCTGAAGACTGGGAGACCGGCTACTCCGCAGGGCTGTATCTGACAATACCTCTACAGAATAATACGGCAAAAGGCAATTTAAGGGGAAGCAAGAGTCAGCGCCTTAATGGTGAATATACAGTAATTCAGTCTGCCAGGCAGGTGATGAATGATGTTACCACTGCACTTACCAATCTGCATCTGACAAATGAAGCACTGAATAACAACCTGGAAGCCCTTGAACAATATCAACGCGCATACGAAGACGAGCAGGTGAAATACCTGCTTGGCGTCTCTACTCCGACTGATATCATTAATGTTGCTGATCAACTCAATGCTGCAAAAGAGACATTGCTTACAGTGCAGTCACAACTGGCAAATGCTATTATTCAATTTCATACAGCAACAGGTGAGCTTACCGAGCGAGATGAGGAAAAGATATATTTTCATATGGCTAAGTTTTTCAGCATGGAAATAGATAAGGGGCAATGAAAACCATTTCACTTTTATTCTTATACTGTGATAGGCTGATAAAGGGACAGTTGTAATCTGCATATACTCCCAGGCAGCATTTTTGTAGGATCTTGTAGCTTTTGGTTGTTCTTGGAAACCTGGTTTCCGATCGTTAACTTAACAGGAGATGCTATGGAAAAAGACGATTTTATGAAAAAGTATGGTGCCGTAATGCGAAAAGTGTGGGGTGAGGATGGAGAAGCCTTTATGGCCAAGCTGAAGGCATCGCCGGAAGCAGTGTTAAAAGGAGAAGGCCTTGACCCTGGAAGTGCGAAAGTAAACATCATAACAGAGACGGAAGAAGGAACCCTGGACGATCAGGTCAAGCTGTGGAATGACGGCCTGAAGAGTGGACAAATCGATCTCTATATCCCAGAAGCAAAACCAGAGATTACTGACGATAGTGACCTGTCAGATGCAGATCTGGCAGAGGTTGCAGGTGGCGGTGACTGCTGTTGTACCTGTACCCCCTGTTGTTCTTGTTGCTGATTTCTTGAAAAGATACATACGAGCGTATTCAAATGCTTTGACGTCTGTATGTCGGAGCATTTGAATACTGTGAGTTTGCCGGCACCGGAGAATTTTGCCTGCAGCCTGCCCCTGGGGGCAGTAATGGTGCTGCACGGTTTGCCTGAGAGCAGTTACCTTTGATTGTGTTCTGACTTCGTAAAGGGAGTGTTGAGTCGCCGATGGCTGAAAACATTGCAATCGGGTATCTGAGTATCAATCCACCGGCCCACCAGGTGGACTGGCAGAATCATAAGATGTTTGCCGGTTCTGTGGCCGTGGCAGATACTGACAAGAAATTAGACTATTTCCACGTTATACCCTATCAGTATGGGCTGCTGCGAGCCTATCTTACCCAATATTATGATCTTGAATGTATCTTCCAGTTGCCACTGTTCATCAGATCTTCCGTTGATGACTGCGCCGTCCCTCTGGCTGCCAATGATATTGTCGCGTATTCATGCTATCCCTGGAATCATGAGTACCATCTGCAGGTAGCAAAAAGAGTCAAGGAGCTTTGCGGCTCTGTCCTGAATGTCTTTGGCGGGCCGACTCTTCCGCTTGATGCGGAACAGTTCCTTCGCCAACATCCATATGTCGATATTATCTGTTTTGGCGAAGGCGAAAAAGCTTTTGCTGAAATAGTGAAACATTTCGGTACACGGCAGTGGGAGTATGCTCCAGGTATTGCCTGGCTGAATGAGCAGGATGACTATTGTCACACAGCGGCCAGTCTGTTGACTGAGTCTGAATTGCAGGCCTGTATGTCGCCATACTCAATGGGCGTCTTCAGAGAGCTTATGGAGCAGTATCCGGATATTGTCTGGCAAATGCCCATGGAAACCAATCGGGGGTGTCCCTTTGGCTGTAAATACTGCTTTTGGGCTCATACTGATCATCGAAAAGTGCGGCAATTCAGCTGGGATCGCTCTGTAGGAGAACTGAAGTGGGCCATTGACCATAATATCAGTAATATTCTGGTCTGTGATGCCAATTTTGGTTTGCTGAAGCGGGACGAAGCCCTTGTGGACCTTGTTATCGACCACTCCAAACAGAAAAAGATAATCAAGTCGTTTATCGTGCAGACCCCTTGTGAGCCTGGAGAGCGAGGAATCTCCATTCACAGAAAACTGATAGAAAACCATCTTTCCTGCCCCATCACGGTGGGGGTGCAATCCCGTTCGGAAAAGGTACTGAACATTTCAGGAAGAAGATATCAGGATCGTGCGCGGCTTAAACAGATTTTTGCCCGGTACAAACACATCAAAGCACAATATTATTGCGATCTGATTCTGGGGCTGCCAGGTGAAAGCTACCAGTCCTTTACTGCTGGTCTCGCAGAGGTTATCGCCTGCGGGCAGCACGATTCCTGCTACATTTATTTTTTTTCTCCCCTGGTCAACACTGTCATGCACAGTACCAGGTTTCGTGAACAGTATGGATTGAAAACCGTGCGTCAGAAAACGATTCCTCCCCATGCGAATGCAGATACCGGTAACAGAATTGACGAATATCAGGAAATTGTGGTCGCATCCAGGGATATGCCCGAAGAAGAGTGGAAAAAAGCCGTTGTTTTCAAATGGCTCTGTCAGTTTCTTTTTTTCTCACGCATGCTGCACGTGCCGTTGTGTCTGGGCATGTGTTACTATGACCTTGATCTCCGGGAAACCATTGAATGTTTTATGACTCCGGACCGGAAACGGTATCCGTTGCTTGCCGAAATCGCGGACAGGTTGTTTACCCAGGCTGATAAAATTCAAACACAGGGTGAAACGGAACTGGTTCACTCTGAATATACGGTACCTGTGTTGTGGCCCATGGAACAGGCGCTCATCTTGGAGCTTGTCCACAGAGACCTGCTGGATGGGTTTTACGCTGAGAGTGAAGATTTGCTCGTCCCTCTGGTTACAGGTGGATCTGATGCCAGGCAATTGGTAGCTCAAGGTTGTCAGCTCAACCAGACCCTTGTTCGAAGACCTTTTGTGCAAGGGGATACAGTATGGGAAGGAGACTATAACCTGCGTGAACTCTATCGGGGTATGCAGGGAAATACTATCGTCGTACCTGAGCAGGGTGCATACCGTTACCAGATTATCCGAACCAGACCTGAATGGGACTCATGGCAGGGATGGCACAATCACATCCAGTTTTGCCATCTGCAGAAGAAATATTATCTGTACGGCTTGAAAAAAATTTGAAGGAGCGACTTGTGGGATGGAAGATTGAATTCGACTATCCCATGGTATCAGTTACGACATCGACAGTGCAGACCTTTTATAGAAGGAGTTGAACATTGCTAACTATTCCTGTTTTTAAAAGAAATTTTCTTGTCATGCCCATTGAGGACAATATCCTCATCCTCCTCAACGAGCATAATCATGTGGTCCTGACCGGTAAGTTCTATCAGGATTTGTATCGGCTCATTGATGGGAAACGCAGTTATGATGAACTGATGTCGGAGCTGGGCAGCAACTATAGTCTGCCGCAGATTATTGCCATGATGTCCAGGCTGGAGGAAAAAGGGTATCTGGTAGAAAAGGAACCGGAAATAGGAGACCTGGAGGCTGCGTGGTGGGACTATCTGGATATCAATCCGCGCCAGGCCATGATGAACCTTACGCAGGCGACTGTTTCCCTGACAGTACTTGATCCTCATATTGAGTCTGGCGAAGCGACGGAAATACTAAAAGACAGTACCCTTGCTTTCACGGATAAAGATGATGCCGCGTTGGATATCGTCCTGGTGGATGACTATCTTAATCCCGGCCTGGAGGCAATCAATACTGCTCATCTGCAATCAGGGAAGCCATGGCTGCTGGCAAAGGTCAGCGGAACATTTCTCTGGCTGGGGCCGCTTTTTACTCCCTCGCAAAGCGCCTGCTACAGTTGTCTGCAGACCCGGTTGCAGGCCAATCGGCAAATGGAAGCGTTTTTGCAGCGACAGCAGGAGAACACTGCGATCCGTACCAATAAAGCGCTCTTTGCTGCTGGAAACCGTTTCGGGCTTTCCTGGCTTGCCCTGGAGCTTTCCAAATGGATCGCCGCGCCGGAGAAAGAGCATTCTCTGGTCAACAGGATCATTACCTTTGATCAGGTTAATCTTGAGCAGCAGAAACACACCCTGGTACACCGGCCCCAATGTCGGTCCTGTGGAGATCCCGCTCTGGCCGATCCCCAGCCGGTTGTTCTGCAGCCTTCTGAGATAATAGATGATGTCAGCGGAGGGCATAGAACCCAGACGCCGTATCAGACATACAGCCGCCTGCAAAAGCACATCAGCAAGATTACCGGCATCGTGACCCACCTGGAAGAACTTTCTGATGCCGATAATCCACTGCTCCACGTCTATATTGCCGGTCATAACTTTGCCATGCTCAAAGACGATCTCTTTTTTCTTGCCATTAATATGCGTGCGCGAAGCGGTGGCAAGGGCATGAGCGAATACCAGGCAAGGGCCAGTGCCGTGTGCGAATCCATTGAACGTTATTGCGGTGTATATCCTCAAAACAAGCTGGTTACAGCAAGTTATAACGAATTAAGCGATAACGGAAGAGTGATTGATCCCGTTGTCCTGCAGGGATTCAGCCAAGCCCAGTACGCCAATCGTGAAGCCTGGAATGCCGTGCAGCAGAGGCCGGGGAATCATCGCGTTCCTGAAATGCCTGATAAAGACCAGGAGATTTCCTGGACAGCAGCCTGGTCGCTGACCAACCAGGAGTTTTGTTATCTGCCTGCATCCTTCTGCTTTTTTGGTCACCGCGATCCTGGCAAGGTAACCATTGTTGCAGACTCCAATGGTTCGGCAGCGGGTAATACCTATGAAGAGGCGTTACTGCAGGGATTGATGGAGGTAGTTGAAAGGGACAGTGTAGCCCTGTGGTGGTATAATATGATTCAGCGGCCAGCTCTGGATCTACAGAGTTTTGAGGAAAAGTATATCCCCCAGTTGCTGGAATATTATGCCTCCATAAACCGGGACCTGTGGGTGCTCGATATTACCTCTGATCTGGGAATTCCTACGTTTGCAGGTATTTCAAGGCGAACGGATCGACCGGTTGAGGATATCGTTCTCGGTTTTGGCAGTCATCCAAATCCAAAGGTTGCGCTCTTTCGGGCCTTAACCGAAGTAAATCAGTTTTTGCCTTCTCTCTTGGAAAAGAAACCAGACGGCTCAACCATCTATAAATTTCCGGATCACGATGCCATTACCTGGTGGGTTACTGCCCGAATTGCCGATCACCCATATCTGCTACCCAATGCCAGCCAACCGCCTACTACCCTGCAGGATTTCGGATATCAGCCCACCAAGGATATCAAAAAGGAAATCGAGCGGTGCCAGCATGCCCTTGAACAGGCAGACCTGGAGTTGATTGCCATGGATATGAGTCACGCCGATATTGAATTGCATGTGGCCAAGGCTGTTGTTCCTGGCATGTGCCACTTCTGGCGAAGGCTCGGGCAGCAGCGACTCTATGACGTACCTGTGAAGATGGGGTGGCTGGAACAGCCAAGAGCAGAAGAGGAAATGAATGCTTTCAGCATATTTTTCTAGCCGGTTATGTCTGCCATGCGGATCGCACTTCATAATCTGAGTCAGACCACCTTTGCCGACCGATTGCAGGAGAAGGCTGGAGAGTATGGCCTCACTCCTGTGAATACAATCAACGGCAGCGTTACAGTGCTCTGCATCTGTGACAGTTATCTTGCAGGTGAACTCGACGCCTGGAACCGGTACGCCCTGGAACGCAACATTTCCTGGATACCTGTCTGGGCTAACTGGACCAGACCATGGCTGGGCCCTTTCTGTCAGCCTGGTGGCCCCTGTCATGCCTGCATGGCAAAACGAATCAGGGATAATCTGCAGGTTGATAATTTCATACATGCATATATCCCGGAGCATCAGCCGTTTACGCGGCCAAGGGCTGTGCATGCTCTTTTATATCGGCTTGCCCCTGCATTTGTTCTCAGCCAACTCGCACTCTTTTTTCAGGAATCGTCCGGGTTGTTGCTGAATCATCTCCTGGAATATGACTGCGTACAGGGAGAATGTGTCTCCCATAGTATTGTGCGACGGCCCCAGTGCCAAACCTGCGGCCCAGAGGAACCTGCGCAGCAAACCAGAATCCTTTTACAGGATAATGTATATTTATACGATTATGGCGGAGAAAGAAGAAGCTGTACCCCCCAGGAAACGTGGCGGCAATATAGACACCTCATCAGCCCTGTTGCAGGGGTTGCCTCTTCCTTTGTCAGAAAATCTGCACCTGAGCAGGAACATCTGCATTCCTACGCAACCGGCCATGCCTTTCCGGTACGAAAAGGCGACCTGGCAACCCTGAAAGGAAATCTTCGCCATCGGAGCGGCGGGAAAGGCACCACCGACATTCAGGCCAGGGTAGGGGCTCTGTGCGAGGCTGTGGAGCGATATAGTGGTTTGTACACCGGTGAAGAGAAGTTCGTACAAGGGGCCTGCAAAGATCTTGATGACGCGGTTCACATCAATGAGATCTCTCTGTTCAGTGATCAGCAGTACAACAACAGGGAGCAATGGAATGCAACCTGTCCAGTCTCTTTTCAGCTGGTACCCCACAGGCTGGAGCACGATCAGATGATTGACTGGTGTTCTGTCTGGTCCCTTACCAGTGGCTCAACACGCCTTGTTCCTGCGGCCTACTGTTATTACGGCCATAGGGATCTTGCCAGTTTTTTCTGCTCCTGTGACAGCAATGGCAGCGCAGCAGGTAATACCCTTGAAGAGGCTATTCTCAGAGGGTTTATGGAGCTGGTGGAACGTGATGCGGTCGCACTCTGGTGGTATAATCGGACGCAGCAGCCCATGGTGGATATTGATTCCTTTAACGATCCCTACCTGGCAATTTTTTCAAAACAATTTGCCCAGTCCGGTCGCAGTCTCTGGGCCATCAACCTGACCACTGATCTTGGCATCCCGGCCATTGCAGCTGTCAGCCATCGGCTGGATCATTCCACCGATGACATTGTCATCGGTTTCAGTGCAGATCTTGATCCCAAGACCGCTCTTTTACGGGCAGTCAACGAAGTGGGACAATTTATTCCTGCCCTGTCCATGCAGGATAAAGTCGGCAATACCATCTATTATTACGAGGACAAATGCGCCATTGACTGGTGGAAAAACGAGAAACTGAAAGAACACACCTACCTTCTGCCCGATGAAAGCACAGCGTTTACGGCAAACGATTTTGAGCTGATAAAAAGTCAGAATCAGAAAACAGAAGTGGAGTTCTGCGTACGTCGTGCAGCTTCATGTGGTCTTGAAACCCTGGTACTGAACCAGACTCGCCCTGATATCAGGCTGCCTGTTGTTAAAGTTATTGTGCCGGGAATGCGGCACTTTTGGAATCGTTTTGCGCCTGGCAGGCTTTATGAAATACCGGTTCTGCTGGGCAGGCAGGAGCGCGTTCTTGCTGAATATGAACTCAATCCCATCCCTATGTTTTTCTGAGGTAACCCATGGATAGTACCTATGTAATTGGACTTCGAAAAGATGTGCGTTTTACAGAGAACATGTTGATGACCAACTATGGAGCTTTTGATGCGAGCCCCTTTCTCAAGCTCAGCGCCCGTATGCACGAGAGCCTGCTTGCAGCAGACAAAACCGAAGACGAATTGGCCGCATATGTGCTTGAGGATGATGATATTCAAGGATTGCAGATTTTTCATAAATATTGGCAGATCATGAGCCGTTCGGCGCTCCTGACTTATACGCTGGTATCTGCAGACACGAAACTGGCTACCATATCACCGGTTGGAATGGGGTTCTCATTTGGCCCGAAATCCAAACTTGATCAGGGTGCAAAACAGCTCTCCCGTTTTGCCCTGCAACGGACGTGTAAAGGTGCAACCCTGATTGAGTGCCCTAAAGGGTGGAGTCAGATTGATATCCTGGATGTGCGCCTTGCCGGTGTGATTTTTTATTTGCAAGCACCCCACACAGTGGAAGCGCTGGCGGAAAAATGCGGCCTCTCACACCAGGTTGTAGAAGCTTTTCTGACCATGCTCCAGGAAGCCCAGGCATTAACCGGACCAGGGGAGGGTGGAGCCGGCCAGGAAGACCAGGACCCGGGACTGGCCCATTGGGAGGTGCATGATCTCTATTTTCATACCCGCTGTCAGTTGGGCAGGCACAATAACGGGTGGGCAACAACCTATCGTTTTACAGATACCTTTCCACCTCTTCCCCAAGTGAAAGAAGCCATGAGCAGGGAAAGCGTACCTCTGCCTAAAGTAGAGCGGCCTGCTTCTGAATCTTTTTTTCATGTGCATGAAACCAGGAAGACCAGGCGTGATTTTGCCTCTGAAGCGCTTACCCTTAACCAGTTGGGTACCTTCCTGTACCATACTGTAAGGGTTAAGGAAAAGTATGATGACGATAAGGGCGGGGTTACTTTTCGTCCGGCGCAGGGAGGAGGCGCGTTGCATTCCATCGAAGTCTATCCTCTTGTCAACAGGTGTGAGGGCCTTCAATCCGGGTTCTATCATTACAATCCTCTGAAACACGAGCTGGAAAGACTGTCGTCACTTACCACTTCCTGTAAGCAGATGCTCATGTTGGGCAGAAAAATGATGTTGGATCAATCCGAGCCCCAGGTTGAACTCATTTTTGCCTCCCGTTTCCGAAGAATACAGTGGAAGTACGAGTCACTTGCCTATTCTGTGATCCTCAAAGATGTGGGCTGCCTTTATCAGACCATGGCCATGGTTGCCGAAGCTATGGGGTTGGCTGGGGTGGCTTTGGGTGGGGGACACATGGATCTCTTTGCCAGGATCAGCGAACTCGACTGCTACCGGGAAGGATCGGTGGGCGCCTATATGATAGGTAGTAGAGCGCCAGGAACTGATTGATTTGAAGTAACTCCTCACAGGGGAGGAGAATAAGCTTGAAACTCCCCTGTATTTGTAACTGGTTACAAGAAAAGGACAGTTATGAAAGGAAACACGTATACACTCATTGCCGTGGTTTTGCTGGTTACAGCCCTGTCTTTTCTTCTGAAAAATTTTGTGGGCTGGGGAATAACGGAAAAACCCATAGCCTGGTGGGGCATATTTATAGCTGTACCAATCTATACAACTGGGGCCGCTTTCCTGGTCAGTTGGAAAAAAGGCAAAAAAAAGAAGGCCCTCTACCTGTTGCAGGCCTGCCTGTTCTGTGTGCTTGCCATGGTCGGAACGTTTTATCCACCTTTCTGGGGGTACAGCTATATTGCTTTTATCCTGGTCGTTGCCCTGCACTTTTTTCTGCTGGCAAAGGTGAAGGGTGACGAGAAGAATTAATGTAACTACTCTGTTACGAATCAATGACCCCGGTATACCACTCTACATACTGCTGAACAGTCTTTTCGTGATCGTGTACGCAGGCACGTTTGAGTCACCAAATGGGGTCAGAGTAAAAATAAATGTTTGCTTACAGCCACAGGGTTGAAAAAACGAAAAGAGAACATAGAGACAGAAAAAAGAAGGTATTACATAAGGAGTAACCGATGGCACGATTAGCTCGTGTTTCACCCGCAGGAGTGCCGGTCCATGTTATTCAGTGAAGCAACAATCGTAAGGTATGTTTTGCGTCAGAGGAAGATTAAGTTGCCTATATCGGTTGGTTGGCTGAATATGCCTAGAAATATAATGTGGAAATCCATGCCTGGGTATTGATGACGAATCATGTTCATCTTTTATAACAGGTCACAGATTCTCCACGGATTCTCCCACTGGTCGCTTACCTCGTCTTGTGTGTCGTATCTGTTCCGTAAATTCGCAGCTTGCACGTCTTTGTTTGTGCCCCGCGACCGTAGGGTGCGTCGCACGCAACATCAATCATATATAGCTTTTGTCTTTTTGTTTTCTTAAAATCTGTTGTACCCATCTCGCCTCTCATTTTCAGTGCAGTGAGAATGGCAGAAACTTTTTTTTTCTTTGGGGTACAAGGGGAATTCTAGGATGGCTGTTTTTTGTGTTGCGCTAAGAGCCTAATATATTGATAATGCGTAGGTATTTATTCTGCTCAAAAGGTTTTTGAGGCGTTTTTAGAAAATGATGAAAGCATGAAGAGATTCCATTTCATATTGCTGGCTGTGGTTTTGCTCGTACAAGTGGACACTGCTTGTGCAGCGGTGGTGTATCAGGGGAAGAGCGGTGATATCTTTGAGGCAGGAAGCAGCGCTGTTGCCCACCAGGAAAAGGTACGTGCAATTATTGGCAAGGTTGGGCAGGCCAAGGGCGTTGGTATGTTGCAGATACAGCTTACGTTAGCTGTTTTCGCTGCCCCAAATGGAAATGCGGGAGATCTTGCTGAGGAGCGTTGTCAGGTTCTCAAAAACGCGATTAATGCCCGTTACTCAGTCTTGAAAATTGAATGTGATACTGAGACTAAGCATCTTGATTCACCGGTGCAGGCTTTAGTTGGGGCAAACGTGTCGCCTCAACCTTCGGTTGATAATCTGATTTTACAAATGGTCCCCATTACTACGGGGCAAGCCAGCGGGGTAAATGCAGCTGGCAAGCCTGATCTGTCTGTGGATTTAGAGCCTTGGCAGAAGGATATGCGCAAACGGTACGAAGCAATTGTTGCCAAGCATAAGGACTGCGAATGGTTTCCACCTCCTAAGCACTGTGACATAGACTGTGATCCTGTTGCACAAAAGGGTAAAGAGTTTGGTTTATGTATGATGCGTGCATATCGATGTGAGCTGACTGCTGGTTCCTTGGATTCCTTATCTGTAGAAATTCTTGAATATGAAATTGGAAAACTCAGAGTGTTGCAAGAGACAACACCAGAAGTCTATGCTCTTGCTAAGGAAATATATATAATTAACGATAATGATATTGGAATTGCATATGAATCAAATTTGTTGAAAAGGGAAATTGAATCAAACATTATAGCATTAAAATATATTAATAGAGCTTTAAAGAAAACTGAATTAGGCATTAAGGGTATGGGTAAAATTAATGATGATCAATCAGAATTATTGAGTCCATTTTTTCAGGGTTTGGTTAATAATGATGTTGCTTTTGCTGTTTTTTATCAAAGTTGGTATAGGCTTGTAGCTCTTGATCATGTAAAAAAAATACACAATTTTGTTAGGACGTCGATAGGCCTAGATGCAGTGAATTATGAAGATGATTTTCCTATATGTATGTTTGCAGGATCTTTTACAAATGTAGAGTCTGGTGGGCCAAAGGAGTCCTCAGAGTGGTATAAAGCCTGTGAAATGGCATATCGTAAAACATTATTACCTGATATGTTAAAGTATGGTTACCATGAATTGCCATTGGAATAAAATGATTGAAGAAAACGGGCAAAGTTCTGTCCTGGTTGTATTGTTGGCATTTGTAAAAAAGGGGTCAGAGTAAAAATAAATGTTGGCTTACAGCCGCAGAGTTGAAAAAACGAAAAGAGAACATAAAGACAGAAAAAAGAAGATATCACATAAGGAGTAACCGATGGCACGATTAGCTCGTGTTTCACCTGCAGGAGTGCCGGTCCATGTTATTCAGTGAAGCAACAATCGTCAGGTATGTTTTGCGTCAGAGGAAGATTAAGTTGCCTATATCGGTTGGTTGGCTGAATATGCCAGGAAATATAATGTGGAAATCCATGCCTGGGTATTGATGACGAATCATGTTCATCTTTTTTGCACACCCCTCAAGGAGGGCGCGTTATGTTAAGTTTCATGATGCGATCCTTAGGCAGGAGTTATGTGCTTTATTTCAATAAAGAATATAAACGAATGGGTACCCTGTGGGAAGGTCGATACAAGCCTTGTGCAGTCGGAACTCTATCCTTTGGAAGCATGCAGGTATATAGAATTTAGGTCCTCGGAAAAATAGATTATCCAATCTTGCTTGTCTCTCAGTTCAGTCACGCCGCTGCGTCAATCGTTCAATACAGCCAGTATGGAACCATCGACGCAACGCTGTGACTGAACCGATATTCTACGAAATTTTTGTATAGTTATCCCAAATTTTTCCCAAGAGAAGCATTACAATCAGTTATGAAGAGACGAATCAATGACCCCGGTATACCACTCTACATACTGCTGAACAGTCTTTTCGTGATCGTGCAAGCAGGCACGTTTGCGGCTCTCTGCACGCCAGTGCGGCCACTGCTGCTTGCTGGTATAGAAAAGCTCCATTTTTTCTGCAAGACTCTGTGCATCTCCCGGTGTAAAAAGAAACCCGTTCTGGAAATTGCCGACCAGTTCCGGTAGCGCCCGTGCATTGGCTGCCAACACCGGGAGCCCGCTGGCCATGGCTTCCAGGGTGGCGATGGATTGGAGCTCTGCATGACCTGCCATGACAAAACAGTCTGCACTGTGCAGCAGAGCCGGCAGGTCTTTACCAGGAACAAATCCGGGCATGCTTACTCTGTTGCGTATTCCCAGAGCATCACGCTGTATTTCCAGTGTTTTGCTGTAACTGCCTTTGCCGGCAAGGATAAGGTGGGAGTTGTAACCCCGTAAACGGGCAAAGGCATCCAGTACAGTATCCAGACCTTTTTCGTGGTCAATTCTTCCCACATACACCAGGACGGTTTCATCTTCCTGCAGGTGAAACAGTTCCCTTCCCTGTCGACGTTCTTCTGGTGAAGGTGGATGAAAATGCAACGTATCTATACCACAGGAAATAGCTTGAGCCGGAGGTATAATCTGTTGCTGTCTGAGGATGGATACCCCAGTTTCCGTAGGTGTGGTAACAGCATCTACTTTATTATAAATCCGCAGCATATGCTTCCAGAGCAAGGCTGCTGTTTTTCTTCGCAGGGCACCGGGAAGCTTGATGTTGTCTGTAATATTGTCCGGGAGAAAATGGTTGGTGGCAACAACCGGAATAGCCAGTTTCTTTGCCACCTTAAATGCTGCACTGCAGAGAAAATAATGATCCTGCAGGTGAATAATGTCCGGAGAAAAACTTGTGACGGCCTGTTTGACGCTGGAACCAGGCATCAGGGTAATATTGGCGTTATGGGGAAGATGATGGGCACCAACCTGCCAGAGCGCTATTTGACCGCTTTCTGTCGGTCCGCGTGTCTCGTCAGGGGAGGGCATAACCGCCATTATCTGGTGACCTGCACGGGCAAGTCCACGGGCAAGATGGACAGTAAAAACAGCCTGTCCGTTATCTTCACGGAAATAGGTTTGACCGACAAATAGAATACGCATGGAAAGAATAGTGTAGTGTTAAGATAGTGTAGTGTTAACGGGAATGACTCATCAGGGAGCGAATCAGAATAAAGAGCAGGCAGGCCGCAATGGTTACAGAGACCCAGGGAATGGCTTTTTCAATGATGAAGGTAATGTTACCGAGATTTGCCCAGGCCTGATATCCAACGGTGCAGAGTGTACCCGTCCAGACGCTTTCAGTGATAATGGCAACTCCCAGCAGTTTTCGCCAGTTAAAGTTGAGAATACCGGCTGCTATGAGCAGGGGAATGGATCCCAGGCCAAAGCCCAGTTTGGTGAGTACAAATACCTTGATACCCTGTTTCCGCATCTCCACAGAGGCACGTTGTACCAGGCCGCTCTGGTTTTTCAGCCAGGGGATGTATTCCAGTATTTTTCCATATTTACCGATGGCCCCCAGCAGGTACCAGCATCCGTCTGCGGTGAGGTTTCCCACCATTGTAACCATCAGTACCATGAGAATATCCAGATTTGGATCTGCCGCTGCCATGGCGGCAGCGGTCAAGGTGGCAATGGGACCTTCAATGAGAACTGCCAGAAATATAATTACATAACTCATAACGGCATTGTATTACACAATTTGGCAGATGTCAGCAGCAATATGGAGCGAAGCATGGGGTCTGGCCAGCATGGCACCGTTTTTTGCCAGCTGCTGCAGAACGGATTCCGACCCACCCAACCACTCCTGTAGTGTGGCGACAAGCTGTTTGTTTTTAGGGGCATATGTTCCTGCCTGGTGCTGCTTGACGTAATGCACATTTCCTGTTTCCTGGCCTGGGATATAATCTGAAATCAGCAGGGGCAGGCCGGCTATGAACGCTTCGCTGATGGTACTGGGCCCGGCTTTGGTGATCAGGATATCAGAGGCTGCCATGAGTTCAGGCATATGGTCGACAAAACCGAACACTTTGGTGGGAATCTGCCAGTCGGTCTGTTCTAGCTTTTCTTTTAGTTTTTTATTTCTTCCAGAGACGATCAACAGCTGTGCCTGCTCAATAGTGGCGGCAACCTGTCTGGCAGTTTTATAGAGTTGGCGTTGGCCTTCTCCGCCCGCGACCATCAATATTGCAGGCCTGGTTGGATCAATGCCGAGGTTTTGTTTGTAGAGTATTTTACCACCGCCCAGACGGTTGAATTTCAGGCCTACGGGCTGGCCGTGTACCGTCAGTTTCTCCTCGGGCATGCCGTATTTCATGGCAACCTGTCTGGCTTCCTGGGTGGGAACAAAACAGTGATCAACCTTGGGGCATATCCATGAAGGATGCAGGGTTACCATATCCGTCACAACGGTGATGAAAGGTATGTCCAGATCAGCGGTTTTCATCCACTCTATTCCCAGGTGGTTCATGAGTGGGTGGACAGAGACAGCCATATCAGGCTGCACCGAACGGATAAATTCAACCACACTTTTTTCAATGAGAGGGGCAAAGCTGCCAAAGAGCATGGACTGCAGTCGTTGATAGGAGGATAGCTTCCATGCAAGATGCCAGAGTTGTTTTCCCGGACCGGTCATCCAGCCGTACGTATCAGGAATGCAGCATACTGGCCAGGGCATGTGATTTTTCCACAAGTCCTCGATGATGAGTTCATATTGTCCGGGGTGCAGCTGCTCAACGGCTTCGCCTATGGCTTTTGCAGAAGCACGATGACCGCCACCGGTATCAGAGAGGAGAAAGAGGATTCTTTTTGGCATGTATTCGATTTTGAGAAATCAGGTGGATAATGACCGCCTGACTTCAGGAATGGCAGACAGTGTCCAGTAGTTATTTTTTTCAAGGCGCGTAAAATACAAATTCTCCAAAAGTTCCGCCACGAGGCGATTGAACTGAGAAGCCGGCAAGAATGGAGATTGTATTTTCCGCAGCCCTCTATTACCTGTTTAGGGTCGCGTAAAAGAATGAATATCTAAAATTGGATAATGTATTTTTTCCGTGGCCCTTAGATCTGCACCATATAGAGAGCCTGTTATAAGAGTGTGAAATCTTTATTATGATATTGTTTGCCTGTGAAAAGCTGCCTGTACGATTAATGCAATTCAAACAGAATCATAATGTTGATCTGCTATCATCATTCCTTTCATATACTTTCAGATTATAACAGAACGACATGCAAACAATCGACCAACCTTGCGATAAAAGAACTGACTGTACCTGCGTCTCAGGCCGACGCAGATTCTTGACCACCTTATGGAGTTTGGGACTTTTTGCCGTTATTAGCCAATCCCTGTGGATGGTGATTCATTTTTTTCAGTCAGACAGGTCCGGTGCAAACGGTGGAGCCGTGATTGATCTCGGAACCATTGCCGATATTCCCGCGGTTGGCGAACCGCCCAAACTTTACCGGGAAGGAAAATTCTGGCTGGTGCACACGGATCAGGGGATTAATGCCTACCACACTGCCTGCACGCATCTGCATTGCCTTTTTAACTGGAACAGCGAGGCAGAACAGTTTGTCTGCCCCTGCCATGGTTCACGGTTCGGGAAAGATGGCATCGTTTTGCAGGGGCCTGCCCGCCGTGACCTGGACAGGTATTGTGTCAGGATTGTTAATGCGGAGGGAAGGATGGTGAAAGAGACGGACGCACAGGGGCAGGCTTTATCGATACCTGTGCAGGAGCTGACGGAAACGGCAAATGATGCTTCAGGAAGCCTGCTTATGGTGCAGGTGGACACGCAACGAAAAATTAGCGGGATAAACCGGCACTAAAGGGACTTTGGAAAGGCAAGCATGGATATGTGCTTAATATTTCAAATGTTATTTTGTTAAAATAACACCGAGCTGAGGAAAAGAGCCATTTTCTGATAGGCTCCGGATCTGTGCGTTCTCAATAATACATTGCAGGGAAAAGAATGAAGTCATCCACTACATCATTTTTTCACAGCTTTTTTCTCCATATTCGTCCTCGTTGCTATTCTCTTGAGACTCTGGACGTACAGAGGACCTGGTTGCTGGGATTTTTTGCTCTTTTTCTTCTGGTAGTCGAACTGATTACCGGAATTTTTTTGATGGTCTACTATAGTCCTACCCCGGAAACTGCATATGAATCCATCCTCCACCTGCATACAGGAGTACCTTTTGGACGATTACTTCGTGATATACACCGACTGGCAGGTGAGCTCCTGCTCGTAGCCAGTCTGTTGCATCTTGCCAGAATCATATTGAAAGGTACCTATGGTGATAGACGACGAATTATATGGTGCAGCGGGGTAAGCATGTTGCTTCTCATTCTGGGGTTAGCTTTCAGCGGATATCTTTTGCCGTGGGATCAGCTGGCATACTGGGCGGTAACAGTTGGGACTTCCATGCTGGATGCTTTACCGGTGGCAGGTCATGATATCAATGTGCTTTTACGTGGTGGAGAAACCATTGGTGCTGACGGCCTTCTGCGTTTTTACCTGCTGCATGTACTTGGCTTGCCGCTGCTCCTTTTTCTACTCGTGGGAGTTCATTACTACCATATTGTGAAAACAGCGAAAAAGAGCAACAGAGAGGAATCACAGAAAGATGGGGCGGAAAAGGGTCGTCAATATTTGACGACAATACGCTTCTGGCCCACTGTTTTTCATCGCGAGGTCATGTATGTAATCTGGGCGACACTTATTCTTCTTGTTATAGCCCAATTTTTCTATGATGCACCTGTCGAACACCATGCTGATCCGGAACATACACCTTTTGTTTCACAGGCTCCCTGGTTCTTTCTCTGGGTTCAGGGATTGCTGAAATTCGGCGACACCCTCTTGATGGGGCTGGCAGTACCTGCGCTTGTATTCCTGGGATTGTTTATTTTTCCTTGTATTGACCGGAGTGCCAGGTCACCTGGCAAAGATCGTTCCCTTGCTACAATTCTGGTTTTGCTTGCAGGTCTCGGTTTGGTTGCGTTGAGCCTGACCGGTACCAGTGAACATGGTATTGCGCAATCACCAGTGGATCGGTTCATGGAAAGATATATTCCCGATGAAGGGGCTGGCCTGATGGAAAAAATACCCTATGCAGCATTAGCCCCTGGTATCTATGGCCCTTCTAATCAAACAACCCAAGAAAAACCAGTTCTGTTACAGAATTTTCAACAGGAAATACAACGACTGAGCAAGGATATGGGGAATCCGAGTCTGGAGGCAACCATGGTGATAGACGAGTGGCAGGAAAACCTCAAGCGCATTACTCTGAGGCTGAAATGGCAGGAAAAAGGTCAGATACAGAATCGAGCCGGCCATCTATATGTATATAATTTCACTGGTCGGTGAGCATGGAAAATCAGAACGATTACCTGTCTCAGGCAACTGACAGATCGGTGTCTCGTCTTGGGATCGGTTTGCTGGGAATGTTTCTGCTTGCAGGGTTCTGTTCCTGGCTGATCTGGAGTGAACCGGTGAGACTGGAATTGGAGCAGCTGCATCAACATGGCAAGTCTATTTCCCAGGGAGCTTTTTTGTACCAGGAGCATTGCAGGACGTGTCACGGAAATCGTGGAGAAGGTATTGGTCAACTCGGACCGACTCTACATAGCAAAGCATTTTTTTCCAATCGACTTGGTGAGGTGGGATGGACCGGTACATTGGCTGAATATGTACGCGCTTCCATTGCCCTGGGACGAATCACAGCCACCCGTCCCATGTATGCCGGTGATGAGCAGACCGCAGTCATGCCACCCTGGCAGGATCGATATGGGGGCATTTTGCGTATGGATCAGATAGAACAACTCAGCGCTTTTATCCTTAATTGGAGGGCTTCGGCCCTGGGGAAAGTGCAATTGGTGGAATTGCCCATGCCCGAGATTCGCCTTAATGATCCCCATGTTGTTGCAGCGGGTCAAAAGGTATTTCAGTATCACTGTGGTGCTTGTCATCTGGCGGGAAGAGATGAGCAGGGGAGCAATGAAAAGCTGATTGGACCTGATCTGCAGCATATAGGTCAGGTGGCAGCAAATCGCGTTTCTGATGTGAGCGGCGAAGAGTATATTCGTGAATCGTATCTTGTTCCCATGGCCTATACTGTTTCAGGGTATGAAAATATACCAGCCGAAAAACGCTGCCAGGGGGTACTGAAAGAAAGCGAATTACGGCAGATTGTGGCTTTTCTCCTAAGTAGAAGATAAGAATGTGAGTGGGAGAAAAAATGATGAAACGACCAGCTCTTTGTGCTGCCTCCATCTTTGTTTTAGCCGTTATTTCCTCTGGGTATACTGCACCTCTGGAGCGTGGGCAGCTTGAAAATCATCCCATTGTATTTGGTGCCTGGTTATACAGGGATAACTGTAAGCGTTGCCATGGTTCGTATGATGAAGAAGAACTCGCTGCCAGTTACAGTTCTCTGCGAGAATTGAAAAAGGCTGTTGAAAAGGATGGCTGCTCAACTGACTGGGCAAGCCGATTTGGGGGGAAATTCTCAAACAGTGAACTGACCGCTGTTGTAACCTATATGTGGCAGTATGAACAGGAAGGCGCCCCAACCTTGCCGGAGTTACCACCTCCAGAGGTTGAAGATCAGGCAGTGTTTGCACCTGAAATCAAGGGTAAAGAAGGATATGTACTGAAGGAACCGGAAAAGCAGACCCTGCCTCTGGCATTGGAAATGGTGGTCAATACCAGGCCGGTTGCCAAAGGGGGATGGCTCTACACCACTACCTGCTATCGATGTCATTTAGGTTATGAAAAAGCGAGAATGGGCAGAGGTATTCAGCGGGAGGTGGTACAGCGAACAATTATCAATGGTAAAACATCCACCCAGATGAAACCCTTTGCCGTAATTAACGGTGGACAGCTTAATAACAGCGAAATTCAGGCGATCGTTGCGTACATCTCTGCCTGGGAGGAATTTGACAGTCCTCCTGCCATTGCAGAACGTCTCATGACTCCTCCGGCAGCAGACTCGTCATCACTTCAGCCCCTTGGGATCCCTCATTTTCCAGAGGTTCATGGCAATGCACAGCGCGGCGAAAGGGTATTTGCCAGAAAATGTTCAGCTTGTCACGGCTTGCGTGGACAGGGGTATATCGGTCCTAGCCTGGTTAAAGAGTGGAAGGTAATCCGCGACGACCTGTATATCAAATCGGTCATTAAACAGGGCGTCCCCAATACCTTGATGCCTGGCTGGAAACAGGGGAATACCTTCCTCACCCCTGAACAGACCGATGATGTTGTGGTGTTGCTTCGTGAACAACGCAGAGCAGTGTGGAAGAAATAGAGTAACTGCTCACGGGGGCTGTCCATAGATGGCCTTTTTACCCAATTTTTGGGTTATACTCAAAATGTAACCTCGAAGGGAAGCGAAGACTCCGATATCAACTATATGTCTGCGGTAAAATGTATCGCATGCCTCGGAGTCTACGTTTAGGGTCGCGGAAAATAATACATATCCAAAAATTGCGTAGGATAACGGGTTGAGAGACAAGCAAGATTGAATAATGTATTTTTTCCGTGACCCTGAGCTCAAACTTGAGCAAAAAAACTCATGTCAGGACAGGCATCTCGCTAACCGGCAATCTAATGCGACTATGCTATTAAACGTAGCCTGTCCTCCTTTTATTACACTACTTCACTTAAAAATGATAACTGACACCCAGAAGCAGAGTCATCATACTAAGTGATTTTTCCTGATCACCTGCGATATTGACATCATCACCAGTGTTTATAAATTCCAGCTGAGCTGAAAATTTTTCATTAAACTGATAAGATGTCCCCAATCCAAAGAGCGGTTGGAAACTACTGTCCTCAACATATACATTGTTTTGAGTTAAATCATATCCTAAATGTGCAGCTCCCGCTATGGCATAGATAGACCCCCAATCCCACTCATAGCCCAGATGTATTTTAGCACCGTATTGTGCATCCACTTCAAGTATGTCACCGTTATCATAACGTTCGTCTTGGGCTGTGTGATGGTAAAAAACCTCTCCTGAAGCAAATATTCCATGATAAATCTTGTGCTTGTAACCGGCAAACACGCCACCTGAGACAGCGGAATCGCCATCAAGTTCGTCTGTGGTGTTTCCGCTATCTAGTGCCTGACCGAAAACCAATTTACACAGTAAATACAGCCAAATAACTCATATGTGAGTAGGCGAAGATTTTTGTATTACAAGCTATATTCATTTTGACAAATGCCGACGGACTACGTTAACATGCCGAAAATATGGAATTTGTGTGGAATTCATTTCGATTGTCTGCGCCAAAAAGCAGGCTGTGTACCAAAATCTTCAATCTGAATCATAGCATGAGACAAACAAAACATCCTCAATTAAGAATAGGTGAAACTCCTATCGCTGAAGTCAAAATTGATTTCAAATCTCGTGATGACATACCACCCTTGCTTTTGGGGCTTCAATACATCT
>NZ_AUCV01000054.1 GCF_000429945.1 Desulfogranum japonicum DSM 18378 | reverse complement strand
TGTTCATCTGATTCGACTAACGTTGAAAAAGGCAGGTATTGTGAGTAACTGGGCAAGCATACGTCAGATTCTTTCTACCCAGTGCAGAATGACAATTTCAATGAAGTGTAAGAACGGCAGTACAGTGCACGTGAGAAAAAGTAGCCGCCCGGATGCATCCCAACAGGAAATTTTGTCAGCTCTTGGAGTGCAAAATCTACCAGGTAAGCAGGTGAAGACAACAATATGAATAAAAAGTAACTGCTCACAGAATAAGAAAAAAAGTAGTGCCATAACGGCACATGCTGAACCGGTAAATATCTGTATTTACGATAAATTGTGATCCAGCGTCACGAACTTGGGCTAATTCAAAAAGTGAAATACGTGCATGAATCGGTATCTACAAGGCTATTACATAACTCCGAAAAGTCCATTTATGGCAAACAGTTTTGAGAATTTCAAACCTGTTTTCAACCAGCATTGAAAAACCTGTTTATTGAACGGATGGATGAGAGCGAAGGTACTTTATCAGGCTTATGAAAGAGGATTATTTCAGAAATATTGCGGCAATTTATCTGGTAAAAGCCGTGTACAGCCAAGTTAAAGAAACAAGGATTTAAGGCAGGAAATGAAATGGAGAGTAATCGCAAACAAAAGTTAGTCGATCTGGGGCCTGATGCTTTGGCTGATGCTTTATTAAGCCTTGCCGTTCATTCTGATAAGGCCGATGACCTGATTGAACGACTGATTGTCACCCCAAAGGAAAATGTTCACCGTTTCAAGCAGAAGCTTTCGAGCCTGAAACAATCAAAACGGTTTATTGATTGGCGTGGTGCCCACGATTTTGCCCGCGAGCTTGAAATGCTGTTGCAGGATTTGAAAGCCGGTGTGGATGATGCTGTTACCGGAGTAGAGTTGGTTGCCTCCTTTTACGAAGCCGACAGCGCCATTTTTGAGATGTGCGATGACTCCAGTGGGGAGATCGGCGATGTGTTCCACTATAATGCCAAAGAGCTTTTTGTGGATTATGCTTCGCGTTGTGACGACAAAGAGAAAATTGCTGATATTATCCTGGAAATAAATAAAAAGGATGACTACGCCATTAGGAATACCTTGATTGATTGTGCCGGTGAATGTCTGCCGAAACCTGTTATCCGTACAATGATTGCCACGCTTCAGAAGTGGGTCGGCAAAGAAAAAAAAGAACACGATAAGCGCCACCATTTACGCTCTATTGAATCCCTGGCTCGGCAGATCAAGGATGCTCAGCTCTTTGAAAAAACTCGCATTACATCATTAGGGAAGCTGTCTACAACAGCGTTGATTGATATTGCCCAGGTCTGCCTGGAAAGTGGAGATGTTGAAACTGCCCATTCTTGGCTGAAGAAAATTCCGGATGGCGAAACCTATCAGGCATACGAGCGGGATCAACTGCTGGAGGAGATCTACCAGGAGCAGGGCGATTCAGAAAAATTGACGGAGCTTCTGTACCAAAATTTCAGATCCTATCATTCCATAGACACCCTGCAGGCGCTTCTGGATGTCATCGGTCATGACAAGCGGGATGATGTTATCAACGATGAAATCCGGCAGATCCTGAAATCCGACAGACTCGAGGAATTGGATGCGGAATTCCTGATTGCCGTGGGAAAGATTGATGAAGCCGAAAACTATCTCCTGGAGCGTGCTGACCAGTTTAATGGTAACCATTACGACAGTCTGGTCTCTCTGGCAGAAGCGATGGAGTCAGAACGCCGCCACCTTGTCACTAGTCTGATGTACCGCAGTCTGCTTATCTCTATTCTGGAACGTGGCTACAGCAAAGCATATCCCCATGGTATTCGGTATCTGAAAAAATTGGATGAACTGGCGGTAAGTATCACTGACTGGAAAGAATGTAATCATCATGAAGCTTTCAAAGCGCAGATCATTGAGGCACATGGTCGCAAACGAAGCTTCTGGTCAAAATATGAGGTAAAGAAATGAGCGAACGATTGTATCTGCTGAAAATACAGCTACTTAATGTTGAACCGGCAATCTGGCGTCGTTTTGTAGTGCCCGCCAGCATCACACTGGACCGGCTGCACGATGTCATCCAGATTGTCATGGGCTGGACCGACAGCCACCTGCACGAATTTACCATCGGGAATAAACGATACACGGAATACCCTGAATCGAAAGAAGACGGGCTGGCCTGCGGCAGATACCGTCTTGGAGATCTGATCAAGCAGAAAGGCCGCAGCTTCCGTTATCTGTATGATTTAGGGGACAGCTGGGAGCATGAGCTTGCTCTCGAAGAAAACCGCTATTTCAATCCGGAGCTAAGAACGAAGCTGGCCTGCCTTGAAGGCGAACGGGCCTGCCCACCTGAAGATGTTGGTGGCGTACTCGGTTACTTTGAATTCTGCAACGCCCTGAAGGACCCGAGCCATGAAGAGCACGAAAGTTACATGGAATGGTCCGGCGGCGACTTTGACAGCGAGCAATTTAATTCAGACTCGGTGAACTGGGAACTGATGAAATACCTCCGCTGGTCCCGGGACAGGTATCAAAACTGGGGAGGTGTGGAATGAAAAAAGATAAAGACAAACAGCTTCAGAAGGCCGGGAAAAAAGAAACTGCCCTTATCCATTCTTCGGCGGCGGAATACCTGACCTTTGTTGCAGCCGCTGGTAGTTCGGAAACCAGTGTGGAAATGCGCTATGAAGACGAGAATATCTGGTTGACACAGAAGATGATGGCAACCCTGTATGATGTTACGGTTCCAGCTGTCAATCAGCACCTGAAGCGCATTTATTCTGATAACGAGCTGACCCGAGAGGCAACTATTAAGAAATACTTAATAGTTCAAACCGAGGGAAACAGGCAGGTGAAACGTGAGATGGATCATTACAGTTTACAGGCCATTATCGCCGTGGGCTTCAAAATCGAAAATGAACGTGCCGTACAGTTCAGCGGCTGAGGTTATCTTAGATCGCGTAGACCACCAAAAAGAGAACATGGAGCTGACCAGCTGGGAAGGAGCTCCAAAAGGAAAAATCCATAAATACGATGTTTCCATTGCCAAGAATTACTTTTCGGAATTTGAACTTGGACAGATGCAGCGAATCGTGTCGGCCTATCTGGACATGGCAGAAATGCAGGCTATGCGGAAAATTCCTATGACCATGGCTGACTGGGAAGAACGTTTAGGAGGGTTCCTGAAACTCTGGGATAGAGAGATTCTGCAAGACGCCGGAAAGGTGACCGCAGAGCTGGCAAAGGCTCATGCTGAAACCGAATTTGAGAAGTACCGCATTGTTCAGGATCGGCTCTTTGAAAGCGACTTCGACCTATTGCTCAAACAGATTGAACACAAAGGTGAGGAATGACCGGTCAGTTTTGCAACAAAGTATCACCACATCGAGCTGTGACAAAACTATGACAACTGCTGTGACACAGAGGAAAGAGTAAAAGATATAGCCGGTTATGCGGGACTCCGTTTCGGTGAGATCTTGGAATGAAAATAGAACACCTTAACGGAGATGAATCATGATCAAGGAGACCTACAACAAATTTAAAGCCATCATCAAAGGCGTTTCTGATGACACGACCAAGGATCTTCTCCTGAACCTGCAAAAGTCGCTGGAGTACTGCATGGAGGAAAATTCTGTTTTACGGGAGGTCCTCCGGGATGATTTCCACTGCAAACAGGTTAAACTCTCAAGCCAGCAGAAAAAGCGCCTGTCTCAAAAGGCAATCTCCCTGGATAAACATGCTTTGGAAGACGTTGCTGGAATATTCAAGCCGGAAACCATTCTTGGCTGGCACCGAAATCTGGTTGGCCAGAAGTATGACAGCTCAAAAAGCTCACCGGAAAACAAGCGTGGTCCCAAACCAGTCCCACAGGAATACGTCGATGCCATCCTGAAATTTGCAAAGCGGAATCCATCATGGGGCTATAAACGCATTGCCTCCACCATGGAGTATCTGGGAATGAAGGTTTCCGTATTCGGTATCTGAAAAAATTGGATGAACTGGCGGTAAGTATCACTGACTGGAAAGAATGTAATCATCACGAAGCTTTCAAAGAGCAACTCATGCAGGCCCATGGTCGAAAAAGGAGCTTCTGGTCAAGATATGAGTGAAGAAGTGAACAAACGATTGTATCTGCCGAAAATACAGCTGCTTGAGGGAGTTGATTAAATACCGCCGCTGGTCCCGGTACAGGTATCAAAACTGGGAGGCGTTGAATGAAGAAGGATGAAAATAAACAACTTCAAAAGCAGGAAAAAAAGAGAGAGTCATCATTCGATTCTCAGCAGCCGCATATCTGGCATATGTTGCAGCCACCGACAAGGGTGGCATTTAAGCCGTCTACGTGGAGGAAAATATTTGGCTGACCCAGAAAATGATGGGGAGTCTTTACGATGTTAAAACCCACCCCGTCAATTACCACCTGAAAAAGGTTTTTTCAGACAGTGAGTTGGAAGAAGATGCAGTTATTCGAAATGTTCGAATTTAGGGTCGCGGAAAATAAAAAATATCCAAAAATTGCGTAGGATATAGGTTTGGTAACGTCGTCGTGTCAATGGTTCCATACTGGCCGTATTGTTGAGCCGTTGACGCGACGACGTTACCGAGTTGAGAGACAAGCAATATTGAATAATTTGTTTTTTCCGTGACCCTTAATATCTTGGAGCGTATAAAGAGTGATAATTTTCAAGCGTAGAGTTACTGCTTTCGTGTAATTCCGGCCTCCTCAAAAGTAGCCATCTCGCACATGGTGCGGCAGGCCAGCTCTGCGAGGTCTATGGCAATGGCTGCTCCTGTGCCCTCTCCAAGGCGCATATCCAGGTCAAGCAGAGGGGCGATTCCCATATGCTGCAGTGCCGTCCGTTGCCCAATCTCAACTGAGCGATGCCCTGCAAGAAGATAATGACTTACTGTGTCTGAAAAGAGTGTGGCAACAAGTCCTGCAGCGGTTGAAATATAGCCGTCAAGCACCACGGCAACACCCATTTCCGCTGCTTTGAGTATGGCTCCGCACATTCCGGCTATTTCATAACCACCCACCAGAGACAAAAGGGCAATGGGGTCGTCCTTTGGAGGATGATGCAGGGCCATGCTTCGTTCAAGGACTTCCACTTTTCGTTTTAATCCCTCATCATCAACCCCTGTTCCCCTGCCTGCCAGTTCTCTTACAGGTGTACCGGTAACTGCAGAAATGATAGCTGTTGCCGAAGTGGTATTGCCAATTCCCATTTCTCCTATACCGACAATTGAGCAATCCTGCCCTGCTACCTGTATAAAAGCTTCCATGCCAGCCTCAAGGGCACGATTTACTTTTGAGATGGTCATGGCAGGTTGCAGGGAAAAGTTTTCTGTGCCATAGCCGACTTTTTTTACAAGGAGATCCGGATGGGGTGAAATATCTGTTTTTACACCCATGTCTATGATTTTGAGGCCAATATCATAGGTCTTGCAAAAAATATTGATAGCAGCTCCGTGATTGAGAAAATTGTTGACCATCTCAGCTGTTACCTTGGCAGGATAGGCTGAGACACCTTCTTCAACAATGCCATGATCACCGGCAAAAACCAGCATACTCTTGTTGTGTATTTGGGGCGTGAGGGTGTGCTGAATGCAGCAAAGGCGTACTGCCAGCCCCTCGAGTCTGCCAAGGGCGCCAAGGGGTTTGGTTTTATCGTCAATTTTTCGTTGCGCTTGCTCATGTATTCCATCATCACGATAGGAGAGAGCAGCAACTGTGCAGGCAACTGTCTCGGAGACATGTTGGCTGGAAGAAGACGCCTTTTTATGGACAGGGGCCTGTTGTTGTGTTGTAGCGGGAGCATTGGTGAAATCGATGATATATTTCAAGGCGTTGCCCGCATGCACTTTTGTAAGGGCCTGTTCAACTTCCTCAGGGCCAACGACGCTCTCGATGAGCATGGCAAGGCGTTCCTCTTCTTGAGCACAGAAGGTCAGGGCATCTTGAACATCTTTCTTGAGGGGGCCGTAGGAGCCGATCAGGTCGATTTCTTTATAGTGGAAAAGGTTAACGATATTGCTTTCAAGCTCCATGTTTTTTTTGAGTCCAGAAAAGAAGAGCAGCGCTCCAGCTTTTTTGATTTTGGCCAGGAGCTCGCTGAACGCAATATGACTGTCGCAGCAATTGATACCAATGTCAAAGTTGCTGCTGGTAGTGCGTTTGCAGGTGGTATAGCCTACTGATTGGGTAAAAGGAGCCGTGTGGGCAATCTTCTCTTCGTTTTTTTCAACAACTGTGACGTCAGCACCTCGGAGTGTACAGACCAGGGCCGTAATGCAGCCAAGTACCCCACCACCATAAATGAGAACCCGCTTGCCCTCCATATGGTGATGCGTTCTCAGGCAGTGAAATACACAGGCAACTGGTTCTGCAAATGTGAGGACCTGTAAATTTTCGATGCTTGGAGCCGGTAAGAGCGAATTTTCAGGCAGGAAGGCTTCATCGGCGTATCCTCCGTCGTCATGGAAGCCGATGATTTTCATGGATTCACAAAGATTTTCTCTGCCATCCAGACAAAACTGACATTTTCCGCAAGATTGTCCTGGCCATAATCCATACAGGCAACCATCTGTTTCATCCAAGCCTATCAGTTCATGGCCAGGGACGCGAGGGAGGATGAGGTCGCGATGGCCATCAGCCCACATTTTAGCATCGGTACGACAAATTCCTGTAAAGAGAACACGAAGTCTTTTATAGCCGGCAGGCGTTGTTTCCGGCAGGATGTCTTCAACGATTTCCAGATGCTTTCGCTGTTTCAGCAGAAGTTTTTTCATGGTTGAAAGGGCTTTTCAGTAATAGTAAGCAAACGGATTTCAGTCAGCGGCAGGTCTGTATTCTGCAGAAGGGCCTGTTTTTCTTGTATTTCATTTAGACGATCAAGGGCAAATACAGAGGCTTTGTTCATGGGGCAGAGTTCGTACCCGTTATCCGTAAACCGTATGTACTCTTCGCCATTTTTGAGAATAAGGAGTTGTGTTGTCATACCCGCTCCATGTGCACCTGGAGTTGCTGCAAACTCTGTTCGGGGTCTCGGCTTTGCACAGTGACCCATTGCTTCAATTTTTCCATGGCCTTTCCAGAAGCAAGGAGTTCTTTGGCCATGTGCACACCGCTCTGTATAGAGTCGGCCTTTCCGGCTATGAAAAAGAGCAGGCCGCTGTTAAGTAGAACGATATCTTCAGCACCACCTTTCTCTCTTCCTGCCAGGAGACGGATAAGATGTTCTGCACTGGTTGCTGCTGAGTCCTTTGCAGAGATCTCTTCGCTGGAGTGGCATTGCAGTCCCGCAGATTCCGGAGTGAAATCCATCGCAGTGATGGTGCCATTATCAAGCAGGTAGCCGTAGGTCGTACCGCAGACGGATGCCTCATCTATGCCAAAATCCGTGTCCTGTATGCTGCCGTAAACAACCAGGGCTCGGGAGTAACCGATTTCCCGCATCACTTCGGCCACCGGCAGCAGCATCTCCCGGCTGTAGACACCTCGCACCGCCATTTTGGGCTTGGCCGGGTTGGCAAGGGAGGCTGCAATGTTGAGAGGTGATCCAAAGCAGATCTGTGAGAGGATGCGTCCCAGTGCCTGTGGATGGACGTGTGGACTCATGCCGTTGAACAAACCTAGACCGGTTGTGCGGATGCTCTTTGCTACGATTTCTACGGGGCATTCCACATCGACTCCAAGATTTTCAGCAATATCAACGGTGCCGCATTTTGAAGAAATAGCCCTGGCCCCATGGCGTGATACGTGTAATCCACCAGCAGCACCGATCAGGGAAGATGCCGTGCTGACATTAAAGGTTTTGAAAGTATCCATCCCTGTACCACAGTTGTCGATAAGAGGAAGTTCCTGATCGAAAACCACTTTATTGGTGTCACGTTCAAATATTGCCTGCCAGCCGCCGGCTATCTCTTCAGCGGTTTCTTTTTTTGCTGTGAGTGCGGCAAGAAAAGCTCCCTGCTGCATTTCACTGACTTCGTTGTTCAATACCTGTTGAAAAGCGTGATAGGCAACATCTCTGCTGAGTGAGTTACCATTGATGAGTTGGCTGATAACAGCTCCAAAAGCACGATTTTTATCCTGCATAGTCATGTAATCTGAAAGTATGAGTAACAAAGATATCTGTTAAGGACGGATTTTCACTGTATTTGAAAGCCGTTCAGTAGCCTGCCCAGCAATGGCTTGCACAATACAGAGAATTCCGGTGGGTAACTCTGGGAAGAGACGTGCCGTGTAATCGGGCAGGCTTTCTGGCTCATGAAGTATCACTGGTCGGCAACCTTCCCGGTGCCCCAGTGGTTTGAACATATGTTCACGGTACCCATCGGCCTTCCAGGACTTCAAATACAGCAATGACTGGCTCGTGGCGGATGTTCACACGCCTTTCCTCTTAGGGGTACGGAAAAAATAAATTATCCAATCTTGCTTGTCTCTCAACTCGGTAACGTCATCGCGTCAAAGGCTCAATACGGCCAGTATGGAACCATTGATGTGACGACGTTACCAAACCGATATCCTATGCAATTTTTGGATATTTATCATTTTCCGCGACCCTTATTTTTCACTGCATCTGTATCTGCAATGGTTGTTTCTCCGGATTCAGATGCAGGATAAATCACCCAATGCGTATCGAATATACAATGCTCTGCCCTGCTTTTCAAAGGGTTCATAGGGTAGAGTGGAAAATATACAGAAGAAACATTTGCTGAATAAATCTTCAACGTGTTGTGCCTTCGATGTGCACATTTGTTTCAGGCGGGTCGTGGTTACAGGGATGTATTTTATTATATTATTTTGGTTTGTTGCCACAGCGTGGCACCAGTCGTTCTGTGGGCGTAATTTTTGGCTTTTTTGTCTGTTTTTTCTATGGTGTTATATTTTCGTAGTTTTTAGCTCGTCTTTGTGTGCGAGTTGTGCAAAATGGAAAAATAGCTTGATTGTGTTGTAACTTCTTAATACCATGATGTTAGTAGGAACTTTTCTGTCGGAAGTGCTTGAGACCTGAATTCCGCATGAGTGTACTGTGCAGAAGTTTTGTACCACGGACAATGCTTGTTGAATTTGTGAACAGTGCCACTGCAGGTATATTTTTTGTTTTTCAACAAGTCATGGGAAGTACGGGGGAGCCTGTGAAAAGAGAGGAGAAGTTTTTTATAGGCACTAACTGAGTACTCGTCCGCCTTGTTATTTGCAGTTGATCGGCCCCTGCAGGGGTACGGTTGTCCTCTGCAGGTCGTACGTATTGCTTGAGCGATGGTGTTGTTTCGCTGATGTAATACTGTTTCATTTGAACTGACCAAGGAGGTAGCTGATGGTGTCAAAGGGAAAGAGCGGCGAACGACGATGGGGCGAAGTCACACGCAGGGATTTCGTTAAGTTTTGTACCGGAGTTGCTGCAACCATGGGACTGCCCATGAGTGTAGTGCCAAAAATGGCGAAGGCTGTAACTTCTCCGCAACGGCCACCGGTCATCTGGCTTTCTGGTCAGGAATGTACAGGCTGTGTTGAATCTCTGTTGCGAACCAACCATCCTACCATTGATAACCTTATCTTTGATCTTATATCTCTTGAATATTCAGAAACGCTGAATGCCGGTGCAGGGCATCAAGCCGAGCATCATCGTGAGAAGTCCATTGAGGCCAACAAAGGCAAGTTTGTTCTTGTGGTTGATGGTGCCATTCCTGTTAAGGATGGAGGCGTATATTGCCAGATAGCCGGCAAACCTGTCCTGGATATTCTCAAAGAAACAGCCCCCCTTGCCGGTGCGGTCATAGCGATAGGTTCTTGTGCTTCCTGGGGTGGTGTAGCAGCAGCTTCTCCAAATCCAACCGGTGCGACTCCTGTGCATAAGATTTTGGAAGAGCATGGGATTTCAGTTGTAAATATTCCTGGGTGTCCACCCAATCCATATAATTTTCTTTCCACAGTTATTCATTTTCTAACCTTTGGCAAACTCCCCGCCCTTGATGCCAAGGGAAGGCCGCTGTTTGCTTATGATCGTCGTATTCATGAGAACTGTGAACGTAGACCTCATTTTGATGCCGGACGATTTGCAGAACAGTTTGGTGATGAAAGCCATCGCAAGGGATATTGCCTGTATAAACTGGGTTGTAAAGGCCCTGAAACGTTTAATAATTGCTCAACTCTGCATTTTGGTGATGTTTCCTCAACCGGGTGCTGGCCTGTCGCAACTGGTGCGCCCTGTTTTGGGTGTTCAGAGGAAAATGTCGGTTTTTCCAGCCCTCTCTTTTCCAAGGCCCGGGTCAGTTTTCCCACTCCACCACGGCAGTTTACTGAGGCTGTGCCTGAGAAAGGAGGTGGAGCTAAGAGTTTTGCCTATGGTGTAGCCGGTGTTGCGGTAGGTGCTACAGCTGTTGCCCTTGCCAATCTCCGTGGCAAGGATGAAGAGTGAACCTTCAACGCGGGAGTTGAGTTGCATGGCTATCAATAGAAGGGATTTTCTGAAATTTTCCGCTGGCACAGGGCTGATGCTGGCTGCGGAAGCCAATGTGGGAAACAGGGCTGATGCGAAAGAATTGCCCCGGGATGCTGTGGGGATTCTTTACGACGCAACACTCTGTATCGGTTGCATGTCTTGTATGGTCAACTGTAAAAAGGCGAATTCAGAGCCTGGGGGAGCGCTCTACCATAGGGAGACTGCGGGCAAAATTCCCTATGAATATGAAGGAGAAGAAAAGAAATATGACGCTCCGACTGGTCTTTCAGCGGATACCCTCTGCGTGATTAAGGCATATAGAGAAAACTCAGATGCTCAAGGGGGAGTATTTTCATTTATCAAGCAGCATTGTCTCCATTGTGTGAATCCTGCCTGCGTGTCGGTATGTCCTGTGGCTGCTCTGCAAAAGGATCCGGACTCGGGAATCGTCACCTATAATAAAAACAGATGTTTTGGCTGCAGATACTGTCAGGTGGCCTGTCCTTTTGGTATTCCCATGTATGAGTGGGAGAAGGCGTCTCCGTCTGTAGTAAAATGCCAACTGTGTAACCATCGCTATGCCCAGGGCAGTTATTCGGCATGCTGTGAAGCCTGTCCGACAGGCGCTTCACTCTTTGGTAAAGTGAAAGATTTGCGAGAGGAAGCAGCGCGGCGTCTGGCTCTGAAACCTGGCGATACCTATGCCTATCCGGTTAACCACATTGAACATGGCAAGACAACGGAACAAGTTGTACCAGAGTATGTTGACCATATTTACGGCCTGGATGAAGCAGGAGGCACCCAATACATGTTTCTGGCCGGTGTGGAATTCGATAAACTTGGATTTAATCCACGTATTACCAATCAGATTTATCCCGAATATACATGGAGTTATGTCAGTCATGTGCCCCAGTTGATCGGGGCCTTGCTTGTGGCCGGTACTGCATGTCGGATTGTAACCCAGAAACTGGATAAGGAAAAAGACAGGGATAAGTAACATACCGCGTCGGTGGAGAGTGCATACGCATATAACCTGCAGGGATCAAGTGCCTTGCAAGGAGCTCGTAAAGGAGAGATAGTATGGCCAAAAAAATTACCATAGATCCCGTAACCAGAATCGAGGGACATCTGCGAATTGATTGCGAAGTGGATAATGGCAAGGTGGTGAATGCCTGGTCTTCCGGGCAGATGTGGCGCGGCATCGAGATTATTTTAAAGGGCAGGGATCCACGGGATGCCTGGGCATATACACAGCGGATCTGCGGTGTGTGTACCACGGTGCATGCCATGGCTTCGGTCAGAGCTGTTGAAGATGCACTGGATTTGGAAATACCTGTGAATGCCCACTATATCAGAAATTTGATTATGGCAGGGCATGGTATTCATGATCATATAGTGCATTTCTATCAACTCTGTGCATTGGACTGGGTGGATATTGTTTCTGCCACCAAAGCCGATGCGCTGGCTGCAGCCAAACTTGGGCAGCAGCTTTCCGGATGGAAGCGGAACAGTGTGCAGGAAATCAAAGGTGTACAGGATCGGCTGAAGAAATTTGTTGCCAGCGGTCAGTTGGGAATTTTTGCCAGCGGCTACTGGGGACATCCTGCAATGAAACTTTCTCCTGAAGTAAACCTGCTGGCTGCAACACATTATCTACAGGCTCTTGAATATCAACGAAAAATTAACCAGGTAGTGGCAATCCTGGGAAGCAAAACCCCCCATGTACAGAATCTTGCAGTGGGCGGAGTGACTAATCCGATTAACCCGGACAGCCCATCCACACTGACCCTGGAGAAGCTCTTCAATATTAAAACACTGATTGATGAAGTCGGAGATTTTATCAAACAGGCCATGTTTACCGATATGGCGGCCGTGGGGGCAAACTATGCTGACTGGACCGGGTATGGCGCAGGAGTGCTGAACTACTTTTCTGTACCGGATATGCCCATGGATTCCAAGGGAACCATGTATGACCTGCCGGGAGGTTATATTCCGAACGGGGATGTGAGCAAGTTTGAGTCAATAGCCACCCACAGGGAAAACACGCTGTACGACGACATTAAGGAGAGCATAAAACATGCATGGTATGATGGTGAATGGAATCGCTCACCCTTTGAAGAGGACACTGAGCCCAACTATACCGGATATGATTATGAGAGTAAGTATTCATGGGTCAAGGCCCCGACTTATAGGGATAAACCTGCACAAGTTGGCCCGTTAGCCAATGTGCTGGCTATGTATCTTGCTGGCCATGGTCCAACCAAAGGCTATGTCGATGCGGCACTGCAGACAGTGAGTAAGCTTGCCGGAACCTCTGTGGGCATTGATGCGCTGCATTCAACCATCGGCAGAATCGCGGCAAGGGTTATCCGCTGTGCCGTGCTCTACGATACCATGGGTGTACAGTGGCAGGCCTTGATTGATAATATCGGCAAAGGTGATATGGCCACCTTTAATCCACCTGTATTCCCTTCCGGGGAACAGCGTGGTGTCGGTTTTCATGAAGCTCCCAGGGGAACCCTTTCCCACTGGATCGTGATCGAGAATGGGAAAATAAAAAATTACCAGGCAGTTGTGCCGTCTACCTGGAACGCCGGGCCACGAAACGATGGCGATGAACTCGGTCCCTATGAGGCATCCCTGCTAGGTAACCCCATTGCTGACGCAGAATTGCCCCTTGAGGTGCTGCGTACAGTGCATTCCTTTGATCCATGCCTGGCATGTGCCATTCATCTGGTGGATGGGAAGAATATTCCCCTTTCAAAGGTCAAAGTCTTGTAACCGCATTCGGGATGGAATCTTCCTCTGTGGATGCTGGTTTATTGATCTTCCACGCAATTTTGCATGTGAGGTGAAAGAAAATGGAATCAAATCCTGCAATAAAGACCTGGACACCTGCAACCATTGTTATGATGCTCCTGATCATTTTTGGAGTGGGGGTTGGTGTATACCGAATGATAAACGGCCTGGGAGCAACTACCAACCTGAATGATGTGTATCCATGGGGATTCTGGCTGGGGCTGGATGTGCTTGGTGGTGTGGCCATGGCCGCCGGTGGTTTTATTATCGCCTGTGCCGTGTACCTGTTTAACTGGAAAAAATATCGCCCCATTGTTCGGCCAGCTATTCTCACGGCCTTTCTGGGGTATCTCATGGCGGTACTGGCCTTGTTTCTTGATATTGGTCATCCTTTTCGTCTATGGCATCCTTCCATAATGTGGCAGTATCATTCGGTCATGTGGGTTGTTGCCATGCATGTGATTTTTTACACCACAACATTGGGGCTTGAATTCAGTCCCATGCTGTTTGAGCGTCTTGGTTGGGAAAAGGCACGCAGGGCTGTAGGGAAAATAATGATTGGGGCGGTTATTTTTGGGGTAATGCTTTCCACCCTGCATCAATCGTCACTGGGTGCGGTGTTTTTGATCGCTCCAAGCAAGATGTCGTCACTTTGGTGGGATACGAAACTGCCCTTTCATTTTCTTGTTTCTGCGGTTGCCATGGGGCTTTCAATGGTGAGCTTTGAGACTGCTTTAAGCCAGAAGTTTTTACATCACAAAGTCGACAAGGAAATCTATTTTGGGTTGGCCAGGGGAGTAATGATTGTCCTGGGGTTTTATCTGTGCCTCAAATTATATCAACTCTTTGCTGTGGCAAGCCCGGGCATGGCATTCGATGGCTCTGTTGAAGGAAATATGTACCTTCTGGAGATGCTCGTGGGAGTGATTTTACCTCTTTGTATTCTGGCTGTGAAAAAGTATCGTCAGAACACGAGGGTTATTTTTTCTGTTAATGTTCTGGTAATTGTCGGGGTACTGCTGAATAGGATGAATGTTTGCCTGTTCAGCATGGAGAGTTACAACACTTGGAGAGGGATGTCTTATTCCCCATCATGGAAAGAGTTTGTGGTATCTCTCGGAGTTGTCTCCATAGGCGTTTTTCTGTATAAAATGTCTGCCAAGCATTTACCCTTATTTACCCATTGATATTTGGAGCAAAGACATGGGGGGCCTTGTGCTCCCTCATGTTATCCCTGGTGACCTGTTGTAGAGATGTATAGAAGCAGAATCGCGTTAATAACAAGCATCCAGGCATCGAGGCGTTTTATCGTCGCCATATTCATCGCTTCACCAACAATTTCTTTTACCAGTTGGGCGCCGCGAGTGCGTTTTACCTTGCTGATGATAAACGAGGGGTATGAATGCAGACCGCTGGGCACAATGAAGAGCCGACCATCGGTAAACCTGGTGAGTTTGCCTTGAGCCATTATGCTGTCGCCATTGCAGGCATAAGATTCATATACCTGATATTTTTTATATTTGCTTTTTTCAGATTGAATGATCTGGGCAGGACATTTTTCCCTGGTTTTTTCATAGGTCCGTAATTGCATCCATTTTTGTGGGAAATCTGTTGTCCGTACATAGACAGGCTGATCCTGTACCAAAATTTTCAGTTCATCTGCAGAAGAATCCTTCAGCAGTGGCTTGCGTTGGGTTTCCATCCCGCGGTTCGGTTTCCTCTTTTTGGTTTCCCACTCAGCAAATATTTCAGAGCGGTAATACGCGCATGGTTCTCCTTTGAGAGGCGAAACATGAATGTTTTCACCAAGCAACGTTCCCTGTACGCTGACATAACAATCAATCTTGTCGGGGCTGAAGGCGGCTGGATGCTGTGCCATTTTTATTCTGGTTCGATACGTGGATATGCGTGAGAACTGACGCCAGGCATAACAGATCAGTATCACCACAATGAGATATGGGAAAAATCCTGCAACAGGCCCCTTGGTATGATAATACCCTTCGAATTTTTGCCAGACAAAGAGCGTAAGAAGTACCGTTGCTACACTATGTATGAAGATTCTGCCAAGGATCGTGGTCAGGTACCTTTTCATTCCATTCATCCGTTATTGTTATTATTACCGTTATTATTGTTGTTGTTATTATTATTGTTGTTATTGCTTCCACCGGGGATTATCCCTCCACTACCTTTGGCAACGCCGGAATCCGGTCCAAGATAGTATTCCGCTTCCAGTTGGGTTATCTTTTCACCGTCAAAACGCAGATAATTCGCTCCGTTTTTGCTGCGCATGGATTCCACCATGAGCAGGCCGGAAGTTGTAAACAGATACAATGAGTTATTGCGAAACAGAACATATGGATATTCTGTGGCGTGGTCAGTAAAGTGTGTCTGGATGATCTGTCTGGCATTGTCAGCGTTCTTGATGCCGGTCTGGGTGAGATACACTCGTAATTTATTATCGTGCAGGACGGTTTCTGTATTCATACTGATGTATTCCTGTTCCAAAAGAATTCAATATTATGGAAAGGCAGGTTAATTGCCTGGATGTGGTAGAACGCGTTCTTTTTTTGCTTGGTGTAATGATATTCCCGGAGCGCCTTGGTTGTAAAAAAAAGGTTGTTTTTTATCCCATCCAGATACCAGTATGAATGATTGATGAGTATCTGGGAAATATCAAACAGGAAATAGCCGTCTACCTCTTCTGAGGCGCTCAGAAAGATATTTCTATACACGGAATAATCAAAAATATGTTCCTGCTTGGTACGCTGCTCATCACCGTACTTGACAGTGGTATCACGGAGCAGCATGAGATGCAGGTAGTTGTTTATCTCGTCGTTACAGGCCAGGCTGAAAATATCGTTTCGCACTCCAAGTATAACCTGACTGTTGCTGTCCAGTACCTCGATATCTGCCTCATTTTTTAGGATGGCTGATCGCAGGCGGTAGTTCACGTCATTGACGTTGAGTAAAAAAAGGCCGTCACCATAGATATCCTGTAACACCGTGTCCCGTTGGATGATTTCACTGAGCCAGTTTTCTTTTTCATTCAACTCAGGGGTAAGAAAACGCTGCTTTTGGGTATGCACCTTGTGAAGTTTTTGCAGGTTGTTTCTCAGCAGGAAATGTCGTGCATAGTTCTCTATCTCCGCCGCAGCCATGGAAGGGTAGCGATCAGGATTGTCGTGGTATAATTCTCTCTGCAACAGGCATGTATAACTTTTTTGCAGATTGGTTTCCTGCCGAACAAAGGTACAGCCCAGGTTACAGAGATGCAGGTATTCACAGATCATGCAGGTATCAGCGATGAACAAGAGATTTTCGTTACGTTCGATAGTGTTTTCACCATTGTGCATAATGGTTTCTATGTCTTCTTCGTATATATTGCCGTAACAGTACTGCTTTGATGATTGGCCGCGGGGACAGCTGAAAACGCTTCCATCGGATTGGAGGAGAAAGAATTTATCTCCGCAGTTAACGGAAGAACAACAGAAGTCAGGTGTAAACTCTTTAAACCATTCATTTTTAAAGGCGTTTTCCAGGGGAGTTCGTAAAAAAGCCTGTTTCAGTGCATGGTAAAAATCTACCTGTTCCAGCTGGGTCAGCATCTCGGTGCCTGGGACCTGGTTGTGAAATTTGTCATTGTTTTTATGGGAATGAAACCCAAACATGACGTTAAAACGGCTCATATCCAGTCCAATGTCGTAATGCAGGTATTTAATGGCATCAATGAATTCGTCCACCGCCTCGAGATGGGCTCGGGTTACAACGCAGGAAATTTTTTTGTTATATGGATACGCTGCCAGGGCTTGAAGATTTTCCAGGGTGCGTTGCAGAGTACTGTTGCCGCCTTTGTCGCGGCGAAACCGTTCGTGCAGGCGTAATGGCAGGTCCACGCTGCCGCTGATTGAGACCTGGTGTTTGACAAGTACATCCCAGTGCTTTTGAAATGTTAGCAGGTTGGTTTTAATGTGCGGTGGATTGACTCGAAATCCCTGAGCATGTATCTGACTGCCATATTGGGAATAGTGCTTTGCGGCCGTATGAAACAGGCTGTCAAGGACTTCGGAGGAAAGGGTGGTTACCTCTCCGCCATGGAAAGAGAGGTTAAAGGGGAGGTATCCATGCAACAAAAGTTGTTCCAGTGCTGTATGCAGTGTACCTAATATTGTTGTGGTATCAGGTTGTGTTTCTGTTAAATCCCCTAAATAACAGTACTGACAACTCATGTTGCAAAACTGGGTTGGCACATACAGGAGGTGGATGAGTTTTTTAAATTCCATAACACTGTGAATGGAGGACGGGACTTATCCTCTCCCTGGAATGAGTGAGTAAGTACATTCTCGATGTACAGTTAGGGAAATAGGTTACAGGTACTACCATGGATTTTTCACGATCATATCTTCAAGCTGTTCAAAACTTTATTGCAGACATATGTGTAGTAGTATGGGAATATAGTGTTGAATAGAATGCAAAAACTGGGGAAAAGATCATTGATGGATAGGTATTGCCAAGCTCTTTAAAACCATTTCCAAGTCTTATTTTTGTTGGTTTTTTGTAATTGTTTTGTGAAAGTACGTCTCGCTGCTCAATATAAAGGTAGAAATATTATACTATAGTGGCAATGAATATTTCAAATCTGTTTGTATCACACAATATTTCATTTCCTGTATAAGGAGGCATTGGCCTTTTCGAGGGGGTAAAAATGAACACATCGATAAGCACAAAGGGAGCTTCGATATTGGGTATTTCCATTGTTCTTGGCGCGATAGCGCTGGGGTCTTTTTTTACCAATGGAATTGTTGCATTCAAAGAGTATGATCGTACAGTTGTTGTCAAAGGTCTGGCAGAAAGAGAGGTGCCTGCCAATATCGTTATCTGGCCGGTCAGCTATAGTGTTGCAGAAAACGATATTGCATCTCTTTATACAAAAATGGAAGGGAATGCTCAAAAAATTACACAGTATCTGCTTGATCATGGTTTGTCCAAAGAGGAAATCACCAACAATGTACCAACGGTTACAGACAAATTAGCACAACAATATTCAAACAACGGGGCCGTTGATTATCGCTTCACAGCTTCCCAGACAATAACCGTATACAGTGAGAAGGTTGAGGTAGTACGAAAGTTGATGAGTTCAGTTTCTGAGTTGGGGAAAATGGGAATTGTTCTTGCTGGAGGAGGTTATGATAAAAAGCCGGATTATGTTTTTACCGGATTGAATGATCTCAAACCTGAGATGATAGAGGAAGCTACCAAAAAAGCACGACAGGTGGCAGAGAAATTCGCAGCAGATTCAGAAAGCCGTCTAGGAACAATTAAAAGAGCTTCTCAGGGACAGTTCAGCATCCGTAACAGAGACAGCAGTACAGCGCATATAAAACAGGTTCGAGTTGTCTCTACCATTGAGTACTACCTGGTAAATTAATTTGTGGAAAAAGAGAGGTGTTAAAGGCGCATCTGCTCGGCATTCCAGGGCCATATGAAATAAGAACTACATATATTTTTTAGAGGAATTCGTGTAACTACTCATAAGGGGAACAAATACATGTGAAACTCCCCTGTATTTGTAACTGGTTATAGGATGCCTGAGATTTCCGCAATCAGGCCGGCACAGCGTATTGGATTATACCTGAGCTGAACGTTGTAATATTTTGACTGCTAATTGTAAGAAACTACAGGAGGATATTATGAGTATTCAAGTAACGTGGTTGAGTCATAGTGCCTTTCTCATTGAAGCGGCAGGAAGCAGAATTCTTATAGATCCATTTCTTTCGGGAAATCCACTAAGCCCGGTAAAGCCAGAAGAGATCGAGGCAGATTATATTCTTGTCTCTCACGGGCATGGTGATCATATAGGAGACACTATAGAAATAGCTAAACGAACAGGCGCAACGGTCATAGCCAACTTTGAAATCAGCAACTGGCTGGGTGCTCAAGGAGTGGAAAAAGTGCATCCCCAGCATATAGGTGGTGGCTTTGATTATCCCTGGGGACGGGTAAAGTTGACCATTGCTCATCATGGCTCGCAGTTGCCTGATGGCTCTTATGGCGGGAACCCCTGCGGTTTTTTATTCTATATTGAAGATAAAAAAATCTATCATGCCTGTGATACCGGATTGTTCTACGACATGAAACTCATCGGGGAGGAAGGCATTGACCTGGCCATTTTACCTATAGGCGATAATTTCACCATGGGGCCTGAAGACGCACTGCGAGCCGTGAAGCTGATTGAACCCAAACAGGTTATTCCCATTCACTACAACACCTTTGATGTTATTCATCAGGATGCTGAGCAATGGGCAGGAACGGTTAAGCAGGAAACAGGAACTACCGTGCACGTTTTACAGCCCAATGAGTCAATTGCCCTGTAAATCTTTGATTTCCTGTGAATGAGTTGCTTGTCTTTCAACTCGGTAACGTCGTCGTGTCAATGGCTCAATACGGCCAGTATGGAACCATTGACGCGACGACGTTATCAAACTGATATCCTACGCAATTTTTGGATATTTATTATTTCCCGCGATCCTAAAAGAGAATCTCAAGCTTACCCTTTCCCCCTGTGAGTAGTTACCTTATCTTTTGTGTAACCTGTTGTGTTTAACACTATTTTGATAGTGCTATCTGCTTCTTGATTTACCAGGTGTTCACACATTTGGTAATGATTATTTTCTTAAAATGTTCAGAGCTCAAATCTTTTCACTGCCAGGAACATTGTATTTATTCATAACTCCATTTTTTGTGATAAGCTACTATAAAGCAGTTTATAGGGAAGATGGGTCTATACGTCAGTTTTGTCTTTGTTTTGGTAGTTATGCTATTTTCCAGAAAATCATTTTTTCTCGTCACATCAGCATACAAGCATGAAACAAAAAACTCAGCTAAGTCGGTATATTCAGATTTGGGGTACGGTTTTTATTGTAGGGGTTGCTGTATGCATTACTGCAGTCGATGTTGCGCGTTCCTACAAAGATTTTTATGGGCGTTCTGCTCAGTTACGAGACGATTACATTACCAACCAGAAAGCAAATATCAAGCAAGAGGTTGAGCGGGTTGCTCAATTGATTTCGTATCAAAAATCACAAACTGAGTTGGTAACCAGGCAAATGATCAGGTTGAGAACCTACGAGGCTTTCTCAATTGCACAACATATTTTTGAGCAGAATAAACTGTCGTATCGTAAAGATGAGATTCATGGAATGATTGTAGATGCCCTCCGGCCTGTCCGCTATGCAGATGACAGCGGGTATTATTTTGTCACAGGCCTGGATGGGGTGGAGATCCTCTTTGCTGACAAACCCGAGATAGAGGGGAGAAATCTTCTAGGGGTACGGGATGTCAAAGGGAAGTATGTTGTTAAAGATATAATACAAATTGCAAAGACTTATGGGGAGGGCTTCTGTGAATATTACTGGACCAAGCCAAAATCCCAGGGAGGTAATTTCAAAAAGATATCTTTTGTTAAGCTTTTTAAGCCATATCAATGGGTAATTGGTACAGGGTTGTATGTCAATGACATTGAAGAGCAGATACAGGCGGATTTGCTCTCAACCATCAGCAGAATTCGATTTGGAAAAGAGGGCTATATATTCGTCAATAAACTTAATGGTGATGCCCTTGTATCCAATGGAAAAGTATTTTCAGGTACGGAAAAACTGTGGGAGGTATTTGCTGCCAATCCGGAAAAAATGAAAAATATTTTCCAGAAAGAGTACGATGCTGCAATGCAACCTGGGGGAGATTATATCTATTATTCCCATGTCAAGCTTACTTCCTCTGAAAAAGAGACTCCTAAAGCTTCTTATATTCTCGGAATTCCAGAATGGGGATGGCTTATTGGCGCTGGCTTCTACCTGGATGATGTGGAAAAAGATATTGCGGGTATGCAGGTTGCCTTGAAAACTGAAATAACAAGAAAGATTCTGTTTTCCCTGCTGATTTCCATGGGGGTCTTTTCTCTCTTTCTTTTTTTCTTCCATCGCTTGAGTAAGAATCTTAAAAACGATACAGACGTACTTGTGTCATTTTTTCAAAAAGCTTCTTTTTCCCATGAAAAAATAGATCGAGAGCTGGTCCATTTCGAGGAGTTGGATCGTATGGCTGAAAGTGTCAATATCATGCTGGAGGATAGGGATACGGCAGAGAAAGCGTTACAGAAGAGTGAGCAGCGTTTTAAAGATCTTGCTGAAAATTCTACGGATTGGATCTGGGAATTTGACGAGAATGAAAGGTTTACCTATGTGAGTCCTCGTGTAAAGAATTTGTTGGGATATTCGCCGGAAGAACTTCTAGGTCAGTCGGCTTTTGAACCAATGACTTCAAAGGAAGCTGAGAAAGTCTTTAAAAAGTTTATTCTTTATAAGGAGTTACGAGAGCCTTTTGCCAATCTGGTGAACGAAAATCTGCATAAGGATGGTCGGAAAGTAATTCTGGAGTCCAGCGGAATTCCTGTTTTTGATAGAAATGGTGATTTCCGGGGATACCGCGGTATTGATCGAGATATCACAGAAAGAATAGAGATTGAAGAGCAACTCCGCCAAGCTCATAAAATGGAAGCAGTTGGGACCTTGGCTGGAGGTATTGCCCATGATTTTAATAATATTTTAACTGCGATAATTGGTTATGCAGAACTTGCCCAGATTGAGTCGCCTCAATCTGCCGAGATGACGGAATGTATAGATGAAATCTTAAAGGCAAGTAAGAGGGCAAAAGAACTTGTCCGGCATATTTTATCCTTCAGTCGCAAGGAACCCGGAAAACAGATTCCGGTGCAAATCGACCAGATTGTAACAGAGGTTATCCAGCTTCTTCGGGCCACAATCCCTGCAAGCATCGAAATCTGCACGGAGATCGATGCTGGTTGTGGACAAATTTTAGCTGATCCGACCCAGGTTCATCAAATTGTCCTGAACCTTTGCACAAACGCCTGTCAGGCTATTGACGGTCCTAACGGAAGACTGCAGGTCAAACTGAGCAGGCTGGATTTACCTGAAAATATCTTGATAACAACTCCCGAAAGGGTGGAGTTGCCAGGTGGTTCCTATGTTGTGTTGACTGTTAGCGACAATGGCCCTGGTATTGAAGGTAACGTCATTCATAAGATATTTGATCCCTATTTTACCACGAAAGATGCCGGAAAAGGGTCTGGTATGGGGTTAGCAATGGTCCATGGGTTTGTGAAATCATTTAACGGTGTTATCGAAGTGGAGAGCACAGTGGGCATCGGCTCTCATTTCCATGTCTATTTCCCCTACCTTGATTCCGACACCCAGATAGGTGTTCAAGATAAGGTACAACATTTGGAAAAAGCGACGGGCAAAGAGCGTGTTCTTGTGGTGGATGATGAACGGGAAATAGTTGCCTTAACCCAAAAGAAACTCGAGCTGTTGGGATATACTGTCACTGTCTGCACCCAGGCACAACAGGCCATTGACCTGTTTTATTCAAAGCCAGATGCATTTGATCTTGTTATCACAGATCAATCCATGCCTAAAATGACAGGAGAACAGCTGGTCAGGAAAATATTGGAAATCCGCTCTGATATACCCATTATTATGTGTACTGGTTATAGCGCCGAAATGGACGCGGAAAAAGCTGCAATGATGGGGATACAGACTTTTCTCATGAAACCTGTAGATTATGCTGAACTGGCAAGATCCGTTCGTGATGCTCTGGATGCAGAATGATGGTCAGAGCGTGTGAGTTCTGCAGGATCAAGTAATGTTGCTTTCTCAGCCCCTTAAATGCCTCTTCTACTTATATGTAGAATTCTTCACGCGTATAATTTGCGGTGTTTCGAGCCATCGGACATGCAGTTGTCGTGAATAGGATGCCGTACATCCCACCCCTTCCTTACCGGGGCGGGATGTACGGTGTGTATTCCCCAAGTTACTTATTTTTCACAGATATGAGGGCTCTTGAGGTTTCAAGAGTGGATGCTGCAATGGTGTTGATCACACCATGCAAGATGTATTCGTTTGCTGTGAATATGCCCGTCAATACTGTTTGCTGTCTCTATGGAATTGTTTTCCTGTAAGAAACAGGTTCCATAAATCTTTTTCAGGTCAGATGGGTTCAGTTCAGTGGTGGTTGTTTCTTGCGAATGCCATTGAGCTGTAACGGTTACTATGGGCAGCTTGCTGATGTCTGTTTCAGCGTGATCTGCCAATTCAGTGCAGAGATCTATGATGCGGGCATGCTCGGTACAACTGCCCATGTAGAGGATAGGTGAGATATCCAGGTGATTGCAGAGTTCAGTCAAACCGTAACTAGCCGAGATGATAGCATCTGCACCTGTCAGTTCTGCTTTCGCCAATACAGGGCTGACACAGCCGGAGACAGCCACAAGAATATCGCGCTGAATCAGTTCCCTGGCCAGTTGGAAAAGCATGGAATCGTGTTCGGGGGTAGTGGTATTGCTTCGCATAATACATACCATTCCGCGAATTCTTCCAGCTTTAAGTGCTCTGAAAAGTAGAGTGGATGATTCTGTACATGTCTCCCAGGCTGTTTGGCTGCAGGGGACGTCTGTATCGCAGGAAGTACAATGCGTCGTCTCATAGGCCATATCGTCATCGATCGCATTCCCGTCATCCTGTTTTGTTTCGACAATCATAGTTGGTGCGTGCTCACACATGGACACGTCTTTACACTGAACATTTTCGGCCATTTTTCTTCTCCTGGTTTTCCCGATACTGCTGTCGGAGAGAACCCACGGGTGGTTTTGTCTATCCCGGCAAGGTGTTTGGGTAGCTAGATTCTTACTGATGGGTTCAGCCTACCCTCATGTGAGGTAAGTGTCTGTCAGCTGTCTGACACTATGCCTCAAAAATATATTATTTTTTGAAACTTTTGCCGTTTATTGCCGGGATTCATGATTGTTCAGGGAAAAAGAAGATTTGTAATTCCCGTAAAGATTTGTAATCATGTGTATTCAGCAATACCACCAGGCTGCGAAAAATGTGTTAGGTATGAGGGTGATTTCCAGGAGTTGGCGTATGACTAAAGATACGGACATGACACAGAAACCTGAATCACCTGATGCTGAATGTGAAAACAGTGGGGAAAAACAGGCCATAGCATCCCCAGAGGTATCCTGGGATGATAATTCGTCAGGTACCACGGGTATCTCAGAAACATTGTTTGGTCGCTCTGAGCAGGTTCAGACGATTTTGCGTGCCTGGGAAAGAACCGGGCAGGCAAAACAAATCATCCACATACAGGGACCAAGCGGTATAGGCAAGTCTGCGCTGGTACAAAGTGTCGGAAAATACCTGGGCCGTAAGCGGTGTAGATATATTTGTGGAAAATTTGATCAAACTTGTCATTCTTTACCGTACAGCGCACTTTCAAGTGCATTGAACAGTGGAGTTGAATGGATTTTAAGTCAAGATGGACCGACATTTGATTCATGGAAATCAAAAATTACCCGTGCACTGAAAAATGACGCTTCCCTGATCACTCAAATCGTTCCAAACCTTAAATACATAATTCCCTCCCAGGAACCATCGACATTTTTATCCCCCATTGCTGAAAAAAACAGGTTTGAGTATCTGTTTCAGATTTTTATCCGGGCATTCACAGATCCTGATCAACCTCTATTGGTGTTTGTTGATGATTTGCAATGGGCGGATGATGCATCCATGGATTTGATCCGTTTAATCTGTCTTGATGATGATCTCAGCCATATTCTGTTTGTCGTGGCTTTTCGAGAGAAGGAGATGCTTCCTGAACATCCGTGGTTTACTTTGCTGGAAGAACTGGCAAGACGGAACATGCCTGTTGAGCAGCTTACGGTACCACCACTGAAGAGGCGGCATATACAGCAACAGCTTTGTTATCTCCTGCAGTGTCCACTGGAAAAGGTTTATGAGCTGAGTAAGGTGGTTGCCAATAAAACCGGAGGAATTCCGATATTAATTGAGGGGTTTGTTCTGTTTGTACAAAAGCAGAGTCTGCTGACTTACAATTCCACCAGCGCTCAATGGGAGTGGAATGCAGCAGATCTGGGGCGTTTACCTGTTTGCGATAATGCTGCTCTTTTCATCAGCGCTCGCATAGCTGAGCTTGACAAACAGTATCTTGATATTCTTGTTACAGCAGCGTTACTTGGCTATCGGTTTGAGGTTGTACAACTTCTCTGCTGTTGCGAGATGGAGCCTTGCATTATTGAGCATGCACTGTCCAGTGCTGAAAAAATCGGGCTGCTCGTAACGGAAATCCGTGAAGATCGCAATGCGCCTGCCAGGACAACTGCTGCAGCCGTTGCATACTCTTTTGCCCATGACTGCATTCAGGATAGTCTACTGACGACTTTAACACAACAGGAGTATGAGGCTAAAGCTGTGCGGATTGGGAGAGTGTTGCAAGCACATCTTGATGAAGAAAATTCTGCCAATGCGCTGTTTCAGGTGATCAATCTGTTGAATGTAGCGCCCTGTGGCGCGCACCATGTGCAGGATCTTTTCAAACTTGTATTGCTCAATCATAAGGGGGGAGTACTGGCGCTCACGCGGGCAGCCTATGTTACAGCTTTTACCTATTTCAGCAAAGGAATAGAGTGTGTTGAGTTTCTGATGCAAACGATCCCTGGTAAACCATCGTCCTGGGCAGTATACCCAGAGCTTACGCAGGAGCTGTATCAAGGTGCAGCCCAGGCCGCGTTGCTTTTGGGAAAGTCTCAGGAAATGGATGCGTTGGTCACGTGTGTTGATGAACAGATTGATGACCCTCTTAGCAAAACAAAAATATATGAAATCAAGACCAGTTTTCTTTATGCCAGTGGGAAAATGGATGAAGCCATAGACGTTGCTCTTGATTTTGCACGCCAGCTTGGAGTCCGCTTAAAAAAACACCCCCGTACCAGTGATATTCTGTTCGGCCTCCTGTGTACGTTGTGGCAGCTTCGTAAAAGAAAAACAGCCGGGTTGGCAGAGCTTTCCGGAATGAGCGACCCGGCGATTGTGTCGGTTTTGCGGGTTTTTTCCTGTACAACCCTGGCAGCGTTTTACGCCAGACCTCACCTGCTCCCTCTCATCATTTTTACAAGCATCCGTTTATCATTGCAGTTTGGCAATACTGATGCCTCAGCCTTTGCTTATGCGGGATATGGGTTTCTCCTCTGTGGGCTTATGCAACGTTTTGAGGCTGGGCATCAATTCGGATTACTTGCGTTACGATTGTTGCGAGAGAACAATTTCAGGTCTGTAGAAGCCAGAACCATTGCAACCGTACATGGGTTTATCAGCCACTGGCAGCAGCACTTGCTCGAATCGTGTCCTTCTCTGTTACAAGGGCACAGGATTGGCCGCGAAACAGGTGATCACCAGTTTGCCGCAACCTGTGCTGCAACCTATTGCTCTTTCAGCTTTTATGGTGGTGTTGATCTACAATTTTTATATAGACAGATGAATACGTTACGCGATGATTTGAAACATTTGAATCAGTCTGTACCTGTAGATGATCTGAATATGTTTCGTCAGGTGGTATTTAACCTCACTACCTGGAATGCCGAACCCTGGGCCCTGCGGGGGCCAATCTATGATAGAGAAACCTGCTCAGATACCATGGAGGCGGCTGGCAACTATTTTGGGCTGTTTACCCAGGACTACCTTTCTCTGCTACTGTGTGTGCTCTTTCATAAATCGCAGGAGAGTATTCGTTTTGCAGATGCTGCAAGCAGACGAAGTGACGCGGCCATGGCACTGCCCGAGAGTTACGGATTGCTTTTTTATGATTCCATAGCACGTCTTTCCGTCCTGTCAAGTTGCTCTTGGAGAAGACGACACCGATATCTGCATACGGTTCGACGAAATCTCAGGAAGCTCAAGAAATGGTCGGCTGTTGTGCCTGAGAATATTGTGCATAAATACGAACTTGTTAAGGGATTACTTTGTGCGCATCATTTGCAGCACAGACAAGCTGCTGACTATTTTTCCCGAGGTATTCAGCACGCACGGGAAAACAACTATCTCCATGAGCAGGCTCTGGGGTTGGAGTTGGCGGGCAGATATTATCTTGCTGGAAATGATGAGCATACTGCCAGCCGGTATATATCACAGGCCCATGAGCTGTATATGCAATGGGGCGCAGTTGCCAAGACTGCAGCCATGGAGCAAATGTATCCCCCCTTTGTTTTTGCTGATACTGCTTCGGTGTATCCCAGAGCTTTCTTTGGAAAAGAGAGGGAAGAGGCTTTGGTTACCGGTGGTGATCTTCATGATGTTTTGGAGGCTGCACGTGCTATTGCCAGGGAAACAAGGTTTTCGCGTATCATGGAAAAATTGATTCAACTGGTGCTGAAAAAAACACAAGCAACCAGGGCGCTTCTGTTTTTATATGAAGAGCAACAGTTGTATCTCCAGGCTTTGGCTGAAACAAAAAATGACTATGTTGAAATAATGCAGCAGAGGAGTTTGGATCAGCTGCAGCTCTCTTTGCCTACATCAGTAATACATTTTGTGACCCGTGCACGTCAAACAGTGATCCTGGAAAATTCCATACAATCTACCATATTTGCAGCTGATCCTTATATACGGGGTAATCCCTGGATTTCCGTTCTCTGTATGCCGATTTTCAGGAAAAATACCTGTGCAGGCATTCTCTACCTGGAAAAAACTGCTGCCCATACCGGCTTTCATAAAGGGCAACTGAAAATTCTTGATATTTTGCTTGGCCAGGCTATTGTTTCAATTGAAAATTCAAAGCTGTATGCGAGTCTTCATAAAGAAAAAGGGCTGGCATCTGCTGCCAATCGACAGATTGATGTACACAGACGTTTACTGCAAAATATGTCTGCCGAGCTTGCTATGGTTGAGGAACAGGAGAGGAAGAGTATAGCCGATGATCTCCATGACAGTGTGACTCAGACTCTGGCATTGAGTGTTATTCAACTGAAAAAACATATACAGTCCCTTTCTTCTCAAAAACAGCAGTCTCTGCATCTGGTCCTGGCACAGACTGAAGAAGCGGTGAAGCAAATCCGTTCTTTGACTTTTCAGCTGAGCCCTAAAATTTTATACGATTTCGGGTTAGTGCCAGCTCTTGAGTGGTTGGTCGATGATATGAAAAGCAGCCACAGTATGGACGTGACCCTGCGAAATGAGTTGCCCCTGCACTCTTCTTTGGACAACTTGACTGAAAATGCGAATATCACACTCTACCGTGCCGTCAGAGAACTTCTGATCAATGTCTGTAAGCATGCTGACACCAGGAAGGCAGTAATATGGATGACATGTGATACTTCAGAGGTCGTTTTCACTGTTGCAGACGAGGGAAAAGGCTTTAACAGTTTTCTTGATACTGAAAGCTCGGGAGGCGGCTATGGACTTGTACGTTTGCAGGAACGCATCCAGGCTCTTGGTGGTGATGTCACCATTGACACTGCCCCTTATTCTGGGAGCAGAGTTTCACTTTCACTTCCTTTGAAAAGCAATCAAAAAGAAACATGAAAAATGACACAGCCATTCATCTGCTTCTGGTGGATGATCATAAACTCCTTTTAGATAGCCTCTCAGAAGCCATAGGACGTGAAAAAGATCTGGAAGTTGTCGGGCAGGCTGACAATGGGCGAGAGGCTCTGGTTCTTGCCGAGAAGCTGCGACCTGATGTGATCGTAATGGATATTTCCATGCCGGAGTTAAATGGGATTGAAGCAACTCGCCAAATCATCAGACAAATACCCAAACAAAAAATTCTTACCCTCTCCATGCACGCAGATAAACACTATGTCATGGGTATGTTCAGAGCAGGAGTGGCAGGCTATATTCTGAAAACCAACGCCTTTGATGAGTTGGCCTTTGCCATTCGTCAGGTGCATGGTGGAAATTTTTATGTCAGCCCGGAAATAACAGGAGTGGTGGTTACCTCAGCCCTTGAAATGACGCCTGAAAAGGCTGTGGCCAGAGAAGGTGACCTGTCGTCCAGGGAAATGGAAATTCTTCAGCTGATTGCTGAGGGAAAAAATAGTGAATACATGGCCGACACCCTGCATATCAGTAAACGTACCGTTGAAATTCATCGTCAGAATTTAAGAAAAAAACTTGGGCTCAACACAGTTGCGGAATTAACCCGGTATGCTGTTAAAATAGGCATCGTGTCCCTGTAGCCAGTGCTGGTCCATATATGTGGATATCCTCTAAAGACCTTGTGTTTGCACGATTATTTGCTTCTTGATCAATTGTCTCGTTTGTAATCTACGTAGTACCTCACCTCTTTTTTACGTAATAGTCCGTATTGACTTCTTTATTTATAACTGGGATATGGTTTGTGTAAAGGCTTTTGGGTCGCGGAAAATAAGTTGTCTTTTCCGTGACCCTTTGCCACTGCAATACGAATGACGGCAGAGCAAATTGATAATTGACTCCACTGTAGTTTTCGGTGATGCCGATTTTTCGTATAAACAGTGCCTGTAACTCCTGGCAAGAGGATATGTATGAGATGCTTTTTTTTCATTTTTATTGTGGTGGTGACGGTGGTGGTGGCGAGCCAAAACTCCTTTGCAGCCTTGCAGTTCAATCCATCTGTTTCGCTCACTGCAGGCCTGCCGGGAGATATACCCGGAAAGCCAAGGGTTGCATACAACAGTAAGCACGATGAATACCTGGTGGTGTATCAGTACAGCCACAGTGTTCTCACTCTTGGCGTGCAGCAAATCCATGCTGCACGTTTTTCCTCTGCAGGCAGGTATATTGCAAACTATGTCATAGCAAATCTTCCTCATAGCTGTGAACAGCCGGATGTAGCTTACGATCCCGTCTTTGATCGTTATCTGGTTGTCTGGTCCTATGATCCCACTGGAGCGTATACTGCTTTGTCCTGGGATATTTACGGGAGATTTGTTCCCTGGTGTGGTCCTGCTGATACCCTGACCCCTTTTGTTGTTGCTGAAGATATGCACGAATGTCCCTCAGGGCCTGGCTTCTGTTTAGCTGCAGGCGAAAAATCACCTCGTATTGTTTACAGCCCAACCAATAAAGATTTTCAGGTCATCATGATCATTGATGATGCTACTGCTTACCCTTACATAGCCGGTCTTCGCATCAGTATAGATGGTGCAATATCGTGGCAAAATCTTCTCCTTCGTTCAAGTTCCATGACAGCCAGCACCCATCCGGATATTGCATACAACAGTGTCCGCGATGAATTTATGATTGTCTATGATGATACGGAAAAAATATACGGGGTTACCGTGCCAGGAGTACAGGCAGAAGGTGTTTTTGAAAAAAATCCTGCCAGTGTGCGACTCCTCAGTCTGTCTGATAACGGCACGCCGCTGGCGGGAATACATCAGTTTCCTGCCGTAGCTTTTTCCAAAGGCGCTCAATATTACATGATTACCTGGGTAACCAACAGGCATATCAATGCGGGCGATTTACATGTTCGCTATTACCCGGGCGGCTGGAATACGCCAACCACTGTGTACAGAGATGTTCTTAGTGGGGTGAGCATGAACGTGTACGATATCGCAGATGTCAGCTGTACAGCAAATGGAAACGATTGCTTTGCAGCCTGGGTCGTTGACAGTAATGGTACATTTTATACTGTCGGTCGTCAGATTATCCTGACTTCCGATTCTTCTGGAAATTTGACAGGGCATGGTACCGGTTTTGCTGAATTTCTGGACAATCTTTCTTCGTTGACGGTGTGGGGAGCAGAGTATCCTACAGTGGCCATGGGAGGAGGTGCAGATGGATTCTATTTAGCATCTGAAGGTTTTGATAGCTCCAGCATCCGGCGAACATTTGGCAGGATCTCGGTTCAGGATGCATCTGCGGGATGGAAAACCATGGCCACAGGCGATCGGCATTCCCTTGCAGTACATTCCGGCGGTACGCTCTGGGCCTGGGGAGACAACACGTACGGCCAATTGGGATTAGGCCCTGCAGCAGGAAATTTTAAAAGCTTAACACCCAGGCAGGTTGGGGTTGATTCAGACTGGGAGAGGGTTGCGGCCGGAGTTTACACTTCTTTTGGAATTCGCTCTGACGGTACTCTCTGGTCCTGGGGAAATTACAGCGTTACTCCGACTGAACCTCAAACGGGAACACAGTGGTCTGCTGTGGCTGCAGGACAATCTCATTATCTTGGCATACAAAGTGACGGCAGTCTTTGGTGGTGGGGATATGTGTTTGTGAACAATCAACAGATTATGGCTAATTTTGAACAAATAGGTACTGAAAAAAACTGGGTCGCCGTTAGCGCAGGTCAAAATTTTTCCCTTGCTCTGAAAGCCGATGGTACACTCTGGGCCTGGGGAGACAATCTGTACGGCCAGCTGGGACAAAACACTTTTGGGGAGAACACAGGACTCACTGATCCCACTCAGATTGGCACAGATACAACATGGAGAACCATTGCTGCCGGAAGATATCATTGTCTGGCTATTAAACAAGACAATTTTCTCTGGAGTTGGGGGCTCAATGGGTACGGTCGCCTTGGTCTTGGAGATTTGGATAACCGCTATTCGCCTACAATGGTGGGATTCTTTTTTCACACCATTGCAGCAGGGGCAGGGCATTCGTTGGCTACAAGGGGATTGTTGGCAGAGGGACAAGCCTGGGGCTCAAACAGCTCAGGTCAACTTGGACAGGGCGATACATTTACAGGATCATATAAAACTGCACCAATCACTATTGCCTTTGGCCCGTCTCTTCGTTCTCTGGCAGCAAAACATAACCATTCCCTGGCACTGTCGGAAGATGGGAGGCTGTATGGCTGGGGTGAAAATACGTACGGTCAACTGGGACTTGGAGATACTGACAATAGAAACTATCCCACAGAGATCAAGGGCGCTGCAACCAATGGAACAGGATTTCCATGGGCTCTTTTTTTTCCCTCAATTCAACACGCCGCAAAAAAGTAAGGGGCGCGGAAAATAGTAAATATCCAAAAATTGCGTAGGATATAGGTTTGGTCGTTGTCGCGTCAATGGTTCCATACTGGCCGTATTGAGTCATTGACGCGACGAGGTTACCGAGTTGAGAGACAAGCAAAATTGGATAATTTATTTTTTCGTGATCCTAAGTACGGGAACATAGCTTTTAGTTTGAAATTTATTTGTATGTATAACTGGTTACATGGTGAAGGAGGGCACACGGGCTGATGGTGTGCATTAGGTCATACGTAAGCCAGGCTGATCGCGGAAAGATCAGGTGCACTGTGAGTAGTTACTTGTAAAGATCAATTGTAAGCAATGAGGAGGTGGCCGTATGATACGAAACACAGGTGAAAAAATTGTCGCGATAACCGTAGTGTTGCTTTGCACGTGTGCTGCATCGGCTCAAGCTGCCTGGGAAAAACATTGGGGGGCTGTGAGCAATGTGGTTCTGGGGTATGAACAGATTGACAGTGGAACCTTGGAATATGCGGTTGAGTCTTCCACCGGAGATATTTTCACATATAAAGGAATACCGCTCTCATTTGAAAAAATAGGAGGGCCCGGCAAGTCCTTTGTTGTGGCCGGGGGGAGATTATACGGTATTTCTCCTGACGGATCTGCTGTATATGGATATCAAGGAACGCCAGGGCAATGGAAGAAAGTCGGTGGACCGGCTCTAAAGATATATGGAATTGATTCTTATATATCAAAAGCACTGTTTGCCACCAATCCCCAGACAGGGGATATTTACAGTTTCGATTCCAGCTCAGAGCAGTGGACAAGAATCGGTGGTCCGGGGCTGATGTTTGCAACAGGTCGTCAGGAACTGTATGGGGTATCCCCAGATGGAAGTGGTGTGTATAAATACGAGGGTACTCCCGATAAATGGACGAAAATCGGTGGCCCGGCAGTAAAGATTTATGCAGGTGGAGATGCTTTATTTGCCATTAATCCCCAGACAGAAGATATATACAGTTTTGATAAAACCTCTCAAAAATGGACAAGGATTGGGGGGCCAGGGAAAACATTTACTGTAGATGCGTATGGTACTCTGTATGGTTTGTCTCCGGATGGAAGTGGTGTGTATAAATATTCCGGCACCCCTGAAAAGTGGGAACGGATAGGCAATGCAGCAAGTAGTATATTCGCAGGTGGGGCACGAATGTGCGCAATTAACCCGGACAATCAGGAATTGTGGTGCCTGAAGTAAACGGGAGCCTTGGTCAGAATTTTTCGACAATATTTAGTGTTTTAAACAGTTGGTGAGCAAATTTCACAGCATCTGCTTTGTTACCATTCATGAGCAGATAACGTCCTCTGGGAAGGATACCCAGAGAAAAAGAGCAATCGACAGGCAGGGGCAAGTACCCTGCCTTTTCAGTTTTTATCAGACATAATTGCCGACCCTTGATCCAGGGTCCCTCATGTTTTTCTAAGTCGTTGAATGGCTACGTTTTGTTTGAAATAAATGTCAATGTTCATGAGATTCAAAAAGACCCATACTGCAGCCAAAAATGATGGTTTACATAGCAGGGATTCCAGGTAATCATCAGGCAATTCAATAAAAGCGATCAAAAGAACAGGGAGCATAGACAATTTAGCAAGAATATCCAGCATTTCTATTCGTGATATTTTTTCTCGTCTGAAGGACATTTTTTCGCTGTAGGTTGCAGGAGAACGGATCGCGATACTCCATAAAGAGAAGAGAATAATGGTTGCTTTATACGCGTTATAATATCCCAGCAGACAACCAAATGTTGAGAGTGAAAACAGTAAAAAGAGTCTTTCTTTACTCATGCTATGATGTAATGTGCAAAAGTGTTAACAAAACAAATACGAATATTCCAGGGCGATGGTCTTATAGCAGAAGAGCATCCAACATATACTTTTGGCCGTATGCCACCAGTCATCCAAAAGACTGCCTTTGCAAAAGGATACAATATCAAGCTGTGAAGATTGGGTGAAACTCTCTGCCAAATTCTGTGCATCTCCAAAAATCAGTTTATAGTACAGGTAATATAACGGTGTGTTTACGAGAACCAGAAGAAGATGTTTTGGTTCTTTAAGAAAGAGCATGACGTCTTCAAACATATCTGTTGTTGTTTTTTGTGTTCCTTCTAATCCACGCTCGGATAGTAATGTGATAGGGTAATTCCAATGCCTAATTCACCTGCCAATTTCAGGAATTCAGGCGGAAGATAATCGCTGTGCATAAGGATATGTTCATTCAAACGGCACGAATATGGGAAATCCAGCTGTATATCGATGTCCTCGTGTGTGGATATCACACTGCGTAGTTCCTGTCCATATTTTTGCAGAAACGTGTGGGCATCTGAGATTTGCCCTGCAAGATCATCCCATTCTCCTTTGCTGACAACAGATGAAAAGCCGTAATCTTGATACGTAACTGGCTTGTATCTGATTTTGTTTACTTCTCCCTTTTCATGTTTTTTATAAGCAGGAAATTGTGAATTTTCGAGAAAAGCGGCAAAAGATGTTGTTTTGCTGCTCACATGTAACACACACATATTTACTCCTTTAAGGCCTGTAACGTCATCTGCTAGCCAAACCTCAGGACCTGGAAATAATAACTGCCCAAAAAATAGTATACGAGTTCTTGATATTACGCGCAAAGGCCAAAGAAGACAAATTTGCCTTGTGTAGTGCTCGAATATTGTTGCGGCAACCAGCAATGAGTGGCTATAGACTGTTTCTATTGTCAATTGTTTCAACCGTACCGGGTGGGGATTTGGTAGACCCATTCCCGTGCCGCTGAAATGCTACGTGTATATGAGAAATCAGGGCTGTGTGTTTATAGACGCGGTAGCAATACAACAAATATAAACGGAAAGGAAGAATATGTCTCAGTTTGATAATGTATCAGTGGTTAAAGAAGCCAATATGTATTTTGACGGTAAGGTTACCAGTCGTGTGATTCTGTTTGAAGATGGTACGAAAAAGACTCTGGGTATCATGTTGCCGGGGGAATATACTTTTGGAACCGAAGCAAAAGAGATTATGGAGATTACTTCTGGCGATCTGGATGTGCTCCTGCCTGGTGAGTCCTGGCAACGTTTTCAGGGTGGTTCAAGTTTTGAAGTGCCAGCCAATAGTTCGTTTGAGTTAAAGGTAAAGAAAATTACCGATTACTGTTGCAGTTATATCGCAGAGTAAAAACAGATGTGTGTGCAGAGAGATTCTTGTTATGGGAATCTTTCTGCCACAGATAACGGTATCACAAATGGGGCAGGCAGTATGCTCCGAACATACTGCATAGCAAGAGTATCCGTCGTTTGGAGATGGTATGCCTCATAGCCGGAAAAAGAACACCTGTTTGCACCAAACAGTTTGGTTGTCCGTTTTTGTCTTTATGATTGTGTCACGAATAGCGCATGTTTGAAATAGATTATCAATTATCAACAGACCAGTTACGTCAGAAGAAGTATGACAGGGATGAATACCGCAAGTTACAGCGAAATCCCATATCAATTCTGTTGGATACCATTAATGGCGGGCATAATTTGGGATCGATCATCCGTATTGCTGAAGCACTGATGGTTGAGCGCCTTCATATTCCTGCAAATGGCCCCTCTCCTGAGGGCAAAAGGGCTCGGAAGATGGCAAGGGGAGCCCAGAACTGGGTACCGATCACTCCTTTTTCTTCAACCTGTGAGCAGTTGGATACGTGCAGGAAACAAGGGTACCAGATAGTGGCGGTGGAGCTTACCAAGAAAAGTCAACTCTACACAGAAACAACCTACGCTTATCCAACACTGTTTGTATTGGGCAACGAAACCCTGGGCGTGAGCAGCGAGGCCTTGGACATGGTGGATTTTTCAGTGCATCTGCCAATTTATGGTATGGTCAATTCGTTGAATGTTGCCACTGCCGCAAGTGTGATTCTGTATGATGCTGCGCAGAAATATATGACCTCCCTGAATACATAGTTGATGAGCCGTCACCACGCGGAATTATGGAAATTTATTCTATGGTCTTTGCTATTTAGATCTGTGATTACCAGTGAAATTCAGCCAGGCTTTTTTACACGGTGCGTAGGGCGCACCCTACCTTTGTCTTTCGCATGCCTCGGACTGTAGGGTGCGTCATACGCACCAGCAGAACACCTTTTTTACCCATCTGAATCGAATCCAAGATGGTTACTTTTGGGGTCTTACTTGCTTTGCTGTTGTGCTGCCCTGAGAATAACCGGCAATATTTGGAACAAGATATCGCTTTTCTTGTTGGTTTGGGAAAAATGGACAATAACCGTGCAATCGGCAGATCGTCTCCAAGCATTAGAAAACTTTGATAATGATGATCAAGAAACGATTATTAAAATAATCGACGCGATGGTTATCAAAAAAAGGGTGGAGGGAATGGTCCAAGACCCATTTGACAAGAAAAAACAGGATGTTGATGGGAGAATGTGAGTAGGCTCAGAAAGAATGCCAATCAGCCATTACACCGGACAAGCCGGTGAATTTCTCATTGGCGTTTATTTCGTGTCCAGGGCAATCGCATGGGTAATGTCAGCCAAACAATACCTTAGCAAGATAATTATTGTCCCACCCAGCTTTCTGACGTTTGATTTGAGTGCCGACTTTGGCAGTTTTTTCCTGCTTGAGTAAATTCAGTGCTATATGTCTTACTAAAGTTTCCTGGAAATTATCACATCGCCGATCCCGGTTCCCCTACGCGACCATGCGTAGCAGTGTTCTGACAAAAGATTTTTGCGTCTTT
>NZ_AUCV01000053.1 GCF_000429945.1 Desulfogranum japonicum DSM 18378 | reverse complement strand
CCACGGATAAGATTGTGGTTCGTTCGTTCCTCACTCACACAATCTATCCTTATTCGTTATACATATTTTTCTTTAATTATTTTATCTTGTAACATTTGATCTTGAATTCTTATTACTTCTTCTTTGTGATACTCAGTAAATTCATTTTTTTTGCTTAAAAGTTCTTCGAATATGTGGATTCCTGCCTCATCGTTACCAAGGTTCAATTCAGCACATACTAAACCGACTAATATATCGGGGTGCTTACTAACCAGATAAGCTTCACGATATAGTTTTTGTGATTGTATATAATTACCTAGAACTAAATAACAATATGCAATACTTGGCTTTAGGAATTGATCTGTTGAACCAAATTTTTCAAGTGCAGTTTTATAGTTTCCAAGTGCCAGGCTATAAAAACGCAATTTATAAAAATAATTCCCTCTTTGAATGTAGAAATACTCCTCATCAATACCCAAACAAAAATATCCCATGTGGAGAAAAAATAGATTGATGATTGTAAGAGGAAAAGTAAGCAAGTACATCTAAATTATTTCTTTTGTATAACGTTAAGTTGAGCGGCAAATACCACGATGAGAGCTTCCCGGCAAAGTACTACTGGAAGATTCCGGTAAACTTTCAAAGGTAAGGATTACCGCCAGTGGTATTTGTCAGCTCGAACGTCTGGTTATCGAAATTTTTATTGTAAATTAAATTTCTTATCTTCTAAGTAGCCCATGCTTTTTCTTTCTTTAATTAAATCTTCACTTATAATAATGTTTAGTAAAATGAAGAATATATAATATCCTATGAAGAAACCTACCCCCTGACCGAAAGATAAGATTATATTCTTATTAATGTGAGGGTAAATGCTAGCTATTTCAAATGCAATACGGCCTAAACCGACAATAACTGACAAGCAGACAATTGATGCAACCCATGTTTGCCAGTGATGCCAACTTCGTGCAGCACACTTTTGCCATAATCTTTTCTGTTCTTCTTTTTTTATTCCTTGGAGTTCAGGTAATGAATATGGACTTAGGGATAAGTTCATTTTTGTATCGATAACGTTGAATTCACTGGCCCGCGCTGTTTGCGGGTCCAGTGGAATGGCTGGTTATGGCATTATTATTTTCCATGTAAAATCGGCAAAAAACAAACCGATTGAGCAAACGCCAAAGGTTAATAAAACACATTTGTAATTTTTCACTTTAAGTGTGTAATATGTGAGTGAACATATTGAAATAAAGAACATTAAACCTGATATCAAGAAAATGTTTATCTCATGTGTATTTTGCTTGTTTGTATTAATTCCAGGGTATGGACCAGGAAACAAGTAGAGTAGGAGAACATGTAAATAGAAGAAGAATATGCTAAGTAAGAATGTAATTAAACAATATTTTGCAATTTTCTTATTTAATTTAAACAGCTTAGCAAAAACAAAAAATGAACAGCTATTAAATAGTGCTAAAAGGAAGCTAAAGATTACAAAACTATTAGTGAGATAAGTATCAGAAATTATGTTGTTAATGACATTATGCATTGGCTGATATCACGATGATGGTATTTTTCAAGCCATAACGTTTTATAGGCGACGTTCGCTTTACGCGCTATTTAGACACGCTCGAACCTGCCATTTTTTATACTTTTAATCTTATTTTAGATACTTACTCTGAAATTTCGCATGTCGCCTAATTAGTATTTTTTTTAGAATGACACTGCGTTATTTTAGAGAAACACGTTGATTTAGACCTGTTTTTTCGTCGCCTTTGCCGTATATGACCGTATTAGGCGACCGTCGTATAACACGAATATATTTTTATTTTCTATAAATATCAAAATGTTATCACTAGTTAACCTCATGGCCTAACCAAATGACTTTTCCAATTATACCAAAATCACCGTTTTCCAGTTGATATGGCGGATATTTTTGATAGTTTTCGCTTGATGCAATTAATCTGTTAGCTTGCCGGGATAACCTCTTCACCTTAACCGTCTCTCCCTCTCTAAAAGCGTAAGCTTTGCCATCAACAATATCTTCTAACTCGTTTTTGGACATATCGACCATTACGACATCGCCATCATAGATAAAAGGCTCCATAGAATCTCCCATTATCTCAAAGAGCGCCATATCCTTTGGATTACCTTTTGATCGAATAAATTCTGTTCTAAAAGCATAATTAGCTTCGATCTGATCAGAAGTTCTAAACGAGCCATGACCACTAGAAAGCCTAGCCTTATATTTAGGAACCATTGTAAATTCAGCACATTGGCTATCTGCAACAGAACTCTTCAGATCTAATCTTCTCGGCTCTTTTCCTTCAATAATCCACTCCGTTAGGAGTCCATATTTTTTTGCAACGCTGTAGGCCCACTCAATAGGGAATTCATCTTTATTTTTTTTTCGAGAAACATATTGCCCTGTCGTTCCAACTAACTCAGCGAGCTGATTAAATTTTTTAATTTCTGTTTCACTTGTAATCCGCTTCCAGATTTTAGAAAACGTCATTTGTTATCCTAAAGACTATTTTCCCTTGATATCATCCTCAAGATGAGCTACTAAACATACATGAGTTACCATAAAGACAATAAATCATCCTAAGGACAATTACGAATCAGTCGGTAACGCCAAATTCAAATAATCCAAAACTTCCAAACTGCTCAACCTGCGGTTGTCGATACGAGCACGGTGAGTACGAGACCAACACAGGTGTTGAGAGCTTTCTTATCTGTCCTGAATGTTTCAGGAACATTCCTGTGTATCGTATACCTCCAACCACCGATTCTACCATAGTTAAACCATATTTTACTAACAAATGAAAACAGGAGCTTAAAAAATGGCTGAAGAAACAAAAACAGGCATGGTCATCGTCGGACAATTCAATGGTGTGAACGAGTACACCAACAAAAATACGGGACAGGTTATCAGGCAACTACTTATCCTCGTTCCCGGCGCTTCCTCCTGCTTGCAGGTAAACCCCAAGGCTGGTGTTGATCCCGGTCAGTATAAACTCATGGAAACTGTGAAAATGGCAGTTACTCCACGCTCTAACTACGACTGAAATTTATCTCCATTCTATTGGGGAATCTCAAAAGACAGCTATTGAGTCACTGGAAGGCAGGTTCCAGCGTGAAAAATAACAAAACCGCCACCATTATCGGCCACACAAAAAAAAACGGGCTACACATAAACTGTGTAACCCGTTGGAAAAACTGGTCGGGGCGGTAGGATTCGAACCTACGACCTCCTGCTCCCAAGGCAGGCGCGCTAACCAGGCTGCGCTACGCCCCGACGCAATTTTGAATTTGTTTGAAAGAGCTTCGGCTATTTACACGATTGACAATTATAAGGCAAGTTTTTTTTTACATTGGTTTCATTTTTTTACTTGGTTTTCCCCCGACACTGCTCCCCCTACGTATTTACCAGCAAGTTATCCTCTGTGTATTCAATAAATTAGCACTATGTGTCCAAACTTTATTGCATTCTATTTTTTTTACAGACATTTGTGCTTGTCGGCAGTAGCCGCTATTCTTACCTGCGCTGGAACGGATTTCTCAGATTATCGCAAAATTTTCTACAGAGTTCATCATAACGGCAAAAAATTCGCAGACGGTCCGTCAATCATCCTTGAACTGCACATGCACAGCATGGAATCTGGCATTGCTCTCCAATAAGGTTATCGAGAATAAACGGGACTGCCTGGTTGTTGAGTAGGAGTATAAAAATCCCCACCTTGATGACTGTGACCATTATCGTCACAATCTGGAAAAACTCATTGATCGCAAAAAAACTACCTCCCCATATTAAAGTTTCCATACTGGATGCCACATTGTTTGAAGAAGATGGAAATATTCTTACAAAGGTGGCTTGTCGTCTTTTTTACACATAAAAACAAAGAGAAAAGCTCTTCACAAAGCCGTTCTCTACAGGTTTGCCTGCAAATAAAATGTTTTTTATGTTTTAAAAAGTAATTTTATTGTTGACGGGAAACGGTGAACATGATAAACAGCCGTCTCGTAACGCAAACGCGTTTCCCAACCAATGATTTTGAGCTTATTCCTCGGTAGCTCAGTTGGTAGAGCAGGTGGCTGTTAACCACCCTGTCGGGGGTTCGAGTCCCTCCCGAGGAGCCAGTTTTCAGCCCGGTCAACTTGTTTGACCGGGCTTTTTTTATATGCAAGGTCCTGTTCACTGTGAAACATGTAGTTATCTGCATTCCAGCTGATAGCCATGCTCTTTCCAGGCGGTGCCTTGAATCTTCTCGTAATCAATGGTATGAGAAACTACCATGTAGCAGAATCCAGATGTACTCTTTCAGATGTGTATATAAGGGTTCGGCAAAACAAGATGCACAGCGATAATCGATGTGCGTCTACACCAGAATATAAAATTGAGCATGGTTTCCCGGCCCTGTTGCATTGACCGGATACCGGCCTTTCCAGATACACACTATTCCCTATTCAATGGATACCTATTGTATTGGTATTGATACCGGCGGCACTTTTACAGATGCGGTCGCCGTTCGCCTTGCAGACAACAGTGTTGCTGCCCAGAGTAAAACCCGTACCACACACAATGATCTGGCTGTTGGTGTTGGCACTGCCCTGAAAGAACTTTTTCAAAGTGACATTCAGCCTTCGCAAATTGCTCATCTTGCCGTCTCCACTACTTTGGCAACCAATGCGGTTGTTGAAGGTCATGGAGCTCGCGTGGGCCTGTTTGTTCTGGGATATGTTCGCCATTTCAAACTGCCAGTGGTTGCTAATATTTTTATTAAGGGCGGGCATACCATAACCGGCGAAGAAGATGAACCGCTGGACATGGAAACACTGGTTGATACGCTTCAGGAATTACGTAAGGAAGTGGACAGCTACGCGATATGTGGAGCCATGTCCATCAAAAATCCAACCCATGAACTGGTCGCGGAAAAAGCAATATCCCTGATTGACCCAAAACCGGTCTTCTGCTCCCACCTTGTATCATCCCATCCTGGAATGCAGGAGCGTGCAGCAACAGCCTGTCTGCATGCCAAATTGATGCCCCTGATGGTGGATTTTCTTTCTTCCATTCAACGCTCGATGCTCTCCCTGGGGCTGGAATGTCCTGTAAGTATCATATGCGGTGATGGTACAGACGCGAATCTGGAAGAAACCGTTGAAAGGGCTGCCATCACCATGGCCAGTGGTCCGGCAGCGACAGCACGGTTTGGCAGTTTTTCCACCCAGGAATCAGCCCTGATAGTGGATGTTGGCGGAACCACCACAGATATTTGCCTGTTGAAAAACGGGCTGCCGGTTCTCAGTGATGAAGGATGTCGTATTGGCCCCTGGCAGACCCATGTGGAAGCTGTGGATATGTACACTGCCGCAGGCGGAGGAGACAGCCAGGTCCTCTGCATGCGGGATGGTGAACTGGTTTTGGGAAAAAATCGTATTCAGCCGCTTGCCATCACCGAAGATTTACCTGATCCTGCTCTGTGGCTGCAACCGAAGGGCGATCATTATATGGTGCTTCCTGAAGCAGGCAGGAATAATCTGACAGAAGACAATAATATCCTGATACAGGCTCTGGCAACCCACGGATCCATGCCGCCTTCCCGCCTTACCGAAGTAACAGGCATTCAGGGTATCTCCCTGGAAAAACAGGTGGAACGGCTGGCCTTTGAACAACGCTTGGTGCTGAGTGGCTTTACGCCAACAGATGCTCTTCATGTTCTGGGAGAACTGCAGGTTGGCAATAGTGAAATAAGCAAAAAAGCCGCCACAATCTATGGCAGGCACCTGGGGATTAGTGCTGAAACTTTTTGCCAACAGGTTGTTGCGAAAACCGTAGAAACCATTGCCGAGAGCATTCTCACCTATCTTGCCCGTTCAGTATGGAGCCCCGAGCACGCAGCTGTCATGTTGCACCAGCAGACGAATGCGTATTTTTCCCTCAATTTTTCGGTACATTTGCCACTCATTGGTATTGGAGCGGCAGCACCGTTTTTCCTGCCCCAGGTAGCAGAACGGCTTAATACCACAGTTCGTTTTCCGGAACACTATGCTGTGGGTAACGCAGTTGGCGCAGCCATCATCGGAATGCAGAATGTTCAGGAGAGGAGACAGACCTGATGCGCAGACAGGATTCCGGTTCAGCAAAAGACATAACCAGCCTGCGTTTCTTTTTGCAGATTCATGTTATCAGCTTGCTGTTCGCCTTCTTGTTATTTTTTCCAGGCAGTGCAGAAGCAGGAAAAAAATCTCAGTGGAGTAATACAACCCCGCAAATAAATCTCACCCATATTTTCCAGGGTGAAATAAACCGGCAAGGCAAAGCAACCGGCTTCCATTCCAGGCCAGGTGGCATTGACACGAAAAATGCCAAAGTACTCAGAATTCTTGCCGGCCCCAATTCCAGGGGCGTTTATACGGCCCAGGCCGCACTTTTGAACAGGGAGGGAAAATGGCTGACTAAATTCTCCTCGTTCTTTCCAGACAGTATGGACAAAAAGGACATCATAACAGCCATACTCCATGCCTGGCAACACCGACAAACAGATCAATCGCAACCCTGGCAGGGACCATCAGGCCGTGGTTTTCTCATTCAGGGTTACATCAACAAACAAGGCAATATCAATACTGCCTTTCCTCTTTACACAAAACCATAATCATGCAGACACCAAAAATAGTTTTTTCCCGTCACACAACAGGTGCCCCTACCCACGTCTTTGCGCCATCATCTCTCTCACCACTTGCCACCTTCCTGCAGACTGATATCCAGGAAAGCGCCACAGGCAAAGAGTTGCTTTCAAAGCTCAGTAATGCCCAGAAGGGTATGGAGCAAAACATCTTTACCGGTAATGCCCACAATCTCAGCCTGGCTGCTGAAGGCACAGCTGTAATTGAAGCCACCATGGAAGAAGAGCTACCAACCCTTACACTCCCAGAAGCGACCTTGGTAACATGCCTGGAAAAGTGGATTGAATTCCTGGATACACCAACAATGCTGAATATGGTCCCTCACCTTCAGTAAGTCATAGAAACGAGCCAGCCAGTCTATGGCGCTCTTCTGTGACCATACACAGGCACGTCTTTACTCCTTTTGAAGGCGGAGCCCGTCCGGACAACCATATTGTACTGTTTTCTCCCCGGTGGCAGATTGCTGGTCATAATACGTCGACAGAACAGCTGCCACACATAACAGGGCTGCAAACAACAAAGCACACAACAGGTGCGCTGTTGTGTGCTTCGATATCAGATGTGTCGTTAAGGGTATACGTTAGTCCTCTCTTGCATCTGTTGCAGGAGGCGCCTGTTGGTGGAACACTTCCGTTAACCCGTTCAAGTCACTTCCCTTCAGGCCGATGTCTGCCAGCAGGGAATCAACCAGCGGTGCCTGACCACGGTAACGAAGGGCACTGTTCACCAGCTGGTCACCCAGACTTGCAGAGGTATTGTTTTCCGCTGACGTACTACCCTGTCCATTGGTTAACCCATCGACCTGAATAATTTTAATTCCCTCAATCTGTTCCATGGGTTTCACGCTCTGGCGAATGATTTCCGGCAACTGCTTGATTAACTCAAGGCGTACCTGCATGGCAATCTGCTCGCTGGAAAGGAGGTTCTTGGCGGCATTCAGGGCCTGTGCACCTTCAGCTTCCACCCTGTAGCTGATCTCAGCAGCCTCGGCACGGAGTTTTTCAGCCTCTGCTTCAGCGCCTGCTTCGATTTTCTTCTTGTCCGCCTCGGCATTGGCCAGAGTTTTCACAGCCTCTGCCCGATCCATGGCTGCCAGTTTTTCTGCTTCTGCTGCCACCTGTACTGAAATAGCCTGTTTCTCAGCAACCTGTCTTGCTTCCACCAGTTCAACGGATTTAATTCGTTCTGCTTTCTCTGTCTCCTGAACAGTGATAACCCGTTCAGCTTCGCGGATAGCATTTGCGCGGGCCTTATCCGCCTCTGCTTCAGAAAGAGATTTTGCCTTGGATTTCTCTGCCAGAGCAATGGCTTTATCCTGTTCTGCAAGCTCCAGAGTCTGGTTTTTCAGAATCTCTTTCTCGTTAATAAGCTGAGCTTTGGCTATGTTATCAGACTCAATGGCCTGGGCAGCTGCAATTTTCGACTGATTGATCTGTTTTTCAGCATCAATGGTTGCCTGCTGCGCCTCTTTGTGTTTTTTGGCTTTTTCTTCGGCAATTTCAGCAGCCTGAGAAGCTCTTCTAATTTCAAGCTCTCGCTCCTGGGCCAGCTCCGCATACTCTCTTTCTTTAAGAATATCAAGCTGTTGCCTGCGAGCCTCCAGATTCTTATTGTCAATGGCAACCTGGGTATCGAGCTCAATATCGTTACGTATTTTTCTTCGCTCTTCGATCTCCTGGGTCAATTTTGTCAGACCTTCGGCATCAAAGGCATTGTCAGGATTAAAATGTTCTTTACTGGTCTGATCCATACCTGTCAAAGAAACAGATTCCAGCTCCAGACCATTTTTCAACAGATCTTCAGAAACCGCTGCCTGTACTTTGGTAACAAATTCAACCCGCTGCTCGTGCAGTTCTTCCATGGCCATTTCAGCAGCAACAGCACGCAGAGAATCAACAAATTTACCCTCTACCAGCTCTTTCAGCTCTGCCGGTACCATGGTTTTCATACCAAGGGTCTGGGCAGCATTGGCAATGGATTCCTCTGTGGGTTTTACCCGCACATAAAACTCCGCTGCCACATCCACGCGCATACGATCCCTGGTGATAAGGGCCTGCTGATTTTCTCTTTTTACCTCCAGACGCAAAGTGTTCATATTAACCGGAATAATCTCGTGCAAAACCGGCAACACCACTGCACCACCGTTCAGAATAACCTTCTGCCCCCGAAAACCGGTACGCACAAAGGAAACCTCTTTAGATGACCGTTTGTAGAGACGTGCCAGGATGAACCCGATGCACACAAGAGCAAACAGGATTATTCCCGCATTAATTAAAATAAATGAAAACTGCCCCATCGTATTCCTTCCTTCCAGATATTAATAAAGAGGATCGTGAGTGAAAAATTATCTTCACTCACGATCCCTTGAAACTCCTCTCATAGACCGACCACAGCCAATATCCACAACTGTAGCCTCCTTTTACAGTCGTACAGATTGCACTCAAAACTTTGGTTGGCAATCAATCTACAAGGCTGCTGTTATCCCCGGCAATTACCTTAAACACCGATCCTTCCTGACGAACAATAATCACCCGCTCTCCCTGATTGTAACTCTCGGCTTCATCATCAGGTACAACCAGGATATAGTGTGTCTGCCCATGCTGATCTTTGAGTTTTGCTTGCGCTGGTTTTCCAGCCTTTGCCATGCCCATGGTAATATCTGCGACCTTCCCTATGAACGTCTTTTCAGAGACCACATAGGTTTCATCTTTTGGAAGATGTCTTCCTAGAAAACCTCCACAAACCCTGACAGTGGGAATAGCACAAAACAATGCTCCCCCTGCTGCTGCCATGGTTGGTATCAACTGTCCCAGTATCTGCATGGCAGTAAACTGTATAATTAAGCCGCTCAGGCCAAATCCTGTAAGAAAGACAATAAACAGGATAACCACCGGCACTTCACCTATCCGGAACCATGCCAGAAGCTTAATCAGACCACTGCCAGCTGCATCAGCGTCCGGAGCATCAAAATCGGCATCGATGTCCACATCCATTTCAGGCAGAACAGAATCCACCATATCGGAAAGGCCAACCCCTAAGCAGGCAGACACGATTTCTAAAACAGTCAAAAGAAGCATGATCGCCAGGCAAATGGTAAATGGGGAATTGCCCGGCGAAAGCAAAAACTCTGTCATAAATGCATTATCCTTTTTTACTTTTTACCGCAGCCAGCCGTTCCTGAATTCTGTGCTTGCGGCTCAGATCTTCCAGTTCGTTCAGCTTGGCGGCAGTTTTTGCATCCGTTGTTCCACTGCCAGTGCGGCCGGTGGCAGAGGAAAGAACCCGATCAAATGCAGATTCCGCCTGATCAACTTTACGTTCAACACTGTTCCCTCCTTTGCTGGAAGCTGTTCCTTCCCGTGCCGCTTCTTTTCTACTCTCCCTGAACAGGTTGAGTTCTTCCTGCATTTCGCGCTTCTTTCCTTTTAAAGCAGCAATATATCCTTCGAGCTCCTGCTCAGTTCCACTTAAATCACTTATCTGATTTTCCAAAACCGGAATCTGTGCCTCATAATCCAGCTGTTGTGCGATGGCAGCCTCGGCAAGATCATCCCGATTTGCCTCCACTGCAAACTCGATCTTTGAGGCCAGATCCTCGCATTTCTGGTTGATTTGCAGCAAGCGTGAATTGGCCAGGTGTTTGTTGGCTATGGTGGAACTGAGCTCAGTACGCACTTCATCAACAGCGCTGTCTACTTCTCGAATAGCCTGCTCCATCACAGTTTCAGGCGCAGCATTTTCCACAGCATCCACCAGGGCATTAAAGCTTCCGCTTATGATTCTGCCCACTCGACTGGTTATTGAATTTTTCATGACTCTTTCTCCCTTTTATCAGAAAGGTTATGCAATATATGTAGCAAATCTTCTACAGATTCCAAATGATTTCGTACCAGCGAAGGTGTATAACTGGACGGATTTTTCGAAAGTTCAATATGCAGAATGGATTCAAGCAGACGAAAAGTTCGCTCCAACAATCCTCGCTCATAGGCGATAAGATCGTTCTGCTCCTGTTCAGGATGAATACCTGTAAGCGTGTATGCATAAAACTCGGGAAGCCAGTTCAATATCTTCTCCACCAATTCAGAATGCTTTTCATTGGCCAACTCCTCACGTTTTATATACTCAATGAGAGGCAGCACCTGCTGTAATACCGACCTGTATACTCCCGTAAAATCCTTTGCATTTTCATGTTCTTTCCGCGCCTGTTCAATAATGGCCCGAAGCTTGTCGCTTGGCGTGCGTGCACCTTCTATCTGCAATTGACTGATAAACTCCGCATCCTCATGGGAAATGCGGGCACCTATTTGAACCTTTTTCATGGCAGCACCTCGTGTTTGTTTCTTTATGCATACCTTTAATCACATTTGTTTTCATTTGCAAACAAATAGATAAAAATGCACACAGCATCCTTCAAGCACAGAAACATGAATGCTATTTTCACGCAATTACGGATTGATAAAACGGGGAGCTGTTATCTATTAACAATAGAAATCAGAAAACGGTTACGCAAATTCTTATAAACGGTTCCAGCGGCAGAGAGATCGTTCCAGACGATCCAGAAGAAGATAAAGGACAAAACCGAGCAACGCCATGCCGGTGATGCCTGAGTAAAGAGCAATGTAATCAGCTCGTCCCCAGGAATCCATGATGATATAGCCCAGTCCCTTAGTGGTGGCAAAAGACTCGACAAAAAAGAGAATAGCCACAGCAGTACCAATTGAGATACGCATGGCTGTGAGGGTTTTGGGCATGGTTGCAGGTATGATCACATGGCGATATAACTGCCATTTACTGGCACCCAGGGTTTGCAGGGAGTAAAGATAATTACTGTGGATTTCCTTGGCTGCATCTCTTGTGGTAACCAGAATCTGAAAAAAGATGATAAGTGCGATCAGAACGATTTTAGAGAGATTGCCAATTCCAAAAAGAATAATAATCAGGGGCAACAGTACCACATGCGGGATGGGGTATAACAGATACACAAAGGGGGACAAACTTTTGCGAAGCCCTGGCTCATGTCCGATCATCAGTCCAAGGGGTACGGCGGTCAAAGCACCCAACACCACACCAGCTACAGCCCGGAAGGCGCTGATCAATACATCATCTATGATTTTGCCTTGCAACAGTTTACTCACAAAATCAGCCAGTACCTGCCACGGCTGTGGCAGAGCAATGGAGTTCAGCCAGAGTGCCGCACCTTGCCAGCTGATCAACAGTATAATTGCGGCAAGGATGAGATTACGCTTCCCCTGCATGGCACTCCTCCATTAAAACCTTTCGCAAAAGGGTGCAGCGCTCAAAAAAGAGAGGGCTCTGGCGATATTCGATGTCACCTGCTTCCCGATTCTCCAGCTGTTGAATTATCTGTCCCGGCTTGTTTCCCAACACAATAACCCTGCGACCCAACAATACTGCCTCTTCTATGGAATGGGTTACAATAACCGGCAGTACCTGTTTCTGTTGCCAGACCTGGATCAGGAGATTCTGTAGTCGTTCCCGGGTGAGCGCATCCAAGGAGGAGAGCGGTTCATCCATAAGCAGGATATCCGGCTGAATAACCAAGGCTCTGGCCAGGGCGACTCGCTGCTGCATTCCCCCTGAGAGTTGGGCGGGATAATAATCTGCATAGGGCCTGAGTGCCATTTCTTCCAGTACCTGATTTACCCTGGTGAAAATTTCCTGCTTTGCTATGTTCTGCAACTGTAATCCCAGGGCGATGTTGTGGTACACGGTTTTCCAGGGGAATAGACCATAATTCTGCAAAATGGTACCGCATCTGGCCTGTTCGGAAATTTTCACCTCTCCCTGTTGGGGTTGCAGCAATCCCGCAAGCAGAAATAATAAAGAGGTTTTTCCACAACCAGAAGGACCAATAATCGCCAGACTCTCACCGCGATCAACCTGAAAAGAGATATCCTGCAATATCCAGTGGTGGAGTTGCTGCTCCACATAGGCAAATGAAACCTGCTTTACCTCAATCATATCCGTTTACAGAAAATCCCCATATACCATGTACTCGTAGGCTACAGGCTTTACCACGCCTTTAGCGGTTAACCAATCCATGACCGGAGCATACAGGGAAATGGAAAAAGGTTGTGGCGGCGGATAAGTGGGAATGGGATAATTCGAGGCCAGGTCAGGAGGGATTCTGCCTTTTTCCACGAACAGCGCTCGATAGGTTTCCGGAGACGCATTGATCAATTCAACAGCCTTGCCATAGGCTGCAAAAAATCGAGAGACATCATCTTTCCGCTGTTCCAATACCTGCGAACGAAAGATAAGCACGGTCTGCGAGAGGCTCTCAGCGGCCTGATCGTCGGCCAGAATCTGTATCGCTCCTTTGGTCCGGGCCACAGATGCCAGAGGTTCAGGAAGAGTAGCAGCCTTGACTGCTCCGGAAAGCAGCATCTGCATACGAATAGGCATTTTCTTGATTTCAATCTTTTCGATTTCCTCTTCAGAAAATCCCTGCTCTACCAAAAGGCGGTCAGTGACATACTCTATGATAGTGGCATTGGACACAGCGATAGGCACACCTTTGAGCTGTTCGATGGTTTTCAGGTCAGACTTGGGTGCAGCCAGGATGGCAAACACACCTTCCTGCGGGGTTTTACCCAGGCAAAGAGAGGTAATTTTAACCTGATTTCTTCCCTGATCCAGAAGTATGGATCCCACAGGATCACTCAGAGCACCATCGATGGCACCTGCTGTCAGGGCACTGTCCCGCTCCAAGGCGCTGAGAAAGGGAACCAGTTCAACCTTGATGCCCTGCTGACTGTATAGCCCCTCCTGTTCTGCCACATACATGGGCACCACATCCTCTATGAGCAGAGTACCTATTTTCAATACCTCTGCAGCCTGCACAGACAGGGATGTGAAAAGAATACAACACAGTATAACCAATGTCTTCATGGAATCTCCCTTACAGATTGGATACGATTCCATAAATATACCGGGATGACGTTCTCCGGTCAATTCAAGGCTGAAAGGAAAAGAATTTCAAAATGCTTGAATCGGGGTAATGCCGGAAACCTTGGGAATAAAATATAATTTGGATCTCGCAAATGTCATATGATAACATACTTTAAGGCATGGCTATCATCGCCACATCATATCTCATTGTTTTTTACTTGTTGTGAAAAGCCGTAACCATGGAGAAATATTATGGCGCTGAAATCCTTACGAACCAAAGTAGTCTTCTACTCGGTAGCATTGATTCTTGTTATCGCTATCCCTGTTATCACTGTGGTAAGTGTTCTGGTAAATAAATCTGTAAAAAACGACTACCGCCGAAGTGTCACTTTGGAGATGCAAACCATTGATATGGCGCTGGAACTCTTTTACGAAGACCTTGACAACAATATAGACATGTTTGCAGAACATGCTCTTCTCAAGCTTGCTGACAATACTATCACCAGCTACACCACGGCAGACGGTGTAATGATGACAACTGAAAAAAACGGTGGTATCGAACAGAAGATTTATGAGGCATTTGATAACTATGCCCAAACCCATCCTGGAACTCTGTACGTCTACATGGGTACTGAAGACGGTGGATATATTCAGTAGCCGACTTCCAAACTCACCAACTATGACCCACGTGTACGCCCATGGTATACCAAGGCTCAATCCTCCAATGGACAAATTATCCGTACTGATCCATATACAGACTCTGTCACGGGGTCTCTCATCGTCAGTAATGCTCGAACGTTTTCCAATACTTCAGGAAAAACATATGGGGTCATGGCTATTGACGTAAGCTCCGCCAAGCTTACAGAGATCATGAACCAAATACAAATAGGTGAAAATGGATATGCCATGCTGTTGCACAAATCGGGACTGGTACTGGCTGACCCTCACAATCCCGAACATAATATGAAAAAGTTTGAGGATGTTGACATTCCCGATGTTGATAGAGTTCTAGAGAATGAGCAGATAACTTTCAACACCACCATTGACGATGAAATATATCAGCTGGATGCACTGCATTCACAAAAAACAGACTGGATAATTGCTGCACTCATACCTAAAAGTGAACTCAAAGAAACTGCCCGAGCCACCATGCTTACTATACTTGCGTGGATAAGTGGCGTCATGCTCCTGGCAGTTCTTTCATCCCTCTTTTTCTCCGCCAAACTCACCGGACCAATTAACGCTGTAGTGAATGGTCTGCAGGAAATTGCTGAGGGGGAAGGAGATCTTACCAAACGTCTGCAAGTCGATAGTCAGGACGAAGTCGGCAAACTGGCAGAGTGTTTTAATCAATTCATGGAGCAACTACAGAATCTTATAACAGAAATCGGCACCTACTCCAAACGGTTGAACAATTCATCCACCCAACTTTCAGATCTTTCAGATACAATGTCGGCAAATGCTACAGACACCTCCACCTTATCAGCAACCGTTGCGGCCGCTGTTGAAGAAATGAGTGCCAATATGACCAATGTAGCTGCTGCCATGGAAGAATCCAGTACCAATACCAATATGGTCGCAGGTGCCTCAGAAGAAATGACTGTAACTATCAATGAAATCTCAAAAAACACAGAAAAAGCACGAGCCATTTCTAATACGGGTGTACAGCGGGCAGAAGAATCTTCCCAACAGATGAACAGCCTGAGCGAAGCAGCTTCAGGAATCGGCAAAGTCCTGGAAACAATAACAGAAATTTCTGAACAGGTTAACCTGCTGGCATTAAACGCCACCATTGAAGCGGCACGAGCCGGTGAGGCAGGGAAAGGGTTTGCGGTTGTTGCCAATGAAATAAAAGACCTGGCAAAGCAAACATCTGAAGCAACATACGAGATCAGGCAGAGAATTGAAGGCATCCAGGGGTCAACCAGTGGAACCATTGCCGGGATTGAAGAAATTACTGGAGTCATCACAGAAATCAACGGCATCATCAGCGGGATAGCTGAAGCAATACAGCAACAGGCTTCGGCAACCCAGGAAATTGCCGACAACATTTCACAGGCATCACAAGGTATTCAAGAAGTCAACGAAAGTGTCAATCAAACAAGCAGCGTAGCAGCAGAAATCACAAGTGAAGTGGCACAGGTCAATCAAGCTGCAGACCAGATGGCCTCGGGAAGTGACCGCATCAAACAGAATGGTGCTGAATTACTGGATATGGCAAGTCATCTTAATGAACTTGTCGGCCGATTTAAGGTATAAAAAGAGAAGGAATCAATGGAAATGAGCCGATTCTTCTATCTCTTTGTGCTCACACGCCTTCAGACGTAACTGATAACGGGGTTAACAACACTGCTATTTCAATTAGTTCTGAGTTGTAACTGGTCACCGGTGCTTCAGATTTGGGCAAGCGTGTTTTTTCGCAGGTAAGCGAAGACTCCGTGAAGTACGTGGATCAGGTACCTACAGACTCCTTTAAGAAAAGAAGTTTCTCCGACAAGGTACTACTATCATGCTTCGTAACAGTTCACCAGGGGGGATAAAAAAGCAGCGATGAGGCCTGATGGGACTAATATGGGGGTACTGGTACACGGTTACTATGCTTCATTTTTCAAAGCTTCACTCACCTTGATAAGCAAATCCCTGCTGGAAAAAGGCTTTTGAATGAATCGTACACCATTGTCAAGTACTCCGCGTCGTTCGATGTCGTTGGCAGTATATCCTGACATATACAAGCATTTGATTTCAGAGCAAAGTTTTTTGATTTGATCAGCTAACTCTCGTCCATTCATTTCAGGCATAACCACATCGGTAATAAGCAAAGAGATTTCCCTAGAATGCGACTTGGCCAGCTGGAGTGCCTTTGAAGGGCTTGCTGCCTGCAATACTTTATAGTTGTGACGGGCAAGGATTTGTGCAACCAACTCAGCAATAAAGGCATCATCTTCAACAACTAACACCGTTTCACAGCTTCCATTGACAGCCTTTTTTACGGTCTCCCTTTGACTGCTGGAAATGTTATCTGAATATCTGGGCAGGTAAATCCTGAACGTTGTCCCCTCCGCCTGTTCACTGTAGACATTGATAAAACCATTATTTTGTTTTACTATGCCATAGACTGTAGCCAGCCCCAGGCCAGTTCCCTCCCCCAAACCTTTGGTGGTGAAAAAAGGTTCAAATATATTATTCAAAACCCCCTGCTCCATACCGCAACCGTTATCACTCACAACCAGAAGAACAAATTCCCCAGGCTGAGCTTCGGGGTGAGTTGCACAGTAATCAGCGTCGATTACCATTCTATCTGTTTCAATTGTGATTCTTCCAACGTCAGAGATGGCATCGCGGGCATTAACACACAAATTTGCCAAAATTTGATCCAGCTGGGAAGGATCCATCAGCACTGTTCCGATGGCATCGCCTGGATGCCAGGCAAGGTCAATATCCTCGCCAATAAGCTTTCTTAATATTTTGAGCATATCTTCCACAGTTGCATTCAAATCAAGGATCTCAGGTGCAATGGTTTCCTTTCTGGCAAATGCCAGCAACTGCCTTGTAATGCCTTTGGATCGGTTGGCTGCACTGTAAATTTGCTTGAGATCTCTCTTCAGTGAAGTCCCATCCTCTACTTTATCCAGGGCCATTTCAGCATAACCGATAATAACCCCCAGGATGTTATTATAGTCATGGGCCACGCCACCGGCCAATCGCCCCACAGCCTCCATTTTCTGGGCGTGTCTCAACTGGGCTTCCAAGCTCAGTTGTTCTGTGATATCCTCTACAATTCCTTTGTAATGAGTAATTTTTCCAGCATCGTTCCTTACAACGAAGGTCCAATCTCTAACATATTTCTCAGCCCCGTCCTTAGCGATAATGCGATAAGGTTCGTGGACAAATTCCTCAATCTCGACCTGGTTGCTCACTTCTGCTAACTCTTCTTCTACATGTGGCCAGTCTGTAGCATGAATACAATCAAAGTACGATACCTCTCCACAGTAGAATTCTTCTGCAGTGTAACCAAAAATCTTTTCAACGTTTTCAGAAACAAATTCCACCGGCCGTCCATGCTCACTCTTCCAGGTAAAGGCCATGGAAGAACTCCTACTTATAATATCATATGCTTCCAGTAATGCTTTTTCAGTATGTTTAATATCAGTGATATCCTGAAAAGAACCTCGTATATACAGCACCTTGCCATTTCTAACAATAGGACTACCAATGGTTCGGATCCATTTATGGACACCCTTTGCAGAGACTAACTCCAACTCAAGATCATAAGATTTGCCGGATGTAATAGCCTCATTGATCGCCTTTTGGATTTTTAACCGTGATTTGCCCTGATAAAAGCTCAATCCTATTTCCATGCTCGTTTTGTCGGTCGGGTCGAGATCGTGAATTCTAGCGACCCCGTCAGTCCAACTCCCTTTCCCCGTTTCTGGATTGAACTCCCAGCCGCCGATATGGGCGATTCGTTCCATTTCACCGAGAAGCAGCTCACGGTGTCGTAACGTTTTTTCAGCATGCTTACGTTTGCTGATATCAATATTTGTGGTGATAAAATAGCGTGGACGGTTCTGTCTATCACGCACAACGGTAATACTGATATCTACCCAGACAATGCTGCCGTCTTTGTGTGTGTATCGCTTTTCAAAACGGGTGGTGTCTTCACTTCCTTCCATCAAGGGAGCGATATGACGTTCCGTCAACGGAATGTCATCGGGCAAGGTCAGCTCTTGCCAGTTTTTGCCTTTCAGTTCTTCAAGCTGATATCCCAGCATTTCGGCAAATGCTCTGTTGACATTGATCTCTCCAGTGGGCAGGGTGATAGATTTACCAACGTTTGCCGACTCAAACACCGATTGAAAAAGGTCGAGACTTTCCCGGATCTTATCACTGCTTGCCTGCAATTCTTCTGTACGTTTATCCACCTGTTTCTTTAAATATCGATTGAACAAAATAACAATAAAAAGAGCCAAAAGGATAAACAAGAAGAGTCCAATAATGCTTTTCAGGTGACGCTCAACAAAGCTTGATTTGCGTACAAGCTTGATATTTACCCATTTATGATAAATTTCCTGGCGTTCTTCCTCACTTACAGTATCAAGTACTTTATCGATGATTGAGCGAAGTTGAGGTTTTTTCTTGGTAATGGCAAATCGCAGATCCCAATGAAAATCCAATTCCGCAGCAAAATTTATATTTGTGATGCTATACTTATCTATAAGATAGCTGGCCATCATGTAGTCAACAATCGCCCCATCGACTGCGCCAGCTGATACCTTTAACAAGACTGACAAATCGTCTTCACATGGAACAATCGTTGCGCCGGGATATTTTGATCGGACATAGTCTAAACTGGAATACCCCTTTATTCCTGCAAGGGTCAGGGAATTCAGGTCATTCAGGTCATTCAGGGCTGGTCTGTTGGCCCTTGTCATTACAGCAAGGCGTGTCTTTAAAAATGGCTTCGTAAAGACGAGAACTTTTTTGCGCTCTTCAGTTTCTTGAGCAGCACCGACGAAATCAAATTCACCAGTCATCATGCCATGATAAAAATCTTCCCAATTATCGTACAGGACTCTTTTGAAGGTAATACCGAGTTTTTTTTCAAAGATTTTTATGTAATCAGATACGATCCCTTTATGCTTACCATCCTCCATATAATCACCTGGCGGCCAATACGGATTAGGACCATAACTAATGGTATCTTTGTTTGCATCAAGCCAAGATATTTCCTCTTGAGTAAGATTGAGAACCGGATCAGAATAATCCGCAACTGCATGATGTGATTGACATAAGAAGATACAACAGAATAGACAGAGTGAGGCGAGAACTTGGGAGGTGAAAATTTTTGGCAATGCTCTTTGGCTCTTGTTGATCGTTGATTGTATAATCTTCACGATCTGTTTCTGCTCCTCATTGTGATATGTCAAGTTATGTCGTACTATATCATATCATCACAATTTTCATGATTTTCCATGTAGCTCGCCCTGGTTTCCACTGATTTTCATCTGGCACTGGCTGTAATATTCATTTTCCCTGTTATGATTACAGCAACCAGACATACAGATTGAATAAGCCTCTCTGAAATGTATCACTATCTGTTCATACATAAAAATTTCACTCAAGTTTCAATCTTGAGTAAATCTTCAGAGAAAAATCAAGCTACCAGATTTTTGTTGTATTTATAAAAGTAGAATTCTTAAGGTGGAGAAGAGCTTCCGCCAATCATTATCAGGATTCATCCTGATAATCATCAACAGCCTGTTCCAGATCTATCATCTCTTTAGCTCTTTCCAGGGCACGTTGTTCAGTATCGCCAGCCATTTCAACGTGATGGGATTGTCCTTTCGGACTGGTGATATCAAAGCAAAAATTGGAACATCTCACAGATTTGTTTTGTACATCTATTTTCCAGCCTTTATAGGTCGCTTCGCTGTGGTCACTCATGGATACGCTCCGGATATATCAATATTCTCGTAGGAAACATATTACCAGTATAAGAATATTTTTCCAGAATGCCAGTAGCTTATATATGTTCACCTCCTGTACGTCAGATAAATTCCTGAAAAAGCTCCTTGGAGACACCCGTAATTACTTCGCGATTTACCAGCGTCGCGTTATCTTTAATGCGCATGCAGCCAGCCTCAACCGCTGTTTCAACGGCGGTAACCTCGCCGGAAAGTAATAAAAACCCCTTGCCGCCGATGGCCATGGCAAGGTGTACCCGCAAAAGTGTTACCTGGGCAGCTTTAACTGCAGCATCAGCCGCCTCCAGACATCCTGCTGCGGAGAAAGTTTCTATTACCCCCAATGCCCTGGTATAATTTTCAGGCAGGGGTACGCATCCTGAAAGGGCAGGCAGAACCCGTTCATCAATATTTGGCAGATAGAGGGTATCAACCACAAAGCCATTGCTCTTTCTTTTGCCAGCATCCATTGCAGCCTGCACGTTCGCAGTACGGCCACCAACCACCACCAGATATTTCCCTGGGCAGATGGTCCGTGCGTTCAGTATCTCTATGTCCGCAGCCTTGAGCATGGCATCCTGCACTTTGAATCCTGCAGCAATACTGGACAATTCAACAATTCCGACAGCTGTATGCATCTTGTGTTGTATCCCTGATTCTCACCCTGTTGCAGGGTATATTGTTATAGCGGTCACCTTGATTACAAGGCGCCCTGAATTCTTTATCAAAGGTAAGTGATTACAGCACACCTGATTATTGCGCCAGTTCTGCTTTCTTTTCAATGGTTACAGCAACCTGATCAACCATAACCACTTCTCCGGCAATGCTGGCGTGGATTTCTGCCCCCAGGTTGGTACTGCAGGTAGCGATCTTTTGTCCGGCCTCCACTCTGTCTCCCTGCTTGACCAACGGTTGGCATGGAGCACCAATATGCTGCTGCAAGGGCACACGGACTTTTGTGATTTCTTCAGGAATATCCATGAGCGGTCCCTTGTTGACAAAACGATTCAGGTCCAGACGGGACATAACCTTTTCCATAGGCATGCGACGATAGCTGATCAACGGGTGCACGCCCTGTTCGCCGCCTCCCTGGTGAGTTATCTTTGCCTGACTAAGTTGACGCTTGTTATAGATACAACTCTGTGATGGATACAGGCCTTCCGGGCAGGCCATGAGGGTGCACAGATTACATTCACAGCAGGAAAGGGTATGGGTCATGGACTGATCAGCCTTGAAAACACCATCGGAAAATATCAGATTACGCATAGCCAGATGTGGTTTTACCGGATGTCCCAGCAAACTCCTGGGGCAGAGCTCCGTACAGATGGAGCACTGGTCGCAGGCAGCTCTACCGATTTTTGCCACTGCTTTTTCATCGCCCATGATCTGATGGCGCTGAATAAGCTGATGATCCTTGGGAAAAACCAGTAAACCACCACTGCTTTTCACCACAGGCTGATCCAGATCTGTGCAGAGTTTTCCCATCATGGGTCCCCCTGCGATAACGGCATAATTTTCTACAAGCGGCTCAGCCCAACTGAGGACCTGTCTGTAACTCACGCCTATGGGAACTTCTACGCTCATCGTTTTTGCAACCGCACCACCAACGGTCAGAAACGAGGTGGTAACAGGCTGCTGCCGCCCAATGTTGTAGATGGTCTCAACATTCTGCACCACCACATCCTGGGTGATGGGCAGCTGGCCCGCAGCAACCGCCCGGCCAGTGGTCTCGTATATAAGGCTGATCTCATCTCCTGCAGGATAAAAATTGCGCAAGGGGAAAATGGTAATGTCTTTGGTACAATATGGTTGGAGCAAGTCTATAAGCTCCTGGTACTTGCCTTTGATACCAATAATTGCATGCTGCGCGCCAATCAATTGCATACAGGTCCGCAGACCTGTGAAAAACAGTTTGCTATGATGCAGTAAAATTTCCTTATCCTTATGCAAAAGCGGTTCACACTCCGCTGCATTTACGATAAAAGTGCCCGCTTTTGCGCTAAGTTTTACATGGGTTGGAAACCCTGCTCCACCAGCACCGACAATCCCCCATTCCTTGATCTGATCCGTTGTTATCATGGATGTCCTTTGCTCTCACAGGAGATACTGTTTATCCTTGTTTCCTGCACGCAGACGGCGTCCTTCACGAACCTTGTCCATGGCTGTCTGCACATCGGTTTGCCGTCCAAAAATGGCCAGCATCTGGATATGTTGGGGACAATTGCCATTGACCATGGTAACTGTCACATTGCTCGCCTTGGCTGCTGCGTCAGCTGCCCAGTAAAGATCGATCAGCGAGGCTTGGATAAGGCCCACAGCTCCCCACTGTACATTTCCTATAATCTGCCGTTCACCTGTATTAAGGTGAGCCCGGATCATCTGCAGAAAATCTTTCTGCGGAGCTTTGATGAGTTCAAGCCGCATGCAGTATCCCTATAAAGAAAGGGCCGCCTGACCGGCTTTGGCACAGGAAACATCCTGTTCAACACTGCCGCCAGAAACACCGAGACCTCCGATGAGAGTCTCGCCGCGGTACAGGGGAACCCCACCCCCGAAAATAACAATACGCCCCTGATCCGTAGCATGAATGCCATAAAGCGACTCACCAGGTTGAGCAGCTTTTGCCAGATCTTCAGTGGCGACTTTCACGGCAACCGATGTATATGCTTTGTTTCTGGCAATATCCACAGATACCAGTAACGCATCATCCATCCTGTGTTCAGCAACAAGATTGCCGCCAGTATCGACCACGGCGATAACCATGGGAACGCCGATTTCATCAGCCTTTTTCCGGGCTGCAGCCATGAGCACCAGTGCATCATCCAGTGAAATATTCATTTGTAATCTCCGTAAGTGGCGCAACAAAAGAAAATCTTTGCGAAAGTGTTTTTCCGTATGCTGCCACATATTTCTATAAAATCATCCTGGTTAATTCTCATTTCGAAGTCCACAGTTACCACTAAAAATAGCATGTTATACATAACGTAAACGTCAATACATCCAGCGAGGTACGAGACTCCGACAAAGCCGTTGCCGGATGGATATTAAATAATTCTGAATCCCTCTACCAAAGTGCAACGTCGCTGCCTGGTAAAGGAACGTGCAGATGTCATACCTTCACCTGTGGGACCGGCGATGGTAAAGGCGGTATGCCCTTCTCCCCCCAGACCGATACCTGCGTATGCGGGACCATTCTTCACAAAGATGGTTGTCTGTACAGCTCTTGCAAAGGCGGTCATATTGTCTACATTGGTGGAGTGCATAATAGCGGTATGGCGATTTCCCTGTTCAACCTGTACGGCAAAATCAATGCCTTCCTCAATATTGCGTACCCGGACAATGGGAAGAATGGGCATCATCTGCTCCGTCCAGACTAGGGGATGATCCTTTGGTGCTTCAAAAATGGCCAGACGATATTCCTCACCCAGGGTAACACCAATCTCTTTGAGGATAACCTGAACATTGCGCCCCACAAGTTTGGTATTAATCTTCCCTTTATCTGTCAGCACAAGCTTGGTGACTCTCTCAACCTCGTCTGGGGTGAGCATGTAGGCTTTCCCTGTTTCAAGCATGAACTTGATTAGGGAATCAGCCACTTCATCAACAACCACAACTTCTTTTTCACAGGTACAGAAGATATTGTTGTTAATGGAAGCACCACTGACGATGCATTCTGCGGCATTGCGGATATGCGCGGTCTCATCCACCAGGACAGGAGGATTGCCTGCTCCGGCGCCGATGGCCTTTTTACCTGATGAAAGCACAGCCCTGACAACAGGCTTACCACCAGTAGCCACCAGCATGTTGACTTTAGGATGCTCAATCAGTTCACGGGCACTGTCCAGGGTAGGTTTTGCAATGGCACTGATGAGGCCCGCAGGACCACCATTATCAACAATGGTTTTATGCAACAGTTTCAGTATAGTTGAACTGGTGGTAACTGCGCTTGGATGGGGGTTGAAAATCACCGCGTTGCCGGCAGCAATCATACTGATACTATTGTGGATAACCGTACCGGTAGGATTAGTGATAGGTGTGAGTGCACCGATAACTCCGACCGGGGCATACTCCAGCAGCATCAAGCCATCGTCACCTGTTTTGGCCAGCGGCTGAATATCCTCGATCCCTGGGGTTTTGGTTGCACAGAGAATATTTTCCCGAATCTTATCTTCGTAACGCCCAAGGCTGGTTTCTTCCACCGCCATGTCTGCAAGCATCTCATTATTATCCAGAACGGTCTGGCGCATGGCGTCTATAATTTCACCGCGTTTTTTCAACGTCAGTTTCAGCAACTCTTTCTGCGCACGTATGGCACAGTCCACAGCGCTGTCTACATTCTGATGTATGCCGTCAAAATCAGCCGGCGCACCTGAAGTTGATGATGAGCCATTGAGCTCGGTCAATACCTTTTGTATTATTCCGGCCAAATCCTGTTCACTGAGCGCCATGATTGTTTCTCCTCTAGTATAAAAAACGCAGTTACTTAGTACCTATCCAGAAATATCTCTTTTGCTCCACGCCTTAAACCTGAACAAAAAACAATATTCCCGGGCAGATACTACTCACCTTCATATCAATTATTCATATACAGCGTACATCTGCACAAATCGCCACAGCTGCTGCAACGTTTTCCTGCTGTTTGGGCGTAATCTCTCCTTGTTCCACCAGCAGTCTGCAGATTTCAACTACAGTCTCAACACCCTCTTTCTGAATTCCTTGGGGAAGATGCTCCAACAAAGCAGATGCAAGAAGTAGAATATCTTCCCAGGCCTGCAATACCCTTGTTACCACTTTCATGTCTTCTGGGACTGTCCCACCGCTGATGCCCACAGCGCCAACCACCTGATCACGCCATCGAAGGGGATATCCGCCTCCAAAGAGAACCACCCTGCCCTCTACTGAATGCTGGATGCCGTACAGCATTTCACCTGGCTGGGCCAAACGTCCCACTTCATGGGTGGGCATGCGCAAGGTGGCTGCTGTATATGCCTTATCAACGGCTATGGCACGGGAAGCAGGCAATGCACCCGGCATACGTAAAAAATGTACCAATGCCCCATCCTGATCAGTCAGGGCGATCACCATGGGTACATCCATGCGTAAGGCTTGATCCCTGGCTGCCTGGGTGAGGATCTGCGCACAGTGATACACATGATTCACGAGCAGGCCTCCTGTCGTTGCAGATATTCTTTCACAGCCGCGATAACCACAGCACGAACCTCAAGAGCCCAACTGATCATGAAAAGCAGATCAGAAAGCCGGTTGGTATATCGCAACAAGACCTCTCTCGCCTGTTCCTGTTTCTGCAGGGTAATAAGCAAGCGCTCGCAACGACGGCAGATAGTACGACTCACATGCAGGGCCGCACTGTCCATTGTTCTACCCGGAACAACAAAACCCGACGGTAATCCATACTGCCCGGTCAATGAGTCAATCCATGCTTCAAGCTGATCAACCTGCGACTGCTCAACAACCTGCCGCAATCGCCCTGTCTGTTCGGGTGTTGACGCCACTTCAGCACTGAGTACGAAGAGCATTTTCTGCACGCTGAAAAGTATTTCCTGTAATGCGCTGTCAGTCATCTGTGCACGGCAGAAGCCCAACTGGGCCTGCAGTTCATCCAAGGCTCCGTAAACGTTGACCCGCAATGCATCTTTGGCAACCTGTTCACCACTGAACAGCCTGGTTGTGCCTTTGTCACCAGTTCGTGTATACACTTTCACAGTCGTAACCCATCATCCTTTGATTGGCTCAACATTGAGCTGGTCCACAATGCCGACAATGGCTGCATCCACGGGAACATTCTCTCTATCCATGGCAATACGTGCACTGCTCCCGGTGACAACAACCACGGTTTCGCCTTCCCCGGCCCCTACTACGTCCAGTGCCACAATGGCTTTGCCTGTAAAAGTATTGCTTTCCGGACTGTATAGTTGAACAATCTGGATGCTGCTGCCACTGAGCAATTCATGTTTGCGCGTTGCGACCACAGTGCCTATAACCTGTCCTATCAACATGGTGGGATCCTCTCTTTGTACCTGCCAGGGGTTACTCTCGTATCAACCGAATTCCGTGTTGAACTGCCATCTCCTTGGCCAGAGGGGTAACCACTGTCCCCTGAGCTACCACGATATTCTGGCCAGTCGTCCGGGCACGCTGAACATGGGATGCCGTCACCAGTCTGCCATGTATTCTGTAGATCGATTTCTTCGTTCTTTGCTCATTCCTGGCTGTCTGAACTGCCGAGATTATTTCTTTACTACCATTACCGGAGCAGGCGCAAAATCCTGCACACAGCTGTTGCACATCCACCAGGTGACATCCATAGTCACGCAGGAGTTGCAACCGATCCTGCATTGCCTGGCAAAGAGCAGGCTTCACTGTCCGCTGTCCTGCTCGCCTGGCCCAATGAACATCCGCAGGATCAGCTCCGTTGACTGCTGCGATCACAGGCTTTCCAAGGCTGAGGGCATGCATCATAAGATTGGCAGGGATAGTATCTGCCAGAAGCTGAGCAACCCGTGACGCTGTATTCAGACTGAGCATCGGCACAACGAGTCCGGTAGCTCCGGTCAATGCCTGATACCATTTATCTGTATCCAGCTGACTGATATGGGGAAAACCTGCCAGCTCTTCACGAAGCGTATTGCCGTAAATATTTTCCGCCGCATCAGAAAGAACCAACTGGATCGCATATCCATTCAGGACCAAATTTCGTACCTGGGCACAGGCATGGGTAAATCCAACGGTGGCACCTGTAAATACGGCCACTACGGAGCCTTTGTGGCCGTCAGCTCCAATGTGCTGGGCCAGTCTGGAAATTATTTCTGTGACCAGGTTGGTAATCTGTTGTTCCGTCATCTCCACTACCTTCTCATTGCCTGCAATCATGCTGCAGTATGTTCACCAATACCTGCTACCTTTTGCCAGCAACTCAAGGCAATACCCAACGGCGTGACCAACAGTGGTAATTTTGGTTTCACCACCTCAATACCGCACTCGTCTGCAATGACCTGCTCGATCCAGGGAAAGGTGGACGTTCCTCCCACCAGATAAATGCGCTCCACCGGATGATTACTCAGGTGGGTACGAACAATGCTTGCCATTTTCTGGAACACGGGCCGAACTATGGGAAATACTTCCCGTTGCCCCATGGGATCGCACTTCATCTTCTCAGCTTCTTCCTGGGACACGTGAAAATGCCCGGAAATAACCAGGTCAAGATGGGTTCCACCGGTGGCCTCATCGGCGGTGTAGACCACACGACCCTTTTCCAGTACAGAAATGCCGGTGGTACCACCTCCAATATCTACAACAGCACCATCCTGGATATCCAGAACCTTAGCTGCAGCAGACGGCTCATCGGTAAGCAGCTCCACCTCCAGGTTTGCACTTTGCAGAACATGGCCAAAGGTTTCTGCGTTGCGTCCGCTTGTTCCTGGCGGAAAAGCGGCAGCTCCTGCATGAAGTTCGAACCCCTGTTGACGTAACCCCCGAATTTGCTCGCCAAGTATGGTAAGCGCTCCCACATAATCCAGAACAAGACCATCCCGCACGCTGGATCGGCTACGGGTTACAGCTCCTGCAACAGGATTCCCACCATTATCAACCACAGCTGTCACAATATAGGCTGTACCAAGATCTACTCCTGTGTATAAAGGTCCCTGGGCGGATGTCACAGGGTTGTCTATGACATCGGCAAATGCCTGTATTCTTGCTTCAACCGGATTATCTCCCGAGTCATCGGGGTCGTTATTACACCACCTGTTACGGAGTATCAGCATGGGTTCACTCATTGTGGTTGAGGGTGCAGTCATGGCTCACCTTCCTGCAAGGTCAGACATCGCGTCCGGTCAGTTTAAGAATAGCAGTCTCAGCCGCCTTACCGGCACGCTCGACATCGGACTGCTTGCCGCCAAGATAGAGACGGCCGACAGCGCCGTATACGCGGCAATCAACCAGGGTGATATTGGCGTTCTTCTCAGCCTCATTGGCTGCAATGGTGATATAACCTGCAGGAGCAACCTCCATGATGTAAAGATCCTGACCAGGTAAGAGCATAGAGCACAGGCGGCTGACGTTCACCATCTGGGAATGATAGGCGTTCACCTTGTGGATAATCTGGGTACTGAGGATTTTAGGTTTGATGCGATCCACCTCTTTGCATTTCATGGTGGTGAGGACAGCCGAGCCAGCATGTTTCACATCCTCCTGATTCTCACCATGAAACTCAAGAACACCAAAATGGCGTTCAACAACCATAAGACCTGGACGGATGTTGGCTGCCTTGACTGCGGCATCGGTTACCTCATTGATGAGTACACCCGGAGCAATCTCCACCAGCATGGCGGCCATACCAGGCACAGGGGTGAAGCCCTTTGAATTGGCGCCAATATAGGCTGCGAGTTGGGGCTGCAGCCGATCTAAATACACATAGGTGCGAAGTTCTGACATCGTTCTCACTCCTTGACTTTCAGTGGTTTAAAGGTGACTCATCGTCATATCCCTTTACCGGGAAAATATTTTTTCAAAGGGTTTGCAATGTGGAGCAGAAAACCATTCTTTTCTGCGTACCACCTGTTATTCATTGTTCTTTTCACCCTGTTCCGGCAGACTGTCTTCCTGGACCTTTCGGGAAGCGGGTTCAGTTGTCGGAGCTGCAGCCTGCCTGGGCGTGTCTGCAACTGGTGGTGCCTTTTCGGGAGCGACTTGCTTAGGCGCAGCCTTTTTCGGTGCAGGACTGCTCTTTTTAGGCACTGTGGTTTTTCGCTGTCTGGTTGTGGTCTGTTTTTTTCTGGTAGACCTGGTGGGTGCCCGCTTGGTTCGTGTGGCCGGCTTCTTTGCTGAATCGCTAGAACGCTTGGCTGCCGAAGCGGTCTTTTTCGCCTCCATGGCTGGTTGCTCCGGCTGGTCATCCCCTGAGGCAGATTCCTGGGTGGGAGGTTCAGGTTCTTGTCCGAAGGGAAGAACAAGCTGCTTATCAGGACGAGGAATAACCAGCCTGGCAACGATTTCACCCACAGGAGTTGCCGCAGCAACACCAGCTTGAACAGCAGCGTTGACAGCGCCGACATCACCCTGAAATGCTATACTGATAAGTGCCGGAGAAACCCGTTTATAGCCTAGAAAGGTTACAGCCGCCGCTTTCGTTCCTGCATCAGCGGCAACCACTGCTGCTACATATCCCCTGGTTTCAATAATGCCTAAACTGGTTCCAGCCATTTTTATATCTCCTGCCTGTTATCAATCGAGCTCATTTCCTGGCGGCGAGTACCTGCCGTACAATTTCCATGATAATTCTGGTTACAAGTTCTTCCGTAGGTTCAATACGTCGAGGTGCTGCCGGTGTCTGCTCTTGCTTTTGCACCTGTGGTTCCACATCCACATCATCTTCAGGGAAAACCAATGGATTCCCCTTTATCAGCCGTGCTGCATTTGCTCCAAGCCTACGATAGATCAGCATATCCTGGCCACCGAGTAGCTCAGTGAACAGGGGCTCGGCAGTGGGTAAATCACGGTGGTGCAGGATCACTTGCTGTTCTCCATGGCCTGCCCCGATCGCAACATTTAACCTGGATTGCCTGGCAATTTCCCAGGTATGTTGTTGTATATTTCCTGTGGCGAGGCTTGTTTCCAATGCTGGAATGCCTTCTTCCTCCAGACCCCAGAGTAAGGCTTCCACCACCGATCTTTCAATTCGGCCAACCATGACCACAGGAACCAGGGGCTTCTGGCTTATGAGTTCAACAAATTCACGATCCATATCCTGTCCCTGCACTGGTCAGGACAAGTCCTGTTGCCACTGCATTGCGAGGTCCCTGGCTGCCGCGAACATTTGCCCGGCCAGTAACGACACCGTATTCCAACAATACGTCGGAAATCATTTTGGGTATTTCAAAATCAAGGGAAGATCCGCCAACCAGGGTGACAAAATCTATCAGCCTGATGTTCCCTCCAGGCGCGACACCTGCCAACGCCCGTAGCGAGTTGCGAACAAAAACCTTTTCTTTTGCTTTTCTCCGCACCTCGGCCACTCTGCCGATGGGATCCTGAACAGGCAGAGGCTGGGGGCCGAGCTCAGACATCACCACCACCCGGCCAAATAACCGAGGATCCATGGGAGCGTCAAAAAACTCCACCGAACCATCTTCGTGGCGCAGGTGAAACAGGGTCTCAACCTTAGCCAGGGGATAAAATTTGATGCGCTCAGCCAGATCAAGATCATCCAACCCCAGCTCTTTATCTATGAGCAGGGTCACCATATCGCCCGCACCTGCCAGATGGGTGGAGCGGACAACACCCGATTCCTGAATCAGAGACGCATCTGTGGAACCTCCGCCCAGATCAAGGATGGCCAATGGCGCCTTGGTTCCGGGGGTAGTCAGTGCTCCATGTATAGCCATCTCCGCTTCAACCCCGGCAACGGTAACCGGTACCTGTATCTCTTCCTGGAGTTTACGGGCCAGCATCTGCATGGGCAGTTTCTGTGTCTGCACCATGGCGGCTAAACCTACGGCGTTCCCCAAGGCATACTCGCCTGCCAGATTTCCCTGTACCTGCTGGGGAACCAGCGTATCAACGGCAATAATGTCCTGTACCAGGATTTCTCCCACCGGTTGATTGGTGAGATCAGCCATGACACGACGTACGGTTTCAAACATCCCACCAACATTGGTACCAGGCTCTGCACGGATCTCTGTCAGGGGCTGGACCTCATCAACCTTGTCCATGATGACTTCCGCACCCTCGTCCACCGGAACCTGAACCGTCGCCTTGTCGCCGATCAGGGTAAGGCTGCCTGCAGGGATTCTTCGCTCCTGAATATCTCCGCGGGGTGTTTTGATAACCACAGCACTGCGTACACCGGTCAAGGCCCTGGCAATTGGTACGATGTTTCTGGTCTGGTCTGCCTCCAGGTTAAACAGTGTGGCAATGTCGTAGGGGTTGGAAAGCTTCTCAATGCTCCTGCCCACGGAGGCCACCTCAACAGCTGCAAACATGCCAACAGGAACCCTATCCACATAACGCACCTCATCCACTATGGGGATGGGTTGGCTGAGCCGGTTATGAATCAGAACCCCGTCGTCGAGCTGTACTATAGCTCCGTTGATCCGGACTCCGCGATTTACTGCCTGGTTAAGCAGGTCAGCTGCCAGTTGAAAATTTGTTTCCCGTGAAACAATTACTATGTATTCCTGATCAGTTGAGGCTGTACCCAGGTCAGCAATACTCCTGGTAATACCAGTCCCCAGCCCCATACCGCCGGGGGTTGTGGGATTATGCCCGATCATGGCAGATTCGGTGATGACCGTCTCTGTGATCGTTTCCATGGCAACATCTCCGATGACTGGAGTTGCCTCGTTCAGCAGGACACCGGCCAGTTCTTTACGGGGTATCTGTAAAGGCTGGAGTGCCTGATCCAGAGCATCGATAATACCACTCACATTGCGCATGGTGCCCTTGATGCCGATGGTCCGTACAAGGCTCTGCCCACGGAAGGTAGCCTCACCGCGGTCATTGACCTCAGCGACAGCTACCTCTGTGGTATTATTGCCTATGTCTACGCCTGCGATCAGTACCATGGCATACTTACGCGGCTTTCAGACGACCTGCTTTTTCATACACGTCCGCTGCCTCACGCACCAGGGCTGCACATATTTTCGCCTGATACTGATTTTCCAGCTCTGCGGCGATGTCGAGCATCTCCTGTTTGGTGCAGCGATATGGCCGCAGGGAGTTGTAGATTTCCAGTACCCTGGCATCGGGTACACGGGTCAATTCCGCTGCGCGACGCATGTTTGCCGCAAGATGTGGCCGACCGGCACTCTCTGCGATCTGCGCCTGATACTCCAGGGTTTCAGGTCGAATTTTGATATCTTCAAACTTAATCTGACCGGAAACCACCTTCTCCAGGGTGATATCGTTTAATTGCAGTCCGCTGGCGGATTGAACCAGATCCGGACGCTTGGCAGCCAGAGGATAATCCTTTTTTGCATCAAGGTGCCCGCTGCTCTGGGCAGGAGCAGACGCAGATGGCTGCGTCCCTCCCTGATTCATGGCTGCCAGTACCTGCTTGACCATTGCCGCAATGGCATCCTGTGCGGCTGTATCTTGTTGAGATTGAGCCATCTGCTCTTCCTCCGTTATTGATTTGGATCTCAAAAAAATTGTCTGGTGTCAGACACCAGATCACGCCAGGGCGAGTTCCTTGGTAGATTTATGACGATCCACCAACTGGGTTTCCTTGTTATGCAGCAAGGCTGCAAGTCCCTGGTATTTTGGTCTCGCCATGGGATCGTTACGTACCGGAACCGGAGAGGGATTCTCCCCTTTGGCATACTTGGCAGCATTTCTGCCCATGGCACGGAATGTTTCCAACTCCACCAGTGGGGCCTGGGAAAACAGCTCCAGGTTCTGCAATGGCGCAAGGTCACGCTGATGAATCACAGATGTTCCACGGGAAATAATGCCAATACCAATACCGGAACCGCTCAGCTTGGCAGCCTCATGGCCGATAAAGCCCACATCAGCAGTACGATTGACTTTTACGAGCCTGGCTTTGAGTCCTTCCTCTTCAATACCGGCCATGACCTCACGCAATACATCCTGGTGAGGTATGTGGATAATGGTCTGGGTCATGGTGTTCCCAAATGCAGGCGGAAGACCTATCACCACTTCATTTTTATCTTTTCCAACAACAGCATCACCTGTTTCCCGCAGATTCAACGGCACCGGAGCCGCAGTCGATGCAGGGGCTGATGCAGAGGCAGGGGGCTGCATTTGGCCCATAACTTCAAGGATGATCTCCTTGACCATCTCTTCAGAAATTTTCATGATCAATGCTCCTTCTATGCTTAGGCGGCTCAGACGTCTTCAGGACTGATGGCAGCCGGAATATTTTTCAGCAGATCCCAACGCTCTCCTTCCAGGCGATAACCGGTACCGGGGCCCGTGTAGGTATTGGGATCATTGACTGCGGAAATAACGTTGAAATCTTTGTCAAAAATTGCTGAAGTGTGCAGATAGTCGCCACTCACCTTGCCTTTGAGCATATTGAGTACACTTTCCGCTACGTCCTGGAAACCGCGTTTCGCCAGAGCCTGCACTACATCCAGGCCGGTTGTACCCCGCTGCATCATCTCATCCACAGCACGGAGATCCTCGGGCACATTACGATCCGGCATATCTTTCGAGCCATGTGCATAGGTCGCTGCTTCCACCTCGGCATCGGTAATCGGAGGCAGGCGGAGTTCTTCAAAAACTGCTTTCAGCGCAAGTACCGCACGGTTACGCACAGCAATGACATCTTCCTCACTTACCGGGTTCAGAGACATATCTGTCTGCAGGTCGCGCTGCAGGACCAACATATCGTCGTAGTCGTCCACGTCATGGGTGGAACCGGCAAACATGTTGTCATAGTTGGGAGATGCGGAATAACCAGAGAAAATAAAATCAGTTCCCGGCAGAAACTGCATGAGCATCCTGGCGGTGTTACGGATGGGTGAATGGGTGAAGGTCTGGTCATTACCGGAGGCAACTTCCAGGTCATTCAGCACAGTAGCCACGTTTTCAGCCAGTACCGCCCGAATACCTGCAGGTACAGCGCCTGGTACGCCGATACAGCTGATGGAACCGTTCTGCAGTCCCTGAACACCGGCACCCTTGGTCACCATAATGCAGCGGATCTCCAGGTAGAGCATGGATTTGCCTTCTGCATATCCCATCTGTACTTCAGATCCAGTTCCTGAAGTGTAGCGCATCTTCAGACCGCGTGATGCATAGGCAGAGGCAAGAAATGCCTTTGACCATGGTGTATCGTCACCATCAACAAACACCTGCTCTGTACCATATACGGAAACTGTCTCAGCATAATGGGTGAGACCGCGCATTCCCATGGTCAGCTCCAGGGCTTCCTCAACAGCGCACTGGGCCAGTACACCGGGACGTCCGGTCTGTCCACCGACCAGCAGGGACAGCGCGTTCATGGGAGCATATCGCCCCACACCCACGGTGGTTTCAATTTCAGCAAAACCACGCAGGGTTGCCTCGGCCGCATCAGCTGCCAGCAATGGTGCAGAATCTTTTACATTGGTTACATGGGCCTGATTGGAAGGTGTGCTTCGGCTGCGCAGTTTCTGCATGGCCATCATCAACTCAACCACGTTCAGGCGTTTGAGTACATCCACATATTTTGCAGGGGTCATGCCCACGGAAAGACGTACAATCTCTTTCCTGGGAACATTGATGTCCACCAGCATACGGGCAATGGTCAATGAATCCATAGCCATGACTTCTTCTGCCACTTCAGTCACGATGGTGTGATCGGCAATCCAGGCATCGATCATGTCAAACTGATCGCGTTTTTTGCCGTCCATTTCCACAACCTTGCCCTGCTCAATACATATGGAGGGAGTCGGGTCCTGGGGGCTGTCCAGAGCAATCAGACCGACTTCCATCCATTCCTTGATGAAGCCGTCCTGATTGACCGCACGATCTGCCAGAACCTCAAATCTTTTTTGTCGTTTTGCCATTGGACACACCTCCTAAATATATGGCGTGGTCTGACTCTTTGGTTCCTGACCCCAGGCACCAAGTAACTTGTTGCCCACATCACGTCCTGCCATAACTGCCTGACGCACGGCTCCGGAGTCTCCGGTTACCCAGATAAACACTTCATTGGTCAGGGAGGTATTGTTTGCAGGTGAGCCATAGCCGACAATCTTGACATCTGCCGCCTTGACCGCAGAATCAATCATCAGCATACCTACAACAGCAGGTGCTCCAAGAATGAGTCCAAAGGCTGCTCCTTCAGGTGCGCCCAAAGCAAAGTTGAGACATTTGGAGGCACGTGCCGAATACTGCAGCTCGGTGTAGCCGGCATCGTTGGCATAAACATCACCAAAATATTTTGGCAGAACTTCCAGGGTAACTTCCACAGCACGGCGCGCATCGGAAACATCTTCTGCACCGAATACGATTAAGTTACCGTGACCAGCTCCACCCTTGGTGTCACGTGGCATTTCCACACGAATTATCTCTGTGTTGGTGGCTTTAACGGCGTCATCTGCCGCCATCAGGTGTGGTCCGGCTCCGGTTCTGCCACCGATAACACCGATGGAACGATATTTTTTATCAAAACCCATGATTTCATGGATATTGGAATCCAGGTTGGCAATGACGATACCCATGGTATCACCCATGCCGGCACCGACAAACTCCGTTACCTGAACTAATTCTTCTCTGACTGCAGCTGCCGGAGATTCTTCTTTCTTGGTTTCCGGTGCTGCCTCTGCTCCTCCAACGCGCCGCATGACTTCCTGCATTACTTTTTCAATCAATTGTTCTTGCACTTGCCTTTCCTCCAGGATGTTCTCTTACTCGGTCTCTGCCGAATTTCGCTGGTTCGTGTCGTCTGTTGTTCGAATGCACTTACTCTGCGGTTGCGCCTTGGGGCAGAATAATTTCCACATCGGTATGAGGACGAGGAATGACATGCACGGAAATAACCTCGCCAACTTTTTGAGCCGCAGCAGCACCGGCATCTGTGGCAGCTTTCACAGCACCGACATCGCCGCGAACCATTGCTGTTACAAGTCCTGCACCGATCTGTTTTTGACCGATCAGGGTGACATTGGCAGCCTTGACCATTGCATCACATGCCTCGATACTGGCTACAAGACCCTTGGTTTCAATCATCCCTAAAGCCTCTTTAATCATCGGTGATCCTCCCTAAGAATCGAAGTTGAGTGAAGAAGCGGTGCAGTATGTATGTGTCTACCGCCTCATTTGCTGATTACTGAGGGATGATCCACTGGGGAACAATCCCACATCAGGCAGGACCTGCCTGCACATCACGTTGACAGGGATACCTGGCTCTTCACCACCCTGTCTGATTCTCCCGAACATTTCTCATGATGTTTTCAAAACATGAGACACGCGGTCTATTCTTCGTACCACCCATTAAACCTATTGCGGACTGAAGGAACAATCCCGTGAAAGGAGGATTTCCTCCCCCCCAAAAAGGGGGTTTAAGGGTGAGACAAAAAAAACATTCACGTACAAAAAGACCTGCAGATCGACAATGAGGCATACCATGCATCAGCCTGACTCGTTGTTCTTATGAAACAATTCATCGGGATATTAAAAAACCGGCATAACCCGATAACTGTAACCGTTTATCCAGTGCTCCAGGTTCGTTCAAGCAGGCCTCTTCGCTATAGTTGGCTATGCGATGAGGCCTGATCGGACGAAAATGGGGTACTGGTGAACGGTTACATTCTGATTCTATTTTTTTGACAGATCACAAGCAGCCGGCCCATCTCCCCCATCTCCACAGGAAGGATGATGGTAGGCAAGTACATTCACCGGTTCTTCGGTAATAAGCCCCTGGGTCACCATCTGACTGATGGTCGGCAGAACAGCCTGAAGCCGCTCTTCCTTGTCCACGACCTCAATGATGATCGGCAAGTTCTCTTCAGATTGCAGAGGTTTAGCCTCATGTATACGCTCTCCAGCCGCAAAGCCGGCAATACCTCGCAGCGCCGTCGCCCCTGCGATTCCCGCATTTTTCAAAGTGTCGAGAAGAACGTGATAGAGTTTTTTCCCTTCATGGGTGTCATGCTCCCCAATGTAGATTTTCACCCTTTTAAGTTGTTCACTCGCCATAAGATTCCCCCTTACATCATGGAATTATGTATTGTATTGAGAATAAAAGTGCCTAGAGCAATGGCAGCAGCTGGTGGATCGAGATGATTCGAACCATGATTCCAGAACATACGGGCGCATAACTCCTGAAAAAAGGCGGCAGCAATACCAACCAGACCTGCTATGAGCAGTGAGCCGAAATGGAGATAGGCAAGTGCAGACAAAATTGCCATGCAATGCCAGACAGGAAATTTTTGAATTTCTCCTGTTGCCAGGTTCAAACCCGCAAGACAGATTGCAGCCAGAGCCCAGCCGAGAATAAGGGGAACCACAAAAGCAGCAGCTCCAGAAATTTGACCATCCGCAGCCATTGGATCAAGAACGGTTTTGGTTCCCATTGCCAGAGCAGCAGACAGGATTCCAGCACCAAAACCGACAACCAGTAAACGCGAAGGCGGTGACATCCATGGAACCCAGGAAATGGCATAATTGCTGGTACCCAGCCAACCATGCTCTTTAATGGAAGCAGTGTTACCCCATGGCATTTCCTGGTGAAACAACAAACGGGCCACAAAGGTCACCAGAACAATGGAAAGGGCAATGCAATCAAAAGATTTTATGACAGGAACCTGAACCAGTACCTGTAACAGTGAATGAGCTGCCAGCGCTGCTAATCCACCAACCAAGAGAACATCCCAACTCGTACCAACCAGCGGTGAAAGAATATCCTTGCCTGTTGCCGAGGGAAGATTTTTTCTTACTCCCGCGGAATAACTGACAGCAATGACTCCTCCTAAAAATCCGATATGAGGTCCAAAAACTGGGCCCAAACCGACTTGCAGCAAAATGAAATCACCTCCACCAGCAAGCACAACCAAGCAACCTCCGAGAACAATGAAACCACAAAGGACAAACGCCCACAGTCCTCCCAAAGCAGCACCAAAAATACCTCCGCCAAAACATATCAACAGCGTATTCAAACTCCACGGTTCCATGTTCTCTCCTCCTCTTGGTAGTATGTAATCCCCAGGCCAGGGAACCAGCTCGCTAACCAGGGACGTAGGCATTCCGTTAAAGAGTAGTTGGCTTCAGTTGTCTGCCTTTCAGGTACGCACAAAGCACCTGTGAAACGAGTAGACCATTTCACTTTTTTCACGATTCATCAGCAAAATGCAGAGACAAAGACATTCCATATTTTCTGGTAACCACACACTCCTCCAACATTAGAGTAAATGGTATAGTGAAGAGCAGTTCGCAACAATCAAGCAAAGGAAGGAAAAAGAGATACTCAGATGGGTGAATTTAGGGGGAGAAGAGGGGGAGAATTGGAGAAATTTGAGTACTGCATCCCCCAAAACCTGCATCAAGTTAGGGCAGAGGGCTTCTATAGTTTCGCATAAACAATGCCATTTGATGAGCCCATATGAATAGTTGACCTTCTCTTTGACGTGTCCACATGTTTTCTCTGAGGTTATATAAACCTGCATATATATGCGTAACTAAAGTTTCCTGGAAATTATCACATCGCCGATCCCGGTTCCCCTACGCGACCATGCGTAGCAGTGTTCTGACAAAAGATTTTTGCGTCTTTTGCCTCGGTAACGGGCAAATCGATTGAAAATCCTCACTCAATGCGGCCTCGGCTATAATTCTTCGGACATCTGAAAATGCAAATCCGGAACGGCCGCGAACTTTATATTTGCGATCGGGCGCCTTTTGCAGTCGAGCCGCATAAACCCATGTCAGCGTTGTCGCCA
>NZ_AUCV01000052.1 GCF_000429945.1 Desulfogranum japonicum DSM 18378 | reverse complement strand
GGAGCTGACAAAAAAACGATTTCAAATTGGGAGAGACGATTTGCGGAACAAAAATCTACTTTGATGCTGTACTCACTTTGTTTCAATTTTATTTCCCTCACCTTTGAAGGTGACGAACTCTACACCATTGTGGGAAATCGAACAGATCCGTCTGCCTCTAAAGGCTGGACAGCCGTGATCATAGAACGTAGCAGTAGTTTCATCGTAGACCAAAAATGCGGAGAAAAAAATGAAAGTCTCTTCAGAGCCGTTATGGAAAAGATGTGTGACTTTATTGATAACACTGGTGACGTTACGTTTTTTTCAGATGGTGAAAGACGATATGGGAACGTACTTTTTGAAATATGTTCTGAGGTACTGGAAACCGGCAAACGTGGACGCCCACCGCGAGTACTACCACGTGGTGTCAAAGCTCGCGTTAAAAATAAGGGGAGCCAACAGAAAAAGAAAGGCCGCAAGCGTCCTAAATACCATGCACCATGGCGCGAACACCCAGATACAGCCGACTGTCAAGATTCTGAAATTAACGCAAATCACCTTGAGGCGCAAAATGCTTCTATCCGCCGCCGGAACAGTGCATTTCGAAGGCGAACCAATACCTACGCAAAAACCACGGATGGATTACAGCGCACTTTGGATGTTCACCAGATCATCCATAATTTTGTTCGGCCTCACTGGACAACAGGAGTGGTGCCTGCTGTGGCGCTTGGAATTATCTCAAATGCATTGACATTGATCGATATTTTAACAATGCCCAGGGCCTTTTAATCGATCAAAAAAGACTGGAGGGGAAACAGCTTTTTTATCCCGAGAACGGTCTAACCCCAGTGTCGCTCACAAGTAGTTATTGGGCTGAAGCTGAATAAATTGAGGGATAATCCCCCCCCTTTGAATAATTACGGCAGAATTAATCCATTGTAATTGCAGCCCGCCGCCATTTTCTCACAGAATTAATACAATATATTTCCTCTACCTCGGCCAGTTCCTCCACGCAAATTACTTCTTCGGCCACAGTTCCTTCCTCGATAAGATGATCACGGAATGTACCTGCCAGTAAACCACAGGGTGTCGGGGGCGTCACGAGTTTGCCTCCTCTTTTCACAACAATATTTGAAATACATCCCTCTGTCACCTCGCCCCTTTCATTGTAGAGGATGACTTCGTCAACATCTGGAAAAGGGGCCTTTCTCTCTCCATATACAGTGCGGTTGGTTGTTTTATGAAAGAGGAATATATCGGTTGAATCGACGGGCTCCTTTGCCAGGGCACAGGAACATTCACCGGAAGAACTTATGTCCTGGGGATAGATCTCAAGTTTAAGCTCTCCCTGCCTTGAAACCAGCAATCTTACTCTGTGAGGACTATCCTTCAGCCTCTCTTCCATCTCCTCCAGTGCCTGTTCGATTTCTGGCATATTCAGTGGTACAGAAAAATATTCGGCAGAATATTTCAGTCGGGCCAGATGTTTTTTTAAAAGAAAATAGCCGGAACCGGGCTCCCATAAAATCGTCTCCAGCAGTTCAAATTCTCTGTAATTTCCCTCCAGCACCTTAGCCTTTACAAGGGTTTCTACCCACTCAGACTGTGTTCTGGAGTCCCAGACAATCCCCCCACCTACACCATACTCCAGCATATTGTTTTCGATAAGCGCTGTCCTGATGGCCACGTTCCAGCAGCAGTCTCCCGTGGGTGTGATAAGCCCGATCGCCCCTGTATACACTTTGCGTGGTGTGCTCTCCAAGTCCCGGATAATCTCCATGGTATCCACCTTCGGTGCTCCTGTGATAGACGCACAGGGAAACAGCCCCTGTAAAATGGTGCAGACACGGCCTTGACCTTTATCTTGGTCACCCTTTGCACAAACTCTCCCGGTCACCGTCGATGTCATCTGGTGAACCGTCGGGTATTTTTCAACATCGAACAGGCTAACCGTTGTAACCCCGCCGGGCAGGGCCACCCGACCAATATCATTTCTTATCATATCGACAATCATGATATTCTCGGCACGATCCTTTATGGATTGTTTCAGCCTCCCGACCATCTCAAGATCTTCCCTGTTGGTCCGGCCCCGGCCAATTGTTCCCTTCATCGGCTTTAAAGTAACCAGGTCATTTTCCAGGGTAAAAAACAGCTCCGGAGATATCGAGCAGATAGCGAAATCCTCTGTTGCGATATAGGCTGCATATTCCGATGGCTGCTTTTTTATAAGGGCACAGAAAAAGCTGTACGGATCTCCTGAAAATTCCCGGTTTATCCGGTAGGTGTAATTTACCTGATAGGTTGCTCCCCGGGCAATTTGCCTTTTTATCTGATCAATTGCCCGTTCATACTCGTCCCTTGTAACTGAAGTCCGTTTTTCTCCCAGAGAGAAGCCGCCGTCCGGCTCGGGAAGAGTCGCTCTAATAACCACAGGGCTGCGATACAGGCCAAGGCAAAGGAGAGGAAACCCTTCCGGCTGGCGAGTCACAAGGGCATCATCAAAGGCGGGAGCAGCCTCATAGGAAATGAATCCCGCCACCCAGAGCTTGGATGCTTCCGCCTGGTGAAGCAAGCCAGTCACCTTATCGACCCTGTCTGTCACGAGCAATTTCTCAGGCTGCTCAAACTGGAGCCATTTCTTGTCGAACCTTAACAGTACTTTCACGCCACCTTCTCTCTCCAGCCTCTCTTTTGATATTTTTGGGCCTGATAAGCAGCTGGGCTGCCAACATTTCTTTATTCCTGCTTAACCTGCTTCCGTTTCCCAAAAAACGTAAGTGATTACAGCGCGCCCACGGAGTCTACGCTTACCTCTTTGAACGATCACAAAATAGAAAGGGGACGGATTTAGTTTTAATAACAATATAATGCACCGGATAAACCGGTGATCATCACGTTATGGATTATAAAGGAGCTGTATTATGACAGGTTTAATAGCAAGAATTGTATTTTTATATTTTTATTTGATGATGTACGGTCTTCCTTTAATACTTTTATTTATATTAGATGAAAATTTGGGCATAGATATTTTTTTATACTTTCCATATGGTGAATTCGTTGAATCTGTCGTATTAATATTTCTTTTAGGCATAATGCTAATCTTGCCTGCATATCGGTCAAAATTGGCAAGTGAGGCGTATGGTGAAAGAAATATGAAATTTTGGCAAGCGCATACTGTTTCTGGTGCAATATTAAAAGCCAATCTTAGTTTTCTACCTATAATTGGTTTTTTGTTTGATTCAAAGAATGATAAATAAATTTTCCATAACCACCCCCCCTCACTTGGACCCAGAAAACAGCGCGAGTCCGGTGAGGCGGGCGTTGAAAATTTTAGGCAAACGCAATTCTAACTTATTGGAGTCACAATCTTGTTTCTTCAGATATTAGGCGAAAAAGCCGTGTGTAACTTGTTGAAATTATTATAAAGCAAAATTAACTCGTAATCAGTAGGTAATGCAGAATCTACAGCAGCACCCTATCGAGAAATGTCAGCCCTGCTGATTATGAAAAATACATGAAACTCAAAGAGGCAGCTTATAGAACGCGGCCACTATGATTTGACTATCTCAGGATAGTTGATCATTGTATTTCGCTCAAAATCTTTCTTGCCATTTTGTCGTAGCAGGTAAAGAGATTTTGGGCGAAACGAATTGCTGGTTTGTGGCTGGATGCTTTATTCTCCAATACGCTGTGCGCCAATGGCCATAGTCAGAGAGTTATACACCGTTGAAGTATCTGTAAATACTTGCCGTTTTTATAGGCACCCCGAAAGGGCAACATGCCTGGAAAGGGTGTTCAATATTCGGTTATTGAGACACAGGCGCTTTTGGTATGATGATATCTCATACCGGTTCTGGCGATCCTGCATTGATTTTATCTTTTAATTTTCCAGAGGTATGAAAAGTTACCACTCTTCTTGGTGCAAGGAGGAGATCTTCTCCTGTTTGTGGGTTTCTTCCTCGTCTTTGCCTTTTATCGTTTACGATGAACTTGCCAAATCCGGAAATCAGCACACTTTCGCCTTCAATAAGGCATTTCTTAAATAAATAGAGAAACGTCTCCAGGCTATCACTGGCTTTTTTGGGAGAAAAATCTTCATGCTTTTTAATGATCTCTTTTATTATACGAGATTTTGTAAGTTTCATTTTCTTCTCTGTAGTTCTAACGGGGGCAGTTGGCCCAACCTTATTATATTTAGTGAGTGCCTGTTCATAAATGGCGTTTTCGCTTGATAGCTGTCTTATTTCCAAAAGTTGAACCACGATGATAAGTATAGACCCTGATATCGACTATATACCTGTGGTACAATTTTGAATGTGCCTTGATCTTGAACGAAAATCGTCATTTGGAGACGGGCACTAATGGAACACAGGAGCGTAACTTTTACGTCCTATGTACTTTTTGGGAGGTATGCGAGAGCTTCCATTGGAATAAAAAGCATGGAGACAAAAATAGTTTGATCTCCTTAAAACAGAAAAAATGACACCTCCACCATATCGTTGATTATGTTACGTTATTTCGCTTGCTGTTGTCAAACCTTCATCAACTATTATTTGAAAAAATCTTGTGTTTAGAAGGGGCTTGTCTGGATAATGAGTGGGCCTGGCTGTTTTCTTCTTTTTTCACCTATGCCTTTTAGGGTTAATAATCATTTTTCATTCCATCAGAACAAGGTATTTTATATGGTTTTCAAAAAGCCCAATGATTTGAATTCATATATCTTCATATCAGATTTATACCCAGGATTTTAAAAATCGAGCTCGCCCAAATCCGAAGCACCTGCACCAGGTACAACTCAGAACTAATTGAAATATAAGTGTTGTTAACCCCGTGATCAGTTACCAAGGAATGATTCGCTTAGAAGAGTATTATAGGGAATTATTTTCGTACGGCTCCTCTATCAATATTTGGGTACACTTTTCCGTGGAATGGAAAAAACGTTTCTCAAAACCCGTACTCTACGGGTCTTCTGCCTTTGCCTTAATCTTGTTTCTTCGCAGTTTCTGTCAAGTGCGTAATGATGTCCCACTGGGCAGGAACTAATATAATAGTGAGAATGGTTGCTGTACAGAGCCCGGTAACAAAGGTCATTGCCATGCTGCCCCAGACTATTGAATATTCAGGAATGCCGAGGGCCATGGGCAGGAGCCCCAGAGTGGTTGTCAGGGTGGTCAAGAGAATAGGGCGCAACCGGGTATTGGTTGCCTTGATAAGAGCTTCCCTTCTTTGCATTCCGCCTTGGTAGCAATTATTGATAAAGGCAACTAACACCAGGGAATCGTTCACAACCACTCCTGTCACTCCAATAACTGCGACAAAGCTGTTGATGGTAAACAGCGTACGGGAGAGAAGTGTGCCAAAGGTAACTCCCAGCAAGGCGAACACCACCGCCGCAATGATAATCATGGGTTGCAGGTAAGACTTAAACTGGGCGGCAAGAATCAAATAAATTAAAATCATCGCAATGGCAAAAGCGTAGGAAAGTGAAAGAAAGGATTTTTGGGTGGATTCATGCTCTCCGGCAAAGCTCAGGGTGGCTCCCGGATATTTCTGCCGGATGTTGTCATAGTGTGCCATTGCTTTATCCACAATCATAGGTGGAGAGACTGGGGATGCTGTTCGGATATTTGCAGTGAGTGTTATGGAACGTTGTTGCTGAAAACGATTGAGGATGCCCGGCTCAACAGAATACGCTACCTTGCAGACATCGCGAAGCCTGATCATCCCTGTTGGTAGATCAACAATCGGTGTTTCAAGGAGATGAACCGGATCAATTTGCTCCGGTCGCTTGAGTTTGACGATAATGTCGATCTGTTCATCTGCAAGTTTCATCAATCCAACAGTCTGTCCATCACCTGTTGCGGCGGCTATTTCTACAATTTTTTGAGGAGATAATCCCAGTTCAGCGGTTTTTTCACGGTCCACTTGAATGCGAAAAATTGTATTTGCCTGTCCCTGATCGTCTCTGAGGTCAACTATCCAGGGGGACACCGATTGCTGTGTATTGAGAAAATGCTTCATTTCCCCGGCCAGTAGCTCCACATTCTGTGCATTGTTGCCAAGTACACGGATAGTGATGTCCTTGCCAATCGGAGGGCCGTCTTTTTCTGGTCTGACAACCAGGGTAAACTGCTCTGGAATATGTTTCGCCAGACGTGCACGAATATATTCAAGATGTTTGATCACATCGTTTTGCGGATAATCGACAAAGCGCCGTGTATCCACGGGAGGGAGGGTTACGGCTACGTGCCCGAGTGTCCGGCCATATTGTGGAGTGAAGTCGTCGTCTATGTAATATCCGGCAAATCCAAGTGCTGATTCGGCCATTTCAGGCCCATCTTCATGGAGAAGAGCAGCGATATTTTTTACTACTGTATTGGTTTGAGTTATTGAAGTGCCTGAGGGAGCAAAGATCTCCACATAATAGAGAGAATAATTATCAGGAAAAAACTGGATGCGGATGAGGTTCGATTTGCCCATAAATGACAGGGCAAAAATACTGATTGCCGTGACAAAGGCCAGAATCAGGAGCACCTGGGATGTAAAACGGTATCGCAGGGTGAGCAGGATGAGTTGATTGGAGATGTTACGGGTAATTTTCATCACTGCATTTTCTTGTTCAACCTGTGTCACTGGCAGGTTGGGACTCATGGGAGCAGGTTGCTCACTATGGCCGAATTCCAGGTAGTGACAAGGGAGAATTACCAGACATTCCAGAAGCGATGCCAGCAGGGCAAAAACGATTGTTTTGGGAATAATAGCAAAAAAATCGCCTACCATACCTGTCATTAATAGCATAGGCATAAAGGCCGCAATGGTAGTGAGTGTGGCTGAAACTACAGGAAGAAAAACTTCTGAGGTTCCCACTGCGATAGCCTGTTGAACAGGTTTGCCTGCTTTGGCATGACGGTAGATATTTTCCACCACAACAATGGCATCGTCAACAATGATGCCGCTGACCAGAATGAAGGCAAATAAGGATACTTCATTTACAGAATTGCCGGTAACGTACATGAAAATGAGGGTTACCAGAAAGGCAAATGGTATGCCAATGGTTGTGAGAGCAGCGTTTCGCAGGCCCATGAACAGCCAGATTATACCGCAGACCAGTATAATTCCGACAAGCAAGTTGACTCCCAGAACACGGATGGAATCTTTAATTCGAATGCTGCTATCCTGGGTGACGGTGAGGCGAATCTGTTCATCTGCATAAAATGGAGCCAGATTTTTAACAATCTCATGAACCTTGGCTGCAATGCGCAGGGCATTACCCTGTTCCTTTTTCAAAACCTGCAGGGTTACGCAGTCTTCCCCGTTGATTGAAGCAAGAATGTACGGTTCTCGGTAGGTTACCTGCGCCTCATCAATGACATCAGCCAGGCGAATAAAGGAGCCATCTGCATCGGTACGGAGGATGGTCGCCAATACCTGTTGTCTGGTGGTGAATTGCTCATCGACCCGCAGGCTGAACTCACCATGGCTGGAGAGAACATGGCCTGCAGGCAAAGAGATGTTTGCCCGGCCCAGTGATTCCGTGACTTCTGAAAAGGTCAAACCATATTGTTGAAGTTTGCCGGGAGCCAATTGGATATGGAATTCACGGGTGTATTCACCTTGAATTTTCACTCGGCTTACTTCGGGGATACCTGCTAAAGGAATCTTGAGTTCTTCAGCAACCAGCTTCAGGGTCGTGTTGGTGTGACTGCCGGATACATTGACGCTGACCACCGGAAACCAATCACCAACATCAAGAAAGTTGAATACCGGCGGGTCTGCCAGTTCAGGTAGGTTTCCGGCAATGGAAAGCACCTTGATGCGAACGTCGTCATAGATTTTTCTATAGTCGCTATTATCAGGAAATTTAATAACAATATTTGATCTGCCCTGATAGCTACTTGAGCGAATATAGTCGATTTCTTCCAGTTCCTCCAGGCTGTCTTCAATTTCCCGGGTTACCAGAGTTTCAACCTCTTCAGGGGAGGCTCCAGGCAAATATGTATTAATGTACATTTTGCCGAAATGAATGTTGGGGTATCGGTCAACAGGAATACGCAGTAAGGTGAACGTACCAATAATAATTAACAGGATAAACAAAAGGTTTAAAACAACTCTCTGCTTCAGGGTAAAGAGAACCAGTTTATCCATGGGGTTACGTTGACTCCGCACTTGTGCTGGTTAAAAAAATCACGGGAAATCAGCAGGTGTTATTTTCAGTAACCGGTCAGTGGTGTGTAATTCTGGAGTTGAAATAATAACAGATGCACCATCTGCAGAAGTCCCAAGAAAGATGACCTTTACTTTCCGCCCATCTTCTTTGACAATCCAGTAACTGTCATAGCGATTGAGCACAGCCGATTGCGGAAGCAGAAAAGTATTATCTTCGCTTTGCACTGTCAGCTTGATTTGTGCGCGGATTCCGCTGCGAAGAGGTTTTTTCAGATTCGGCTGAACACTGTTTACAATAAGATCAACGGGAATTTTTCTGGTTCCAGTATGAAAACCTGGAGATATATGATGGATTTTTGTTGGTACAGTGGCATCCACATCTGGCAGATAGAGAGAAAGCGTTTCTGTTTCTTTAAGGGCCTGCAGTTCGTTGAAACTCAATGCCATGGAAACAAGGAGATGCCTGAAATCGCCAAGAGTGGCAAGAGATTGGCCAGGCTGCACGTACTCTCCCGGTTCAATCATGCGTTGCATCACCTGCCAGCCTTGTGGCGCACTGACAGTGTGTCTGGCTTGATTTTCCAACAGGCGAAGCCTTTCGTTTGCGAGGTTCTGTAATTGTATTTCATGGAGCGATGCCTGTAATCTTACGTTATCCAATTTCGCCAGGGTTGTAGAGTTTTTTTTCCACAGGCTTGTATAGCGCTCCAGAGTCTTTTTTTCATTGGCGAGTTGCTGCTGAACTTTCTGCGCCGATAGATCGTTAGCCACGAGATCCAGACGAATAAAGGTGTCATCCACACTGGCAAATATCTTTGACTGGGGAACTGTTTCTCCCACATCCGCAAACACCTTCAGGCATTTTCCGTTAACCTCACTACTGAGTGACATCTCTTGTATTGGCCGGGTAAACCCTGTGAATAATACCTGTCGCGTATATGGCAGGGGAGATATGGTTTCGTCTGCTTCAATTTGTAGAGGCATAAGTAGCACAGGGATGGCGAATGCAAGCAGAGCTGCGAATTGAACGAACATCGTAGAGTGCGGCCTGATAAAGACCAGCATGTTCTTTGGTAACAAAATTCTGGAAAATATTCCGTTCATTGCAGGCTGAGCAGATAGGTTCGTAAATTAGTCCCTGTTTTGGAAATTCCAAGTTTATGACGAAGTTTTTTTCGATGAAAACTTACCGTGGCAACGGAAACGTTCAACATGTCAGCAATATCCTGGCTTGATTTTCCCTGACGAACCATGGTTGCCACCTCAAGTTCCTGGGGGGTGAGTATCAGGTTGAGCGCAGACAGACGTTTCAAAAAAGGTGAGAGAACATCCTGTAAGTGATTTTCTGCTATGTCCAGCAGATTGCTTGAACGCGAATCCAGATTGGTGCCATGGAGTTTTTCCAGATAGGGGAGTACAAGCTCCTGGATGTTGGCGACAAAACGGTCCTCCATTTCCTGTTTATCTTTGTCCCTGTGTTCAAGCAATACTTTCAGGGCGATGTTGGTTTCTTCCAGGGCATTGGTTTTTGCTTTCAGTTCAGCTTCCTGCTGTTTGAGTTTTTCCTGCGCAAGGATAATGGGCGTTATATTGTCATGGGTGACAAGTACCTTGTTCTCCCCGGATTTTTGATAGGGAACGATGCGTAAACTGAACCACCTTTTTTCCGTAGGCGAGTGGCATGGGTACTGGGTGAGAAATTCACTGATTTCCCCAACAATTACCTGTCTTATTGCCCGGGCTATATATCTGCTGTTACTGGCGTCATCAGGTGCAGATTCGCATATACGCAGATAATTGAGACCTACACAGTCGATCGGGCCAACCATTCCATTAGATTTGGCAAACTCCTGCCAGGAACGATTGGTCTCTATGATAATACCCTGATTATCCAGCACAGCGACATGGGTTGCAAGAGAGTTGACAATGACTTTGTACATATCCTGTGCAGACATAATTTCCTCGGGGTGCGGTAATAGTATTCACTATCATAAGTTAACCTTTTTGTAGACTCTGTCAAGGTTACAATGTCTGGGACATATGGGTCAATTTTAAATGATTTTTTTGATGGGTATTAAGGGGGGAACGCCAAAAATAAATTATCCAATCTTGCTTGTCTCTCAACCAGGTAACGTCGTCACGTCAATGGTTCCATACTGGCCGTATTGAGCCATTGACGTGACGACGTTACCAAGCCGATATCCTACGCAGTTTTTGGATAGTGAGTATTTCCTGCAACCCTAACTTTTTGAAAGTATTTTGTTTCGTTTTTTTGAGAGCAATTTGTTTTCAACAAGAGTTTGGAATCGATTGTTTAAAGACGAAAGTGGAAAACTGCAGTCGATACCTGAATACTTTTTTGTCAAATTTGGGACAAAATTGCTCGTTTATGGAGGGTAAATGTGGAAAAATGTACCATTATTGTCACGTGCTGTATGTGCCTGTGTTCTTTATCTTGCTGGAATTATGTTTTTTTATCTTTTCTTTTATGTCTGGCCTCTGTTTTGCTTTATTGAAAATATCGTTGTTCTTAAAAAGAATAACGTGTATAGAGCTGGAAAAATAAACAGTGAGGTGACATATGAGAACAGATATGAAAGTCGTAAGAGATACGCCCTCTGTGGAAGGTACTCTTTTTTCTATCACAGGCAGGGTGGCTTTACCATTTGCTGTCACAGCAGATATTTTGCTTAAGCAGGAATATCTGAAAACCGGGGATGTTCCTATGGTATGTGGTGATGGAGAACCCAAAGGGCATACGTTACGGGGAGGAGGAGTTCGTCTTGCTGACATAATAACTGAAGCAGATGTACATATAACGGAACATAATGACAGTAAAAAAATGTACGTGGTTGTATCCAGTCGAGATGGATATGCAACGGTGTTCAGCTGGCAGGAGATATTTAACACCGCTAATGGAGAAGGCGTACTTATTTTGACAGACAGCAATTATGAGTCCATGAAAATGGAAGAAGGGAGAGTGGACCTTATTTCTCTGGGAGATTATCTCAGTGGACCTCGAAGAGTTCGTGATGTTGCTCAGGTTGACATTCGAATGGTTTGATTTTTGTAACCAGTTGAAAATATATCAGACTTTCAAGTCTTATCCATCCCCCTTACGTCGTTAAGATTTTTTTTACACTTCGTTGTTCTTTTACTGAATAACGAAGTGTGTGGGCAAGAGGTCGAGGTATTGCGGTCGCAGCGCAATTTTAAATCAGTAAAATATGTGAGAGAAGAGTTGGGTTGTATGAAAAAAGGAGCGAGAAGAAAACGGTATGCAATCCTGGGGTTGCTGCCTCTTTGTGTAGCTATTCCTACCATTGCCATGGGTGAAGTCACTGCTGATGAAGATAACGTGTTTACGTTGGGAAAAATTGAAGTATCCACCAAGGGTGAAGAGAATAAGAACACTACTGTGCAGAGTGTGAGCAGCGATGAGCTGCGCAGCTTTGAGCGCCAGACAGTGGGGGATGCCCTTCCTTTACTCCCTGGAGTAAGTGCATCAACAACCGGAGCCCGTAATGAGCAGACGCTATATGTACGCGGGTTTGATATTAAGCATGTACCTCTGTTTCTTGACGGCATTCCAATTTATGTGCCTTATGACGGCTACCCGGATCTTGGAAGGTTTACAACTTTTGACCTTTCTGAAATTGTTCTTTCCAAAGGATTTACCTCTGTCCTGTATGGGCCCAATACCATGGGTGGTGCGATAAACATGGTTTCACGGAGGCCGGAGAAGTCTTTGGAAGGAGATGCAGGTATCGGCATAAAGTCTGGTGAAACATATTCTGCTTACATGAATGCCGGAACCAACCAGGGTAAATGGTATCTTCAGGTAGGTGGGTCCTATATCAGCAGCGACTATTTTCTCCTTTCCGATAACTTTGATGCAATGGAAGCGGAAGATGGCGATCATCGCGAGAATTCCTACTATCGTGATGAAAAAATGAACCTCAAGCTTGGCTTTACCCCTAACAGCGAGGATGAGTACGCTTTCAGCTATATTTATCAGCATGGTGATAAAGGAACCCCCCCATATGTAGGCAGCGATCCGGATGAGAAGGTCCGATACTGGCGATGGCCATACTGGGATAAACAGAGCTACTATTTCACCTCAAAGACGACTCTTCCAGGGAAAAGCTATATAAAGTCAAGGATTTATTACGATGTCTTCAAGAACTCTCTGTGGAGTTACGACGACGCTACCTACTCAACTATTTCTGCAAAGTATGCCTTTCGCAGTCATTACGATGATTACAGCAATGGTTTCTCCCTGGAAACCGGCACCAAGATACTTGACAATCATCAGATCAAACTTGGGTTGCATTATAAACTCGATGCTCACCGTGAACAGGATGAAGGGCAACCGACTCTGGAGTTCAAGGATCAGATTCTCTCTGCAGGCCTGGAAGACACCATTACTTTTTCAGACTCCCTTTATACCATCACCGGTGTCAGCTACGATACGGTAAAGACACTGGATGCCCAGAACCTTCAAGCTTCCGGAGAAATAACGGAATTTGCCCACGAGAGTACAGCGGGTATCAATCCCCAGGTTGGAGTGTTTTACCTGCCCACGGATAAAGATACGATGCATGCTTCGGTGGCGATGAAATCCCGGCTTCCTTCCATAAAAGATCGCTACTCCTATAGACTTGGCAAAGCTATTCCAAACCCTGATTTGGATCCTGAAAGGTCCATTAATTATGAGTTGGGATATGAAAACAGGCATATGGATAACCTGCGTTGGAAAACGACCCTGTTTTACAACAGTGTCAGCGACTATATCGATCTGGTGACGATTCCAGACCCGGACGATCCAACTACAACAACTACCCAGAATCAAAACATAGAGGATGTCGATATCTACGGTGTTGAGGTGGAAGTTGCAGCGTTTCTGTTCGAATCCCTGGAACTGGGTTGTAATTATACCTACACCTATGCAGATAACAAAACCAGTGATGTGGAATTGACAAATATTCCTGAACATAAACTGGTTCCATATCTTCGACATACCCTCTACGATCGCCTCATTACCCAGTTGGATGCTGAATACAATTCCAAGCGATACAGTTCCACCGACGGCGACAGGGTAGCAGATGAATTTGTAGTGGTCAATTTCAAGATGACCTATGACTTTGGGCAGGGCATTTCTGCGGATGCCGGAGTCAGCAATATGCTTGATGAAAATTATGAACTGGAAGAAGGGTATCCGGAACCCGGGAGGACCCTCTTTGCCAACCTGCGCTACAGGTTTTAGTCCGTCCGCATTTCCCATGAGTGCATTTTGCTGAAGAAGCAAGCCACCGGGTAAGCCGAAGCCGGGAAACAATGTTTTTGCTTTCCGGCTTATCATACCCGGTGGTGGACTGATACCAAAAACGAGGTCATATGCAGAAACGATAGCGCTTGTTTACTTTTAACTATTTGCTATGACGATATAGTTTGTCTTTAAGAAATTCCATATGCTCTCAATATAGTAACAGGGCATGAGGGCGCCCAATCAGGAGGAAACAGTATGGACACATGGAAAACTACATTTAACAAACAGCTGGATGCAGCGGTTAAATTTCATGGTCATCTCTGCCTTGGGCAGGTCATCGGTGTTCGTATGGGGATGCTAGGGTTACGCAGTGTTGGTATCAATGACCCCTATGGTAAGGATCGGAAAAAATTGATTGTGTTTGTAGAGATTGCCAGGTGTGCCACTGATGCAATCATGACCGTAACCGGAGCCAGAGTCGGACGTCGAAGCCTTAAAGTTATAGATAATGGCAAGATGGCAGCATCATTTTATAATCTGGAAACAGGGCTTGCTGTGCGTGTGGCTCCTGTTCCCGGAATAGAAGATCTTTCGCGGGAAATGTTTCCCGAGCTTGATGCAAAGGCAGCCCCCATGCATGCTTTTAAAGAATTATCTGACGACAAACTCTTTACCATCAGACCTGTAAATATACTGCTCAAGGATGAGGATATGCCTGGGCCACCTGTTCGTACGGTACGTTGTTCCGTTTGCGGAGAAAATGTTCTCGATGCCCGCGATGTAGAGCATGGCGGGCAGGCCTTCTGTAAATCCTGTGCCCAGGAGAATGCGTACTATGTGCTTCCTCCGGATTACAGAAATACATCCCAGGAGGTTATCTGTCCATGACTGTAGCATCTTCTTCTGTACAGGAATCAGCCATTAACTGGAATCATGCCTGGCAACTGGCCCGTCGTAAAAAAACTACTAAAAGCAATGGCCCCACGTATTGGAATCATCGCGCCCCTTCCTTTGCCGATCATACCCGTAAAAGTGAGTACTCTCGTAAGTTTATGCAGGTGTTGGCTGCTCAGAAACATTGGTCCGTACTTGATGTTGGGTGTGGAGCTGGCACTCTGGCAATACCCCTGGCCAGTAAGGTTCGCAGGGTAACGGCAATTGATTTTTCAGAGGTTATGATAGGGCTTCTCAGAAAGCGATGTGCAGAGCTTGACCTCTCCAATGTAAATACATCTGTTGTGGCCTGGGAGGACGACTGGCAGGATGCGGGAATTATGCAACATGATGTGGCTATTGCCTCCCGTTCTCTTACTGTGGAGGATCTGGGTGCTGCATTGCTCAAATTGGATCGAATTGCCCGTCATCGTGTAGTCATCTCCTCACTGGTTGATGACGGGCCATTTGACCGTCGAATATTTGATGCAATTGGCAGGGAGCTGGACAGGGGACCGGATTATATCTATGCCTATAACCTGCTCCATCAGATGGGCATATATGCTGATGTTTCCTTTGTGGTGGATACTGACCGCCGGAAATCCTTTTCAAGCCTGGACGAAGCAGTTGCCGGATATGACTGGATGATTGATAATCTCACGTCTGAAGAAAAAGAGCGATTGCGCAGCTACCTTGCCAGCCATCTGGTTCGCAAGGGAGATGGATGGACTCTGGATTACCAGCATGTAGTACGCTGGGCAGTTATTTCATGGAGTAAATAGATGTGTATTTTTCAACGTATCTTAGGTGGCTATCTCGGGATGACATTGTCATTTAAGGGCAGATTGTCTTTGCTGTGCGCGGTAATAGTGTTCGTGCTTTTTCTCCAGGTTCCCGCCGGCATGGGCAGGGAAATAGTCGACATGAGTGGCAACCGGCATACCCTTCCAGACAAGGTTACAAGGGTCTATTCAGCGTCACCACCAGGAACATACCTGCTCTATGCAGTAAAACCGGAAAGTATAGTGGGTTTGAATTTTCCCCTATGGCAAAACGAAAAACTTTACACGACTAAACAATATCAACAGCTCCCTGTGATCGGCGGTATGGTAGGGCAGGGAAGAACAGTGAATCGAGAAGTGTTGCTGCAGGCAAAGCCAGACTGCATATTAGTCTGGTGCTGGAAACAGGGAGCGGCAAATAAAAAATTTGAAAACAGCCTGCGCTCCCTTGGAGTGCCTCTTGTCTCTGTACATCTGGAAAGCATTTACGATTACCCTCAAGCAATAACGTTCCTTGCAGACCTCCTGGATGAACAGCAACGCGGTGAGAAGTTAACCCGATATGCACAGGAGGCACTCAAACAGGCTGAACAAATAGTTAGGGAATTAACTCCGGCAGAAAAAATCCGAGTGTACTATGCAGAAGGACTTGACGGTCTGAGCACTGAAGCGAGTAATTCCTTTCATGTGGAGCTTATCCCTCTGGCAGGCGGCGTGAATGTACACCAGGGGGAGGCGGCAAGCGAGTATGGGATGGAGAAGATCTCCATGGAAAAGCTCATGCTGTATGATCCTGACTGTATTCTGGTAAAAGATCAGAGGTTCTTTAAGCAGGTGTGGTCTGATCCTAAATGGCAGGTGCTGCGGGCTGTGCAGAATAAGCGGGTGTATCTCATTCCTCACGATCCGTTCAATTGGTTTGACCGGCCACCATCCTTCATGCGTCTCCTTGGCATTAAATGGATGTTGAGTATACTTCATCCCCAAAAGTTTCCCCTTGATATGGTTGCTGAAACCCAGACGTTCTACAAAATGTTTTTAGGGGTCGATATCACTGTGGAGCAGGCAAAGGAGATTTTGGAGCTGTGATGCGTCTAACCTTTCTCTTTCTGTTGCTTTGTATTATTGCCTGTTTCTCGATGCTTTTGGGGAAGTATCCTTTGGCATTCAGTGATTTCTGGTCGTTTTGGAGTTGGAAATTTTTTGGAACAGAACCACTCCATCCCCAAAAACAGGCATTACTGGCAAATATATTCTTTGAAATCAGATTGCCCAGGATACTTGCAGCCATGCTCATCGGAGCAGCTCTTTCTGTTTCAGGTACATCCTATCAGGCCTTATTCATCAATCCCCTGGTTTCTCCAGGCGTGCTCGGCGTGTTAGCCGGTGCCTCCTTTGGAGCTGCTTTTGGCATGGTGTTCTCGCCCCATTGGCTGGCGGTGCAATGTTCCACACTGGTGTTTGCTTTCATTGCCGTGGGTATTGCGGTCTGCATCGGCAGAATCTACAGGGGAAGCTCAATCGTACTTCTGGTATTGGGTGGGATTATAAGCGGTGCCTTTTTTACAGCCATGCTCTCTGTTATCAAATACACAGCTGATCCCTACGATCAGTTGCCTGCCATAGTCTACTGGCTCATGGGCAGCCTTTCAGCGGTTGATCGTTTCACCATACTTGTTGTTGCCATTCCATCGTTAGTCGCCATTGTGGCAATTTCCTGCATGGGGCGCCAACTCAATATACTTAGTATGGGTGATGAAGAGGCGCAAACCATGGGTGTGCAGGCCCATGTCATTCGCAGGATCGTTATTTTCTGCGCAACGCTTCTCAGCGCGTTGACAGTAATGATCGGAGGCATGATTGGCTGGGTGGGGCTTATTATTCCCCATATTAGCCGCATGATTGTCGGGCCGAACAATCAGGTGTTGCTCCCTGCCTCGGCGTTGATAGGGGCAATCTATCTGTTGGTGGTCGACGATGTGGCCAGACTGCTGTTTTCCTATGAAATTCCAGTGGGCATTGCCACATCGTTAATAGGTATTCCTTTTTTTGTTCTGGTTTTAAAAAATGCACATAGGGGGTGGCAATGAGCAGCGTCATCGAAATTCAGCATGGCAGATATTTCATCCAGGCACGTAAAATTCTGGATGATATCACTTTGTCATTTGATCAGGGACAGATTATCAGTCTTCTCGGACCCAATGGGAGTGGAAAAACCACCTTGCTCAAGGTTTTGCTGGGACTTCTACACCCCCAGCATGGAGATATTCGCTATCATGATGTTCCCATTGCTACTTTGGGTTGCAGGCAGTTGGCTAAATATGTGGCCTATGTTCCCCAGATGCACAGGGAGGCTTTTGCGTACAGCGTGGAAGAGGTCGTACTCATGGGAAGGCAACCCCACAAGGATTTCTTCAGCCAATACACCCAAGAGGACAGGCAAATAGCACTGGGGGCTTTAGATAGACTGAATATAGGTCATCTGCGTAAACGTTCGTATACTGAGATCAGTGGCGGCGAGCGTCAGCTCACTCTCATTGCACGGGCCCTGGCTCAGGGGGCTGATGTGTTTATCATGGATGAACCTGTTAATGGATTGGACTATGGAAACCAGATGCGTCTGCTTCGGGATATCCATGTGCTTGCCAGAGACGGGTATACCTTTATCATGACCACCCATTTTCCGGATCATGCCATGATGGTATCTGACCGAGTTGTCATGCTTAAAGACGGCAAGGTTATAGCAGACGGAACGCCTAGAGAAACCATTACACCGGAAACCCTGTTTCAGTTGTATCGTATTCAAGTTGACTGTATCCCTTCAAAGGGAAATCCAGTGTATGTACCTGTTTGGGCGATGTAGAGAGAGTCTGTATGGATATGCTTGAGCAATATGTAGAGTACGGAATAATAGGTATCCTCGGGTCAGCCAGTGTTGCGGCTCTAGCCCTGGCACTGGATCGTTATTTTGTTTTTCGGCAGACCGATCCGCTTCACTTTCAGGATAAACGGGAACTGGAACTGCATCTAACCAGTAAATTGCATCTGCTGGCAACCATTGGAGTGAATGCTCCCTATGTCGGCCTCCTGGGAACTGTACTGGGAATTATGTGCACCTTTCTTTCCATGGGGCGATCCGGATTTGAGACTTCGGAAATCATGATCGGCCTGGCCCTGTCGTTGAAAGCCACTGCACTAGGCCTGGTAGTGGCCATTCCGTCAGTGATTTTTTACAATCTGCTTCTGCGCAGGGTAAAGGTAATGCTGCTTCAATGGGATATTGCCCATGGATGAACAGGAATTCAACTATCTGAATATTATCCCGCTTGTTGATGTCATGCTGGTATTGCTGACCATTGTGCTGATGACTTCCACTTTCATAGCTACAGGAACCATACCGGTGGATCTGCCGGGGGTATCTGCGCTTGAACAACAGAAAAGGGCTGAGAGTGTAACTATCATTCTGGATGCGGAAGGTAACCACTGGTACCAGGATACCTTGATGTCTGATGCAGAGCTCGTCAAGGCTTTTCATGACATTGATACTGCGACCAATATCCTGGTTCGTGCAGATCGGAATCTGCCGCTTCAATCTTTTGTGAGTTTGATGGATATGTTGAAAAATATTGGATTTACAAAAATACAGTTACATGCCCAGGAGCTATGACGAAATGAAGAAAAAGGCCGTACTCCTTTCCCTTGGGTTGCATGTGGGAATTGTGGGTGCCTTGTTGGCAGATCCTGTTGTTACGCTTGTTCAACCTGGTAGCAGTGTTGTCCTGTTGACGCTTCAGACCGCCGGCACAGACATGGCTGCGTCACCTGTGCATGCAGTGTCTGAAGACAAGGCCGGTAAGAGTACACCTCATGTATCGGCCCCTGAGCCTCAACATGAAAAGGAGATGGTTACTGAGAAGACGGTTGCCCAGCCCTATGGGGCGGCTGAACGTGCACCCTCTGCTGATAAAGAGAGAATGGCACCTTTGCAAAGAATTGTTGCAGGCGCGGTAAAAACAAAAGTTTCAAAGACATCTGTTACTCAGCGATCAGAGCAGGAAAACATTGTCTCAAACCTGACTGCAAAGAAATTGTATGATCCTGTAATTTCTTCGAATAATCCTGATGCTGGTAGACAAGATACTGTGATTGCGCAATCAGCATCTCAAGTTATCCCGGTAGAGTCATCAAAAGAGGGAGGCAGGCAAAATGATGACAATCAGGGCAAAGCGGCAAAAATTGCAGAGCAACGGTATCTGGGCAGGCATTTTGAGCATATCCGTCAACGCATACTTGACCATTTAGTTTTTCCTGCTGTTGCCAAGAAAATGCGTTGGTCCGGGCAGATGGTGGTCTCGTTTATCATTAAGACGGACGGTAAGGTAGAGCAGGTGAAGGTTGAATCCAGTTCCGGCTACACGATTCTTGATTCCAAGGTCGTGGCAACGATAAATGATATCCAGCCGTATCCTGCTCCCCCTGTTCAGGCCAAGCTACGCATTCCGGTTGCGTTCAGTTTTGTGAATTGATCATCAAATACTCTTAACAATCAAGAACTTCCCGGACTTTGCGAGTCAATTGGTCCAAAGTGAAAGGCTTGGCAAGAAAATGGATATCAGGGTCAAGCATACCGTGTCTGCCTAAAATATCTGCGGTATAGCCGGAAAAAAACAGTATTTTCATATTTTTGTGTATTGCCTGCATTCTTGCAGCAAGCTCTTTGCCATTCATCCCCTGCATAATCAGATCTGTGACTAGCAGGTCTACAGAACCCGATGCAATGGAAGCATCCAATGCACTTTCACCATCAGCGCAGGCTATTACGCGATAACCGAGATCTGTGAGTATTTCTGTGCTGACAGTACGAATTCCCTCATCATCCTCTGCCAGGATAATACTCTCTCCTGTGCCATGGGATTTTTTACGGGTGGTAAGGGGTACTCCAACTGGTGTTGTCTCGTCCACCCGTGGAAAATACATCATAAATGTAGTTCCTTTGCCTGGCTCAGAAGACAGGGTAATATAGCCATGATTCTGTTTTACAGCACCGAATACCGTTGCTAACCCCAGGCCTGTTCCTCTCCCCATAGCCTTTGTGGTGAAAAACGGTTCAAATACATGGGACACTGTTTCCTTGGTCATTCCAACGCCATCATCGGAAACCGTGAGTGTCACATATTCACCTGGTGCCAGGTCTGGATGAGCGACCGCAGACACCTTATCAATAATACAGTTCCTGGTTTCCATAACCAGGTTACCACCATTTATCATGGCATCTCTGGCATTTACTGCAAGGTTCAGTATTATCTGGTCAAATTGACCTGGATCAATCAGCACCATCCATAAATTGGGTTGTTTTTCTATGCGAAGAGTTATGTCTTCACCGAGAAGACGGTTGAGCATTCCCTCCAATTCGTCAAAGACGATATTTAAATCCAAAGGTCTTGGTGCAATGACTTCTTTTCGTGAAAAGGCCAGCAGTTGCCTGGTCAATTGAGCGGCACTTTCTGCAGCACGTTTGGTATTGTCAATATATTTTGCCAGGGGCGTGGCTTGGCCTGCAATTTTTTTTGCCAAATCAATATTGCCAATGATTGCAGTTAAAATGTTGTTGAAATCATGGGCAATACCTCCTGCAAGCAAGCCTATAGATTCCATTTTTTGTGATTGGAAGAGTTGTTCCTCAAGCTGTTTGTGTTCTGTGAGGTCAATGCCAACACCTGCCAGCATTGGTCCATCGGGCGAATCAACCCTCACCCCTGTTAAAAGAAAAGGAATCTCTTTGCCGTTTTTATGAAGCAGGGTGCTTTCCACAGCGTCAATCTCAATACCTTCTTCTATGATCCCCTTGGATGCTGTGACCGCCAGACTTCTTTCTTCCTTATTTGCATGCCAGGCACCAAGGTATTTACCTTCAATTTCTTTACCAGTATAACCCAACAAGGTTTCATGGTTCTTATTCCAACGTCTCAGGTGCAAATTACTATCGTAGAGATAAAATATACCTGGCAGGCTTTTGATCAACTGATCGAAAAAATGTTTCTCTTGAACCAGCGCCTGCTCCATGAGTTTTCTTTCTGTAATGTCTACAGCCACCCCAAGATATCCATGGTGTTTGCCTGAATCATCACGCAGCTGACTTAAAGTGAGAGAAACAATGAGTCTTGACCCGTCTTTTCTTTTATAGGTCCATTCCTGTTCGTTGACCTGGCCGGCTTCCACTTGTTCTGCAAAAACCTTAAAACCCTGACCCGGTATATCTATATTTTGTTCCAGTTTTTTGTTTCGTTGCAGTACTTCGTCTTTATCGTGAAAAAGAAGAGGTGTTGCACGTCCGACAAGTTCAGATGCACAATAACCAAGCATGAGTTCAGCACCACGGCTGAAGCCTGTAATCAGCCCCTCTGTATCCGTGGTAATCAGGGAAGTTCCCAGGGCTGAATCAAGAAGCATCTGCTCGTATTGCATTATATGAACCTCAATATAAGGAAAGGTCGTATAGAATTGTTTCGTTTTACACCGTGAAGGCACGCAATGGCTCTGCCCAGGCATAAGCAATTACTGTTCCTGAGTAATTCTAAGGTGTCTCTTGTCGCTTATGATATGTGATTATATCACATAATAGAGATATGTCTTCTCGCTGATAAGAAAAATACTCTGGAGACTCAAATCATATGTTGGCCATTGATAAAGCCTGTCTGTGAGATAAACTTTTCCCGGTGCAAGGGGCTATAGTGTTCTATAACTCAATAAAAAGGGGGCTACCTGGTCAACTGGAAGGGGTTTTGAAAAAAGGAAGCCCTGTACCTTATCGCAGTCCAGCTTTTTTAAAATGGAAAACTGGCTTTCTGTTTCAACCCCTTCGGCAATCAGGTTTAGACGCAGGGTGCGGGCCAGAGAAACAATAGTTTTGACTATTTCAGTCGCCTCTTCATTGTTTTCAAGGTTGCTTATGAAAGAACGGTCGATTTTCAGGTCTGTAATGGGAAATTGATGGAGTGAACTGAGGGATGAGTAGCCGGTCCCAAAGTCGTCAATGGCAAGATTTGTCCCTATCTCTCGCAAATCATTGAGTTTACCGATGGTTTGCTCTCCGCCTTCCATTATTATGCTTTCAGTGATTTCGATTTTTAAATCAGTTGCTTTAAGCCCGGTTTCTGCCAATATAGTACGTATTGTTGTGACAAGTTCTTTTTGAAGAAATTGTTTGGCTGAGAGATTTACGTTTATGGTCATTTTACTCGCTTCTTGCATGCTTCTTTGCCAGGTTTTCATCTGGGAACAAGCCTCTCGTACAACCCACTCACCCAATTCAAGTATCATGCCGGTTTCTTCAGCAATGGGAATGAAGATATCGGGAGAAACAAGCCCTCTTTGAGGATGGTTCCACCTGATAAGTGCTTCAAATCCTTGGATACTTCTGTCTTGTATGGCAACAATCGGTTGATAGTAAAGGATGAGTTCTTTGTTGTGTATGGCTTCACGTAACTCATTTTCCAATTGCATTGCTTTGGAAACCATATCATGAAGGCTGCGGTTAAAAACCTGGTACCTGGCCTTTCCCCGTTCCTTGGCTCGATACATCGCAATATCGGCATCCCGTAAAATCGCTTCAGAGGAATGATATTTGTTTGTAGTTAACACGATGCCTATGCTGGCGCTGACCCGAACTTCCTGTTTGCCGATAATAAAAGGATATTGAGCTTCTTTCTGCAGTCGTTCTGCTATTTCCAGCACTTTGGAGGGGTTGCTGTAATCTTCGATAAGGACTGCAAATTCGTCTCCTCCCAATCTTGCTACTGTATCACCGCTTCGTATACAGGAAAGAAACCGCCTGGCAACCTGCCGTAACAGTTCGTCACCTGTGAGATGTCCCAGGCAGTCATTCACCCATTTGAACCGGTCGAGATCCAAAAGCATGACAGCATAAGAATAGTCCTGATTGCGCTTGCTGCGTTCCACAGCCCTTTCCATTCGTTCCATGAAAAGAATGCGGTTTGGTATGTCCGTCAATCCATCATAGAAGGCTTGTCTGTATAATTGATTCTCAAATTCTTTCCTTTCGGTGATATCTTCATAAATAAGGAAAAATCCTTCAACGGTATCCTTTACTTTAACGGCAAATCCCAGTATGGACACGGGAATATGGCGACCGTCCTTATGCATACGGATCGTTTCTTTTTGTATAATCTCTCCTTTTAGAATTGCCTTACTGATGGCTTTTAATTCATCAATATGAGAGGGTGGGATAATGAAATTGTGCAGCGAATGGTTCTTTACCTCAGTTTCCATATATCCAAACATCTTTTCGAAGCTTTGGTTGACCTTTACAATATGCTGTTTGTCATCCAAAGCAACGATTGCCTGTGAGGAGCCGTCAAACAACTCTCTAAAGTAGGCTTTTTGTTTATTGAGAGATTCTTCAGCTTCACGAAGGTTTGTCAGGTCGACAATTGTGACAACTGTTTTTTGCGTATCTGCAATCGTGGAAACATTGAAATAGGCTGGGATTATTGTTCCGGAACTCTGTAGAATATTGCACTCATAGGCGTTGGCAACCATTGTTTCATGCCTTTTACGGAGTTCATGATAGTGAAGTATTCTATTTTTTTCAGGTATGGGAAGCAGGTCCTGTAAGTCCATTTCCTGTTCCATTTTCTTTTTATCGTATCCAAACAGGAGCTCAGCTTCCTTGTTCACCATGTTGAGGCTACCATCTGCGTCAACCATTATCGTTGCTACACCGATGTTTTCAAAGAGTTCTCGATAACGCATTTCAGATTGGCGCAGGGATAGCTCCCGGTCCTTCAGGTCAGTGATATCTCTGAATGTACCGATATAAAACTGGGTGTTGCCCTTGCCGGCCTCTGTGATAACTGCCTGCATGGGAAAAAACGTACCCCCTTGTTTACGCCCCATGGTTTCTACTGTTTTTCCTTGATACAGGTGCTGTTGTATTGTCTTATACTCTTCAGGTGAAAAAAGATCAGAGAGTTTAACCCCAGATAGCGGACCACAATCTGCAAAGCCGAACATCATTCTTCCACTGGGGTTGACATTGATTATTTCCAGGGTGTCATTGACAAAGGTTATGATTGCATCTTTGGCCAGGGAAACAACTGCTTCGGTGTGTGAAAGGGCGTCTTCAAGGGCATCCATTATCTGGTTATGCCGTTGGGCTATGATCCCGATCTCTGTAAAAGGTTCCACCGGCATTCGTGTGCAAAGGTCACTTGACTGCACCTGACGATCCATTGCCATACACAGATCCACCAGTTCGGTCGTTGCTCCGTGTTCAGAAAAATTCAGCCCATTATGTTCATCTTCCAGGGATACCCTGAGGGGAAAATGCCTGTTAATGAGTCTGATAAGGAAATACGGTATCACAAATCCCATGAAAAAGGCGGCCAGAATGCCTTCAATCTGGGCGATAAGCTGACCGCCAAAAGAAAGCCCGGTTCCCAGGATCTGCGTGTCTCCAAAAAGTGCGACGCAAAGGGTACCCCATATTCCACAACCAAGATGGACAGGTACAGCACCCACAGCATCATCAATCTTGAGACTTATGAGTCCGAGTTCGACGAATAAACATATGATACCTGCAACCAGCCCGATAAGGACCGCACTCTGTGCCGTAACACAGTGGCAGCATGCTGTAATGGCGACTAAACCGCCCAGGGACCCGTTAATCAGAAAGTTGACTCGGGGTAATCTTGTGATGAAATAACCTGTAAAAAGGCAGCTTAACGCACCTGCAGCACCTGCAAGTATGGTATAAACGATGATCAGGGGCACATGTTCGTTCATCGTCAGTGTGCTTCCACCATTGAAACCGAGCCATCCTATCCAAAGCAGACAGGTTCCCAGAACGGAAAGAGGTAAATTGGAACCGTTGAAACCAAAAAAGACCTGTTTGTTATCAAATCGACCTGTTCGAGGACCGATGATCAGCAGTATGGCAAGAGCCAGCCAACCGCCAACGCTGTGAACCACAGTGGAACCTGCGAAATCTACGAATCCAGACTTGCCGAGCCAACCGGCTGGGGTGCCGGCATCAATCCCATTCCATGCCCAGTGGCCGAAGACCGGATAGATAAAAGTTGAAAGGATGACAACAATGACCATGTATGAGGAAAATTTCATACGTTCTGCAACAGCTCCTGAAAAAATGGTTGTTGCCGTCCCACAGAACATTGCCTGAAAAAAGAAGAATGTTGCCGAAATATCCACCGCATGGAAATCCGGCATATACGCCGATTTTCCGATAAATCCTCCATCTGTCATTCCGAACATCAGGCCGTAGCCGAAGAGCCAGAATGAAAGAACAGAAATGATAAAATCAGTGAGGTTTTTCACTGCGACATTGATGGAATTTTTGGATCGGGTCAGCCCCGATTCGAGGCACATGAAGCCTGGTTGCATAAGAAATACAAGCGTTGCTGCAACTATTACCCACAAAGAATCTAAAAGCGAAGCATGTATCATGACGAGAAGTCGGTTGGTAGATCAATTTTTTACGGTAAACATCGGTTCCCATTCCCCTGATAAGAAAAGCAAAAGGGGTGCCAGGCAGACAACCTGGGAAAGGATCTGGGCGTATAGATGTTGGCATGAAATGGTAACGGTCTATAATAACAGGTAATAATGAATGTGATAACCATGCCTCATGGTAAGATGTTTTTGAGCAGGTAACCAAATTTCAGCGGAGCTGTTGATTTCAAGTTTGTAATTCACAGCTCTCGTATAGCTACAAAAATGTTTGTTTCGGATCGCCTTAAGGTTGGGTAGCCACTCTAAATAGTGTCACTGGCAGAAAGAATTGATATCAGAGTGCCCGCATGCCTTCAGGGATAATAGGCAGTTTGTTGTAACAAAAGATGGAAATGTAGATCAAAGCTATGTCATATTAACAAGGAGGATGAGGTGAAAGAAGCATTGTTTGATTCTTGGACTGAACAATACGATCAATGGTTTGAAACTCCAGGCGGTGTGTTTGTCCGGAAATATGAGGCAGACCTGCTTTTAAGACTGCTGAATCCGCAGGCTGGAGAGCATATTCTTGATGTCGGATGCGGAACAGGCATCTTTACCCAGGATGTCCTGGGCCTTGGCTCAAGAGTTACAGGCATTGATCTTTCCTTTGCCATGCTGGCTAAAGCCAGAGATCGGGGTGGAAGAGATTTCAATGCTGCGTGTAGCAATATGTGTGCACTGCCTTTTGCAGACCAGACGTTTGACCGGGCTTTTTCCATGACAGCTATTGAATTTGTGGAAGATATTAGCATTCCTCTGCAGGAATTACAGAGGGTCACAAAGAAGGGCGGATGTCTAGTGGTGACCACCCTGAATAAACTGAGTCCCTGGGCGGTACGGCGTGAAAAAGAGGGGCGGGAGGGGCACTCGCTGTTTTCACATGCATATTTTCGTACTCCTGATGACATGCGAAAACTTGTGAAAGGTCCCTGCACTGTAAAAACAGCAGTTCATTTTATGAAAGATTCTCCTGTTGCCGATATCCCAGGCATTGAGAATGAAGGGATGAAGCGTAATCTGCAAACCGGTGCACTGCTTGCCGTACAATGGCAAAATGGATTCTGGAAGTAAATGTTTTGCTTGTCTGGTTCGTGCCTGCCCTAAAATAGCTTTTTCGGAGTCTGGTTTCTCGCATCCTCATTTATGGACAGGCATTAGTCCGGATTTCTCACAAGCATATTTTCAGTAGATGCGAGGCACAGGACATGAAGCCGTAGTACACTACTGCAGATGTCCGGTAACATGCGGATGAGTCAGGCCTGGAACAGGGCTGAGCGCATTTCGTTGAAGTGGCGATTTAATTCGTCGATGGCAGCGGAGACGTCCTGTTTTTCTATGGCATTGAGCAGTGCAAGGTGTTCCTGGTTTGCTGCGCTGATTCGTCCCTGAACTTTTAAAGCACGTACTGAAATAACCTGTATCAGGTTCTGCAAATATCCATATAGACGAGGCAAGCGCTGGTTAGGACTCAGAGCCAGGATATCGTTGTGAAACTGACGGTCAACGCGAACAAAGTCCTTGTTTTTTTGACTTACAGCTGGCTTTGCGAACAGTTTTCTATATTTTTCTACAGGAAAATCCGCAAGACGTTCTCCCGCCCCCTGAAGGGCGTAGACTTCAAGCATGAGACGAAGATCAAGAATGTCGTCTGCATCTTTCTTGTCAATATGTACCACGGTATGACTTGTCCGTGGGCGAATGGTTACGAGATCCTCCTGGCCGAGTTTGTGCAAGGCATCACGGATGGGAGTGACACTGAGGTTCAGTTTTTGGGAGAGGTCGTCAAGCACTATACGCTGCCCTTGCTCCAGCTCACCGGTGAGGATCATTTCCTTGATTTCCAGATACGCTATTTCACCCAAATTGGGACGGGGACGATTGGTTGTTCTTTTTTCTGCCATGGTAGCTTTGAAGACAGCTGATGCCCCAGGAACTCGGATTTTCGGTCCTTGGGGCTCAATATGCTGATTATTCCTGTATTTTCAGTAGAGTATGTAATAGTACGTTCACCCCCGCGGCACAATCCTCATACCTGGTGTTTTCCTGCGGGCAGTGGCTTTTACCGTCAGTACTGGGGACAAAGATCATGGCACCTGGACCGAGTTTGCTGACATATATCATATCGTGGTTGGCGCCTGAATACATGCGTTTGCAGCTCAGATTACGTTCCTGACAGACTTGTTCAATGGAGCTGAGGAGCTGTGGGTTGAAGTCAACCCGGGCTTCTTCCCAAAAACGTTTGATTTTGATGCTGCAGCCGGTTTCCTCCGCAAGTTCGTTGAGTCTCTTTTCAATTCCAGTACAGACACTGTCTGTGTTGGCAACATCCCAACCGCGAATATCCATAGTGAACTCCACTTTTCCCGGGATCACATTGAGCGAGTTGGGAGTTACCTGGATATGGCCAACCGTCGCTACGACCGTGTCAGCATCAGCGGCAACATCGTGGATGGCGCTGCACATGCGCGCAAAAGCATAAAGAGCATCTTTGCGGCCCTTCATGGGAGTAGAGCCTGCGTGATTTGTCTCACCTGTAAGCTGGACAGTATACCAGCGAGGTGAGACTATCCCTTCGGGAATGCCGATGGCTATGCCTTCCCTGTCCAGAACCGGGCCTTGCTCTATGTGCAATTCTACAGCTGCATGAAGTTTTTTTCTGGTAAATTCCTGGTTTCCCAGAAATCCTGTACGTTGCAGCTCCTGGTGCAGTTTTTTTCCGGATTGATCACAAAGAGTATACATGCTTTTACGGTCAAGCTGCCCTGCCCAAACTCCGGAACCAGTGCAACCCGGACTGAACCGGGAACCTTCCTCGTTGGTCCAGTTGACTATGATCAGATCACGCTGTAGCGTGATACCGTGGTCCCGCAGGGTGGAAATTATTTCCAGCCCGGCGAGTATCCCCAGTGTTCCGTCAAAGCGTCCACCGTTCGGCTGGGTGTCATTATGGGAACCTGTTAAAAGCGGAGGTAATGTGGAATCTTTGCCTGCAAAAGTGAAAAACATATTTCCCATGGGATCAATATGAGTGGAACATCCCTGTTCTTCGAACCATTGGGCAAGGATTCTGCGCCCTTCGGCATCTGCGTCGCTGAGGGCAAGGCGGGAAACTCCTCCGTCCTGTGTGCAGCCAATACCGGCCATTGCTTCCAGTCGTTGTTGCAGGCGTTCACTATTAATCGTGATTGACGAATTCATCGCAATAATACCATGAAAGAGTAAACATCTCAGAGTGTAACGTCACGGTTGCAGTCCTTTGAATAGATATAGGTCAGTCTTCCTCTTCCTGTGGTATAGACAGCCTGCTGTACATAGGGGCCAAAGAAAATGAAATCTTCTTTTTGTATCTGGATCCATTCCTCTCCAAGCAGATAGATGCCTTCCCCCTCCAAAACATAAGCTCCATGTTCCTGTACATGCGTCTCCACAAAGGGGTGACAGCCAGTGGGATCAAAGGAAAGTATATGCATATTCATGTCAAAGCTGATATCCGTTGGCAGTAAGTCTTTGAGAAAGACATTCGCCATCTCATCATATTCCTGTTCCTGGATGTCATTGGTGTTGCCTGTCACTGTATGCGGCTGCAGTGTGTCCCAGGGAATATAGCGCTGTTTGTACAGCAGAAAACGGACCGGTTTATCACCTGGATTGCTGAACTGCAGATCTGACTGGGGGGGAGCATATGCATATCCTCCGGGAGTGAGTGTATGCGGCTCACCATCAATGGTTATCTGGAGTATTCCGTGTTCATCAAGCAGATAGATAAAACTTTCTATACCATCTTCAGCTGCAAAGGGACTGCTGGTTCCTCCTCCTGGCATGGCTGTGCCAATGTACTGAACAAAGCTGGCCCCGAGCTTTGGTGATGCTATAATGGACATCTGACAGTTTGAAATGCAGGGAATAACGTTGTTGACACGTCCTTCAGGAGGAATCACAGCGTATTCGCCAGGACGAATAACAGCGCGGGTTTTAAGTAATCCTTGTGGATAGCCCATGGTAAATCTCCAATGCTTGTATGAATAATAATATCAGATTGCGTGTAAAAATATTGCTACCTGTTGTTCAAAATCCGGTTCCAGGGTGTACTTTTCGGGGTCTATCTGTTGCACGAATTCCCAGGGATCTTCTGCCTGACGAACAGCGTCAACCGTAAAAGGGAGTAAAAGCTCTGATGCGAATTCGACCGGAATTGACTGGGTCATCATAAGCAGCATGAGTCTGAGAGCAACCGGATACCACCTGGCAGTTCGTTTATCCCACTGAACCTGCACCTGTGGCCTGGAGTCTGAAGGAGAAAGCCTGATCCGATCGTATTCCTGCAAAGCGATCTTCAGCAGATGATGCCGTTCGACTCTACCGTGATATACTTCATGCCATACTTCCCATCGTGAACGTTCCGCTGTTGCCAGATCATCCATAACGCGCACCTGCTCTCCCTCAAGAGAAGCTGGCAGGGCAACACAGCCATTACCTGCAAGCCAGTCAGCTAGGTATTGGAGTGACTGGAAAATGTTATATCTTACTTCCTGTTCATCGTTGTTGGCTATGGTTGCGGATTCTGCCAGGTCAGCTGCAATAAGTGCTCTGGGAAAACGTGGGTCATCGTAGTCCAGGCTTTCAACATCCGGCAGTTCAAGGAAATCCAACACTTCCTGGTTATGAGGCGCAGCTAACACTCCATTTATAAGCTGCCTGAGGGATTCCTGGGAACCCTGACTATATGCCTGCCATGCCTGTACCAATGCTATACCGATACGGACAAAATCGGGATGCGCGACCCAGAAACCGTCAAGTCCACGACGGAACTGGGTAATGACATCTCGAAAATAGCCTTTTATAGTCACTTGAAACGAACCACTTGTCGGGTCGTTGTCCATGGGAAGCACACCGTACATTCCACCTATTTTGATTCCTCCCCTAGGGCCGACGACCCTTGCCAGGAGTTCGTGACTGGCCTTGATATGCTTGATGACAATTTCCGGGTCGCTTTTCACAGGTATTCTATACTGAGGGTCTTCTTTAAAGAGTCTTGCCGTTGATGCCAGAAAATCATGCCAGCCCAGTGATGCGCCTGCAAAATAGGGGTAAAGGGCATCCATGATCTCGTTTGTGCGAAAAATTGCCCGAGGATTTTCCAACACGATCAGCAACCGTATGGTTCCAGGGGAGTACTCGGGGTGAAGCTCAGAAATCATTTGTTCAGCACAGCATACCAGTTTTGCCAGATAGGTTGCTTCTTCTTCGTTTTCCAGTTTTGGAATATAAAAAGTCAGCGCCTGTGGATTGTCCCAGAGGCGATAAAGGTGCAGGGCAAAATCGTAGATGTGAAGGGGCAATGGATTGTTATCTGCAAACAGGAACGGGCAGGGGATTGCGATTCCCGGTATGCGTTTAATTGGCAGAGCCAGATTGCCTGCTGCCAGTTGGTAGTTTTTTCCATTATCTGTAAAACTGATATCACCTTTGAAGCATTGAGCCAGATTGCTGCTGCCGTTCATCAGGTCATTTCGCAGCGGTGTTTTTGAATCTTCATCATCTGCGCCCCACTTGGGTAATGTCGTGCATCGATTTACCAGTTCAGTGACTATGGCAGGTTCATTGGCCATTTTTCTATGCCAGGTGTTCATAGCATTAATGGCCATTCTGGCAGAATTCGGTGGTCCAAACAGAGTAACATGGGGAGGCTGCAGCCAGTCTGGAATTTCAGCAACAGATTCACCGGTGGCCCGAAAATACCCCTCGGTTAACGGGCCGACAACAGTTCGTCCGGTGTGATCGGTTTGCCCGATAACAGTCTGATAGTTTGGATCGGCGACCGAAATATTCTGTTGCTGGTTCTGTTTTGCACAGTGTTTGGTCTGGGCATCGATAAAGTCGCGATCAGCTGAACGTTGCTCTAAAATGATCGCCAGCTCTTCTTTGAATGTATGGTAGAGGGAGCAGGCAAAACGTAAACTTTCCACTGTTTCCAGACCGGATATACTGCCAATCTGGCTGAGTCCAGGTACTCCGTCAACAGGACAGGTCTGCTGAAGGAGATACTCCAGCATGGCATCAGAAAGGAAAGATGTGAAGGCAGGGATTTCCCGTGTCGTTTTCATTGGTAACTGATTAATATAAAGAGATTGTTATGGTTTTCTACTGGTCAAGTGTGGGCGCTGACTGGCGCGTATCCACCGATTTTTGAAGTGTACAGGCCACAGCGTACCATTGCTTCAGCCAGTGTTACGGCAGAAGTGACGCCATCGACAAAGGGGAGACCGTGTTTGTGTTCCAGATCATGAACCATGTCAACCATGCCTGCGCAACCCAGCACAATGGCTTCTGCGTGATCCTCGTTTATGGCTGTTGCGATCATTTCGTCCAGCCTTGCTACAGTAGAAGCATCTTGATTTTCCAGATCCAGGACAGGGATATCGCTAGCCCTGACACCTGCACAACGTTCTGCCAGTCCGTATTTCTGAAGGTTGCCTTCTATGCCGGGAACAGAACGCCTGAGCGTCGTGACAACAGAAAAGCGGCAGCTGATCAGAGAGGCCATGTGAAAGGCGGCTTCTCCTATGCCGATAACCGGCTTGGAGGTCAGGCAACGGGCAGCATCGAGCCCCGTGTCATCAAAACAGGCAATGATAAAGGCGTCTGAAACCTGATCATGCTGAATGATCTCCAGCATGGGACCCGTGGCCATGGCCACATCATAATATCCCTGGATGGAAGCCGGACTGTCAGTGGGATTGACTGCTTTAACCTGGGTACCCGGGCCAACGACACGGTTGGCAGCCAGGCCGCACTTTTCAGTCATGCTTGCCGTGCTGTTGGGGTTGATGAGGCAGAGATGTATGGAGCTCATAGTTCTCCTCCAAGGTAGGCAGCCTGTACCCGCTCATCCTCCAGCAGATCTGAGGATTTGCCATGAATTGCAACGGCCCCGGTGGTAAGGGCATATGCCCTGTGTGAGATACGCAGAGCCATTCTGGAGTTTTGTTCTACCAGAAGCACTGAAACTTTTTCTTCCTTATTGATCTGGACAATGGCCCTGGCAATGTCAGCGACCAATTTAGGTGCAATGCCAAGGGATGGTTCATCCAATAAGAGAAGCTTTGGTTTGGCCATGAGAGCGCGGCCAATAACCATCATCTGCTGCTCCCCTCCGCTCAGGGTCCCTGCAGATTGTCCGTAGCGCTCTTTCAGGATGGGAAACCTTGTGAGCACCTGTTCCAGAGACTGACGTATTTCTGCCTTGTCAGTGCGGCTGAAAGCGCCCATCAGAAGGTTATCCCGTACAGACATGTACGGAAACACGCGACGGCCTTCAGGCACCATGATGATTCCACTTTTGACTATATCAGCTGGCCGACGATGGTGTATTTCCTGCCCCTGAAAGGATATGGAGCCGTGCTTGATTTTGCTCAATCCTGTAATGGATCGTAATATGGAACTTTTTCCGGCACCATTGGCGCCGATCAGTGCCACTGTTTCGCCTTCTTCGAGATGCAGGGACACCTTTTTCAAGGCATAGACATGGTCGTAATACAGTTCTACGTTTTCTATTTTTAACATGTATATAACCCCACTAAATCTTCTTCCCTGCCTAGGTAAGCCTCTATTACCTGTTCGTTGTCCTGAATTTCAGCAGGAGTGCCTTCAGCTATTTTTTCGCCAAAATTGAGGACCACGATGCGATCAGAGATACGCATGACAGCAGCCATGTCATGTTCTACCAGCAAAACTGTAACTCCCCGGTCGCGCACTCCGCGGACAAGCTCCACCATCTGCATGGTTTCGTCGTGGTTCATGCCTGCAAAGGGCTCGTCCAAAAGCAATACTTTGGGATCACAGGCAAGGCCTATGGCTATTCCCAGCGCACGCAGATGCCCTTGCGGCAGATTGCACGCAATTTCATTGGCAAGGGGTGCAAGTCCAAGAAAATCAAGGATATCGTCAGCTGAACGGCCAAATGTCTGTTCATCCTGATGCGCATTGGCTGATCTGAAGAAATACCCAAGCAGATTGGCTTTTGACCGGATATGGTGGGCAACAATAACGCTTTCCCGCACTGTCATGTTTTTAAAGATGGTGGTTTCCTGAAAAGTGCGGACAATACCTTTGCGGGCAACAATATGAGGGGCCAGGTTAGAGACCCGTTCTCCGGCAAAGAGTACTTCTCCGCTGGTTGTTCGCAGAAACGAACTGATCAGTTTGAACAGGGTTGATTTGCCGGCTCCGTTGGGCCCGATAACAGAGAGTATCTCACCTGGAGCCACATCAAAGCTGATATCGTTATTGGCGGTGAGCCCACCAAATTTTTTAGTCAGGTTGCGCACCTGTAAGATGGGTGGTGTCATGAGTTTTTCCTCCCAGGCAGCCTCAGACTGAGCAGGCCGTTAGGCAGGATCAGCATGCAGAGAATAAGGAGTGACGAGTAGATCAACATCTGGTATTTCCCCGTCTGAAACAGCAGGTCCCAGCCAAAGTAAAGCACCACTGTTCCCAGCATGGGGCCAAATACATAACCAAGTCCGCCAAGAAAGCAGTTAAGCATGAAGTTGATGGAATCTGCCACCTGGAAACTCGAAGGGTAGATCGATTGCGACATTACCGCAAAAATTGAACCGCCAATACCACCCATGAAAGAACACAGCGCATAAATAATGATTCTGATATACGCTATATTCACCCCGATGGATGCCGTCAGTTCTTCGTTCTGCTGCATGGAACGGCATAAATGACCAAGCCGTGAATGTACCAGGCGGAATACGACGGCAAAACAGAGAATCATCAGGCATACCGCCAGAAAATAAAAACCGATGCGTGGATTCTCCAAGGTCGCAAAATCCGGAATGATAGGAATTCCAAAAAGCGATACCTTGCCTGGAAGCGGAATATTGGATATGCCTTTGGCGCCATTGGTTATGGGCAGGGCCAGAGCGCTCAGTCGGCCAACTTCAGTCAGAACCAGGGTGATCATGGCAAAATAGACCCCGCGAAGACGAAGAATGGGCAGGCCGATCAAGACGCTGATCAATGCTGCGCCAATCCCTGACAGGGGCAAGGCTATCCAAAAGGAAAAATGTGCTTTGGTAATCAGAATAGCGGTTATATACCCGCCGAGCAGGGCAAACGCTCCCTGGCCGATATTGATGCGGCCGATATAGAAGGTGAGCCAGACCCCGGCGCTCGCAATGGCAAGCAGGGCCACCGAGGTGAGGGTATAATACAGATCCCAGCGTCCACTGGTTGCAATGAACCAGGGGATAAGCACAAGGATTGAGAGTAGAAAGAGCAGGCTGGAGAAAATCTGTTTTGTGTTCATGGCGCTCAACCCCAGGGTTTGCCCATCAGACCGTTGGGCCGGATGGCGAGAAAAATCATCAGGGAGACAAAAATCAGCAGATAGGTCACATCTCCATAACTGGCCAGGGCAGAAAGCAGGATGGATTCCATGAATCCAAGTATTACTCCACCAACAATAGCTCCAGGAATAACACCGGCTCCGCCTATCATCACCATCATAAAGGCTTTGGTTGAAGTCGGACCTCCCATACCAAGATTCACCCCGGTTATGGTAACCAGCAAACCGCCGACAATACCCGCAAGCATGGCACCAAGTGCAAAGCCGGTCATGCTGTATCTGTCCACATCCACACCCATGAGCTGAGCAGCGTCTCTGTCCTGGGCCAAAGCGCGTAGAGCCCGTCCTGTTTTGCTGAAATGCATGAACAGAATGAAGAGAACGATGCAGCCAACAGCCAGACAGCCTATGAGAATACGATCGTGAGGCATGATTACTCTGAAATCCCAGTTAAAAACCCCGTCTATCAGTTTGGGTACGCCGCGCTGCTTTTCGCCAAAGAGCAGAAGGATGACAGCATCCAGGAAAAAACCGAGTCCTGCTGCCAGCAGCATGGTGCTTTCATCACGTTGTGAACGGCGGATAACCGGGCGAAAAAGAAAACGTTCGACCACTGCTCCCACCACAGCCAGCGATACTGCAGTAACCAGCAGGGCGAGAGCATAGGGCATGCCCAACTGGCCATAAATGGTGTAGGTAACAAAGCCTCCCAATACATACATCTGGCCATGGGCAAAGTTCAATACATTCATGAGCGCAAAGATCAGGGTGAGCCCCAGGGCAATCAGGGCATACTGCGCCCCAAGATATGCGCCATTGACAAGAATCTGTTCCATTATATTGTGTCCACTGTGTAAAGCCGTGGGCCTTAAAGCTCACACAGGCGTCCCGCCTCTCTGTTGCCGGAGAGACGGCACGTCTGTATGCTATATAAGGCGGCAAACGAAGTCTTTAGTCAACCTCTGCAATAAAGAGAGTCTCAAACTTTCCATCTTGGTACACATTGACCACCAATGGCACCATGAGTTGCCGTTTTTGGGTAAATGAAGTGGTACCTACATACTTGAGGGATGCGTCGCCTTTCATGTATGGATTTGGAACTTCAAAAGTTTCAATGGTCTTTTTGAATTCTTCCACATTTGTCAATGCATTGGGATTGGCTTTCAGTGTTTCAATGATATATTCCAGGGCATAGACCTTGGTGTTGGATTCATCATTGTATTCGCCGAATTTTTCTGTGTAGCGTTTCACAAACTCACGCATGGTGTCAGAGGCGATTTCAGGAGTGGAAGCACCTCCAACGGAAATAAAGCCATTGGCCAGGTTTCCTGCACCCTCCTGTAATACCTGGGCATCCTGCGCTGTCTCTGTTGAAATGATGCCCTGGTATCCCAGTTCTCTTGCTGATCGGATCAACTGAGGTGCGTTTGCCGGAGCGACGCCGCTGAGCACCAGAAGGTCTGGTCGCTTTTTGATCGCAGGAGTTATAACTGGAGTAAAATCTGTAGTATCAACCTGATAGGTGATATTGCTCGAAACTACTTTAAGGCCTAGAGCTTCAGCAGCAGCTACTCCACCGTCTCGTTGCGAGAGAGGATCAGATTCATTGGCAGCCACAAAGGCAACTGTTTTAACGCCTTTGTTTTCCTTCAGGTATGTATAGATAGCCGGGCCTGACTGATAATTGGCGATCATACCCAGGACAGCATTGGATGCCGGTGGGGTGTAGAGCGATTTGGGAAAGGCATACGGAAAGTAGATAATATCATTCTTTTCAGCAACCGGCCTCACCGCAGCAGCACCATCATCCACATTGGGCCCGACGACGTAGTGGATGCCTTCCTGGGCCATTTTTTCCATACCTGCTATGGCTCGCTTGGGGTCTTTCTGGTCGTCAAAGGTGATGATTTCAATGTCATATGTGGTATCACCAATGGTGACGCCACCCTGTTCGTTGAGCCAGTCAGCGCGGGTCTGCATGGAACGAACATTGGACGTTCCCCATGCTGCTGCCGGGCCTGAGGTGACGCCAACAAAACCAATTTTTAGAGCTTCATTGGCAGTTGCCGTCTGGCAAGCCATTGCCATGGATATGGCTGCTATTCCAGCCGTTTTTACAAGTAATTTACGCATTGTGTTTCTCCTGAGGGGTTGTTGTTTAGCTGTATCGGGTTGAAAGTTAAGGCTGTAATGCCGAAATATCAGGTGGATGAGTGAGCTGCCAGTGTCGGGCTATATCAATTCTTCTGCAGAACCAGACGTCCTGGTGGGACAGTGTATAATCCAGGAAGCGTTCCAGGGCTTTAATACGTCCAGGTTTGCCAACGAGACGACAGTGCATGCCAACGGACATCATTCTGGGAATCTCTAGGCTCTCTTCATAAAGGGTGTCGAAAGTGTCTTTTAGATAGCTGAAATACTGGTCGCCGCAGTTAAAGCCCTGGGGAGCGGCAAATCGCATGTCGTTTACATCCAGGGTGTAGGGAACAACCAAGTGCGGTTTTCCTGAGACCGAAGTCCAGAAGGGGAGATCATCGCTGTAGTCATCGGCGTCATAGAGAAAACCCCCGTGTTCAACTACCAGTTTGCGGGTGTTGACGGAAGTGCGTCCTGTGTACCATCCACGTGGTGGTTCTCCTGTTAAACGGTTGAGTATTTCGACTGCTTTTTCAATATGCTCCCGTTCAACATCAATGGGCACCTGATCGTAATCAATCCAGCGATATCCGTGAGAGCATATTTCATGGCCTGCATCAAGACAGGCATCTACTACTGCCGGATTTCGTTCCAGTGCCATGGCAACGCCAAATATCGTTAAGGGAATTTCTTTTTTAGCGAATAATTTCAGTAGCCTCCATATGCCAACGCGACTGCCGTATTCATATAGAGATTCCATGCTCATATGTCTGCGTCCATGGAATGCTGCGGCTCCTATCATTTCGGATAGAAAGGTCTCTGATGCCGGATCCCCATGTAGAACGCAATTTTCTCCACCTTCCTCATAGTTGAGTACAAATTGTATGGCCAATCGGGATCCGCATGGCCACTGAGCCTGTGGAGGTTTTGCTCCGTAGCCTGTCAGATCACGTGGGTAGGTTGAGTTTATTTTAGATGTCATTTCTTTTAATTTGCTGATTTAGTGTCGAAAAACATATTTTACATCTTGTATCTTATAAGATGTGTGTGCATTGCTAATGCCAGTTTATTCTGCAGATGCAGAGTTTTGCAGTCGATTTGCGATTGTTGAAGAAAAAAGGCGTTATTATAAAATGTTAGATTATCACTTGGCAGATAGTAGCTATGTGATGAAGTGAAATAAAAGGTGGGGCAATATTTATATAAATTACATCTATGAAATATATGTATCCTGGTAATGGCCGTTTATTACAAAATCGGAATATGTGTATCGCGCTGGTTTTGGAGCTTGTTTTTTGGCTACTTACTAATCTTTTGTTGTTATTTTGAGATCTATACTGTCCTGTTTGTGAAGTGGAATCGCCTTGAAGACGTTTAATTGATTTGTTATCACAAAAATGTTTATTTTTTTTGAGGGTGGGATCTAGCTGTAAAGATTGGTATTTATATCTTTTTTGTCGAAGTATTGTTGTATAGTGTTGTATATCTATGAAATGTTGGGGTTTGCGTATGCGGGGTAATCTTCTCGCGTAATATATTTGAGTCAGTGCCTGTCCAGATGTGACGGTTGTTTCCTGCAGCAGCGTTATGCTTAAAATCTTATCTTCCCGGGTTAGGTAGGCGTATACTATCAATTCTAAAGTTTCCTGGAAATTATCACATCGCCGATCCCGGTTCCCCTACGCGACCATGCGTAGCAGTGTTCTGACAAAAGATTTTTGCGTCTTTTGCCTCGGTAACGGGCAAATCGATTGAAAATCCTCACTCAATGCGGCCTCGGCTATAATTCTTCGGACATCTGAAAATGCAAATCCGGAACGGCCGCGAACTTTATATTTGCGATCGGGCGCCTTTTGCAGTCGAGCCGCATAAACCCATGTCAGCGTTGTCGCCATCATGCAAAAGTTGAGATGGTTCTCTACAGCATCAGCATTTCGAGTCTGCGATTTCGAACTGCCGATC
>NZ_AUCV01000051.1 GCF_000429945.1 Desulfogranum japonicum DSM 18378 | reverse complement strand
CTCTTACCGCGAATAATCAGTGATTCCATGCGTTACCTCCTTAATGGAGATAACGCTATCATGATTCATATTTGAACGCAACCGTTATTGGACAAACGCGTAATGCTCCCATGCAAAGAGATAAGCGACCAGCGGGAGACTTCGTGGGATACCTGTAATCAGTTACCCATATTGTTGTGAAACAACCTGTTAACAAGGCACCAATAAATACTTTTGCCAGAATATAGAGAATATTGCCATTCCTCTGTGCGATCTCTGTATCAAAGTGTAAGCAATTGTAGGCGTAACACAGCCTCAAAAACTCGTTTGCAGCGTATGAGATAGTACAGTTGGGCACATAAACCCAATAGATACAGGGCTCTTTTTCTGGAAAATTGAAAAATGAAACAAGATAACGTTAAATACCATAAGCTGAACTTCATGATGTTGCCGAGCTCCAGCTCGGAAAATACCAACCGTTGATATACAGATCTAACAGCACTATGAGAACCAAAGAATACGTTTTACTGGTTGAGGATGACCGCCGCCTGGGCGACCTGATTACAGAGTATCTGACAAAAAATCAGTTTACAGTGTCCATTGAAAGAAGGGGTGATACAGCCCCCAAACGAATACTGAACGAACAGCCTGACCTGGTTATTCTTGACCTGATGCTCCCGGGAATGGATGGGCTGGAGGTCTGCCGAACAGTACGCCCGGACTATCAGGGACCGATTCTCATGCTGACCGCTCGTGAAGACGATATGGATCAGGTAGCCGGTCTTGAGATGGGGGCCGATGATTATGTCAAAAAACCCGTGGAGCCCAGAGTATTGTTGGCCCGGATACGAGCTCTCATGCGCCGTTTCCATCATTCCAACAACATGCCTGACGGCAAGGAACAAAGCGTTCAGGCAAATGAGTTGATCTTTGGTAGTTTACTCATCAACAAATCATCCAGATCCGTCTACCTGGCCGGTAACTCCGTCACACTGACCACCAACGAATTTGATCTGCTCTGGCTTTTGGCCGAAGCCAGCGGTCACATCCTAGACCGGGAAACACTCTATATGAAACTACGTGGCATTGAGTACGATGGCCTTGACCGCAGCGTTGACCTGGCAGTATCCCGACTCCGTAAAAAACTGGAAAATGACCCAGACAATCCCCAAGGCATCAAAACGGTCTGGGGCCAGGGATATCTCTTTGTCCCTGATATCTGGTGAAAATGAAATGAAACGGGTCTTCTTCTCCTTTTTTTTGTTCAGCATGTTCACTGCCCTTATCTGGAATTATGCATTTTCCTCCATAACAGATCGTTTTGTTGTTAAACAAATGGACCAGGAAATGGATCAGTATTATCGTTCTCTGGTTCAGGGAGTGTATGCAGTACTGACTGAAGATATCAAGGGGGTGCCGCACGATCAATGGGAGGATTATATTAAAGGGCGGCGGGCACAATTCGGTTATCCTTTGGCTATTGAACCCATAAATTCCCTCAAGATAGACACTACTGATCGGGAGATGCTTGAAAAAGGCGAAATTGTCGTTGGCACAGACGGTACACTTTATCATCAACGTCTGGGAAATTACGATCAGGTACTCACCATGGGTCCGATCGAAGATTTTAGTTTTCCTGTCCGTATAGAGGCTCTTTTCTGGTGTATCATTACCATCTACTTTCTTATTATGGCGATGCTGTGGGCATTGCCTTTTTGGCTGAAGTTACGCCGGATCAGTACTGCAGCTGAATCCTTTGGACAGGGAGACTTCAGTGCCCGTGCAAAAATGACCAGACATTCCGCTCTGTATCCTCTTGCAAATTCATTTAACAAGATGGCTGCAAAAATAGAGCATTTAATCGCATCTCACAAAGAGCTGACCCGTGCGGTTTCCCATGAATTGCGTACTCCGATTTCAAGAATTCGTTTCGGCATGGAAATGCTGGAAACAACTGCCGATGCCTCCGAAAGACACATCAAAATCACTGACATTAATACGGATGTGGATGAACTGGACACCCTGGTTTCAGAACTTCTTGTATACGCCCGCTTTGACAGAGAAAAACCGTCACTGGATCTGACAAAACTCCCTGTTGTTCCCTGGTTACGTGAACTTGTGGCAAAGACAGAAACCCTTCATACTGATATCCGGTTCACCTTGCCCGATTCGCCTCCTATGCATGAGTATACCGTGCAGGCTGATCCTTACTACATGTCACGGGCCGTATATAATCTGATACAAAACGCGATGAAGTATGCTGAACATCGCGTGGCTCTGAATATTGAACAAAAGGACGGTAAATGTATCATCCATGTGGACGATGATGGTCCCGGTGTTCCGGAGGCTGACCGAGAGCATATTTTTGACCCCTTTGTCCGCCTGGATTCAAGCCGAAGCCGCGATACCGGTGGACACGGGCTTGGCCTGGCCATAGTCCGGCAGGTTATCGACTGGCATGAGGCACAGATTGTTGTGGGCCAATCACCCCTCGGAGGAGCCAGGTTTTCCGTTATATTGCTGATCTGAAAACACATACTGCTTTTGGGGTCACGGAAAAAATACATTATCCAATCTTGCTTGTCTCTCAACTCGGTAACTACGTCGCCAAACCGATATCCTGCGCAATTTTTGGATATTTATTATTTTCCGCGCCCCTTAATATAAGCTGATTATTTCGGATTTAGGGGGAAGCCTTCGAAAGAAGGCCAAGACCGGAGGAAATCAAAAGGTTATGTAGAACTCCCTGTGCTAAATCAAGGCAGGGAATCAAGAAAACCTGACACGGCATTTCTCACCTGTTGGTTATGAGTAAAAATTGCCATATGTTCACCACGCTCAGCCAGACATAATTGCGCCCCCGGTATTCTTTCTGCCAGTTTCTTCCCATGCTTTGCAAAGGGAACCACCGGGTCATCGCTGCCATGAATCACCAGAGTCGGTACGATAATCTCTTCCAGAGGGTATTCGGTATTTTGGGTAATATGAATATCGTTGACTGTCCCTGGAATTCGTTTACCCATGTGGCTCATGGTGCTGATGGTCAGGTCTGTATAATAGGTCATCAATTGCTCATCGTTGATCAGGTTCTGCGCTATATCCGGGTAGCTTACTGATCGTTTGACAGATTTTTCAACATTTTTCAGAAATCTGTTCCGCATGAGATTGACGAGCAAAGGGACTCGGGCCATTACTTTCATTACGGTGAATGCAAATGGCACAGGTACGTCGTTTTTACTCCCTGTGGTTGAGCATAATATTAATGCCCGGCAACGCTCAGGATGACGCAGAGAAAAATGCAGTGCTGAATATCCCCCTCCTGAAATAGCCATGACAACGGCCTGCTGAATACCAAGTTCGTCCATAAGCGCTGCAAGCAGATCAGCCTGTTCCTCCGGGGATTCTTTCCCTTTGAGTGGTGTTTGCAGGTAACCCGGTCGCGATACGGCAATGTAGCGGTACCCTTTTGGGCCAATGGCTTGTCCTAATATATCAGATTGTTCGTACCCTCCCATGGCACCGTGAATGGTCAATATGGCGCCTTGTATATCGCTATGATTTTCTTTACGTTCACAATATTGGATCGGCCCTCGTGCGGTATTGGCAACTACGGCATGTGAAGTGTTATCCATTTTCAGCCTCCCGGGTAAAAAACATGTGATATAGGGTTGACAGGTGGGGGCATCTGGCGCTTTTGCCATACATTACCTGGTGTAATGCTATGCCGTTTATGTTGTTCCAGAAAAAAAATGCCAGATCTTCAGCTCTTCCCTGTCTTATGGTGCCCAGCTTCTGCCCTTGGGAAATAATTCCCGCTATGGTGTCGTAGGGAATCGCCCGTTTGGTATTTAACAACACTTTCACCTCAGCCGGAACACCCGTTGATGCCGCAGCCTGGGCGATCAGAAGATGATAATAGCCTGCTTCCGGTTTTGTTCTGATCGTTTTCACCAGTTCATCCATGGCATACCTGATTTTTTTATGAGGGGGCAGGTCCAAATTTTCAAGATAACGGCATGCTGCCAGCATTCTCTCCAGTGCAGTTCGGGTGAGTTCAATAAAAATGTCTTCCTTGGATGCAAAATAGTGATACACAAGCCCATTGGACATATTGGTGTGCCTGGCAATATCGCTGATTTTGGTTCCAGCCAATCCATTCAATGCAAACAGCTCCAACGCACCATAAAGAATACGTTCCCGTCTTTCTTCCTTGATCACCTGGTTTATCTCTCTGTTTCTGCCCATAGATACCCTCCCATTTTTTTACGCATCACAACTTTGTGAAAAAGCCAATACCATTGATTGAATATTTATTCAATACAAAACCGATGAATTTCGTTTCTATCTGGAAAAAAGAAAGGAATTACGATAGCCTTCTATTAAGGTCCGTGAAAAATACCATCGGTATGGAACCAATGGAACAGTCGTGAAAATGAACCCATATCCAGTGCAATTTGTGGAGAGCTAGCATTTTCCGCAGCCCTGGAAAAATACCTGAAAGTACAAGTATTAGCATCTACCTGGAGATGAAAATGCGCAACATGAGCATACAGCCGTTGAGTACAATCGTTTTTCGGGAGTTTTTCAAAGCAGCCCTATTACCATTACTGTTCATCGAATTGACACTTGTGCTGCTGTATTTCGGCATCAACGCCTACAACCATAAAAAGACCATTTCAACCCTTGAAACGGAAAGTATAGCGCATCTTGAGGAGATCGTTGGGGCTGAAGCCAAAATATTCAGCCGGGATCTCAGATCCATAGCCGAAATCATGAAAATCGTTCAAGGTGAGTCCGCTCATTTTTTCGCAGACCTCAATGACCTTACAGTCCCGGATTCGGCATACAATGCATACCGCTTTGCAGACAATGGAGTGTACTATAAGCCCAACGACACCACAGGGGGAAGCAGCCTTTTCTTCTCAACAGTGACCCAGATAGGTGCAAAGGAGAAAAAAAAGGCCGTAGCCAGTGAACAACTGGATCATGCGTATAAGCTGGCCGCCCAGGCGAACAGCAATATTGTTGCTGTTTATCTGAACACCTTTGATTCCATGAACCGGTACTATCCCTTTATTGCAGATGTGTATGCCCAGTTTCTACCGGATATGGATATCCCCAAATTCAATTTTTACTACCTGGCTGATGCGGAGCATAACCCCGGCCGGGAAACAATCTGGACGGAAACGTACCTGGACCCGGCAGGTCAGGGATGGATGATGTCCTGCATCGCTCCTGTGTATCGTGAGGATTTTTTGGAAGGTGTCGTTGGCATAGATATCACCATAGATGTTTTTCTCCAAAACATTCTCGACATGGAGCTTCCCTGGGGTGCAAAAGCATTTCTTGTTGATGCCAAAGGGACCATTATGGCCATGCCAGAAGCAGTTGAACAACTTTTTGACCTCACTGAACTACGGACCCATGTATATGATCAACAGATAGCCCAGGATACGTTTAAGCCTGAAAAATTTAATTTGCTGAAGACGACGATTCCAGGTGTTGCGGAAAGCATAAGCCGAATATTGACTGAAAACAAATCGGTAGAGGAACTGCATCTTCCGTCAGGTCAATACCTCCTTGCCCATGCCACTGAGCAGGAAAGCGGCTGGAAACTCATGGTGGTTGCCGACAAAAATGTCATGCTGGAGCCTGTATTCTCCATGGAAAAACAGGGAAAAAACATTGGCTATGCTGCCGTATCCGGCATGGTTTTGTTTTATATCCTGTTCATTTTTTATCTCCTGTTCAATGCACGCAGGATTGCGGCACAAATTGCTTCTCCGGTTGCCGCGATTGCTGAGCGAAGTACTCAGATAGCCAAGGGCAACTATGACGCAGAACCCTTTGATTCTTCCATTCAGGAGCTTGTAACCCTGAATATGAACTACACATCCATGGTTCAAGAGATCCAACAACTCAACGGTGATCTACGGGAAGAAATACACAGGGCAAATCGTGAAATCGAAGAACGTAAGCAGGCTGAAAAGGCTCTGAAAAAAAGTGAAACAGATTTACGGATTGCCAGGGACAATGCTGAAGCCGCCAATCGTGCTAAAAGCGCTTTCTTGTCTAACATGAGCCATGAATTGCGAACTCCATTACATCACATTATTGGTTTCAGTGAGCTGCTGGGTGATGAGGATTCTGGTGAGTTAAACGAACGGCAACAGGAATATCTGTCCTATATTCAAACCAGTAGTCAGGCTTTGCTTACTCTGATCAATGATGTTCTTGACCTTGCCGGAGTCGGAGGCAAAGAACAGGATCTTCAACTTTCTGTGTTTAACTTGCAGCCGGTACTGGAAAACAGCCTGATGCTGGTAAAGGAACAGGCAACTCAAAAACAGATCAATCTCTCTCTGAAAACCGAGTCTCTTCCAGAGACAATTGAAGCTGATGAGCGAAAACTCAAGAAGATCCTTTATAACCTGCTTTCCAATGGAGTGAAATTTACTTCAGCCGGAGGTTCTGTGGAAATATTGGCAACACAGATACCATGTTCCGAAGACCCGCTATCTCAGCGTGATGAACAATGCCTGAAGCTTTCAGTAAAGGATAACGGTATAGGAATAAAATCAGAAGATCTGCAACGGATATTCAGCACATTTGAACAAGTTGAAGACACCAAAAACCGACTCTATGACGGAGTAGGTATGGGCCTGACATTGACAAAGTCATATGTGGAATTACACCATGGATATATTACAGCAGAAAGCGAAGGTAAAGACAAAGGCACAACCATTCATGTTGTACTTCCACTTTCCCAGGATATTTAAGTCGTGATGATGCCTCACAAATATCTAACTCTTGCCACAGACTTCGGGAATATATGCAACACGACGAAATCAATATACTCATAGTCGATGATGAGCCGTTGAACAGAGAACTGCTAAGGGATTATCTGCAACTTCTCGGGTATGGCTCAGAATCAGTTTCCAATGGGCTGGAAGCCCTTGAAAAACTCGACCACAACAGCTACGACTTGGTTTTTCTGGATATTATGATGCCAGTACTAGACGGTATCGAAACAGCCAGAAAAATACGGGAGAAGCATACGCCTACGGATTTACCAATTATTATGGTTACAGCCCTTTCCGGACGAGAAGAGAGGCTGCAGGCTGTTGAAGCTGGGGCTAACGACTTCATTGTCAAGCCTGTTGACAAAGTGGAACTGACAGTTCGAACTGCCTCGCAACTCCAGATGAAAAAAATGCAGGACAAAGTGAAACAATATCAACTGCATTTGGAAGAGCTGGTTCAAGAACGTACTAAAAGCCTGCAAAAAACACTGGAAGAAATGCGGCTGGTCAGGCAACAAACCTACCAGGCCTATGTGGATACCATCCAACGCCTAGGCATAGCGGCTGAATACAAGGACAAAAATACGGCAGACCACATTTACCGGGTGAGTGAATATTCGAAAATCATTGCCCAAGCCATCGACATGCCCGAGGAAGACGTAGAAATACTTCGGTTGGCCAGCCCCATGCACGATGTGGGAAAACTCGGCATTCCCGATGCAATACTGATGAAACCAGGTAAACTTACCGCCGAGGAGTGGAACATCATGAAACAGCATACGCTCATTGGCAAAAAAATTCTTGAAGGTTCAAAATCGCAACTGCTCTCTGCGGGAGCTGTCATTGCAGCATCGCATCATGAGAAATGGGATGGATCCGGCTATCCCCTCGGGCTGGAGCAGGAGGATATTCCCATTTTTGGCAGGGTATGTGCCATTGCCGATGTTTTTGATGCCCTAACGACTGTACGCCCCTACAAACAAGCATATAGCCCAGACAAAGCATTTCGCCTTATTCAAAACGCCAAAGGCAGTCATTTTGATCCCAAAATCGTCAATGCCTTTGTTCACAACTTTGATAAAATACTGGCTGTCATGCAATAATCCCAGTGATACCAGTATCCCTGTGTTTCTCTGAAACAGCTTTTTGTTTTCCGCATAATCTCGTACTCCATGTTGTTCCAGCAGGTTCCCCACTGCGTGGCATGGCACGATATTTACCAAAAACTACCAATGGCCACAGGCTCTCCACCTCGATTTTCTTTATATATCTACAGCTTACGCAAGCGAATTTTGCTCTGCGATTTGACATCCACACGCTGTATTTCTACAATACATACTGAGCAGGATTCGTTTGGCAAATATATTCCACCCCATGGAATTTTCTGCAAAGAGGTTATCGCGGTCCATTACATTCTTTTCTACGATTCAGATCTAAGGGCCGCGGAAAAAATAAATTATCCAATCTTGTTAGTCTCTCAACTCATTCTCATAACTGTTCCAAAGGATCAATACGGCCAGTATGGAACCATTGGAACAGTTATGAGAATGAGCCGATATCCTGCGCAATTTTTGGATATTTATTATTTTCCGCAACCCTAAAAGAGTTTTATGCGCAAAAAGACCATTCTTATCGTTGATGACAATCCTGTTATACGCCGGTTTATTCAGGATCTGCTCCTGAAACAAGGTTACCTCGTCCATTGTGCCGAAGATGCCCTTACCTGCCTTGACCTTCTGCCGGTGGCAAAACCGGATATCATCATAATTGATTTGATCATGCCAGGCATAGGCGGTGATGATCTCTGCAGGATCATTCGGAAGATAAAAGGCATGGAAGATATCTACCTCATTCTGATCACGGCTACAGCCATGGAACAGAATATTGATTTCATCCGTTTTGGTGCCAATGCCTGTATTGCAAAAGGCCCGTTCGGACAAATGGAAAGCCATCTGCTGGAAGCCATTGGCGAAGCCAATGCCCACTCAAGCAAATCCATTTCAGAGACAATCCGTGGGAAAGATGATCTGCAATTCCGTCATATCACCAAAGAGCTCCTTGACTCATCACGCCATTTTCAAATCGTATTGGAATACATGTCCCAGGGAATCCTCGAACTGAAAAACAACAGGATTGTCTATACCAACCCCATGGCGATCACGATTCTGCGCACCCCTAAAGAACAATTGCTGGGATCTGATCTTCGGGATATTCTCCCACCGGTTCTCATTCACACAATTCTTGAATCACAGGGCGAATCATCGACCTATGAACCATTGCACATAGGCGAACGCCAGATAACGGTGGAACAATTTCTCCTGAAACCGACCTGTCCAAATCGCATCATACTCCTCACCGATGTAACGGAAAAACGTAAAATGGAATCGGTCATTGAAGCCGCAAACCTTACAAAAAACCTTGGGTATGTTTTTTCGGGTATACGGCACGAGATAGGTAACCCCTTAAACTCCATAAAAATGGCCTTAAGTGTTTTACAAAGAAATGTGCACGAATATGAAAAAGAAACAATCCTGGAATTTCTGGAACGGGCTCTTCAGGAAGTAGCCCGCCTGGAATATCTCCTCAGAACATTAAAAAGTTACAGCCTTTTTGAAAAACCAGACATGCAGGTTGTTTCGGTGAGTGATTTTATTCATGACTTTGTAACTCTCATTCGCAACGACTTTGAAGATAAACAGATCCGTATCCAGACCATTATCGCCGACAACGATCTCTTTGTATGGGCTGACAACAGAGCCTTGCATCACATTATGCTCAATCTGATTACCAATGCTGTCGATGCCCTTGAAGAGGAGCAAAAGCCACAGATCAGCATAAGTGCCGTCAGTAACGATGCGTGGGTGAATATCAAAATCGACGACAATGGTAAAGGCATCTCAGAGCAGGACCAGCAGCACCTGTTTCAGCCTTTTTTTACCTCAAAGGCTTCGGGAACGGGACTGGGCCTGGTCATTGTGCAAAAAATGCTTGCAGCCATGGGAGGAAGAATACATGTAGAAAGTTATCTCTCCCTGGGTACCACCGTCACCATTAGCCTGCAACGACCAAAAGCGCATCATAGAAAGGTATAACTCTATGACCTCCAAGACACTCCTTGTCATTGACGATGACATGTTGTTCTGCAAGTCCATAGCCTCTTTATTTGCGTCCACAGACATACATGTCGTCACGGTATCCACAGGAGAACAAGGCCTGAGCTGGTGTAAACATAACCATGCAGAGGTGATCCTGTTGGATCAGAAATTACCTGATGGCGAAGGATTAAAGCTCTGTGAACCTCTACTTGCCCTCCAGGATCAGCTGAAAATTATCTTTATCACCGCTTTCCCCAGTTTCAATCATGCTGTCCAGGCATTGCGTAACGGTGCGTATGACTATCTCTCAAAGCCCTTGGAACTGGAAGAGCTTGAACTGGCCATTGACAAGGCTTTCCGTACGGCTGAGCTTGAACGTATCGAGCAGGTTAAACGTTACCATGATCGCCGAAAATCAACCCAGAGCACCCCTGTCGGCATAAAGGGAGGTTTACAGCAAATCAGTAAAATGCTTCACCTTGCCGCTAACAGTCGGGTGCCTGTGCTTATCACCGGCGAAACCGGGACAGGCAAGAATGTTATTGCCAAGTCCATCCATTATCTGCGAGATCATCCGGAACAGAATTTCGTCAGTACCAACTGCGCGGCACTCCCTGAAAACCTTATCGAAGCTGAATTATTCGGCCATGAAAAAGGTGCATTTACAGGAGCTGAACAATCCAAAAAGGGACTGTTTGAAATGGCTGACAAAGGGACCCTGTTTCTCGATGAAATTGGTGAAATCCCCCTTCACCTGCAGGCAAAACTGCTTGGTGCACTTGACGACGGCAGCATCAAACGGCTGGGAGGCGCTGCAGCACGACGGGTGCAGGTACGTATTATAGCAGCAACGAATGTGAATCTCGAAGAGGCCATTAAACAGAAAAAATTCAGGGAAGACCTCTATTACAGGCTCAGCGTACTTCACATTCACCTGCCGCCTTTACGCGAACGTACCCAGGATATCGCAGACCTGTGCATGCATTTCATTCAGCACCGGATTCCGGATGGATCGGTTTCTGTTCCTGATGATGAAATGGAAAAATTACAGGCCTATCATTGGCCAGGCAACGTGCGGGAGTTAAAAAACATTATAGAACGTGCTATCATACTGCGCAGCGGCAGTGCTCTGTTTCCCTCAAAATGGCTGGGAAATTCCGTCCCCCCTTCCCCTGTTCAAGCTGTTGAGTCTCAGCAACCTATAGTGAATAGAGAGATAATCCCGTTACAGATCATGGAAAAAAAGCACATTCGCAAAGTACTGGACCATTTCGACGGCAACCACACCCAGACAGCCAAGGCTTTGGGAATAGCACGCTCAACCTTGATGCGCAAAATAGATCAGTACTGCCTCAAACCAGGTGACTCAAAATAGGTCACTGCCTTATTTTGCACGGGCAACCACCTTATTAAAAATACCGTCTCCACCTCTTCGATTCAACGCACTACCCTGAAATAACTTCTGTTATCCCACCTGCAAATAAAAAACTACAAAGTGGCACATCCCCTGCAAAGTCACAGGCAAAGAAACATGCTTATGACGTAACTACTCAGAGGGGAATGATGAAAATCGATACTTCCCCGGTAGTAATAATGGATTACAGCGTGTCTGAGATGTTCGCATGCAGACGCAGCATATTGGTTATACCTAAGCCCGACTGATCGCAGAAAGACCAGATACGCTGTGAACAGTTACCTTATAACTTACTAATCTCCGTGCAAAAGCAGCCATGAAAAAAGTCCTTATAGTCGATGATGAAGCCAGGCTCCTGCAGAGCATAGAAGCTGGCCTGGACAGTTATCAGGGACAGTTTGTAGTGGTGACTGCAGGTAATGGCAAAGAAGCAGTACCCATATTGGAGAAGGAAAAAATAGATCTCCTGGTTACAGATCTTCGTATGCCGGAGATGGATGGGTTTGAACTTCTCGCCCACGTTGCCAATACACAGCCATTTTTACCATCCATTGTGATGACGGCTTTTTCCACCCCTGAAATAGAAGAACGTTTAAATGCCTCTGGATTTTCAAAACTCCTGGAGAAACCTGTCGATATCAGCAGATTAGCAGCCACCATCCTGGAGAATCTCAATCAAGAGGATAATCAGGGAACCATGGCAGGCTTTTCTCTGGCAAATTTTCTTCAGCTCCTGGCCATGGAGAACAAAACCTGCCTCCTTAGAGTCCAGGAAGATGATATTCACGGATACATCTACCTGGTAGATGGTGAAATCCATGCAGCAACGGCACCACACCTTAAAGGAGAAGAAGCTCTCTTTCTGCTGCTTTCCTGCGATAATCTTCGCATAACCTTTATCAAGGCTCCGCAGATGAAAATACCAAGGATTATCAACAAACCGTTGATGTCCCTTTTGGTAAAAGGGATGCAGCGAAAGGATGAACGTCTGGATCCTATTCCACAACACAAGCTAGAGGATATTTCAGAAGAACATCAGCAGTCCATTTCAGATAAACAAGATCCAAATATACAAGAAAAAACAACATCCGATGCCCCTGAACCCCAGGGGGATGGACAAACTGGCAAATCAGCCAAAGGAGAACTGGATATGGGTAAATTAGAAGACACTTTGGGAAAACTTCAGGATGTAGATGGTTTCATGGCTGTAGGCGTTTTTACCCCTAATGGAGAAATGGCAGCCCAGGTCAACACATCCAATATCAAACTTGCAGAGATTGGAGCACTGGCCAATGATGTACTGCTGAAAGCACAGAAAGCCACAGATATTATGAATGTCGGCCGAGGTCAGGTTGTGCATATAGACGCCCCCAAGGCGCACATCTTTGCACGCTGCATGAATGAAGCCGAGGATTACACCGCAACCCAGGCTGGAAAAGCCCATGTGCACATTATCATGCTTTTAGACAAAGAAGGAAACCTGGCCATGGCCAAAATAAAAATGGAGTCTATCCTCTCTGAAATTAGCGCTTTTTTTCGGTGATTTTCTAGCGGGCATGCAGCAACGGATGCCTCTCCATCTGTTGCTGCACCGCTATACAGTCATGAGAAACTCAGGTTAATCGTCCCGGATTCATCAGTTAAGCAGCAGAAAAAACAACGCCACCCCCACCAGCAGGCAGCCCAGGCAGGGAAGCACCAGTCTGCGCCAAGTTGTCAGCAGATCCACATGAAAATACTCGCAGGTGAGCATGAAGCAAATGTGGATGGGTGAAATCATTACGCCTGTAAATCCGCAGAATGTTCCCAGAACCAGATAGGCAAGCATCTGCTCCTGCACATGCATAAGCTCCAGCAGTCCAAGAATCAAAGGGAAACAGGCTCCCACAAAACACACATTAATACCTGCAACCATGCCAACCAGGAAAGGCAAAAGCGTTGCCGAGGTAAGAAGGGCAAACTGTTCACTGCTCGCAGCGGCCATGGCTTCGACGACACCGGCTGCCTGCATGGTATCTTTAAAAATAAATATGGCAGCGATGACCAGAAGCATGGACCACAAACTCTTTTTGGTGACGATTTGCCCAAGAAAACTCCGGCCAAGTCTGTTCTGCACCATAATACTGACAGCAGACGCAAGCAGAGCTGCCAGGACACCCCACTCAAAGGGAATATGTGGGAAAAATTTGGCCAGAATCACTTCCAGGCCAACTGCTCCGACAATGGCAATCAACAGGGGAATACTCTGCAGGAGCACATACAGAAAGCCACCATTCACGGCTGATACGTCGTTTTCTTGCCGTGTTGCATAATCTGCCTCGCTTTTGACACCTCTCAGCAGGAAAAACCAACCAAAAAAGAACATAGCCACAATTCCAGGCCAGGTTTTGGAAATAAAACTGGAAAGTGGAATATCAGCCAGGGCAACAGTAAGGATAATGCCGGGGTACAGCGGCCAGGCCAGTTCCCAGACATGGCGAAACCAGTAATTGATTACCGCTCTGTCAACATCGGATACAGGCATGTCTTCCGAAACAGCCTTAACCATGGGGGCAGAAAACACGGCACCTCCTGGCATGGGCAGCAAGCCGATTAACGCGGGAAAGAAGAGCAAACGGATTTTTGGCCTGGTCAAATATCCGGATAGCGCGTCGATCAGGCGTTTAGACTGCCCTGAACGCTCAAGACCGTCGGATAACACCAGAATAAGGCCTACAATGGCGATCAGGAACAGAAATTTTTCCTGTACCAGCGCCTTGGCGGCAATCACTATCCACTGATCCAGTGGCAGTCCATAGAGTACGGCCATGGAAAAGCCACCAGCCAGTACAGACAGCCACAAGCCTAACCTGCAGCGTATACCGACAAGCATCAGAAAAAAGGCTGCAAAAATTTTAACAAAGGGGAGCATAAAAAATGACCAACATACAGAGCTAAGGAGGGAATGCAGACTATGCTTGCAGCAGAAAAAAAGTTTTATATATTATGTACCTCAACTTCCCGGAGGGGGAGGTGGTGAACCGTTGCCCGGCAACAGGCGTATGACTTTTTCTTCATATACAGAAAGCAGAAAGAGAACACCAAAAGGTGTAGTAAACAGCGTTCCAAAAATAACAGAACCGCCAAGGGAACTTAAAACGATAAGAACGACCACCACCGCTACGTGCTCACTTACAGGTTTCTGCATGGCCATGCGTGCACTTTGGCTTAGAGCATCAAACAGGTCGAGCTTTCTGTCTGTCATCAATGGCAAGAGATAGGTGCAGAAATATATCACTGCCAGGATAATGATAAAGCCAGGCAGGAAAAACAGAAACAAACCCAGAAACACCGCTGCCATCACCAGAAGACCAAAAACGAGAAGTTGCAGAAAAAGGTCTGCTTCAGAAAGTAAATCGCGCATCTGGGGTGGCCGACGCTCGCGGATAGCACGCAACAGGGATTGCACATATCCGGCAGCCAGAAACGGGCCGAGTATGCCAAAAGAAAATGCACAGGCACAAAGAAATACTGCCGTAATGATCAGAATAGAAGGAAGAAAGGCTGTAAAATTCTGCCAGCTCTGATCAAAATGTTTCTTAAAATCCACGAGTTCCTCCAATAAAAAACAAAGTCTTCGCCTGCATCACGCAATCAAACAAACATACGTTCAATATACCCCGCATCACCACACACCTCAAGCCCGATCACCAATGAAACATCATTGATGAGCAGTTGCCGCATACCGTTTTTTACGTACATGTCATCAACCAGAGCTCAAAAGGTAGCAGCTACTAACCAGCCAAAAACAAGTGATCGGCTAGATCGGTGATAGTTCGGACGCCGATGCATGCAATTTCCTTTTTATCCTTCTCATGGATCTGCTTCATACAGGACATGGGCAGAAGAAAGCTCTTAAAGCCCAAACGGGCAGCTTCCTTTATCCGCATATCCATGTGTCCCACAGCTCTGATCTCACCGGCCAACCCGACTTCACCGCAAACCACGGTGGTCGGCTCAACGGTTTTTTCAAAAAAACTGGACAGCAAAGCCACGACCATGCCCAAATCAAGGGCAGGCTCATCAATTCTGATGCCCCCTGCAATATTCAAAAAAATATCCTGGTCATAAAGCGTCAGGCCCAATTTTTTCTCCAGTACAGCGGTCAATAACGCCAGCCGTTGGGGATCGGCTCCAATGGCAGTTCTCCTGGCATTGCCCGGGCTCGATCTGCTGACCAAAGCCTGTACTTCCACCAGAATGGGACGGCTCCCTTCAATGCTGGGCATGACAACAGATCCGGGTACATTCACGGGCCGTTCAGCCAAAAATAACGCGGAAGGGTTACACACTTCCACCAGCCCCTGCTCTTTCATTTCAAAAACACCAATCTCGTTGGTTGCCCCAAAACGATTTTTCACTGTTCGCAAAATACGAAAAACCTGTCCTCTGTCACCCTCAAAATAAAGAACCGTATCCACCATATGCTCCAAAACCCTGGGGCCGGCAATGGCACCATCCTTTGTGACATGCCCGACAAGCAAGGTAGGAATATTTCTTGATTTGGCAACCTCCAGCAGGCGAGCAGTCCCTTCTCGAACCTGGGTAACAGAGCCAGGTGCAGAGCTGACATTCTCGCTATACATGGTCTGGATGGAATCAATGGCTAAAAGCAGCGGTTGCATTTCCGTTGCCATCTGGGCAATGGACTCAACACAATTTTCAGTGGAAACGTACAAAGTTGGTGCTTCCACGGCCAATCGCTGGGCACGCATCTGGATCTGACGGCTCGATTCTTCACCAGTTACATAGAGCACTTTGTCATTTTCTCCACCGCCCTTACTGATAGCGGTTAAGAGCTGAAGTATCAGGGTCGATTTACCAATTCCGGGGTCTCCACCGATCAGTACCAGTGAACCGGGAACTATTCCTCCTCCGAGAACCCTGTCCAATTCGCCGATGGAGGTAACCAGCCGTGCGCTTTCCGGGCCCACTGTGCTGTTAATGGGCACAGGAGGGTCTATATTGCGCCGACTGGCCAGTGTCTGGGTCTGTTTTTGCTCTTCAAAGGTATCCCAGGCATCACATTCAGGACACTGTCCGAGCCATTTTCTACTGGTAAATCCGCATTGTGTACAAACAAATACAGGCTGTTCTTTTTTGGGCAGAGCCACAGGTAACTCCTCAGGTCTAGTAACAATTCACAGGACATCTATTGCCCCGACATTCTACTTCATGTTTTTCTGGAAGGAAGACATAATCTTCGATATTCTCTATGTATAATGAAATTTTAACCATAATAGTAACATGATTGGAAACAACATGAGTACAAGAAGTATATGCATTGCCCTGTTCCTTGCACTGGCAAAGCCAGCCTGTGCCGCGTGGCTGGATCGCGCTACAGTGGATATTGTTTTAAATACCGAGGATAATCAGTTTGCTTTCTACTCCGGACCAAGTACTCAGACTGAATGGCTGATAAATAACGGTGGTAAATCAACCATCCGTCTGAAGGGATATGATGATCCCTCGGCCATGCAATGGGATCTGTCCGCTTACCAGGGAAAGGTGATCGAAGCTGCAGAGCTGCACCTGGCAAAAGCCAACAGTGATGCGATCAATGCTCTCGTGGTTTCCACCATCAACAGTGACTGGACTGAAGGACATTCCTATGGTAGCGTCGCCGGTTCAGGTGAACCCTGCTGGCGCTGGCGCAGTTACCCTGATGGTGAATGGACCTATCCGGGCAGTGATTTCAGTACCGCTACATTCGGCAATTTCGGGACACTGGTAAGTTTCGGCTACAAACACAACGACACCTTTAAAGAATATACCAGCGACGGCCAGACCTGGATTGCCATGCAGCTTGATCCGGCCATTCTATATGCCATGATCCAGGATAACTACGGCCTTGTGGTCACTGATCCCCGCTTTGGATCTGCAAACGGCAACCCGACTATATACTCTTCTGAACAGAACTCTACAGTTCAGCCCCGCCTTTATATCAAGCTGGCATCAATTGATGACATAACTCCCCCAGGTGCTGTGGCCGGGCTGGAAGCGCAAGCAGGCGACTGGAACGGTGAGGCTGTACTACGCTTTACTGCACCCACCGATCCCGATGACGGCAAAGCTTTTGGTTACACGGTTCGATATGCCACCTACGACAATTTTTCAACAGCAACCAACGTCGAGCGCTGGCGTATACCACGGCCGGGAGAGGCAGGAACAACGGACAGCCTTTTACTGGAAGATCTCAATCCTGGGACAACCTATTACTTCTGGGTGCAGGCGTATGATAAAGTCGGTAACAGTGGACCTGTTGCGATGACGACCCTGACAGTACCTCCAGCACTTGCCACCCCGGCTTTTGCCGATGGCGACTTTCCTGTACCAGACCCCACCGGCAAGCAAATTGCTCATGTTTCCGGCATATTGCAATATTGGGCATGTTCTGAACTGGCCAAGATCAACCCGGCAACGGGCAACCGGCTCACAGACGGTTATAGCAGCAGCGGTGATGATGCCTATAAAAAAGCAAATGCGGTTTGGAATGCAGCCACGAAAACGATAACCCTGAAGGCTCTACGTAACGAAGTGGTCGGTTTTCAGGTTATCCTGGAACGCCTGCTGGCCTCACTTACCGATGTTTCTCTAGAGGTAAGTGATCTCCATGGACCGAACGGGGCAATCATTGCTGCAGCGGAAAATATTGACCGTTTCAAGCTCCATTACACCAGTGGCAGTCCGGCCTATCCAGATCCGGCCATTCCGCTGTCTGCACCTTTTTCAGAAACTCTGGATATTCCAGACGCAGACAGCAATCCAGGAGGAACGTTCCAGAGCATCTGGAGTGATATCTATGTCCCGCGGGATACGGCCCCAGGCACGTATACAGGTACAGTAACGGTTGATTGCAATGAATTGAGCAGTCCAGTAACAATGCAGATCCAGTTGCTGGTGGCTAGCCCTGTCATTCCGGACAGCCCCACTTTCTTTATTGACCTCAATGGATATGGCAATAAATGGGAGAACGAAGCATCCCGTTATCAGGTGTTCCAGCTTACCCACAGGCACCGCATGGTTCCCAATACCCTGCCATACAGCTGGGGCTCTACCTGGGTGGAAGACAGGGCACCGATCCTGTCGGGAACAGGTCCATCTCGACAAATCAGCGATTGGAGTACCTTTGCTACCAATTATGGACCATTCTTCGACGGCTCGGCCTTTTCTCCGGATCATCCGGTATATCCATATCACGGGCCTGGCGAAAACACGGCAATTGCCAACTTTTATACCACAGGATATGAAGGCTGGCCACTCAGCATCGCAGACACGACCTATGGCTATGACGAAATTACTGGCGGCAAAGGGCACAGCTACTGGAACAGCCTGGTAGACAGCGGTGGAACCTCTCTTCAGACCTTCTGGCTTGAAGCTCCAGACGTGATGGAGGCCTTCCCCTCAGGGTACATGATCGGCACCCGGAACGTCTGGAAGCAGTTTGCCCAGTATGCCCAGGACCATGGCTGGACCACAACATTCCAGTTTTATCTCAATAATAAATACAGCTATAGCACTACCAACTCCCTGTGGACCCTGGAAGAACAATATGTTGCCGATGATTTCCGCGCAGACGCATTTTTCATGGGATTGTTCAAGGAGGGGTGGGAAGAGGCTAACGCGCCTGACACGAAATTTCAGGCACGCATTGATACCAGCTCGCGCTGGCAGCAGAACTGGGGGCAATTGAAAGGTATCTGCAACCTGCGGGTACAGGGAGCAGGGAGAAACTGGGATTACAGGCATGACCGCTATCGCCGCTACATAGAACAGCAAACAGAGCAGCGCTGGTGGTATGGAACAGGCCCAAAACGCACCGACGCCCTGACAGACCACGGAGCAGAATTCTTAACCCACTGGTCCCATGGCCTGGATGGAGGAACCCCCTATTGGGAGAACTACACAAACGACTGGACAGCCTCAGATACAGAGGATGCAACCCTCTCAATATTGCTCTCAGGCAGTGCTGTTCCAGGCCATGGATCGTATGAAGGACGTGTTGCTACCATTCGAATGAAGGGAATGCGGTACGGCCAGCAGCTGGTTGAAATGCTGAATATGGCAGCAGATACGAACGGCTGGAACAGGAACCGTGTTGCCCGTGCGCTCAGTGCACGCTATGGCGACAACGCTGGCGATGATTTTGATGGGTTTGGAGGTGATTCTTATACAGGCATGCAGATCCTGGATTTCTATAAGCTCCATGCCGATCTTATTGCTACACTTGAAAACAGTAATGGGATTGGAGAAAATGATGCATTTCCCTGGCTGATGTTTTTACCAGCCATAAACAGGCAGGAATAGCAATATACAAGCATTTTTTGAGTAAATACGGCTCGAACTGATTTGTTGAAAACTTAACCACAGGCATTGCAAAGGATAAAGCTCTGGGCTAAGCTTGGATCAGCATGGCAATCCCGTCATGATTTCTCTATCTTCCAGCATACTACCCGTGGAGGTGTTCCATGAACAATCACCATCCGCAAGAACTGCTTCCTGCCCCGGACAGCCACAACAGTACCATCAATAAGCTTAAACGGGCCTTTGCCTACAAACTGTTTTATCAACTGGGCAAAACAGTTCGATCAGTTTCTGCAAACGATTATTACCTTGCAGTGGCGTCTTCAGTGCGGGACAGAATGCAGCACCTGTTCATCAACTCCCTGGAAGCGATGCTGGAACAGGAGACCCGCGTTGTCTGCTATTTTTCAGCAGAATACCTGCTCGGTCCCCACCTGCACAACAATCTTATCAATCTTGGCCTCTATGATGAAGTGCGCCAGGCAGTGAATGAGACCGGCCTGAACCTCTGCCCGATTATGGACAGAGAGGAAGAACCGGGCCTTGGCAATGGCGGTTTGGGACGCCTTGCCGCCTGCTACATGGACTCTCTGGCCACCCTGGAAATCCCTGCCATAGGGTACGGTATTCGCTACGAATACGGAATGTTTGACCAGGAGATAGAAGACGGCTGGCAGGTGGAACTGAGCGACCGCTGGTTGCAGGCTGGCAACCCCTGGGAAATTAAAAAAGCAGACCTTGCCCAGGATGTGGGTTTTGGCGGCCACACAGAAACATACCAGGATAGTGAAAAGAGGATGCGATCCCGGTGGATTCCCGCCAGGGTGGTCAAGGGTATCCCCTATGACACTCCAATTCCCGGCTACCGGGTAAACACAGTCAACACACTGCGGCTCTGGAGTGCTGAAGCCCCGAAATCATTTGATTTTGAAGATTTCAATGTTGGTGATTACAGTGGAGCAGTTGCCGAAAAAATTGCTGCAGAAAACATCACAAAGATACTGTACCCCAATGATCAGGAATTCAAAGGCAAACGCCTGCGACTGGAACAGCAATATTTTTTCACCAGTTGCTCTCTGCAGGATATGATCAGGCAACATCTTTTTGCCAATGATAAGCTGGACAACTTTCACAAAAGTTTCGCGGTTCAACTCAACGATACCCATCCGGCCATTGCCATTCCGGAGTTGATGCGGCTCCTGCTCGACGAACATTGCATGACCTGGGAACAGGCCTGGCATATATGCACACGTACCTTTGCCTACACCAATCACACCCTTCTTCCCGAAGCAATGGAGAAATGGCCCATTGACCTGATGAGCGGACTCCTGCCGCGCCACATGGAAATCATTTATGAGATCAATCACCGCTTTCTCGACATCGTACGCAGAAGATTCCCAGGAGATCAGGAAATCGTCCGTAATCTTTCCATTATAGAGGAAACAGGTGCCAGATATGTACGTATGGCCAACCTGGCATGCATCGGCAGCCACACTATTAACGGGGTAGCCACCCTACATACCAGACTCCTTAAAGAACATACCCTGTATGACTTCAACCGATTGTGGCCCCAAAAAATTATAAGCATTACCAATGGCGTTACGCCTCGCCGTTGGATGCTTGTCAGCAATCCCAGATTATCAGATCTCCTGTACGACGCCATCGGAGAAGAATGGGCTACAGACCTGAGTAAACTGAACAAACTTGAATCCATGGCTGAAGATGCGGCCTTTCGTGAAGCATGGCACAAGGTAAAACTGGCCAATAAACAGGAAATTGCCCAGCTGGCGAAAGACAAACTCGACATAGTGATACATCCAGCCTCGCTCTTTGATCTGCAGGTTAAACGAATCCATGAATATAAACGTCAACATCTCAACATTCTGCACATTATAACCCTGTATCACAGGCTGAAAGATAACCCGGACTATCCTGTGCAGCCACGGGTCTGCGTTTTTGGCGGCAAGGCTGCACCAGGGTATCAAATGGCCAAGTTAATTATCAAACTGATCACCTCCGTTGGACGGGTAATCAACAATGATCCTGATGTACGGAGTAAACTCAAAGTTTTTTTCATCCCCAACTACAATGTCAAGACAGGGCATATGGTCTACCCCATTGCTGACCTCTCTGAGCAAATATCCCTTGCAGGAAAAGAAGCCTCAGGGACCGGAAACATGAAATTCTCCTTAAACGGAGCATTGACCATCGGCACCCTGGACGGTGCCAACGTTGAAATTCGGGAACAGGTAGGAGCCGAAAACTTTTTCCATTTCGGACTGGAGGTGGAAGAAGTTCTTGCCCTGAAAAAACGGGGATATAACCCACGGAAATTTTATGAACAAAATGAAGAACTGAAACGAGCAATTAACCTAATCAGTTCCGGACATTTTTCCTATGGCGACCGAGACCTTTTCCGTCCAATCGTAGACGAGCTGCTTGGACAGGATCAATACCTGCTTCTTGCTGATTATCAGTCGTATATTGAGTGTCAGGAAAAAGTTGACCAGGAATTTGCGGATATTCACGCCTGGACCAAAAAATCGATTCTCAATGTGGCCAGAATGCATAGATTTTCTTCCGACAGAGCAATAAGAGAATATTGTTCGCAGGTGTGGAAGGTCGCCCCCATCCCTGTCCACCTGAAATGGCAACGTATCCCTGAAGGCGGTATTATTTTTCCCTATGTTGAAGAATAATTACAAAGTAGACTATCCATGAACAAGACAATGTGCACGATATTTAACACCCGCGCCCAACTGGAAAAAACTTTGGCAGACAGAATCCTCCAGCTGCTGCAGCAAGGAATAGATCAACGTGGTACTGCCTCACTTATCGTCTCTGGCGGTTCCACCCCAGTAGCCCTGTTTGAAAAGCTGAGTCAACGTGATTTCAACTGGAACAGGGTCATAATCAGCCTGGCCGATGAACGATGGGTTTCGGTAGACTCTGAGGAGAGCAATCAACACCTGGCACAAACACACCTGCTGCAAAACAAGGCTTCCGGGGCAACATTTATCGGCCTGCACTCAGGCCATGCCACGCCTCACCAGGCGCAGGCTGAAATTGAGCAACGCCTGAAGGCTATTCATCGGCCCTTTGACCTGGTCCTTCTGGGTATGGGAAATGACGGACACACAGCATCACTTTTTCCGGAAAGCATAGAACTTCTGGAGGCGATAGATGATCAGAATCCTCACCTTTGCCAGGGGATAACCCCTGTTACAGCTCCCCATCTGCGCATGACCATGACCCTGCCCTGCCTCCTGGACAGCAAAGAAATCATTCTCCACATCACCGGCGAACAGAAACACAAGGTGTATCAACAGGCTATGGAAGGCACGGATGTACATGGCATGCCGATTCGCGCTGTACTGCAGCAAACAAGAACTCCTGTCACTGTATACTGGGCCGCTTGAGCCAGATTGGGAAACCGATCACCAGCACCCGGTAAGACCAGGCCGCAACAGATCACGGGCTATGTAACTTCTTACGTAACTACTCACAGGTGAAATCACTCAGCTTGACAGCTCCCCTGTATGTGCAACGGGTTACAGGGTGTCAGAGGAAAGAGCAGGTTCACTGTGATCAATTATCAAGTATTTCTTCAAATTCTTTTGGAATATAAGGCCTCCCTTTGGCATTTAAGGCAACACCAATAATTTTCGCCTTCAACACAATTCTCTTTTCAGGGAGAAGGAAAATATCCTGAAAAAAAGCAAATCTGATTTTGGATTCTTTCTCCAACGTGGCGGTGACACTGAATTTGTCACCACTGGTTAGCGGATATTTATAATCCAATTCAGCTCGAGTTACGGTCAGGTTAATTCCTTTATCCGCGTATTCTTTAAAATCAATGCCCTTTGTCTTCAAATATTCGTGTCTTGCATGCTCAAGATAATTTTGATACACAGAGTTGTTCACCACCCCTTGGATATCACATTCATAGTCTCGCACAGACATTTCTAATTCAAAAGTCTTTCCCATCACCAATCTTATCCTTTTCTGACCAAATTTTTTATCCGATTACATCTCAAGATTTTTAATGTTCCACCACACCATCAATCATGTTCCAGTACCCAGCCCCATAAGCCCGACAAAGAACCAGCCTAAAATGCCAACGACAGCAATTATCTGACCAATAACTTTGTTATGGTTTTTGAATCCAAAATAGATTGATATTAAAGAAACAATAAGCCCAAGGATCATCACTACTTTTGTGATAACAGGGAAGGGATATGACAAACCCATCGGTATACCTATAATTCCTCCAAGTAGCACCATGAGCAACAGCCATGGATTACCTTGAAGAATTAACCCTGTAACAAAAAGTGTCGAAAATATGCATAGTAAGGCAATTATTATTCTTTTCATAATTTCGTTTTGTGCAACAAGTTATTTGCAGGTTCCCTTGCATCTTAAGAAATAGAGTAAGTTACAGGCAACACACAATGAATACATTACTCGTAACTGATCACAGACTCCGCGAAGTCTCCCGCTGGTCGCTTATCTCTTTGCACAATCGCTTTTTCCCGCATAGATAGCCTACTGGAGTCTTCCCTTACCTGCGAAAAAACACGCTCGCCCAAACCTGAAGCACCTGTGACCAGTTACAACTCGTAAACAACTGAAATATCAGTGTTATTAATCCCGTTACCAGTTACATCAAATCACATTCGTAAACACGTTGATTCTGTTCAAAAAAGTACCCCCCCCCGTACTACCGGATTGCAAAGCACACAGGGGTCTGGTACATATTTTTATGCTTTCAAGGCTGGTTAACCAGTGTCAACCACACTCTTTTGCTTCCTATCATCACTGTCCGATCCGGTTATTTATGAGCTTATCATCACGCATCTGCATCCTGTTATTTGTATTCCATACCCTGTTGACGCCTCTTTTTTCTACGTCCTCCCAGGTGTACGCACAGGAGGACAAGCAGCCCGGGGTGATTGCCCAGGTAGAACAACAACCGGAACAACAGAAACTCTACCTCATAAGCCTGTACACCCTCTCTTCGACACTGCCCAGGGAATATATAGATCTGCAAAGGCATCTTTCCAATGCACCGGATGTATATAACCTGCAGGAAAAACTGCCAGCCCTGCAGGAAGAATTGAAAGCCATTGAATGGGATACCACCATTGCCAGGTCAACACCCAACCTCAGTTACCACCAGCTCTCCAGCCTGGAGAATCAACTCTATAAACTCAAACTCCGCATTGAAGGCCTCAACAAGCCCATAGCCCACTCCATCGAAAAGATGGACAGTTGGTATGAAAACTGGGCAGAAAAAAAAGAAAAAATTCACTCACTGCAGGAAAAAGCGCAAGGATTTGTCGACACAGTCGAGCCTGCAGAAACAATGAAATCGCTGACCAAGACTGTCACATCTGCCCTTGAGCTTATTGAAAGCCAGTTAAAACCTTTGCTGTTGTTCGGCAATCAAATCAGCACGCTGCAGGTTCAGGTTTATAGCCTGGAGCAGGATATCAATGAGCTTGTCATTGAAACCAGGGAGATTGGCATACAGCAGACCATGCCATCCATGTTGTCTATGGAGTTCTACTCGCAGATACAGCCCAGACTCTGGGAACAGAGTATTTCCAATCTTACCTTTTTTCTCAATACCCAAAAACGCTACCTGCAACAAAATCTCGGGTCTTTGCTTATTGGTACCCTGATGACCTTTCTCTTTGGGTTGCTGATTCGACAAAGCCAGAAGTTAGTTGAGCAGAATTCAAACTGGATAAAATTTGCAGAATACCCCATAGCATCGGCCATGTTCATTTCACTGACGATCTTCGAATTACTGGTTATTCTGCCTGTGCATTTTGTTCAGCCCCCTGAATGGGATCTTATTTTTCAGCTCCCTTTAATTCTCTCCATGAGTGCGCTGACCCGCTCCGTCTGTACAAACCCGTGGAACGGCAAAATGCTCCGTCGTATTTCACTCTTTCTTAGTGTAACTATTCTTCTGCGCCTCATAGAGTTACCCCACCTGTTGGTACACCTGGTAATTTTTTACGGTTCTATAGCACTCTTTCTGTATTACCTGGCACAACTCCATATAACCGTGAAAGATGAGTCCAGACTTTCTGCAATACTGAGAAGGACATGGGGACAACTACCTCTGATCATTATCATTGCAGACATTGCCGGGTATGATCGACTGGCTCTTTTTATTTTCACATCCTGCCTGGAAACGGTGGTAGCCATTCTCTTTATCTGGATGGCCTTTCATATGTTTGTCGGGTTTCTTGAATTGCTACTGCTTCGAACACCCTTTGAAATCATCAGTAAAAATGGCTCTATTATCGTCAAACAGCTGCAACCCCTTATCTGGTTAGGCCACATACTCTTTCTCTTGACCCTGCTTGCCGTTATCTGGCGTATTCAGGCTACTGTGGAATCTGCCTACACCACCATGACCTCCTTTGGGGTTACCATTTTCGATATTTCCATTACCCCGGGTTTCCTGCTGGCCATTTTCCTGGTCATCTACGCAGCCATTCTCTTTTCCAGGGCACTCCAGACTTTTTTACGTCAGGAAGTTCTTCCCAGGTACCGTGCCGAAGAAGGTGTGCAGGTGTCCATCACCCGCCTTGTCCATTACGCAACCCTGACCGTAGGATTTCTTATTTTACTGAAAGTCCTTGGTTTTCATCTGAACCAACTCACCATTCTTGGTGGTGCCCTGGGTGTGGGTATTGGTTTTGGTCTCCAGGCCATCGTCAACAACTTTGTCAGCGGACTTATCTTGCTCTTTGAACGGCCTGTAAAGGTTGGTGATATTGTCAGCATCGGCACCGAAGTGGGAACAGTCAAAGAACTGGGACTCCGGGCCACCATCATTGAAACCTTTGATAACGCAGAGATCGTTGTCCCCAACTCAGACCTTATCACCAATCAGGTAACAAACTGGACCCTGGCCAATAAACAAGTCAGGGTACATGTACCAATCGGAGTCGCCTATGGAACAGACATAAGCAAAGTACTGGAAATACTTACCAATTGCGCAAATGCCAATCCCATGGTCATGACCACTCCTAAACCCATAGCCCTGTTTCTTGCTTTTGGTTCATCTTCCCTTGATTTTGAACTGCGTGTCTGGATAATGGATTTCAATGACAAACTTACAGTACTCAGCGACCTGAACCAGGACATTGAAAACGAGCTCTCCCTTGCTGGTATAGAGATTCCATTTCCGCAAACAGATCTGCATTTTCGTTCCATTGATGAAGGCGTTGCCTGTCAACTTTCAGGAAAAACTGAGTGTACGCCTCAGGTTAAAACAACGGAGATAACCGAACAGGAACACGAGAACACATGACCACAAAGTAGGCCTCTGGGCATCTCCACGGTAGCAGTCTGGTCAGCGCACAGTCACAAAAACAAGTCACCCAGACCGACAATTACGCGTATAGTCTCTCATTATAGCTACAAAAAGTTATAAGAGAAAAATTCTCAATATCACACTTTAATCACTGTACAAATCAGACAAAAAGGCCTGGCAAAGACTAAAAAACCATGCCTTTTTAGCAGCTTAAACAAACAGTCACTCGACAGCCACACCTCTCCGAAAAAAACGGAAAACACACTTTTCTTCTTCTATCTCCGTAATTTACGTGAAAAAAATACAGCTATCAGGTGATTTGTAAAGTGAAAAAAATTACAAATTCGGCTAGGATATTTTTTTCTTGTAAACATTCAGTCATATTTGCATGAATGTTACCTGCAAATCTCACCTGGCCCCCAGGGACAACTTTTTTTTTAATTTTTTATACGGCGAAAATGGAAAAATACACTACCGGGAATACCCGACAAAATCAGGATGTTGATATCTCCAGGCTCGAAATGATGAGGACGTACCTCACCAGTTTGATGGATGAATCCAACCAGAAAAAAATGATGCAGTGCAGCTACGAAGTACTGGCACCTATTTATAACGGGGCAACCCGTATGAATCCAGCATCTATCTTTATCAACACCGGTTCTCCGGAAGACATTGCCTATATTCGCGCAAAAGCCCTGGAGGTCGGTGAAGAATTCACCCTGAAGAAAAATAATCATACCTGCCATTTTGACGGTCCCAATGACCAGGGGCGGGATACCGCCAATACCAAGTACCTGGCATACACAGATACAGAGATTTCCTCTCTCCAGAAAAAAGAGGAACTGCATGCCGGAGTGGTTGAAGCGCGAAACATCATCACTGATATCATGAAAAAGAAAGAGATGATCATCTCTTTCATCTCCCGTGGCCCGATCGGCTGCCAGGTCTCTGACCCGACCCTGCAGGTAACAGACTCCTACTATGTTACCCATAGCGAGTACCTGCTCTACAGGATGATGACTCCGGAAAGGTTCTCCAAGGATGTTGAGACAAAAGGCTATATGTTCGTCAATTACCATAGCGCCGGTCGTCTGACTGAAACCAATGTTTCCGCTGACCTGAAAGATCGTCGCATCTATATGGATGTGGAACGTTTCCGTTCATACAGCAGTAACAACCAGTACGCTGGCAACTCCATTGCCCCCAAAAAGATCAATCATCGCTTTGCCAATATGAATAATATTCGCAACTATTTTGGCGAGCGGCTGGATGAGCATATGTTCATCACCGGCTTTCAGATGGATGACGAAGTCATCTATTTCGGCGGAGCCTATCCTTCAGGATGCGGTAAAACAGGTACAGCCATGACCGGAACCCATCTGGTGGGAGATGATCTTGCAAAAATCTTTATAGATAAACAGACCGGCGAGGTACGTGCGGTTAATCCTGAAAAAGGTATGTTCGGCATCATTGAAGGGGTAAATAAAAAGGATGATGCTGAAACCATGAAGGTTCTGGAAGGAGATGGCAATGAGGTGATCTTCTCCAATCTGCTGGTTTCAGACGGCCGGCCTTACTGGAACGGCATGGGCGAACCACTCCCTGAGAAGGGCGTAAACTATCTTGGCGAATGGACATCCCAGTCTGGAATCCAGGCTTCCCACAAGAATGCACGATTCACCATTTCTCTGGACGAGCTGGAAAATTACGATCCAGCTACAGAGGATGCCAACGGTGTAAAAATGAGCTGCCTGCTCTTTGGCGGACGCGACTATACCACCATGCCCACCATTGTCATGGCACATGACTGGATGAACACAGTTGTTCATGGAGCCATTATCCGTTCTGCCACAACGGCGACGGAGATTGGGGCTGACGGCAGTGAAAAACGTTCTCCCTATGCCAATGAAGCCTTCTTCCCCGGCCCGCTGGCAGACTACATCAGCCACTATGAAGCCTTTGGCGAGAATACCAGTATAGATCCGAAGAACCTTCCTTCCGGTTTCCAGGTGAACTACTGGTTGCATAAAAGCGGACGGGGAAGTCTCGCTCCCGGTGAGCCTGATGGCCTGGTAGGAGAAAAACGGGATACCAAAGTCTGGATGCGAATTATGGCTCTGATGCACCTGGGCAAGGTGAAATCCATCTGGACGCCCATTGGCCGCATCCCAAGATACGAAGATCTGAAAGAACTCTTTACAGAGATAATCGGTAAGGAATATCCCAAAGAAACCTATACCAAACAATTTTCGCTGTATGTGGAAAACCTGGTTTCGCGAATTGACATGTCCCTGACGGAATTCTCCAGGGAAAAAGGAATGCCTGACGCCTTTTTCAGGGTTCTTATGACCTGGCGACGTGACCTGGTTGCCCTGAAAGCATCGGCAGGCGCCATTGTCACTCCCGATGAAATGATTAAATACGTGGCCGCCAACCAGCCAAAGTCCTGATCAATTCTCACCGGAAAAAACAGTTCGCAAACACCACGTTTGCCCTGACCTGAGACCAGCTTTTCGGAGCCTCACTTCACTTGAAAACATGAGGCTCCGAAAACTACTTGGTCCCTTCCCCCTGCTACAGGTTTTGTTATTCGATAAATCGCTGCTTAATGGGTAAGTCTATCCAGAAAACAGTTCCTTGGCCTTTACCTGATGAAACGGTAATCAGGCCATTATGGGCCCGTATAATACCGGAAGAAACCGAAAGCCCCAGACCGGTGCCATTACTTTTCGTGGTGAAAAAGGGATTGAAGATTTGTCCCTGGAGATTTTCATCTATTCCAGGCCCTGTGTCAGCGACCTGAACGCGCACCCTGTCTTCAACCACACTCCCGGCAAGAGACAGCTCACCTTCTCCGGCCATGGCCTGTGCAGCATTGAGCATAATATTGGTAAACACCTGGCGTAGACGCTCGCGATCTCCTTCAACAGCCGGCAACTCCTTGCCAAAGGCTTTCCAGACTTTAATTTCGGTCATTACGGTCTGATGATTGAGCTGTTCGAGTATTTCATCAATGAGTGCGGGGATCTGTACAGGTTCCAGATTAAGGGACTGTTGTCTGGAGGAACTGAGCAGATTCTGCGTAATCAGCGAAATCCGTTCCACCTGTTTCATGATCTCAGCCAATTCTTCGCGCTCACCGGCGTCTTCGGGCAAACTCATCTGCATGATTTCAACATTGCCCCTGATAATCGCAGCAGGATTATTGATTTCGTGGGCAACTCCAGTTGCCAGAGAGCCAATCGCAACAAGCTTTTCCTGGAGCAGCAGCTGTTCCCGGGTTTCAATCAGCTGCAGGCTTTTTTCCTTGAGCTGCGACGTTCGTTCAGCTACTTTTTTTTCCAATTCATGGTTGAGATTCTGCAACTCCTGATCACTGAGACGCAGAGCGTTGGTCATATCGGCGAATGCGTGGGTAAGATGACCGATTTCGTCCTGCCCGGCGACAGGTAAAGATACATCCCGTTCTCCACCGGCTATCTTCTTGGCTGAATTGGTCAACGCCAGGAGAGGCTGGGATAAACGCCTGGCCAGCCAGCCAGCCAACAGACCACCAAACACACACCCCACAATCAACAAGCCGAATAAGGTCATGAAGGCCCGTTTTTTCAGGGCGATCAGTGGTTTTTCCAGCATGCCCACATAGAGCGCACCAATGGTTTGCCCTGTATTGTTGAAGATGGGTTCATATGCGGTGAGGTACCACTCATTGACCACCAGGGCCCGGTCAAGCCAGGTGTCGCTATGCTGTAAAACAGCTTCAGCCACCTGTTCTGACACCAGGGTTCCAAGAGCACGGCTTCCATTCTGTAAGCGGATAGTGGTGGCAATCCGTCTTGTTTCCAGAAAAATTGTCGCACTCCCCACCGCTATGCCTTCATATTCGTCAGAGCCGTACACCACTTCCTGAATTCTATCAACCAGAGCCAGGTTGTTATTAAGCAATACTCCCCCGTAAAGACACCCCATTACTTTCCCAGAAGAGTCAAACAGCGGTACAGAAGCTATCAGAAACATCGCGCGCCGCTCAATTACCCCGGACTGACCGGTATGATCATATATCCTGGCTCGCTCAGCCAGGTCAGGATCATCGTGCTCCAGCTCAGCCTCACTCAACAACACGATCTCCTGTAAGGGCCCGTCAGTCAATGTTCTGGTGACGATCTCAGCAATACTTGTCACTTTTTTCCCATGGGTCGGCACCAGTGCCTTTGCCTTGGGACCGGTAAATCTGAGAATATCCAATTGTTCATGCTGTCGGATTTCGCTCAATAACTGCTGAAGAGACTCCCGATCAGAAGTTCGAAAACTTCCGGAAAGTGACAGTGAGCGTGCTGTAAAACGCACCACCTCATACAATCGCCGTTGCTTCTCCTCCAGAACCACCTGTGCTGCATTCAAGTCCTGGCGAATCTGTTTTTGAGTCTGATCAACGATTGAAGCATTGATTAAATAGGAAGCTGCCAGCGCCACCAGTACAAGAATCAGGACCAATGGCATCATGGTGGCGAGGGTGAGCTTGCCGCGAATGGAAAAAAATACAGAATAAAAAGGTGTTGTCATCAAGCAAGCAGTTCGTTTCTGGTAAGATCAAATTCCTTGATTTTACGATCAATGGTTCTCCTGGTCACCCCAAGTAATTCTGCAGCCTGGCTTTTATTCCATTTGGTTTCGCGCAGTGCACGAATAACCTGCAAACGTTCAGTTTCGCGCAGATTGAGGGGAAGGTCCTGCGGGTCTGCAGATTGTGGTTTCTTGTTGGCAAACGGCAGATGGGAAATTTGTATAACCCCGTCACGGGCAAGAATACTGCACCGTTCCATAACATTTTCCAACTCGCGAACATTTCCCGGCCAGTGATAGTTTTTCAGGGCATCCAAAGCCTCTGACTCTATCCCGGTAACGATGCGGCGCGTCTTCAGGGCAATTTTATGAAGAAAGTGCTCAGCCAGGGGTTCAATATCTTCTTCGCGTTCCCGTAGCGGTGGCAGTTCGACCGGAAATACGTTGAGACGATAGTAAAGATCTTCCCGAAATTCACCGTCTGCGACCTCCTGCTGCAAGTTTTTATTGGTGGCTGCCACGAAACGGACATCGACCTTTTTGATTCTGGTGGAACCAACCGGAATGAACTCTCCCTCCTGAAGTACACGCAATAGCTTGGCCTGCAGGGATGGACTCAGTTCACCGATCTCGTCAAGAAACAGGGTGCCATAATTGGCAGCCTCAAGCAACCCCTTCTGGGCATGAACTGCCCCGGTAAAAGCGCCCTTTACATGGCCAAACAGCTGGCTTTCCAGCAAAGGTTCAGACAGCGTGGCGCAGTTTAAGGCCAGGAACCGATTATTCTTACGTGGACTGGCATAATGGACAGCCGCAGCAACCAGTTCTTTGCCTGTGCCGCTTTCGCCTAACACCAGAACACTCAGGTCGCTGTCTGCGACACTGAGCGCGAGATTATATGCCTGGCGAAAAATATCGCTGCGAAAAATGGGTTGAGCAGGAACCTTTTGTTCCCGCAACTCCCTTTTCAAAGAGAAATTCTCTTCACGAAGATGGTGCTGTTCAAGGGTGTGTTTCACCACTGCGAACAGTTTTTCCTGTGGAAAAGGTTTGGTCAGATAGTCATAGGCACCGATCTTCATTGCTTCAACCGCTGATTCGATGGTTCCATGTCCGGTCATGATAATAACGGGCAACTTTACATTTATGGTCTGCAATTGCTTGAGTACCTCGATACCATTCATTTGCGGCATCTTGACATCAAGCAGTAACAGGTCAGCCTCGGTATCATGCTGTTCAATGCTGTTCAGCAGGAGCAGTGGATCAGCAAAATCTTCAACATGATACCCCCAGCTTTGGAGCATTTTGTTGAGATAGCGTCGCATCCCCTCTTCATCATCACAAATTATTATTCTCGGGAGCATATCAAATTACTCTAGGTACTGCGTATACATTTCGCCCTTAACCAGTTTGAACTATTCTTACCAATATACACCAAAACCAACAGGTTTCAGCGAGAAATTGAACTGCTAGCCAAGAATTGTTCTCAACATCCCGCTCTATTTCATAAAATATATCACCAAACAATCGAACAGATATCTGTGCCGGACAATTGGTCTATTCAGCAGTCATACAACACCTGCGAAGTGCGCATTTCTGTCCGGACCGAGACAGATGTATCCAGAAATCATACAAAAACAAAAGGATACAACCGCCCTCCCTGAAAGGGTTCAATCCCCTTTTTTGCCTGTTACTTCCGGCACCTCAGCGCTTTTAGAAAAAAACAGCAAAGGGATGGTGCGACCTTTGCTCATGACATTCAAAGTTTTTATAAAAAAATTTGATTCAAGGAGAGGGAAGCATGGGAATATCGAGACGCAATTTTATTAAAGGCAGTTGCCTGACTGCCGGTGCTGTTGCTCTGACAGGCAAGCAAAGTGAAGCTGGTGTTGATTCACCGGAAATGCGCACCAAAGGCTTGCAGACCAGCACCACCGTCTGTCCATACTGTGCAGTGGGATGTGGCATGATAGTCCATACCAAAAACGGTAAAATCGTGAACATCGAGGGAGATACCGAGCACCCGATCAATCAGGGCTCACTCTGCTCCAAGGGCAGCGCCCTGTTTCAGGTGGCAAACAACGAACGTCGCCTGGACAAGGTGCAGTATCGTGCTCCAGGCAGTGACAAATGGGAAGAAAAATCCTGGGATTGGGCCATGCAGCGTATGGCCAAGCTAATGAAAGAAACCCGCGACCGTAACTTTGTTACTGAAGAAGAGATCAACGGTACAACGTATACGGTTAACCGTAACGACGGGATGGCAATGCTCGGTGCTGCAGCTCTGGACAATGAGGAGTGTTATCTGCTGGGTAAATTTGCACGGGCAATGGGGGTCGGCTACCTGGAACATCAAGCTCGAATATGACACAGCGCTACTGTCGCCGGTCTGGCGGCATCGTTCGGTCGTGGAGCAATGACCAATCACTGGATTGATATCCAGCACGCCGATGTTATCGTGTGCATCGGTTCAAATCCTGCAGAAAATCATCCTGTTTCTTTTAAATACGTGGAAAAGGCAATGGATAATGGCGCCAAGCTGATCTCCGTTGACCCGCGTTATACCAGAACCTCATCCAAGGCAGACATCTACGCCCAGCTGCGCCCGGGCACCGATATCGCCTTTATGGGGGGGCTGATAAATTATCTGCTCACCAATGATCTGATTCAAAAGGAGTACGTGGTTCATTACACCAATGCTGCGTTCCTTGTCAGTGAAGATTTTGATTTCAATGATGGCCTTTTTTCAGGCTATGATCCAGAAAATTTCAGCTACAACAAAGAAAGCTGGGCCTACCAGCTGAATGACAACGGTATGCCCAAACGTGATGACACTCTTGAGCATCCCCGTAGTGTCTATCAGCTGATGAAAAAACACTATGCCCGCTACACTCCGGAAAAGGTCTGTGAGATTACCGGTACTGAAATACAGAGCTACATGGAAGTGGCGCGCACCATTGCTTCAACCCACAAAGCGGACAAGGTGGCAACCGTCATGTACGCAATGGGTACTACCCAGCACACCTACGGCACCCAAAACGTACGTTCCTATGCCATGTTGCAGTTGCTTCTCGGTAACATCGGCATGGCCGGTGGCGGGATCAACGCTCTGCGTGGCGAGTCAAACGTGCAGGGATCAACCGATTACGCAATTCTCTATCACATCCTGCCCGGCTACCTGAAGGTGCCGACCTATGATAATGTGAACCTGGCAGCGTATAACGAAAAATGGACGCCAAAAACCAATGATCCCCAGAGCGCCAACTGGTGGAGCAATACTCCAAAATATATGACCAGCCTGTTGAAGGCTTACTGGGGTGAAGCTGCCACGGAACAGAATGACTTCTGCTACGACTACCTGCCAAAAAGAAGCGGTAACTATTCCTATATCCGCTTAATGGAACGACTGCAGAACGGTGGCTTTGAAGGCATGGTGTTCATGGGAACCAATCCCATTGTCGGTGGACCGGATGTCAATGCCATTGCCTCTGGAATGGATAAGCTCAAATGGCTCGTAGCCGTTGACCTCTGGGAGACAGAGAGCTCTGTTTTCTGGAAGCGTCCGGGTGTTGATCCGAAAAGCATCGATACCGAGGTATTCCTGCTGCCAGCAGCCTCCTCTGTGGAAAAGGAAGGTTCCATCTCCAACTCAGGACGCTGGACTCAATGGCGTTATAAAGCGGTAAATCCTCCGGGACACGCTGAGAGCGATGCCTTTATCGTTCACCAGTGGGTTACCCACCTGAAAAAGCTTTACCAGGAGGATGGTGTCTTTCCCGAGCCCATTGTTGACCTGGCCTGGAATTACGGTGACGGCCATGAACCTGACATTGATCTGGTCGCTCGCGAATGCAACGGCCGGTTCACCCGCGATGTGGTGATCAAGGGCAAGGCCTTTAAAAAAGGAGAGCAGGTGCCCAGTTTTGCCTACCTGCAGGCTGACGGATCGACCACCAGCGGCAACTGGCTGTATTGCAACTCCTACACCGAAGAGGGCAACATGATGCAGCGACGGGGTAAGGAAGATCCCACCGGTATGGGTTTCTATCCTAACTGGGCATGGTGCTGGCCGGTCAACCGTCGCGTTCTCTACAACCGTGCTTCGGTTGACCTTCAGGGACGTCCCTGGAATCCTAAGAAACCGATTATCAGCTGGAATAGTATGACCCGAAAATGGGAAGGAGATGTGCCTGATGGCGGTTGGGTACCGATGAATGAGGACGAAACCAAGTCACCCTTTATCATGATTCCCGAAGGATATGGCAGATTGTTTGCGGCAGGTCTTGCCGACGGTCCGTTACCTGAACATTACGAACCGATGGAAAGTCCGGTTGCCAATGCCATGACCTCGCAGCAATGTAACCCTGCGGTCGCTATTCCCGGAAAAATAAATAACAGCGGCAAATACCCCTACGTCGGTACGACATATCGCGTCTCCGAACATTGGCAGGCAGGTGCCATGACCCGCAACCTGCCATGGCTGGTTGAATTGGTTCCGGACATGTTTGTCGAAATCAGCGAAGAACTGGCTGAATCCAAGAGTCTGAAAAACGGGGATATGGTTACCATCAGCTCAGAACGTGGCCAAATCGAGGCCCGGGTTCTGGTTACCGAACGAATCAAGCCACTCCGTGTGCAGGGAAAACTGGTCGAACAGGTTGGAATGCCATGGCATTTCGGTTTCAACGGTCTGGCTACCGGCGGTACGGCCAACACGCTTACCGCTGCGGTTGGCTGCGCCAATACCACTATTCCGGAGTTTAAAGCCTTCCTCTGCAATATCGAAAAAGGAGGTATCAACTCATGAGTGCGAATCATAACCCGAAGCAGAATACCTTTTTAATTGACCTGACCAAATGTACAGGTTGTCGCGGTTGCCAGGTTGCCTGCAAGCAATGGAATCAGCTGGAGGCGGAAGAGACGGAATTTTTCAGCGGTGAGGGATACCAGAATCCTCCGGCAATGTCGGAGTATACCTTCACCCGTATCAAATTCCGCGATTACCAGAAAAACGGTGAGAACGAGTTTGCGTTCTACAAAGAGATGTGCATGCACTGCGACGATCCGGCCTGTGCTTCGGTTTGCCCGGTTGGTGCTTTTGAAAAGACGCCGGAAGGCCCGGTCATCTACAAAGCAGACCGCTGCATCGGTTGCCGTTTTTGCATGGTTGCCTGCCCTTTCGGTGTTCCCAAATATGAATGGAGCAAAGGGCTGCCACTGGTTAGAAAGTGCACAGGTTGTTACAGCCGGGTCAAGGAAGGGTTAAAACCTGCCTGCGCCACTGCCTGCCCCACCGCGATCGAATATGGCCCCCGTGATGAGATGGTCAAGATTGCCAAAGAACGACTCGCAAATCATCCGGACAAGTATATCAAAAAAATCTACGGTCTGCATGAAGCGGGCGGTACCTCGGTTCTCTACCTGACCAACCTGCCCTTTGATGAACTGGGCTTCAAAGATGTTACCCAGCGGCCTTTACCGGATTACACCTGGCAGGCGCTGCGTTTTGTCCCGGCTTCTTTCCTTGCCGTGGGTGGTACGCTTTCCGCTCTCTCCTGGATAAATCACCGTCGTGAACGTCTGATGAATCAAAATGCAACCAGCGAGCAGGCACATACTCCTGCTGAAGAGAAGGAGGAGTAAAGATGACCGCTACTCAAAGAGTTGTTAAGGAAGTCAAGGCATACCACTGGTTTATCAAATTCATGATTTTCCTGGTGGCCTTAGGAGCGGCTGCCGCTGTGACCCGTTTTATATTTGGGCTGGGAGCAACCACCAATCTGGATGATACCTATCCATGGGGGTTGTGGGTTTCTTTTGACGTTGTTACGGCAGTACCATTGGCAGCCGGGGCTTTTACCCTGGGCGCTATTACCCACTGTTTTCACATAAAAAAGCTTGAGCCGTTGGTACGTCCTGCGATTGTCACCGGGTTTCTTGGCTACTCACTGGTCTGTGTCGGCCTGCTCCTTGACCTGGGACAACCACACAAAGGCTGGCACGTGCTGCGTTACTGGAACCTGCACTCGCCTATGTTTGAGGTTTCCATGTGTGTTATGGCCTATACCACGGTACTCTTCCTCGAATTCCTCTCGCCGGTGGCAGAGAAATTTGGTTGGAATATTCCGCTACGAATCCTGCGTTGGCTCGAGATGCCTCTGGTTATCCTTGCAGCATCCATTTCCACACTGCATCAATCTTCACTGGGTACGTTTTTCCTGATCGCAGTCGATAAGCTCCACAACCTCTGGTACAATCCGCTGTTGCCGCTGCTTTTCTATGTCAGCGCCATCTGCACAGGTATGTGTATTATCATTGTGGAAGCAACCGCCACCCATAAATGGATGGGCCAGCCAAATGAAGGGCCGTTACTGCGTACCCTGGCAAAAATTCTGCCCTGGACACTCAGTCTCTACATTGGGCTGCGCATTTACAGCCTGGTGGTACTTTCGGAAAGGCCACTGTTCGATAACGGCATTCTGACCATATTATTTTATACTGAGTTTATCCTGGGTTTTGTTCTGCCCTGCTGCATGTTCATGTTCAAGGACGTCCGCAACAGCGACACCCTCCGGGTAACTGCTGCGCTGCTGGTTGTCTGTGGTTTGATTCTCAATCGTTTCAACGTCTCGATGTTCGGCATGATGGACGCAAGTCATGTCTATTACCCGTCGCTTATTGAGTCACTGGTAACCATCGGCATCATTACTGCCCATATCCTGTTCTTCGTACTGATCGCCAAATACTTTCCGATCTTTGAGCATCATCCTGAGACCGTCGATTATTCTATCCCCGATTCATTCGGTAAGATCAATCCCGACAAACCAAAAGGTGCATCGCAAAGCGAAGCTGTTACCAGTATCAGTTAGCCCGTAATCCGGGTTAGAGCACCCTCACAACCGCCGTTTTCACCAAGAGACGGCGGTTGATTACCCCCTATTTCTACTGCAAATATACGCGTATGAAATTCGGGTTCATTGAGGGAAATGCCTACCTGGCATAAACTCATTTCCAATGGACTACCCCATGGAGAATAATACCCCACATCAAATAATTCGTGTCAGACAGGGTCGCAGTGAACAGCTTCTACGCCACACCGTTACCGAATATCCATTGCGCCTCCGGGTAAACGGGAACGATTTGGCAACCCTGGTCTGCTCCCCGCATCAGCTCAATTACCTGCTGACCGGTTTTTTTCGTCTCCAAGGTTTTATCGACACGCTTGATGATATTTTACTGCTTGAAGTATGCGAAAAATATGGTCTTGCCGAAATTCACCTGAATGACGAATTACCAGAGCGGTTACAACCAACCCTTACCTCGGGCTGCGGCACAGGCATTGCCTATAATCTGCCAACCAGCCTGCTCAACCAGAACAAACAAAGGCCACGCTATTATACCACCGGTGCACTCCTGCGATTGATGAAGGAGCTCAACGACCTTACTGAACACTACCGAAGCCACGGCGGTATCCACTCAGCGGCAATAGGCGATTATGATGGATCGCTATTGCTGCATGCCGAAGATATCGGCCGCCATAACACCATTGACCGAGTTGCTGGCGAAGCAATGGTAACCAACCTTGACCTGGTGGACAAAATGCTGGTCACCTCCGGCAGGATCTCAACGGAAATGGTAGCCAAAGCAGCCAGGCTTGGCGTTGGCCTGGTTGCATCACGGACATCACCCACCGACAAGGCCATCACTCTCTGTGAACAGGCTGGCATCACCCTGGTGGGCTATGTCCGAGGACAGAACATGGATGTATTCACCCATCCGCATCAACTGTCTGTGAGCAATGAAGAAGAACGCATCACCGATGTTACCGGGGTTATACTCGCCGGTGGAGAAAGCCGCCGGATGGGAAGCAACAAATCCCTGCTGCCCCTTGACGGTGCCCGCTTTATTGACCAGGTATACCGTCGAATGGAAAGTCTCTTTAATGAAGTTATCATCGTAACCAATACCCCGGATATCTATAAGGAAATTCCCTGTCGCAAGGTTCCTGATATGTATTACGCGCAGGGTTCCCTTGCCGGGCTTCACTCAGGACTGACCCACGCCAGAAACGAAAAAATCTTCGTCGCTGCCTGCGACATGCCGTTCATCTCTCCTGCAGTGGTTAAAGAAATCTGTGCCCATGGCGATCAAGGAGATCTGGTGATTCCGTATAGCAGTAACGGACACGAACCGCTCCATGCACTGTATAGCAAGAGTTGTTTGCCAGCCATGGAACAGGTACTCGATGCCGGCCAGAAACGCATCATTAGCTTCTTTGACAAGGTAAAACGGGTGAAATTACCGGCAAGCACGATTCGCCGACATGACCCTGATGAAAAAACGTTCAAGAACATCAATACGCCGGAAGATTATTATCGATTGCGCGGCACAGTGATTGATACAGACCAACCTGAGCGGCGTAAGGTCAGTAATACGTAAGAGGCATATTGGATAACTGCCGTATAGTGGTCAGGCTGTAAACAGTCTGACCTCAGGCCTGGACAGATATTTTATTCATCGCACTTTCGATTCAGCAGGGGACAACACATGCTCAACTCTTATGATGGCAGAGATCAGAGATTCGATTCAACAACACAGCACATATCACCGCTCAAAGACATCTCTCCTTCCATAGCTGCAACCGCCACGGCCAGCAAGCATCCACCTGCAGTCGCCTTCATAGCCCGATCTGGGACGGGTAAAACAACCCTGCTTATACAGCTGATCGCCGAGTTAAAGAGTCGGGGGTACAGAGTTGGGGCGGTCAAGCATGGACCTCCCAATTTTGAAATCGACCATCCCGGAAAAGACAGCTATCGTTTCACCCAGGCAGGGGCTGACAATATGCTAGTCTGTTCGGATAACAAACTGGCATTTGTCAAAAAACAGCAGCAGGCACCACCCCTTGACGAATTGTTGGCTGAATATTTTCCTGATGTTGACATAATCCTGGTCGAAGGATTCAAGTCTGCCGGGCTACCAAAAATTGAAATTCATCGCCACGGTCAAGGCAGTACCCTGCTCTGCCGCGGCGAATATTACGATCCAAACCTTCTCGCAGTTGTCACGGACAGCAATATGCCGATGGATGTTCCCAGGCTGGACCTGCATAAGCCAGAGCAAATCATTGATTTTCTCTTGCAGTTTTTTGCCATAGCCTGATTTGCTTGTAACTGATCACGGGGTTGACAACACCTATATTATATTTCAATAAGTTCTGAATTGTAACCGGCGACAGGTGCTTCAGATTTGGGCAAGCGAAAACTCCGGTAGGCTATCTATGCGGGAAACCGCGATCGTGCAAAGAGGTAAGCGACCAGCGGGAGACTTTTCCGGAGGGACTGTCGGGGTCATAGAGCGTGGCATGTAGTGAAAGAAGTGTCAGCAACCCGGAGTCTACGCTAACGAGCTGTTTTTCTTTAGGAAGAGGTTAAGTCAAAGAATAAGGACATGCCAGGCAAGAGCCAGGCAAAGATCCGCCCCCTTTACAACTAGCCGTTACACCGGCCGGAGTTGGTGAACTCTTTCATTATCAAGCTGAGTTATTGGTCAAAGTCGAGTAGACCGGTTTCTCCAGGCAAACAATAGATAGGGACTTCATTGACTTTTACTTGACGCCTCGTCGCACGCGACTACTACGTGTCATGAGCTCCTGTCTATAGAGTATTACCCGTTGGCCCCGGCCCCTCTCAGAACCGTGCTTGCGCTATTTACGCACACGGCTCCTCACACGATCAATTCACTAAAAGCCAAACATGCTGACCATTATACGTGGTTTCGGTAAAGGAAATCGCTCCAGCATTATATTGAACTTCTCCCAATTGAGACAGTTTCGCTTCCCCCTACGGTTCAGCCACTTAAAAAGCAGCTTCTTAACTCCTTCAAAGAATCGTTTAATTCCTGGAAAGTTATCGGTTACACCGTAGTAGTTGTAGTGGCCTGTCAATTTGGCTTTAGCTGTTTTCCAGAGATCTTTGGTTTTCATGATCCTGGCTTTCTTCAGCCAGTCTTTAAAGATCTTCAGTTTAGCGATAAACTTCTTGCGGGCTGTTACCCGTTTCATCCGAAACCCTTTGCCATCCCGTTTTGTGCTACAGAAATGGGTAAAGCCGAGAAAATCAAAAGTCTCTGCTTTTCTCCCCCTTCTGCCGGCATTTTGAACAGCAAATCGACCAAACTCCATCACTTTGGTTTTCGTTGGTTCCACCTCAAGGTCGAACCGGCCAAGACGATTTGTCAATTCCATATGAAATC
>NZ_AUCV01000050.1 GCF_000429945.1 Desulfogranum japonicum DSM 18378 | reverse complement strand
AGGCAAATAACCATTGCGTACCACTTGCCTATGCCCCCGGTCATTTTTCACATCTGCATACTGCTGCAGAAGATCCTGAAGTTCAGCTTCGACAGCGTCAGCAATAAGTTGTCGAGCACCATGTCGCAACAACTCGGTCAGTGGATCCTCGGAAAACTCTCCAGGCTTTTTCAGGCTAATAATTTTATTCTTGTTCATGACGTATCCTTTTTGTGTTGGAATTGTTCTTGGCGGATTGGTCCCAACAGGATACGTCATTTATTTTTTATGTCTTCCTCAAACACCACTTTCGATCATAACTCCACCCCTGCGAGTAGTTACCATAAAAGATATACGGTTTTCTGACTCAAGTTGCACAAACTCAAAGCTCACCTTCCACTGGAAGCCGAGAAACAGTATCACTGTGAAACTGTCAGTACTTGTGAAAGAAGTTCTTCAATAATCTTCATGCCGCCTTGCCAAAAAGAAGGTTGATCAAGATCAATGCCAAATGGAGTCAGCAGGGAGTACGGACTGTCTTTCCCTCCTGAACGAAGCAACTCGAGATAGTTGCCAACGAATTTTTCTCCTTGCTCTTCATACTGCGAATACAGGGACAATACGAGCAATTCGCCAAAGGCATATGAATACACATACCCAGGAGTACTTAGAAAATGAGGAATATATGACCACCACACTCTATAATTCTCTGTTAATTGGACGGAATCTCCAAACATTGCTTGCTGGGTCTCGATCCAAATCTGGGCAAACTCTTCACCTGCAAGTTCCCCCTGATCCTTTCTTCTGGTGTGCATCTGATGCTCAAAGCGGTTCATGGCAACCTGCCGGAAGACAGTAGCAAAAATAGATTCAATTTTCTGGCAGATAAAGGCCCTTTTTTCCTCAGCTGAATCAAAGCACTGCAACTGTTTTTTAAACACCAGAAATTCCGCAAAAACCGAAGCAGTTTCTGCTAAGACTAATGGAGTATCACTGTTATATAGTCCTTGCTTTGCTGCGAGATACTGATGAACACCGTGTCCGAGTTCATGGGCAACGGTTGACACGTCTCGCATTCCACCGGTGTAATTCACCATAACATACGGATGCACGCCCGGAACACAAGGGTGAGCAAAAGCCCCCCCTCTCTTACCCTCGGCCACAGGTGCATGAATCCAGTTTTTTTCGAAAAAAAGCAAAGCTATGTCATGCATTTCCCCAGAAAAATCTTGAAATGCTTCAAGCACCATACGCTGACACTGCTGCCAGTCAACAAGTTGATCTCCCGTTGAAGTAGGGATGGGGGCATATCGATCAAAATCAAAAAGCGTATCTACGGCGAGTATGTTCTTTTTAAGCCTGTAATATTTTTCTACAAGATCATAACGGCTCACCACCACCTGGATCAAGGTATCAACGGTATGGGACTCTAACCCGTTCTCAAGATCCATATGAGCACACCACCCAGGATATTTTCTGACCCTGTCAGTTATCATTTTTTCACTGGCCAGAGTATTGAAAATGTGAGTGAGAATATGTAGATTGTCCTGAAGCCCATGGGTCATGTCGTCGGCAGCCTGTTTGCGGACCTCAGGTTCGCTTGAATGGAGATCGCTCAGTACCTCTTCTTCTGTCCGTTTTTTTTCGCCAAACTTCATATTGGCCATGATTTTATCGAACAAAAGGACCCAGGCGCTCCTGCCAACAGGTCCGAACTGTTGCAAAAGCTCTTCCTCTGGTCCAGAAAGCTGGTGAGGGGCAAATTTGCGCAAATTTTCAAGATAGTAGCGGTAATGTACAAGTTCAGGTGCAGCCAGCATCAAATGTGCAAGTGATTCCTCGATACGGTTCCATTCCAAACGAAAAAATATGGTCCGGCGCCCTACTTCAGCAGCAAGTTCTTCAATTTTCTGCAACAGGGCGGAGGCTTTGTCATTTGAGGTCTGGGTAGTAAAATGCAAAAAAGCGTACGTAGAAAGCCTGCCAAGAAGAGCATCATTTTTTTCAAGTACACTGAGAAGAGTGAACAACTCATTCGCAGTTCGAGAAGCTATTGTTCCGAAATATTGCTGGTGTAACTCCTCAGCCTGCCTGGAACAAAGCTGAATATCTGCCAGTAATTGAGGGTCTTCGGCGCCTGCATAGAGATCATGTAAATCCCAGACAACGTTTTCAACCTTCAACGATACATTCCCTGCTGTACTCATACTGTTCCTTCTTATATTCTTTCCATTGTAAAGCCGCGATTACGCTGCTTTCAATCTCTCAGGCCGGCAATAAAAGCCCCTACAGCACTCGGTCCTTTTTCATCCACCAACCGGATGGTAGCTGTACCTATCACAGCCATGTCCGCCCTGCCCTGTAGTTTCTGCACATCTGCGGCACCACTGATACCAAAGCCGACAGCCAGAGGAAGGTCCGTTGCTTTACGACATTGTTCCAGATATACGGCAACATGTTCATCCAGAGCTGTCTGTTTTCCGGTCACGCCTTTTCGAGCTACACAGTAGACAAATCCCTCACCATATTTTGCTACGTCCTGCATCCGTTCAAAAGTCGAAGTGGGCGTAAAAAAGACAATGGGAGCCAAATCCAATTCTCTACTTGCAGCAACGTAACTCTGCCCTTCTTCAGGGGGCAGATCGCCGATGATGGTTCCTGTAAAGCCAATTTTTTTTGTTTTTTCAAGGAAGGCCCTTTCACCGTATTTATAAACAATATTGTAATACGTCATGAACAAAAAATGTACTTGAGGGAATTCAACCGCCATCTGTTCTGCAAAGAGGATGCATTCCCTGACGGTTGTTCCGTTTTGCAAACTCTTCTGATTGGCTTTCGATATTACTGGCCCATCGGCGATTGGTTCTGAAAAGGGTATCTGCAATTCTATACAATCCACACCATTTTCAGCCATTTGCCTGATGACCTCTTTATTGACCTCAAACGAAGGATACCCGAGTACCAGGTGGGTCATGAGAAGTATGGATTTGTGTTCAAGTCGTTTTCTGAGTTCTTGTTGTAATGTCATATTCAGTTTGTAAAAATCGTTTTACGGCAAACACCCTGCTCATTCTTTCCCAAGTGCACGCGGCATGGTCGAAACATTTGAAAAAATACGCAGGATACCAGCGTTCGCTCATAGTTACCGGGATTTCTGCCCCGGACATGTTTCCCTGCAACAGCGAGACAACGGTCATGAATCTGAATGCGGGTACGCCTTTAGACTCTGTTTTTATATTCCTCTGCCCTTTGTATAATGAATTCTTTCCAGGAGGGATCATCGTAGGCATGGGCAATGGTAAAAATATCCTTGTCTCCTCGCCCGGACATATTGATGATAATAGCCTCGTCACGCTGCATTTTAGGAGCTTCCTTGATGGCCTGAACAAAACCATGGGAAGATTCAAGAGCAGGAATAATCCCTTCTGTTCGCATGGACAGGCTAAGAGCCTCAAGAACGGCCTCATCGGTTGCAGACTCGAACCTGACCCTGCCTTTTTCACCAAGATCAACGAGTATGGGAGAGACGCCGACATAATCAAGCCCAGCGGCAATGGAATGGGTGTCCAGCATTTGTCCCTCATCACTTTGCAGAAACATGGTCTTATATCCCTGGGCAACACCTGGTTGAGACTTGCCACCAACCATTCTGGAAGCATGCATTCCTGTTTCCAAGCCTTTACCACCTGCTTCCACACCTACGAGTTCAACCCCTTCATCTTGTAAAAAGCCCTGAAAAATTCCCATGGCATTCGAACCGCCACCTACACAGGCATACACACGCGAAGGTAATTTACCGAACTGTTTTAAAATCTGCTCACGTGCTTCAATGCCAATTATGGATTGAAACCAGGCAACCATTTCGGGAAAAGGATGAGGGCCACAGACAGTTCCTATTACATAATGGGTTGTATCCATTGAGGAAACCCAATCACGAAAGGCCTCATTCATGGCATCTTTAAGTGTTCTTGAGCCATCGGTGACCGGCACTACCGTTGCACCGAGTTTTTCCATCCAGAAAACATTGGGCCTTTGACGCAACACATCTTCTTCACCCATGTAGATGGTGCACTCAAAACCGAATTTTGCGGCCATGGTTGCAGTGGCAACTCCATGCTGCCCTGCTCCCGTTTCGGCAATCACCCGTTTTTTTCCCATTCTTTTCACCAGTAACCCCTGTCCCATGACATTGTTCGCTTTATGGGCACCGGTATGATTGAGGTCTTCTCTCTTGATGTAGATACGTGCACCACCCAGATGATCGCTCAGATTTTCAGCATACGTCAGCGGTGTCGGCCTGCAGGAATAGTTCTGCATAAAATCCACGTATTCCTGCCAAAACTTCTTATCTGTTCGGGCAAGATCATAGGCTTTATTCAACTCTACAAAAGTCGCATGGAGTACTTCTGGAATATATGCTCCACCCCATTGACCGAAATATCCTTTTTTCATCGTATCAACTACCTTTTCTTTTAAACTTTTCAAGAGCAACTCTCTATATCTGCTAAATGAGTTCACCCCTGTCATTTCATCTTCAGCCGCAGTATCTTCACAGGCGAGCCCTGGCAAGACTTTTTCTACACGCCTCTGCAAAATCCTCGGGATAATGACCGCAAATAAATCGGTATTGGGCTTCACTGAAAGCTCCCATGGACCACGGCAGCTTCGGCAACAGCGAATAAAGCAGACGCTGCCTGTTATTCAGGGCAAAACGTTTAGAATACTCTATGGAAGTCACCAGCTTCGCACCAAGCCCTGCAAGTGCCGTCTGGGCATAGAACAGTCCCTTATCCAGGCTATCCCTGACCGCCGAGCTTGCTTCAAATACATTGCCCACAGGTCCATCATCTTCATCTGCGATAACTAAAATCTGCAATTCCCATTGTGAAACCTGTGCTTTTGGTACGAACAGCATAACGTGATCGTCCTGCCAGACAATAAGAGAATCTGGGCCAGAGTTGCCATCAATCCTGGTATTGGCACGCAAGTTAGTAAGATAATCTGAAAAAAAATCCGATCCGTTTTCTTCTCCATACTGCCGAACAGTTTCTGCCACCATATCACCGGCACTGAACGGAACAAGTATATCACCAGAAAGCGAGGGAACACTTTCTCCAATAAATGCATACTGTTGATGAATCATCTGATGTGAAGCATGCAAACGGTATCCTGTACCAGAAAAATCATAACCGAAATTCCATCCCCAGAGGGTCGCCAGGTTAGGCACGTTTTCGAGTGTATTTTTTATACTGAGAATTTTTTTGCGCAACTTCTCCAATTCAATGGCAGTGTATCGCTCACTCCTCTTTTCAGGCAGGCTGACACCAAGGTTCATTGCCGTCTGGGCATAGGCTCGCTGATAATAGAGGTGTCGAAGCCCCTGCATATCTTCATAACTCAACGTATCTATAGTATAACGGATACAATCCTCTGAGCAATTTGCTGCATAATGTCCCCAGGGAATATATGAGTTTGTCCGCAGGTATTCATAAATATGTGTTTCCCCCTTCCTGTAATCTCCGACAATTTCACTGTTTCCCTGAACTCCTGGACGCAAAACCATAACTTCTTTATACACATCTGGAAGATAAGGATTGTTGGCAATGGTTTCAAACAGTTCAAAGTCTGCTATTACAGGTCTGAAGCCAGACCCGTCATTAGTATATTCCAGCCCTATGGGGTTACCCGCAGAATCATGAACAAAACGGCAGCAACTCTCTGCCAGGATAACCAACTCATCACTGTCGTATGATGCAGCAGCAATAGAATAGCGGATACTTGCAGGTAAGCTAACCAGTGCCTGTTTAACCTGTTCAGGTGAAAGATGTTGAGTCAAGGTTTCGCGGGTAGAGGACTCCTGCGTTTTTTTTATGCTCATGCGTCCGGGATTCTTCGCCGCAGCAACGGCCCATCCGGAATCAATAAACGTAACGCCTCTGAATGGAAAAGCATTGGCAATTTCGTAAATGACTTTTGCCTGATCTACACGAATATCCCCTTGAGGGAAATTTGCGTAGTTCTTTACCTGCTGCCCGTCCGGTTTTCCCCCCAGATCGCTGACATGAGTCTCCTGGCGGAAGTTAGCAACTCTATAATGAGGAGCATGTTTTGCTACCCTGAATTCCCCGGCAGGGCTTATACATGTACGCATTTTAAGATATTCTTATTTATCAGAGGATTACATCTTTGCAGGCGAGATGTTTTTTTCTCGTCCACCCCTTGTATCACGAGACAATTTTGCGCATAATAAACCAATGGTCGATTTTATTCATTATCATTTACAATCACTTTACCCTGCGGCAAAAAGGAAAAAGAGCAATATACAGACAACTGATTTTTTTTTCATTCCGCAAACTGAGTGGCAGCAACTCCCGGAGCACCGGCAATGGGTTTTCCCAAAATTGAATTTCGAATATCTGAAGTATCTGACTGCCCATTATATAAATGGGGAGATGTCTTCCAACTGTCCGGCATAGCAATCACCATGCACAACGATCAGGACAATTCCTTCATCTGTACGACTGTGGTTCACGCTCCCCCTGAAAGAAAAAGCTGCAAAATACTTTACGGAGACCTGAACAGAGTCATCATCAAGTACGAACGTGCTGATCAGATTCCCGACTGTCTTCTTTCGTGCAGCGGATGTACAGGCTCCATCAGACTTGAGCATACCAACGTCAAAAATGTCGATGCCGAAAACGAATCTACAAGCAACCAGATCGGCTCTATCCTGCACCTGTTGAGTAATTTTTCTTTTTTTAAAAATATAGACAAAAAAGAATTTAAAGAAATTATCAAGTATTTCAAACTAAAAACCTACCCAAAAGACAGCATAATCATGCGTAAAGGCGATCCGGGAGGATTCTTTTATATCGTGACGGAAGGCCAGATTGAAATATTAAATGATGCCGGCATACCCATTACCAGCCTGCATCGAGGCGAAGTCTTTGGCGAAATGAGCCTTATTTCCGAAGATAATGTTGGCGCGACTGCTCAGGCAAGCCGACAGAGCAGATTGCTGTTCATTGATCACAAACACTTTAGAAAGCTACTTGAAAAACAACCTGGTCTGCAGATGTATTTTGCCAGACTGCTCGCCAAACGATTAACGGCCTCCAACAAAGTTAGAAATGACGACTATGCATCGGGCATGATAGGCAAGCTTGAAGAGATACCGGCTGAAGCTCTTTTTCAAACCTTGAACGCAAATAACAAGACAGGGATATTAACTATTACCCAATTACAAAAAGGAACCGCTAGGTTTTCCATGCGCCAGGGTGCCCTTATCAAGGCCAGTTACGGCGGGAACAAAGGCGAAACTGCATTTTACGAAGTATTACGAGAAAAGAAAGGGAGATTTAAATTTACCCCCGGACTCCCTCCTGAAGATCTTGACGTTCCGGAAATCGGCTATTTCATGAAACTACTCATGCAGGGGCTACAAAAAGTTGACGAGCAGAATACGCCTAAACCGAACTAGGAATCTGCCTGAGAAAGCCTTTTCCCCATGTTTGTGTTATTTTCAGAAAATCAATGCTCACGATATCAGACACATGACTGTGTTTGATATCGTGAAACTGCCTTATCCTGAGAAAAAATAGCAATTCTCCGACAGGCTTTTCACCTCAGCATATAAACGAGTATTCACATCCAAGAGGAAGGCATTTAACCATTCCCCACGGGCATCAAGCTTATATTTCGAGGATAAAATCATGAAACTCACACAGCTATCGCGCAAAAGGACCAACAAAACCGGGCAATCTCTCCCCCCCTAAACACCTAACTTGCAGCTTAAGGGTCACGAAAAAATACATTATCCAATCTAGCTTGTCCCTCAACTCGATAAAGTTGTCGCGCCAATGGCTCAATACGACCAGCATGAACCCCTTGACGCGAAGACATTACCAAACCGATATCCTGCGCATTTTTTAAATATTTATTATTTCCCGAGCCCCTAACCGTTTTGCACAGGATACATGCACCCAGATTTTTCCAGCCACCTCCCGTGATACGACACCAAGCTTACACAAATTGCACAATACAAACAAAAACAACAGTTTAAAACTTTTGAGTAATTTTTCAACTTCTTTTCTCATATTTGAGTCACCTTGACACATCATTTTTTCAACTTACCTTTTTACAAACTTATTCATGTAAAAATTACACATCACACATATGTTGCCATATACATTTCACGGAGCATTCCGAACATACCCCCTGCAACATATTGTGCTTATTGTGCAAATTAACTGACAATATACAAGTCAAATCTCACATTCCTGCCACAAAACAAACAGAACACACACCAGGCAAACCTCAAAACAAACCAACACCACCAAAAGCCGAAAACCAAAACTCCATATCACAAAGGTAACAGACAAGCGCAAAACACAACCTACGATAAAACCTGTCAAACCAACTCAAGCAAACACACCTTTCGTGCGAGTCAACAACAGAGCCACCTGTCAACAAAGCATTGAACAGCTACACAACAATATTCCGTACCAACAACAAGCACTATTTGCATATTTTGCACAAACCAATCTTTTCGTAGACATATCATAAAGATAGAACCCATACCCAGGTCATTTTTTCCCCTCTTTTTTCCTTGACAGTCTATCGGCATGCCTGTTAATGAATGATCATTCAGTTGAAGGGGGGGCTCTTCAGGAACTGAATGGTGGTCCGTTGCCAGCCCTGGCAGAAACTCAGTCTAAAGTATGTTGTTTGATTTCCGTTAACCAAAACACAAGGTCAACAGCTATGTCGTGGTTCATTCAAACTTGTCAGTCATCATTAGGCAAAAAGTACATCATGGCTTTAACCGGTCTTATGCTGGGGGGCTTTTTGCTCGTCCATACGATCGGTAACGCCACCATTTTCTGGGGGAGAGAAGCTTTTAATGCTTATGCTCACCACCTGCACTCGCTGGGACCGTTTGTTCCCATTTTTGAGGCAGGCCTCTACACTATCTTTTTTATTCACGTCATTACAGGCGTGCTGCTTTTTCTGCAGAATAGAAGTGCACGGGAGCAGAAGTACGAGGTTGAAACCTCTGCCGGCGGTCGCACAATCGGCTCACGCACCATGCCTTACACTGGGGCGGCCATATTCCTTTTCATCCTTATTCATCTTTTCAACTTTCACTTTGTTGAAAAAACAGAGGTGCTCACCATCTCAGATATAGTAACCGATGTTTTAAATAACCCAGGGTTCACTTTGATTTACGGTGCGGGAATGGTTCTTCTTGCACTGCACATCAGCCATGGCTTCTGGTCACTGTTCCAGACTCTTGGAATCAGTCACCCAAAATACGACAGGCCCATCCGTGTAGTCACATGGGCCGTGGCTGCAGTCATGATCGTTGTCTTCCTGCTCATTACTCTCCTGCTGGTGGTTTCCCGAAGCCATTTGCTTGGATAAGAGCAACCTGATCATGATTATATCCAGCCTTCTTCCGACAGGTACACCGGCTGGGTAAAAATGGATTTGTATACTAAGGAACGACGTTGAACGTCGGCCTTCACTTTCCACCCTTAGCAAGAAGAAAAGATTATGCAGCTTGATTCTAAAATTCCAGAAGGACCATTGGCAGAGAAGTGGGACAAAGCCCGATTTGGATATAAACTTGTCAATCCTGCCAATAAAAGAAAATACGAGGTTATTATTGTTGGAACAGGACTTGCCGGGGCATCTGCTGCAGCAACCCTTGGGGAGCTTGGTTACAACGTAAAATCTTTCTGTATCCAGGATAGTGCCCGTCGCGCACACTCCATCGCAGCACAGGGTGGCATCAATGCCGCCAAGAATTATCAGGGTGACGGCGACTCCATTTTCCGTCTGTTTTACGACACCGTTAAAGGTGGTGACTTCAGGGCACGTGAGGCCAATGTTTATCGCCTTGCACAAGTTGCCAACAATATTATAGATCAGGGGGTTGCCCAGGGAATCCCATTCGCAAGAGAGTATGGCGGAACCCTTGCCAACCGTTCTTTTGGTGGAGCACAGGTATCACGTACGTTTTATGCTCGCGGCCAGACGGGACAGCAGCTTCTGCTCGGAGCTTACTCTTCCATGATGCGACAAGTTTCCACAGGAAAAGTTAAACTCTACACCCGCCGCGAAATGGTTGACCTTGTTGTTGTGGACGGAGTTGCAAAAGGTATCATCGTTCGTAACCTTGTTACCGGTGAACTGGAAAGACATTCTGCTCACGCAGTTGTTCTGGCTACAGGTGGCTATGGCAACGTATACTTCCTTTCCACCAACGCCATGGCATCCAATGTAACCGCTGCATACAGGTGTTATAAGCGGGGCGCAGGCTTTGCGAATCCTTGCTATGTACAGATTCATCCTACCTGTATTCCGGTACACGGCGACTATCAGTCCAAACTGACTTTGATGAGTGAGAGTCTGCGTAATGATGGCCGTGTCTGGGTACCAAAAGATCCGAACGAGAAACGTCACCCACGGGATATTCCCGAATCAGAACGAGACTACTATCTTGAGCGCAAGTACCCGAGCTTCGGTAACCTTGTTCCTCGAGACGTGGCTTCCAGAAATGCCAAACAAGCATGTGATGACGGACTTGGGGTAGGTGACACCAAACTCGGCGTATACCTTGACTTTGCCGAGGCTATTCAGCGCGATGGTCTGGATGTTATTCTCCGGAAATATGGTAACCTGTTCCACATGTACCAGAAAATCACCGACTCAGATCCGACCCAGGAACCAATGATGATTTATCCTGCGGTTCATTATACCATGGGTGGACTCTGGGTTGATTATGAATTGATGACCACGGTACCTGGTCTGTACGCTACAGGTGAATCAAACTTCTCAGACCATGGTGCCAACCGCTTGGGTGCATCGGCTCTGATGCAAGGTTTGGCTGACGGCTATTTTGTACTGCCATACACCATTGGTAACTATCTTGCGAATGTGGCTCCTGAGCCCACTGATACCAAACACGAAGCGTATGACGCTGCAGAAAACAACGTACGTGCGATTACTGATAAGCTCATGAAAAATACCGGACAAAACAAAGCCGGTGCACAAACCGTTGACTATTACCATAAAAAACTTGGTCATGTTATGTGGGACTACTGTGGTATGTCTCGCAACAAAGAGGGCCTTGAAAAGGCTATCAAGGAAATTCCTGCCATTCGTGAAGAGTTCTGGGAAAACGTCGTTATACCTGGCGGTAAAAACGAATTCAACCAGTCTCTGGAAAGAGCAGGACGTGTTGCCGACTTCCTCGAATTCGGCGAACTCCTTGCACGAGACGCTCTCAATCGTGAAGAGTCTTGCGGTGGTCACTTCAGAGAAGAAAGTCAGACTGAAGAGAACGAAGCGAAGCGTGATGATGAGAACTTCGCTCATGCTGCAGTATGGGAATACAAGGGAGAGGGCAACGATCCTGTTATGCACAAGGAAGAACTCACCTTTGAAAACGTCAAACTGACGCAACGAAGCTATAAGTAAGGAATACTCATCTATCGTACTGGAATGTGGGTGTACCACTGGAGCATTAACCACAACGCAGAAGACATCTCATGGCATCGAAAACGATTAATATCATAGTGAAAATATGGAGACAAAATGGACCTACTGCTAAAGGCCATTTTGAAGATCACGCTTTGAAAGATATCAGTACCGACAGCTCTTTTCTCGAGATGCTTGACGTATTGAACGAATGGTTAGCAATGAAAGGGCACGAGCCTGTATCCTTTGATCACGACTGCCGCGAGGGTATATGCGGCATGTGCGGAGCTGTGGTCAACGGAACTGCACACGGCCCTGAAAAAGAAACAACTCTGTGTCAGCTGCATATGCGCAGCTTCAAAGATGGCGATACCATTGTTATTGAACCATTCAGAGCACGGGGCTTTCCTGTTATTAAAGACTTGGTGGTTGACAGGTCTGCCCTGGATCGAATCATCCAGGCTGGCGGATTCGTTTCTGTAAACACAGGCTCTCCTCAGGATGGTAACAATATCCTGATTCCCCAGCATGTTGCCGAAGCAGCCATGGACGCTGCAGCCTGTATCGGTTGCGGAGCATGCGCGGCTGCCTGCCCCAACGCTGTCCCAATGCTCTTTATAGGAGCTAAGGTTTCTCAGCTGGCCCTGCTTCCGCAAGGCCAACTTGAAGCGAAAAAACGTGCATTAAATATGGTTGCATGTATGGACAATGAAGGGTTTGGTAACTGTGGTAATGAACGAGAATGTGAAAATGTCTGTCCAAAAGGCATTTCCATCCGTAATATTGCACGCCTGAACCGCGAATATCTTAAAGCGGCATTTACCTACGCTGAGTAACAAGGTCTAACGGAACCACATACAAACGCCCGGTCCAACATATGGGCCGGGCGTTTTTTTTACCCATAACCTTGTAACCTGTCCACCAGTCCCACACGATAATCAGAATCATCCATCTTTCGAAGTTCATTTCCTCCCTCTCATTTTTAGTGTATACTTTCACTTGATTGTAGCCACTGTTTCATATACCTGTAACACTTCCAAAGCCAATATTACTATCGTGCATTTTCCAAAACTGAATCACCTTGGACTGCTTCTTTGCTATTCTCTTATCCAGTATGCGGTATTGACAGATAGCGTGCGAGCTCAGCAATTGCCCTCTTCATCACAAGCTTTACCTACCACGCAAGAGAGAAGCCAGAGCCATTTACAACAGACATACACGTCCAACAACCCTACCGACCCAAGAAGCAGATTGATTAATCAGGCCATTACGCAGTATTATCAAAGAAATAATTTCTTACCTCTCTGGACGTCCACGTCCGGCCCAACTCAGAAAGCCAAGGAACTGTTCCTCATATTGACTGAAGCATGGAGTGATGGTCTCAACCCTGAAGACTATTTCATTAAGGATATTAGCCAGCTCTGGAACATCCCTTTTCCAGAATATCAGGCTAAACTGGACCTCCTCCTTTCCACGGCTCTGGTCCATTACATGGTTGACACGGTCGCAGGAACCAATCCGCCAAACCTGTTGCAAAATGACGTTTATTCTCCACAGCAATCACTTACCATTGACGTGGCTCTTCTGCTTAAACAAATTACGACGACAGAGAATATCACCGATTTTTTAAATCGTCATAAACCGCAACACCATCAATATCACGCGTTAAAAAATGGCTTGGCGCGCTACCGTACTTTTGCAAAGAACGGTGGGTTTCCCACTGTGCCGTCAGGTCCTGTCCTTAAACCTGGAATGTCTGACCAAAGAATACCTCTCCTCATACAGCGCTTAAAAAGTGAAGGATACCTGAGAGAGAGTTACATTCCGGATGCAACCAATCTCTACAGTCCTCGAATAGTGGAAGCTGTTCGCGCCTTTCAAAGAAAATTTAATCTTACCCAGGATGGTATCATTGGCAGCGATACGATCATTGCTCTGAATACTCCCCCTTCCGCTCTTATCCAGAGAATTCGCATCAATATGGAGCGATGGCGCTGGTTACCGCACAGGATGGTTGGCAAACAGATTCTCGTCAATATAGCAGGATATCAACTGACAATTCTCAACAACGAAAAGGTCGACTTGCATATGCCTGTAATTGTAGGTGAAATTGACCATAAAACCCCCCTTTTCAGCGACAGAATGCGGTATCTTGTGTTGAATCCCTATTGGAATGTTCCGGTGAGTATAGCTGTACGTGAAATCCTTCCCCAGCAGATTCACAATCCAAACTATCTTCAAGAAAAAAATATGCGAATATTTGCCGGATGGGAGCAGGATGCGAAAGAGGTAAATCCTCAGGCTATTGATTGGAAAAAACTCGGCCAGGGGATACGACGTTATAGATTTCGACAGGATCCAGGCCCAGAAAACTCCCTGGGCCAATTAAAGTTCATGTTCCCCAACAAACACAATATTTACCTCCATGACACACCGACTCACAACCTTTTTCAAAACGCCACAAGAGCCTATAGTCATGGCTGTATCCGAGTCAGCAGACCTGTGGAACTTGCCCAATATCTGCTTGCAGGAAATAAACGCAGCTGGTCACGGCAGCAAATAGAAGATGTCCTAAAAAGAGGTCAGACCCAGGTCGTCCTCCTTGATAACCCTATCCCTATTCATCTTCTGTATATGACTGTTTATGCAGACCCGGAAACCGACGAGCTTATTTTTTACCGGGATATATACGCTAAGGATTTGCAGCTTACGAAACGATTTTTCAAAAATGAACAATGAAAAAACCAAATGCAACGAGGCCCCGCATGTTGATCACATGCGGGGATACTTCTCTTACAATTTGACAACTTCCTTCCCTAACACAGGGGGAAAGGCTCCTGGTTACAGATAATTATTCTATCCATTGTTGGGAATAAGAAACACAGGTATATTGCTGTGACGAGTTACCCTTCTGGCACATGTCCCCATCATGGTATTACCAAAAAAACTATGGGCACTTTTTCCCATGACAATAACGTCCACATTATTTTCTTCAGCTATACGCATTATCTCTCTACTTGGCATCCCAAGGGTGACATGTACCTCAATAGCAGGTACACGCTCAGGTGTCTCCTCCTTCAATTCCTCCTCAGCAAAATCATGCAACTGGCGTTTTACCCGCTCCATCATTTCTGCCATTCCACCGTTTTTTTGAATTTTATGAACGGTTTCCTCGGGAAGATAGCTCTCAATAATTGAAGTGCCTGTTACACCAAGGGGTTCAACCACATGAACCATCAGCAGTTCTGCCCCATATCGTCGAGCAAGGCTTACTGCACGTGCAAAAACCGGTCTGGTATGCTCGCCAAGGTCGCTTGCGTACAGGACTTTTTGTATTTGGGGAATCATGAAGTATCCTCCTCCGATGGTAAATAGAATGCTGAGAAATTCAGGGGTCCGAGATTAAAGCAGACCCCTGAAGAGGAACAAAGAGTTAATACCCTTGTATTTTATCAAGATATTCTGGCAAAAACAGTGAAACCTGTGGAACATACGTAATGATGAGCAAAAAGAATATCAGCAAGAGCAGCCACGGCAGAGAAGCTCTGATAACCCATCCGATGCTGTTTCCTGTTATACCGGCGGTAACAAAAAGATTTAAGCCTACCGGCGGGGTAAGCATACCGATTTCCATGTTCACCACCATGATGATACCAAGGTGGATAGGATCAATCCCCAATTTAACAGCTATGGGAAAAAGAATGGGAGCCATGATCAGAAGAATGGCTGAAGGCTCCATAAAATTTCCTGCCAATAGCAGAAGTAGATTCACCACAATGAGAAACATCCAGGGTTCCAATCCCCATCCTATGATCAACTCTGCAAGATGGTGGGGAATGCGCTCTGTCGTCAGTACATGGGCAAAGAGCATGGCATTTGCGATGATAAAAAGCAGCATAATGGATACCTTTGACGCATCCAGTACAATTTTACGCACATCTTTATCCACAACGCACATGGGAACAGCTGCAACGATTCTCAAGCAGTTGCGGCCAACAGCTGCGCCAATGGACTCGCCAGGATTATGCCACGCAGTATTGCGCAATGGTCCTACATCCCTGTACCCGAATATTGATACCAGAAAGGCATAAACCGCTGACACAGCAGCAGCTTCAGTTGGACTTGCTATACCACCATAAATGGATCCTAAAACAATAATAATAAGCATCAGGCCGCCGAACGCGGAAGCTCCGGAAGAAAAAACTTCTTTAAAACCTGCCCACGGTTGAGCAGGGAGTTTTTTAATTCTGGCAGCTATGTAAATGGCCAGCATCAGCAAGCCACCCATCATCAGACCGGGAATAAACCCAGCCATAAACATGCGTGCTGCAGACTCCTCTGTTGCCGCAGCATATACCAGCATAACAATTGAGGGTGGAATCAAAATCCCTAATGTACCAGCATTGGTGATAACACCTGCTGCAAAACTCTCTGGATAACCAGCCTTAACCATCCCCACAATGACAATGGATCCGATAGCGGCAACTGTTGCAGGGGATGAACCGGAAACTGCAGCAAAGATCATACAAGCCATGACGGAAGCCATGGCCAATCCTCCTCGAATATGACCAACCAGACTCAATGCAAAACGGATAATGCGTTTTGCAACACCACCTGTAGATAAAAAGGCTGAAGAAAGAATAAAGAACGGAATTGCCAGCAGGGTATAATGCTCAGAAAGCGCTTCAAAAAGCTTCAGAGCTATTGAGGCTAAAGAATCACTGGAAAAAAACAATATGGTAGTGATACTGGAAAGTCCCAAAGCGAGCGCAATGGGCATGCCCAGAAGCATACACACAAATAGCAGAATAAACAGTGCAGCTGTTGTCATGCCATGCCTCCATCTTCTTTGAGTTCCTCAACAATCTCCATACTTTCTTTGGCCTCATCCACATGACGGAAACAATCAGCCTGACCTATAATCACCTGCACCAAAAGAATAAGCAATCGTACACTGATAAAAATAAAACCAACCAGAAGCATTCCATGGGCCAGCCAAGTGGGTATTGGTAAATCTTCCAGCTCAATGCCGATTTTTTTCATTTTTTCCAGGTAAATCCAGCTTCCATACATAATCAGCCCGCAATAGCTGAGTGCAAGTAAACAAGCCACAACTGTTAATGCGCGTCGTATTCCCCTTGGGAAAAGCTTGACAAAGGCATCAACTCCGATGTGGGATCCAACCTTGATACCATAAGATGTGCCAAAAAGGACGAACCAGGCAGACATGTGCAACGTCAATTCCTGGGTCCATAAAAATCCGGTATTAAAGACAAACCGCATGATCACATCTGCAAAAACAAGCAATGTCGTTGCGATAAGAAGCAGACTGATAATTGCCTCCTCCGCTTTATTTATTAATCGAAAGAACATATAGCCAATCCCCTCACACCACAATGGGCAGGGACATCTGTCCCCGCCCATCACCGGCACGAAATAAAATAACCAACCTGATAAGACTTACATATTGGAATTGTAAGCAGCATCAATCAAGTCTTTGCCAACTTCGTCTTCAAACTCCTTCCACACAGGTTTCATAACTTCAACCCACTGTGCTCTCTCTTCAGGAGTGAGAGTCAGGATTTCGCTACGTTTAGATTCAATGATTTTCTGTTTGTCTTCTTCTGATTTTTTCAGAGCTACTTGGTTACCGAAGGCTATTGATTCATCAAGCAATGCCTTGATTTCACTACGCAGACCGTCATCCAAGTCCATCCAGAACTCGGCAGAAGTTACCACCATGTAGTCAAGCAGGCCATGGTTAGACTCTGTGATGTAGGGCTGTACCTCATAAAACTTCTTGGAATAAATATTAGACCACGTATTTTCCTGACCATCGATAGCTTTGGTTTGCAGCAAAGTGAAAACTTCAGAAAATGGTTTTTTCAGAGGAACGGCATTTACCGCCTGAAACTGCGCTGCGAGCACATCTGAGGCCATAATGCGAAATTTCAGCCCATTTGCATCGGCGGGAACACGCAGAGGTTGGGATGATGAAAGCTGTTTCAAACCGTTGTGCAGATACCCCAGCCCAATCAAACCTTTCTTCTTCATGGAAGACAGCATGTTTTGCCCTTCTTCACTGGACTGAAACTTGTCTACAGCTGCCATATCTTTGAAAAGAAAAGGCAAATCGTACAACTGTACAGCTTTGGTATATCTCTCGAATTTTGACAATGCCGGCGCAGCCATCTGCACATCACCCAAGAGCATTGCCTCAAGCACTTTATTGTCACCAAACAACTGGGAGTTAGGATAGACCTCCACGACTACCTTATCTGCTAATTTTTCTGCTACAAGCTCTTTGAACTTGTTAGCCATTTGCCCCTTTGGCGTATTCTCGGCCACAACATGAGAAAACTTAATGACCACTTGCTTGGCCATTACCGAACTGCTGGTAAAAGCTGCTGCAAGTGCAAGTGACGCCAACGCCAATGTTACTTTACGAACCATACAATCCTCCAATATTGTTTTAATGACACAGCTCTCGGAAATCATCCGGCTGCATGCATTCCCACCCACGAAAAAGCAGGAAAGAGTAAATGAAACATAGAGCTTCACTTGAAATTAGGAGCAAAGAAGAGGCCAGTTCCGGGTAAAGGGACATTTTGAAGAAGAAAACGCCTATCAACAAATACAGTACAGGTAAAAAATGGTGGCATCCAGCCAAATATCCCACAAATAACAGACCGATATTTTGATATATTTCTAATTCATTCAAATGACATCGCGGTCAGGTAGCAATACAGATGAGTGCACTGCCTGAATCGACAGCGGCAAGGTCTAAAAAAAAGACCAATGGGTGGGACTCCACCCATTGCGTACAAATTATTAGGGGAAAGTCACACGTTGAGAAACACTCTCAATGTGACCCAAAGAATATGACTCACATCAAACATCATTTATAGTCGTTCTTATCCAGGCCATGTTTCTGTAATTTGTCGTAGAGAGTTTTTCTTGGTAACGACAGGGTGGCCATGACCTCTTTCAATGATCCTTTATGGGCGGTAAGAGCCTGTTCAAGAAGAGTTTTTTCAAAGAGTTCCACCTGTTGGTTCAAACTACCGGACATTTCTGCAACATCCCAGGAAAGAAGTTTGTCAATGGACCATCCAGCCTGGCTACCAAGAAGTACATAACGTTCTGCAAGATTACGTAATTCTCTCACATTACCCGGCCAGTCGTAGGCCATCAGCATATTGACTTCTGAAGACTGAGGGGCCGGAACCTCTTTCTGGTAACGATGCCCGGCAACAAGCAGATAATGATGAAAGAGTAGCGGAATATCCTCCCTTCTGGCTCTCAATGGCGGAATTTCTATACAAACCACATTCAAACGATAATAGAGATCTTTTCTAAATTCACCTTTGTCAGAAGCCTCTTTGAGATCCACTTTAGCTGCCGCCACAACACGCAAATCCAATGGTATGGTTTTATTTGAGCCAAGCCGCTCAACAACCCTTTCCTGTAAAACCCTCAGCAAATGCACCTGCATCTGAAGGGGCATGCTTTCAATTTCATCAAGCAGCAAAGTACCACCATTAGCGTACTCAAACTTGCCTATACGCCTGGATTTGGCATCGGTAAACGCCCCTGCTTCATGTCCAAGCAACTCACTTTCTATGATATTCTCAGCAATTGCCCCACAGTTAACAGCTACGAAATTCTTATTCCTGCGCTGGCTATGTTCATGTAGTGAACGCGCGACCAGTTCTTTACCTGTTCCCGTCTCACCAACGATCAGAACATCAGCGCCTGTATCGGCAATCTGAGTAATTGTGGCGCGTAAGCGTTGTGTGGCCTGTGTTTTTCCAATAATACGTGGGCCTGGTGCACTATGAGCTTCCAACTCTGTACGCAGCTGTCGGTTTTCCAGCGTAAGCATACGTTTTTCAAGTGCCCGCGTGACAGTTTTCACCAGCCGTTCCGATGAGTAGGGCTTTTCCAAAAAATCATAGGCTCCATTACGCATGGCACGGACAGCAGTAGACACATCACCATGGCCCGTAATGAAAATAACAGGGAGATGCCTGTCAATTGTCTGCAATTTTTCCTGTAATTCCAAGCCACTCATTCCTGGAAGCTTGATATCACAGACAACTATTCCTGGAAAATCAGAGGTAATGATGCCTAGCGCGTCTTCAGCCGTCTCCAAGGTAGTGACTTCAAGCTCTGCCAACTCCAATGTCTGGCGATTGGCTTGGCGAATATGCATTTCATCATCTATAAACAGTACCTTGGTCAACATTTTCATGGGTCGTGTCCGGTAATTGTAGTTGTACGACAAAGCAAGCCCCACCACCAACATCCTCATAGGAAATACTCCCCCCCATTTCCCTGACAATGCGTGAGGTGATGGTCAAGCCCAGGCCAAGTCCTTTCCCTGGTTCCTTGGTTGTCACAAATGGTTCAAAGATTATTTCTCTCAGCTGAGGCTCTATCCCCGGGCCATTATCCATAACTCTTAATTCAACAATATCATTGACAATGCCGGCCTTGATAGAAATCCTTTTGGTTGCCTGTCCTTCTACAGCCTGCAAGCTGTTTCCGATTAAATTCACCAAAACCTGCTGAAGCAGCACATTATTTGCGCATACCGCGAGATCTTCCGGTACAATTTGTACCTTCAATTCCGCAGCTGATTTTTTGATGGAAGGCCCCAGAATCTCCAATGCGCCGTCCAGGCATCCGTGCAAGGCAACAGTTATAGCCTTATCACTTTCCTTACGCGCAAACAATTTTAACTGGCTCCCGAGTTTTGCCATTCGCTCGGTCAATTCGCTAATCTGCTCCAGGTTCCACATCGCATCCTGTTGTCTCTCATTTTGCAGAAAGTGAACAGCATTGTCTGTGTACGCACGTATTGCAGCTAGGGGCTGATTCAATTCATGGGTAATGGAAGCAGACATCTGGCCAAGGGCTGCAAGTTTTGCAGCATGGACTAGTTCTTCACGTGCGCTTCGTAATTTGGCTTCGGTCTTTTTACGTTCAATAATCTCCTGCCGAAGCTTGATGTTGGATTCTGTCAGAGCGTGCGTTCTGGTAGCAACCCGTGATTCAAGAACTTCGTTGGCATGCTCAAGAACCCTGCGCGACTCCTCTTCGTAGCGATGTCTCTCCGACATCTGCTGCTGCCGTTGCCAAAACAATAACATAATCATTATGGCTATGACCATGGCAGAGCTTATACCGATAATAGTGCGAATAACAAAGCGGTCAACACCCTTGATATCGGAAAGTATCTGTACCTCCCAGCCAGCATGCGGCATATTGGCCGTCATATGTAGATAAGTACGAACAATTCCTGTGGCTTCGTCCTGTATTGAAAGTAACGAATATCCTCCACTCTGATCATGTTTTGCGATGAACAGTGGCTTCAACGAAGCATCAGGATATCTTTTTGACTCCACAATTCTTTTTTCTGATTGCGGAGATAAATGTTTCAATGTCCGATAGCGCCAGTTGGACTTTGTAGTGATGAAAATAACACCGTCAGGGTCAGTAACCAGAAAAGTTGCATCCTGTTTTTTCCAGTTTTCTTCAACAGAATCGATATTTATTTTCATAACCAGTGCTCCAAGGATAGTTTCACCTTGTCGAACGGGATAGGCAAAATAATACCCTCTCTGGCTTGAAGTTGTCCCCAACGCAAAATACCTTCCCAATTTGCCTCGCATGGCCTCCTGAAAATAAGGACGGTAACTGAAATTGCGACCAACAAAAGGTCTGGGAGTCTGCCAGTTACTGGCAGCAATGGTCAAGCCCTCTCTATCCATAAGATATGTATCTGCGGCATCACTGATGGCGTTGGCGGTTTCCAGATAACGATTAAAGGCTTCAATACGTTCGCGTCCGCCTGGATTTTCCAGAAAAGTAATCAGCCTCTTATCATTGGCCAGCAATTCTGGAAGATATTCATACTTTTCCAGAACGCCTCTCAGATATGACTGATATAATGCCAATTGAGCACTAGACTCACTGGCACGTTCAGCAACACCCTGCCTGTATGCCCATTTGCCGACACCAACCACAGCACCTGTCAGACAAAGGATACCTATCAAAATGACTGTTATCAGGGAGCGTTTCATAATGCTTAGAGATTATCCTAACAAGAAGTCAGCTTTAACACTGATTCCGGGTAGTATTTCAAAAAATCAAACCTTTGGGATATTTGCTACAGAAGTACTTTTACGGCACCCCTAAAGCCAAAGCCTTCCAGAAACTCCATGTGGCTTCGGCGCACCTGAAAATTTCGGACAAACAGATTTCCCACAAGGCTAAAACATACCATAATGAAATGGTTCTGGCGAATCAGGATCATATTCCGTATATTTGTTCACCTGCCAGGGAAACAGCCCGGGCAGTCAACATCGAAGAACATCCACCTTCTGGGGAATACACACCACTTTACGTCAATTATACATATGAGCAATACTCACATAACAGGTGGCACGGCCATCACTAATCCGGAACAACTGAGAAATATTCCAGGAATCGACATTAGGCAAGTTGCTGAAGTACACGCAAAATATCCAATGAGGATCAGCGCCTATTATGCTGAACTTATGCGCAAACACGGGCAAGCCCTGCAAAAACAGGCAATACCTGATCCGCTGGAACTGTATGATTCAGATGGTATGATTGACCCTCTTGACGAAGAAAATCTCAGTCCTGTCCCTAACCTGGTACATAAATATCCAGACCGTGCACTGTTTTTGGTAAGCAATGAATGTGCTGTGTATTGCCGTTTTTGCACCAGAAAAAGAAAAGTTGGAACGTCATCAATGGTTATCAATGATGATACCATACGGCAAGGGCTGGACTATCTCAAAAAAACACCAGCCATTAAAGATGTTTTGATTTCAGGGGGCGACCCTTTGATGCTGCCTGACCGCAAGCTTGAGGAAATCATCAGCCAGGTTCGAGCCATACCTTCTGTGATCACCATACGCATCGGAACACGAATCCCGTGTACCCTGCCGAGTCGTATCACTCCCGAACTTGCTGCCATGCTGAAAAAAAATCATCCCATCTATATCAATACACATTTTAATCATCCTGCGGAGCTTACTCCGGAAGCCGCCCATGCCTGTGCACTCCTTGCTGACGCAGGAATTCCCCTTGGCTGTCAAACCGTATTGCTGCGTGGAGTAAACGATTCCATTGACATCATCCGCGACCTCATGTACGGGCTGCTACGAATGCGTGTTAAACCATACTATCTCTTCCAGGCTGACCTGACAAAAGGAACCGCCCATTTCCGGACAAAGGTTGAAAAAGGTATCTCCATCATGGAACAGCTCATTGGCTCAGTAAGCGGAATGGCCATACCGACTTTTGCCTTGGATGCCCCTGGCGGCGGTGGCAAAATCCCTATTACTCCAGAGTATATACAACACATAGGAGAGAGCTTTGATTTTACCACCTATAAGGGGAAAAAATGCAGCTATCCAAACGTAGAAATCAATGACTGACCTGTGGTGCTATATTTTACCAATCAAAACTTGAACCAGTCTCTTTTACCGCTGTATAATGATCAGGATACTACCGGATAAACGCCATCCGCATCGTCTTTGAGCACCAGGAAATGTATCTTTGCTTAAAATTAACAGGAAAATCCATGAAGCATCCTCCGGAAAATATTCAGAATTTTATTATTGAATCAAAAGAACTCCCAACACTACCTGTTGTAGCCTCTAAACTACTGACGTTAACTGCTAAGGAAGATACGACGCTATCTGATATCGCCCACCTTATCTCTCAAGATGTGGCTCTGTCATCAAAGGTGCTTCGTGTTTCCAACTCATCTTTTTACAGTTTTCCTCAACAGATTTCGACTATTAATCAGGCCGTCTCTATTCTTGGTACAAATGCAGTACGGAGCCTGGTGTTATCGTTTTCCTTTTTCAGTATGAACAAAAAGAATAGTATTAGCTCTTTTGACTTCCAAAAATTCTGGGAAAAATCTCTTGTCCGGGCAGCTTCAGCCAAATTGATTTTAGAGCAAATTGAAGGGGCTGACACTGAAGAAATCTTCATTTCAGGCCTGTTACAAGATATAGGTAAACTCATCTTCGCGACCACTCTTCCGGAGCAATATGCCCGCGTGCTGGAACGTATACAACAGGAAGGCGATGAGGCTGACGAAAAAGTCATAGAAGAGGAGATAATCGGCTTAAATCACAGTGAGGCCGGACATATGGTCGCAAAACACTGGGGATTTCCAGAACGTCTGTTGTATCCAATACGTTTCCATCATCTACCTAAAGATGTTTCAAACCATGATGAACAACTCATTCATAACGTACATGCTGTTTACCTTTCTGATTTATTAACTCAGCTTTTTTACAGTGAACGTCCTGAACGCTTCCACAAACAGTTTCGCCAAGATGCGCAAAAACTTCTCGGCCTTAAAGCAATAGCTGTTAACGCTATCCTGCGTAAAGTAGATAGAGAAATACGAAATTCCGCAGAGTATTTTGGGGTAAAAATTGGAGAGGTAAAATCAGTTGCAGAAATCCTGCAGGAAGCCAACCTGCGTTTGAGCCTGCTCAATCTCAGCTACGAGGAAATGAACAGAGAACTCATTAAAGCAAAAATGGCACTGGAAAATTTGACAGAAGAACTTGGCCACAAAAATTCACTTCTTGAAAATCTAGCAAATATCGATGGGCTTACCGAAATTAATAACCATCGATTTTTTCAAAATTTTTTAGACAAAGAAATAAATCGCTCCATACGAAACGGGAAAACCATTTCAATACTGCTCACTGATATTGATCATTTTAAAAAGTTTAATGACCAGTACGGACATCAAGTTGGTGATTTCATACTTAGAGATTTTTGCCGTGTTGTTAAAGAAGTCATTCGGGAGTATGACCTCATTGCTCGTTACGGGGGCGAGGAATTTGTATTTGTTCTCCCTGAGACAGAACCTGAAGATGCATTGCTTGTTGCAGAAAAAATTAGAAAAACTGTCGATGATTACATTTTTGACGATGGCGCAGAAACCTACCATGTAACAATTAGTGTCGGTGTTGCCTGTGCCAGACCATCGGGTGATGGATTTAAAAAGAATGAATTCATAGGGCTCGCTGACGAAGCGCTGTATGATGCTAAAAATAGCGGCCGGAATAAAGTTGCCATGTATAATCCCAGAAAAAAGAAAAAATGGTTCCAATTCTAAATTGTTACACCTCTCATTCCGGATTATTTCACATGCCAGTTGCCCTAAACAAATGTCCACTACAACGCATAAAAAGCTTAACAGCTTACAGTTTGCCTGATATTCTACCGATTATTGGGGGGATATTTTTCTGGGCAACGTTTCATATATACGCAACTGCTATCCACAGGCAGCCATTCCATGGTAAATGCTCACTTACCACCGCGGACACACATTCCAAGTATTGAACAAGACACCGTATTGTTCCTATAAAACATATATATTCAGTACATGTCCGCTCTGAGTAGGTGCAAGCAAATCACATCAATTGCGTACAGATGCACGTCTGCAAAATAATCTCTGTAAATCATTAATGTGTAAGGAGTTTACATGAAACCAAGACGCTCAAACCTATCAGTACCGGGACATGTAGCTAAAATGCATGCCAAAGCAGTGGAATGTGCAGCAGATGTCGTCATGCTGGACCTTGAAGACAGTGTCCCTGTGGACCAGAAAGAACAAGCACGTTTACAGGTAATTAAGACTTTACATGATTATGACTGGTCTCAAAAAACCGTGACTGTTCGTATTAATTCGCTGGACACGCAATTTGGTTATAGAGATCTGCTTGAGGTTGCAGAAGGTGCCGGAGCTATAATAGATGCCATTGTTATCCCAAAAGTGAATACTGTCAGTGATATACACTTTGCAGATCACATGCTTAACGGCATTGAAATTGCGAAGAAGCTGCAAACAACCATTGGAATAGAAGCTTCAATTGAAACAGCCCAGGGTCTTTCCAACGCAGCAGAAATTGCACTTGCCAGCCCACGGATTATTACTCTTGTATTTGGAATTGCGGATTATTCCGCTTCCGTAGGCGCAAGGTTGGTTTCCATTTCAGGACATGGAGAAAAAGAAGAGGATCTTTACCCTGGACACAGATGGCATTATCCGCTGTCAAAAATGGTGATGTCTGCCAAAGCTGCGGGTGTAATGGCTATAGATGCTCCTTATGGAAATTTCAAAGATGCCGATGGGCTGAGAAAATCTGCCATTATGACCTGTGCCCTGGGATGTGACGGCAAATGGGCTATTCACCCTGCACAAATCGATGTCATCAATGAAGTATTCACCCCTGCCAGTGAAGATATCACCCTTGCCCAAAAGGTATTACAGGCCAATGAACGAGCCCTGGCCACAGGTAAAGGTGCCATAGCTGTCGAAGGGAGAATGGTAGACCAGGCAACGGTCAGGATGGCACAACAACTCTGCTCTCTTGCAAAACATCTCGGATTGATGTGAAGAGAGAATCTACACAAGCATTTCCCGTATTTTTTTTGAAGATATGCTTCACTCACTGAAATGATAGTGGTTAGCATCCCTTAAAAAACAGAGTGTTTTTCAGGAGGATTCAAAAAAGACACCCCATGGGGCGAGCAGAATTAGGGCTACCCCTATTATCGTATTCAACCAATTACAGAGTTTTTTTGAAATGCCATAAAATAAAAAAGGGCGCTCAGAGCGCCCTTTTTTGCAACAACACTATTTCTAGAATATCTTAGCCAATTACAGCAAGTACAGCGCCTTTGGTTACGTTGTCACCACTGTTTGCTCCAAGAGCTTTCACTTCACCATCACATGGAGCGGCAAGTGCATTCTCCATTTTCATGGCTTCCAGTATAACTACTGTATCTCCAGCACTTACTTTATCGCCAACATTAACATTATACTTGATGATCAGACCTGGCATTGGAGCAGTCAAAGGTGTACCATCTCCAACATCAACTGCCGGTGCAGCAGGGGCTGCGGCTGGTTTAGCTGCTGGAGCTGCGGCAGGAGCTGCGGCTGCGGCTGGTCTGGCAGCAGGGGCTGCGGCTGCTGGGGCTGCAGCCATAACAGGCATATCACCTTGAGGATCAACTTCAACCTTGAAGTACTCTCCATCTACAAAAACGTTGAATTCACGTACATTTGCGGTTTTATCAGGAGTATCAGGCTTGGGCTCAAGGAGTTTACCAGCTTTGGCTTTGGCAACAATATCATCACGCTTCTTAACCTCAGCCATGGTAAGGGCTTTTACCTCTGGAGGTGGCTCAGAAACACCGTATTTCCATTCAAGGAATTTCTTACCGGTTACAGGATAAATAGCATACAGGATGAGATCATCGATATCTTTGGCTAGATCACCGATAGCCTCTTTAGCTTTTTCCATCTCTGGCTCAAGTACTTCTGCGGGACGACAGGTGATTGGGGTTTCACCACGCTCATACCCTTTAAGCGCTTTTTTCTGTACTTCTTCGTTAATAGGTACTGCCGTTTTACCGTACAGACCATAGCACAGGTCTTTTACCTGAGCAGTGATCATTTTGTAGCGTTCTTCAGGGGTATCGAAAAGTACGTTATTTACAGTCTGAATACCTACAATCTGGCTGGTTGGGGTAACCAGAGGAATCTGACCGAGATCCTTACGTACTTTAGGCAGCTCTTTATATACATCATCAATCTTATCCAGTGCGTCCATCTCACGGAGCTGATTAACAAGGTTGGAGAGCATTCCACCAGGTGTCTGGTGCAGTAGAACATTGATATCGATGATAGAGAACTTGGAGTCATCCTGGAGGTGTTTGTATTTAGGCATAACCTCTTTTTCCAGAATGGTATTGATCTCTGCCAATTTCTTGATATCAAAACCAGTGTCGCGATTGGTGCCGAGCAGGGCCATAACAAAAGGCTCTACAGCAGCGTGGGCTGTTCTGTATGCATATGGAGACATACAGGTATCAATAATATCAACGCCAGCCTCAATTGCTTTCAAATGACTCAAAGGAGACATACCGGAAGTAAAGTGACTGTGCAGATGTACAGGGATATCTGTAGTTTCCTTGATAGCCTTGACAATGGCATATGCATCATAAGGGGCGATCAGACCTGCCATATCCTTGATACAAATGGAGTCAGCACCCATATCAACAAGATCTTTTGCCTTGCTGGTATAGTAGTCAATGTTATAAATATCACCGCCCAGACGAGGCTCTGTCAAGGTATAGCAGATACATCCCTGAAAGTGTTTACCAGCAGCTTTGATTCCTTTAACAACTGTCTCAAAGTTACGGTAATCATTCAATGCGTCAAAGGTACGGAAAACGTCCATACCGTTTTCTGCAGCGCGCTCAACAAAAGCCATTGCCAGGTCGTCTGCATAGTTGCGGTAACCAACCAGGTTCTGCGCCCTGAGCAGCATGGAAAAAGGTGTTTTCTTGATGTAGCGTTTCAAGGTACGCAGACGCTCCCAAGGATCCTCATTGAGGAAGCGATGCATTGTATCAAAAGTAGCTCCACCCCAAGTTTCGATAGCCCAGAAGCCAACTTCATCCATCAGCTCTGCTACTGGAATCATATCCTCGGTACGACCGCGGGTTGCAAACAGTGACTGATGTCCGTCACGAAGGCTGAGGTCCATTACTTTTACTGGATTATCCGCCTTGGGACGATCAGCATCATAATTCATGGCGGTCATTGTTACTTGGTCGCTCATTGTTCGTTTCTCCTCTAATACGTAATCGTTAAATATCGAAATCTAAAAGGGAGCTATCAAAACGCTCGTAATTGCATCATCCTACGCATGGACATCATTTCCTGACGCCCGCTTATGGCCCAAATACTGGGACCGGCCTTGGCGGCACGGGCAGCAGCAGCCTGCTGCTCCAGATATGCTGCCTCAGCTTCCTGCTGGAGGTACATATTGACTGCGGCAAGCGCCGCTGCCATTTTCTTACTGTTTTTTGCCATCTTTTCACCCGTTGAGTATTGAATTAATCAGCAACACCCCAGTGTATTCCCACAATGGCAGGATTTACAAAGGAATATTACCATGTTTTTTCGCTGGGTTAGTATCACGTTTAGTTTTGATGGATTCCAAAGCGTTAATGATACGATAGCGAGTCTCCGCAGGTTCGATGACGTCATCAATATACCCACGCTCGGCAGCACAGTACGGGTTAGAGAAGTTAGTATTGTACTCATTCTCTTTCTCAGCCAGAAACGCTGCTGGATCATCCTCTTTCTTAGCAGCCCTTGCATACAGAACTTCAACGGCCCCTTTTGCACCCATAACCGCAATTTCACCGGTCGGCCAAGAGTAGTTAATGTCACAGCGCAGATGCTTGGAGGACATAACACAATATGCTCCGCCGTATGCTTTCCGAGTAATAATCGTAATTTTCGGTACAGTAGCTTCGCCATAGGCATACATCAATTTAGCGCCATTTGTAATAACCCCACCGAATTCCTGATCAGTACCTGGCAGAAAGCCTGGGACGTCAACAAAAGTGATAACGGGAATATTAAAACAGTCACAGAAACGAACAAAACGAGCACCTTTTTTTGAAGCGTCAATATCGAGTACGCCTGCATAGTAATTAGGCTGATTGGCTACGATACCAACACTTTTCCCACCATAGCGGGCAAAGCCAACTATAATGTTTGCTGCAAAATTTTCTTTAATTTCAAAAAAGACACCATCATCAACAGTTTCTCTGATAACGTCTTTCATGTCATATGCGGCATTGGGATTATCCGGGATAATCTCGTTGAGCAATTCACTCCTACGCATGATGGAATCTGTGCACTCCACATCAGGAGGATCTTCCATATTATTCTGCGGCAGATAGGAAAGCAGCGTCTGGATGTACCAAATCGCATCATCTTCATTCTCTGCAGCATGGTCCGTCACACCAGACTTGGTTGTATGCATTGAGGCACCACCAAGTTCCTCAACGGTCACATCTTCGTTGAGGACGGTTTTTACAACTTTTGGTCCGGTCAGGAACATGTAAGACTGTAATTTGACCTGGATGATGAAGTCTGTCAGGGCCGGAGAATATACAGCACCACCAGCACAGGGGCCGAAAACGCCTGAGATCTGCGGAACGACACCGGATGCCAGAATGTTGCGCAAAAAGATATCCGTATACCCGCGAAGTGCTTCAATGGCTTCCTGAATACGCGCACCACCGGAATCGTTTAGACCAATAACAGGAACGCCGTTTTTCATTCCCAGTTCCATAACCTTGACGATCTTCTCAGCAAGGGTCTCAGAAAGAGAGCCTGCCAGTACGGAAAAATCCTGTGCATAAATATAAACAGGACGACCGTTGATTTTTCCGTATCCGGTCACAATACCATCACCGTCAAACTGGATCTTTTCCATGCCGAAGTTGTGGCAGCGATGCCTCTTAAAGCAATCATACTCTTCAAAGGTACCGGGATCGAGTAACTGAGCGATCCTCTCACGGGCTGTTTTCTTGCCTTTAGCGTGGATCTTGTCAATTTTATCTTGACCACCACCGAGGAGAGCCGCGGCTCTGCGCTTTTTCAGCTCTTCCAATTTTTCTTTTGTTGTACTACTCATGCTGTCTCCTTGCTGCAGAATTCAATGAAGATTCCGTGCTCCTGTTAGAACCTGGAACTGATGTTCCAAGAGTAATCAGTTCCAGGTCTCAACATTCGGCTGTTTAGAAAACTTTTTTACAAAGCTCGCCAATCTTGCCAAGATTTTCACAGTGATGAACGCCACTGGCTTTCATGGCTTCAATTTTTGCTTCAGCAGTACCTTTACCGCCACTTACGATAGCACCAGCATGACCCATACGACGACCTGGAGGAGCTGTGAGGCCAGCAATAAAACCGACAACAGGCATGTCTATATTCGCTTTAATGTAGTCACATGCATCCTCTTCAGCATTACCACCGATCTCGCCGACCATAACAACCGCCTTGGTTTCAGGATCAGCATTGAATGCTGCAAGGCAGTCCAGGAAGTTGGTACCGTTGATGGGGTCACCACCGATACCGATGCAGGTGGATTGTCCGAGGCCGACCTGGGACAACTGATGAACAACTTCATAGGTCAGGGTGCCGGAGCGAGATACAACGCCTACCGGCCCGCCGCCTTTACCCATGGTATTAGGCATAATTCCGATTTTGCACTGCCCGGGGGTCATGAGGCCAGGGCAGTTCGGGCCGATAAGGCGGGTATTTTTGGTGGCAAGGTAATTTTTTACTCTCATCATATCCATCACAGGAATACCTTCTGTGATGCAGACTACTAATTCAATACCAGCGTCAGCAGCTTCCATAATGGCATCTGCAGCAAATGGAGGTGGTACCAGAATCATGGATGCATTGGCGTCAGATGCTTTCTTCGCAGCTTTAACACCGTTGTAGATGGGTACATCATCCATTTTTTGTCCACCTTTACCAGGTGTTACACCGGCTACAACATTGGTCCCATATGCAATACAGGATCGTGTATGAAATTGTCCTTCCGAACCGGTAATACCTTGAACAAGTAAACGGGTATTTTTATCTATAAAAACGCTCATCGTATTCCTCTATGAGTATGGTTAGTATTTCTGTTACAGGGCATTATTGCGGGAGTCAGCCATTTAACCCTGACCCTTTGCACCCCGAAATCTTGTTCTCTAGGTGTTTTTAACCTGGAGAACAGTGCGAAATCTATTTAGGCTACAATCTTTGCAACTTTCTCTGCAGCGTCAGCCAGATCAACTGCGTTGATCAGCTCAAGACCGGAGTCAGCAAGAATTTTGCGTCCTTCTTCTACGTTTGTTCCTTCCATACGAACGACAACAGGAACAGACAATTTCAGTTTTGTTGCAGCCTGAACCACACCCTGTGCAAGGATATCACAGCGTAAAATTCCACCAAATACGTTGATCAAAATACCTTTTACACTAGGATCACTCATAATCAGTCGGAAGCCATTCTCAATAGCCTCAGCATTTGCTCCACCACCAACATCAAGGAAGTTTGCAGGAGATGCGCCAGCCATTTTTACGATATCCATGGTTGCCATGGCCAATCCGGCACCGTTAACGATATTACCCACATTTCCATCAAGATTGATGTAGTTAAGCCCGTATTGGCTGGCTTCCAACTCAATGGGATCCTCTTCGTCAGGATCATGCATCTCTTTGACATCGGGATGACGAAACATGGAGTTTCCATCAACGTCAATTTTTGCGTCAAGCGCGATGATATCATCCTCTTCGGTGATGATAAGGGGATTGATCTCCAGCATGGAGCAATCATATGCCACAAAGCATTCATAGAGGTTCTTCACCAATGCAGACATCTTTTTCATCAACTCTTTGGGCAGTTCAAGGCCGAAGCAGACCTGGCGAAGATGGAAAGGCTGAATACCTGTGGCAGGGCTGACACTAACGGTGATGATCCGCTCCGGGGTCTTCTCGGCAACATCCTCGATATCCATACCGCCGTCCTGGCTGCAGACAATGGCAACGCTTGCGGTTTCACGATCGGGAATAATGGAGAGATAAAGTTCTTTCTTTATGGAAACACCCTGCTCAACCAGTACCTTGTTTACTTTCTTACCCTCAGCACCGGTTTGTTTGGTAACCAGGGTCATACCGATGATGGAGTCAGCAACTTCTTTCACTTCCTCTTTGGTTCTGGCGAGTTTTACACCGCCGCCTTTTCCTCGACCGCCGGCATGGACCTGGGCCTTAACTACCACAGGAAGTCCAAATTCGTCCGCAATTTTCTCAACTTCTTCAGTTGTGTAAGCGACCTTACCATTGGGGGTCGGTACATTAAATTTCCGGAATAATTCCTTGGCCTGATACTCATGAACTTTCATAGACGCATCCTTTTGCGGAGTACCGATCGCAATCGACGGGCGGCCTCCTCGAGAAATAGAATTGTTTGAAATCCTGTTGACACTGTTTTGCGAGCTTCAAGTGACATGCACCCGCTTTTTCGGGGATGGATTCGGCAGGAAGAGTAAAAGACAAGGAGAAAAGACGTGAAGCAATTTTCCCCCCAGAAAATATGCCTAGCTTTCTTCCGCATTCCCAACAAGAAAAAACGTTCGATCAGCCTCAAAGCAGAAGGCAATACGCTAGTGTGAAAATCTCCCCCAACGAGATTTCGCATCTATGCACTTCAGCCCCACGGCCAGACAAAACATTTTTTCAGAAATGGGAGAGCAGGAAAGAAGACGTGGTCAGATATACGCACCGACCAGACATTACCGTACTCAGGATGTTTGTAAGGTTACCCTTATACTGCATCCCTTAAGCACTTTTTACCGCTACCACATCCGAAAAAACCACTCAAAACCCTGCACCACTACCACAAACTGCAGAGCACGAGTCAAGTGACTTTCGAAGAAGATGACGCGGTGAAATTATCGAATTATATACCTAGTAAGATGATACAACGGGAATAGAGCTGCACTTAATCAAAACAGCAGACTGAGTGCATTTCCATAGAAGCAAGCCGCCCTCACCCACAACTCGACGATTCCACCCGGCAAACTGCTTACAAAACAATCACTCAAAACACAGGTTGTATAACAACATTATATTTATCGAGTCAAGGGATAAATAAAGGTTTGGGGGGGTTACCCCCTGTGTGAAAATGAATGAAGACTCAGTTAGAGGTTGTAAAATGGAGGGGTTAGATAGATTGGCTTTTTTTTATCCCTGTTCATTTTTTTTGTCGATTTCATCTTTTTGCTCTTTTTTCCGCTGCACGACTTCATCAACCGAAATCTCAAGAGACTCCAGCAGAATACCAGTGTACCTCTGTAATCGATCCGTGATATAGGCCCGCAGGCCATGGAGTCCTCCGGCCAGGGTTTTTCCATACGGCACTCCAATAAACAGACTGATCCCATACCCGGAACGCGCAGTACGAACCCTGATTTTTTTCACTTGAATTTCACTGTCAAATTCATCTATGCAGTGAAGGAGCATCTGCGTTAAAGCAGCTTCAGAGATAGTGACTGTTCCAGAAACGACACGATCATTGGTATGAAAATCAGGTTGCACGACAGACTTGTCAAAAAATCGCGATTTTTTATTACCGGACGCTGACTTGCTGCCCTTAAAAAAAATTCGGATGGAATCAGAAAGAATCTGAGCATAATCACGCCGAATTTCTATGGCTGGCACAGGGATAACATGCTTGCCTTCTTCAAAGCGGGATTTAATTGCATTCTCTATATCTTCCTGGCTGGCGATCTCTTCAATTTTTATGATTCGGGAAATCGGGGGCAATTCGAGCCGTCTGGCCATCCGGGCTACCATCTTGTCAGACGTACCGATCAGAAGGATCTTCTTTATTTTTCTTTTCTGCATCACCTCAACCACTTGGTCTCGATGAACAGAGTCAGAAAAAAGAGCTGTCTTAATCGCACTGATATAGTTCTTTTCCTGCTTGGCGGATCTCCCTGCCAATATGGCGGTATCGTGTATCAGCAGGCCATCATCTACGATATAGGGAATACCAATTTTTTCAGCCAGCAAACGAGCCCGAAAACTTTTGCCCGTTCCGCTTTTACCCACCAGGGCGTACACAGTTATGCCCTGTAACCGGCCCTTTACTTTACAAAAAAAGTCATAGACCTCCTTACCGGTTAAATAAATCCACGGATAATCCTTATCCGTTTTATCCATTGAAGTGGTCATAATTCCTCTTTACTGTCTGGTCCTGAATGAGGAATTCCGCAATCTGACACGTACCTTTTTGCCTACGGGTAAACACAGACTTCGGAACATGCGAATACCTGTACTGCAGACGTTTAAATACTGTTCTAAGAATATTCTCTCAAGCATGTAGTCACGAATACGCGTGATAAAAGTTGATACCTTCGGTCCCATTATACCCTACTTCCGTCAAGGAATATAGGATATATGGGACCTTACAAAAAAAATGCCAACAGTGTGTGAATACGTCACTCTTGCCACCATGTATTCAAGAACTGGTCGTAACTGTAGTAAACAGGCAATGTTTCAGGATATCTGAGACTGGTTGAAAAAGCCAGTCGATGCGAATCCAGATACCAATTAGGCACGACATAGTAGCCATACCACAATACCCTGTCAAGAGCTCGACATGCCACAGTGAGGGTCTTTCGATCCTCCGCATAAATCACCGCATCAATCAACGCATCAACAACCGGATCACTTATCCCTACAACATTTCGGGAGCCCTTACGCTGGGCAGCACTACTTCCCCAAAATTCCCGCTGTTCATTTCCAGGCGACTGCGACTGCGGAAAACCCTGCACGGTCATATCAAAGTTGAAATTCTTAATTCTATCTATGTACAGTGCCGGATCAATAGTTCGATAAGAGGCTCGCACGCCTAGTTTTTGCAGGTTGTTTACATATCCTGCCATCACCCGCTCAAACGTTGGCGAGACAAGCAAGATTTCAAAGGTGAATGGTTTTCCAGTAGAATCGACAAGAGTGCCATCCTGAATCTGATATCCTGATTCTTTTAGCAAGGCCATAGCCTTACGCAGGTTAGCCCTAAGCCCACCGGGGCCTGCAGTTGTCGGAGGTGTTAATGGCTGAGTGAAGACTTCAGGGGGCAACTCTTTACGAAATGGTTCCAGTATTTTCAGCTCGTCTTCAGACGGCAGGCCGGTAGCCGCCAATTCAGAATTTGCAAAATAGGAGTTTGTGCGTTTATACTGACTGTAAAACAAGGTAGTATTGGTCCACTCAAAATCAAGCGCCAGGCCCAACGCCTGCCGAACCCGCCTGTCTTTGAACAAATCACGTCGGGTGTTGAAAGCGAACCCCTGCATACCTGCATTATTCTTGTGAGCAAAGGCATGTTTTGTCAGCAGGCCCTGATCAAATTTTCTACCAACAAGATCACGCTGCCATTGCTTGGCAATGTTGATATACATAAAGTCAAATTCACCGGCCTTAAATGCCTCCAGGCTGACAGTCTGATCCTTGAAGTATTTAATGTTAATGGTGTCGAAATTAAACATTCCCTTGCGTACAGGCAGATCTTTTGCCCAATAATCAGGATTTTTGACATAAGTTATATGTTTCCCTAAATCATAGGATTTTACCATATACGGCCCGGACCCAAGCGGGAGTGCCAGGGTGTCTTTGGCATCAGTGGAGTTGAACCCATGTTCAGTAAAAAATTTTTTGCTAAGCACAGGAAGCTGCCCAGCTATCATATGCAACTCCCTGTTTTTTCTTTTAAAATGAAATTTCACAGTGTGCACGTCTATTATTTCACCCCGCTCGATATCATGAAAATACAGTTGATAAAAAGGAGATGCTTCTTCACTTTGTAAAATCTCCAGGCTAAATATCACATCTTCGGCTCTCACCGGAGTTCCATCTGCAAAGCGAGCTTTTGGATTCAATGTAAAGGTAACGGATTTCTGGTCCGGCGCCATGGCAATGTCCTTAGCAATCAGACCGTACTGCGCAAACGGCTCGTCAAGACTGGATACCGTCAAAGTTTCGTAAACATATGTTCCTAAACCTTCAGGGCTCTCCCCCTTCAGGGTGAAAGGGTTCATTTTATCAAAACCACCTAAACTATGTAGGTTCAGAGTTCCCCCCTGTTTTGCATTGGGTGAAACATAATCAAAATGTTTAAAATCCTTAGGATATTTCAGCTCGCCATCAAGACTTTCACCATGGGCAGCCAAGAGAGATTGTGCAGGTTGCAACATAGATAAAAGTACAAGACAGAGAAACGTTACTGCCATACGCCAACCTTGTTCTTGAAATCTCGGTTTCATTTTTTGCATAGCACTCCAGGGAATATATATTATTTGGGGCATTCAAAACGTCATACACCTTAAATAGGCGTAAAAATCTTCCTTTATGAACAGGTACGAGTTCACCTGATCGTTCACCTCATGGATTGTCATCCGTCCCTTTCAGAATAAATTGACGAATTCTACACCGAGGTGTACTAATAACAATTTTCATGCTGCTGAACCACAAACTTTGCTGACCAAAAATACAAACAGCCCCACCTTTACATAAATCTGGAGCAACAGCAGCACCTACATTGTAAAATAACAGAAGGTACCACATCGGGCTTAACACCCTGTGAGTAGTTTCGGCGCAGCAAGCGATGCAAAGAGCAATTGTAATTGCCTGCTGTTCTCAATTTTGCAGGAAAACAAAATGAACTCCTTATTTGCCGACCGCATCGCTGATGTCCCACAATCATTTATTCGTGAAATACTGAAAGTTACACTGGATCCATCCATTATCTCTTTTGCCGGCGGGCTGCCGAACAGACAGCTTTTTCCTGTACAAGGATTGCAACAGGCAACAGATAAGGTGTTTGCAACAGCTGGCCAGGAAGTATTGCAATATGCCAATAGCGAGGGATACTTGCCGCTCAGGGAACTCATAGCCAAACGGTATGCAGAGAAACAGGGGCTTGATATCAATCCCGAACATATCCTGATAACCACAGGCTCACAGCAGGGAATAGATTTACTTGGCAAGGTTCTTCTCAACAGAAACGACCACATGATTATCGAAGAGCCAGGTTACCTTGGGGCTATCCAGGCGTTTTCTTTATACCGTCCTCAGTTTCTACCTATTCCTGTAGACGAAAAAGGGATGGATCTTAACCAATTAGAAATGACTCTGAGCACAACACAACCAAAGCTGATGTATACGGTTCCAAATTTTCAGAACCCAAGCGGAATCAGTTATAGTGAGGAAAATCGTCAGCAGTGTGCACGTCTGCTTGAAAAAAAGAAGCTTTATATCATCCAGGATGATCCCTACGCTGATCTTTGTTTTGTCTCCCAGACGAAAACCAGTTTCCGCAAGCTACTTCCAGAAAAAACTGTACTTTTAGGCTCATTTTCCAAAACCGTCGCGCCTTCATTGCGCATCGGCTGGCTCATTGCACCGCCACCCCTGATGGAGAAACTACTGGTTGCCAAGCAGGCTGCAGACCTGCACACCAACTACCTGGCACAACGTATCATTTACCAGTTTCTTTGTGACAATGACCTGGATCAGCATATCAGAACCATTACCTCTGCTTATGGAGCGCAAAAAGACGCCATGGTAGCGAGTATCAGGCGTTACTTTCCGGAGGGAGTTCAGTGTACAAATCCCGATGGAGGTATGTTTCTTTGGGTGACCCTGCCAAAAGGAGTTTCGGCCATGGAACTTTTTGAACATGCGCTGGCAGCCAAGGTGGCATTTGTTCCAGGTAATCCATTTTACATCAATGCAGATGACACCAATACACTGCGACTTAACTTCTCATGCATGGACATCCCTACTATCGAAGAAGGGATCAAACGTATGGCAAATGCCATCAAACAACTGCTGAGCGCTCAATAAAACCTTTCAGGATACAGTTGTAGGGGCTTTGAGCTTTCCCTGCTACTGCATCCTGAAAGCTGACACAGTCCTTCTGTGTTACAGAGAAAGTGCGGCTAGAGCGTTTACTGCCTCTTCCTGCTCCTTACTCAGCTGTTTTGGGATTTGCACAGCAATCTTCACGTATATATCCCCTCTAGTCCCATTTGGACCGTCCGGCAACCCATGTCCGCGGACTCTTAGCTTTGATTCCTGCTGAACCCCAGCAGGGACTTTCAGCTTGATCTTTTTCCCCTCCAGTGTGGTGATCTCCACACTGGTTCCAAGACAGGCCTGGCTGAATGGCACCCTTTTTTCAATGATCAGATCGTCACCGTCACGAGTATATTCAGGATGTTTTTCTACATAAACTTTCAAATACAGATCGCCCGGAGGCCCACCTGCAGGAGAGGGATTCCCTTTGCCGCTCAAACGCAGCCTTTTTCCAGTTTCAATGCCCTGAGGTATCTTCACAGATACATGCTGGGGTTGCCCACTGTGATGACGCAAGGTAATATTTTTTTCCGCACCATTCAGCACGTCTTCCAGACTGACATTGATCTCATAGGTTAAATCCTGTCCTTTTGGCTGCTGGGGGCCGCATCCACCGCCAGCACAACCTCCTCCACGCATCCCGCCATTGGTGAAAAAGGATTCAAATCCTCCCCTTCCCTGTTGTCCGCCAGTAAAAAAATTGCCACCTGAACGGAAAGAACCTCCCCCAAAGCCAAACTGACGCAGGATATCATTGAGATCAAAACCTCGAAAAATGTCTTCCTGGGAGAAGCGCTGATGAAAACCGGTGGACCCATAGGTATCATATTGTTTTCGTTTTTCCGGGTCTGAAAGTACCGCATACGCTTCACTGATTTCCTTAAATTTAGCCTCAGCCTGTTTATCATCGGGATTTTTATCAGGATGATATTTTAAAGCGAGTTTGCGATAAGCTTTTTTTATTTCAGCTGCTGAGGCATCCTTAGATACCTCAAGAATTTCATAGTACTCCATTGGTGTTCTTATCTTCTCTCCATAAAAGATGGCAAAACGCAAATGATTACAGAAACATGCAATCCCTTGCCCCATTTACATCGTGGCTGTAAGTGATTTAAGTCGCCCAAGATTTGTGCAAGCGTTATTGTTCGCTACAGGCACTACCTATTCGGGCAATAACGATCGCGCAAATAGGTGCGCCTGTGATCAATTACGGTAAAAATCTTCACTCTCTGCATTTGATTTTAACTATAAGCGTAAAGCGGATAAAGTCTATTCATGGCCCCAAATATTGGTTATTTTTTATTTCCAAAAATCACTTGCAAAACTGTTCCAACATATCCAGAGGGCTAACGGCCGGATTGCGTAAATCCTTGACAACATGCGTGTAAACCATGGTAGTTTCTACACGAGCGTGTCCTAAATATTCCTGTATCTGGCGCAGATCCACTCCATTGAGCAACAAGTGGGTGGCAAAGCTGTGGCGCAAGGTGTGTACGGATGCATGCTTACTGATGTCGGCATCATTCATCGCCTGTTTAAGGGCTCTCTGGACTGCCCGGGCACTGACGTGATGTCTTCTCACAACATTTGTTCTTGGGTCAGTAGACAATACCATACTTGGAAAAACATATTGCCACCCCCACTGAGAAGCAGCCCCGGGGTACTTTCTGGCAAGGGCGTCAGGAAGATACACCTGTCCGTAGCCCTTTTCAAGATCCATCTTGTGCAATTCACGAACCCGCACTAAATGTTCTTTAAGCATGCCCTGAATACTTTCCGGCAATATTGTAGTGCGATCTTTATCGCCTTTTCCAGCTCGAATAAAAATCAAACTTTGGTCAAAATCAATATCCTGGACGCGCAACCTAAGACATTCTGTAAGACGCATCCCTCCTCCGTAAATCATTTTGATCATAAGTCCAGATGTTCCACGTGTTTTTGCAAAGATACGTTGAACCTCCTCAATTGAAAAGACAACAGGTAAACGTTTTCCAGTCTTGGCACGAACATTTTCTTTAAAATCTCCTAAATCTCTACGTAAAACCACACGGCAAAACATCAAAATAGCACTAAAAGCCTGATTTTGTGTTGAGCTGGACACGTATCGTTTAAGGACAAGGTAAGCAAGAAAATCTTTGATATGTTGCTCATGCAGATGTACTGGCCCGTTAGAGGGAACGTTTTGTGCTTCGCAGGTAAATCGCAGCAACCTTTTACACCAATTGAGGTAGGATTGTTCCGTTTTATACGCATAATTCTTTAAACGAAGTGACTCCTGAAAAGCAGCAATAGCTCCCGAAACCATAAAGCCATTTTCAGGATCAATCCTAATCAGAGGCTCACAATCATCTATCTTTTCCTGATGCCCCAAAAAATTAACAAAGTATAGACGAACTGACTGCTCTGCCTGGTCTATTTGCCATTGCTCAACCTTGGGGTCAGCTTCCAGAACTTTAAGAAAATACTGTAGTTGATCTGGCCAAGGGTGATTCAACCACTGAACCCTAACCTTGAAAAACTTCCTCACCCACATCACATGATATTTTTCCTTCCCTTGCCCTACCAAGTCGCCTCCAAGTAAAAAATCAGCAAATTTCGTAGCATCTAACATATTAAAATTATATTCATTTTAATTTTTTTTCTAAAAAATTTCCGTTTTATACGACAGTCGCCTAAAACGGTCTCTACAAGCCAATAACGACGCAAAGAAGTACCGCAACAGATCCAAATCCAAAAAATGCAGCATACCACAAATAAAAAATTTCAATGTTAGACGACTCATAATATCGCCACTCATTTCACTTGCGATGCCACCTGTTTTGCGGTATAAAAACAACAGAATAACTATATATTTTATAGAAAATTAAACAAGTTAGAAAAAATACCACTTATATCCATACGAACAAAACCATTGGCAACAAAGAAGAAAATTCGCAAACGCCTTGCTGATCTTCTCGCCAAATGCGACGTTCGCCTATAAAACGTTGTGTGTATGAAAATACTAAATTTACTCTTAATTATAGCAGTAGCAGTGCTATCAAACCACAATTCTACTATGGCCAAAGAATGGGTTGTTGAACCACCTCCCAAACAGGTGATTGGTGAACTTACAAATATTGATGAATCTGAATTGACAAAAAGAAGAAATGTTATCGAGAAATATTTAAGTCCTTCTTCAAGTGATAAATATAAATCTGTAGCTGGAAAACTTGGTTTACTGAGAGCATTGATAGAGCAGAAAGTATTTGATTCAACTAATACTTACGAATTGCAATGCATGGGCATTATATTTGGTGACGCATTTGTGCAAGAACTTGATATGCACTGGATAATAGTTGAAGATGAAATGGGTCGCGATCCAGCTATTCGATTAGGAAATAGCAGCATAATAATGTACCCAATGACTATGATCTCAAAAAGAATTGAAAGAGAAGAAGAGATTGATGTTTTTGAATTGTTCAATGGTCTTGTAGAGAACATTAAAGATCTCGAAAAAACAGCAGATTAACTCACACAACCAATCATTCCACCGGACTCGCGAAGCTCGCCGGTGAATTCCACGTTGTGTGAGTAAAATACGAATGAAGAATATTACAATAGCGCCAATCCAAGCTGAAGATTTCTCAGATCTAATACTCTTGGTCGGAGATCTGTTAAATGAAATAATGACAAAAATCAATTTACATGCCTTTCATTTCGACCCTGAAAAGACACTAATTATTGCAAAAGATCTAATATCAAATGAAAAATATTGGGTTTTTATGGCAAAGGATATTGTTTCTGGAAAAAATATCGGTTTTATATCCCTTTATGAAAGCTTCGCTCTATATTCTGAAGGTGCCTATGGAACTATACCAGAACTGTTTATCTCTCAGAAGTATCGTTCAAATAAAATTGGCAATGCTCTAGTCAATGAGGCAATTAAATTTGCTAAAGGCAAGAATTGGTCAAGATTAGAAGTCACCACACCACCACTCCCTCAATTCGATAAGACTCTAAATTTTTATCAAGTTAATGGTTTTGAAATCACTGGTGGCAGGAAATTGAAAATAGAAATAAAACACACAACCAACCATTCCAGTGGACTCGCTGAAGCTCGCCACTGAACTCAACGTTAGCGAAACAAACAATCCCATGTAATTACTAAACGTTATGACCTATTCTCTAATTGATAATGCAACAATAACTGGTGTTCAAAGAATAATTGGCGAGGTAAAAACAAGGTCAAGAGATTCCGTAGATACGGATATTATTGCTTTAGAAAATTTGATTCAATCTATCTTGTTTTACGATAAAATAGTTGCCCTAGACAACTATATTCCAAAACATAGAGAGCAAAGGATTAAAGACTTCCCTTATATAGAGTTTATTGACCCAACCGTTTACAATTTGCATGATATAGAAACAAAAGCATATGAAGAGTCAAGCAAGCTGAATCCAGAAATTAGAGGTGGTGAGTTCGTCAATGAGAATTTCCGTGAATTTTTCAACATCTTAAAAACTCATATCATGAGTTACCTGGGATATTAGCTCAAGTGTATATTATTTAACATTAAAATGTCTAGCAGAACAGGGCTCAACCGAATTCAACAAATATGGTAATTTAGCATCTGCAATTTTCTCTGAATTATCTGATATTGAGGACGTTAGTGGCAACACAAGTTCAGCTGTAAGGTTGTATGATTCTAAAGGTAACCCAGTAAAAAAAGGTTATCGTATTCCGAAAGCTAAATGGGGAAGTGGTGAAACTGGTGGTTTAACCCCTGCAATAAGTGCTTTCGTTGCATCACTTACATGGTTGGCAAATCGAACTATCTTTTACTCAATGGTTGCCAAGTATCTAAAATCTGACACATTTGTGTATCCTATCAGACAGGCATACCAACAACACTATATTTCCAAAACCTGCAACTATGGTTTTGATTATACTGGGCGAATAGTAGATCATTTCTCAAGAATACTTTCAAAAGATCTCATAGAAATACACAATGGCGGCCTTTCTTCAGCCACAGCAATAGATCTACCAATATTTTCGGCTTGGTTAGCTAAAGAAACCGGAAATGTTAAAGATATTATCAAGGCTGCTTTTGAAATAAGAAATGACAAAAATATTACGCAGGCAAGAGAGCAAATCAGAGAGGTTAGGAGACTTTTTGATGAATCAGATATAGGTCAAGCAAACAAGGCGGTGTCAAAAATTATTGGTGAAATAGATAAAATCTCAGAATCAATTCGAGTTAAATTCTCTATCACCACAAGGCAAGGAACTCCAATCACTAGATTAATACATGTATATAACACATATGCTGCATTAAATGGCCTACCCAAATTGCCTGCATATAATTTCAAAATAAAGTTACCAGAAATATTTCATAATATTGGTAGAGAAACTGGATTTTCATCAATGTATCGAGATATTTCAAGTGATCTTTCAACTGTTTGGTCGCTTGGTGAAGCTAGAGACATTCTTGGAAGAAATGTAATAATTGACGACACAAAAGCATCGTATAACCCTAAAGCAGAAAGTCCACGTTTCAGACATGCTCATTCAGAATGGAAAAGCCCAATGTGAATAACAATCAAACAATTGAAATAATGACAAAAACGCTAACGAATAAGGATAGATTGTGTGAGTGAGGAACGAACGAACCACAATCTTATCCGTGGTTGGACAAGCCCGTCTCTTTAAGGAAATATATATTTTT
>NZ_KE386999.1:23233-50989 GCF_000429945.1 Desulfogranum japonicum DSM 18378 | reverse complement strand
TGAAGCTGAAATAATAACCGCCTTCCATACGGGAGAGCACACTTTTCACCGCACCATCGGGATGATAGGTGATAAAAAACATGCGTCCTGCTTCATCGACCTTGGCTGTCAACTGCCCCTGCTGACTATAACTGTATCGTGTAGCATGCCCGAGCACATCGGTTACCCGTGTGAGCAAATCGTTTTCCCAGGTGTAATGTAGAGTGCGGCCATTCTGGTCCGCAACCTGACGGATCTTGCCCTGATCAGTATAGGTAAAATCGAACACCGTGGCGTGGCTGCGATCCTGAATGGTAAGCAACTGATTGCCCTGGTACGTATAATAGGTGAGCGCGCCCCTTCGGTCCCCGGTTTCCACCATGCGCCCCTGCCCATCATAGAGCACATATTGGCCTTTTTTATTCTGCCATCGAAAACCCGTATCCAGAGCATGCAGGGTAAAGGTTCTGTATCGATAGAGGCCGCCTGCCTCTTTATGATAGGTCAGATTACCTTTTTTAAGGGTGTTATCTCCAGATGAACCCTGAATCCGGTTGAATTCGTGTTCGAACTGCCATTTACCATCCACGTAGAGACGGTAAACTTTGGCATGACCGCCTGCAACCTTGACAGACATGTCCACCAGATCATCCTGGTACTGCCGGGTAAAGAGATTTACATAGGAATAGGTTTTCTTACAGGGCTTGCTATTGCAGGACTGGGTTGTGGAGTCCTTGTCAGGTACAGCGGTACCTTCCGGACACATGTTACAGGAGGAACCTTCGGAACTACCGTTGCCATCATGTGTCTCACAGACAGGGGAATTGGTTCCAGGATCACCACTCGAACCACTATCATCAGTTGCACCATCATGCTGATTACCGGCTTCACTGGTCTCGTCATCCAGGGAGTGCACCTGTACACTATCCACTTGGCTGCCATCTACGGATTGGCTGCCAAAATCGCTGGAGCTAAGCCCAAGGTCTGCATAGGCGATGGAAGTGCAAAGGAAAAATGCTGCTATCAGGGCGAGGAATTTCTGTACGGAAGGTAATATTTTCATAACGGAAGGAAAGCGAAAGAGAATGCGGCCAATATATTTCTATAAACAGTGCGTAAACATACCCTGCGGTTTAAAGCTTTCAGGGAAAACCTGGAACTCAGGGTTGTACAGGTGAAACAGCAACAACAGGATGCTTTTTCACAGTAAGCCAAGAACTAAGCCCCTGAAAAATAACAGCTTACAGCGAGTTAGCAATACAAAAGGATCTGATCACCGAATTCCCCTTGCGGCACAACGATAAAAAATGAGGCATCTTGGAATTTAGCTGGCCAGGCTCTTTTGGTGAGGCCCCCCTTATTACAATTTCATGGTGCGCACGGCGCACCCTACCAGAGTTCATTGCAACAAATGAGATGCGGGAAAGCGGAAGTATTGAGCATTACATGTTGGAAATAAGCTCTTAAAGATTATTGCCTCGCTGAATACCATGGACAGGCACTCCTGCAGGTGAAAGCGAGCTAATCCTGTCATCAGCTGCTCCTTATGTGATATTTTCTTTTTCTGTCTTTATTTTCTCTTTTCGTTTGTTAAACTCTGCGGCTGCAAGCCAGCATTTTTTACTCTGACCCCTTTTTTTCTTCGATTCTTTCTAATTTTATGGTTGCTCCTGGTAAAGGGGCTTGAAGCCGGACGGATTCAAGCTTATCCGTCTCCCCTGTGAGGAGTAACTTCAGATCAATATATACAATACACTTTGCCAAATGCTCATCCAAAGTATTTATGGTGCATTGTCCCCTTCAAAAGGGGCTTCCTGTGGCCCAAGATCTGTTCCTATGGTCAGGGTACCTTCCCGTGTGGTGCCGTAAATAATACCTGATTTCAGCATTTCCCGGTTGGTGACTTCGAGCTTTACTTCACTGCCATTGAGATAGGCATTGATTACCCGATGCATCATTGTACCGCGACCAACGGTTTCTGCCCCTTCTTTCCAATGGGTACCGCCAGGTTCATCCACAATGTATCCCCTGGCTCCCATCCATGACCCATAGTCAATGATCAGGCCGTTATAGCCCTGAAAAACGATGTCTACAAATCCCAGGCACATCCAAAACAGGAGCAGAAAGGCGAAGAGGAACTCCACAGAGGAGGATCCCTGTTCAGACTTACGGATCAATCTTTCCTGTTTTTTCCCGGACACTTTAGACAGGTGTTTGCCAGAAGCACCTGTCAGGGTACCAATACTGCAAATACAAGTAAAAATCCTGTTGGTCACGCTCTTCATCCTTTTTGCAGATTTGCTTCATGTCACACTATGATCAGCCAATCCAATATATCATAGTTATATGCGCAGATAACGCCCACGCAGATACTAATGGCATACGGGGTGGTCCCGGCATCTGGCCCTTTGGGTAAAACCAAACCAGTTCCCCTGAACAGTAAAAAGGTGACAACAGCCGTAATACAACCCCAATACCAGGTAAGGGTTGGTTTGATTTTGCTTCGCTTCAGTATAACGACAAAGCTGATAACACCACCAGCCAAAACCGACGCAAGCAGCGTCTCGCAAATAAAGGCAGGCCCCATAAGGGCTCCGATTGCGGCAAAAAGTTTCACATCACCGCCTCCGAGGGCACCAAGACAAAAAGGGATCAATGGGAGGCCTCCGCCAATGAGCAGGCCGAGGAAGGACAGGCCAAGACCTGTCCATCCCTGCTGAATCCCTGCGAGCCCAAGCCCCATAACCAGCGCAGGAAGGGTTAACCAGTTATAGATTTTCCCTTTCCAGACATCGGTAATAACGGCACAGGCGATCACTGCAAGAGTGATCGCCATTCGAAGCTCGACTTCGGGATACGACAACATTACCATTGAACGGCTTATTGGAAACCAGCGCTCAGGTTGGTTTTAACGTTTTCTCCCATTGCGTCGACACCATCTTGAAAATGTCCTCTAAATGCAAAAGCAGCACCCAAAATGGCAGCAACAACGCTGGCCATGAGTACCATGTACTCGGTTCCGGACTGTCCGGATTCTTCTTTATAGAGTCTTTTTAAAAGTTCCATGTCATCCTCCTAGGAATGTTTTTTTTTCTAGGCTTGAATCACCATTGACTCAATCCTGGACTCTGTGCCTCATTGTTTTTCATACTGCATTCCTTTGCTTCAGAGAAGGTCGTGGCATCTCTCCATGAGGCAACGAGATAGCCTGATTTACTCCGGCCCCTACCGGATTCGACAACCTGAAATACAAAAGAATCTCTCTCAACTCCTGCCTGGGTAATTATTCTCCTTGGTCCAGAGCACCATATGCAGGCTTATCACCGCCATGCAGGAGTTACAAATCAGTTACATCACAATATATACTGTCTCATTTCAGTTCAAGGAGCTTCCAAAGCGATATATTGGGAATATCAGGATAAATTCTGCGAAGTTCCTGAAAATTTTCAGCCAGCACAGTTGCAATTTCGCTGGTGTTTCCAGAGTCGACACCAGCTATCAGCCCATCACCTGTATACCCTCTCTTGGGAACTAAAATTGATGGATTTGCTATACTGGCAGCCTCTGCCACCAGCTGTTTCATGACTGTTTTCCGGCCAATTTGATGGGTGTCCTGCCCTGCTTCAGCTACCTTGCGCAAATTCTTATAAGCAGCCAAAGTCTGCATGGCAGCTTTCCCGGTGGAAGCAGCATTGGTTACAGCGGGGATGGTCTGCACTCCACCACTGCCAGAGGCGTAATAGAACAAACTGGGGTGCATGGACGTATCTGCCAGAGAAATGCCACTTAGGCCTTTTTCCCACCAAGCGGTATCTGAATCAAGCAGTACGGAGAGGTCCATCCCATCGTTTCCCTCAGATACTGCCGAGACGGAAACAGTGGTGGTCAACCCAGAGGCCATTGCCAGGGTTGAATCAAAATAGCTTTGCCCGCCTTCCTGCCACCAGCCTCCTGACTGTTGGGCCAATAATCCAGAGGGATCAACAGCATTACCGGGATTATTTCCCACATAGGCGTAGGTGTTGATACCGCCAGCCAAGCCAATGGGATCCCGTTGGGTAAAACGACCGATGGAGGGGTCATAATATCTGGCCTGGAAATAGATGAGGCCAGTATTATCCGGTTCACCTCCTGTAAAGCCAAAACCGGGTGTTTCTCCTGTATGCTGTTCCAGCCTGTTTCCCCAGACATCAAACCGTTGATTGGCCTTCACCTTTCCTGCAGTTCCAGACATTGCCAGTACACTGCCAAGCCCATTATGGTGATAATAATAAGCTGAATCTCCACTGTGCCGCATCATGGGAGAGGTATGAGCCACACCACGGGTATATCGGGCAGCAGGGGTGTTGAACTGATCAATATATTCTGCATAGAGCTGATCACCGCTATAGCGATAATGGTGTTGTACACCATCAATGGTTTTGCCGATTCTGTGCCCTGCAGGATCGTAAAAGTATTTCTCCAGCCTGGATCCGGCCTGACTCACCTCCGTGAGTCGATTGAGTGCATCATACCCATACTGCACGACATGCTCACCATCACAATGGGTGGAAGAACGGGTTATATTTCCGCCAGATGCATGCTCTATCAGGTTGCCGGCTTGATCGTAAACAAACGCCTGCAGCACCGGGCCGCGCTCTGAACCGTTACGGACCTGGAGAAGCTGATTGGCCTTATCATACTGATAAATGAAGGTCTGAGGATTAAGGGTGCCAACGATTCTGGAAATCCGGTTACCGAGAGCATCATAACTATATTGCTCATCCTGATCCGGATCACCACCGCTAACGGTTAACAGTCGGTTCAACTCATCATAGCCATAGGAATAGGCAAGAGTATTGCCGCCGACATTTTCCGTATATCTGTCAACATTGCCATAGCCATCATAGGTATAATCGCTTTGCTGGAAAACAGTCTTGGTTCCCTGCCCATGTACAACCCTTCGCACCTTGTCGTCAGCATAATAGGTGTACCGTGTCGACACACCGGTTGGCAGCATTTTCTCAATCAATCTTCCACCTGGGTCATAGGTAAAAGAGACCACACCCTGATCCGATGTCCATATACGACTGAGTCGCTTTGCCATATCATAGCTGTAGGTGGTCTGATTCCCCTGGCCATCGGTTACTGACTGCAGCATTCCACCCGGGGAATAATTGTAGGCAAGCTCCCAACCTCGACTATCGATCTCTCTGCTTAAACGATGTGCCTGGTCATACTCATAGGTATAGCGAACCAAAGTGGATGAGTCCTGGGGATCGAATGACTCCACAGTTATTGGCTGCCCCAGGGGATTTCTCTTAATTTCAAGGAGTTCTATTTCGCTCTCTCGCCCGAGCAACTGATGCCCGTACCCGTATGTAAATGTGGTTACCTGCCCATTTTCATTGGTCGATTGCACCAGATTGCTGTGGATGTCATAGACAAACTGCTTACTTTGCCCCAAAATATTGGTTTGCCGGATTACCCTGCCAAAATCATCATAGGTATAGCGCATCTGCAACTGCACATCGTCTCTGGAAGGGTCAACAGCCGATGCTGCAGTTACCCCAGCTCGAACCTGCTCAAGCTGGCCTAGAAGATTATATATGTATCGAGTCACAGGTCTCTTGCCATCTGCCGTCAAAGCTCCAACAATACGGATCGGCTTTCCCTGTTCACTGTAGCGTATCAGTTTTACGACCTTGGATTTTCCGTGACTTCCAATAACGCGCTGAGCAATAACCCTACCCTTGCGATCATATTCGTAGACAACAGCCCGCGCATTCTGCTGCCCCTCCACCAGGGGAAAGGTTTTACGCATATAACGACCAGGTGTTTTCTGGTTCTCATATATATAGGAGGTCACACTGCCGTTGGCATCGATGAATGTCAGCGGCCTGCCAAGACTATCACGCTGCAGGGTAACCTGTTCACCCACGGGGTTGGTCACCTGTACTTCCTGCCGGGCATTATCATATGCAAAATCAAGGGAATATCCATCTGGATCGGTAAGTCTGTTGATATGGCCCTGATCGTCATAACCGATGGTATAGTATTGATCGCTATTCAGGGTAAGCTGAGTAATTCGATCAACAGCATCGTATTGCCACTGCTTTCTAGCCCAGATGGTATCATTCTGTTGCAGTCGTTCTTCTATAACGTTTCCATTAACATCATAGTAATACTGTCGTTGCAACCCCTGAGCATCACTCCCTCGTACAACCCTGCCAAGACTGTCATAGGCATATTCCGTAGTATACCAGGAACCATCCAGGCCACGAACCACCCTCCCAAGGCTATCGTACTGTACAGGTTTACGCTCCACAGGATCAGCAGCATTGATTTTACCGTCTTTGTTGCTGTCTCCATGGCGGCTGACAGCGGTAAGGTACAGATCGTTTTTATCATACACATATTTGATAAATGGCCCTGTCCATTTGCGTCCATCGGCAACCTGTTTGGTGGTGCGCAGATTACCATGTTCGTCGTAGGTGTATAACGACCAGGAAACGAAATCCATGGGACCGGTGGTATAGGGTATGATTGGCTTGATCCCTGAACGTAGGGTTACCTCTTCGAGCAAATTTCCCCGGGTATCGTATTTATACACAGTGTAGTTATCTTCCACGTCTTTATATTTTTGCGGCTGATGAAAGACGGTAAAGGAAGAGAAGGTTTCTGTTGCTCCATTGGGATGTTGAATGGCTGTAACATTTCCTGACGTATCATAGGTGTAGCTGGTTGTATGCCCGGCGGGATCTGTGGTTGTTATACGCTGCAGAGGGAATTTTGGATCATAGGTATAGATCCACTGCCTGTTATTTTCATCCACGATTTTGCTTGGCATCCCATGAATTGTAAAAAAGTACTGCCGTTTTTGACCAAAGCTGTTTTCCTGGGTTGTTACTCTATATTGGTCGTCATAGGTAAAGTGTTCAACCCGACCCAGTGCATCAATGTGCTTGGATACGCGCCCATCCGGATGATAGTGGAATTCCATACCATTGCCTTTAGGCAATACATAGCTTTTCATGGCATGGTTTCGCGCTTCCCCATCGTTTCCTGTATAATACGAATAGGTCAATGGAGGCTGATTCACCGGGGAACTGATAGCCAGTGGATTTCTGAAAGCAACCAGGTTGCCGTACTGGTCATAATCGTATTGATACCTGCGACCGGAAAAATCCTTGATTTCATAAATACGCGAACCGATATAGGAAAATGTCAATTCCCTTCCCAAATCGTCGGCAACCAAAGTCAAACGAATGCCGACATACTCCAGGTGCATCCTGTTGCCGTTGCGATCCTGTATGGAAAGCAATTTAGCTTTTTGTCCGCCATCCTCAGTACTTTGCACAGACTCGAAAATGTAGGCCAGACCATTCTTCTCCTGAATGCGAAAGGTGCCATTTGCAAGTCTGCGAAAAATCACATGGGTTCCCTGGGGATTGTTCAGGTCAACTGAGTGTTTGATATTGCCGTGGTTATGTTTGGAAGTGGAGAAAAACTTCTCATTACCGGTCCCATCTAGCCAGCTCACCTTGGCCAGCCCATTTTCAACACCGTAAAAACGAAGCTTGTGGTTAAAGCTGTGTGTCCAGCCAAATCCCAATGGTCCATCCTCGGGATTGCGACTGTTGTAAGAACGTACAAAGGCTATGGGCAGGCCTCCTCTGCCGGGGATATACAAATCCTGTTCAGCGTGGTACATGTTTCCGGTAACCATGTTTACGGGGTCACCGGCAAAGGTGGTCAGCTCGTTCGTTCCATTATTTATTAAGCCGGAAATGCTGTATACAGGTTCACCCGGCAAGTTTGCCATGGACGGGGAATTCCCGTCCACAACATAACCTTGAGCATCACTCTCCTGCCTCTTTTTAGAAGCGGACGCAGCTGTTTTTCCGTCCTGCTCCTTTGTAACTTCCAAATCAATCTCAATCTCCTGGCCGTCAACGGTGCCGCTGCCATCCACGCCTTCGCCGTCAATCTCCAGGCCGTCAACATCGGTGCCATCAATCTGGATACCATCTATATCAATCCCGGATACGTCTTCCCCAGTTACTGAAACACCATCGATGTTTAGACCATCAACCTCAACACCATCGATGTCAACGCCTGTAACTTCGGTTCCAGATACACCGCTGCCATCCACTGCCTCACCGGCAACACCTGTACCGCTGACTCCCTCACCGGACACTGCAGAACCATCTATTCCTGTTCCTCCAACTTGGGTACCCTCTATCCCGGTTCCGGTAACTTCAGTGCCGGACACCGTGGTGCCATCCACACCAACACCAGCAACCTCCATGCCACTTACATTCTGCCCACTGATTCTGGTGCCACCTACTTCGCTCCCTGTAACAGAGGAGCCATCTATGGCCACGCCACCAACCTCTGCGCCGTCTATACCTGTCCCGGCAACTTCAGCGCCAGATACGCTACTGCCATCTACTCCGACACCAGTAACTTCAGAGCCACTGACACTCTGACCACTGATTTCGGTACCAGCGACTTCGTTCCCAGAGACGGAGGTGCCATCTATTGCCACACCACCTACCTCTGTGCCGTCTATGCCTGTCCCGGTAACTTCAGCACCGGAGACGCTACTGCCATCCACACCGACACCAGTAACTTCAGCGCCACCGACATCTTTACCACTTATCCTGGTGCCATCAACCTCACTTCCCGAGACGGTAGATCCATCTATTGCCACACCACCTACCTCTGTGCCATCTATGCCTGTCCCGGTAACTTCAGCACCGGAGACGCTACTGCCATCCACACCGACACCAGTAACTTCAGTACCACTGACATCCTGACCGCTGATTTCTGTTCCGCCGACTTCGTTCCCCGAGACGGCCAAACCATCTATTGCTGTACCACCAACCTCCGTACCGTCTACAGCCGCCCCACTCACCTGAGCACCATCTATTCCGGTTCCATCAGCCTGAACGCCAGTAACTTCAACGCCGCCAACTTCCTGACCTGCAACCTGGGTACCATCCACTGCCAGACCGTCAATCTGTGCACCGGAAATCTCAACACCATCAATTTGCACACCACCTACCTGGTCACCTGAAACCTCCAGCCCATTGATCTGGTCGCCGCTGATCTGCTCTCCGGAAACTTCTACTCCATTAATCTGCGTGCCACTAACTTGATCACCAGAAACCTCTACTCCATCAATCTGCACGCCACTAACCTGATCACCAGAGACTTCTACTCCATCAATCTGTTCACCATTGACCTGGTCGCCGGTGACATCTACTCCATCAATCTGTTCACCATTGACCTGGTCGCCAGTGACATCTACTCCATCAATCTGTATACCGTTTACACCGGTACCATTTACGCCAGTGCCGTATACACCGGTACCATTTACGCCTGTGCCGTGTACACCGGTACCATGGGATTCCTGTCCATGGACCTGGCCGCCCCCGGTTACCTCTGTGCCTCGAACCTGCCTGCCTCCCATGGCTGTGGCATCATCCACGGGTATGGCCGTGGTAAGCAGACCACTGAAAAGCAACACCAGCAGTCCCTTGCAATATTTATTCATAGTATCCTCAACTTACCGGCTGTTTATATGAAAGTTCCCGACTGCGCACTGATGGTGCCCTACCGGATTGATAGACTTTCATGGTTCGTTGTACCTGATTAACCTGGAACAGCTATCAGGTTTAATGGGCCTCTTCTGTGATATATATTTCAACACGCCTGTTTTTGGCCCGCCCCTCCGGATTATCGCTGCCATCAGGATGCGTATTAGACGCAACAGGCTCACTTTCTCCCTTGCCCTCTGCATGAAAACTCGCATGCCCAGACTCGACCGTTTGACTTAGCCAACTGCGTACAGCATCCGCCCGCAGCTGCGACAGGTTCTGGTTATAGGTGTCACTGCCCTTACTGTCTGTATGCCCGATAATACGAACCTGCGTTTTTCCAAGTTGTGCCAGGGCATCGGCCAGTTTCTGCAGTTGTTCTTCTGCTTCGGGTCTTATATTGGCCTTGTCAAATTCAAACAACACATCACCGGAAAGAGCGAGCTTATACCCAAGATCGCTTTCCTCTGCCCCAAGATCAACCAGAGTTTTGCGAGCTTCGAGAACTTCTGCATGCAAGGCAATTCCTGCACCGCCAATTCCATCGGACAGGCCAACCAGTTCTCTTACCTCCCAGGTGAGTGCAAGACCGCCCCGATCTTGTCCCAGCCTAGCCACCGCCTTCTCTGCAGCCTGTATCGCTTGGGGATCATCAGGACCTGTATATTGCTGCTTACGTGCTGCATGGGACTGGCTACAGAAAAGCAGCACCAGCAGACTGATCAAAAAAAACAGAGATCTGTAATTTTGCATGTGCGTATCCATTGCTATTGCACTGGAACACTTTCAAAGGGGGGAAACCCTGGAATGAAGCAGTCTATCTCTTTCACCTGATCTGAAGGGGCTGGAAATTTAATCCAAAAAATCACTTTTTTTCCAACATCAACGGATTGCTTAATGTAGCCTCCACTGGATTCACCAAACATCGGCCCTGCAATGGTTAGCCCCTTCTCATCCTTCAAAGGCATATATTTTTTGTTCGTACCTAGATCTATCAGATACGAATCTTGGAAATCAAACATCAGCATTTGAGTATCCCCTGCAATATTCTCCGCAATAGCCTGCACGGTTACCACGCCCTTTCGGAGACTCACCTGACGAAGAGTAAGCTCGAAACTGGCGTCTGACGAAAGCTGCGGCATCACATCAGCCAGGGTTGATTCTGCAGCCCGGACAATCCCACCACCTGAAAACCATTGTGCTGCAACGACAAAGAGAACAGCTATGATACCTATACACTTCTTATTCATCCCGGCTCCTTGATCAATTTTCCGAATTATCGTTGTGCGGCAACGATTTTCGAAGGATCTGCACATTTAAAAAAGTTACAATAAATCAAAACATTACCGCTTAATTTGTTTCACTTATTTACCTTTCAGCAAAATATTGTCAAGATATAAATGCATAGAAAATTATTAATTTTTTATTAATAAAAAAAAATAATTTAGCTTGTTGCTGTTGTTTGCTTTCGTTGTCACTTCAAAAAAAGCATTGTGCCCCAACGATTTTTTTACATTTGTTGCAGCAACAAAAGGGAGTATTCCATTGCTCAAATGCCTGTCAGCAAGACAACAGTTACAAAGATAAGGTTGCAATACATTTTTATTCAATGGTATAGAAAAAACCTTACGGTCCATGGGATGAAAATCCGCCAGGAAAGCGAAGGCAGAAGAAAAAAGCGACCTGTTGACAAGTTCTTCATTAATATCAAGCAATTAACGTACCAAACACGGGGCAATAGTAAATTCCAGCCCGAAAGAGACCGGAAAGCAGGGTCACATACCCTCGGAGCGCAACCTTAACAACATGGTTGCACCTTCTCACAGACAGAGCTGGAACCTGCCCTCAACAATCAGCCCAGATGTATCATGAGCAACTTTAAATACAGTTTAGAGATATGTTCCCCCACCAACCGTGGACAAACATACTCCCTGTCCCGTAGAGAAATAATCATTGGCAGGGGCGATGTTGACATCTCTATTAACGATGCGACCCTCAGCAACAGCCACTGTCTGATACGCAATTATGGAGACCACGTTACAGTGATGGATCTCCAATCCAGTAGCGGCACCCTGGTAAACAACAAAAAGATTCTCCACGAAACCAACCTTTCAAGCGGAGATATCCTGAGCCTTGGAGATATTCAATTCAGAGTAATTGCCACCAGTGAGCGGCAGAAGCTTTCGGCAGTGGCTGTATCAGCCAGTAATGGAGGTGGAAAGAAAGCACTTGTCGGCAAAATGACAGGCAAATTTCGCCTTGGTTCCCGAATCAAAGCTCCCTACGAAAAACTTACCAGTCGTTTTATGACCTTCCTGTTTGTCTTGAGTTGGCTCATCCTGCTCAGCCCAACTATCATTCTTACCAACAACCAGGTGAAAAAAAGCAGAATTCAGAGAGGGTGCTCACTGGTAAGGGCCCTGGCAGCCTCCAATATCGAAGCCATGAAACAGGAAAACCAACTCATGGTTGACACCAGCATTGTGAATAAGGAACCTGGGGTAACCATGGCCCTGATTCTCACCAACCAAGGCAAAGTGTGGGCACCGGAGGCGCTGCTGAATAAAACCGCTTCGGACGAATATGGTAAAAAAGCCGTACAGGCTGAACAGCTCATCATCCAGAAAAGGGAAGATGGGGCATTGGACATCTCCATGCCCATAAAAAGCTATGATTACAAAACAGGGCAGTCTATCAAACTTGGAGTAGCCCGCATTTACTACGATCTCGACCAATTGGCAACCGGCCCCAATCTGTTCATGGTGCTCGGGTTCTGCTCCCTTGTCTTTTTTATTCTTACCAGATACGCAGCCTACAGGATTCATTCCACGGTTAAAGACGACCTCTTTACTTTTCAGGAAGACTGTGAAGATGTGATAAAGGGCAACACCCCATTTCTTGACGAAAAATACTCACCTGAATTTAACGAACTGACCGTCACCTTCAACCGAATGCTCCGCAAATTAAGCCAGCCTGCAGGCAATGACAGTTACGAGACTGAACACAAGCTCAAGGAACTGACCGGCACATTATTACACAACCTGAACCAGCCAGCCCTTTGTATTAATCAGGCAAATATGATTGTTGCCGGCAATGACATGGCCAACCAGTTGCTCGATGCATCGGGCCAACCAATTATCAACAGAAGCATCCTTGAACTGCAATGCCAGCTGGCTTTTTTTCAAGAGTTTCTGGAGTTCAGCTGCGAGGCCTCCCAGATTGAACATCGAAGGGACATCAGTTTTGCCCAGGCTGATGGCGGCATCTCCCGGGGGGTAAGCATTCCGATTGAAAAAGGCTTGACCGCTATTTTACTCAGTTAGTACCTGGCCATAAATGCAGGTTTTTATTCGAGAGCAGGCAAGTGCAGACTCCAAGTCTTGGACATTTTATCCTCGGCATATGTTTCATATACCGAGGATAAGGGTCACGGAAAAAATACATTATCCAATCTTGCTTGTCACTCAACTCGGTAACGTCGTCGCGTCAATGGATCAATACGGCCAGCATGGAACCATTGACGCGACAACGTTACCAAACCGATATCCTACGCATTTCTTGGATAGTTATTGTTTTCTGCGACCCTAAAATTTTGCAGATAACACAGCTATCGGACAAATCGACCATTGATGGATAGACACAAAGTAGCAGGCATCAGCCCGAACGTCTCATAACAAAAAACGTATTCAAAAATACCACATGACTGTTCAATACCATGGCACATGAACTCACGCTCTATTCAGAAACTATGCAACCTGTGGGTACCACATCGGCAAGCCATTTTATTACCGTAGGTCGCTCCAAGGAAAATACCGTTCAGCTCCTTGATCCCAAGGTGAGCAGATTTCATTGCAGAATAGAAAAAACCGTTGATGGCATTATCTTTTACGATCTGAATTCAAAAAACGGCTCGTATATAAACGGCCAACTATGCCACCATGCCAAACTGCAAAACGGAGATCACCTGCAATTAGGGGACAGCATATTTCAACTCAGTCCTCCTGCTGGCATGCACACACAAAGACCCCTCGTGCACGCCCCAGGTCTGCAAAGTGGAAGGAAACCGCTTTTACCCAGCCAAGCACCAGAGCAATCATCAGTGCAGGTAAAGCAGCGAACATCTTTTTTTCAGAAAGCAGTTGCCACGATTCGCAGCAACGCAGTCTCTTTTACCAACAGATCACCCCGCATTCCCGGTCGCAACAAACCGATCTACCTTGCTTCTGGATGCCTGTTACTGACCACCGCTGCACTGATTATCTTTCAAATTGCCAAACCAGACAATCTGGTTGCCAGGAGCCAGCCCATGAATATGGGCGCTTCGCTGGAACAAACCACGGAGCTCCCGCCCCCGCCCGCAGTCAACACTGGAATAATCACGGAAAACGACAGGCAACAGTCACTGGCACTGGCAAGGGAAGCGAATATAATTTTATCTTCAGGTGAATTCTCCAAAGCCACAGATCTTTTCAAGCAGGCCCTCCAGGTTGACCCAAATAACATTCTAGCCAGGGACGGCCTGGAAGAAGCACAAGGCAAGGTCGACAACCTGGCAAGAGTATATTTTGAAAAAGGTGAAGCCGCGTTACGAACCCTCAACTACCGTGCTGCCATAAAAGAGTTTGAGTCCGTAACCCTGCTCCTGAAGGATCGCCGCGACCATGAGCTTCTGCTCAAAGCCAACAAAAAACTCAGGCACGCAAAACAAAAAATAGCCAATTGATGAATACGGAGTCAAGTTGTGCAGTTATCAATACACCTTAAAGGGCAACAGGTTCAATCTCTCCAGTTACGCCCTGGCACATATTCCCTGGGACGTTCTCCGGAAAACGACATTTGTCTGCCAGATCCAAGCATTTCACGCCTGCATGCTACCTTTGAGGTATCGGAAACAGGCACAATCACGCTTTTCGACCAGAACAGTACCAACGGCATCTGGGCAGGCAAGAAAAAAGTGGTAGAGTACACATGGGACGATGACAAAACGATCATCATCATAGGAAATTACCAGCTTAAACAACATCTGCCTGCCCCCAAGACACAGCAACCGGCAAAGACAGCACAAACACCGCCCCCTGCAGCACCGCCACGCACAACTGTACGGCAGCCTCCCACCCGGCGAATAGAACAGCCATACTCTGTAACACGGTCTTCAGCTTTTGAACCTGTCTCCACACAACCACATTACCAACCCTACCCGGATGAGCAGGAACAGGAAGAGACGACAAAGAAAAAGGAGGGCCGAAGTTTTTTAGAGCCACTGCTCACTGTTATGGTTGCTGTACTGGTAGTTCCGTTCATTGTTTTTGCAGCACAGAATCTGTTTCACAATGATCCGATCATCGCCGAAGTTGAACAGAGAGAACAACAAAAAAGCAAAGAACTCCAGGCCAACAAGGAACAGATCACCCTGAGCCTGGAATTAAACAAAGTTACCGATCTGATCAAACACAACAATTTCAACCCTGCCCTGGAACTTCTGCGGGAGATTCTTGATAAATACCCAGGTAACACCAAAGCGCTTGCCCTGCAAGAAAGCATTTACACAGCAGCGGCAGAGCAAAAGGCAGAAAAAGAAGAAAAAGAGAGAGAACGGCGACGTCTGCAAAAAGAGCAGGAGCTACAGCAGAAGAGACAGATAATCGCCCAACTTAAGACCCAGCTTGAAAAACAGATAGCAACCAGAGACTACGCCGCCTGCCTGGAGACGGCTAAAAGGCTCAACACGTTTGAACCTGCCAATACCATTGCGGTTCAGGGATTGTCCGTGTGCAGCGAAAGGCTCCTGGAGGCCAGGACAGCAGCCGCACAACAGCCAGCAGCTGAACAGGAAGAGGAGAAGCCCAAAGAGGTTATTGCACTGGAAAAAATTCTGGCACAGGGGAAAGAATTACTGCAACAACAGAAAACCACCAGCGCCCTGAAAACCTGGGCTAAGGCAAACAAGATTGACCCTGACGCTAAATTTACCATAACACGAACAATTAACGCAGAGCGAAAAGCACTGATCAACAAGATCAACAGAAACATCAGGGGGCAAATTGAGAAGGGACAGAATGCCCGGAAGGCGAATAAACCGCTGGAAGCACTCAAGTATTTTCGCACAGCCTACAAGCTCTCACCTTCCAACAAAAAAATCAAAGCGTTAATCATAGAACAGATACAGATGAATTCCCAAGAAGCCACAGCGCTCTACCAGGAAGCCATTGCATACGCCAGTCTAGGCAGCACTGCTGAGGCTGTAAATCTCCTGAACAAAGCAATCAGACTGTCCGATGGCAATAAAAAACTGCGCGAAAAATTCAACAAAAAACTGGCGGAGCTGCAGTGATGAAAATTTGTAGATATCTTTTCTCACCTGTCGCGCACCTGTTTTTTGGCCTCCTGCTGGCGGTATGCCTTACAGCCTGTGTCCCCCAGAATTCAGCCCAAAACAATTACATAGAAGCAGTACCGGATAAACAATTGCCGATAACGGTGGAGACTCCCTTAAACTGGCAAATTACTCCACAGAAAGAGGATAAAAGCACACTGACTCTATACCGAAAAAAGACCAGAGAAAAGGTTACAATTACGGTTAAAAAGATGGCAACGGACAAGGTCACGCCTGCCATTATGAAAATATTCTGCCGCCTGTACCTGAAAGACCAGGTGGAAAAAGAGTGGAAAAAGGTCTCCTTTTCCGACGACACCCTGCTCGACGGGTACCCGGTTTTGTTGTACCGCTTCAGTAATGGTCCCCTTGCCAGGTTGCTCTATTTTGTTGAAAAAGATGCCCATGTATATATTATCAATGGCTATTCTACAGCCCAGGGCATTGACCTTGTAGAAAAGTCAGTTATCCAGACTATCAGATTTTCCAGCGTAACGCCTCCCGGCGAAAACACTGCTGCTCCAGCCAAAGCCTCTTCAGCAAAACCTGAGAAAACAGAAAAATCAGAGAAAACAGCCTCGCCACCGGCTCAATACAGTGCACCAAAGGACATCTTTGAGATTGACCTGGGCAAACTCGGCAAAGCTGCGGAGAAACTGGCTGCCACCCATACCAGTGGGCAGGATACACCAGCCGAAGATCTTCTGGCCCTTATAGAGCAATACCTCTTTGCGGCTTCACTCTTTAAATCCGAAGCCTATATACACAGCCTGCCAGTAAATCTTGAAAAGGTGCAAGAAGATCTGGAACATATCTCGCACACCTCTTCCCTGGAACTCCCCATAGAGAGATGCAAAGCACTGGCCAGCTACTTGAAGAACGAGCCGAAAAAAGGCACAGTAATCCTGGAACGTGTGTTGAAAAACACTTCTTATGATCTATACAGCATAAGCTACATTATACTGATAAATCCGTATAATCAGCAGTATGTCAAATCCTATCTGAATACAACCTATGAAAAAGAACCTACGAACAATCTTCTCGGATTTCTTCAATACAAATCTTTTCTCAATCAAGCCAAAACAAGAGAAGGAAAAGATATTATCAGAGAGCTTGCAAAAAAGAATAAGAATAATACATGGATTCAATTTTACCTTGCTAAAATTGAAAATTCGGACCGAAACGATGGCAAAGCCAAAAAGCTATATGAACGTATTATTAAAAAATCACCCGCGTTTATGCCAGCAAGGTACAATTTAGTTCTGCTGTATTACAAAGAGAAAAAGTACGAAAAAGCTGAAAAACTGCTCAAAACGATTCTGGAAGTTCATCCAGATGACGAAGAATCTCTGCTGACACTTGCGGTTATCAAACAGCAAATGGAGAAATACACTGAGTCCAGAGCTATTCTTGACAAGATACTCACTATCAATCAGTACAATTTTCGAGCTCTCTATAACCTTGGAGCACTTTGTGCAAAAAAATTGAACGACACATACTGTGCCCGTGCTGCTTTTTCCGAATATCTCATTAAATCTCCACAGGAAAATCGCATAAAACCTATTAAAACATGGTTGAAAGACAATAAGTAATTACTGAGCCTCTGTTATGTCCAAACCAATATTTTCTGAAACAGTTTTACAGTTTATGGCCCCTATACGGGATTATCTTGAAGATGATGCGATCAGCGAGATAATGATTAACGGGCACGAAAACATCTATATTGAAAAAGGCGGCAAACTCCATAAAACAGATCGACGATTCCATAATGAAGCCGCCCTGATCGCCGCCATGCGGAATGTCGGGCAATTCACAGGCCGACAGATCACCCCGCTTACCCACCAGATAGATGCGCGTCTTCCTGACCAGTCCCGTGTGCAGATTTTATTTAAGCCCTGCGCCAACACCGGACCGTATATGGCCATCAGAAAGTTTCTCAATAAGCTGCTGTCACTGGAAGACCTGATTACTTACGGCAGCCTGAATCACGACATGTATAAACTGATTCGCAGTTGCGTTGGCGTGCATAAAAACATTGTTGTCTCAGGGGGAACAAGTAGCGGTAAAACAACTTTTCTTAACCTGATATCCGGTTTTATCGATGACCAGGAACGCATTATAACCATCGAAGATGTCTGCGAGTTGCAAATCGGCAAAGACCATGTGGTAACTATGGAAACCCGAAAGCCTGATCCCCACGGCAGGGGGGAAGTAACCATCAGGGATCTGTTGGTAATCAGCCTTCGTATGAGACCGGACCGGATAATAATCGGGGAGTGTCGCGCCGGTGAAACCCTGGACATGCTGCAGGCCATGAACACCGGCCACTCAGGCAGCATGACGACCCTGCATGCAAACAGCGCAAAGGATGCACTGAGCAGAATGGAAACCATGGCCTTGATGTCTGGTGTAGACATGCCCCTGGTAGCGGTGCGCAGCCAGGTGGCGAGTGCGATCTCCATGGTGATTCAGATTTCGCGCATGGGGGATGGTAGCCGCAAAGTAATTGATATCGCAGAAGTACTTGATCTGGATGCAGATGGGAATTACCAAACCCGGTCAATATATAACTATAAAGCCCACGGGAGAAACGAGGAGAGCGGAAAAATTGAAGGCGAGCATCTCTACACGGGTTATCAGCCGAGTTTTATGCACGACCTGGAACTGTCAGGATTTGAGCTGCCGGAAAAAATGGCCAGCTAAAGTGTAACACTTCGAGCACAGATATAGAACGTATGCGGAGTACCCTGATTAGGGCCACGGAAAAAATAAATTATCCAGTCTTACTTGTCTCTCAACTCGGTAACGTCGTCGCGTCAAGGGCTCAATACGGCCAGCATGGAACCATTGATACGACGACGTTACCAAACCGATATCCTCCACAATTTTTGGATATTTATTATTTTCCGCGTCCCTTACGTCTCCCTGTGAACTGTTACCGTTCACAGGTGAGTGAAACCAAGAAGGTGCAGCCCCTGCAAGGAGTTATTGTATCGCAACTACTCACAGGAGAGACGAATACGCTTGAAAGTCTCCAGTATTTGAACCAGTTGTCTTGTAACTGATCACAGACTCCATCTTTGCACGATCGTGGTTTCCCGCATAGATAGCCTACCGGAGTCTTCGCTTACCTGCGAAAAAACCGTGCTTGTCCAAATCTGAAGCACCTGTGACCAGTTACGACTCAGAACTAATTGAAATACCAGTGTTGTTACCCCCGTGTTCAGTTACAGATTCAGGGTACTGGCCCCCCAATCTCAGTGGCCATTCCCATGAATCCGGTAGCAAGATGCGGCAGGAAACCATGCATGGCAGCAGCAAGAAACAATACAATACCGGCAATTATAAGACAGACTTCTACAGCAGATTGACCATCTTCACACGAGAGATTTTTCAAAAATTGTTTTTTTATAACTTTCATCTTTTCCACTGAAGGTACAGGAAACACAGAGACAATGTCAAAACAACATACATTGCAGACACAGTATGGAAGCTACACGTTACTCAAAAAAATATACGCATCTTCCTCAATACAGATGTACCTATCTTTAAAAGAGCTGAAAAATAAATCAAGAAAATTTTTTATTTTAAAAACGCTTAACAAAGAAAAAGGTTGTCAACAGGAAAGTATCGACAGTTTTTACTCTGAAGGTGAAATCATCACTTCACTTTCCCACCATCATATTATCCGTGGATATGAATTTGGTACTGGAAGCATTGAAAACACTGATATTGAATATATTGCCATGGACTTTATTCCTGGAAAAAGTCTTGCCCAGGTTTTTCAACAGACCCCAAAAGTACCATTGCCTGTTGAAATTACCTGCCAGGTGATACAGGCTCTGTCCACGGCGTTGGCCTATGCGCATTCCTATCATGATCCTGTCACAGGTGTTCCACGTGCGATCATCCATAGAGACATCTCCCCAGATAACATTCTTTTGGGGTATAATGGTGATATTGTGCTTATAGATTTTGGTATCTCCATAAGCGAGGCCAATCCAATACAACCTGAGATAATTCGGGGGAAACCCGGCTATATGTCTCCGGAGCAGCGAAAAAGGGAAACACTCTCGCCTCTCAGTGATATCTACTCCCTGGGTGTGGTTTTCTGGGAATGCCTCACAGGGAAGCGGATGGTTCCTAAGGGTGACAAAGGTCAAACCAATAATGAGCGCATTGCCCATATTCCCTCTCCTGTCCACCCTTCAGAAGAAAATCTGTCTGCCCCTAGAATACTTGGGGATATCTGCATGAAGTGCCTGGAAATTACCCCAAGTGAACGCCTGCAATCTGCAGAAGATATCCTGCATATTCTCAATAATCAGAACCATTTCTCTGTACATGGCAGTCCTGTTATCCGGGACTACATGGGCAAAATATTTGCAGATGAAATACAGCAGGAACGCTCGACTCTGGTTACCTATCTGGAGCAGGATCACACCCTGCCTTCTCAACCAGTTTCTCCCGTCTCCAGCGATGCAACTGAGGAGGAAGAAACTACTTCACGTTGTACCCTTGCCGACACGGGTATCACTCTTGACGACATTGACAGTCATAATGATGATCAGCATGAACACACCCTGCAAGTTTCAGCACTGAACGAGTCTACAATGGACATTTACACTTCTCAAGCTCAAGAGGATGTCCAGGAAGCAGAGGAAACGACGCAACCTTGCGCAGAAGAAACAACTAACGGGGTGGAACAAACTCTGGAGCAAACAGAAGATGGGCAGCAAATTGTTCTGGACATTGACATAGAGGAACAGACCATGGCCCTTACCTCCTCCGCCCCGGTAGCCCCCCTGCAAGCAGATATCGATTTTGAGGAGGAATCCACCATTGCCTTGTCTCAGCAACAAGCTGGCGCTGATCGAACATTGGAAATGACCTCCCCTGTGATACGTCAGGCAGAAAAGCCCCTGGATATCCCGGTTGCTTCGGAAGATATTACCATGACTGCTTAACCGATGCCTGTAATCAGGAACAAACCAAAGGCATGTGAAATCAAAAAGATACTGTTTCCCGTGATTAGTTCAATACAGATACTCAGCTGATTTTCCACTGCAGCAAAAATATTTTGGTCAAGCCATCACGATGCATCATATGCAATTTCGCAGATTGGGATCTCCCACAGCTCTGCCTGGCATTGCTTTCGAAACTGTTCATCCACCACATCTGATGCCTGTCGTTGAGCCATGGCAAGAATATGAACTGACTGAATTGTACCATGCAGGGGGAGCCAGGTATCCCTGGCAGCCTTTGAGAGCCTACCAAGGAGAGTATGCTGCGAATCCATCAGGAAGAGATGGTTGCCGCGCCTGCTGAGTGCCAAGGCGTCGCCGCAGCGACATGCCCCCAGAGCAGTGTGTATCTCATGGTCGTCAGGAAACCTGCCTGCAAAGTCCAGGAACAGGTCCTCCATTCCCAGGATAGCATAACGCCTTGCCAGCTTTTGACGCCCTGCCATGACTTTCACTGCACGCCTGTACACATGCTCACCCGTAAAGACCTGCGTGTGCGGGTTTGCCTGATTCTGCAATTCCATAAGCTGCAGGGTTTGCCTAGCCCTGGTCATGGCAACATAATACAGCCTGCGCTCCTCTTCCAAGGCCTGCTTATCTCCTTGCGGCCAGCTTCCACCGAGCACAAAGACATGATCAAACTCAAGGCCTTTCACCGAATGTACAGTGGATAAAAAGATGCCATTACCCAACCCCCTGGCACGGTGCTGGTCTGCCAAACTTTCGTACAGATATTCCTCTATACTGCTAACCGGCTGACTGCGGTTTCCAGTATCGTCTTTCCAGTCATTGAGCAACTGACGCAGGTGATCCTGCCAGATATTGCCTTGAGCGTTCTTTTCCGGTAACAACGCAAGCAGATGAGCAGCGGAAAGATACTCACCTCTCTGCTGCTTCAGATAGTTTAAAAAAACACGATATTCCCTGATATGGGATAATCCGGGAAACGAGCTTCTGCTCCAATTCAGATTAACCGGTATATTCTCCCCCTCCAGACACCCTCGAATGGCATCAAGCTCCTGCCACTCCCGTGCAAGAATTGCTGTTTCTGAAAGGGAAAATCTATCACTGAGCCCCTGCAACCTTTGCAGTTCCCTCACAACAGCAACGGCCTGGTCATGTGCATCACTTACCTGAAGAATCTGCACCCTACCCCGGGACAGGGAATCGAGATGTTCCCAATTACCGCCTTTTGGCAGTATCTGCCGGGCCTGGTTAACCACAATATCATGCTCGGTTTTCATCCGGTCCCTGTTCAGGCCAATAAGCTGATTGGCTGCAGCCAGAATATTGGCGGATGAGCGGTAATTTTCCATCAAATAATGAATTACAGCAGGATAGTCCTGCTGAAAACGACGGATAAAGGTAAAATCAGCTCCACGAAAAGTGTAGATATTCTGGTCGTCGTCACCAACAGCCAGCAACGTCAGTTTCAAATCTTCTGGACAGGTTTCCTTGCCCGAGAGCAGAGAGATCAGCTCATACTGATCTTCATCAATATCCTGGTATTCATCTACAAGAATATGGCTGTACCTGCCAACCAGGATATCTCTGGCCGAATGTTCTTCAAACCCCAGGCTGTCTGCTTCACCTTTTAAAAGGGCATTCGCCTGCTTGATTAAAAGACGATAATCGATTTCTTTGCTGCGCTGCTCGCCCTCCCCAGGGACCAGCGAACGCCCGGTCAAACGCAGGGCCAGTCCGTGAAAGGTGTGAGCGGTGACACCTCGCATATCTTTCCCCACCAGTTCACGGATACGCTTCCTGAGACTCTGTACAGCCCCGCGGTTGAAACAGAGAACCAGGATGGACCGGGCAGGAACCCGTTCAACCCGCAGCAGGTACGCCACCCGATGGGCCACTACCCTGGTCTTACCAGAACCGGGGCCGGCCAGGACAAGCATATTGCTTCCAGCTTCTTCGGTAACAATTTTCTCCTGGGCCTGGTTGTGCAGGTCATGAACGATTTTCTGGTACGACTGTTCGGTGGTAGCCAGTTGAAGGCAATGCTCCCGTCCAGCAAAAAAGCGGCGTATGAAATCTGCCTTATCATCACGGAAATAGGAAGCTATCAGGTTCATGGCCTGGCCAATCTTATCCAACGCCCTTCGGGCATACTCGTTCATCACATGAATCTGAAAATTCTGCTCCTGGTAATGGGTAGCCAAAGGTTCGAAGTCGGTCTTGGTATATTGCCTCCTGCGGGCCTCTGCATTGAGCACCAGGGTCATGCTCTGACGAAAAACCGCCAGGCCGTGCTGCAAATCAATCACCGCCTGTTCATGCATAAAGGTCAGCGCCCTTTCCGCTGCAGCCAGGTGATCTTTCAAGGTACTGCGCAGGGTGAGATCCCTGTTCAGGCTATCGACCACATCTTCCAATGTAAAATCCACCAGCAGCTTACCGCCCGGTCTGGTATCCGGAGGAATGGTACGTACAATTGCCTCCAGAGCACTACGCGCAGCCTGCTGGCGGATGTTCACGGTTTTCACCATAACATCCCACTCCCTGTGCAGCCTGAGGGAGTAGGTGTTGTTTCCGGTTGCAGCGACGGATACACTCCCTTTTTTACCTGCAATCCCCCTGCCGTCGCGACTCAGGCCATAGAGGATCAGACGCAGACTCTGGGGCGTGCTTTCTGGATGGCCAGCATTGATCAACTGCTGGTTCACCTGGCGCAGGTCAATCACCAACGGGGTTTCCAGGTCAGCCTCCGGTGCTGCCTGGCGCAGGGTATTTAGCAAGGTGTGCTCCAGGGCGCAGACGCGCTGCAGCCTTTTTTCAGAACTGTCTTTCACTTTATAGCGGACAAAGGCAGACAAGGTTGTACTTTTGGCAACCAGTCCCTGTCTGGCCATGTCATCCAGTGTCCTGACCACGCGCTGGGCTTCGGTTTCTGTTTCCGGGTCATCTTTGTGTTGGCCAAACGCTGTTACAGAGGCAATTTCATCGGCACTAAAGCCGCCGCTACTCCTTTTTTCCATCATCATGGCCAGGATAGCCAGCCAACGCTCCTGCTGGCGGGAAGATAAATGCAGTCCCTGCAACCGCTGTCGCGCTTCTTCCAGGGAAGCAACAAGGGGATACCCCTGAAAGACTCTGGTGTTATTTTCTTTCCTTTCCAGGTGCCCTGCCCGCTCCAGCCAGGCAATGGCGGCCTTGATTTTGGTATCCGGATCACCAAACTGTTCGGGATCAATGTCCACGGATTCCAGCCTGAGAATCTCTCCTGGGGTCAACACAACCTTGTCCAGATCTTTAGCCCTGGCAGCAGATTTGATACCCTGGAGCAATTGTGCTATCTCCTTTTTACAGAGACGAGAGCCAGCGCTAAGGCTAAACTGCCCCTCGATATCCTGCTCAGCATACACCAGGATACATTCCGCCTGCTTGCGATCCCGCCCTGCACGCCCAGCCTCCTGGAGGTAATTCTCCAGGGATCCTGGTATATCTGCGTGGATAACCAGGCGCACGTCATCTTTGTCGATCCCCATGCCAAAGGCGTTGGTGGCACAAATAATGGGAACTTCCCCGGCAATGAAATCTTCCTGCAATCGCCGTTTAACCACAGGATCCATCCCGGCATGAAAAGCCTCTGCTTCATACCCATCCTGCATCAAGAACTCGGCCAGCTGTTCGGTCTTTTTCCGTGAAGCACAATAGATGACCACGCTACCACTCCGATAGCGCTCTTTTAACAACTCAACAATTGCCTGATTTTTTTCATGGGGAGTAACAAGGTGTACCTCATACTGCAGGTTACTACGTTCATGCCCACCCTCGAACGTAAGCACTTTCACCCCCAGTTCACTGCGCATCATGTCGATGATCTCCCTGCGCACATCATTTTTGGCAGTGGCTGTAAAACATTGCACAGGGGGAATCACTGTGTTTGTCTCTCTCGCAAACTCACGGATAAAACGCACAGCATACAAGTAATCAGGCCTGAAATCGTGCCCCCATTTGGACAAGCAATGGGCTTCGTCAAACACCCATGCCCCGATCTCACGCTGACTGATAATGCTAATCAGAGATTTGTTGCGCAGTTGCTCCGGTGAAATAAAGAGAATACCCACATCACCCAGGCGAACCCCTTCCTGCACAGCGCCCCTCTCCGGCATGGTCAGGGCACCGTAGATTGCAGCCGCCAACTGGGTTCCGGTAATCTGGCTGAAATTGTCAACCTGATCTTTCATCAGGGCCTGCAAGGGAGAAATGACAATGGTAAGAAGGTTACGCCGCTGATACCGCATGATGGCAGGCAACATATAGCAAAGTGATTTACCACCACCGGTTGGCAAGGTAGCAAACAGCGAGGCATTAGAGGCTGCGGCAGCAACTATTTCCCCCTGCAGACTTTTGCCATCTTCTGTTGTTGGTGTTTCCCTGAAACCGGGAAAGCCGAAATAACGCTTGAGAAAAGGAACAGCGTCGTGATGCTCCTGGCAGTACTGACATTCTGACTGCCTGCAAGGAATTTCACGCAGGCGATGCAGAAGGGAACCAATCTGCGGATATCGATACCGCACCCAGGGAGGCAGAACAGAATTTCCGCCGGCAACACCTAACCAGGCACAGACGTAGGCAAGCTGGGCAGGTTCAGCCATGCCCTGCTGTAGTTCCTCTATGACGGTTTGCGCTGCAGTGACGCAGCCATGACTGGCAGCATAGCTGTAAAAGGCTGTGTACAGTTCTTCTCCACAATACACTGGCAGCCCCATTTCGCCCAGAGCATCTGCGGTGCCTGCCAGGGCAGCATCCTGAACAAGAAAACTCCGGTATAACAAAGGCTGTTCCCTAATTTGCTGCCGGGCGGATAATTCCTCCCACTGTTCAGCAAACACCTTGCCTGCGAGCATGGCATCAGCAGCAGGATTGTTAATGGAATCCCGAACAAGCTGGTAATCCTTTACCAAACGGTGATAGGGATTTTCCGGAAAAGCAAGGGGAGAAAGATACAGGGTATCAACAACAGGCTTGGTTAACAAATTCAGGTGGGGATTAGCCTTGGCAATCTGCGGAATATCATGGGCTATAATATTATGCCCAAGCACATAGCCTGCCTGATCAGCCAGTGCATCAATTTCATGGAGTTGACGGGAGGAGATGATTTTACGAGAATCGTAGCAAAGCTGTTTCCCTTGAAACACCGCACCAATAGCATATATCTCTGCGTTTTCATTGATTTCAATGTCAAGCAAAAGGCATTGGTCAAGAAACAATCGGCTCGTTGTCATGGGCATAGCAGCAGCTTGTCCGGGAGGGGGTATTCTAGCTCGCGGGAAAATTCCTTCCTGCCAAGTCCCCCGCTCTGTTATGAATTTCTGAATCCGTGAACGTACACTTTACACCAGACTACTATCACGGATTCAGGAAAGAAATACCCCGTGACCAGATACGATCAGGCCTGTTTAATAAGCTTGTCTTTGTCCCGATCAAAGAAAGGATTTTTTCCGCTCACACTTAAAGGAATGCTGTAAATAATCTTTACCTCTACAGGTAAAACACCCATTTCCAAAATGGCCTGCCCCGCTGTGTACATAACCCTGTTATCCACCCTGTTATCCATGGCAACGCTCACAGCTGATCCCACTGCGATTCCCAGGTCACCGGTGTTGAATACACAGGGATGCCCGGGATGCTTGTTTTTTTCTTCGCAACCCGAGAAACCGCACATTCCGCAAGGATTCAAGCCCATGGATTGAATTTTGGTTCCCAGAACAACCATGGCATCGGCAGAAAGCAGATTAACCGCATCCCGAAGAAAGAAATCAGGAAGCTTATCGCGCTTAACCATCTCTTTCAGCTTTTCAGATACCTCACCGATGGCATCTTTTTTCAACAGACAGCCCACAAGCAGATCCGTGCCCTTGGCTTTTGGCGCAGTTCTGGCAGCAGCCAGCATCTTCCTGGCCACTTCGCACACTGTTTCCTGCCGCACATCCTCTTCATATGTAATATCCATTACAGACTCCTTGTATCAACAAATACTTATGCCATTTACATCCATGGATAATACCATGTAATGCCTCTTCCGTCCAAACCCAGGGTTCGAGAACAAAAATTTTTTATCGTTGCAGCACAAGGGGAATTCAGCACCCCCTGTTTTTCTCATTGCATAACACTCATAACTTTTTGATAATGCTTTTATTTTTACAAAAACAAAAAAAGTAACTGGAACAAATGGCACCATACACATTTTCTCTATAAATGCTCATCTCTTGGTGCACTGTTAGCTTTCCCGCTTTCGCAGAACAGAATTTAAGCAATCTATTCAGGTTACCCCCACCTGATTCATATAATATCAACATGTTACAAGTCAATGACATTCAGTTAAAACAACAAACTACAAAATCGAGTAAGAAGTTATGAAAACACAGTGCAGAATTCTCTTGCTACCACTTTTTTTGGCGGTGGTGACCGTGACCTTGCCGGCTCAAAGCGCCTTTGCTTTGGGTGGGACTCAGGTCACCGGCAAAAACGTACAGGGAAGCTCGCAAACTCATGGCAGCATGGTGAACGGTGCCACGGTAAACGGAACAGCTGTAGTCGGCGAAAATGTCGGCGGAGAGGCTGTTGATGGGTTCAGAGTTTCTGGAGATGATCTTAGCGGTATCGCGGTTGACGGCGTTGAAACCTCAGGTGAGCAGGTCAACGGTGTGGATGTTGACGGTGTGGATGTCTCGGGCGAACAGATCAGCGGCATCGAGCTAGATGGCATTGAAGTCTCAGGTGAGCAAACCAACGGTGTCGCTATTGATGGTGTGGATGTCTCGGGCGAACAGATCAGCGGTAT
>NZ_KE386999.1:0-23048 GCF_000429945.1 Desulfogranum japonicum DSM 18378 | reverse complement strand
ATTGAAGTCTCGGGTGAACAAACCAACGGTGTCGCTGTCGATGGCATTGCTGTGGATGGTGTCAGCGTTACCTCAATCGATTCAGGTAAAGGAGGTACTACAGACAAAGTCACCCAGGATACTTCTGGTGAAAATTCTGACAATGGTACCAACGAATCATCTGGCACAGAGAGCGGAAACACAAGTAATACCACCGCGAGTACTGATGGCTCGTCCAATGGAACTGAAACTGGAACCGGAAATAGTACAGATTCCTCATCCAGTGTCCCGGAAGCGGTCATCAAGGTTGACAGTGGAAGGACATACGAAGCAAGTAATTCCCTTTCACATATGTCCAGTGACGATACAGAAGTCGTTACCTATGAAGAATCGGCCAGCAAAGGACACAGTGCCGATATAACCCTCGGAATAGAGGGTAATTATGTGGAAGGAGAGGGGAGCCTTTACGAATATGGCTCAGACACCAATAACATAAAGATAGGTCATTATGAGGGCTCAGCCGGTTACGGAATAGAATACAACCCTTCAGATAACTCATTTAAAGCAAATGTTGTAGATATAGGCGGTGAGTTTGTCACCATTGAGGGTAACATCGGAACTCAAAACGATCCTGGTGACTTGCTCGCTGCAGATGCACATGTTGAAGCCCTCTCAACTGGGGCAAATGCCAGCCTTGGCATAGAATATGAAGATGATAAATTCTCAGCAGGAGCATCACTCAAGGCTGAAGCCACTTTAGCGGAAGCATCAGCCACAGGGGAAATCCATATTACGCCAAAATCAGTGTACGATAATACGCTGGGGGCTATATTCGATATGGCAGGTTGGGAAGATGTGTCCGCTTTGCCTGACAGCTGGGATCATGGTATAGTGATCGGCGCAACGGGCACAATCGGCATTGGTGCATCTGCCGCCGCTGAAGCTCAAATAGTGTCGGATGATGACTTCACCGGTGTTCAAGTTGGCACGAAAGTAGGCCTTGGCCCCCAAGCAGGGGTGAATTTACAAATAGGGGTAAAATAGTATAATGAAACATCTTATCTATCTTGTTCTATGTGCAATTTTAGTCACAAATGTACAAGTCAACCAAGCATCAGGCGGTGATCAAATGTCAGGGGAAAAGACTTATGATACGTCTTACAATATATACCATGTAAAACCTTTTGATGACGATCTACTGGAACATTATATCCAGATACCTAAAACATGGTCTCCGGAAAAAGTTACAGCCAAAAGTAAGGATTTATCGCCAACACCCATACCACTGGGCCTGTATACTCATCAAGGAAATGATAATACATTGACGATGTTACAAGTCATGGGTGCTTCCATTGATAAAGATGTAAGCCCGTTGAAGTTCATTCAATTTTTCTTACACAAGGTATCTGGAGTAAATAAGATACAGATTCACTCAATCACCACAATCGATGAGTATCGCGCCAAGGCTTCTGCTGACTGGGAATGGCAAAACACTGTTTTCAATGGAGAAATCTACATAAATATCAGCAATGATCGTAATCGTGTTTTTATTATCCAGGGGTTAACAACTGAAAAAAGCAAAGAAGAATGGACTGAGCAGTGCGATTACATTTTCCGTTCGTTTGCAATCATCAATAAGGGAGATGCATAGGCAATTATTATAGAACAGGTGTTCAATTACAAGCGGCTGGGAATAAGTTTTCAGTCGCTTGTAATATTTTCTCGTTGTTTATGCATTGTTTCTATAATTTAGGCAATCGCTCCGTCGTACCCTAAGAGGGTTTCTCCTATGTACAATTTTGCTACCCTGCAAGGTTAGACTATAACTCGCCAGCCAACAAAAAAGTATGAAATATATCACCTTTCTTATAGCAAGTATAATTTGTGTGATAAATATTCAAATCAACCAGGCATCAGGTGATGATCAGATGTCTTATTATGATGAAGCGTATAATATTTATAAAGTAAAACCATACGATAACGATATACTGGCACATTATGTTCAAATACCAAAAGCGTGGTCTCCAGGTAAGATCTCGGACAAAAATGAGGATCTGACCCCGGCCCCCAAACCACTTGATCTTTTTAATCATATCGGTGACAGCCCTAATACGTTGTCCCAGATATTGGTTTTGGCAGCGTCTCTTGAGGGAGATGCGACACCATTAAGGTTCATCCAGTACTATCTTCACTTAGTATCAAAACAAAAAAAGATTCACATTCATTCAATCACTACAATAGATAATTATCGGGCTAAAGCGACTATTGACTGGGAACTTCTGAACAAAAATTTTTATGGTGAAGTTTTTATAAATATCAGCGATGACCGTAATCGTGTTTTTATTGTTCAGGGAATGACGAATGAAAAAAGCAAAGAAGAATGGACTAAGCAGTGTGATTATATTTTCCGTTCGTTTGCAATCATCAACAACGGAAATGTATAGGAAATCAAATATAGAGTAGGTATTCAATTAAAATTGACTGGGGAACAATTCTCCAGTCGACTTTAATCTTTTCTTGTCGTTTAATCGGCACTTTCTATAAATTTAATTAATCGTTCTCTAATACCTCAGAAGTAATTCTTCTATGCACAATTTTGTCGGCGTGCATGGACATATAATAACACCTCAGCCAACAACAGAATTATGAAATATATCCTTTTCTTTATAGCAAGTATAATCTGTGTAATGAATATCCAAATCAACCTGGCATCAGGTAGTGACCAGAAACCTTATTATGATGAAGCTTATAATATATATAAAACAAAACCATACGATAATGATATACTGGCTCATTATATAGAAATACCAAAGACATGGACCATTGACAGGGTGTCAGACAAAAGTAAAGAACTGACAACAGCTCTAAAACCACTTGGTTTGTATAGTCACGTCGGTGAAGTTGCCAACACTTTATCCCAAATTCAGGTAGCTGCGGTAGCCCTTGACAGCGATGTGACTCCATTGAAATTCATCCAATTTTACCTGAATCAGATATCAAAAATAAACAAAATACATATTCATACCATCACGACAATAGATGACTATCACGCTATGGCGTCTCTGGATTGGGAAGTACAGGAAACGCCCTTTCATGGTGAACTGTTCATAACTATAAGCAATGATCGTAACCGTGTTTTTATAGTACAGGGAATGACGAATGAAAAGAGTAAAGAAGAATGGACGAAACAGTGCAATTATATTTTTCATTCATTTCAAATCATCAACAATGAAGATGCCTGAAAAATAGCATTTTGTATCATAAAGAAGCGACTGCGGAGAAACTTCACAGTCACTTTTTTATGATTTTCTTTTCGCTTTAACAGTACTGTTGATGATTGGAAGCTGATTATTTACCACAGGGAAAACTCAACCGCCCACCCATTGACATTGATGGTATTGATTACAGGCACCTTGATTTCAGAATCACTAAAGGAATACTCATACACCTTGCCAATTTTAAAATTGTCGGTCAGTCCCCAGGCGATTTCACTTTCATTAAATACCCAGAGTCCACACGCATAGAAAAAGCTGTAGCGTGCAGAAGTCGGACCTTTACCAAATGAAACCATCTTTATAATATCTACAAGGGTCGCGGTTTTGGTTGTATCGTTGAATCGTATTTTCAACTCATATGTTTTTTTCATTCCGCGTCTGCTCAATATTCCCCACCATTTAGCATCAACATAATTCCAGCGAACAATCAAATTTTTTCCTTTTTCCAAGGCCTGGATCGGTGAATCAAAATCATTAATTTCCTGAATTTTCTGACGTAAGATATTTTCACTGACAGGATCACCGGTACCAGGATAATGGCAGATACGCCGGGTTGCCTTTTGTAGAATTGGGATACCTAGAATGAGTAAAACAGCAACAAGCCCCAGCATAATCCACATAAGAATGATATCTTCCCTACCGAGAATATACTTACATAGGGAAAAAGACAGGACCCCAATAATTTGGCAACCAACAACATAACCAGCTACAACGAGGAATAAAAGAAAAGGTTTTTTCATAACATGCACTCAATTATCTAGTGTTTTAGCAAGATGAACGACATTCAGGTTTCTGCTCATCACCTTCATCCATACCTACTTACTTCATTTTTTTCAGCTTCACGGAAAGAATAACTTATCCATTCTTATTTTTCTCTCAGCTCAGCCAAATCGTTGCATCAATGGTTCCAATACTGCAAGCATCAAACATTGACACATTGATTTGGCTGAACCGCGTGGAAATACAAACACCTACCACAGAAGGTACGATCAAGTGATGTAACAGACCTGAGATGGAAAAAACATTTGAGCTCTTTATAAAACAGCAAAGCTTATCAGGATATACACTTGCGGCTTGCATGATTCAACGGTTTTATCTTCTTAAGATAACGCTACATCTAAAGATAATGCGAAACTGCCCAATACAATTTTTCGTAAACTTTGCATGTATAAACTTTGGCCAGATTGGCCATAACGAAAAAATCGAAAGGACAGAATATCCTCACCGATGGAACGATTCTACAACTGGTAAGATAAAACCTACTCAGCCATGGAGAAAACAGTCAGATACGAGTATACTCTTCTTCAGAAAATTACTTGCATTACCACCATTCATCTCATTTCTTCGAGATACTCCTATGTCCCAAGATAAAAAAATAGCTCTCCTGATAGACTGCGACAATGTCAGTCACAAATCCATAGAAGGGGTGATCAACGAATTATCCAAATATGGAAAGGTGAACATCCGCAATGCCTACGGTAATTGGAAAAGCGATGCCATGAAGGGCTGGGAAGCAGAACTGCACCCACACGCCATCAAGCCTGTGCAGCAGTTTGCCTATACCAGTGGTAAAAACGCCACTGACGCAGCCATGATCATCGATGCCATGGACCTGCTCTACACGCAGCAGCTGGATGGTTTCGCACTCATGACCAGCGACAGTGACTTCACACCTCTGGTCATGCGTCTGCTTGCCAATGGGATCACAGTATATGGATTCGGAGAAAAGAAAACCCCCATGCCCTTTGTGAAAGCCTGCTCCCTGTTCATATACACAGAAAATCTTGAACAGGATGAAGAAGAAAAGCCAGCAGACAGGACAAGAACAAAAAAATCCAGAAACGAACTTCGTCAGGACGCCTGGCTGGTTAAACTCCTCAGGACCGCCGTGGAACAATGTGCTGACGAAGATGGCTGGAGCCACCTGGGTCAGGTCGGGCAGTACATTTCCAACAAGACTTCTTTCTCGCCTGTTAACTATGGCTACAAAAAATTAAGCGATCTTATCCGGGTATCAGATCTGTTTGAAATGAACATGCGCAAAGACAACTCTGTCATGTACATTAAAGATGCCCGTAAATAAGTGACCGAGAACAAGGAAGCACCTGTGGTCAGATACAGTTCGGAGGTGGATGAAACCAAGAAGATACAGCCCGCGCGATGAGTTACGGTACAACATCCCTGACAATTAAGGGGCACGGAAAAAATAAATTATCCTATCTTACTTGTCTCTCAACCCGGCGATGTCGTCGCCAAACCGATATCCTGGGCAATTTTTGGATATGTAGTATTTTCCGCGACCCGAAGGATTGAAATTTCCGTAGAGCTATCACAGGCTACGTCTTCAGGAACGAATCAAGTCACCCAGCCTACACCCCATCTATTGCCTGCTGCAAATACCTGAAACCGATACGTTCCTGCTCCAGGCGAATGTTTTCTCCCCAATGATTCCAACGCAACTGATCATACACCTTCTGTTCTACAGGGGTCAGACGGGTCAGCTCAGAATTTTCAGGTGTTGGTTCAGTTCCCCACAACGTACGATGGGCAAGCAAGGTTGCTTCATCCATGAGCAGGGACACCATATTGGGAAACAACAGGCGAAGCTGATTGAGTATGGCAAAGCCATGGGTATCGATATCTCCCCAGTAATACAGGTTGCGCTCAGCCAGCCAGGTTGCGGCTGCCAACTGTTCAAAACCGTACCCTGCACCAAAAATAACCATGGCGTCAGTCACTGGAGGAAAGGCGAGAAAATTGATTTCATTCTCAGTAACAAATACTTTTTGTACCTTTACAGGTAACCGCGAAAACATATCTGCGGTCACCGTAAAATCCTGCTCACCCACACCTGGAATCAGCACATCATCAGCACCAAGAAGGCGAAAACGTACCCGAGCCGGTTTATCGAGAAATCCGTATCGCCTAGAGAAACCTCGCACACCGGTAAAACGGGTATCAACATCTTGAGCAGATAAAAGCAGATCACACATCTCGGCGAGTATACTGCGATGCTGTTCAATAAATTTGGTATGTATACCTGGCAGGTCAAGTTGACGCAGATATATTCCGGGCCGGGGATGATGCTGAAGCCAGTCAACAATTGCAAGCAGATGTGCCCACTGATCAGCCAGCTTGAGAATCTGGTGAGGGCGTTTTTCCAGCAAGGGGAATAATGCGGGCTGACTTTCCCCGGTCAGGCGGATCAGTTCACGAAACCTTTCACCAGCCCGTTGTTTGCCGATCAGTGCCAGAGCATCTTCCAGAGTATCCACCCACGCCTGTACAGGCATCTGATTTGTTCCCAGAATACGATGCTGTACGGTCTGCCACACTATACGGACATGTGATATTTCTGCAATATCTGTAATCCATTCCTGTACGTTGGCAAACTGTTCACTCTGCTGCCCTGCTGTGGGGGACTTGAACGTCAATCGCTTTGGGAAAAGGGCTGTCCCTCCAATCATGGCTGTCAATAACGTGCCTCGGTCCCACAGTCTCTGCACCTGTTTTTTCAGATCCAGCCTGGTTGTCCAGCTCATGACTGTAATTGCTCTTTTTCAGCTCTGTACTCTTCTATGGTCAGGTTGCGCAGGAGTGAGCAACGACCGTCTTCATTATGCACAAAGCCAACGCTTGCAACATAGGGTTCAATAATATGGATTTTCTGTAAAGGGGTTACGATGAGCAGTTGCAGATTCAGCTGGGCAAAAAGCTGCAGACCATACTGGGCAGATTCATCTGAGCCACGCCCAAAGGCCTCGTCAATGGCGACAAAACGAAAGGAACGGGATCGAACAGCCCCCCACTCAAGACCGAACTGGTAGGCCAGGCTGGCTGCCAGGACGGTGTAGGCCAGTTTCTCTTTCTGCCCTCCTGATTTGCCTCCTGAATCAGCATAGTGCTCATACTCGCTGTCATCTTCCCGCCATCGTTCACTGGCAGCAAAAACAAACCAGTTGCGGACATCTGTGACTTTGGCTGTCCACCGGCGATCCAGGTCTGCATATTCTTCACGCCCTCGAAACCGCTCGATAATCCTGCGTACCTGCAGAAACTTAGCCTCAGAGTAATGGCTATCGTCCGAGCCGGTCAAGCTCCCCTCGGTGCAGGCTCGCAGATCTGCCCTGAAATCACGAATATCTGCATCTATACTGCGTTGCTCTTCCAGGCTGATGTATCGGCCGGGGTTGTAATCAATCTGGGTAAGGGATCCATTGATCTGCCGAATGCGCTCTTTGATGGTCTCCCGCTCACGTACCAGCTGGGAATGAAAATTTGCCACCTCGCGGATAGTATTCTCGTTCAACAGCTCTTTGAATCGCTCCTCAAACCGCGGCAAATCGTCGGAGGTCAACTGTTCGAGCATGGACCGATATTCAGAGGCTGCCTGAATATGAATATCCACCTCCCTGGTGTCGAGCTTCCATTCCTCTTTGTATTCGGTCATGGCACGGATAATTTTCTCGCCAAGACTCGAAACCTTCCGATCTTCAGCATCTATTTTTTTCTGCAGCCATTCGCGCATATCCCGTTCCCGGTTATCACAGGATTCCACGGTCAATACCTGTTGGCCAAATGACTGTTCCCACATGTGTTCCAACAGTGCGAACTGCCCGCCATGCTCAGGGAATGCCTCATCTGCCAGTATCCGGCACTGTTGCTGCAATTCCATGGCTATGCTGACTCTCTGTTCAGTTTTGGAGCGTTGATCCTTACGCTGATCAAGCGTTACTTCTGTTTCCTGCAGCTCCTGTTCAAGAACGGCCAGTTGTTCGGCAAGGGTATGCAGCAGGTCTGAGGTTTCCTCCAGCTCCCGTTTTTCTTCCTCCAGCCTGGAAATAATAACGGCCAGAGGTTGCCAGTCAAGTTCACGAAAATCTGTATATTCCCCGAGTTTAGAAAGAATGGACAACTGGTGCTTGCAGATGCTCTGTTGCTTTTGCACCCCACTGATATGTGCTTCCAGATCAGCAAGAAGCGCTTCCCGTTGCTTTGCCTTGTCTTCCAGGGCCGCTATTTTTTCTTTATTGCTCCAGCCCAGAACATAGCGGCTGCGGTCGTTGAGACGATGACGATCATCTTTTTCATGTCGATCTCCCGGAGCCTTGGTCTGTCCGGCACGGGTCATGGCACGGGTCTCACGCCTGAATTCCTCCTGCGATTCGCAGCAGGCAAGGTTAAAACGATGATACAGCTCTCGTTCAAGCCACTCATAGAAATCAGAATCAGGTTTAATCTGCAGCTTATGCACCAGGGAATCGGGATGCAGTCCCGGCAGTTTGCCAACAATTATATCCCTGGTTCGAAAATAGACAAGCCGTCCTTTCAGATGGGTCTGGTCCACCCATGCCGCCACTGCGGCGTAATGACAATCCGGCACCAGCAAAGAAAGGCCAAAACTGCGTAACAGCCTTTCAATGGCGCCTTGCCAGTCTTGTTCTTCTTCACGCACCCGGAGCAATTCCCCGACAAAAGGCATCTCCTCTTCATCAATGCCCAGGCCCTGACAGAGGGAAACTCGCATTGCGATCTGACGGCCATCAATATTGGATTTACGGGCCCGTAAACTGGTAAGCTCTTGCTGCAGCTGCTCGTACTCATCTTTACCCTGGGCAAAAATCACCCCAGTCTCATTGAGTTCATTCTGCAGCTGCACCTCTTTTTCAGCTGTTTCTTCTGCCAGGGCATGAAGAGCATTGCGCTGGTCAAAAAATGCCTGTTCTGTAGCAGCAGCCTTCTGCCCCAAATCGCTGACCAGCTCCTTATAACGGGAGGCCTTATGTTTACAGCGTTCCAGGGATTCTTTCTGCTGCTCCAGTTCCGCTTCGATGCGGGCAATTCGATCTCCACCGTTTTCTGCAATGGAACGGCGCAGTTCACGCTCCTGCAGTCGCTGGTTCTGCCGTTTATCCTCCAACCGTTGAATAGCCGCCGTATGCCGAGATAACTCCTGACTCAGGGATTCAAGCCGTTTTTCAAGCAGGTTCAGTTTAAGAACGGCAAACCAGGGATGTAAAGCATTCCGGCAGGTACGCAAGGTCTCCACCTTCTGCTTTAATTCCAGATGCTGATCACAAGCAGCTACCAAAGGCTCCAGCATTTCGATCTGCCGCTTGGCCTTAAGCACTGCTTCATGGGCCCTGTTCAGGTCTTCAAAATGCTGAATCAGCGCACTTATGCGCGGGGCTACATCAAAGGGCTCCAACATGTGGCTACGCACAAAGTCTGTCAGGTTGCCAACAGATTTGAGGGAAACAGTCTGATGAAACAGCTCCAGGGCCTGCTCATTATTGATACCAAACCGCCTGCGAAACCAGGCACCGTAAGGGGGAAAACTTTCAAACAGACTGGCATTGCCAGCCCGCAGACGTTTTCGCAATCCACTGATCTCTGTGCCAAAATTTGAAAAATCCCTGGCTATGGATAAGTCCTGTCCACTGCCGACATAAAAGCGGGCCGGCTGCCCTGCGGGATCTTTCATCCAGAACACCTGGGCCAGGGTGACAGTCCTGTCATAGCCGGCATTGTAAAACACGCCAAGGATTACAGAATAGCTGTTCATGTCCCGCAGGGCAACAGGTTTGGTGCTGCCCAGATTTTCCTGACGTTCGGATTTAAAATAGCCCAGAACATAGGAGCGCAGAGTACGCTCGCGGGCATCCGCACCGGCAGCCTTATTATAGGCAATGCGCTGGCTCGGCACGAGCAGGGTGGTTACCGCATCCACCAGGGTCGATTTTCCCGACCCGATATCTCCTGTAAGCAGTCCGTTCCTGCCATCCAGCTGCATGGACCAGATCCGGCCGTCAAAGGTTCCCCAGTTATATACTTCCAGCCGCTGGAGCCGAAAACCGGCCAGGCGGTCATCCTGGATAAAATCCAATCCCAGCTGTTCAGACATCTGCCGCCTCCTGCCCGTCGGCCAACTGTTGCCGGTACTCTTCCAGGCGCTGGTCAAACTCGGCCAGCCACTGTGCATCGACAAAAGATTTCAGGATGCGGCGCACTTCAAACATCTCTTTCTGCCCACGCAGGCGCCGTATAAAGCCAAGCTTGACGATTTTGTTCAGGTTTGTGTCAACCTGATCAATCAATTTCACCTCATTGGATCCGGCAGGGAGAAAAATCCGCACCAGTTCCACCACTTCATCCCGGGATAAAATCAATCGGGTATCACCGCCGAGGGCGTCAAATTCCGCAAGTTTTTTACGCAGCAGGGCAAGCAGCAGACTGACCGGATAGGAAAGTTGGCGTCTGGCAACCAGCCTGGGCATATTTCCGGCAGCATTTTCATCATCCTGCTGCCGGGAACGTAAGAATGCATAGCCCTCTGCTTCATCCAGCAACAGTTCCAACCCCAATACGGCAACATAATCCCTTACCCCTGCCTGCATACGCAGCAAGCTGTCCCATACGCCAAGGTTGTCTTCCTGATAGACAACGCCTTTGAGCAACGGGACAACCACTTTGGAAAGCTCCATGTCACAGGGAGAATTTGCCAAAAAATGTTCCGTTATATCCATGATTCACTGTTTAAGAAATATTATGCGCGGCAATTTTGCCCGACGTACGATGCCTGATTCTGTTTGCCACTGTACCTCATCCTGCTGTTCTTCATCCACGGCTGTCTGCGGCCAGTCTCCTGCAAGCTGCAGATACCCAACCAACTCTGCCAGACCGTGACGCAGCGGATGTCTGGCAACAATTTCTGTCAATGTTACCTGTTTACGATTGCGCAGTTCCCGGCGAATATTTTGCTGCAGTTGTGTCCGATCTACCACAACCTGGGCATACAGAGAGGCTGTATCCACATCCGCCTCTCCCTGCTCCAGGGTTACATCCGTAATTACCGGTTTCACGGGAGGACTGTAGAGAGGCCGTTCCATGGGCAATTCAACGGCTGCTGCAATCTCATCCAGTGACATGAAATCCGCCTTGGGAGCATGCTCACGAACAGCAAGGGCATTGGCTTCCACACTGTGCAGGATATCCATGATACGGCGGTTTTCCAGCCAGGCCTGGTCATCAAGAAAACGTCGGAGCTGCTGGGACAACATGGCAACAGTACGCTGGGCGTGCTCTCCAGCTTCCAGCCAGTCGTAATGAATGCGGCGCAGCCTGTCATCCGGATGGGTAGCGGCAATGGGAGGCAAATCCAGTACCTGTTCAAGCAGGTCGCTTAATTCTTCTTGCCGAGATCTGGACATAAGAAAATCCCAAAAAGCTCGAAAACTTTTTCCTTGGTCGGAATCGGCAATAGCATCCCGTTCACCCATGATTTCTTCAAGCAGTTCTCCCTTGCTGCCATCCCAGAGAGCGATGCGCTCGCGTACACGTCGGTCCAATGTCCGAAAATTGTGCTCCACCTCACGAAAATCGGCTAGGAGTTCACGCCCAAGTTGCAGAAACTGCTGAAAACGGTCCCTGAGGGCAGTGTCATCCAGCAACGAGATATCCCCTTCAAGCACGCGGGAGATTTCATTATCAATCTCCTCCCGGCGTTTCTGCAATTCCAGCACCCGTATCTCAGAGTCGGCCTGGCTGCCTTCGTTCATCTGGCGCAGCAACTCAAAAAGTGTCAGCAAACGGGATTCGGTGCCGACAAAGGAACGCTCTACCAAACCTTCCAGCCAGGACAGGGCTTTTTCTGTGGACGGGGTCAGGTCAAAATGGGGTTCGTCACTGCCTGAAGCATAAAATTTGCGTAGCCATCCTTTGTCATTATCCGCCCATTCATTCAGATAATTCTTTGCAGTTCCTGGAAAACTTGATTCCCCGAGCTGCTCCCGCAGCATGAACAGTTCATCCTCAAGGGCCTCCACAAGGTTAGCCTGGGAAATACTGCGGATATTGGGTTCAATAAACACACGGTGTAGAAAAGATGCCACCAGGGGAGCATGTTGGGCTCGCAACAAACGCCAAGCCGGGTGGTTCTGACGGAGCAATTCTAAGGTAGTATACTCAAGTGACATGACAGACAGAAAGTTTGGATCAAAAAAAGCATTGCTGGAGCCCTCGTTGTCGAACAGTTACCCCCATCAGGATATACTCTCGTCGTCCGCGGGATTCAACTGTTTTATCTTTTTCAGATATTCACACATCTTTTGATAATGCGAACCAGGCCAATAGATTTTTCCACAGACAGTACAGGCATAGAACTGTGTATAATACTTCAGGGTTCTGGGCTGCAGAACTGCTTTCACGTGTTCTTTATCAACAGGCATTAACTTGCCATTGCAACGTATACAACGCTGAAAAGGATGTACTTTATCATACAAATCAAAGTAGTCCAGGACTTCTGCCACCTGATCCTCTACCTGATTTGAACGAAGACAGTAGCCGTATAGAACCTGTTTGTTTTTGAGAATACCTCTGTCGCGGGTCAACACAATGCGTTGCTCTTGCGCAGCCATCCGTACTATTTCGGCATCCGGATAATCGTTGCTGTATAGACTGTCAAAACCCAGCATGCGCAACTTGCGAGCCAGTTTCCCTAAATGCACATCCAGAACAAAACAGGCGTTTTCAGGCAGTGGAGGCTGTAAACCGGCCAGTGATTGCCTGTCGATCTGAAAAAAAGCGGGGAAGACACTTACAAAATCTCCATTTTTCACGGGTGACGTGAAATCAACAGGAGTACCGTTGTGCAGTACCATTGCCACTTCAACATGGGGAATCCCCAAAGCCTCGATGCAATCCTTTACAGAAGGCGTTCCGTTAAAGGCATAGCAAAGAGTCTGCTGTCTTTCAGTTGAAGACAAAAAGTCATTCAGGGCAGCATAAAACCGAAAATGGGCATGATTTGGCATGGGTAAAGAACGTTGAATATAACAAAATCTGCTCGACTGTAGAGCAACTGTTAATGATTTTCACGAGCTTAGCTTTCCATTGAACAAATATCTATACAAAGGAAAACTTTGTTAAAGGGTTACGGAAAATATACATTATCCAATCTTGCCTGTCTCTCAATTCGGCAATGTCGTAGCGTCAATGGCTCAATACGACCAGTATGGCTCCATTGGCGCTACGCGCATTACCAAACAGATAGCCTACGCAATTTTTGGATATTTATTATTTTCCCCGGCCCAAAGATTTTCATATTTGGATGAAGGGCTACGTATTACCCCCTATGACAAGGTTCTCAACCATGGTAAAAAGGCCCAGATATACGTATACTCTTCCTGCAACTACTCAATGGGCTTATACCATGCTGATTTATTATATCCCTGAACTGCAAACAGTCTCAGATGCCCAAAAACCAGAGAAGCACGGTTAGGTACTGCCAACTTTTTCAAATGCAAACTCATCCTTTTCAGCTCATTCGCTTTATCGACCCTTCCTGCAATTTCCCAATTGCAATCGGAGGTAACATTTCACGAAACAGGCAGACGATTTCTCTTGTCTATGAAATAGCAGGCAATCATACACAATTGCAACTCCCTGCAATCGCCCAGCAGCCCATGCGAAGTGACGACCTCTGGAAAAGGACCTGTTTTGAATGTTTTTTCAAACAGCCAGAGAGCACGGCTTACTACGAACTCAACGTTTGTACGGATGGCCATTGGAATTTGTATCGTTTCAGCGATTACAGAAAAGGCATGGCTGAAGCATCCAGCATTCGTTCACTTCCTGTTCATACATATACCCATGCAGCAAAATTCACACTCTGCTGTAACATCCCCCTGGGCACCCTGGTTCTCCCGGATGTTCCTCTACAAGTGGGAATCAGTTGTGTCCTTGCCCACACAACCGGTAAAAATTCCTACTGGGCCCTTTGTCACCCTGGAAGGCAACCCGATTTCCACCACCCTGCCGGATATCTACTACATATATAAACCAGAGAAAATCGTGGGGATTCAGCATTCCACTTTGTCTCATAACAGGCTATAATATTTCATATTCTCTTGCACGCCGTTATTTCAGAAAAAGGATACCAGGAGGTTTTCATGGTCTGCTGCAGACGTGTAGTCACAACGTTAATTTCACTGCTTATTCTGTTGCTTCTTCCCTCTGTCCCTCTGGCAATGGAGATACCAGAGCAACTTGAACCATGGGTTCCCTGGGTATTGCACGATCAGGAAGACCGGTTTTGCACGTCTTCCTTTGATGGTAAACAACGTTTTTGCATGTGGCCAGGCCCTCTTGACCTCGAAGTACACGATACTGGCGGCCATTTCTCCCAAATATGGGAAATGAAACGAGAAGGCTGGATTGTTCTGCCGGGAGATGAAAAACTGTGGCCGCAACGGGTCACTATGAATGCAGAGTCTGTTGCTGTCATCAACAAAGATGACCAGCCAGCCATTCACATCGAGACCGCAGGACAGTACCTGATAAAAGGAGAGTTTGCCTGGAGCCATCTGCCTGAATCCCTTTCTCTACCAGCAGGGACCGGGATCATCCGCCTGCAGGTGAATGGTGAGGAGCGTCCAGCAGATATCAGCAATACCATTCTCTGGATCGCCAACCGTTCAGGCGAACAGAATATGGAAATGGAAGACACTGTTCACACCCAGGTCTACAGGTTGCTTACCGATTCCACACCTATGATGATTACCAACCGTATAGAGGTGCAAGTTTCCGGAAAGTCACGTGAGATTCTGGTTGACTGGCAAGTACCGGCAGATCAGATCCCGGTCAGCCTGGAATGTGCCCTGCCAGTGAAAATCGACACAGATAACAGAATACACCTGCAAGCCAGGCCCGGTAATCACATAATCACCTACCGCTCTCGTCTGCCGGGTCCTGTCAATAGCCTGACTTTTTCAGAATCTGCAATGGGGCCGGAAACTGAATACTGGAGCTTCGAATCACAAAATCAGCTCAGAATGGTAAAGATCAGTGGAGACCCCACAGCTGTGGACCCTGGACAGACTCCGCTTCCACATGCATGGCATGAATTTCCTGCCTATAGAATAAAAAAAGGACAGACCCTGCAGTTTGAGACCCTGAAACGCGGTAATCTCGAACCTCCTCCCAACGACCTCACGCTGTATCGTACATTCTGGCTGGATGGAGATGGTTCAGGCATGACCGTTCAGGATATACTCACAGGAACAGTACACAGGGAACCACGCCTGGAGATGCAGCCTCCTGCCACACTGGGAAGGATGGTAATCAATGGTCGTGATCAACTGATCACCAGGGTGAATGAGAGGTCTCCGGCGGGTGTTGAAGTGCGACAGGGAAAAATCAATGCCATGGCCGTGAGCCGTCTTGAAACAACGCGCTCCTTTCCTGCCGGAGGATGGAATCAGTCCGTAGCCAAACTTTCAGGGGAACTGGTGCTGCCGCCAGGCTGGACGCTTTTACATGCAGGCGGTATCGACAGGGTGAAAACATGGCTTACCCGCTGGACCCTGCTGGACTGTTTCATTGTGCTTATCATTGTGATAAGCAGCTTCAAGCTGCTCGGCGTAATCCAAGGTAGTATTTCCCTGGTTGCCCTGGTGCTTACCTATCACGACCCTGCCGCCCCGGTGTTTATGTGGTTGGTTATTCTTGCCTGCATAGCTCTTATTCAGGCTCTACCTGAATCAAAATACATTTACCTGGTCAAAAAAGGAAAACTCGTTCTGCTCGTAGGCCTTACCATCATGGTGCTGCCATATAGTGTGGAACAGCTGCGGGTCGGTCTGTACCCACAACTGGAACAGGTATACAATCCATATATTCCTCCGATGGAGGCAGTCGCCGATGGTGAAAACATAGTTGCTCCACAACGAATGCGAGAGGAAGTACAGCTTCAATCTTCAGTCAAAACCTTATCCAAAAGAGCCTCTATTCCGGACGGTAAACCATATGCATCCGGGCAGGACTCTCAACAGTTCTTTGATACCCAGGCCAAAGTGCAGGCCGGGCCCGGCCTGCCATCGAAAAAATGGCGTATCATACGCCTGTCATGGAACGGTCCTGTTGAAAAAGAACTGCAAATAAACCTCCTCCTGATCTCACCATTTTTCAATCTGGTACTTGCAGGAATAAAAGTAGCGACGATCTTTCTGCTGGCATTTTTCATGGCTGGCATCAATGCGGGGCGCCATTTCCGGTTTCTTTCCAGAAAGACTCTGGTTGCAATACTTTTCACCGCCATGCCCCTGGCAATGATGGTGTCTCCTGGATACTGTGCTGACTATCCTGAGCAACAACTGCTTAACGAACTGCGCGAGCGACTCCTGAAACCTGCACAATGTTTTCCCAACTGTGCAGACCTGGAAACGATGCAGGTCGAACTGGAGGGTTCAGACATTCAACTTGTCATCAACAGTGCAGCCATTGTTGATTGCGCAATTCAACTGCCTTCCGGCAAGGGAGCACTCTGGCACGAAATACAAGTGAACGGTTCACCTGCCCCGGTAATTGATAAAGACAAAGGACTGTGGCTGAGCATTCCCAAAGGCCAACACCATATCACCATGACCGGTTCGGTCAACAGTAGTAATTTTCAATTACAGCTCCCCCACAAACCGCACAAGGTCACTTTTATCGGTCACGATGAGTGGAGTGTTGCCGGACTTGACAACAATAATGTGCCGGAAGACCGGCTACAGTTCATCAGACAAGAGCAAGAACAACTCCTGAAAGGATTTGCTGCCTCAACCCTGCCCCCCCTCATGCAGGTGGAACGGGTACTGCATCTTGGCCTGCAGTGGAGGCTGGAAACCATTGTAACCCGACTTTCTCCTCCTGGCTCATCGGTGTTTATGGAAATCCCCCTCCTGTCTGGTGAATCGGTTATCAATGCTGAATACAAAGTGGAAGACGGCATGATCAAGCTCCCGTTTGGTCCCAATGAGCAAAGCAAGCACTTTCAATCTGTTTTCAAGGAGCAACATCGCATTACACTGACAGCACCGGATACAACAGCATGGTATGAAATATGGAGACTCAACGCGAGCCCTGTCTGGCATGTGGAAAGCACAGGCCTTGCCCCCATTCTCCATCACTCAATGGAGGATATCTGGCAACCAGAATGGCACCCCTGGCCAACGGAATCCCTGATTCTGGAGATAACCCGCCCACAAGGTATTCCTGGGCCAACCAAGGCCATTGAATCAAGCATGTTGTCCATCGAACCAGGTCTACGGTCGACTACCATGCACCTCACTTTTACCATTCGCTCCACACGGGGAGACCAACAAACCGTTATCTTACCTCAGGATGCTACTATCCAGTCCGTACATATAAATGGCAAGGATCAGCCGGTGAAAAAAGGCAACACAGTGGTTATCCCCCTCAATCCGTCCAATCAGCGGGTGGAAATCCAATGGCGTACGCCCCAGGGAATCAGCTCCCTATACACAGTTCCAGAGATCGACCTGGGCAGTGAGAGCGTTAACGCAGAAATCGAGATACAGATAGGAAACCGATGGGTCTGGTTTGTCAGTGGCCCGCAGATGGGGCCTGCAATACTGTTCTACAGTGAATTACTGATCCTTGTATTCGTCGCCCTGGCTTTGGGCTGGTCCAGACTCACCCCACTGAAACACTATCAGTGGCTGATTCTCGGGCTTGGACTGTGTCAGAGTGGTCTAATTCCAGGGCTGATTATTGTAGGCTGGTTCGTTGCACTGAAACTTCGGGAAACAAGAGGAGAGAAACTCTCCGGACATTGGTTCAATCTCGCGCAGACAATGCTTGTTCTGCTGACAATTGTTGCCATGGCTGCCCTCACGTTTGCAGTACAAAACGGGTTGCTTGGCCATCCGGACATGTTGATTGCAGGCAACAACTCTACCAGTTACCTGCTTCGCTGGTACCAGGACAGGGTGATACAAAGCCTTCTGCCACAGCCAACCATTGTCTCCATTCCAATACTGGTATACAGGCTTGCCATGTTGATCTGGGCACTCTGGCTGGCATTCCATCTTTTACGCTGGATCAGATGGGGGTGGGGCTGTTTTACCACCCACTGCATCTGGAGTACGAAACGAAGCACGATACCCACGGCAAAATCACCTGAAAAAGACAAGAAGACAACTTAATCAGAGCTTCAACAAACGACAAAAAGAAAGCTTGCCAGAGGAAATACCAATACTGTTGGAAGCGTCGCAGCGATAACCGGTATTTCGTACGGGTATTTTGACACGAGATGCCCGTCAATAAGGCAGATGCTGCAAAATCTGCTCGCCCCACGAGGTGCGCCTTTTTCAAATCCCCCTGAAAAAACATTGTGTTTCAGGGGGATTCGCCTCTTATTCCTGATGTAAAAGACTCTCTCTTTCTGTGGTTATTTCCTGCTTCTTGTCATACCCTGTCAGTAAAGCCTGATTGAGATATATAAAGACATACACAATGAGTATCACGGCAACGAGTCCACCAACGCATTTAAGAAACAGCCCTGTCTTCTTCCAGACAAACAGGGCTAAAGCAATAAGAACAACAATTGCAGCCCATTGGTTAGCAGCAAAAAAGTTTTGAACCTGCATAAAAATCGTATCGATATTCATAGACATCACTCTCCAACCGGTTACTTACCAAATGCCTCAATGACGCGGAATAATATGCATTACACCACTGTTTCCACACATGACGGACGATTACTTAAGGATCTCCTTGAGATCTATTTTCTGGGGCAGAAGTTTTTGATCATACATTATCTGTTGGGTCTGTTCCCAGCTCTTTTCGTCAATTGCACCTATGGCTATGGAAGGATTCGGCTGGATCAATTCCCGGGTAATCTTTAACTGCTGCTCCTGAATCGAAGTGGGCGTGTCAGGATCGTATTTCTGCAGGATTGCAAGCACCTCTTTTTCATTTTTCGAATCAAGCGCCTGCTCCCACCCGGCAAGAAGAGCATCCAGGAAACGCTGCACCAATTCCGGTTTTTCTGCCAGAATACGCGAGTGAGTGACAACGGAATTTGCCACGAATTTCACGCCAAAGTCAGCAGGATTGAAAAACGCGGTTGTTTCACCTTCTTTGTTGAGTTGCGCTGTGATGATTGGGCCCTGGGCATTCCGATAGACCGGCCAGAGTTGAACCTGGCGTTGGTAGAACGGTGTGTAATCATAGCGGACGCTGAACAGCTTCACATCCCTGTCGTTGAAGCCGGCTTCTGCGAGCAGTGTTCTCATGATGGTTTCATCGTTGCCACCAAACGTTACCCCGATGGTTTTTCCGTTCAAATCAGCCAGGCTGTCGATCTTCATATCTTCCGGACGATACATCCACTGCAGGGGGTTAACCTGAAATAACTGTGCAATAACTACCACCGGCGAACCCTTGGTTCGGGCTCTCAAGACTTGATCTGCAGAGGCAGTTCCAAAATCAGCATGCCCCAATTCAATTTCCCGAATGGCATCTCTTTCAGGGCCACCTGGTTTCACTTGAACATCAAGCCCTGCTTTTTCAAACAGGCCGTTGGTTTCAGCGTACAATGCACCGACAACACTGACGTTGCGGAGCCATTTGAGCCGATAACTGACTTTATCATTGGCTCTAGCACTATTGGTTACGAGCAGTGTCGTCATCAACAGCAAAAAAGCAGACTGGATGAAACGTTTCCCTTTGGTTTTCATCTTTGCTCCTTTCTTAAAATTCTGGTGCTCTATATTGTGTTTCATGAAGGTGAGGCGCATCATTTGCCAGTCCAGGTTCGCTTGATTGCCACCCCCAGTAGTTCCAGCAATGCCTGATAGACAGCAATTGTTATACCAATGAGAAAAAGGGCAATGAGAATCTTGCCAAGATCGCTCTGATAGAGAGCAATACGGATACTGTAGCCAATGCCTGCATTGGCGGCAATGAATTCCCCGACAATTGTTCCAGCCATGGCCAGGGTGGCACTACCGGCGATAACGGTGGTGAGTTGTGTTAAATTCTCAAAAGTCCTGATTTTAACCTCCAGCTGCCAGCGCATCCTGCCTGTAACCCGATAAAAATGCTCAATATCGTCAATGGGTTTGGACATGATTCCCAGCACAGAGAGCAAAACCGGAAAATAACAGATCATAGCAGCGATAAGTAGTCTGGTAATAAACCCGTCACCGAGTAAAATGAAAAGAATCGGTGCCAGCGCGACAATGGGATAGGCCTGAATATTATAGGCAGCTACCTTGATAAATGAGCCGAGCCAGGTGGACTGACGACCAATAATGCCAATGACGAAGGCCATGATGACGGAGAGAACCTGACCGATTATGGCGACTGTCATGGTATTGATAGTGGCGAGGCTGTATTGCCGGTACTCAGCAACCATGGTGTGCAGCATATCTGAAGGTGCGGGGATGACGTAATCGGAAAGATGCAGACTGTATTTCATGATCATCAGGCCGCCGATAAAAAGAAAATAGATTATAAAAAACTGGAAGACTCGTTTAGGAAGCATTCATGATCTCCAGCAATGTGGCATCCAGAGCCTTGGTAGAGATGTTGTCGTCCCTGCCCATGTTACAGCCCTGGATCATAACAGTTTGCTGAGCCTTACCACTGTTGCGAAAAACGAGAATCGAGTCGCAAAATTTGGCAACCTCCATGGCATTATGGGAAATATAGATAAAATAGCGGCGTGGAAACATATCTTTGATGGCCAGAATTATCTTCTCCCTGGTGAGTTCATCGACATTGGCCATACTTTCGTCCATGATCAAGACATCACAGTCCTGCAGTAAATAACGAATAAGGTTAACCCTATTTTGCTGCCCCATGGACAACTGGTCAAAACGGGCCTTTGTACAGTCGGACACACCGAAAACATCCACCAACCTGTCTTTTTCGGCAAGCATTGACTGGGGAATAACCCTCGATAAATGGCGGTCTACGTTTGACCATCCGGGAAGGCGTTCCTTGTTATGGGAATACAGGAGGTGCTTTAACCCGTCAGTTACCACCTTGCCGGAATACTCGGCAATATCACCGGTCAGGATTTTTGCCAGAGAGGTTTTTCCTACCCCTGAAGGGCCAAAGAAGGAATGAAATCCTGGTGTGGACAGGTTGAACGATACATTGGTGAGGATGGGATGTTCTGCTGCAGGATAGGTAAACGCAACGTTATCGCAGATGAGGGGCATACTGTGACCTTTTTAACCAACGACCACGCAAGACCCACTGAACGTTCCTTTTGTCCCCAAGCCTGTGCTGCACAAATCGTCGGCACATTAAGCTGTTAGCCAGTTCTCAGAAGAGGAAATCTCCTGTCGAAACATGAAGTAGCTGAGACCAGTTACAGCTCGGAGATAAACGATGCCAAAAGGAGACAGCCATCGAGATGAGTTACTGTTCCATTGCTGCACCCTCGCACTTTATCCAAGATGTTTCCCAGCCGCCAAGAGATACTATGATCCTCGAAGTGACTCTTAGTAGAATAAATCCTTCACTACTTATCACTTTTATAGCATAGAATAAACCATTAAATTAATGACAGGAGTGCGTTTGAATTTGCTTCCCGATGAATCTCGTAAAAAATTTAAGGGTTGCGGAAAATAATATATATCCAAAAATTACGTAGGATATCGGTTTGGTAACGTTGTCGCGTCAATGGTTCCATACTGGCCGTATTGAGCCATTGACGCGACAACGTTACCAAGTTGAGAGACAAGCAAGATGGGATAATTTATTTTTTCCGTGACCCTAACACGCGACGTACATGCCGGCAGTAACGGCATCCTTTTGAAACAGGCACTATCCACCACACATAAAGGAGGAAACAATGCAACCATGGATACTTTTTACAAGACAGGCGCCCCCTTTGTTTATCCTGCTTCTGCTTCTGCTTCTGTTCTGCGTAGGAAATACTCCTGCCGTAGCTGCAGAACCAGAGATAGCCATAAAAAAATATGATCCAGTGGTCTATTTCACCGAAAGCAGGGCAATGCTCGGAACAGATGAATATACCTTTTCCTACCATGATATGATCTGGTTTTTTTCAAGTCAGAAAAACCGGGACATCTTTGCTGCCGATCCACAGGCGTACGCACCGCAGTATGACGGGTATTGTGCTTGGGCTATGACCGAGTCCAGGCTCGCCAGGACCGACCCGGAGGTATGGAAGATCGTGGACGGCAAATTATACCTGAACTGCAGCAGGTCTGCCTACGAAAAATGGGCCAGGGATATCCCTGCTCACATTAAGAAAGCGGACCGTATCTGGAAAGAAAAATTTGCCGACAGGTAGGTATGTGTTTGTGCACGGTTTGACTGTTGCCCATAGATAGGCTATAGCTCATCTGCCGATTGTACACAGTGAATATTGATAATCGCATGCAATCATGGGATCACGCCAGCTTTTGCTTACCTCGATGAGCAGTTACGGTATAAGTACAGGCAGGTGGATAAAGAGTTTTTCAACAGCATTCCTCCAGGAACGTATACATGGAATACATACCTCTCGTCATCTCATCCATCTTTAGCATTATTTTTTTGGCAACTCTTATTTTTTCTTTTTTTAAAATCAAGGTAGCCACGGCAACTGCCATTGCCTATCTCAGCTTTTTCCCGTTTATAATTGGGTTAATTTATATATTTTCTTATCCGGCAGAAGGAGTTCAAGGAGAAATAATACCAGCTATCCCTTTTACAATTGGTTCGGTATTACTTCTTCTTTTTTTCATTGTACTGACTCCATTACTGCCAGAAAGTAAAAACAAAAAAAATACTCCGCCTAAAAATACCAGATGGATACTACTGATATCTGGATATTTTCTGCATATTATTGGGATAAGCATTACATTTACATTCTGGTATGCACCAGAAACATCAGGGCCAGCGCACGAAAAAATCAGCAATCCAGCACTTTCGCTAGGAATGTGTTATCACAGGCAGCTCTGAATTGTTTTTGCTTGATACTCATCT
>NZ_AUCV01000047.1 GCF_000429945.1 Desulfogranum japonicum DSM 18378 | reverse complement strand
ATGGGTGTCTGGTGCAGCTAGTAACAAGAGAGCACGTACCCTGAGAAATAACGGGCGTAGAGAGGAAGAAAGTTTACAACAAACAGCGAACAGTCCGTATTTTGACAAGGTATTTTACCTTAACGGAGGAGTATATTCCCTTGACAATTGCCTTTTAATGGGTGTCCCCATTTTTTCATCCGCCTACGAAAAGGGTAAATACTATAAAAAGAATTCCTATATTCACCAATAATGCTGAGAACATGGCAGGTAAAACTCGATATTTCTTCATTACTTTCAACATTAGACTGACAATTAAGCAACCCAGAGGCCCTACAATAATACCACATATCATGGGCAAAAGAATACGATCAAAAAAGCTAAATACTTCTCCTGAAACGAATGAGCCAAATACAAGATTAGCAACAATAACCGACAAACCAATCGTTATACCATATACCCATAACAAAATTTTGATCGTTGAGTTGGAATTAAATTTCATCTATTTTGACACCTCATTCTCACAACAATTATTACCGTTATTTGGTGTATAGCAGTCAGGCTAAGCCCCTTTATCCAGCTACCTGTATCACCTCACCATTATAGATCAGGCTGAATGTGCCAAATAGTATATCCGGGAAGTGATTGTTTCCTCTATTTTTCTTCTCTATAATAAGTGCTTTCTTCGACTCAGATCAAAAAACATGTAACTGATCACAGACCCCATCTTTGCATAATCGCGGTTTCCCAAGTAGATATCCTAACAGAGTCTTCCAAAGAGTGAAGCCAGATATTCTGTCCCTGCCTGTCCTGCCAGTTTGGAGTGACACCAAGAAAATACAGACCAGTGACGAGTCAGTGTCAATGCATATGCGCTGGGTAACTACACACAAATGCTGTCAGCTGAACTTAGGGTCACGAAAAAAATACATTTTCCAATCTTGCTTGTCTCTCAACTCGGTAACATCGTCGCGCCATTGGCTCAATACGGTCAGTATGGAACCATTGACGCGACGATGTTACCAAACCGATATCCTACGCAATTTTTGGATATTTATTATTTTCCGCGCCCCTAAAAAGCTCGCATTGCTGCGCACAGTAAACAATCACTACCCTCCCTGCAAAAATTGACTTAGCCCCCTGGAGTGAATTCCAACCCACAATCAAATTAAACAGTCTTTTCAAATCCTTAACAGGAAAGACGGCCATCGTTTTATTCCTTGTACGATTGTTCCTCCATGTGATACAGTTTTTCAAGGCCCTCCCTTTTGTACTTTATTTTCAGGCAACTGAAACCTTCTTGAAGATTCGCTTTACTCTTGAGTATTCGGACCCACGGGAGGCCTCTTTCTGAACACTTCAAGCACCCATGCAACGTAATCTGCACCTGACAGCCCACAACAAGGTATACAGCAGATGGCCATGAACACCGAAGAGATCAAAAAAAAGATGGCAGAGAGAGGCGTTTCTCCCGGAGCTATCGCCCACTTTCTCTCCTGCAGGGAATCAATCATTGACGGGGTCGTCAATACAGAACAACTGCGCTGGAATGATATCATTCCCTTTGGTGATGCAGATGTACAACAGATAGATGAGAATCAGGATACCTTCCGTCAGTATAAGAAAATCGGCGAAAACCATCTGGAGCATGCAGTTGTAATCAAACTCAATGGAGGACGTTCCACCTCCATGGGCGGTGCAATACCGAAGTGCTTTGTGGAAGCCAAAAACGGACGCAGTTTTCTTGACATCTGCATGCAGCGGATCATGCACCTTAACGATTGTTTTAAGGTAGAAATTCCGCTGGTTCTGATGAATTCCTTTTTCACCAACGAAGTGACTAAGGAAATAGTCGGTCGCACCCCGCTGATGATTCTCAACTTCATCCAGAACGAGTACCCCCGTCTGCTGGTCAAAGGGATGTCTCCACTGGATACGGGTGGAGAAGAAGATTGGTGCCCGGCCGGACACGGAGACTTTTATATCAGCTTCTACGAATCAGGACTTCTCGACAAGCTGCTTCAGCTGGGTTATCGCTGGGTCTTTATCTCCAACATCGACAACCTCTGCGCCGACATTTCTCCGGCCATTCTTGGCATGATGATCGACAATGGCCACGACTTTATGATGGAAGTGACCCGTAAAACGCCGGTTGATATCAAGGGTGGGGCTCCTGCCTTTATCAATGGGCACCCCGGCCTGCTGGAAATTGCCCAGGTGGAACCGGAACATGAGGCGGAATTCCAGGACATCAACACCTTTCGCTATTTCAACACCAACAACCTGTGGATCGACATGGAGGCAATTCGGGATCTGATCACAAGCAACAGCCTGCATATTCCCACCATCCTCAATCCCAAGACCGTCCTCGGCCACCCTGTCATCCAGATAGAGACGGCAATGGGTGCCGCCATGGGCTCATTCAGGAAACCGGCAGCCATAAGAGTTCCCAGAAGTCGTTTCTTCCCTGTGAAAAAAATGAAGGATCTTTTAATCCTGCAGTCAGATGCATTTCTCCTCAACCAAGAGTTTGAGATTCTTCCCAATCCGCAGCGCCCGGCCAAACTTCCCTTCCTCCCAGAGGTATCGTTCAGAGGGGGATTCATGGCTGACAACGAGTTAAAAAACTGGTTCGCCGATCCAGCCTCTCTCTCCCTTGTCGATGCAGAATCCCTCGAGATTCAAGGCAGGGTCTTTTTTGAGAAAGGGGTCACGGTTCGGGGTCGGGTGAAGGTGAAGCAGACCGGTGCAGGAGAATTCCGCATTCCTGCAGATACCGTTCTTACCGACTGAGGTCCCCCTGGGAATGCCATGACACAGAAGCGTATCAAAAAACTTGAACGGCTAATCAAGCGCCACAGTGGTGCCCAGGATGCAAGAAAAGCGAAGAGGCGGCGTTTTCTCTTTCGAAGCATTGCCCTTTTCGGCCTGCTCCTCAACCGCTTTGTGGAATTGCTTGTCACCATTCCGGTTCTGCTCTTCTTCACCCTGCCGGTCCACGTTGTTTTCCTCATCCGCAAAATTACCCGCGGCAAAAGGGTTTTTCACCCGCAAACGGTTGCCGGAGCCAACGCAAAACCGCTGACCATCTACACCTTTAATACCCCCCGGCCATTGCTGAAAAAACTGGCTCTTTTTTATCACGTCCTCTCTGGACAACTGGCTCTGGTAGGTCCGGAAAGCAGAAAATTATCCGGGGGTCCCAGGGGGCAGAAACAGGCCTATATCAGCACCATCAATCCCGGTGTTTTTTCTCTCAGTTACGTGAGGCGGGCAAGTAAAATTGCACACGAAGGAGAAGAGGCAATTGAATGGGAGTATATGTTCAAAAAGAGCCCTGTGTTTGATATGCTCCTGCTCCTGCGAACCATACCGGCAATCTTTTTCCAGAGTAAAGAAAGGATTGAACTCGACACGCTTGAACTCTTTGGTCTGAAGATCGCCAACATGACCATGGTTGAAGCCATTGGAGCAATCCAAGAGACGATCACAAACAAAGAAAGACGATCCATTTTTTTCGTCAATGCTGACTGCCTCAACAAAATCTTCAGCGACCGCGACTACTTTCAGATTTTACACAGGGAAAATCTGGTACTTCCGGACGGCATCGGCCTCGTTCTTGCCGGTAACATGCTGCAAACCCCACTGAAGGAAAATGTCAACGGCACCGACATGCTCCCTTATCTCTGCGAAATGGCAGCAGCCAATGGATATTCCCTGTTCCTTCTCGGGGGGAGGCCCCAGGTCGCCGAACAGATGGCTGCCAGACTTGCCGAGGTGTACAGGGTGAGCATTGCCGGCACCCACCACGGCTATTTCGACAGGGAGACAGAGAGTGAAAAGGTCATCGCGGCCATCAATGACTCAGGAGCTGAAATTCTCCTGGTTGCCTTTGGGGCTCCGCTCCAGGAAAAATGGATCAGTACGCACAGGGAACAACTTACACCCAATATCCTCATGGGCGTGGGCGGCCTTTTCGACTTCTACTCGGAAAGAACAAAGAGAGCCCCTCGATGGCTGAGAGAAATCGGCCTTGAGTGGGTGTATCGCATGCTCCAGGAACCAGGCAGGATGTGGAGACGTTATGTAATAGGCAACCCCCTCTTCCTCTTTCGGGTCATGCGCTGGAAAATCTATCCGGGCCGGCTCTCTGCTGAGGATTCCACTGAGCCGGTCAATGGAGAACCGGTGATCAATGATGCTGAAAAAAGAAAACAGCTGATTGAGCGGATAGAGGCTGCCACCACCCACCATCCTTCCAGTCCGCGTCGGGCGAAAATGGCGGTCTGGCGGTTTACCGTCGGTTTTTCCTATTTTCTCAAACGTCTTTTGGATATCTCCGTCTCCGTACTCATGCTGGTTCTCCTCTCCCCTCTCTTCCTGATTGTTGCTGCCCTGATTTACAGGGAAGATCCCGGACCGATCTTCTACAGCCAGATCAGAGTGGGAAAAGACGGCCGACATTTTGTTTTTTTCAAGTTTCGCTCCATGGTGATGAACGCCGACAAAATAAAGGAAGAACTCATGGCTGATAACGAATCCGGAGACGGTGTTATCTTCAAGATGAAAAACGACCCGAGGGTAACCAGAATAGGCAGGTTTATCCGCAAATTCTCCATAGATGAGTTACCTCAACTGGTCAACGTCCTCAAAGGCGACATGAGCCTGGTCGGTCCGAGACCGGCACTGCCTGTCGAAGTTGCGGAATATACCCTGGAACAACGAAAAAGGCTGCATATAACCCCTGGAATCACCTGTATATGGCAGGTCTCGGGGAGAAGTGACATCCCCTTTTCCGGTCAGGTGCAGCTGGACATGGAGTACATCCAGAGTTCCAGCTTTTTCAAAGATATCATTATTCTTCTCAAAACCATTCCGGCAGTTCTCACCGGAAAGGGAGCCTATTAACCTTAACAGGATTCTGTCATGCAATACTCGGAGCAACGTGTTGGTACAGTTCTGGTGGTCGGCCTCAGCGGGCGGCTGGATATGGAGGCGGAATATGAACTGCTGCAGTCCTTTGACACCTGGATGGACAGTAAACCGAATTTTGTCTTTGACTGCACCGACCTTGAGTTCATCGACAGTTCCGGCCTCGGTATTCTGCTGCGCATCCTGAAACGGACCATCAGTGCAGGCAAAGACATCAGACTGGCAGCCGTCAATGACCAGGTACGCATGCTCTTTGAGATCACCAGGGCAGATCAGATCTTCCAGCTCTTCTCCACCACGGAGGAAGCGATCGATTCCTTTTCCGAAAATTGATCAACGGAACTATCACAATGAAAGGACTTATACGTATCAGCGAGGCAAAATGCAGCTGGTTGCGCGAGCTGGTGCCGGTGTACCATCCAGCCATGATCCCGCTCTGCAACAAGCCCCTGCTTGAATATCTGTTGGAGTTCTGCATTCTATGCGGAGCAGACAAGGTGCGATTTGTCTTTGACTGCCCTGATAACACAATAGAAGACTACTTCAGCACCGGCAACCGCTGGGGGGTGGAAATCTCCTACAGCGCGATGAAGGAAAACGATTGTCTGGAGGATATTCTCAAGAAAAACAGCGGGTTTTCCGGTGGCTCCCCCCTGCTGATCCTGGATGGTTTCTTCTTTGTCAGATTTGACAAGAATGGTACGTATGAAAAGTTGTTTGATCCCCAAGGCGGTACAACCGAACTATGCTGCGACAGTGGTGCGATACGCTTCCAGGGGGAGAGTGGTCCTCCAGTCATCCTCAAAGCTGCTGAGGGGCTGCATCTGAGCATCAATCCACTTCAGGGAATCAGTAATCTTTTGACCTTGTCCATGGATATTCTCTCCCAGGATGCCCACCAATACATTCTGCCGGGCTACAACAATGAAGAGGGCGTGTATATAGGGAGAAACGTCGCCATACCGAAAACTGCCAAAATCAGCAAACCCATCCTCCTGGGCAACAACGTGCAGATCGGAAAAGGATGTGAGATCGGTCCGATGGCTATTATGGGCAATAATGTCATCATTGATTCCGGCACCGTGATTTCACACTCCATCATACTTGATAACACCTACATTGGTGCAGACCTGACCATCAGGGAAAAGATCATCCAGAGTAATATGGCCATTTCGGCGGAAAGCGGCAAAGCGTTCCAGTTCGTGGACCAGCATCTTCTTTCTGGCATCCGCAACACAAAAAGGAATCAGCCGCTCAAAATGGTGCTTCACTGGTGTTTATCCCTGATTCTCTATGTTCTGGCCATTCTTCCGGCCACTCTGTTACGGCTTTTGCTGAAAAACAGCGGCAACTGGTATCAGGAGAAAAACAGTATCCTCCTGGCCGATGGAAAAGCGCTGACAGTTGACCGATATACCGTTACAACGGCATCGTTTCTTGCCAAAATCGCCAGGGGACTTGCCATGGACAAGGTTTTTCTCCTTCCCCAGGTTCTCAACGGCAGACTTGACCTGGTTGGCAACAAACCCCTGCAGGCGACGGCAGAGGGCAAAATACTCTTTGACGACTTTGCCAACTACCTGCCAGGAATTTTTTATTTTTCCGAAGCCGAAAATATTGCGGAGGGAGATTTCCAGGAGGAGATAACCGAGCGCTTCTTTGCAGCCAACCGCAGCCTAGTCGGGGATATCAAGGTTATTTGCAAAACCCTTATCAACCGCTGGTAACCATAGGAGAAAAATCATGCCCATACAAAGCAGTCAGGTTGGAGACGTCACCCGGGTCAGAATCGATGACCGTCTGGAGGCTGACACTGTCCAGGAATTTCGCAATGCCATGTCCCGACTCGCAGATGAGGGAAACATCAAGATAGTGCTTGATTTCGGCAATGTTTCTTTTGTCGACAGTAGCGGACTGGGGTGCATTGTCTCAGCTTTGCGCCAGTTCCGCCAGTATGAGGGTGATATCAAACTGGCCTGCATCACGGACAATATTCGTCCCCTGATAGAGATAGTCCGCCTGCACAGGGTTTTTGATATCTACGACTCCGCAGAAGAGGCCGTGAAAAGTTTTGGTTGAGAAGGAGGCCAGTATGGAGACCTTGGAACTGACTTTTCCTCCCTCCACCAGGTATGTGCGGGTTGCAGCCCAATTCGCTGCCAATACAGGCTCTATCTTCTGCAGTGACATAACAGAACCAGAGACAGTCAAAAAATTCCTGTCTGTTCTTGAACTTGTGGTCAGCGAGGCCTGCACCAATGCCGTTAAACACGGCTCCAATCCAGACAGCAAAAAAGATGTGATCATACGGATCAGTCTCAATGAAGAAGCCATGATAGTCAAAGTCAAAGACTTCAATGAGCCTTTCGATTTCAGCAATATCAAAGAGCCTGATCTGGAGAGTCACCCGGAAAACGGGTACGGTATCTTTCTCATGCGCAGCTTCATGGATGAGGTAAGCTACAATCACGAGGATGGGTGGAACTGCATTACCATGGTCAAAAAGAAGCCGATACAGGAAACAAGAAACGAGCACACCAATTAAGGATTCACCGCAAAAAACGGAGTGCCAATGAAAGTATCTGTCATCATTGTCAGTTACAATACCAGGGATATATTAGCCAAATGCCTGCAGGAACTGCTCGATAAATCCGGCGAAGAGGAAATGGAAATTTTTGTCGTCGACAACTGTTCAGCAGACAAATCCGCCGACATGGTGGCAAGGGATTTTCCCCAGATACAGCTCATTGCCAACCAGGAAAATCGCGGTTTCGCAGCCGCCAACAACCAGGCATGGCAAAAAGCGACCGGAGATTTTATTCTCCTGCTCAACCCGGATGCCTATATCAAACACAATGCGGTCTATATCGTCCGCAGGTTTCTCGAATCCCGTCCGGAGTGCGGAATCTGTGGCGGCAGGCTGATAAACCTGGACGGTGACCTGGATCCATCTGCACGCCGCTTTCCCACTGCCTGGTACAAGCTTCTCACGCTCACCGGGATCAGTGCCAGGTTTCCTGATTCCAATATCCTTAACCGTTACAACTTCGGAGGGTTTGCCCACGACCACGCTATAGAGGTAGACTGGGTTCCCGGCACCTTTACCATGTATCGCCGGGAACTCCTGGAAAAGACGGGTCTGTTTGATGAACGATTTTACATCTACTACGAAGAAACCGACCTCTGTCTCAACGCAAAAAGAGACGGTTGGAAGGTCTGTTTTATTCCGGAAGCCGAGGTCCTCCACATTGGCGGAGCCTGCAGCAAAACACGAACAGACAAGGATTATGATCCCGCAGCTTCCCAGGTTCTGATTTTCAGAATGCGCAGCGAGTGGCTCTACTTCCGAAAAAATTATGGTCTGCTAGCTGTTCTGGCCAATGCCGGAGTCGAATGGTGCTGGCACGCGTTGCGCTATCTTGCCAACTGTATACCCGGCAGGAACAACAGGGCAGCCAAAAGAAAATCCTCGGCCACCATCATGGCAAAGATCCAGACTTCTCTGCAAGAAACACAATTTGGCAGCGTCTCGCCGCCTGCACCATGGTGAAAGATTATGTTTGACAATATCCGCCAGGACTTACAGACATATCAGGGTGACTGGGGCTGCCAGGGCTTCTGGGTGATGGTAGTCTACCGCTTTGGCAGATGGCGCTATGGCCTGAAGCCTCTGATCATACGCAAAATTTTCTCCTTTCTATACAAATTCTGTTTCAAACTCATCCAGATTATCACAGGTATTGAACTGCCCTGCGAAGTTCCGGTGGGGAGGAATTTCCGCATCGACCATTTCGGCGACATTATTATCTCCGGCTACGCAAGCTTTGGAGATGATTGTGTTCTCCGCAACGGAGTTACTGTCGGCCTCAAGAATGTGGACATCACGGCAGCACCCAGAATCGGCAACCGGGTAAACATCGGCGCAGGTGCCAAAATACTTGGGCCGATAACCATTGGAGACAACGTTGATATCGGTGCAAACACGGTGGTACTCAGTGATGTTCCGGACAACTCCATTGCCGTAGGGATTCCGGCCCGTATCATTTCAAAAAAAAGAAAAAAACAGTTCGTGTTTCGGTGACCAGAAAGTGGGGAAACTCCAAACAATGCGGCAACTCCTGCGACATTTCCGCTCTCCCCGGATGCTTTGCTTTTCCGTACTCATGCTAATACCGAGCCTTGCGTTTTGCCAACAGCTGGGTATCAACCTGGCAGGACTGCATGACTGGAACTCCGAACTTCCCTTTGTCGACTTTTTCCGTCTTTCCCGTTCCTGGGTCAGTCAGGAGAACGGAAAACCTTGGGGCAAGGGCCCTGCCCTTGAACTCGATCAACAGGGATGGGTAAAGAGACTTGCCCCCGGCTGTTGGGTGGAAACCTGCATTCTCAATATTCGTGGTGGGCACTATCCCCATGGCACCTACAACCTGTTCTATGATGGAAAGGGCAAAATAGATATCAATAATGTGGACGGAGCCTTCAGACAGATCGGAAACAGAGTCGTGTTTGAGGTCACCGGCGATGAAAATATCATCTGGATACAGGTCAAAGAGACCGATCCTGCGGATTACATCAGGAATATCCGGGTATATCCGCCGGGTTCCTCTGAAAAAGACGGCCTGCTTCGTCTCGGTTTTCTCCATCGCTGGCTAGGGGTTAAGGCGGTCCGTTTCATGGAATTTATGGCAATCAACAACTCCGGGGAACAATTCTGGCATCAACGGGCCAAAATCAACGACGCCACTTGGACCACCCATGGTGCTCCCGTGGAAGTGGCGGTGACAATAGCCAACAGTCTTCATGCCGCGCCCTGGTTTTCCATCCCTCACATGGCAGATAACGACTATGTCCGGCATTTTGCCCAACTGGTCAGGGAGAGGCTGAACCCGAACCTTCCGGTTTATATCGAGTATTCAAACGAAACGTGGAACCCCATGTTCAGCCAGACGCTGTACTGTCGTGAACAAGGGATGGCAAGAAAGCTCAGCCACAATCCGGTCCAGGCCGGACATCGCTATGCGGTTCACCGGTCCCTGGAAATTTTTCATATCTGGGAGGAAGTACTTGGCCCCACCAGGAAACTGATCAGGGTGATTGGCGGTCAGGCGGCAGCCCCAGCAGTCAACGAGGAAAGACTCAAATATCGCAACGCCTGGCGAACAACGGATGCCCTGGCCATTGCCCCGTATCTCATGCTCACTGTCTCTCCGGATTCTACACCTCCACTTGCTGCGGTGCGAAACTGGTCGCTTAAACGTCTTGAGCGCGAACTGGCAGAAAATATCCTGCCCAGGAGCACAGTATGGATGATGAATGGAGAGAAGACAGCAAAACAGTACGGTGTTTCGCTTATCGCTTATGAAGGAGGACAACACCTTGTAGGCATGCTGGGTGCAGAAAACGACGGACAATTAACCCGTTTGTTCCAGCAGGCCAACCATGCTCCCCAGATGGGCAGACTCTATGACCTCTACCTCGATCAATGGCAGAGGATCAGCTCGGACGGTATGATCTGTCTCTGGCTCTCCACTGAAATCTGGTCAAAATGGGGCAGCTGGGGCCTTGCTGAGTATTATGACGACGAAGTGGAAAATTCTCCTAAGTTAAAGGCCTTCCTTACCAGAATCAGATCTGACAGTGGTAAGCTTGAAGGGGGGTGTCGGCAACATTAAGCATGAACACGGCCAAATTACCGGTATCATAAAGTAACCTTCATATCCGGGTAATTACAGCAACAGCAGATAAATCCTTGAGGCCAACACGGGCTGAATGTATAATAGTATTAATTCTTATCAGTTACAAACAGTGTAATGAATTGTTCAATATCCTCAGGGTAGTCCTGATACTCCATACTATACCCTCCAAAAAGAAACGTGTGAGTTATGGCGACTACAATTCTTGCAATTGACGATAGTACCGAGGTGCTCTTGTCAATAGGTGCGACACTTGAACCATATTACGATGTCCGTATAGCGACCTCGGGTACGGAAGGGCTGGCCCTGGCCAAAGACCTGACTCCAGACCTGATCATCCTTGATATCATGCTGCCAGACATCGATGGATACCAGACCTGTGCCCAAATAAAGGCAAATCCGGAAACCAGCGACATTCCCATTATCTTTCTCACCAGCATGGATGATTCCACTGACAAGATTAAAGGGCTGGAATTAGGAGGAAGAGACTACATCACCAAACCTTTCAGCAAAGGGGAACTGCTGGCCAGGATAAATACCCAGCTGGAAATCAGGACCCTCACCAAACAGATCATGAAAGCCAACCATGATCTTCGACGCAAACAGGCCTTGCTCGAAAACGACCTCAGGGCTGCGGCAGAAATTCAGAAAAGCTTTTTGCCTCACGAAGCCCCAGAGAGTACGACCATCGATGTGGCCTGGCAGTTTCAGCCCTGTGATGCCGTAGGTGGTGACATTGTCAATATTTTCCGGATAGATGAAAACCACTACGCCTTTTATATCCTTGACGTCAGCGGTCATGGGGTTCCGGCAGCCATGGTTACAGCCTCTGTTCAACAACAGCTGCAGCCAAATATCGGAATGATTCTCAAAAAGAGTACTGATTCAGCACCACATTATGAAATCACCTCTCCTGCAAAGGTACTGGCCAATCTCGACCAGAACTTTCCCCTGGAACGTTTTGACAGGTATTTCACCATCTCCTACTTTTTACTCAATATTGTCAGCGGTCAGGTTCTGTACAGCAGCGCTGGTCATCCACCGCCCCTTCTTTTACAAAACAGCGGAGAACTGCTCCCGCTTAAAGAAGGCGGCACCATTATCGGCATGGGCGGCGTTCTCCCCTTTGAGGAGGGAAAAATACAACTGGAGCCCGGTGATATCCTCTTTCTTTATACCGACGGTCTGCCCGAGTATAGAAACAGTGAAGGAGAATTTTTTTCAGACAAACGTTTTCAAGCTGTAATCAGAGAGCAAACAGGCGCTACAGCAAAAGAAGCGGCAGAGGCTGTGGTCAAGGCCGTCACCTCTGAATTTGGTGCCGGCAACCCACCCCAGGATGATATTACGCTGCTTGCAGTCAGATATCTGGGTAACAGCGGCTCAGAAGCAGAGCCCTGATGAATGCATTGCAAAACGTTGAACGTTCACATAGTTGCAGGCTCATGAAACGTCTATTCAGCACACTTCTGATCCTCTTTTTCCTCTTCCACCTCTGTGGGTGTGTGGGATTGAACCCTCAACCGACGGTGCCCGACGAGTCTGGCCAGCCATCGTCGGCTGCCTCCTTTGAGACCTCTCCCCTGAAAAAAACCAAAACCTTCGCCTCTGCAGAAGTTATCCGCCAGTTCACTGAGAGCAAAAATACAACCTATCTCATGGGTCCCGGCGATGTCCTCTCGATCAAGGTATGGCGACGGCCCGAACTGAACCTGGAGGGAATCGTGGTTTCACCGGACGGAACAATATCCCTGCCCAGAATCGGCATCATTGCCGTGAAAAAACGCAGTATCGAGGACGTCACCCAGGAGGTCTCACAAAAACTTGCCCGCCTCTATGACAGTCCCGAGGTACATATTACCATCAGCGAGTACAACAACAACAAAGCCTTTGTCCTTGGACGCGTTGTCAAACCCGGGGTCGTCAGATTTCCAGGGGACGGCACCCTGTTGGAGGCCCTGGCCCTGGCCGGTGGCCTGCCTTACCAGGGAAAGGAGACCTTTCTCACGAAATGCGCCATCATCAGGGGGAATGACCTGGTCATCTGGATCGACCTCATGGATCTCCTCCAGAACGGCAATATGGCACTCAACTGTGCCATCCAGAATAACGATATAATCTTTATCCCAGCAGCTGAAGAGGCCATGGTTTACGTCATGGGCGAGGTGGAAAAACCAGGTACAGTCCAGATACAGCCTGGAATCAACCTCATCGACGCCATTATGCGGGCCGGCGGGTTCACCAACCATGCCAATCTCGAGCAGGTCTACCTGATCCGCCGCGGTCTGCCACAGGGAACCGTTCGTCAGATAAATCTCAGTCAGATGATTGAAAACGCGCAGTTTGCTGAAAATTTTGCCCTCCAGAATGAGGACATTATTTATCTCAGCCCCAAGGGATTGCATAAGTTCCGCTATCTCATGGAAGAAATTCTGCCCGCTTTTCAGGTTCTCTTTCTTACCAATTCCGCACTCAAGGACTACCACTATATAACACCGGCTGAATCCAGCGAGACCAGCACGAGCACCACTACCAGCACAAGCGGAACACCATAGGCGAGGAAGCAAGCTCGGAAATATCAAGTATACATACCAGCCATCAGGGTAACAAAGAGAGCAAGGGACAGGGATGGATCAGAAAAAAATCACTCAAGACTCCATGGTCCGCAATTCTGCGGCAGGCCTTATCGCCACCGCAATCTACCTGGCGAGTCGCCTGCTTCTTACCCCCTATGTCCTTAGCTATCTGAGCCTGGAAGAATTCGGCCTCTGGTCCATCTGTTTTGTCATCCTCTCGTATGCGGCACTGGGAGCCTTCGGTGTCAATACCGCCTATATCAGATATTGCGCCCAATACCTGCACGCCGGGCAATACGACAAGATCAACTCCCTTTTTTCAACCGGCATCATCTGTATGTCCTGCCTCAGTTCCCTTTTCATCCTCTGCCTCTACCTTCTCCTGCCCTTCCTCCATGAGCTTTTCAACGTGGAGCAGACTCTCAGGCCTCTTTCCTCTTTCATGTTCATCGGTACCGCCCTGATCTTCTGCCTTGATATGACTGCCGGCTGTTTCCGCAGTCTGCTTGAAGGTATGCAGCGATTGGTGATCGTCAATAAAGTCACCACGCTGGCTTCATTTTTCGAAATTGCGGCCATCCTCATTCTCCTCTACACCGGTATGGGACTGAAGGGTATGCTCTACGCCTATGTTCTCCGCACCCTTTGTACCCTGCTCTTCTGCATGGTTACCGCCTTCCGCCTTCTCCCTTCGCTACGTCTGTCCCCTGCCCTGTTCAGCAGCGAACACTTCCGCCAGCTTTTCATTTACGGAGGAAAGGTGCAGATTCTCGGCGGCATTGCCATGTTTCTCTCCTCCCTTGACCGGATGATCATTTCTTCCATCATTGGTCTTTCAGCTGCCGGTTTATTTGAAATAGGCCGCAAGTTTCCCTACACCGCCAAAAGCGTCTCTGGAGCAGCATTCGGTGCCTTTCTTCCCAGAGCAGCTCAACTGGGAGGCAGTTGGGAACGGGAAGAGATTATTACCCCGTCCCAGCGTTTCAGGAACTACCTGGAAATCATTTTTTTTGCTCTTTTTCTCGCCGCCGGCCCGGTTCTCGTATGGTGTGGGTCTGGAACACAGATACTTGCGCCATCCCTGGGCTTTTTTCTGGCAGCATCGGTGACCGTGGTTGCCTGCATTCTGGGGGTGAGGATCCGCAACAAGTCCCTTGCCCAGGACCGCATCACAGATCAGGAAATGCGAAGGCTCTATATCCAGGGGATTCGCCACATCAATATTCTCAACTTCATCCTTTTTCTCTTTCTCCTGCCCGTTGCTCCGATTCTGATCAGGGCCTGGGTAGGTGAAGGGTATGAAGCTGGAGTGCCTGTGATGATCTTTCTCGCCCTGACCTATATGATCCACCAGGGTACAGGCCCGATAGGTCTGATATTCAGGGGTATCGACCGCTCAGGGCGGGAACTTGAATACCTGCTTGTCCAGCTTATCCTTGTCCTTGCCTGGCTTCCAACCGCCACCTTGCAGTACGGGCTGACGGGAACAGCTCTTGCCATCATGGCCTCGACCCTGACAGCCTCCCTCTTTTTCTTCTGGCGCAGCAACTTTGTTTTTCAGGTAAGTTGGATCGAATTCTCCCGAAAAACCTTACTCCCTGGTCTGATCCCCGGAGCTTCGGCCCTGGTTATATATCTACTGCTTACCTTTTATCCCTATTCCGGAAGAGTAGTCGATGCTTTCACTGTCATTATCAGCGGTCTCTTCTATCTTGGTCTCACCCTCCCCCTTGTCTGGAAAATAGTTCTGGCTGATGACGAACGAAAGGTGGCCTTCGACCTCATACCCGCATTTCTCAAAAAAGGCAGGGGGACACCTTGAACACCACTGCCAATGGAATAAAAAAGCCAGAAAGGAAGGCGATCAAGCCCATAGACATTTTCGGTTTTATCAAGAGGTACGCCTTCAGCATCGTAGTCTGTGCTCTGTTTATCTTCACCATGGTGGCACCGCTGGCTCTGCTGGCCGAGCGCCCAACCTACACCGTTGCAGGCAAATTAATGATCACCCCGGTGACACCTTCCCTGATCACCAAGTCTGAAGACCCTTCAATCATCAACTTCTTCCATGATTACGCCCGCACCCAGGTGGAACGGATGCGGGATGACAGTGTGGTCGAAGCGGCAATAAGCAAGATGACCGAAGAGGAACAGGCAGCCTTTTTCCCGCCCTTTATTGACGATGTCGGCCGCATGAATATGCTCCGTGGCCGGGTGCGCATCACACCTGTATCACGCACCCATCTCATTCAGCTTATCCTGGAGGGAGACAAGCAGTCCGGCCTGGCAGGAGCCTTGAACAGTGTCATGGACGCATATATCGACAAACTCAAAGAAGAGGATGAGAGCAAGTATCTCTCCCGTCTCGAATTTCTCCGGGAAAAGAGGAATGACATTGAACACGAGGTTATCGCATTGGAGAAAAAAATCAATCAGGTAACCCAGGAGATTCACTCTTCAGCCTTTGTCGAAGACTACAACATGGTGCAGAAGCAGGTGGAACAGCTGCAAAAAATTTATCTTCAACAGATGGCAATCCGCATTGAAAAGGAGAGCAATTACAACCAGGCCCTGAAAAAAGGAAAGGCTCTTGCAGAAATCTCCCTTGATCCCATGATCGATGAGGTGGTCCTCAATGACCAGTCCCTGGACTTCACCACCTCCTGGACCTATCAGAAACTCCAGGAGTTGCGTGCCTCCATCGACGGCATTACCAAAAATAACAAAGACCGGCAGTATGTTGAACAGCGGATGGCGGCCATGAAGGAGTACGAGGCCAAACTGGGGGAAGAGATACGAGACAACGCCGAACGGATTCTCACCGGCAAGAGGGATTATGAAATAGAGCGGGAGATTCTCGACAGCCGGGCCCAGTACCAGGCTGCGAAGGACAGCGAGGATCAGATCAGAAACCAGCTGGAAGAAACCAGAGTTCAGGCCGATGAGGTTTCTTTAGGCATCCTCAAGGGCAGTTCCCTCGAAAAAGACCTCTACAACAAGCGGGATACCCTTTTTCGCCTCAGCACCAGAATTCTGGAGCTGGAATCCGAGTCCAAAGCTCCCCAACGGGTTACCATCGAGTCCAGGGCCCGTTTTCCCGAATCACCCTCCGGCACAAACCTGAAGAAGCTGCTGATGGCCTGCATGGTGCTGGCGTTCGCCCTGCCAAGCGGTATTTTCGTCCTCATTGAACTCCTTGATAACCGAATCCACCGTCCCAAGGACATTGAATTTGCAGTGGGAAGCAAGCCCCTGTGGCCCATATCCATGGCCCCTGAAGGAGTCGATTTTCTCAAGATACTCAGTGAAGCTCCAGACCACCGGTCCTCCAAGGCTATCAGGAGCCTGGCCGTTAACCTGCTTGGTGAACATGAGCAGCACCAGGCCAAAGTCTTTCTCTTCACGGGAGTGAGCCGGAATGTGGGCTCCTGCTCAATCATGCTCAACACTGCACATGCCATGAAAAAGCAAGTTTCCCGCATCCTGCTTATAGACGGTGATCATACCGGCAGCAACCTGTCCAGAATGCTGGATCTGCCAGTGGATCATCCCCATGGCCTGGAAAATTTCCTTACCGGCAGAGACAGCCTCGAAAACTGCCTCCTCAAGGATAAAGAAAGGGGCCTGGACATCATCACTTTCGGCAAGCCTGTCAGTGGTTCCGAGGCAGCCAGCCGCAAATTCATTCACATGGTACATGAGCAACGGGACATGTACGACGTGATCTTTGTGTATACCGATCCCATCCTGAGCAGTGACCTGACAGAATTGCTTTGCGGAGTAGCCGACGCAGCAGTTCTGGTCAGCAAAGGAGACAAAACCCTGTACAACGAACTGTACAGGGCTGCATCATTATTCTTTCGCTTTAAGATCAAGGCGCTGGCCCCTGTTCTCAACTGGGGCGGAAAAAAGGAAAAAGATATGGTTACCACACTTATTGAGACCTCCCTGAGGTACCTCACGCCGCTCATGGCCCGAAAAAGAAAACAGAAAACAACGCGCGGCAATACGGAGTAAAACATGAAACATCTCCCGGTTCTTTTCGGCTTTCATGCAAGCAATCTCGGCAACAGCCATGTTCCGCTGTCCCTGTGCCGCTGGTGGAATGCAATGCAACTGCCGACCAGACTCTACGTACCGAGCCTGGATAAAGTTCATCAACACCCATGGATAATTCCTGCCGCCAGTGGCATCAGAAAAACTCTCCTGTATCGTTTCGGCGGGAAAAAGAGCCCGCAAAAGGCTGTAATCAGACTCTTTGAACAGAAAGAAGGGGAGGCAGACATCGTCTATCTGTGGGCGGCATTGCCCATTGAAGTTTTTTATTTTTTCAAAGAAAAAGGAGCACAGATTATCATCGAGCGAATCAACTGCCACCGGAAAAGCTCACGGGATATCCTCCGCGCCGCCTACGAGCATCTCGGTCTGCCAGATACCTGTTCCATCAGCGAAAAGGATATCGAGCAGGAGATGGAGAAACTCTCCATCTGCGATGCTGTTTTCTGCCCGAGCCCCATGGTCAGGCAGACAATGCTTGAAAACGGTGTTTCCGGGGAAAAACTTCTCTCAACCAGTTACGGCTGGGACCCTGCCCGCTTCCCCGGACGTGACAGGCGACCTGCTCAACAAAGACAGCCCACCTTTCTTTTTGTCGGCACTCTCTGTGTGCGTAAGGGGGTCCCTCTTCTCCTGAAAGCCTGGCAGGAGGCCAACATCGACGGCAAGCTCATTCTGTGCGGGGCAATGGATGACGAAATCAGACAACATTTCGCCCACCTGCTTCAATTTGAAAACATCAGCTACCTGCCCTATACTACAGATATAGGCACACTGTACAGACAGGCAGATGTCTTTGTTTTCCCAACCCTGGAGGAAGGCGGGCCGATGGTCACCTACGAGGCCATGGCTCACTCCATGCCGGTACTGGTCACCCGGATGGGTGCGGGGGCCATTGCCAGGGATCAAAAAGACGGATTTGTGCTTCCTGATCAAAACGTCCAGACCTGGGTGGAGGCCCTGCGCAACATAGCTGCTGATAATGATTTGCGTCTTCATCTTGGTGAACAGGCCAGGGTTCGGGCCGGTGGATTCACCTGGGAGATGACGGCCGCCCAAAGAGCGGGCCTGCTGAAGGAAAAATATCCAAGTCTGTGGCGCTGATATGAAAAAAAATATCCAGACAGTTTCAGCTGACGTACCCGACTGGTCGAGGGAATCGGTCACACCTGGCCGCTATGAACCCTGGAAAAGGCTGATCCGCACCATTCGCCAATACCAGACCAACCAGGGCCGCCTTACAAAGCTGACCAGACCGTTGATCATTCTCCGGCATCGTTTCTGGTCTGTGGTCTGCGGCAGTGATATTCCCATCAACGCGCAGCTCGGCGGGGGAGTCATCATTCTCCACCCGCAAGGTGTGGTCATCCACCCCGATGCAGTGGTTGGGCCCAACTGTTTAATCCTGCAGCAGGTAACCCTGGGAACCGGCCCCAAACCAGGGCTTCCCAGAATCGGCGGCCATGTCGATATCGGGGCCGGAGCTAAAATCCTCGGGGGAGTGGTTATCGGCGACCATGCACAAATCGGGGCCAACGCTGTAGTCCTCCAGGATATACCGTCAGGAACAACGGCTGTAGGCATACCGGCACGCATCATAGGAAATAACAGGGAACCCAATGGCTGAGAGAAAACGAAAGGACATATGTATCCTGTACGCAGCCGGTCCCGGAGACGTGGTCAAGACCTTCCAGGCCTGGGACTCGGGCGTAGATGACCCTCACCAGGTTGCGGTCACCTATTCAGGCCAATTCTTTCAGGTCTGCAGAGAACTGGGCGTCAGGGGGGTGGCTGTTTCCTTCAACCCGAGAGCCGACATCCTGAAAAATGATCAGTTCGTCGTCGAAAACAGGCCCAAAGGAGCCATGGCGAGCGGTATCAGTTACCACCGGCAGCAACTCGCCTACGCAAAGGGGCTGATCCAAATTGCCGCAAAAGAGGGGGCTGACGTACTGGTTGCTGCCGAAAGTACCGGCCATCTCTTCAGCCTTGGCTGGTACGCGCCGCCGCAACTGGCACTCATCCCCACCATTCACTGCACGCTCTGGCCCAAATTCAAACCCCTGGATACAAAACAACGGATTCTCAATTTTTTCAACCGCAGTCTGTTCACCAGAAGGGCCCTGGGGATACTGTGTATTTCAGAAGATATCCGCCGGCAACTGCAGCTGATAGGCGGAAGTCGCCTGCGACCTGTGCATCGGTTTCGCCCCTGCTACCGCAGGGAGACTTTTGAATCCGTCCCCATGCCGGTACATGACAGTGATACATTTCATATTCTTTTTGCAGGCAGGTTGGAGACAAACAAGGGAATATTTGATCTGATCGAGATCTGTACCCGATTGAAGGCAGCGATCAAAAACAAGGTCATCTGGGACATTGCCGGCGACGGTTCCCAGGAGGGTAAGCTGCGCCAGATGGTGGCCGACAGAGGGATTGGCCACATCTTCCGTGTCCACGGGTATTGCCATCGCCCGAAAATGCTTGAACTCATCCGCCACTCCCATGCCTTCATAGTTCCCACAAGGTCTGATTTTGAAGAGGGGTTTAACAAGGTGGTGGCCGAATCCATCCTCAATAACCGGCCGGTCCTTACTTCCGCAGTCTGCCCGGCCATTGACGATGTCCGGCCGGCAGTGGTCGAAGCAAGGCCGGACAACGTTGACGACTACCGCCTGGGTGTGGAACGGTTGGTCGAAGATTCCGTTTTTTACCAGGATAAGCTCTCAGCCTGCCAAAGGGTTCAGCAACAATTCTATGACCAGGAAAACAGCTGGCGGGCAAAAATGAAACTCGCTGTTGAGGGTATTCTCTGATGCTTGGGGCGCGTGGAAATGCACTGGTGCCTTTGGCCCTGATTTCCTGGATGCCGCTGGTGGTCTGGGCTTTTTCCAGGTTTGAGAAGAGAGTTGTCGTTGCCGGCGCCTTTGTTCTCGGCTGGATGTTTCTGCCCGAGGCAACGATTCCCATACCTGGCTTGCCGGACCTGTCCAAAATGTTTGCCACGTGTGTCGCCGTTCTTGGGGGGGCTTTTATTTTTGACCGCCGGACCCTGCTGTCGGTTCGGCTGAGCGTGATGGACCTTCCCATGCTTCTCTGGTGCACCTGTCCATTTTTTTCATCCCTGGCCAATGGCATTGGTGCCTACGATGGCATGTCCGAGACCCTGCAACAAACCGTTACCTGGGGATTGCCCTATTTTGTAGCCAAGGTCTATTTCGCCGATCCGGAAGGCCTGAAGACCCTTGCTCTGGCCATCTTCATCGGCGGCATTCTCTACATTCCCTTCTGTTTCATCGAAATGGCAATCAGCCCCCAGCTGCACCGGATGACCTATGGGTTCAGCCAGGCAAACATTCTGCAATCCATGCGGGCCGGTGGCTTCCGGCCAGTGGTCTACATGCAGCACGGCCTGATGGTTGCCATGTGGATGGTTTCCGCCTCCTTTTTCGGGATATGGCTGCACTATGCCAAACTGCTGCCGAAAAAACTGCCGTTGATCCCCATTCCAGCCGTGTGGTTTATTCCGCCCCTGCTCATAACAACCATGCTGATGAAATCCAGCGGTGCCCTTGGCCTCTTTATTCTCGGGATGTTCACCCTTTTTACGGCCCAACGTACAAAAATTCCAATTCTCTTCATCATCCTGCTCCTTATTCCCCCGGCCTATATGATCACGAGAAGCACCGGCTACTGGAATGGTACAAACCTTTCCAGCTGGGTGGAGCGAAACTACAGTGCGGAAAGAGCCCAGTCCCTGCAATTTCGTTTTGACAACGAAGAAATGCTCATAGACAAGGCCCAGGAAGGCAGTTTTTTCGGCTGGGCCGGATGGGGCCGATCCAGGGTGTATGATGACGACGGCAAAGACCTGACCATTACCGACGGGTTGTGGATCATAGCATACGGGGTCCGGGGTATCTACGGCATCGTACTCATGACTGTAACCATTATTCTGCCCATGCTCCTCATGCTGGTCAAGGTTCCACTCAGGGAGTGGGCCAGCCCCAGATATGCTGCAGCCTCTGTTTTCGCCACCATGCTGACCATTTACATGATCGACAATCTGCTCAACGCAATGGTGAATCCGATCTTCATGCTCTTTGCCGGCGGTATCAATACCATGCTGACCACAGGGGTAAAAGAGCCTGACGGTGAGGTATTAATGGACGTAGAGGACAGCATGGATGAAGGATTCCGTACCCGTTTGATAGGAGGTGAGGGGTGAATATTCAACTGCCGAAAACAAAATCGGAAAGGCTCAGTATGGTGCTCTGGTTAGCGATTCTGGCTGTCATCACTGTGGGCTCCCTGCTGCCGAAGATGAGTCCTCCCGGCGAACAGTTTGGCGTAGATAAGCTCCTTCATGCCTTCTTTTTCCTTCTCCTTGCCGCCCTGCCTCTCTTCGGAGTTCCTGATCGCAAGACAGCCCTTCTCCTGGCACTGTCGGTTGCACCATACGGATACCTCCTAGAGTTTATGCAGAGATCGGTGCCGGGCCGCGAATTCAGTGCCCATGATCTCATCGCCAACAATCTGGGCGCTCTCCTGGGGCTGTTCATTGGCTGTATCATCCGGATAAAAACCAAATACTTCGCTCCCCCGGAGGATTGCGCATGAAACGTGTTGCCTACCTGTGCAGTATATACCCGGCCCTCAGCCACACCTTTATTTTCAGGGAGATCTGCTCCCTGCGCCAGGAGGGTATAGAGGTGGTGACAGCCTCTGTGAATCCTCCTCCACAGGTGGATATCATGACAGAAGCGGAGCAGAAAGAGGCAGCTGAAACCATGGTCATGAAGACCTTGTCACCCCTGAAAATCCTTTCCGCCCATCTCAAGTGTTTTCTTCGTTCGCCAGCTGGTTACCTGCGAATGGCGTTTACAGCCGTATCCTACCTCTTCAAGGGACCGAAAAGCCCGGTCAAGGCCCTTGGCTACCTTATTGAGGCCGGAATCCTGATGGATTGGATGCGGGAGAACGACGTAGAGCATATCCATGAACATTTCGGAGATTCCACTGTACTGGTGGCGATGCTGGGCAAGCAGTATGGGACTGTACGTTACAGCTTCTCCGTTCACGGCCCAGATATTTTCTACGGCGTGGAATCCAATCTTCTCAAAGAAAAGATTGAGGGAGCCACGTTTGTCCGCTCCATCAGTCACTACTGTTCCAGCCAGCTGATGAGGTTGACCAGCCATGATCTCTGGTCCAATTTCCACATCATTCGCTGTGGCATAGATCCGACTGTCTACACAGGTCGTCCTCTTCCGGGAAACGACGTCATACAACTGCTCTGCGTTGGTCGTCTGGTGCCGGCCAAGGGCCAGCACATACTCATAGAGGCCTGCTCTCAACTCCTGAAAAGGGGGAAAAGACTCCATCTCAATTTTGTCGGCGGCGGACAAGATCTGGAGTCTCTGCAGCAGCTGAGCCAGAACCTGCTCATGACCGACAGCGTCACCTTTGCCGGATCCATGGGCCAGGACAAGGTGCGCAGCTACTATGACCGGGCTGATATCTTTGTTTTGCCCAGTTTTGCCGAAGGAGTCCCCGTGGTTCTCATGGAAGCCATGGCCAAGGAGATACCGGTTATTTCCACCAGGATTACCGGTATCCCGGAACTGATCGAACATGGCCATGACGGCCTTCTGGCCACTCCCGGCGACGTGAACGATCTTGCCGCCCAGATCTCCACTCTCCTTGAAGATGCAGACCTTCGGGAGCGCCTGGGAAAGGCGGGCAGGCTGAAAGTAAAACAACTGTACAACACTGAAAAAAATAACAGGGCCCTGGCGGATATTTTTAAACAACTTCCGTAAGGCTCGTTTTGGGGTGGTGATATGGTGATCCTGCAGACATTGTACATCCTCTTTCTCTTTTTCCAGATCCTGGCCTGCCTCTGGCTGCTCCTTCTCACAGTGGGAGCCTGGCTGTTTCAACCGAAAAAGATTGAGGATGCTCCATTTTTCATGATGGGAGTATTGATCCCCGCACACAACGAGGAACTGCAGATGGAAGAGACCATCGCCGCTGTTCGACGCTGTCGTTACCCCAAAGAGTTGCTTAAAATATTTGTAATCGCAGACAACTGCACTGACAACACAGCCAAGGTGGCAAAAAACAGCGGCGCGACAGTAACTGAACGTCACAATCCGGAGATGCCGGGAAAAGGCCAGGCACTGGACTGGTTTCTCACCAGTTACCAGGAACTCTACAGCTCCTGTAACCTGCTCACCATCATCGACGCCGACGTGGTCCCTGAACAGAACTACTTCAAAGAGTTGAACAGCAGCCTCTCCCACCCTGAAGTTCAGGTGGTACAGGCCTACAACGGGGTGGCCAACCCCTATGATTCCTGGCGGACGGCCCTGATGTCAGCCGCATTCAACGTCTTCAATCATCTGCGAATGGCCGGCAGTACCCGGCTTTTCGGCACAGCCACCCTCAAGGGCAACGGCATGGCCTTCAGAAAAGAAATACTGGAAACCTACGGCTGGCCGGCCCACAGCGTGGTGGAGGACGTGGAATTTTCCCTGCTGCTGCTCAGAGACTGGGTCAATGTTCATTACAATCCAGAGGCGGTTATTCGCAGTGAAATGGCAATCAGTCACTCCCAGGCATCGAGCCAGCGACAGCGTTGGGAAGGCGGACGCTTTTCCCTGGCCAGAAAACTGATCCCGCATCTGGCTGCAAAGTGCCTGGGTGGAGAGTTTCGCTACTTTCAGGCCCTCATGGACCTGGCTGTACCTCCTCTTTCCCTGCTCATAGTGACTGTCATGGCTACCCTGGCAATTTCCTGGCTGCTCTTGCCGGCAACCCTTCCCATCCCCCTGATCTGCCTGGTCATTATCATGTTCTATGTTGCCTCCGGGCAACTCCTGATGCAAGCCCCTTTGCGACTCTGGTGCTATCTGGCGACTGCACCTCTCTACATCGTATGGAAGCTTGTACTGTACCTGAAAATGGCCTTTTCAGGCAGGGGCGGCAAGTGGACTCGGACCATCCGCAAATCAGAATTAAAACAGCAGGACGACTGAACAATGGAAGCCCACGTCTTTGCAGACTTAAAAAAGAGAATCGGTGAGCGTCACCTGGGCAAACGACTGCGCATTCAGGTCAACTATGCAGATAGAATGTTTGTCCGCAACGACTCGCTGAAAACTTTTCACTATGAAAACAGCAGCCTCTTCAACACACTGGTTACCGTGGTGCTCAAGGGTGCATTCTGCTATGGCCGAGGGGCAAAAAACGCTCTCACCTACAAGGTGCGTGAACATGAATTTACCCTGCGTAATCTTCCCGTTGCCTTTGACGGACTACGCATCCTGCATCTTTCTGATATTCATGCAGACGGCATTGCCAGCGAGGCGGTGGAATTGTGCAAACTGCTGGAAACCATCAGGGCCGATGTCTGCGTCATCACTGGTGATTACCGTTTCAAGACCCATTCCTCGCACCGGGAAACGGTACGGATTATGGCAAAAATTCTTCAGGCCATCAACGTCTCCATGGGTACCTGGGGCATACTGGGCAACCATGACTTCATTGAATTCGTTTCGCCCCTTGAAGAAGCGGGGTTATCCATGCTCCTGAATGAGGCTGTGAGCCTGGATCAGAATGGTTCCAGAATCTGGCTGGCCGGTGTTGATGACGACCATCTCTTTCACTGCGCCGACCTTGGCAAGACACTCCTGCATGTTCCACCAGAGGACACAGTCATCCTCCTTTCACACACCCCGGAACTCTACAAAAAAGCCGCCCTGGAAGAAGTGGATTTTTTCCTCTGCGGCCACACTCACGGCGGACAGATCTGTCTTCCCGGAGGTATTCCGGTGATAACAAACGCCTCCTGTCCCAGGCGTTTTTGTGCCGGCCGATGGAAGTTTCAGAATATGCAGGGCTATACTTCCTTTGGTACCGGTTCCAGTGGTGTGCCGGTGCGTTTCAACTGTCCGCCCGAGATTGCAGTGCATACCCTGCGCAGAAAATAGAAGGATACAGCATGCTTCGTACCATCAACAACATAGACCCCTCCAGCCTGCCAGACATAGATTGCGTGGTCATCGGCGTCAACACCGAGGCGACCCTGACCAGATGTCTGCAATCAATCAGGGACTGTGAGTATCCATGGGAAAAGCTGCATGTGATCTATGTGGACGGCGGCTCCATGGATAGAAGTGTCGAAATCGCCAAATCAACCGCAGATATTCAGGTTATCAGTCTGGGAGACCGTCACCCTACTCCGGGAAGGGGAAGAAACGCTGGCTGGAGAGCTGGCCACTCGCCGCTGATTCAGTTTCTCGATTCAGATACCGTCCTGGAACCGGATTGGCTGACAAAAGGTGTTCAGGCAATATACAGTGAAAAAACAGGGGCCGTTCAGGGATACAGAAAGGAAATGCACCCTGATACAACAGTCTTTAACTGGCTCACCAGCCTAGAGTGGAACGGCCCTGCCGGAGAGGCCGAAGCATTTGGCGGCGATGTTCTTATCCGCCGGAAAATTTTGGAAGAGACAGGAGGCTATGATGAAATAATGGTGGGAGGTGAAGATCCGGAGTTGAGCCAGAGAGTCAGGGATAAAGGATGGCGGATTCTGCAACTGGATACGGTGATGACCCACCATGATATTGCCATGTTCAAAATCTCACAATACTTCAAACGGGCCTTTCGCTCAGGTTACGGATTTGCCGCGGTCATCGACAAGGGTGCGGGCAGGGAAAGGAGATTCTGGTTTATCGAGTTTCGACGCATTATTGTGCGGGGCGGGGGCACGCTTTTCTTTTTCGTCACTGCCATCTGCCTGTTGATCATGGCCTTTTTTCTCCATTCCCTCTTTTTCATTCCCTGTTTTATTTCAACGCTTCTGGCCCTTGTACTGCTATTTTGGCCAAGGCTGTTCAGGGTAAATGCCTTCAGGGATGCCATGGACCTCACCGAACAACAGGCCCGTGTTTATGCCTGGCACTGCTCGCTGGTGGTGTTTCCTGATATTCTGGGGGTACTTCGCTATTATCTGGGTAAAATTGCCAAAAGCCCCTTGCGCAATACTCCCGGCAAACACAAACCCCATACCAAGGCGACCTGACATTATGATCAAAGGAACTGTTATGAAAAACCAGACACCTGGTGATTTCCCTCGATGATGAACCGGAAAATCCTCTTCCATATCCTCGTAACTTCAGTGCTAATCCTTTTTTCAGGATATGCTTTTGCAGGCATTGCGTTCACGGACGAGGAAAAGCAGTGGATACATGACCACCCCACCATTGATGTGGCCGGTTTTAAACTGGATCCGTTCATTTATGAAGAAGAGGGGAAGGTAACCGGCTACTTTACCGATATTGTGGCCAGGATTATCAAACAGGCAGGTATCTCCCCTCGATTTCATTTTATGTCCCTTGCCGAAGCCCTGATCAAGACCGAAAGCGGTGAAATCAATGCCACCATGGGGCTGATCCATACGCCGGAACGAGCGGAAAAACTCTTCTTTTCAAAAGAATATTTCCCGGTAGTTCTCCACATCTTTATGCACTCAGACAGATATGACGTACAGGGCATTGAAGATTTGGCAGGAAAACGGATTGCCTCCTACCAGCAATATTCGCTGAACTCTCTCTTTAAAAAACATCTTCCTGATGCCACGATCGTCATGGCAGATAATGCCGAAGATATGTTCCGCCTGGTTGCAACAAAACAGGCGGACGCGGCCATACAGGAATTCCATTCAGGCCAGTGGATTCTCCGTCGCGCCCTGATCGGCGATGTTTCCTCCAAAGGCGTTGCGTTTTTTGGAACACAAAAGGAAATGGCAGCCCATTATTACGCTGTTTCACGCAATGAACCACTCCTGGCCTCAATCCTGAACAAGGCCCAGCAGAACCTGCCTCCCGCAGTAAAACAGGAAATATGGAACCGTTGGTTTACCAGGCCGGCATTGACGACAACCGGCGAAATGTATCTCTCTGAAGAAGAAAAAGCATATCTTGATGCACATACCTTCCGGAGGCAGCAGTCCAGCGGCTGGATGCCGTTCAGTTTTACAAATACGGAGGGACAGATCATCGGCGTATCAGAAGATTACTGGGCCCTGATAAGAAATAAGCTGGGTTTACAGGAAACCATTGCCCCCCATGCCCTGGCATTCATATCCATACTTGGTAGAATGCAGGAAGGGGAAATAGATATTTATGCCTCCACATCAAAAACCACTGACCGGGAAGAATTCGCGGTTTTCACTGACAGCTACGAAGAATTTCCCATCGCCATTGCAACCCACAAAGCAACGGACTACATCTTTGACCCCTCGGTGCTGAACGGAAGAAGGGTATCTGTCGGTAAAGATTACAGCGCCTATTATCTGATGAAACAACGATACCCGGCGATTGATTTTATTCAGGTAAAGGATACAAAGGAGGCGCTTGAGTTCGTTCGTGATGGTGGCGCTTTTGCAGCTATCGACTGCCTCCCGGCATTGCAGTTTCAGCTCAATAGTCTCGGTAGTGAAGAGCTCAAGCTCTCAGGCGTGACCCAGGTGGTTTTCCCGGTACAGATCATGGTGAGAAAGGAACATGCCAGGCTTGTTCCCCTCCTCAACCGGGCCATTTCAGCCATAACACCTGCCGAAAGAGCAAAAATCAGGGAAAAATGGATGATGTACAAGGTACTCACCAGGACGGATTACTCCCTGAGCTGGAAATTGGCAGCTGTTTTTACTGTAGTTCTACTCCTCATTGCGTATTGGAACCGCAGGTTATTGCGAGAAATTGCCGAGCGCAAGGAGGCGGAACAGGAACGCCACCGCATGTACAAAAAACTGCGCGATGCAAAAGAACAGGCTGAAATAGCTCAAAACAGGCTGCACGCTGCCATCGATGCCATTGACGAAGGTTTTGTCATTTATGACTCAGAAGACAGATTGAACCTGTGTAATGCAAAATATCTGGAAATCTATAAGGAGTCAGCTGATTTGCTGGTACAGGGCGTGGACTTCGAGGAAGTTATCCGCAAGGGGGTGGAAAGAGGCCAATATCTTGACGCCCTGGGACGTGAGGAAGAGTGGATAGCCGAACGGCTGGCCTGCCACCAGGGGGGTGACATCAGCATTGAACAGAAACTGCCCAACGGCCGCTGGGTAAAAATCGCAGAACGGAAATCTGAAGATGGCAGTGTTGTCGGCATACGAACAGACATCTCCAAGCTCAAATTCGCGTTAGAAGCAGCTGAAGCAGCCAATAAGGCCAAGAGCCAGTTCCTGGCCACCATGAGCCATGAAATCCGCACCCCGCTCAACAGTGTCATTGGCCAGACCTGGCTGCTGGGACAACGCGACGATATTACACCTGAGGTACAGCAGGAGATTGACAAAATCCACTCAGCAGGCCAGATGTTGCTCTCACTGGTCAACGATATCCTTGACATGAGCAAAATAGAGGCTGGCGAAATCAGCCTGGAGATGGTTCCAATGCGTCTGGAAGGGTTGCTCAAAGAACTGGAGTCGCTGCTCACCTTCCAGGCCCAGGCCAAAGGCCTTGATTTAAACATTGGTACGTTGCCGAGGGGTGCTGCAAATAACGTTATATGTGATCCCACCCGGCTGCGACAGGTGCTGCTTAACCTGCTCAACAACGGCATAAAGTTCACCACCAGTGGCCATATCTCGCTCTCCGTTGAAACGGCAGGCCCGCTGTGCCATACCGAAGATGGTGACACGTTCCAACGGTTACGCTTTCGTGTGGAAGATACCGGCAGCGGTATTTCTCCCGAGGTACTCCCCAAGCTCTTCACCCCCTTCCACCAGGCTGACAGTTCCATTACCCGTGTCTACGGAGGCACCGGCCTGGGCCTGGCCATTGTCAGGAAACTGACCCAGGCCATGGGTGGGAAGGTCAGTGTCGAAAGCACGCCAGGACAAGGCAGCTGTTTTACGGTGGAACTGCCTTTTCAGATTGCCACGGAGAAGGAAAATCAAGAGGCCGCCTTGTATCAGGCCCCCCTGGACCTGAGCGCCGAGCAGATGTGGCTCAGCGGCCTGCATATCCTGCTGGTCGACGACAGTTCCATGAATCTTGACGTGGCCAGCGGCATTCTCAGGCGCGAGGGGGCGTCGGTTGCCACCTGCTCGAATGGCGCCGAGGCCCTCACCTGGCTGCAGGCACCGGGTAACCTTGTTGACATTGTTCTGATGGATGTACAGATGCCGGTGATGGACGGCAATACTGCCGTTGCAAACATTCGCTGCATCGATTCCCTGAAGGGACTGCCGGTCATTGCACTGACCGCTTCGGCCCTCTCCAGTGAACGGGAGAAATCAATCCAGGCCGGCATGGACGATTATCTGACCAAACCATTTGAACCAGAACAGATGATCCAGATGATCCGCAGGCATGTGGAGGCTGCCAGGGGTATCCCCATCCCTGTTGTGAAACGGGACTCATCCTCTGGCAGCTCGATAAGCTGGCCCAGGATCAAAGGGATAAACGGCAACAGTGCACGCCACCGAACCCAGGGAGACCTGCCGCTGTTCATGAACTTGCTGCGCCGTTTTGTCGACGGCAATCGGAAACTGGAACAGCCACTGCCAATGCCGATTTCCCAGCAAGACAAAACCGTCCTGCATGCGCAGTTGCACAAATTTGCAGGAAACGCCGGGCTCATAGGAGCCGATGCTTTATTTCGCCTTGCCAAACACATTGAAAACTGCCTGCAGGACAACACTCCCAGGGACATGGCAAGGCTGCTCGAAGAACTGGCAACCCAATACCAGAACCTGAGAGAAGCCATTATGCCAGTGCTTCAGGAATATGAGCAAAAAACCAAGCCAGACCAGAGCGCGGTGCTTGACAGTGCAAAGCTGGATGAGCTCTCCAAGGCAGTGGCACAAAAGAAAATATCAGCAATGAAACTGTACCAGGAAGTACAGCCGGCGTTACGCTCCCTGATACCGAAAGAGGCTTTCAAAGTACTCGACGAGGCCATGGCAAAACTTAATTTTGTCGAGGTGCAGAAACAATTGAATGAACTGGCTGCAGCCATGGATACAGCTGATTCAGGCAGGCAGGATGAAAAATCGCAGTACCCCTGATCACCATAAAACTCTTGAGGAAACTATGTCCGCAACCATCATTGCCATTGACGACAGTGTTGAAGTTCTTTTGTCTATTGGCGCAACCCTTGAACAAGACTACGATATTCGAGTGGCGACATCCGGCAAAGAAGGGTTGCCCCTGGTGGCTGAACTGCACCCTGATCTCATTCTCCTTGATATCATGATGCCGGATATGGACGGGTTTGAAATCTGCAGACGGCTGCAACAGGACGAAACACTGAAAGATATCCCCATCATCTTCCTCACATCCCTGAACCGCCAGGAAGACGAGGTCCGCTGTTTTGAGGTTGGCGGCGTTGATTTTGTTACCAAGCCCTTCTCTCCCATCGTTTTACGCTCCCGGGTCACCACCCAGGTTCGTCTTAAACAGCAGGCAGATCTGCTGCGATTTCAAGCAACCAGGGATGGCCTGACCGGGCTTTTCAACCGCCGAGAATTCAACTTCCAGCTGGACCGCGATTGGCGCGCCTGCCAACGGGCTAAAAAACAGCTCTCCATCCTGATGATAGATATTGACCATTTCAAGCTGTATAACGACACCTACGGTCACCTGGAAGGTGACAGATGTCTGCAATCAGTGGCCACCGCCATCCGTAACCAGCTCAAACGAGGACGTGATCGTGTTGCGCGTTACGGAGGTGAGGAGTTCGTCTGCCTGCTGCCGGAAACCAATGTTCAGGCTGCACAGCATGTTGCTGAGGAAATCCGCGCAGCTGTCCAGGCATTGGCGATTCCCCATACTGCTTCGATTATTGCTGATACTGTCAGTATCAGCGTAGGTGGCGCCTGCGAGGACCACTTTATTGATCAGACGTCTGCCAAACTATTAAAAAAGGCTGACGACAGCCTGTATCAGGCCAAGGAACAGGGCAGAAACAGAGTGGTCTTTCTCTGATATTCACAGCCTGAATGCCGGGGTGAAACACACGAGCACACCACGTCAGAACAAAGTAACCGGGAAAAAACCCTGCCACGCTCAATCCTTTTCCCGGATATTGTACAAGACCAGAAACCCTGAAATACAAGGGAGATTATATGAGACGATTATCAGTACTATTGTTTGTGTTTTGTTGTATTTGTTTTCATAGCATCTCCCATGCCGGACAATCCGAACAGGTTTTCACCGTCGGTATTGTACCCCAATTTGAAGCGCGAAAACTGCATAGCATATGGAGGCCAATTCTCGATCAGGTGGAAACCAGAACAGGGTATCAGTTCAGACTGATAGGTTCACAAACCATTCCGGATTTTGAGATCGAGTTTATCCAGGGCAAGTTCGATTTTGCCTATATGAATCCATATCACCTGGTTATCGCGAATCAAAAAGCCGGTTACATCCCCTTGGTTCGAGACGTTGGCCGCGAACTTTTCGGCATCCTGGTCGTTGCCAAGAACAGTGGCATCAATGATCCCACGGAACTTAATGGAAAAACTGTTGTTTTTCCCGCACCAAATGCTCTGGGCGCGAGTTTGCAGATGCGTCAGGAATTACATGACAAATTCGGAGTTACCGTTAAACCCAAATATGTCAAGACACATGACTCGGTTTACCTGAATGTACTTATAGGTGCGGCTGCGGCAGGTGGAGGGGTGCAGAAAACCCTGCAAAGTCAGAAGCAGAAGTACCAGAATAATCTAAAAATCATCCATACTACCACCAGGGTTCCACCTCATCCTTTTGCCGTCCTTCCAGGCGTACCTCTGGAAATACAGCAGCGTGTGCAGGAAGCGTTTTTATCATTGGGAAAGGAAGAGGCGGGCCGAATTCTTTTGGAAAAGGTTCCTATAAAAAAAATTGGTGTAGCCTCTCTGGACGATTACACACCTCTTTTACACATGGGACTGGAACGTTATTACAAACAACCTTAATTACCGATGAATCTGACACTTAAGCTTTCATTACCCATACTGGCAGGGCTGCTGTTTGCAATGGGGTATCTTCATTTCCACTGGGAACCCCGACAGCTGGATAAAGGTAAGGCGGTTTTTGAACTCCACAATCAGGCCCTGCTGGACGCCGCCGAATCCGCACTTATCCGCGATGTACTGGAAGGAAATCTTGCAGCCCTGATAGCCAACATTGAATATCTTGAAAAAAAACAGGAAGGTGTCTGGTTAAACATGGAAATATTTGCAGATGACGGAAGCCGTCTGTATCCACTATTTGACCGGATAAAAATCTCCAATACGGAGGAACATGACTTTATCCATAAAGATCATCCCCTCAAGCTGGCAAACAGTTATATCGGCAACCTGGTAGTCGACATTGACTGGTCCAGGGAAAGAGAAAGAATTCAACAAGATATTGCAACCGTGAGAAACATGCTTCTGGGCATGGTCATGTTCTCGCTACTCGTCATTTTAATCATTCAATTACGAATTATTGTCCGCCCTCTTGTCAGATTGGGTGACGCGGCAAGAAAAATTGCAGATGGAAACCTGGAGATAACGTTACCGGAAGCTACCAAGGATGAGGTAGGTGTATTAACGAACTCCTTTGCCTTTATGGCACAGGAACTCTCCTTTAAACAACGTGCTCTAGATCAGCATGCCATTGTCAGTATAACCGATGCCAATGGGAATATAACGTATATCAACGAGAATTTTCTTCATACAACCGGCTACGATAAGCTTGAATTGCTGGGGAAAAATCATCGTATACTGCAATCCGGTGTTCATTCACCTGAATTTTACGACGATCTCTGGCAAACAATCAGCTCAGGCCGGACATGGAATCAGGAAATTTGTAACAGGAAAAAAAATGGAGAATACTACTGGGTAGATACAACCATTGTACCCCTTATTGGCAAAGACAATCGACCCGAGCGATTCATCTCCATCGGTACAGATATTACCGTGCGAAAAAATACTGAAGCCGAACTCGTTGAATCAAGACGGCAGGCCGACAGTGCCAGCTTTGCAAAGTCAAGGTTCCTGGCCAACATGAGTCACGAGTTCCGTACACCACTGAACAGTATCATCGGCTTGACCCGAATCGTAACCCAGCGGCAGGATTTGAATCCTGAAATCAAGGAAGACGTCGACAGAATTCATATTGCCGGCCAGATGCTGCTCTCCCTGGTGAACGATATTCTGGATCTAAGCAAAATAGAGGCTGGAGAGATCAATATTGAGATGGTTCCGTTCCAACTTGATTCGGTTCTCAGCGAGCTTGCAGCTCTGCTCACTACCCAGGCACGGCAAAAAGGAATTGGCCTGATCATTGATTCTTTGCCTGCAACAATCAACGGCTACGTTATAAGTGACCCGACCAGGCTTCGCCAGATATTGCTCAACCTGCTCAACAATGCAATCAAGTTCACTGGCAGTGGTATTGTCTCGCTTTCGGTAGAACCTGCCGGTTCTATACATATTTCAGATGATGGAACCCGACATAAACGGCTGCGTTTTCTGGTTAAGGATACCGGTTCAGGCATCCCTGAGGATCTCCTGCCGACCCTGTTCGATGCTTTCAGGCAGGCCGACAGTTCGATCACTCGTAAGCACGGTGGTACAGGCCTGGGCCTGGCGATTGTCAAACAACTGTGTGAAGAGATGGGAGGCGAGGTTCATGTAGAAAGCACAGATGGTGTGGGAAGCAGCTTTACCGTTGAACTTCCTTTTCGTATTGCCACAGAGGAAGAAATAAAAGACGCCGGACTCTACAGGAAACATTTGAGTATTTTGCTGGCCGAAGACGACCCGGATCATCGTGAGAGCCTGGTTGCCATGTTCAAGCAGCTCGGCTGGAATGTGGAAGCAGTGGAGAATGGAAGGGAACTGCTGGAACGCTACGAAAAGATACTTGAGGAGGGACAACAGATCGATAGCCTGGTCGTTGACTGGCAGATGCCGGAACTGGACGGGCTTGCGGCCCTGTATGAGCTTAAAAAAAGATACGGCACTGATGGGATGCCGGGGGTTCTGGTGGTTACCGGATATGAAACAGAACAGCTGCGGAAGTCCCCCCATGCGGAGATCGCTGACCTCATTTTGAAAAAGCCAATCACTGTCTCTGCTCTGATCAATGGGCTGGGCCTTGTATTCAGCAAACATTTCAACGATATCGACCTGGTACTCAGAAGTTCCATACTGGATTTCTCCCACCTGGCATGGCTGCCTGGTGTAAAGATACTGGTAGTGGATGATGCACAGGTTAATCTGGATCTTGCCACCAGACTGCTGGAACGTGAAGGAGCTATTGTCTATACGTGCATGAATGGAGCAGAGGCGCTGAAATGGCTTCAAGATCCAGCTCATCAGGCCGATGTCGTTCTCATGGATATCCAGATGCCGGTGATGGACGGGAACACGGCAGTACAGGAAATCCGCCGGATTGAATCACTCAAAAAACTGCCGGTAATCGCCCTGACAGCAGCAGCTCTTGCCAGCGAACGTAAAATATCCCTGGAAGCCGGCATGGATGATTACCAGACCAAACCCTTTGATGCCGAAAAGATAGTCCGTCAGATCCGCAGGCTTGTCGGCATCTCTCGATCCATTCCCGTTCCTGTCCAGGAAAAACAGGGGCAAAAGGTCAAACATGATGATTGGCCGGTCATCGAGGGGATAGATGCAAAAGGGGTAAAAGAACGCATCAATGATGACGTAGAGCTCTTCATAGACCTTCTGGATCGATTCACAGACGATAATCGGGATCTGTTGCAGCCCGTCGCGCTGGAGCCGGAGCAGTCAGGAAAAGATGCGCTGCAGGCTCGTATTCATAAATTTGCGGGTAGCTCCGGGCTGATTGGGGCCAGTGTTCTCTCCGACCTGGCCAGACGGATAGAACACTGTCTGCGTGACGGCGAATCAGGGGATATTCCCTCACTGTTGGATAAGCTGCGAGAAGGGTATTGCAAACTACAGAACGCCATTACCCCTGTTCTCCAGGATTACAAGCAAAGAAGCAGGAACTCTGAACCGATACAGATGGAAGATGCACAGCTTAATGAGCTGTGCGATGCGCTGCAGCAGAAAAAAATATCAGCGATAAAACTCTACCGGACACTACAGCCTGCCCTGCATTCCCTGATGACAAAAGAGGCCTTCAAAGGGCTCGATGAAGCCATGGCTAAACTTAATTTTGCCGAAGCACAAAAAAGGCTTGATCAGCTCAAAACTGAAACAGACACGGACAATTCAGCCTGAAAGAAGGGAGAGCTGTAGGCAAGGTTCAATTCTACTGAAGCTTTATTGATTTTGGTGCATTACCTCATACAATACCTGGTGAGACTTACAATGGGCTCGTTTTCTCGAGGTCAAGATAACGCTGATACCAGCCAGTTGGTCTGGCCGCGAGAGAATGCAGCGTTTGACCTTTCATTGTGGGTATGCCATGATTAAAATATATTATAACCGTAAGCACTTCCGGCTTGCAGACCGGCAAAATGTACAGTAGCGGTTGAAAAACTTGTCGGGGAATCCAGGAAAACTTGTTACCGGTAAGGATAAGAGCGATTTGTTACCTCAGGATTTCATTGACCGAATTGAGCAGAATGTTCTCAAGCGCAGGCAGACGACGACAGTCTTCCTGGCTCCTTTGTTGCTGATCGGCTTGTATCTGACCAGCAGGATCAACTACCTCCTCTTCCATACCCTCGCAGAACTATTCAGTATTGTTGTTGCCTGTTGTCTCAGCATGATTGCCTGGAATGCAAGGGCTTATATAAAAAACCAGTACCTTATGTTTATTGGTATTGGGTATTTATTCATTGCTTTGCTTGACCTGCTGCACACACTTGCCTACAAGGGCATGCCGATATTCACCGATTATGACTATTATGCTAATCAGCTATGGATCGCCGCCCGGTATCTTGAAAGTTTCACTTTGCTGATTGCGTTTAACTATCTGTTGAGTAATAAACAGCTTCAGCTTGTTCGAATTTCCATTTCTTATTCACTGGTTACATTTATTCTGATTGCCAGTATCTTCTGGTGGAAAATCTTTCCGGAGTGTTTTATCGCTGAACAGGGATTAACTCCATTCAAGAAGATCAGCGAGTATATCATATGCGCCATACTCGCAGTGACCGCTCTGTTATTTCATCTTAGTCGCGAGTACTTCGACCGTAAGATCTTTCTGCTTCTGCTCGGTTCCCTGGGCTGCACTATCGTATCAGAATTGTCCTTCACCTTTTATATCAGCAATTATGGCTTTTCCAATCTTGTCGGACACTACTTCAAAATTTTCTCCTACTATCTTATTTATCAGGCAATTATTGAAACTGGAATTCGGGAGCCGTTTGCCTTGCTTTTCCGTGAACTGGAAGCCTCCAACAATCAACTACAACGCGAAGTCAACACTCGCAAAACGACAGAACTTGAGTTGAAAGAAGCACTGGAGCAGGTCAAAACCCTTACCGGAATTATCCCTATTTGCTCATACTGCAAAAAACTGCGGGATGATGAAGGATACTGGCAACAGCTGGAACAATTTCTACGCGATCATTCTACCGCTGAGTTCAGCCACGGTATTTGCCCTGAATGTTACGAGAAAGTCATGCAGCAATTAAAAAGTAAGAAAGGCTGACCTTTCCATGAGTTCTGAGTTGTAACTGGTCACAGGTGCTTCAAATTTGTGCAAGCGCTGTTTTTCGCAGGTACGCGACCAGCGGAAAACTCCGTGGAGTCTGTGATCAGTTACAAATAGGGGTAGCGGGGGCATTTGAACAGAAACTTACGGTTTCACCCTCGCTGGCCTATCTCAAACCGTAAGTTTCTGTTCAAAAATCACCTTCAGAAAAAACTGTCCCTCCATCAACGATTCAACTTTTTATCTCAAATAACGTGGGACAAGGATCTACCGCCTTTACCTCAAATCAAACCATACACAGAAGAAGTAGTATGCAGCACGGTCAGTATCGAAAATGGAGCAACTTCCAAGACAAGGCCACTGTACAATATTCGCATTTTCCTAACATTAAAAAGAGAAGACATTAACATGCTTAGACATAGGGAGTCATGGACAATCTATTCTCTCAAAATCTTTTATGGCTGTTAGGTTTCGTGGCTAAAGAAATTTTCTACAATAGAAGCTATATAAAGTTTTAGAAAATTATGAAGCTCGTGAGCTTGGGAATGGCAAGATTAATCTTCAATTCCGCTTAATTCAGCAGCTAGAGGTACTACGCACTCCTATCAACTGTGTTATCCCTCAAGTTTTTGATATCGCGTAACGGCGGAGCACCAAACAACCGGCTGTATTCACGGTTGAATTGAGACGGACTTTCATAACCGACAAGGAATGAAGCCGTAGCTGCATCTGTCGGTTCGGCAAGCATTAATCTCCGTGCTTCATTTAATCTCAGGTTTTTCTGAAACTGTAGTGGGGTCATTGCGGTTAGCGACTTGAAATGATGGTGAAAAGTCGAAACACTCATATTGACCTGCTTTGCAAGATCTTCGATACGTATTGGTTCAGCAATATTTTCTTTTATCCAATCAATTATTTGTGCTATCTGGCGTCCCTTGCTGAAAACGGCAGCTATCTGTCGCAAACGTTTTCCTTGTTCCCCGGTAAGAAGGCGATAGGTGATCTCTCTCATAATGCCAGGGGCAAGGAACGGAATATCTTCCTCGTTTTCAAGCAAGTCGATAAGCCGTATAAAGCATGAAAGCAACGGCGAGGTATTTTTAGCGATTGCGATTCCGCGCGGCGACTGCTGGACACTTGGCGGCGGCAGCTTATTGTCTGCCATCAATTGTGAAAGATCCTGGAGATTAAATTTCAATCGAAGCCCAAGGTACGGTCTATCCTCACTGGCCCTGGTGATTTCCGCAATCGTCGGGAGATGTACAGCTGTGAGCAGATAGTGATCCTCATCGTATATATATGTTTCATTCCCAAGCAGTATACGTTTTTCTCCCTGAGCTATTAAACAAACGCCCGGTTCATACATACCGGGCATTGGGTCGGTTGGTTCAAATCGTTTGAATAGGGCCAGGCCTGGGACTGAGGTTTCAAGGCGATCCACGCCATCGGTCCATTTAGCAATACTCCGGCCCAGTTGTGCGGTTAGATCTTCATTTTTCTCATTTGCTGTTCCAGCTCTCATTTAGATCACCTTTCAGTATAAGGATTATCTATCATTGGCTTCACCATGTTTAAAAATGGGTTGATCCAATCAATATACTAAACATTTCCAAGTTATTTTCATACAAGACGTTGAATAGCTAACATGGTCAGATCGTCTGAACGTGACGTATCTCCTTCAAAAGAGAATACCTGCTGCCTAATTTTTTCGAGCAACTCTCTTGATGAGTTAATGGGCTGACCAAGAATTTCCTGCACACGCGACCGGCTAAACAGCTCGTCTCTTGAATTCATGGCTTCTGTCACTCCATCTGTAAAACCGAAAAGAGTGTCGCCAGGGGCCAATTGGAGTTTACCGGTTTTGTAATTGATATCGGGCATCACGCCCACCGCAGGTCCTGTCGGAGCGAGTTCCTGTTTGATACCATTCTTGCCTATTATATAGAGCGGTTCATGCCCTCCGTTGATATAGACGAGATCACCGCTCTCCACCTCCAGTACGCCGAAAAACAGCGTTGCAAACATCCCCTCCATTCCATGATGACGTACAAAATATTCGTTCGTCAATTGTACAACTCGTTGTTCTCTGCTTTGAAACCCTTGAGGATTGAGACCGAGGTGACGAAAATTCGTGGAAATCACATCTGTCTCACTTTCAAAGGATTGTTCAGAATACAAGCGTATGAGACTGCGTATAAGAGCCATGTAGAGCCCCGGGCCGACACCTTTGTCAGCCACATCGGCTATGACAAGCCCCAGTCTTTTGCCTGGCAGCTCAAAGACATCGTAAAAATCACCGGACACGTTCTTAGCAGGATCAAAACAGGTGGCAATATCCCAATTCGCAAGGTATGGAATTTCCCTTGGAAGGAAGTTCTGCTGGAACTCCCGTGCCCTTTCAACATCGACCTCCAATTGCCTCATTCGGTGTATATCTCTTAAACCGATGATCATTTTATTGAAATTTTCTCTGAGTTCTCCTACTTCAGACTCACCAACCGGAGGAACCTGGAAGCTGAAATCGCCTTCTGCTACTCTGGTGGCAGCCCGAGAAAGTTGTTCTACCGGCCTGACAAGCTTGCCTGCAAATAAATGTGCAGCTATTCGGAAAACGATTAATGCTCCCAACGAGATGAAAAAGAAATTTAGAACCCCATTCCTCAAAAGGCATGAGATTCCCTGCTTATCAATAGTAACTTTATAAAAGTATTCTCCCCTGTCTGCCGGAGAGGTAATGTTGACAAATAAGGCGATCTTGTGGGAGCTCAAAAACAGATTCGAATCTGAGCCTACAAGTCGCTTTTCATAATGGGAAGAAATGTCCTTAACCTTTGCCTGATCGATGGGGATCACTCTCATAACATCATCGTCATCGAGTTGTAATCTCTGCCAGGGAGCATCATTGGCAGCGCGTCCATAGATCGAGGTATCTAAAATAGTGTGAGAACTTGAGGTAAGATTTGCCAAAGTCCTCGAGAGGGCTCTCAGTTCATGATGCTCTTTATTGATAAATCTCCACCACACATCACCTGATTCATTGACATTGATCTCCGAAATCTCTGTACGAACAATACGGGTAATTGAATCCGCTAGGTTTTTTTGTGACACGAAAAGCCATGCAATAGAAGTAAAGTAAAAAATAAGCAGGCCAAAAACAGCGAAATATAGTGTGATCTTGCTTGACAGCGAAAGCTTGCTGAAGCTAAAAATCTCAGGAATGAAGTGTAGTGTTTTCATAGAATTTGATCTGTTCTTCATCTATTGGTATTTATTCGAATCCCTATAACCGACAAGAAGCCGGGGTACCTGTTCTCCTACTATTCCAGTATATGGCTTTTCATAAATCAGTGGTAGACCAATACTCCTACATTATTGCCTGATTCTCCGAAGGGTGATAATTAAAGTCTCCTTTTCTATCCTTCTATCTGTCCAGACTGTAGCTTTCCACCACTCCTCAATGATTATCATTCCTGTTTTTCTAGGTTCCCCGACATATTTCGCGGTCTTCATATAATCAGGCAATAATTGAGCAGGATTGATCTACCGGTTTCTGTTCGCACTGCATTAGTTTATCCGACATCAACCCACCATGTATAAATCATGTGGGTTGCAAATCGCCGGACCATTCCTCCGACGAAGTAATACAAGAACAACCAAAGGAGAACAAAATGCAGAAACGAAAACTTGGAAACAGTGAGCTGGAGGTCTCAGCTATCGGTCTGGGTTGCATGGGCATGAGCCACGGTTATGGCCCCCCGGCAGATATACAAGAAATGACTCAACTGATTACTAAAGCGGTTGATAACGGAATCACATTTTTTGATACCGCCGAGGTATATGGTCCATATACCAACGAAGAGTTGGTCAGTAAGGCTTTAGCACCATTCAAGGGCAAAGTGACCATAGCCACAAAGTTCGGGATACAGATTGAAAACTGGAAGCAGGTTCTGGATAGTAAGCCCGCAACGATAAGGCAAACAATCGAAGGATCACTTAAGCGTCTGAAAGTGGATGTTATTGATCTCTATTACCTACATCGTGTCGATCCACAGGTTGAAATCGAGGAAGTAGCCGGTACGATTCAAGCCCTGATCAAAGAAGGTAAAGTTCTGCATTGGGGACTTTCTGAGGCAGGCGTACAGACCATTCGTCGCGCCCATGCGGTGCAACCGTTAGCCGCGGTTCAAAGTGAATATTCGATGATGTGGCGTCAGCCTGAAGAAGAATTGCTTCCGACCCTTGAAGAACTCGGCATTGGCTTTGTACCGTTTAGCCCCCTCGGGAAAGGGTTTCTGACCGGTAGATTTAACAGAAGCTCAACCTTTGACAACTCCGACTTCCGCAGCATTGTTCCACGTTTTTCGGCAGAAAACCTTGATGCCAATCAGGTGCTGGTGAACCTGGTGAAACAAATTGCTGCTGACAAAAACGCAACCCCCGCCCAAATAGCCCTAGCCTGGGTATTGGCCCAAAAACCGTGGATTGTACCCATTCCGGGAACCCGTAAGCTACATCGTCTTATGGACAATTTGGGAGCGGCTGAAATTGCGCTGACACAGGATGAGCTGAGTGAAATCAATACAGCGCTTACCAATATAGAGATAGCCGGAGATCGATATCCGGCTGAATATGCTGAGCGAGTAGGAAAATAACAAGGAATACAAATGAGCAATAATATAGAAGGAAAAGTCATTGTCATAACAGGTGCAAGCAGCGGACTTGGTGAAGCAGCAGCCTGGCGTTTGAGTATTGAGGGTGCAACCGTTGTCTTGGCCGCTCGTCGCTCGGAGCGCATAACCTCTCTGGCTGAGAAATTGAAAGCCGAAGGCGGAAAGGCTCTAGCGGTCGCTACGGATGTCACCATTGCCGGTCAGGTAAAGGCCTTGGTTGACTCTGCAGTCACGGAATTCGGGCGTATTGATGTCATGATCAATAATGCAGGCCTGATGCCCCACTCGCCATTGGAACGTCTCAAACTTGATGACTGGAACAACATGATCGATGTGAATCTGCGGGGAGTATTGCACGGCATCGCTGCAGCACTACCCTACATGAAAGAGCAGAAGTCAGGGCATTTCATCAATGTTTCTTCTGTTGCAGGTCATAAGGTTCGTCCAGGTGCTGCAGTTTATGCCGCGACGAAATTTGCTGTTCGTGCGTTATCTGAGGGGCTTCGGCAGGAGGTCAAACCATATAACATCCGCACAACAATTATCTCTCCGGGAGCTGTTGCTACAGAACTGCCAAACAGTATCACCGAAGGAGATATACAGGAAACCATGCAGGGGTTTTACGAAGAATACGCGATACCAGCCGATTCCTTCGCCCGGACCGTTGCTTTTGCCATAAGCCAACCGGATGAAGTGGATATTAATGAAATCCTTTTCCGTCCAACAGCACAGGAAGCATAGATGTCATTTCCATCACGTATAAGATCTTCAAGTAACAGGATAATGACAGAACCTGTTACTTTAAAACCTGGCTGGTATGTCCTCTCCGTCCTGAGTCTACTTATGGGGTTTGCATCAATCTCCACGGACCTGTACCTACCGGCAATGCCGCTCATGGCAAAGTCGCTGGGAGCAGGTCATGGGATGATTGAGCTGACTGTTTCCGGTTACCTCATTGGTTTTAGTCTCGGACAGTTAGTTTGGGGACCGATCAGCGACCGATATGGACGTCGTCCCTCGGTAGCAGCCGGGCTTATCATGTTTGTTATCGGTTCAGCTGGGTGCGCGTTGGCAGACAGCGCTCACCATTTGATAGCATGGCGAATTATCCAGGCACTTGGTGCTTGTGCTGGTGTCGCTCTATCGCGTGCTATGGTTCGGGACCTTTATGAAGGAAACCGGGGCGCACAGATGCTATCAACCCTGATAACCGTGATGGCGGTTGCACCACTCATCGGACCTACTGTTGGTGGACAGATTCTATCACTTTCCGGATGGCGTGCCATTTTCTGGGTATTAGTAGGTGTTGGATTAGTTACCCTGGTTGCTCTATTGACAATTCCTGAGACATTGCCTGTAAACAGACGAAACAAGGAACCTCTTCATGTAGCAATGAAAAGCTACATTGAAATTGTAAAGAGTCAGCGGGTCCTCGGCTATATAGGAACAGGTGCCTTTCTCTATGCTGGTATGTACGCTTATGTGGCCGGGACGCCATCTGCATATATCAGCTACTATCATGTTCCTGCAGAAAAATATGGCCTACTGTTTGGTTTGGGTATTGTTGGGATTATGTCTGCCAACATTCTCAATTCACGACTGGTCCTCCGTTATGGCTATGACAGAGTCCTTTTTTGGGGTTGTTTTGTCTGTGCCTTTTCATCTCTTTTCGTGGCCTTTGCAGCCGGAACTGGATGGGGAGGACTCTGGGGATTGGTTGTCCCGTTATTCGTGTTTGCCTCAACCACCGGTCTTATCGTGGCTAATTCCATCACTGGGGCAATGGCTCTTTTTCCTGAACGTGCTGGGACGGTATCTGCTTTAACAGGTGCTTTGCAATACGGTAGCGGCATTATCGGTTCAGGACTTGTCGGTGTTTTCGCAGACAAGACTCCATGGCCGATGGGGTGGATAATCGCGGTGTGTGGAATCGGTTGCTTGCTATCAACACTACTGCTGTTACCAGCCAGTAGCGATGAAGACCGGCAGATGAGAACAATATAGCGAGGTAATCGCACAAAACATAAATGAAGGAATAATGAAAATGGAAAAAGTAATTTTAAATAACGGTCTGGAAATGCCTGTCCTGGGTTTTGGTGTTTTTCAGATTCCCGACCAGGGAGAATGTGAAAAAACAGTTATAGACGCCCTGGAGACGGGATATCGTATGATTGACACGGCCGCTTCCTATCTCAATGAAAGCGCTGTAGGAAGTGGCATTAAACAAAGCGGCATCCCCAGGGAAGAAATTTTTATTACCACCAAGTTGTGGCTTCAGGATGCAGGCTACGAGAGCACGAAAGCTGCATTTGAAAAATCCTTAACCAAACTGCAGCTGGATTACCTGGATCTGTATCTCATCCATCAACCATACGGAGACGTGTATGGAGCATGGCGGGCAATGGAGGATCTTTACCGGGAAGGAAGGGTTAAAGCAATCGGTGTCAGCAACTTTCACCCAGACCGGGTCATGGATTTAATAATTCACAATGAAGTGGTTCCCGCTGTCAACCAGATTGAAACCCACCCGTTCTGCCAGCAGGTCGATGCGATTAAGTTTTTGACTGAAAATAATATTCAGATTGAATCATGGGGACCATTTGCCGAAGGCAGGAATAGTCTTTTCACCAACGAATTGTTGCAAGCAATCGGTGATAAATATGAAAAATCCATAGCACAGGTAGTTCTACGCTGGCTCATCCAGAGAGGTGTTATCGTTATTCCTAAATCGGTTCGTAAGGAGCGAATGGTCGAAAACGCCTCCGTCTTTGATTTCAAACTGAGTGAAGAAGATATGCAGTGTATTTCAACTCTTGATCAGGCAAAGAGCAGCTTTTTCGATCACCGTGATCCAGCCATGGTCAAATGGCTTGGTGAAAGAAAACTGGATCTCTAACAACTTCATAGCTTACCATAGTTTCTCTTGAAAGAGAAAAGTGACGTTGTTCGCATTATTGGGCAATTATTCCATAGTATCAATCTACCGCTGTCAGCGGTCCAGGCTCTAGAATAGTTCACCATAAAGAGAGCTTTCTAAAATGGCTGGATATTGCAATTACCAGCTAACTAACGATGAATTCGACCATTAAGATACCGGCAAGACAAATACTATGAAAGAAACAAATGTCATCCAATCACGTCGTACTTTTCTAAAAACCATGGCATTGGGCATTGCTGCCTGTGCCGTTCCCAAAAGCGTAAACCATGCATTGGCCGCAGTGTCAGGTAGTGGGAAACCCCTGGTAGTCTACTTCTCTTGGCCCGAGACCCTGAATCCACATAACATGAGCGATGACGAGGCAAACAGCACGGTGGTCATTAACGGCAACGTGCTGGGAAACACCCAGTATGTGGCCATGGTGATTGCCGAGGCAACTGGTGCCGACCTCTTCCGTATCGAACCAGTAAAACCATGGCCCCTGGATCATAAGCCACTCATAGCCCAGGCTAAAATCGAGCAAATGCGAGATTATCGTCCTGCCATCGCAAAACCGTTGAAAAACTTTCAGGATTACGACACCATTTTCCTTGGCTATCCTAACTGGTGGGCTGATCTGCCAATGATTCTCTATACCTTTCTGGAATCATATGACTTCTCTGGCAAGCGAATAATTCCGTTTAGCACCCATGGTGGCAGCGGCTTCTCCGGCACCATTCGCACCATTGCTGATCTACAGCCAAAGGCAGAGGTAGTGCGGAATGGGTATACTGTCAGCCGGGACGTGGTGGCAGAGGCTGCTCCAGAAGTCACCCGCTGGGTTAGAAAGACAGCGTAGATGGCCAATCAAGTTCTTTTCTGGAGATTGCAATGAGAAGTAAAATAGCACTTCGTCTGATTGTTGATCTGATTTTGCTTATCACTTTTATACTCTCCCAGGCCAACCTCTATACTGGCAATCGTTTTCATGAGTGGAATGGAACCATCATGGTGCTTTTTATTGGGGTTCACATTGGCCTTAACCGGCACTGGTTTCTTACTCATTTTAAAGGGAACTACTCTTTCAGGCGTTGGCTTAATCTTCTTATAATCCTTGCTCTTGCTGGAATTTTTCTAGCCGTTCTATGGTGCGCATTCTTTATCTCCCGGACCGTATTTACCTTTGACAGCATAGAGGGCAGTAAGCGCATATTGTTCATCCATGCCACCCTCTCCAGCTGGCTCTTAGTGATGGCAGGCATGCATGTCGGCCTGTTTTGGAAGCGTATCCAGAACTGGCTCTGTCGCCTGATACCAACGATGTCCTGGGACAAGCGTAGAGGAATAAACGCTATTTCACGGCTATTGCTTGTTGGAGGTGGGGTCTATGCATCTTTTTCACGAGAGATGGCTTCCAAGCTCTTTATGCTGCCAAGTGAGAATTACTATCTACCGCATCAGACAGTGGTAACCTTTTGTCTACTGAATCTGTCAATTTTTTCCTTTTATGCCATTCTGACCCATTGGCTAACCCGCCTGGTTAAAGAGTGATGAAGATCTGGAGCGCATTTGAACACTTGATCAGGCAAAAAATGACGTTGTTCGCATTATTGGGCAATTATTCCATAGTATCGATCTACCGCTATCTGCACCCCACATACTATAGTTATCCATTATAGAGTGAGCTTTTACAGTTTACTTATATGGCAGAAATCCAGCACGCTTACCATGAAATCAAAACATTGAATTAACAGGAGTGCAAATATGAAACTGAATAAACCCAGGATGCTTTATGCTCAAGTGCTGATTCTCATCAGTATGCTTGCGTCATCATGCGCTATGAACGGTGGGAGCACACAAAACGGAACAATGTCAATCAAGGAACAGGGAAGTTTTGCAGCTGGTGGTACAGTCATCACCAGTCCCGGTGAATTTGATTCAAAAAACCTTTCTGCATCAGGAGGGCAAACCCTTCATGGCGACCATCTCTACACTTTTTACCAGATCCCGGAAAATGGTCGTCAACTCCCCCTGGTTTTCTGGCATGGTTATGGACAGTTCTCAAAGACATGGGAAACGACCCCCGATGGACGCGAGGGATTCCAGAATATTTTTCTTCGTCGCAACTTTCCGGTTTATCTGATTGACCAACCCCGTCGAGGCAACGCAGGGCGAAGCATTCAACCGGGTGCCATAGCTGCTGTACCGGATGAACAGAAGTGGTTCAATATTTTCCGTGTCGGTATCTGGCCTGAGTTTTTTCCTGGGGTTCAATTCTCTAGGGAACCAGAAAGCCTCAATCAATACTTCCGTCAAATGACACCTGATACCGCACCAATCAACATTGATGTCAATGCTGAAGCCGTAGCAGCATTGTTTGACAAGATTGGTCCTGGTGTTCTTGTTACGCATTCACATAGCGGTGGAATGGGTTGGGCAGCAGTATTGAAAAGCAATAATATCAAGGGGGTTGTGTCTTATGAACCGGGTTCCAATTTTATCTTTCCAGAAGGTGAAGTCCCTGCTCCGATGCCCAGTTCCGGTGGAACCCTTAAAGCAGTAAGCGTACAGCTTGAAGATTTCCAAAAGCTCACGAAAATTCCGATCATCATTTATTACGGGGACAATATCCCATCAGAACCCATGGATAACCCTGGTCAAGATCAGTGGAGAATCCGTCTTGATATGGCAAAGTTGTGGGCTCAGGCAATCAACCGTCATGGTGGTGATGCTACTGTAGTACATCTGCCTGAAATAGGAATTCACGGCAACACACACTTCCCCTTCTCCGATCTGAACAATCTTGAAATCGCTAACTTGATGAGTGGTTTCCTGAAAGAGAAAGGATTGGATTAAATAAGAATTCTCTGCAGCATTTCATCTAAAAGAGATACTGCAGAATAGTATCACGACCGGAGACATTATGAAAAAACAACTGTTCATAGTTATAACGACCATACTCTTCACTTCTTTCAATATGACTAACACCGCTTTTGCAGAAGATGCCATTTCAGAAGAGTTGAGTAAGGCAGAAAAAGCACTCGTTCCCATCGCTGCCTTTACTGCGAGTGGCAACATTTCCAAACTAAAAGAATCTCTGCATCAAGGGCTTGATGACGGACTGACTATCAACGAAATAAAGGAAGCCCTTGTTCATATCTATGCCTATGCAGGGTTCCCACGATCCTTGATAGGGATCAACACGTTTATAGCCGTTATGGATGAACGTCAGTCACAAGGTAAGATTGATAAAGCTGGTAAAGAAGCATCAGCACTGCCTGATGATTTCGACCAGAATGCATATGGCCATAAGGTTCGAAATACACTTGTTGGCAGGGATATATCGAACCGTACCAGTGGCTATCCCGTGTTTACGCCAATTATCGACAAGTTTCTCGTCGAGCATCTCTTTGCGGACATTTTTGTTCGTGATGTCTTAAACCACAAGCAGCGAGAACTTGTGACCATCAGCACGTTATCAGCTCTACCGGGGACAGAACCGATGTTCAAAGGGCACCTTGGAATAGCCATGAGAATGGGCTACAGCGAATCGCAGCTTGAAGACTTCATCGAGGTGCTGCGAGAAAGAGTCAGTGGGCACGTTGCTGACAGGAGTGCTCTGGTACTTGCGGAAGCGCTGAAAACCACAAATCCCAAGACAATCTCAAAGGCTCTTGAAGTGACGAGAAAAACGTCTCCTGTCGTTGCTTCATCCGAATATTTCACCGGTAGGGCTACAGTTGAGTCAAGGTTTACCTCAAAAGCAACAGGCAGTTATGGCGGCGGTACTGTTAATTTTGAAGCAGGTGCACGGACAGCCTGGCATACACACCCTGTTGGACAAACCCTTATTGTTATTTCCGGACGCGGCCTGGTGCAGTCCGAAGGAGAAGCTGTTCAGGAGATACTGCCCGGTGATGTCGTCTGGATTCCAGCAAATGAACGTCACTGGCATGGTGCGGCACCTGACAGCGCGATGTCTCATGTGGCTATTTCTGAGCCTTTGAATGGCTCAGGTGTTCAGTGGATGGAACATGTTAGTGACGAACAATATAACAAATGAGGAATACTAAAATGAATAACAAACAAAAAGCTCCTATTAAAGAGAACACTATTACAGCAGTGGATCGACGCTCATTTATCGCAGCAGGGGCAAGTGTGGCAGGTGTGGTAGCAGCTTCAATGTTGCCCGGTCTTGCCACCGCTTCACCAAAAGGCGAGGAACAGAACTCCACGAGTTATGCAAAACCGGGGAAACGTATGCTTGGTTCACTTGAGGTGTCAAGCATCGGTCTCGGCGTCCAGAATATGCACCGCAAGTACACAACTACGGTACCGTATCGTCCTGAAATGATAAATATCATCCGTGAGGCTTATGATCGCGGTGTCACCTTCTTCGACACTGCCGAGGCATACGGACCTTTTGAAAACGAACGGATTCTCGGCGAGGCCATCGAGTCGTTTCGGGATAAGGTGAGGATTACTTCCAAGTTCGGCTGGAACATAGACCCGGAAACCGGAGAGCGTGGGCCTGGGCTTAATAGCCGACCCGAAAGAATCAAACGTGCAGTGGAAGGGTCGCTCAAGCGGCTGCGGACTGACCGCATCGATCTCCTCTATCAACACCGCGTTGACCCACAGGTACCCATTGAAGATGTCGCCGGAGCGGTCAAAGAGCTTATGGATGAAGGTAAGGTTCTGCATTGGGGGCTTTCTGAACCAGGCATACAGACGATCCGTCGCGCTCATGCGGTGTTGCCCCTGACCGCGATTCAAAACGAGTATTCGATGGCAACCCGAGACCCGGAAAAGGAAGTAATACCACTCTGCGAAGAATTGGGAATCGGCTTTGTACCCTGGTGGCCTCTGGATTGCCAGCTCCTCACAGGCTGGCTCGATGCAAATACGAGGTTTGCAGCCGGTGATTTCCGCGCTATCACGCCAAGGTTTTCACCGGAAAATCTCGCGCACAATATGCAGTTAGTTGATTTGATAAAGACTTGGGCAATCCGCAAGCATGCATCTCCTGTTCAGATCGCACTTGCCTGGCTGCTCGCGCAGAAGCCCTGGATCGTACCTATCCCCGGAACGACGGTGATGGCACACATGATTGAAAATATCGGTGCAGCTGGGATTCAATTCACTGGAGGTGAGATCGCCGAACTGAATGCGGCACTGAAGTCAATTGAAGTGCGCGGTCAACGTCTTCCCGACAGGGTGCTCGCCTTTTCTGGTGTGGAAGCGCTCCCGGAGGGGTGAAAGATCTCAGCCGCACTCAATGTATGGATATAGAATCGCTAACGGATTTCAGCAGATAATCAACCTATGAAAAATGAGAGAATTACTGGGTGCCATACAGTAGCACTGCTCTTCACGGCTGCCTTTACCATTGGATGTTTTTCCAGTTATGCAATTGGAAACCAGAATGTCCCGGATCAACATAACGGTGGAGTAACGAGCGTGAATACACATTCGCACTATCAGCATGTCACTACCGGAGACGCTGTTCGATCTATTGTTGAACATCCTGCGTTTAAAGAGTTTGGTCAATACCTTCTCCCCTGGGATGACAGGCCGCAGCAGCTTGATGTGAATTTGAGTAATGTCGGGTCACTTCTCCCGTATCATAGCCATGTGAATTCTGACGTTGTTGTTGGAGCAGTTAATCATATGATCGATGAAGTAGCCTCTGGTCACAAGATTTTTTACGACTTTTACACTGAGCAGCAAAAGAGACAAGATCCTGCCAAAGAATATGCCGGTCTCTTTTTCTTTAGAGGCAAACCGGGAGCTCCATTTGCGGTGATCTGTCCAGGAGGAGGCTTTTCCTATGTAGGATCATTTCATGAAGGGTTTCCACATGCAGTCGAAATCAGCAAAAAAGGACTCAACGCATTTGTCCTGAAATACAGGGCAGGAAGTGGTCTGAAAGCTTCTGAAGACCTGGCTGCAGCGACTTCTTATATTGTCGAAAATGCAAATACTCTGGGCGTATCAACAAAAGGCTATTCACTGTGGGGAAGCTCTGCCGGAGCACGGATGGTAGGCGATATCGCATTAAACGAAACAGCTTACTATGGCGGTCTTGATCTGCCAAAACCCGGTGCCGTGATCATTGCCTATACCGGGCACTCAACATACTCCCCAGGCTTTCCCCCGACATTCATTACGGTTAGTGCTGATGATCCCATCGCCAGCGCATCAGTCGTAGACAGACGTGTTCAAAACCTGAAGCGTGCAGGGGTTACTGTTGAGTATCACAGGTTCAAGCATGCTGGGCATGGTTTCGGGACTGGTGTTGGGACTGATGCAGAGGGCTGGGTAAATGATGCGATCAGATTTTGGATAAACAACTATAATTAAATAGAAAATCAATAATTACATTTGGAGAAGTTCAAAGATGAAAAAGAGTATTTTAGGTGCAGCACTAATGGCTGCTGTTACAATCAATTCGGTAGGAACCGCTGCTCTGGCAGCAGATTATAAACTGAACCCATATACGTTGACGTATCAGGGTGCTATCACTGAAAATGTAGAGGGTAAAGTAAATATCCACCCTGTCAGCTATAAACTCAATGGTCTGGAAATTGCCGCCAATGTCTATACACCTGCTGGCTATGACCCAAAAAATACTTACCCGGCAGTTGTCGTTGCTCATCCGAATGGTGGGGTAAAAGAGCAAGTTGCAGGATTATACGCTCAAAGATTGGCAGAAAAAGGATATATAGTGCCTGACCGAAAACCAATTTACACAGTAAATACAGCCAAATAACTCATATGTGAGTAGGCGAAGATTTTTGTATTACAAGCTATATTCATTTTGACAAATGCCGACGGACTACGTTAACATGCCGAAAATATGGAATTTGTGTGGAATTCATTTCGATTGTCTGCGCCAAAAAGCAGGCTGTGTACCAAAATCTTCAATCTGAATCATAGCATGAGACAAACAAAACATCCTCAATTAAGAATAGGTGAAACTCCTATCGCTGAAGTCAAAATTGATTTCAAATCTCGTGATGACAT
>NZ_AUCV01000046.1 GCF_000429945.1 Desulfogranum japonicum DSM 18378 | reverse complement strand
GACCACAGGGAGACTCCGATCGCGGCATTTACCGTATCTCCCAAACCCAAGGCGTTGTCATGTTGTGCTGACTTACCTGGAGACTCGGCCTTGTATGCCGTTTCTGTTCGTCGACTCATAATTTCGGAGTCTCGTACCTCGCTTACCTGCACTCCAGCTTCCTTCAGACGAACCCTCGCGAGATCGCCCTTGCTTTCGGCTAGTATTTATGTTCCTGTCATCTCGACAGTAACAGGGTTTACATACAGGGGACTTGCACCCCATTAGATCACGCCCATGCCGGGCGTACACCAGCCAATCAACACGGACCGCAAAAACATCGCGGCATTGAAATTTATGATGTCCGCATACAGTTCAATAATAAATCAGCTATAACCAATCGCATTTTGCGGCCGGTTATTGCAACGTTATCTTTAAAATAAAATGAAACTATGGGACTAGACGGTGTAGAATTAATTATGGCAATTGAAGAAGAATTTCGAATTGTCATTACCGAACAAGAAGCAATCAATATCTACACCCCAAATGATCTAACTAACCTCGTATTCTCAAAATTAAGGCAAAATGAAAACTCTGGTTGTTTATCACAGTCAGTTTTCTATACCGTGCGGAAAAACCTAATTGAGATAGCTGGAGCATCTCGTGGTCAAATAAAACCAAATACTCACCTATCTGAACTAATAAGCAAAAAAGAGCAAAAGAAAATTCTTAAAAAAGTAACGACTCAATTATCTGGAAATCAAGAAGTATATCTTGATTTCGCTAAGCCTGAGTGGCTTAACTATCTCACCAACCTATGCGGTCTTTCGATTTTCGTTATTTGCTTGCTACAATCTGATTATCATTTAACCTTATCTATTGTAATCACGATTATTTTTCTACTAATCTTCAACACTGCAACTATTTCTTTGAAAAATGAATTGCCCAGAGAATTTCAAACAGTGAAAGATTTAGTCAAAATAACTACATCATTAGATAGTACTATTTGGTGTAGAGAAGACGTTTATACCAAAGTAAAAGAAATTATTGTTGAGCAATTAGGGGTTGGTCCTAACCAAGTATTACCAGATTCACATTTTATCGATGACCTGGGTATGGATTAAAAATTAGATAACCAAACGCTAAACATGGATTTCGCAAACAGCCGCGAAACCAGTTAGCTCCACGTTAGTGCGCCAGGCGCAGCTTGGCGCTTCTTGCAGGGTGCCCCGCTTATAAGCGGAAAGTCCCTGTCGGGCAAAGCCTAGCCAGCAGCCCGTACCGAGAGTTGCGTGACTCGCGGAGCCATCTGGCGAACAACAGTCGTGAAGTGTACACAAGGAACATTGCAGGCCGCAGAGGAGACGTGCCTCCCTTAAGCAATTCAGCCTCGTCTGAGTAAAATGCAGTTGGCGACGATTGTAACGTATCGGATGCCAGAACAAAGGAATCGTAATGGCAAGATTCTGGAGGGACTGCCTGGGTCCTAGAGCGTGGCATGGGGTGAGAGAAGTGTCAGAAACCTGGGAGGCCCATTTATCTCCTCTCAAAACGGAGGTAAGATGTATCAACCACAAGAAGAACATCTGATGGGTAAAAGGGAGTCAGATCATCCCATAGTACTCCGAGACGGTAGGACCGATCACATGGGGAAGGGAATAACGGTAGTATGTAGCTCGCAAAAGAAACATATGCAAACCTCACTGCGGGGGATAGCAAAGGAAGCCAAACTGCTTCTGTACGAAGCGAATACTATTGAGGAGCCCTATGCGGAAAAACCGCACGCAGGGATCTGCAAGGGGACGGTCGGGTAACTGGCCGTTCTACCTCGATTGCTCTGAAAAACACAAACTAAATTTTGGAATAGCAAAGGGGCATCTATGCATGAATCGATTGAAAAATATGTAGAGAATTTAGATGATAAAACAAAAATACGGTTCATGATTTTGTATGAATTAATACATCATAGTACATCTGAAAGAGTTGAAGAAAAATTATGGGCAAAATTACCATCATTTTATGTTGGTGAAAATTTTGTTCGTATTATTCCATTTAAAGATCATATTAATATTGAAGCAAAATCCGTCATTCAGAATAAAGAATCCCTTAAAGAGTTCAAGATAACTCCCAAAGGGATGCTTCAAATTCAGCATATACAAGGCGTTCCGAAGGAAGTTCTAAAAAAAATCATCAAAGAAAGTTTTGAATGAACTTCAAAATTACGAAAGAAGGTGCATCAAAATGGTTAGGCCACGTTTTGACTCAATAAACCTGAAAAATTAACCGGATGAACCGACGACCATCATGTTATGCTGTTAATTTTATCCACTTGTAATTCACACCAACAAATTGAATAATCCAACCAGGAGTTCATATATTCTAATAACTGGCAGCAACTTGAGCAGAATAAAGCTAATAAAACAGATAATCTGTTTTCAGGGTTAAAAAAATGGCTAATACATTTTCAGAGATAAAATTGCTTCAAGTAAAACCAGATAAATTTGACGAGTTTGAAGAAATAATTAATTTCGCAGCGAAAGAACAGGAAAAACAAACAAGCTCCTTTTGTGTAAAATATATGAAAAGATTTTATACTATGAACGGTTTGATCAAAGAAGGATTGCCCTCAGAGAATTAACAAAAATTGTAAAATGTGTTAAATAATATTCATATTGGGAGTTTAATAATAAAGAAAACTATGGAAAAGCTACTGGGTGTTTTTTTGACAAATACCAGAAAAGCATTATGAAATTACCTATAATGCCATTTGATATAAATTGCGGAAATTCAGTTTACTAATTCAAAACAGGCGACAAGAAAAGGATACTTTCAGGAGAAGCCGCAAGCGGAATCGAATTATAAAGATTATAGAAAAGCCGTTAAACAAGTGCTCTATGTTTAAACAGCACAACAATGCAAATTAACTCGGATGCAAATTCCGCTGCGCTCCATTTGCACTGGTTATTTGCAACGTTATCTTCACAAAGGTATGATGATTTTTTGGGCGAGGCTAGATAAATTATTACGTTCCACAAAACCGGTTATTGATAGACCAAAAGGATCGAAGCATCCTAAATATCCAAGCATTGTGTATCCTTTAGATTACGGTTTTTTGGAAGACACATCAGGTGGAGATGGTAATGAAATTGATATTTGGTGTGGATCAGGAGATGCTGCGAAACTGGTTGCAATTGTCTGTACGGTTGATACTATGAAAAATGACACAGAGATTAAGCTAATACTTGGATGTACCGAAGAAGAGATTGATATCATAAATCAATTTCACAATGATAATCAGTACATGTCAGGTTTAGTCATTAAAAGAAACGGAAAATGAAAACAAGCTGTTTCTCAGGTTTGGAGTCTATGTAGAAGTAATGCAGTAACTCTGAGGTAACAACTATACACAGCTGACGGCTATTCGAGCTTTTTAATTATCACTTTTCCTAAAGGTCGGGGACGTATTGCCGTTCCGATAAACGTTCATGGAACGCCGCAGCTGATACACATGTTCTCGGCGACTACTTCGCCGAGAATCGCAATTAGCTTTTAAGAGACACAGGAGAATGTTGGAATGAAAATGAATCCGGAAAGTTTTGTTGCTATGAAAGGCTCAAAGACCATCCCTATGTTGACAGCATATACCTGTCCGGTTGCTAGAAGTATAGAGGAGGCTCAGGTTCCGGTGATTCTTGTTGGCGATACCGTCGGGATGGTTGAAATGGGCTTTGATAGCACTCGTGATGTTACCATAGAACACATGGAATACCATATAGGTGCTGTACGCCGTGGTGCGAAGAGTACGCACATTATTGGTGATTTGCCTTATGGTACAGATGTAAATCCAGAAACAGCATATACGAACGCTCGGCGTCTCATCCAAGCGGGCGCCGACAGCGTGAAGCTGGAAGGACCAAACATCCAGGTCATTCAGTACTTGGTGAAACACAACATTCCTGTCGTAGGTCATACAGGTTTACTTCCCCAGACTGCTAAAAACTTCAAACAAGTCGGCCAGTCTAGTGAGGACGCAAAACGAATCATAAACGAAGCTCAAGCAATACAGAAGGCGGGTGCATTCATGGTTGTGCTTGAACATATTCCGTATTCTCTAGCAGGGAAAATCACCAAGATTTTGTCTATTCCCACTATTGGAATTGGTGCTGGACCGGATTGTGATGGGCAAGTCCTTGTGATCAATGACGCATTAGGGCTTGGTGACTACTGGCCTCCTTTTTCCAAGCAGTATGCATATGTCAGTAAAACCGTTTTAAAGGTGGCGACGGAGTTTTCGGAGGAAGTAAGGTCAATGAAATTTCCGAGCAACATCATTCAGTTCACTGGTACCGACAGAAGTTAACGAATAAGGATAGATTGTGTGAGTGAGGAACGAACGAACCACAATCTTATCCGTGGCTGGACAAGCCCGTCTCTATAAGGAAATATATATTTTTCAGGTATGTTCAGATTGCGCTGCCGGGACAGCAGCGCTGAACTCAGGGCGCAAAAATCCATTCGCCTGACCAGGCGTTAAAAAAACACGATGTCCATAATCAATGGAAGCCTCCCTGCTATTGTTGGCTGTGAAGCGGTGCCTCGATTACCATTTAGCCAGGTTGACGGTAATCATTTCTGAATCTCAGGATGCGCATCGGTCTGTTGCAATGCGGACATGCAAACACCGGTCGTGGACTTGATGAAACTCTGAGAAAGGGCGTAAATGTAGCCGGTAAAGTTCTCAATGAAGATTGAAGGGCACGGTCTCATCAGCCCCTTCCCCCATATTATCCAGAGGGGGCATTGTACATTTGCGGTGATTAAAGCTATTATTCGCCGCACAATTTGCGTCTTTTAGTTGCCTCTACGGAGAATGATCAATACAATATCCGTAAACGAGACGGAGATGATGCATGTGGATTCATGAAAAGAAAAACTGGCCAAATTTCATTTGGGACAATGAAACCCTTGCGTCATTACTCGCAGAGGCCCGGCACCGACAAGGCCGTTTATTGGGCAAGATGGAGGTATTAGGTTTTCCGATCAGGCAGGAGGCCAGCCTGAATATTCTCACAACCGATGTTGTAAGCTCGTCAGCAATAGAGGGCGAAAGACTAGATACTGATGAAGTCAGATCTTCCATTGCCAGGAGATTAGGTATTCCTCTGTTAAATGACAAGCCTGTTGGTCGCGACGTTGAAGGCATTGTTGAAATGATGTTGGATGCGACGCAAAATTTCGAACAACCATTGACTGCAGAGCGTTTGTTTGACTGGCACGCGGCTTTGTTTCCGACAGGTCGAAGCGGTATGCACCGCATCACCGTTGCAGCCTTGCGACCTGCAGAAGCAGGCCCGATGCAGGTTGTGTCTGGTCCAATAGGACATGAAAAGGTGCATTATGAGGCACCGGAAGCATCAAGGCTTGATGCGGAAATGACGACGTTTCTTTTATGGTTTAAAGCTGACCTGAAGCTTGATCCTGTTATCAAAGCTGGTATTGCCCATATATGGTTTGTCACTATTCACCCATTTGAAGCTGGTAACGGACGGATTGCCCGTGCAATTGCGGATATGGCTCTGGCAAAGGCAGATGGTACGCCCAATCGTTTCTATTCCATGTCCAGACAACTTGAGAAGGAACGTAAAGAATATTACAAACAGCTTGAGAGACAGCAAAAAGGCAGTCTTGATATTACATCCTGGCTATCCTGGTTTTTGAGCTGCTTTTCCCATGCTATTGATAATGCAGAAGACATACTGTCCTCGGTCCTTTTTAAGGCGGCACTGTGGAACCGGATTAATCAAGCTCCAGTGAACGAACGACAGCGGCTTGTTATCAATCGTTTGCTCGACAATTTCAAGGGGCACATGACCACATCGAAATACGCCAAAATTGTCAAATGCTCCCCGGATACTGCGCTTCGGGACATACGGGAACTCGTCGCCCGTCAATTCCTGATTCAAAATCCTGGTGGAGGCCGAAGTACAAGTTACCGCCTGATAACGGCAGAAGAGTTGGAGTAAGCTGGTGAGGGGAACGAGAGAGTTAAACAACAGGGTATAAGCGAAATGCTGATTGTTTCAGATTTATGGGTGGCAAATAAAACAACTCAAAAACAGCTGGTTAAAGCGTCCAAAAATTCCCTTTCCAACGCCAAAGAAGTCAGTAGCGGGATATAACATCACCTGTAACTTCTTGATTTTGTGTAGGCGAAAATCTTCTCCTGACAACCTCCTGGACAGGGCTCCCCTAAATCCGAAACAACAAGGAAATTGACAAGGATACATTTTGCTGTTTTTTCGGATGAAGCGGCTTATAACCTCGGTCTTAGCGGATCGTTGATCTTTTTAGGGCTACTTTAAATAGTAGTTGCTTATCACCTCACCGCTCGAAAAGGCGATCTGACAATCCAAATTATTTACAATAAAGCAACGGCGCGAGGACGAGAATGAAAAGTGCACCGAGAGTTGTTTGTTGGTTGGTCCTGTTGTTTTCCCTGATTTATTTAAACGGTTGTTCCATCGTCAAAGCAATCAAGACCGTCAACGGCGGCCAGCTTGTCTCAACGAACGTAACCCCGGCGGTGGTTCCTTTCACCCTCACGGGGCATCCGATTCTCATCAAGGCCCGGATCAATAATTCACCAAAAGAATACACCTTTATGCTTGATACGGCCGCGCTCACCATCGTTCGTAAAGAAGTGGCGGAGGAACTCAAGCTGCCGCAAGGTGTCAAAGTAGCCATGCGGGGGAGCGGCGGCAACAGTAAAGAAATCGATTTAATTACCCTGAACAGCCTGAGAGTCGGTACTCAGGAAGTTGCCCAGTGTGCTGCGGGGGTCATAGACATGTCCTTTCTCAATTTCAAGGATGTTGCAGGGGTGATTGGCTCCAATTTCCTGCGATACTTTGTGACAACAATTGATTTCACCAACAATACCCTAATTCTCTCGCCTCCCAGGACACAGCACGCACCGCCAATGGGAGGTATCACCATACCTTTCACCATTGATGCGAAAAACGGCTTTGCTCCGGCCATTGATTGCGTTGTGGACAACGAGATCCATGATACCGTACTCATTGATACCGGCGCTCCTGTTTGTTTAATCCCTAGCTATATGGTCAAAAAAACCAATGGTTACAAACGTGGTAAGACGATCAAAGCCATAGGCAGCATGTCGAAGGGAATTGGCGGACTTTCCGAGGAAGATCATGCGGTGCGACTGGATGACCTCAAAATCGATGACTTGCTCTTCCATAATGTTCCAACCTTCTCCCATCTCTCCAAAAACGGACAACTCCTCATCGGCAACCATATCTTGAGCCGGTACACAGTCACATTGGATTACCCGAACGGCCTGATGACCTTAGTACCCAATGGTAAACCCTTCATGGACAATTTCCCCATTTACGGCCTGAATTTGGACAAACAGGATGAGAAACTGCTGGTAGTCGGTTACTGGCCCAATTCTCCTGCAGCCAAAATGGGACTGAAAATTGGCGATGAAGTAATTCGACTCAATAACTCCAAAGCGATGAATTTCTCCGCACTGGATTTAATGAAATTATTTATAAGCGAGGATACAGAAGGTGCGATCGAACTGGAAATTCTGCGTGATGGTGAGAAGAGACGCGTTGTTTTGCACAAGGAGAACATGTTTCCACCCGTGCGCTAACTCAGCCGGCTTACTGCCGACACGGAGGATGCAGGAATATCAGAATCACCCATGATAAGTATCTGGAAATTTAAGAAATTCAGAGGCGCGATATTTAATTCCGACAATAACATTCTGCGGACAAGCCGCAGATGTTCATGCTATACTTCATAGGAGCACAGGTGAGATTTAATAAAAAACTAAAAGCCATTTGGCAACAAAACAATTCTTTGGTTTGTGTTGGACTTGATCCAGATTTATCACGTTTTCCCGAGCAATTGAAAAATATCTCAGAATCGATATTTCATTTTAATAAAGCAATTATTGATGCAACCCATGATTTGGTTTGTGCGTTTAAGCCGCAAATAGCCTACTTTTCAGCCGTATCTGCTGAGAAACAACTTGAACAAACAATAGATTATATAAAGAAATTCTATCCGCACATTCCTGTTATCTTAGATGCGAAGCGAGGAGATATAGGTAGCACCGCACAAAAATATGCAATCGAGGCATTTGAACGGTATGGGGTAGATGCGGTGACGGTTAACCCGTATTTGGGCCGCGATTCTGTAGAGCCGTTTTTGTCATATAAGGATAGAGGAACCATACTTTTGTGTCGCACATCTAATCCAGGAGCAGGTGATGTTCAAGATTTAGAGATTGACGGTGAACCATTATACAAACGCATAGCTCAGGTAGCCAGCAAACATTGGAATACAAACAAAAATTGTCTGCTCGTCGTTGGAGCGACGTGGCCATCCCAAATGTTAGAAATAAGAAAAATAGTAGGTGACATGCCATTGCTTGTACCCGGAGTTGGTGCTCAAGGTGGAGATGTAGAGGCAATGGTAAAATCGGGTCAGACCAACGATGGCACGGGGATGATCATCAGTTCATCAAGAAGCGTTTTGTACGCAAGTAGCGGTGGTGATTTTGCCGAGGCAGCAAGGGCTGTTGCGTTAGAATTGCGAGACGAAATTAACAGATACAGAAAAATAGTATAATCGGGTAGCCGGGGGAGTCTCTGCCCCCACACCACCAAGCAAGCGGGTCCGCACTTGGCGGTTCCCATGAGCTCGAGCCGTAGCCGGGTAATGAATCTTTACCCATAGATCTTTGATAGAAAGCAAACCTTGATTCTTAAGCCATTGATTGGTCATTCCAGACTGAGTTGCCAATGTACGGGATAATCTCCACGGGCCTTTCCGGCTCAAACCGAGCGAGATGGCAGTTCGCAGGAAGGTACCGAGCTTGGTTAGCTCGCGAACCTTAGTGCGGCAGTAACGCCACGGCTTCAAGTAGCACATGCGTACCCTACGACGTAACCATTGGTAGAGTTCGGGTTTTGCCCGATACAGCCCCGATATCCCGTAATACTCCATCCAGCCATGTAAATACTCTGCCAACTTGAACAGTCTATAGTCCATGGAAACAACGCCCCAGCTCCGTCCGGTAAATGCTTATCGGCACCAAGACCTGGGCAGATAACCGCAGACTTCGACGGCCTGTTGAATCAAGCGGTCAAGGACGGCAGGAATCCCCAGAGGACGAGTCCCCCCTGTTGCCTTTGGGATATCTACACGTTTGGCCGGTAGGGGTAAGCGTAGAATCCGAAGATTTATAACTGTCTGCAAAGATGGATGAACGAATCTCTGGCCAGTGCTCCCAAGCATAGGCCATGAAGTCGTCAAGGACCATGTTATCCACACCTGGCGCTCCACGGTTGGCCTTGTGTTTCCAGGCTTCACTCAGGTTGGCACGGGAAAGAATCCGCTCCAACAGGTATTCTTCGGAATCGGGCTTATCGTCAACGCGCCGACCAATTGCTCCCCCCGGTCAGGTTCATCTCACTAGCCGAGCATGACGGGCCTTTTCCCTTCTCTGGATTCAGTCCTTACTCCGCTGGCGGCGAACTGCTATGATCTCTGCTGACTCCTGCCCGGCCACCAGACATGTTGCCATGCAAAGCGCTTTCCAACGGGAGTTGGATCGCATACCGTAGAGGCCTCCCCGAATAAGAACGTGAACTTCCCTTGTACAACCACGCCATTTACCGTATTTCCTGTTCCTTGGGCATTGACATGTGGTGCTTGCCTTACCCAGAGACTCGGCCTTGTATGACGTTTCTGTCCGTCAGCTCACAAGTTTGCACTCCATCTTCCTTCCGACCCTACCTCGCGGTAACGCCCTTGCCTTCGGCTAGTAATTTGTGTTACGTTTCAAAACGTTACATGGAATACTTACAAGGGAATTTAACCCCATGAGTTCACGCCCATACCGGACGCACACCACTGCGTGGACAGCGGATCGAGAAAACGATGCTATTTTTAGCTTTAACGCAGTCATCAATGAACTTTACATTAAATAGGCACAGCTCGTTTTCCCGGCCGTTCACGCAGAACGTTGGACATGCCACCCATCCGAAGGACAGAGATAGATGAAACAAAATGGTCCCAGTTTAACCGCCAAAAAAGTTGCAATGATGCGAGCAGCACATCAAATCCTTGATAATCCCAAGGTATTCGAAGACCATCTATCGTTAGACATTATCGACCCTCAAGATGTTTCAGCAATTCATTCAGAAAAACGAAAGTTCAAGACAAGGTTGCACAGCTATCTCAGGGCTATCGTTGTCGCACGTAGTAAATTTGTTGAAGATGAACTATCTGTTGCCATCAAGCGCGGTGTCCGTCAGTATGTTATTCTTGGTGCCGGCCTTGATACGTTTGCCTATCGTAATCCGTATTCAAATGACGGTTTGAAAGTAATTGAGGTTGACCATCCAGCCACACAAAAATGGAAACGCCAGCAACTTGATGCCGCAAAGATCCCCATACCAAATAATTTGATTCTGGCTCCAATAGATTTTGAAAATCAGATGTTAGCAGATCAGTTGCATGAAGCTGGATTCAAGACGGACGAGCCATCCTTTTTTTCGTGGCTTGGCGTAACAATGTATCTGAACAGAGAAACGATGATGGCAACGATGAATTACATTTCCTCATCAACACCTTCCGGAAGTGAAATTATATTTGATTATACCACTCCACCTTCTTCACAGAATTTTTTACGTCGATTTGTATTCCGATTAATAGCCCGAAAAATTGCGGCTGCCGGAGAACCTTGGCGAAGTTTTTTTGATCCAAACTCTCTGGTAGCGGATTTAAAAGCTATCGGATTCACACAAGCTGAAGATATTGGGCCGGATGAAATCAATGCAAAATTTTTCGTTAATCGTACCGACAAGTTAATGGTTGGTAATTTCGGGCATTTGATGAAAGCACAAGTTTGAAATAATGCCCAATCGGGTAGCCGGGTGGAGTCTTTCCCACAGCCCCATAGCCGTCAGGCTAAGCCCCTTTATCCGGCCACCTGTACTACCTCACTTGGACTTGGGCCTAGGTCAGAATCATTTTTTTCTAAACCGTTTTTTCTTCCTGAGCCGCCAGGCGATCCTTAAATGGCCAAGCTCATGTCTGATCCAAACGCATCTTCACTCGAGGAGAGATGAAAACCCAACGTTTTCTCGGCTCATTACTCGCACGTACCTGTCATGAGTCGATTGCTCGATAGCATGTGAAACCACGGTTTTTTCTGTCAATTCATCGACTCTGTTTTTAATCTTAGGCTTGCGTCAGTTATTGTCGATCAGGGCGTCAACGCCTCTTTCTTCAGCTGCTGTCTTATAGCGATAAAGAGTGTCTCTTGAGAGGCCCATAATTTTGCATGCCCGTGAGACTTTAGAGAGTTCTTCTGCCAGATTGAGTAATCCGATCTTGTGTTTTACGATACGTTCGTTACCATGAAGTATGAGGGTTATCTCCTTTAGTTTTGCTTTTTTGTTGGCACCGAAATCAAAACTGCTAGCTCTCATCTTTTCAAGTGAGGTGTCAGATCAAGTCGAAACTATTTCAATTGATAGTTCGTTCCCCTTTTCAAGGAGGTCTTGGATGAAAGCCAACCATCCTCATGCAAAGCTCCATGCCTTGGTTTCAAGCAATGAAGACTGGTTGATGAACTCCATCCTACATTATGCCATCGAATATGGCTACGCAGCCTACACATCAACTTTAGTCGAACCCTGGCGCCTCTCCATTAGCGGACTTTCCGAACCACTTCTTAAATCGCTTACCGAACATCAAGATAACCTTGAATTGCACCCGGATGAAGACTACACCAATGACATGATCGCCTCCTTTGGCATACTTGAAGCACAAAGACACCGGCAACGTGGGGTCACCCTCCCCATGTTCCTTGGATTTTTTAAATATTATCGACAAAGCTACCTTGACCTTCTTGAACTGGAGCCTTTGACTCCGGAAGAAAAAAAGTGGGCCTCTCATTATCTGGAACGTTTTTTTGACCGTATCGAGTTGGGTCTGGTCCATGAATGGACCAGCAGCAGCGATGCGGCGAAAATTCAGGAACTACAAGTAGCAAATCGCAATATTACCAACGAGAAAAACAAATATCTCACTTTGTTCGAAAGTCTGTCACAGCCTGTTATCCTACTCAACGACCAGGGAATTCTCGACCGAATCAATCACGCCGCGGCACAGTGGCTCCAGGTAGCGAACGACAAACGTTTTTATTCTATTGATTCATCTATTCACATGATCAATCAAACCCTGTTCGGAAAAAAATATGACGAAATATTCCCATGGCTTCAGGGAATAATCCACAAACTCAACGATAGCCAAAAGGTCATTGTTGAACATCACAGCATTCTCAAGAACGACCGACAGTTAGAGATTGATGTTCTATGCTCGGCCATGTGCGATATCAGCCGTAAGTTCAACGGCTTTCTTCTAGTCTTTTCAGATAATACCCATGAGTATAATTTAATAGCGGAGCAAAAAAAACTTCATATCGAGCGGTTGCAGGCCAACAAACTCGAATCAATTGGCCAATTAGCTTCTGGGATAGCCCATGAAATCAACACCCCTCTCCAGTTTGTAAGCTCTAATATTGAATTCCTTTCTGATAGCTTCGTAGCACTGAACGACATAATTACCACCCTTGCCGATGCCGCACAAAAGGAACACTTTTCTTCAACACTGTTTGAAGAGTGTCTGGAAAAGGCTGATTGGTCCTACCTGGAATCAGAAATTCCAATTGCTGTCAAACAGTCCCGGGAGGGGATTACCAGAGTGACCTCAATTGTCCAGGCGATGAAGGAGTTCTCCCATCCAGGCCGCAAGGAATTTGAGCTTCTCGACCTGAACCATCTTATCGAAGTAACGACCACGATCTCTAAGAATGAGTGGAAATACTGTGCTGAACTTGTCCTCGACCTTGCACCGGATCTGCCTCAAATTCCATGCCTGGCCAATGAAATAGGCCAAGTACTACTCAACCTCCTTGTTAATAGTGCCCATACTATCCAAGAACGGATTGAATCGACTGAAAACAAAGAACCAGGCCTGATTACGATCAAAACTGAGTTGGAAGGATCAGTAATTGTCATTCATATTTCCGATACCGGCTGTGGGATTCCGAAAGCGATCCAGCCGAGAATCTTCGATCCCTTTTTCACGACAAAGGCAGTGGGTAAAGGGACAGGACAAGGTTTGGCCATTGCCTACAACGTCATTGCAACCAAGCACGGAGGTAGTCTAAGTTTTCAGACAATCCCAGGACGAGGGACAACCTTTACGATCAAACTCCCCATTAAAAGACCTGGCCGTCAACAGCAATCTTGATAGTGAAGGAGCAGGACAAGCCGCTACAATACCCTGAAACATCAGGGCTATAATCTCGGACACAACTATGGCCTGGGCAAAAAACACTTGAGCGCTGTTTTTATCCATCTGATGTTGCTTGCTTTTCTTGTTGATCAGGTACAGCAGTTCTGCTGCCCGCTGTTTCAAGCAGCCAGGGCAAAGCTGAGGACGAACAGGGCATTATGGGAGCGAATGCGCAACTACTTCAACACGTTCATAGCCCCTTACATGGAAGCGATTTTACGTATAATTGCCCATGGATTCGAGTACCCACCTTGCCCGACATTTGACTAGCAGATAATGGGCAACAGACAATTTGGCAAAGATCAGGTGCCTCCCGAAAAGTATCTTCGGTAGGCCGAATGGATAACTACGCTCTAAAAACAGTGCGTTAGGCAACTTCGAAGCGAAACAACCGCGACTCTTAGGGATTCCTCCTTTGAGAGGTGAAATTACACCGGCAAGTGCCGTTTCATAGGAAATGTATACTCACAACCGGTTCAAAGGGGGAGTGGCTGACTAAACAGCCAACACTTGATATTACTCCTATATCTCGTCGGCCTGATTGTGCAAGATAGCTAGATTCTGCTGCCAGTTTTAGGACAGTCCCTTTTGCCTCGTTCCAATAACCATTCTTATTGGCGTTTAATTCGAGCCGAGATTTACTCTGTTTACAGGCGCAACAGCTAACTATGTTGGCATTCCCCCATGACTGCCAGCGTTTACATAAGCCCATCTATAGCCGGCAGTCGAGTGAATCACAATATAACAAAAACGTCATGCCTCAGCGAGATCTTTGCACTGTTTGAATATAGGGCTCAGGCAATTTCGACAGAGAATTGGATCAACTTTAAGCATTATTGTGTTGACGGCTTCTTGCTGGGTGACAAAAATATTATTTTTGCCGATCTGATCCAAATAGCCTCCTCGTTCCAGTATATTGTATACTTGGGGCTGCAATTCGCAGAGGTAGAGGCCCCCTCGCTGGCTGGCGCGGCGCTTTGCTTCCTGGGCAAGTAGTTCAGCGCCGGCGATATCGATAAAATTGATGCCACAACCGAGTATCAGCACATGGCGTTTGCGAGGGAGCGTTTTATCAATATTATATAAAAATTCGCTTATATGATTCACGGCACCAAAAAACAGTGGACCGTCAATACGAATAATCTTCAAAAAGGAACACTCGGCCTCTGATTCGATAAGTGGGGGGCCAGCGATCTCTGGATGCAAATTGGGCGCGAGATTGATGATGCGTGGATGGGCGGTACGATTCAGGTAAAGAATCAACGAGAGCAGCACTCCTATGTAGATGGCAAACTCCAGGTCGAGGAAAAGGGTTGCAAAAAATGTGGTCATCATAACCGCAGTTTCTTCTTTACTGGTTTTCAGGATGGTGCGGATATGATGCACATCAATAAGATGATAGGCAACCATAAGGATGATGCCTCCCATGGCAGCGATAGGCAGATACGCCGTCAGAGGAGCGACAAGCAACAGGAGTAATGCCAGGAACACTGCTGCAAACACTGCGGAGAGAGGGGTTATGGCACCGGCCTGGTAATTGATACCGGAGCGGGTGAAAGAACCTGATCCGGCGTAGCTGGAAAAAAAACACCCAATAACGTTGGACAAACCCTGGCCGATGAACTCCTGGTTGCCATCTATGGGTTGGTGGGATTTTGCCGCTATGGACCTACCAATGGACAGAGCCTCAATAAGTCCAAGAAGGGCGACCGCCAGTGCATCGGGTGCCAGTTCACGAACGGTCTCGACGGAAAAATCCGGCAGGGACAATGGCGGAAGTTTGGCCGGCATCTGGCCGACCAGGGTGACACCGTGCTCACTGCCATGAAGCAGAAGAGAGAGGAGGCTACCTATGACCATGGCAAAGAGCATTCCCGGCCAGCGCGGAATCTTTGCCCGAAAATAGACCGCGAAAATCAGTGTGACCATGGCCACGGCAAAAACAAACAGGTTGACTTGATTCAGCATACCGAAAATATTCAACCATACTTCGAAAAAATCGTGGCTACCAGGCAGCTTGATACCCAGGACATGCTTCAGTTGACTCGTGGCGATGAGAATTGCCGCACCTGAAGTAAACCCAATAACCACTGAATGAGAGACAAAATTGACGAGCGTTCCCAGTCTGGCCAGACCAAAGGCGAGTTGATACACTCCGGCAAGGAATGTCAACGTCAACACAAGTCTTATATATTCAGCACTACCGGGTTCGGCAAAACTGCTGACGGTACTGAAAACAACGATTGAGATTGCTGTTGTAGGACCGGATATCAGATGCAGGGAAGAGCCGAAAAGCGCTGCAACGACAGGGGTGATAATAGCAGTGTAGAGGCCATATTCCGGTGGAAGACCAGCAATCATGGCAAAGGCTACACCTTGGGGAAGAACGATGACAGCACCAGTGATACCGGCTAAAAGGTCGGCTTTTATTGTGTCCCATCCGATAAATCCCCACCAGCGCAAAAAGGGTAGCAGTTTGCGGAGCCTGGATTTAGCCTTGTTGGTCGGTGGTGCATAGATATGTTTGGGTGTCATGTTCGGCTCTTTGTCTGTTGGGAAAGGGATTGCCGGATTTTAATCTTCTACAATAAAGGGAACGATATTTACGTTTATCTTATTTACCCCCTCAACGTTTTCCACCATGCACTTCACCTTTTCCGTGATATTTTTTTCATCTGCCCGCGAGCCACGGACATTGATAAACACGTCACCGCCCCCTGAATCGACCATTACTTTCGGAAAGCTCTTAATCAGCTCAGCCTCCACTTGGGCGGCCAGCGCTTCGTCGGCCAGCATGCGGAGACTCTCTGGGGTAGTGGCAAAACAGGGTTGCTGGACTGTATGCAGAATAACGGAAACAGCCTGGTCAACATTCATATTGCCGATATGAATGATCATGTCATAAAGTAGCGGATTCCAGGTATCCTGGCCGAAAATCTGGATTCCCCATTTGCGCCGCTCTGCATCATCATTCACCAGCATCATACGGGCTTCTTCAGCAGAGATATTTTCACGCCTCATCTCTTCACGGACGCGATCCTCTAGGTCGGCACTGATTCTGATTTTTAGAATATTTGGGAACTGTTGAAGAAAAAAATGACTGCCCAATCCGTGAAAGACAATATTGTCGCGTTTAAGGTGGTTGAGAAGTGCTGCTCGGAAAAACGCGATAAAACGCTCCTTACCATAAGAAAAGCGGTCCAGAATAGTCGGAGCGTCATGAATGGCGCGTACCAGTTTAAGTTCAGGAATATTGAAATGTTCAGATGCTTCAAGAATGATTTCCCGAGAAATACACTCATAATCGAGCGCATCGGCAAGTTTCTGAGCAACCTCTTTGCCTCGGCTGTATGAACCTCGAGATATTGTAATTATAGACATAGTCATTCCTCCGGGTCGCAATACCATAATAATATTATACGTCAGGGAATGTAATCGGCAAGTGACAGTTCAAGATTGATTAGTACCATGCCAGTTCCATGCGCTTTTTAAGTTTCTTACCAACAACCATTCTTATTGGCGTTTAATTCAAGCCGAGATTGACTCTGTTTGCAAGCCGTAACATGTAGGATTTGAATTTGAACTGCAAACGACCTTGGCCATACTAAGCCCCTGCACAGTTCGACATAATGACTGATTGGCGTTTTTTCCGACCTGTTGCATCCTACATCACCACAATAAGAAGTTGTGTTGTGGTGGAGCGGCCTGATCTGATTTGGCAAAAGCAAAAATTACAGGCTGTTACGTAGGAGGGGACTAAAAGGGGCATTAGAATGTTAACCCTTTTGTTACTTTCAACTGCTGCGCATTTCCAGAAATAATAAGCTTGTATCTTTATTTGTAAAAATATCTAGTATTTTTTTGATATAAAAATGATATTAATTTCAAAAACAGTAACTATATTGACACGCGTCGAACGCGCTGAATGCGCTCTTGACGCTGCAACAGTATTTGAAGCAGAGCTCATAGGGAACGAACGATGGCTGGTCTTGCTGCAGCCAGGGCTAGGGGTCGGTTAGGAGGCAGACCGAGGAAAATGACTAAATACACTTTAAAAATGGTCATAGCCGTAATGAGTGATAAAGAATCTAATGCCTTAAACGTAGCCAAAAGTTCAGGATTACGACTAGTACGCTCTATAGTTACGTCAATGGTGATGGCACTGCCAAAGAAAAGGGGCAACGCCTGCTAGATAAAAAGGTCGATTTATAGAAAAAATAAAAATGTCACACTGACCAGGTAAACCGTCTGATAAATCCGATCGACCGTTTCAGTATGACACTTTATCACTTAGGATGATACTTTACTTCTTACACAACAAAATAGTAAAGAAAGGCCCCCCTATTCCACAGTAACACTTTTGGCTAAATTCCTGGGCTGATCCACATCACAACCGCGACGATTAGCGATCTCATAGGAAAGCAGCTGTGCCGGTATCGTGTACAGGATGGGGTTCAGGTCATCAATCACTTTAGGAAGATAGAGAACGTGCTCGGTGAGATTGGATAAATGCTCGTCACCGGCTGTTCCAATAAGTACCAGGCGTCCCTGACGTGCCTTGATTTCCTCCAGGTTGGAAACTGATTTCTGATACACTTCATCCTGCGGTACAAGGCCCATAACCGGCATATCCTTGTCTATCAATGCAATTGGCCCATGTTTGAGTTCTCCGGCTGCATAACCTTCTGCGTGGATATAGGAAATTTCCTTAAGTTTGAGAGCACCTTCCAGAGCAATGGGAAAGTTCATACCGCGTGCAACAAAAAGAAAATCCCTGGAATCATAAAAACTTTCGATGAGCGCAGCAATCTCCTCCTGTAATCTTGGAAGCAGCTCTTCAATGGTTTTAGCCAGGTCAATAAGCGCTGCCCCGTAAACAATCCGCTGTTCTGAATCCATAGTTCCCCTGACCTGCCCCAGATAAAGGGTCAGCAGGAACAACGCCGCGAGCTGGGAAGTAAATGCCTTGGTAGAGGCCACGCCAATTTCAGGCCCTGCATGGGTATAGATTACGCCATCTGCTTCCCTGGTCATGGTTGAACCCACCACGTTGCAGATGGTAAGAATTTTGGACCCCATTTGCGCCGCCCTGCGAATGCCAGCAAGGGTGTCTGCCGTTTCCCCGGATTGGGAGATGGATATGGTCAGCACTTTATCATTGATCAACAGGCTTCGATATCTGAATTCCGAGGCAATATCAACCTCAACGGGAATTCCCACCCATTTTTCTATCCAGTATTTGGCGATCAAAGCTGCATGCCATGATGTTCCGCAAGCTACCAGGGCTATACGCTCAATGGACTTGATGGCTATGTCATCCAAACCGATTTCCGGCAACTCTATCATACCTGTATCAGGCACGATGCGTCCACTCACAGTGTTGAGAATAGCCTGGGGCTGCTCAAAAATTTCCTTAAGCATAAAATGCCGATACCCGGCTTTTTCCGCCATTGCTGCATTCCATTCAATGGTGGTTACGGGTTTATTCAGAGGTGTGGTATCATCCACAGTTGTTATGGTGTATTCTCCTTTTCTGAGAACAGTCATTTCCTTGTCATCGAGGAAAATCACATCTTTGGTATAAGGCAATAATGCAGGTACGTCGGAAGCAATGTAACAGGCATCTTCACCAACTCCCATGACCAGCGGGCTATGATTACGGGCAGCAACTATCATTTCCGGCTCTTTCGCCCACAATACCCCCAAAGCGTAGGATCCTTCGACCAAGGTAAGAGCCTTTCTGACAGCTTCTTCCAAGTCGTCATCAAGATGTTCTTCGATGAGATGTGCCAGAACCTCGGTATCGGTTTCCGATGAAAAGACATGCCCCCTGGCAAGCAGGTCTTTTTTGAGGGTATTGTAATTTTCGATAATACCATTGTGAACAACCACCAGTTCCCCAGTACAATCCGTATGCGGATGGGCATTCATTTCCGTAGGTGCACCGTGGGTTGCCCATCTGGTATGACCGATGCCGGTGCTGCTTGCCACACCGATATTTTCGTCAACGGTATTTTCCAGGTTAATCAACTTGCCTTCGGCACGGTATCTAACAAGTTTCCCCTCATGCTGGTACACCAGGCCTGCAGAATCATAGCCCCGATATTCCAACCGCCTCAGTCCTTCTAATAAAATGGGAACAACCCTTCTCGTTCCGACATACCCTACAATTCCACACATGTTTTAATCCTCACAGTCGCTATATCAATACATTTTGTACATAGTTACAGGGGTAGTTTTTCTCTCTAGTGCTTTACCTCGTATTGCGTAAGTAATACAGGTACACCGTATGTGTGATAGCAATCAGCTGTCGAATTACGGTGTACCGGTATAAGTACCCTTGAGGAAAAGCATGATCATTCAAAGCTGGAGTAGCAGTGAACAATTCCTAAATTTCCTTAAAGCGAATATCTTTACGGTATGGTAGCATACTCTTTATGCTAATGACAGCCAAGTCACATGGTTGCAATAATTAAAAAATAATTTTGCTACTCTCTGAAAAAATTATATAAATAGAGTAACATTATTTGTTGTAAGGACGTAAAACATGGATGCAAGAGAACGACTCAAAGAGTTACTGCTAGAAAAATCATACCGCGAGGGAACCTTTACCCTGACCTCCGGTAAGACTTCAGATTTTTATGTGGATGGCAAGCAGACCACCCTTGATGCGGAAGGTGGATACCTGTGCGGCAAACTGCTCTTTGAATTGCTGCAAAATAATGAAACCCCCATAGACGCTGTTGGTGGTATGACCCTGGGCGCTGATCCACTGGTCACAGCTGTATCTGTTGTCAGTTATCTGGAAAAACAACCCATTCCCGCGTTTATCGTCCGCAAGGAAGCCAAGGGACATGGGACAGGCAATTACATTGAAGGCAAATCAAACCTGAAGCCCGGTGCGGTGGTAGCTCTGGTTGAGGATGTGGTAACCACTGGCGGGACTCTGCTGAAAGTCATTGAAAGAGTGGAGAATGAAGGGTTTAAAGTTGGCCTGGTTACAACCATTGTGGACCGCCAGGAGGGTGGAGCCGAAATATTGGCCGAACAGGGCTATCCGCTGAAAGCGGTCTTTACCAGGGAACAGCTTATAGGAAAACCCAAGCCGTGAAATGTAAAAAATGCGAGGGTACCCTCCAGGTGCACCGCAGGTGCAGAAAAATACGGCTCAAATGCGATCGGTGCCAACATGAATACCATATTCATGAAGTCGCCGCTGACCTGGATGCGCAGACAGAAGCTCAACTGGAACGGTTTACAGCAATCATCTACGACTGAGAGATATGGCAACGGTTAAAGCACACGTCAGACAAAATAATACAGTTACTGTAACCTGTCCGGCCTGTGCTAACATAAAGACTATTGCCACTGAAAAATTTCGCAAAACCAGTCATACCATCAAAGTCCGTTGCAGCTGTAAACATGTTTTCCAGCTGCAAATGGATTTCAGACAGCATTTTCGCAAACCCGTCAACCTCCCCGGCACCTACGCCATCCTGAAAAAAGGCCGCGGTGGCGGAGTCATTCACATCCACAACATCTCCCGTGGCGGCATAGGATTTACAGTCTCAGGGATGCATAATCTGCAGCCCCAGCAGGTCATAAACCTGGAATTTCACCTTAACGATAAAGCCCAAACACTTATTAAAAAGGAAGCCACAATTCGCACAGTGATCAATAACAAAATCGGTTGCCAATTTTTCGAACGTGACGAACTGGGTAAAGCACTGGGCTTTTTTCTTCGCAGTTAACCTTCTGTCAAAAGAGTCTTTTCAAGTATATCCTGCGCCCTGATCAAAAGGGGTTCAAGGGAAGATGCATCAATTGCACTGACAGCCACCCCATCGAGACGGTTCAGCCCGGTCAGCGTCTCCATAGAGGCCTTATCTATTTTATTAAATACGTTCAGACAGGGAATGGAATCCAGGTCAAGTTCGCGCAACAGAGATTCCACAACCTCTACCTGCTGCTGCCACATGGGATTGGAAATATCAATGACATGCAACAACAGGTCTGCCTCAAACAGTTCTTCCAAGGTTGATTCAAATGCCTTGAGTAATTCCGCAGGTAGATTGCGGATAAACCCCACGGTATCGGTCACAATAACTTCCAAATCCTGGGGGAATCGCAATCGTCTGCTGGTCGGATCCAGGGTGGCAAAGAGCAAATCCTCAGCTTGAATATCGCTGCGTGTAAGCGTGTTCAGCAGGGTTGATTTTCCTGCGTTGGTGTACCCAACAAGGGAAATAACCGGGACATCCCGCTTACGCCGCCGATTTCTTCTATGAAATCGTTGTTGGCCGACGTTTTTCAATTCTTTGGCCAGCCGGGCTATGCGATCATTAATTCGTCGCTTGTCAATTTCCAATCTTGTTTCGCCAGGGCCTCTTGCACCGATACCACCGGTGAGACGTGATAACGCATCGTCTCGGGTAGTCAATTTTGGCAGCATATATTTAAGCTGGGCCATTTCAATTTGCAGTTTACCTTCCCTTGATCTGGCACGACCTGCAAAAATATCCAGAATAAGCTGGGTACGATCAATCACCCGTAAATCGGTATGATCAGTGACTGAACGCATCTGCGAAGGACTGAGTTCCTGATCAAAAAGCAGCAGATTGACACCAAGCCGCAAACTGGTCAGCATGATTTCCATCAACTTACCACGCCCCAGTATAAAACGAGGATGCATCTGTTTACGCCGCTGAATCACTTCACCCAGAACAACAACCCCTGCAGAACGGGCCAACTCAGCGAGTTCCGCCATGGAATCCTCCGCCTCCACACGCGAACCTGTTGAAACGCTGATGAGTAATGCACGATCATGATCTGCATCTACTTCCTGCAATGGACGGGCACGAACAAATTCACCTTCCAAGGCCTCAATGAGCTCAACACAGGAGTAAGACTGATGTGCCGGATGTTCTGCCTCAAGCACCTGCCAGTCTCGATCATCCACCTTCCTCGGGAGAAGGTGAGCTGTGTACAACAAATCAGGAAGATCATTATCCAAGGTCAGTACAGCCATAAGATCCAGACGCAGACAGGCCATATCCATGATATCTTCATCATTGATCCCTGATTTGCCGAAACTGGTATGCACACAGCGTAATCCTCGCAAACGGCCACCGGCAGTTCCCACATTGGGGAGCGCCGGGATGACAATGCGATCATGATCACCAACAATAACCTTGGCAATGATGCCTGACCGGTGGATGAGTAACCCGATCTGCCGATTGATCTCGGCAGAAAGTGAAGCCAAGGTACGGGCGATGTCTCGACCAACAACATCTGCAGGTGAAACCTTTTTCTGGGCCAACCGTTCCAACGCTCGTAAATGCTGCCTTTTCAAACCATTTTTATTTCCAACTACGGCTCCTATGAGAGACCTCCATCTTGTATAAATTTTTCTTCAGCAAGGTGCATTGCCAGGTGTTCTTGGGAAAGGTATAACATCACGTATGTTCTGCATACCTGTGACAAACTGCACCATTCGCTCAAAACCAAGTCCAAATCCTGCATGGGGGACAGAACCATATTTGCGCAGGTCCAGATACCAGCCATATTCCTCCAAAGACAATCCGGCAGCTTCCATACGTTCCTTGAGCAGATCATACCTCTCTTCGCGTTGACTGCCGCCTATCAGTTCTCCTATACCGGGAACCAAAATATCCATAGCTGCAACGGTTTTCCCACCATCATCCAATCGCATGTAAAACGGTTTAATCTGGGCTGGATAGTTTGTGACAATAACAGGTCGACCCGCCACTTCTTCACAAAGATATCGTTCATGCTCTGCCTGCAGGTCACTCCCCCAGGAAACCGGGAACTCAAAAGATTTTCCTGAAGTCACAAGCTGCTTTACCGCCTCATCATAGCTGAGATGTTCAAAAGGTTGATCGACCACGGCCTGTAACCTTGCCAACAATCCCTTGGCAATGAACCGATCAAAAAGCTCCAGGTCATCCGCACATTCTTCCAATACCGCTGTTACCAGGTCTTTCACCAATGCCTCTGCCAATTGCATGTCTCCCTGGAGATCACAAAAGGCCATTTCCGGCTCCAGCATCCAGAATTCTGCCAGGTGCCTGGAGGTATTGGAATTTTCAGCACGAAAGGTTGGACCAAAGGTGTAAACCCGACTATGCGACAGGGCAAAGATTTCAGCCTGCAACTGCCCGCTTACAGTCAATCCGGCCTTTCTGTGAAAAAAATCTTGAGAAAATCCCTCTGCTTTGCCTAACTCCGCCTGTTCAAGAGCTGTCACAGTGAACATTTCCCCTGCTCCTTCACAATCAGAAGTCGTGATAATTGGAGTGTGTACCTGGAAAAACCCCTGTTCCTTGAAAAAACGATGAATGGCAAAATTCAACGCACTGCGGATGCGTGTAACAGCGCCAAGGGCATTTGTACGGCTTCGCAAATGACTTATTGTCCGTAAAAATTCAAAACTGTGCCGTTTTTTCTGCAATGGATAGGTTTCAGGATCAGCCCAACCCAGTACATCCACCTCTGCAGCACGCAATTCCACTTTTTGTCCCTTGGCAGGTGACTCCACCAATTCTCCCTGCACCTTGACCGAACAGCCCGTAGTCAGTTTCTTTACCACCTGTTCATAATTATGCAAATCCCCTTCTACGATTATCTGGAGGTTGGCCAGGCATGAGCCATCATTGATTTCCAGAAAAGAAAAGCCTCCGGAATCACGCCGCGTACGTACCCAGCCGCACACGTCAAGATGATCGCCAAGGTTTGGTTGCTTCAGAATTTGTGCAATCTGCATGATGTTCGTATAATCCTTCGGAAACCGTGTCATGCCTGACGGGCTTCCTTATATTCTTTAGTATCAGGTATTACCATGTCAAAACCACTTACACCGATATTACCGAATGTTCCAGCATTCCTGTACGTACAGGTATAAGCCAGTACTGTTTTGGTGTTTTCACAATATTCTTTCTGAGTTGTTCACTGATCCGGTGGGAATCTTCAACCATATTGTAAAAAACTGAATCAACACCAATAAAACCATCGAGCAAATGGGTCAAGGTATGCAGGACCTTTGTCAGATATCCCTCTTGCATCTTCAGGAGATCATCAAGGGTATGAACCCCTTCATCTTGCAAAACGGTAATCATTGAAGAGGCGAAATCCATATTTTTCCCTAATCCACGCTCCACAGTCGACCAAAATCGATCATCTGTTCCATTGATGGCCTCATCATCATTCACGAGCATATCCGCGTAGGTAATAAGTGGATTCTTGTCAAGATAACGAAATACCAGCTCTTTTCCTGTTTGGAGGGCTTCCTCCTGAACCAGAAAAATATGTGAGACCTTATAATCCTGTTGTTTTACCTTCATATGTCTACTGTGCAGAGTATTGGGTTGATTCGAAATTTATAGTACAGACAGGCCGCACATAGTTCAAACAATTTATATCCTGGGTACCGGCATATCGCATGTCCAGATTAAGAAACCAGGCTTCATGCTTACCGTGCAAATCACAGCTCCACAACCAGGTACTTTTTTCCGGGAGAAAGGCACCGAGAATCCGCCGACCTTCGCTGCCAAGCAGGCTGAGCAACTCATCCATAGTCGGCAGACGCCAATGTGTCTCTTCCCCCTGCTGTTCGTTGTTCAGTCTCTGTACATATTGCTCCGCCTGTTCCAGTGTGAGCGGATAAAGACTGCTCTGTCTTTTCCAGGATAAACCTGTGGCAGCATCGAAAATCAGATCATCATTTATAGTTATTCTATTACATATCGGTTTCAGAGGACGAAACCTTTCATTCAAGCCAAAAGAAGCAGCTGCCTTGGAACGACAGACATTTAAAGGTTGCTGCCGCAACGTGTAGTCCCCATCTTTATCGGCAAGCAAACAATGGCCGTCCGGATCATATTGCTCCCCTCCATGAAGCCTCAATTTTTGCAGGTCAACTGACATGGACCTTGCATCCTGAAAGCGAAGATCAGGATCCCAACTTAAAGCTTTTTGAAAAAAAGCATCCCAATGCATATCATAAAGAGGATTAACCTGGGAAAGGGAAAAGCTCTGCATACCAGGAAACTTACCAGTCAACATGCGATAGAGAAGGACTGCAGCAGCATACAGGTCAGCCCTGCCATCTACCGTTGAGGGGCTTTTGCGCTGCTCCGGTGGTGTATAATATGGAGAACCGACCTGCATGGTATCAGGGCCGGAAAATGCCACGCCTTCCACCAGAGCCATCCCGAAATCACAGATTTTAAGGGTATCATCATCTGTTACCAGGATGTTCTGAGGTTTGATATCGCGGTGCACGATATCACGGTGATGCAGAAAGGCCAGGGCCTGTAAAATTTGCAGCCCGTAATCAAGAACTTTGGTTGCCGGGATCACCCTGCAATCTTTTTCCACCTCAAAGGCCTCACCAATCATGTCACCAAGATTTTTGCAAAGGTATTCCATAACAAAAAACGGCCTGCCCTTCTCATCTTCAGCAAAATCATGGGCTGTTACCAGAAAAGGCTGGGCAAACGAGGCCATGGTCCGGGCTTCGAATATAAAAATTTCCCTGAGTTTGTCATAGCCAAGGACATCTTCCATCACCTCCAGAGGATCAAGCAGCTTAATAGCCACGACTTTGTCTATCTCAGGGACAAGACCTTTATACACTGAGCCCATCCCACCCTTGCCAAGCCGACGAATTATAGTATACTTCCCAATCTTTTTTTCCATTGTTGTAACGTAACTACACATAGGGTAAGTGACTAAATCTGGCAGCTCCCCTGTCTTTGTAACCTCTTACAGGAGAGGCGACCTCTTATTTTTCCACACCTTCGAGATGCAAACTGCCTAAACAAAGACTCCGTGGCGTACCAAAGATCGGTCATACATTGTTTACCAATTCAATCGTCTTGAGTTGGATGCAGGAAAATCACGTTCTTTCAACAGGCGAACTGTAGTATCCCTGTCATACTCCACGGCCTTGATCTGCAGAAAATGATTTTGCGTATCAAATACAGCGTATTTTGCTTTGGAATTGATCATGTCCCTCGGTTGCCCGACACTTCCGGGAAGGATGAGGTAACGGGCCTGGGGGTCCAGCTGATAGTCGGTTATCTGCAGTTCCCTGCTGTCAATATTTCCTTCGGCCAAGCGAAAAATATCAAGAGCATGGGTATGCCCGGCAAAACATATCTTCTCAGGATATGTGGAGAAGACCCTGCGCAGGCGATTCTCGGTTGGTGAAAACAGGTAGACCGTTATGGATTGCGGAGGACACCCGTGAACCAGCCGAATGCCTCTATGCACGATGGATGCACGTAGATTTGAAATCCAATCCAAAGAATCTTCACTGAGCAGACGACGTGTGATGACCAGGGATTCACGCGGGTCAGGATTCAGACGATTAAAATATGAAGATGAAATTAAAGCAAGTTCATGATTCCCCATAACAGAGACCACATCTCTCTTCTGCAGCGCCTTAACGACTTCTTCCGGTTCGGGCCCATATCCCACGACATCACCAAGGGAGACAATTTCATCTATCCCGCTCTTGTCAATATCCTCCAGCACACTCTGCAGTGCCCTGTAGTTTCCGTGTATATCAGCCAGAACAGCTATTTGCATACTACAGACACCCCTCCTGCCGCAAAAAAATGAATGAGCCGATCTCAAGATTTCTGCCGGTGAATTCTTTCCGGATTCGCGTGCGTACCGTGGTGCACTTTACAGTAAAGAGATAATACAATGGGGCAGGCGTTCCATACAGACTTTCAAAATTCCCCATACCTTTACTGATAATGAGCTCTGCTGAATCAAAATATTCCCTGAACTCTCTGGAAGTTTTATTCAAAACTGTACCGGGGATACCTGTACCGTTGCTGATAACAGGACAAATTTGATCCAGCCCAATGGCGCGTGCATCCTCCAGGGTGGCATCGTTTATAACAGGGCTTTGTCGTACAGCGACTGTAACCCTGCACCCCTTATCCAGCAGCAATTCCACCAAAATCTTATCCAATACCAGTTCCCCGCAATTATCTGCAAGATAGAGGATATCCGGCTTCGTACACAACTGCTCAGAAAAGGCCTGATAGTGACTGATGGCTAAAGGTGTGTACAGGCAACGTTTCAGAGATTCCTTGATATCCAGTTGCCGCTGGGCTCCGCTATCCAGAACATTGGCCCCTATGGCGAGACGGGCTGCCGTCAACACCGGGTCGTCTGCAGCCATTATAACCGCACGCAGGTGGTCTTCCCGGGACAAGGCATACGCGGTGCTTTGATGTTTGATTGCAGAAAACGGATCTGTTACCCCTGTCTGCTCGCTGATATATGCATAGTAACGGGCAGCATTCTCCGGCGGTGACGCTGAGACTGGAAATTGGGAAATCATCTCTGCTACAGCAGAAAGGAGTTCATACTGAATAGTCGAGTCTTGTTCACAAAGCGCAATAGCGCCCTTGGCCTGTTTCATAAAACAAACAAGACAGTCAGGTCCGGTTTCAATCATGGTTTCCTTGTATCTGGGAGCAGCATGTAATCTTCCCGGACATTTCCCAGAGCTGCAAAAATATGTTCCTTGGAATCCGGCAGTGCAGCATAGATGGAGCGCACTAGTTTGTGTATATCGGCCCTTCTGGTTTTTTCAGAAAGAGGGCAAGAGGAGCGAACCGGCTTACAATGCAGCATTCGACCGATTGTCTCGACGTCCCCTTTATCACAGTACGCAAGGGGCCGTATTACATTCAGCTTACCGGAAAATAACTGCTGCCTGGGCCGCATGGTACTGATATTGCCTGCGCAGGTCAGGTTAAGGAAAAAAGTTTCAATAATATCATCACGGTGATGCCCCAATGCCAGTTTGCAGTGCCCCTGGCTTGCGGCATGGTCAAAAAGCTGTTTTCTCCTTGAACGGGAACATTGAAAACAGACATTTTCGGTTTCAGAGCCATTCAACTGCCCCCTGTCAGGATGCCAGCGGGCAGGCAGAACGGTAAGCGGTATTCCCAGGTTGGCGAGCTCCTGCTTCACCATATACGCAGCGGTGCCGAGTTCTCCCGCTGTTCCTTCCATATCAACATGGACGCATTCCATGGAATAATGAATGGGAGCTTTTTTTTCCCAGAATGTCAACACCCAGGCCAGAACCAGAGAATCTATGCCGCCCGAAACTGCGACCAGTACTGAATCCCCCTCAGCCAGCATAGAATAATCATGCATGGCCCGGCCTATTTTCCGATTGATGGTTGCAGGCAGTTTAATAATATTTATATCCTTGCATTGCTATCAGGGAGTACTCAAGTATCCGCAATGGGAAAATTTTTCCTCCAATCCTTCTTTAAGAAGCTCTGGTGCAGTCACAAAGGTAAACCTGCGCTTACTGGCCTGCTTGAGCTTAAAAAGATTGTCCAGCACGTACTGCTGGGTTTCTTCAAATCGCCCCTGGCAAAGCACCTGGTCACGATTTATATCAACGAGTTTATACTCGAACGTTACCGAAGCAGGTTCTTTTGCCGTGTATTCTGTACCAACCCTGTCAATATACTTACTGACCTGGGTTTGCAACATAACATTACAGCCCATCAACGTCCCTACAGCTTTAAGTTGCTTGACAAAATCACCCTCGATGGAATTTTCAATTCCATACACCTGTTCTGCGGTTACGTATCTGAACTCATTACGGCCAGCCAACTGCTGACGAAGAACACCGTCCAGAACGGCAGCACCTTCCTTGAGTTGTTTTGCCTGTGCAAAACTGAGTCTATCATCATAATCTACAGCTGTTTGTACCGGCATGACTCCGATGCAGGTTATGGCCAGTTCAGGATCGCGTGGAATCGGTTCCTGTGCCTGTTGTGAAGCACAGCCTGAAAAAGAAAGCAGGCCACAGGCCGCTAGAACTGACAACAGTTTACGGTAGCGATACACGAGTATCCTCCTTGTGTAATGGTGTATATTTTGTGGAGATGACCGGTTATACAATATTATAGCATCCCTTTTGACGACAATTGCCCCTTGATACGGTCACTGCTACTGCATGCCTGAGACACTGCACGGGCCAAAGCCTTAAAAACGGATTCCAGGATATGATGGGTATTTTCTCCATGCAGAACATCCACATGGAGTGTTACGCCGGCATGTAAAGCGAAAGCCCGCAGAAATTCCTTGGCCAAAGCAGTGTCAAATGTTCCTACTTTCTGATCAAGCACCCCACTCTCATAGTGGAGGTAAAAGCGATTGGAAAAATCCACGCACACGCGGGTAAGTGTTTCATCCATGGGAACATACGAATGCCCGTAACGACAGATACCTGCTTTATCTCCAAGGGCTTCTGAAAAAGCTTTGCCAAGACAAATACCGATATCTTCCACAGTATGATGATCGTCGATTTCCACATCACCTAAGGCAGAGATTTCCAGATCAAAGAAGCCATGCACGGTAAACAGAGTCAGCATATGATCCAAAAAACCCACCTGGGTACTTACGGCAGCCTGCCCGTCTCCATCGAGATTCAGACGCAGGCGGATCTGCGTTTCTTTCGTTGTGCGCACAATTTCCGCTATCCGATCATTTGACTGATCCATGTACTCCCCTTATATCATCATTTCGTTAACAGCACCAATACATTGACCAGGGACCACCTGCCGCCACACAGCAATGCGCTTGCGCTCCCTTATCTTGTGTTTCTGACAGATGCTGCCATCTGCCCGAAATAGTTTACCATAGTATTCTGGTTATATGAGAATCGCAACTGTTCTTCAAGCAAGTCGAAAGCTTTTTCGGCATCCTGCGTAATAATTCCATGCCAAAAGAGCTTCAACCTGGTTCCCAAAAAAAAAGTAATCTCAAACAAACAAAAAAAAGAGATTGTCGTAAGTTTTTTTATTGACACTCTCACCCAGACTCGTTAGAATGCCGCGCTGTCAACTGATTTAAATGAGAGCGGGAATAACTCAGTGGTAGAGTGCAACCTTGCCAAGGTTGAAGTCGCGAGTTCGAATCTCGTTTCCCGCTCCACTCAATATCCAAGGTTCGGACAGCTGTTCGAACCTTTTTTTGTTAATCTGCTGGGGCGTAAGTAATGAAAACCTATTATACACCGGTAAACGAAATTGATCGTAAATGGTATGTCGTTGATGCCGATGGAAAAGTACTCGGGCGTATCGCTACAGAGATTGCCACTCGTTTGCGCGGCAAGCACAAACCTACTTTCTGCAATTTCCAGGACAACGGCGACTTTATCATTGTCATCAATGCTGACAAAGTACACCTGACAGGCAAAAAACTTGATGATAAAGAATACCACCACCATACAGGTTACATGGGTGGCCTGAAAACCTCGACTGCAAAAGAAATGCTGGAGAAAAAACCAGAAGAGCTTATCCGGCTTGCGGTTAAAGGTATGCTGCCTAAAAATAAACTTGGCCGTGCCCAGTTTAAAAAGCTCAAAGTATATGCAGGTGATGCCCATCCACACAAGGCCCAGCAGCCTGAAACCATCGAGATCTGATAACGGAGCCCCAATATGGCACAAGAAAAAACCTACGCTACCGGAAGACGTAAAACAGCTGTAGCACGTGTGTGGTTGACCCCCGGCACAGGAGAGATGGCTGTCAATAAAGTTGATTTGAAAGACTATTTTGGCAACATCTTCTTTGAGCACAAAGTTGCTCGTCCATTTGCCGTTACCGAAACACTTGAAAAATACAATGTTCAGGCGACAGTAAAAGGCGGCGGTAAATCTGCCCAGGTTGATGCTCTTGTACATGGGATTGCTCGTGCTCTTCAGGACATCGACTCTGAAATGAGAAGCCCACTGAAAAAAGCAGGTCTGCTGACCCGTGATCCACGCGCCAAAGAAAGAAAGAAATATGGACAGCGTGGTGCACGTGCCCGCTTCCAGTTCTCCAAGCGTTAATCGGATTCGGAGCGTTTATTCAGCTCATCTTACGACCTATTCAAGGTATCTTCAGGGAATAACGATCGCTTCGTTATTCCCTTTTTTATTGACCAGTGTCTTCCCGGAAATAGGCTTATCGCCTAGTACCGGTAAGCGATGACTCCGAGGCAAGTGTTTTTTACCGCAGTTACACCCGCCAGAGGAGTCTCTATCAGCTTCGAAGAAAAAGGGACAGACTGGTATAAGCAGATTACTCCTATGAGGAAGACCCCATGATCAACGTTGGTATTGTAGGCGCTTCAGGATACACAGGGGCGGAACTGACCCGAATACTCAGCAATCACCCCCAAGTTAAACTCACAGTTGCAACTTCTCGGAAATATGCAGGAACTCCCCTGGCAGAAGTTTTCCCAAATCTTCGCCAGTGCACAGATGTCGTCTGTGAAAATCTCCCTACAGAAGCACTTGCGGAACAGGCAGACTTTTTTTTCACTGCAGTTCCTCACAAGACAGCCATGGATATTGTGCCCTCACTGCTTGAAGCTGGCAAAAAGGTTGTTGACCTCAGTGCAGACTTTCGCCTGCGGGATGTTGCCGTTTATGAACAATGGTATGACACACACACCTGCGGACACTTGCTATCCGAGGCTGTTTACGGCCTTCCCGAGCTCTACAGGGACAAGATTCGTGACGCTCGGCTGGTGGCAAATCCGGGATGTTATCCTACTTCAATCATCCTGGGTCTTGCTCCCCTGCTGAGAAACAACTGTATTAAGCCTGAAACGCTCATCGCAGATTCAAAATCAGGTGCCACGGGCGCAGGAAGAGCTGCAAGTGTTGGCACACTGTTTTGTGAAGTGAATGATGGCTTTCGTGCCTATAAAACTGGTGGCACACATCGACATACTCCGGAAATCGAACAGGAAATTTCGCTCCTCGCAGGCAACGATTGCACCATTACCTTTACGCCGCATCTGTTGCCTGTTTCCAGGGGTATCCTCAGTACGATTTACGCAACCATGAACGGTGACTGCACACCCGAAGAACTGCGCACGCTGTATACCGACATGTACCAGAACGAACAGTTTGTTAGAGTACTTGCCGAAGGTGCATTGCCAGCTACACAGTACGTGCGAGGCAGCAACTATTGCGACATTGGGGTTCAAGTTGACCCTCGAACGGGCAGAATAATAGTTCTCTCAGCCATTGATAATGTTGTAAAAGGCGCTTCTGGCCAGGCTGTTCAAAATATGAATCTCATGCTCGGGTTCGAGGAATCAACAGGTCTCACCCAAGTGCCGTTGTTCCCCTAAACGTGAAACGCAATATTCGCCTTGTCATAGCCTTTGATGGGACCGGCTATTGCGGCTGGCAACGCCAGGAAAATGGTCTGGCTGTGCAGGAAGCCATCGAAACCGGTCTGAGCACTATGTGTAAACATGCGGTTACCCTTCACGCATCAGGTCGAACGGATGCGGGAGTGCATGCTCTTGGAATGGTTGCTCATTTTTTTACCGAGTCAAAAATTCCCGAGCATGCATTTGTGACCGGCCTGAACTCCCTGCTACCCTTTGACATCAGGATTCGCCAAGCCCATGAAGTTTCCCTGGATTTTCACAGTCGCTTTCATGCAACCGGAAAAACCTACTGCTACAATTTTTTCACAGGTGATGTTCAGCTCCCTTGCTCCAGATATTACACAGCTCATATGCCTGGTGATTTCAAACCGGAACGCCTTACTTTGGCCATTAACGCTCTGCAAGGCACCCATGATTTTTCAAGTTTTGAAAAGGCCGGTTCCAGAGATACCTCTCTTGCCAACGGCCGTGGTGCTGTTCGCACACTGTTCGAAGTGACATGCACAGCTGACCCTGGTAATGTAAATCATTATAGCCTCCGTTTCACAGGAGACGGATTTCTACGTCAGATGGTCCGCATACTCTCTGGAACATTGATAGATATAGGAACAACCCGACTTCCAGAAAACAGTATGCAACATATTCTTGCCAGCCGTGATCGTCGCAAAGCCGGACTTACAGCTCCAGCCAACGGCCTCACCCTGGAAAAGGTATTCTATTCACCGCTTACCTGATATCGTTATGCAGCATGTAAAGCTCTACCAACAACAGTGTTCTCTTGTTCTTGCATCAGCATCTCCGAGAAGAAAACAATTGCTCGGAGAGCTTGGTTTGCAATTTCAATGCTGCCCTGCCAGTATTGACGAAACTAAAATTCCTACGGAGTCTCCCCTGGAATATGTACAACGCATGGCACAGGAAAAAGGTGAAGCTGTGGCCCGTCATTTTCCTGAAAGCTGTACGATAAGCGCAGATACAGTCGTTACACTTGACGGCGTTGTTTACGGTAAACCAGCAAACCAGACCGAAGCCCTGGAAATACTCCTGGAATTGACAAACAATACTCATAAAGTAATGACTGCTGTACATTTGCAGTGGCCGCACCGTAACCTATTCACCGGCTTCATCGCTGAAACAGACGTAACATTTGGCCACTATTCTCCTTTGGTGCTGCAAAAATATATAGAAAGTGGCGACCCCATGGATAAAGCAGGTGCATACGGCATTCAGACTCTGGGTGGCTTTCTCGTCAAGGAAATCTCAGGTTCATACACCAACGTTGTCGGACTCCCTGTGGCAAGGCTCGTAGAGACACTGGAGCAATGCGGCTGCATTACTCCCGAGGACACGTCCTCTTGACGTGTTGCCGATCGAAATAACAAAGATCAGTACCTGAATCTTACAATTAGATAATAATTTCAGGGTAGCTGACCGGAGAAAAACTTTTTTTGCGTAAAAGAATAAAAATTTCAGCTAGTTCAGCAAATTTCCAAGTTCATTTTTTCTTTTACCTTTGCTTGACTTGCGCATGTAGTATGCTACGTTATGATGTTATAAGATTTTTTCAGTGAATGTTTCACATTAGTCATTCTATTACTGCGGATACGTATGCCGACCATATTACATAAATACTATCCAATCAGAAAGATCCTTTTCTTCCTTGGCGAAGGCATTTTAATTTTTGCAACCTACTGCCTTTGTAACCTTCTTTTCACCCCCTGGGAGATAGTCTATTTTGATTATGCCCTGCATGCGCTTCGTTCCGGAATGGTCACGCTGGTTTTCCAGGCATCACTCTATTTCTTCGATCTTTACGATTTAAGAAAACCGGGAACGACCACGGATACATTTATCAGCATGATGCAATCTTTTGGTGTTGGCTGCATAATATTGGGACTCTTCTATTTTGCTTTTCCCCCTCTTATTATCTCCACAAAAATTTTCTGGAGCAGCTATATCATCACCTGTGGTTTTCTTCTTGTGTGGCGATCGCTGTATTACCTGATACTGGAACGAAAACTCTTTTCCCGCGAAATCGCAATCATTGGAACAGGTGAAACCGCAGCCAAACTATATAAGGAAATCAGTGCTGATTCGGAATGCGGTTACAGCATACTGGCATTCGCAGGCCCCCAAAAACCCTCTTTCGATCATCCGGGCGTCCCCCATGTCCCCACCCTTCAAGCATTGGCAGAATTGGGCCTGGCTCACAGGGTGGAGCGTATTGTAATAGCCCTTGATGACCGCAGGGGTAACATGCCGATCGCCGACCTCTTGTCAGCAAAAGTTCAGGGAACCATCATCGAGGATGGCATCTCGTTTCATGAGACCCTCACCGGCAAAATACTTGTGGAAAAGGTTAATCCTGCCTGGCTGATTTTTTCCGAGGGATTTGACAGTGGTCGCATGACCCTGTTTATCAAGCGGACGCTTGACCTCTTTTTAGCCCTGAGCGGACTACTCTTGTCACTCCCTCTCACCGTAATCACCGCAATACTGATAAAGCTTGAATCGCCTGGACCTGTTTTTTACCTCCAGGAACGGGTCGGAGAAAAAGAGAGGCCATTTAACGTCATCAAATTTCGTTCAATGCGTAACGATGCGGAGAAAGATGGTGCTGTATGGGCCAGTAAAAACGACGCCAGAGTGACCAGGGTAGGCAATTTTATCAGAAAAGTCAGAATTGATGAAATACCGCAGATGTGGAATGTTCTCAAGGGAGATATGAGCTTTGTGGGGCCCAGACCTGAACGACCGGTATTTGTACAGGCACTGGTGGAATCCATCCCCTATTATTCACTGCGACATGCTGTCAAGCCTGGAATCACAGGGTGGGCTCAGGTCTGCTACCCCTATGGAGCATCTGAAGAAGACTCACTCCGTAAACTGGAATACGATCTCTATTATATTAAAAATCAATCCATTTTTATGGACCTCCTAATCATATTCCGCACTGTAAAAACAGTGCTTTTTCAGAAGGGCTCACGCTGAGCCCTCTCAAAAGACATTTCCCCAAGCTGAAGGACGATGCCTGCCACTTTTCAGGCCATTACTATTGTTCCGCCCACATTGCATAATCATGTTGCCCTGATTTATCGTCTTTAACCACAACTACAACAGGAACCATACACGCCTGCAGAGTGTCCTCCACGAGCATTTCTTGCTAATACGTCATGATTATTGTATGTTTGAACTGTATACAATCCACTCCATGATCTCCAGGGATAGAATCTGATTAGTTATGAACAGTCACCCTTTTTCAACCACTTCCGAGAAAAACACCCTGCTTCTTGCCTTCCCTCTGCAATTTTTTACAGCCATGCGCACCATGCGCCTTTATCCCCCTACTAACCCACAGGTTCTGCGCAATAACAAAACTGCATACAATTCCTTTGCCAAGTTACTTGCACAATGCGACGCAAACACCGTTGTCCTGGCTGTTTCCGAGCAAAAAATCCTTGTTAACGGAGAACAACTTGCAGAAAGAGATCAAAAACGTCCGCAAATCACTGGATTGAGAGATTTTCTCAATCATATCCATATTCACTCCTTGTCGTTTACAGATGCCTTCAACGAACAGGAATGCACCCGGTTTATTGAAATTTTCTCCGAACTTCTAGGGAAGAGGGAACATGATCAGCCTCTTGATGAAATCATTGCCCAATACAATATTTCCGGGGTACAGGTTGACGAAAAAAAATATGTGGTCGTTCATAAAGGGGAACAGGTCGTCAAAGAGGAGCATTTAGGAATGCTCAGTGGCTCCATGCCTGTCAGTGAAGAAGATATGATTAATTACGTGCTGTCCCAGGGAAGGCAGGAAGCCGATCTACACGGCCTCTCCCCTGATGTAGCGGACAGCATATTGAAGAAGCTTGCCGAAGCCACAAAACATTACGACAACCCCGAAGACATGAACAAGGCTGTCCTTACCTTTCTTGATGGAATAGGGAAGGAAAATGACGACAGTATACGTGCACAGCAGATAGATACAACCGCGGCAACAATAGCAGGATTAACCCCGCCGGCTCTCTCACGCTTTATTTCATCTTTACCGGAGTCGTCGCTCAGTGACGATATGCTCAATGCCACCATAGGCCACTTGAATTCCGAGCAGTTGAACAGACTGCTGGCTAATGTTGTAGCACAGCTTCCTTCTATGAAATCGGGCGAGGGTTTTGGTAGTCTGCAGATTGATGAACATAGCCTGCTCAACCGTTTTATTCGCCTAGCCGATGACAGTGAAGTTAAAAAAAGTATCGCCCAGAACGTCGATGCCAGAACCCTGCTGGCCAATTCAGACACCAGACTCAAAGACTTGCCAGCCCCTCTCCTGAAACGTCTCCAGCAGCCTGAATGGTCAGCTCCGGTCCTGACCAACGCTATTCAACAAAGCGTTGATCCCGGTATAGCTGCAGATCACCCAGCAGCATCAATCTCCCTGGCACATATGCTTGCCAACTATGAAAAACTGCTTTCTGAAAAACAGCAGTTTCAGGTTGCCCACGAGGCAGGTTCTCAATTGGCGCATTCAAGCGGGTTGATGCTCGGCAAGCTGATTACCTATAATTTTAAAAGTGTTTTCGGAGAGCAATTATATCAGCAGATCATCGAGAATATTCCGCAAGAAGCCCTGGATCAAACACTTGAACAACTGCAGCCCGAACAGCTGAGCCACATAATCAGCATGTTGTATTCCACGCTCCCGGCCACGGCTACTGGCAGCGAAAGACAACAGTCTGAAGTTCTGCAACGGTTGCTTGCCTCAAACAAGGGTGAACAGGTGCAGACTGTCTTGAACCAACACAATGATGCACAACAGCTCCTAGGCACGCTCAATGCACCAGAAAAAATGCCAGACAGCCTGCGACAACGGCTACAGGACCCCCAATGGTCTGCACCCGTTCTCCTCAATGCTGCCAGACAGGCACATGCGCTGCCCGACAGTGCTGATGATGGACAGGTTGACGTTGCGGCAATCAATCGAATTCTCAATGCCTATGAATATATCCTGGACCAGGATAACCAGGATCAGGTGTCGGCAACCGTTGCAGACAAGCTACTCTCTGTTCAAGGGCTGCAACTGGGAAAACTTATATCCCATAAGTTCAAAGGTATTTTTGGAGAAAAGGTCTACAATCAGCTCGTCAGTCAAAGCCAGGATACGACCCAGGACGACTCTTTGCAACAACTAACCCCTGAACAGTTAAACAGATTGGTAACCATGATGTCGGCCAAACTTCCATTTAGAATCGATATCGAAGGAGAACCAGATTACAGCGCCATAGAAACACCAGAATTACAGAAACTGCTCAACTCCCCAAGAAAAGAGGAAGTGCAGCAGGCCATAGTACAAAATTTCGATGCCAGGCAGCTGGTTGACAATCCACAAACCACCCTTGCCGAACTTCCTCCACATCTGGTGGAACGACTCAAACAACCAGAGTGGTCAGGCCGGGTGCTTGCCAATGTAGCACAGCAAACCATGGACCCGGAACTCTCGGCAAATGGGAGTATAAACTTCGCTGCATTCAATACCATTCTCGGGCATTTTGAACAGTTGCTCGATGCCGGCACGCAGGAAGACATTACTTCCCGGCTCGGCTCGCAACTGGCAGCCTCAGAGAGTACTGCCTTGGCTCATCTGCTCTCTCACCGCTTCAAGGGTATACTTGGCGAAAAGCTCTACAAACAAGTCCTCAACCAGATACACGATGACCAGCTTGAGGCAACAGTTGACACCCTTTCCACCCGCCAGATCAACAAATTGATCGCCATATTGACAAGTGCGTCAGAAGACGGCGAAGCCGGTTTGGAAAAGGATGAAGAACAGGCCTTTCTTCACAGGTTGGCTTCAACCAGCAAAAGCCCTATCATCAAACAACTGGTTGCACAACAACTTGATGCACAGCTCCTTCGCTCTTCCCAAACATCGGTTGAACATTTACCAGAACAAGTTAAACTGAGATTGCAGCAGCCAGGATGGTCGTCACCGGTGCTGACTGCTGCTGCTCACCTGTCCGTTGACCCGGAACTCTCCAGCGACAGCAGCATAGACATCAAAGGATTCAATCAGATACTGACAGCCTATGAAAGCCTGCTAAACGAAGAAAAACAAAAACAGGTTGCTGCGTCGGCCGGGGCTAGGATTGCAGAAGATCTGGAAGAACGAGAGCTTGGTCTCATTCTTATACAGAAATATAAGGGCCTTTTTGGGGAAAAATTCTACTCCGAGGTCATTCGGAACCTCAGTGATGAAAAATTTACCCGGCTTGCAGAACAGATGCAACGTTTTGCCACTGGCCAGGAGATGCTCCCCAATGACGAAATGGACCAGAACGTTCAGGAAGCATATACAGCTTTGATGAAAACCGTTCGAGAACAAAAATTACGTACAGTAGTTAAAATCCAGGAAGAAAAACAAAGCGAACAGCAGGAAAAAAATATGAGCCGTATCTCCCAGGGGCTTAAAGATCTGCAAAATGGTGATTTGGAGGCTCTACGTTCCCACGAATTCTGCTCCGTATTACCCGACAAAATCATATATGCACTCCAGAAGGAAAGACATGAAGAAGCTGACACGCTTCTTGCCCAACTCGCTGTAGCACAGCACACTGCTGACGAAGAAATTAGAATGAACAGTGCTCAGACACTGGCTGCCGCTGCCGAAGCCATGGCGGCACATAATCGCTGGCCAAGATTAGCCAGGCTCCTGCCAGCCCTGGAGCAGATGCTTCTCTCAATGACTGCTGACGAAGACAGTATCACCAGAACAATCAGTGCTATTTCCAAACTCGCATATCATCATCTTACCCAGGAAGAGTACACCCATGCCTATGATACAATCTACTCCATCAAGCGGCTGGTAAATCCAACAAACAAAGGAATCTCGGAAAGTGTCCGCCTCCATGCCGGTGAAGCACTGGAACAGATCAGCACCAACGAAGTACTTGGCAGACTTCTTACACGCTTTCTTGAAGCTGGTGAAGGAAGTGACAAGGCCGGTAAACTCCTCTCTCAAATGGGTAAAACCTCTGCGAGCTTCCAGGTTGACCATCTCATAAAAAGTGACAGCAGGTTTGAAAGAAAGCGTTTGCTCGACCTGATTAAACAATCCGGTAAATTTGCCACGGAAATACTTCAGGAACAGTTGCAACAGCCGGGCCCCTGGTATGTTCACAGGAATATTATTCGTTTGCTTGGTGACATTGGTGATTCTACCGTACTGCTCAAGTTGCAGCCATTTCTCGATCACGATGATTTGCGCGTTCAGCAGGAAACACTGGCAGCAGCCGGTAAACTCGGCGGAGAAGATATTACCGAATTTTTAATACGGGCGCTTCTTCGTACAGATGACATGCTTAAAACAAAAGCTGCATCGCTGATGGAAATTTTTCCTGATGAGCGGTTTGTACGCCATCTTACCGAACTTCTGGAGAGCACGGCTCCTTTTAAAGGTAAGAGCAAAGATACATTACACATTACCATATGCCAGGCTCTCGCTGCCATTGGATCCAGAAAAGCTCTCACCTCCCTGCAGAGAGTGGCACAAAGTAAGAACGTTCTGGGCAAAGCCACATATTCCGACAGCGTAAGGGCGGAAGCGGAAAAAACTGTCCATATTCTCAAATCAGCTGCCCCAGCCAAACCAGACGATACAGATCAAGAGAAGGACACGTATACAGCTACACTTTCCTTTACCCAGCAAGAAGAAAGAAAGGCTCAACAGGAAAAACTACAACAGGAAGAACAGGCAATTCTGCATCTTGCCGAACAAGGGAAAATAGATGAGGCAAAAAAGAGCTTGTTTGATCTCATATCCAATACAGCTCGCAGGGGTGATTTTGAAAATGCAGAGCGTCTTCGCGAGCGATTTTACGATATTGATCCCATGGCACTCAGCGAAATCATTCGCTCTGGCGAAATAATTGAACAGGAGAAAGGTGGGGCAATTCGTGAAGATGATCTCCAAATCTGGGCCAGGTTAACGGACAGACTCACTTCTGAAGAATTCTTGACCATCTATCATGAATTCCGTGAACGCACCTATGGACCTGAGGAGAATCTTGTTAGCCAGGGAACATTGAGCAATGAACTGTTTTTCATAAATCAAGGCAGTGTGAAGGTTTCCCACCTCATTGGCAACAAAGAGCTTTTTATCACCACTCTGAGCCGTGGTGAACTGGCAGGGGAAAATTTTTTCAATCCGTCAATATGGACAGTCAGCCTCACAGCCCTTACCCAGGCCAGGGTATACAGGCTCAAACAGGAAAAATTGGCAAAGTGGCAAGAACAATTCCCAGGCCTGAGAAGTAAACTGGAGAAATTCTATATTGAACATAATAATGTTCCTGATCTCATTCAGAAGAAGGGGTTGGATCGACGAACCGAAAAACGGTTCAAACTCTCCAGAAAGATCCAGGTCCAACCTACAGACAACCAGGGTAAACCAATCGGCAAGGGCTTCCGTGCAGAACTTGCTGATATCAGCCGGGGAGGCCTTGCCTTCCTCATCCGCATTACTCGAAAAGAGAACACCAGACTCCTTCTGGGACGAAAAATGCAAGTTGTTCTCCCGGTGGGTATTAAGGGCGAATATCTGTATCTGAAAGGAACCGCCATAGGCATCCAACCCCACGATCTCCTGACCAAAGACTATGGTGTGCACTTTACCTTTGACCTTCTGCTTGAAAACAACTCCATGCAGAAGATTTTGGGTTAGCTCTCCTCATACCGGCATTAGGGGTCACGGAAAAAATAAATTATCCACAATCTTGCTTGTCTCTTGACGCGACGACGTTACCAAACCGATATCCTACGCAATTTTTGGATATGTATTATTTTCCGCGACCCTTACGCAAATGTTGCAGATGAAAAATCCGGCTCCCAAAGCAGGAAGACATCCACATCGAAAATATCTGCCCTGCGGGGTGTCAGCATCACGGTTTCCACTGGATACTTCTCAGGAGCAAACCTTGTTGTGAGTTCTCCTATCTGTATCTGTAATTCATCTGTCAACAGTTGCAGTTCATCCTGAATACGTAGTATTTCTTCCCTGGCCCGCTCTACATCGGCCTTTTCCCTGGCCAGCCGTCCAGCGCTTCGTACACCACGTGCGGCTCGATTGGCCGTTGAAGTCGACAGCAACTTTCTGCCAAACAAGGCTCCGATAACTGCTGTTCCGATGGACATGACTGTATCAACGCCTTTTACATACACATCCTGCTCTTCCTTCTCAAGTTTACTTTGGGCCTTTTCCAGACGAGTTTCCAATGCCCTTCGTTTCTTCAGATAGCTCTCCTGAACCTTCTTTTTCTGCTCCTCCAGGGTTTCTATAAGTACGGCATGTATCCGCTGCCTGAATTGTTGTTCACCTTCCCCGGGATCGGAAAAGATTTTAAGAGATTTTACCTGAAACACCTGGTACTTTTTGTTGTGGTACAGATAATCAATCAATGCTTTTTTCTCTGCATGCAGATTCTTCATGCGCAGAACATAACCTGGCAGTGAAGCATATCGCGAACCTTCATGGCATTGTAAAGCTAAGTCCTGCAACTGAAGATCCACTGGTTCAGCCGAATTCCATGCAATGGCTTCTCTACTTCCAGGAATTTCCAGCTTTAAACAAACCTGCTCCTGCCGGTCAACTCCTCTTGCCTGCTTCACAATACGTACAGTTGCAAACCCTATAAAACTCGGTCTAAATTGAATCTGCTCTCCGGGAAAGGGGGGAGGGACAAAGCGCTGACCGATGCCTGTTTCGAGAAGTGGTGCATTGGCAGAGTATGCTGTATTTATTTCCTGGGAATTACGTTCAAGACGACTTTCTTTTTGGTGAAAAACAGGTACCTTCTCTTGATTCAAATGCGCAATTTCATCAAGGCTCAAAGGACCTTTCAAATAAGAAATGGTCCAACGGCACTCAAATAAAAACGCATCAGGATGGTACGTTGAATGGACGAGAAACACACGTCTACGCATAGTACCCAGAGCGTTACGTATTGCCTCCCGTACCTGAGTGTTTTCCCTGCTGATATTGGAAAGCACCCTGTCCTGATCCTGGCGGGTCTGCATCCTTCCCACAAACCAGGTACCGATATTGGCAAGTCCCTTATAATCGAGGTCTACGGGATTCTGTGTAGAAAGTACAACCCCCACTCCATATGCCCTGGCCTGTTTCAATAACAGCAACATCAACTTTTTTGAAGGTGGCTGACTGGTTGGCGGAAAGAAGCCAAAAATCTCATCCATATACAGCAGGCATCGCAGCCCACTGCTTGCCTTTTGCTTTCGCATCCAGGTAAGCAGTCGCCCAAGAAACAGGGTGACGAAAAACATACGCTCAGCGTCAGTGAGATGGGCGATGGAAAAAACAGACAAGGCTGGTTTGCCACTCTTATCGTAGAGCAGCTGCTCTATTGAGAGTTCCTCCCCCTGCATCCAGGCAGCAAAAGTTGGACTGGCCAACAGATTATTCAATTTTACAGCCAGATCCATCCGTTTGTTCTGGGGAAAAAATGAATCCACAGGTATGATGCCCACCTTTTCAAATGGTGGTTGAACCACCTGCGAAATCACGGTTTCAATGCTCAGATTCTTTTCTTCTTTCCAGGATGTCAGAAGAATAGTGGAAAGCAGTATATGCTCCCTGCTGGTCAGGGGATCGCCCTGTATACCCAGTAACCCCAATAGAGAAGAGGCTGTTGCACTCACAAGTCCTGCGATGGTATCTGTATGCTGCAGGCTTTCCAGGTCTGGTGCTTCCAGGTTATGCAACAGTGACAGGGGGCGCCCTCGAGTGCTGCCTGGAGTGAAAAGATTAAACGCAGTGCGATCACGCATGCGTTGTATCCGCTCAGCAGATTGATCCCAGGACTCCAACCCATGTTTCCAGGTTTGGGCAGTCTGACGTGCTAACTCATCACGGCTAATCCCCTGTCTTTCAGCTTGCTGCTCATCAATCCATGGTTTGAACGTATCAGCCCTCAGAGAAGGTGTACTCAGCAACAGGTTTCCCATATCCCCTTTGGGGTCGAGAATGAAACAAGGAATACCATCAATGGCTGCTTCCTCCAGAAGGGTAATGCCCAAGCCTGTTTTCCCGCTGCCGGTCATCCCCAGGATGGCCGCATGTGTGCGCAGCTCCCTGTTGTTGAAGACAAAAGGTATGGCTGAAGTGATTCCCTGGGCGTCAAGTTCTCGACCCAAATAGAAAAGATCCATTTTTTCGTAATCAACACCTGCTGTCATATCTTCCTCCGCAGGAACGATATTTCATTGATCAGCCCTGCTCTTTTTGATTGAATACACTATGATAACCAATTTTTACAATGAGGTGCAACCATGTCGGACGTAATCAGCCGTTTCTACCAGTCCCTACTGCCGGAGGCTGTCCTGAACAAAACAGCCATGCAGTCGCCCTGCCCCTTCTGTGCCCAACAGAAGACATCACCACAAGGCACCCTGGTAGTTCATTTAAACCCGGAAAGTTTTTTCCACGGCTATTTCCGTTGCTCCTCCAACTGCGTACCAGGGGGATTTGCCCTCCATTTTGGGCGGCTGATGAAGATTGATCTTAACACGGTTCCCGGGTATGACCCAGATCGTGAATATGGTGGCCTGTTATCTGATTTTCCTATAAAAAATATTAATCAGGACATCATCCAATTCATGGATAAACTCACAGAGGAACAGGAACGCCAGTTCATTGATGCCCATATCAGCCGGGATGTGCTTCGTCTTCTGCGTATAGGGTATAATGGCAGATACCTGGTCTATCCCTATCTGCAAACCGATGGTAACTATTACAGTGGGCGCTGCATCCATCCCGACAAACCAACAGATACATTCTGGTACGGGAATGAGACCTTTTCCAACCAGGGAATGCGCATATTCAACAGTCTCGACATTGATCATTGTGAAAACGGCAGTCTCATCATTGTGGAAGGAGAAAGAAACCTGTTGATTCTGAAACAATTTGGTTTGCCGGGCATTGCCGTGCCAACTGCTGCTGATCTCGATTTTATCCCATGGGAGAGATGCAGATACCTGCGCACGATATTTCTTTGGGTTGACAACAATAAGGAATCAGAGGCTGCAGCGAGAAGTTTTGCTACCAAAATCGGCTTCAAAGTGCGCCTTATTCAGTGGAGTACGGAGACTAAAAAAGATGAATCCCTGTTTACTCTGGCATCACACTGCAGCAAAGAACAACTGCAGCAGACGTTGTTTAACTCCATACAAAAATCCAAGGCTTTCAGCCCTTTTTATTCTCCCAACAGGGAATATCATCATTTTCTGACATCCCTCACCATGGAACAGGAAGGGGGTTTTAATAAACTGAAATCCGGTTTTCCACAGATGGATCGCGCTCTGGGATGTATCAGGGGCATTAACATCATGGGTGGGACCCCAAAGGCTGGGAAATCCTGTTTTCATATCCAGATCGCTTCCCAGATGGCCTTGAATAAAGTACCTGTCATCTACTATGATTTTGAGAACGGTCGCCGAAAGATTTACCTGCGCACCCTGTCACGCCTCAGCAAACTGTCAACGGATATTATCCAGTCCCGTCAGCGCACCCAGGAACAGAACCAGATTCTGGAACAATCACAGCAACAGCTGCAGAAACTGCTGCCATACCTGCGAGTGGTGAACGACCGCAAGCTCACCCCTGACCTGATGCGCCGGCACATTGATTTTCTCCGGCATGAAACCAACAGTGAATTTGTCTGCGTGGTCATAGACAGTCTGCATAAGCTGCCGTTTCAGGATATCACCAACATGCGCTCCGGTATTGACGGCTGGCTTCGGCAACTGGAAGCCATTCGTGACGAATATCAAACGTCATTTCTGGTGATCTCTGAACTGGCCAGGGGAGAAAGCGGTCAGTTTGACCGACAGCCAAGCCTTGGCTCGTTCAAGGGGTCGGGAGACATCGCCTATTCCGCTGATAACGCCATGGTACTGCTGCCTGACTGGGATCCGTTCGACGATGCCGACCCATCCACCAGGGTCAATAACCTCTGGCTGGTTGCCAGCCGTGAACAGAGCCCTGGAAAGATCGGGTCTTACCGGTTGGATTACCCGTACTGGGGCTTTGTTGAAATGGAATAAAGGTGATGCAACAGCTCTAAAACCATCCCCATGACCAATGAAAATTTGGGGATGCCCTGATGTATATTGAGACCAAGATGGAGCTGAGTCTTATTAGATTTTTTGCGGTCATCAGGCCGATCACAACTTTTTGTCAGGCAGATCTGCGATTGCATGGTCAATGACCGGAACCCGCTGCTGTAAATCGTCAATAGACAGTAAAGTTGAATAAAACAGTGACATCCTGGATATTTCACACTATTATCAAAGGGTTGAACATTACACACAGCATTGAGCCAAATACATTCATCCCCTTGACGCATTCCCATGAAAAAAATCATGGCAGTAACAGACGCAGATCCGTATAATCTGCACTCCTGGTCTGGTTCCAGTTACTTTTTTTTTAATGAATTTAAAAAAAGAAACAATTTCGCAGGCGTCTACTGCGCCAGAACCAACCTTACCCTGCTCGCAAAGCTGGTGAGCTTCCACCCGCGTGTCTCCACCTGGAAATTTAAGTATAATCTCTCTCCCCTGCGGTACCATCTGCTGAAAATGGGAGCGCGGCGACACGTACTCACTAAAAATAAGGCCTATGACATCTTGTTGCAGCTTGGCAGCTGGTGCGACCTTACCACATTTGGAACCCAAGACGTCGTTTCTTACCACGATGGTAATTTAGCAGCCCTGTTGAACAGCCCCCACCCTTTACCTAAAGTACCGAAATCCTGTCTGCGGAGAGCATTTGCCTATGAAAAGAAAGTCTACTCAAGGGTCAGCAAAATCTTTTGTTTCAGCAACTGGCTTGCCTCCTCTTTCCATAACGATTTCGACGTCCCCTATTCCAGGCTGGAAGTTGTTGGAGCAGGCATAAATTTACCAGAACCCATTGTTACAAAAGAAAAAAATTACTCGAGCCCCAATATTTTATTCATCGGCATGAATTTTCATCGTAAGGGCGGACCATGCCTGCTGGATGCCTTCAAACAAGTGAAACAAGAAATCCCCGGTGCCCGACTGAAAATCGTTACCGCCAAAAAAATGGATAGGCTTCCCGATGGAGTGGAATATATCCCTGCTATTGACAAAAATTCTGAATATGGAATGAACCAACTCCTGGAATTGTACAAATGGGCCAATCTATTTGTTATGCCTTCACTGTACGAACCGTTTGGAATAGTGTTCCTTGAAGCCATGGCTCACAAAATACCATGTATCGGCACACGAACGTGCGCCATGCCGGAAATAATTAATCACGGCACAACCGGGTACCTGGTTGGCCTGGAAGATGGCAGGCAACTTGCCGACACCATTACTGACCTGCTGAAGAGTCCCGCCACTCTCAAGGCGTTGGGTGAAGCCGGATATGACAGAGTAAAGGACAGGTATACGTGGAAGAGTGTAATAGATACAATGAGCTCTGTTATAGCCACGCTGTAACAAAGGGCCTCAGCAAGGTCCTGCCATGTATGAACAAACAGAGAAGGCCCCTTTTACACATGTACCTGGGTCTGTGACATTCCGTATGCGAGAAAAAGCAATAAACCGAAATAACAGCAACTTAATTGAATCTTGGCTTTGAGAGGGACCGCATAATATACATTGCTGTCTTCATGCCGCTTTTTCCACAACTGATACAGGCTTTGCAAGCCGAAAAAAAGAATTACCAGTAAAATTGGATTAAAAGACCGAAAAAGAAGAAGTACCAGACCGATTACTCCCAGAATCCACAATTTAGGAGAAATAGCCGCAACAGTCCTCCCTCCATCCAACGGACGAACGGGCAGTAAATTAAGAAGATTAATGAAGAATCCGCTATAAGCCACAGCAAACCAGAAACGCTGGCCTGTATACAAACCATAAGACCAGCAGAGGGTGGCAGCTCCAGTCCCTACCAGGGGACCGGCTATCCCCACCCATGCCTCTATTTCTGCATTTTTAGGCATTTCTTTCAAGGCAACAAATGCCCCTACAAATGGAATAAAAAACGGGACAGTGGACCTGATTCCATATTGCTTTAAAGCATATACATGCCCCATTTCATGGAAAAAAATGAGCAACACAAAGGCAACAGCGAACTGCCATCCCCAGAGATTTGCATAGGCCCACATGCATACAATCATTGTTGCCCCGGTTTTAAACAGGGCCCCAAATTTAAGAAATTTGATGCCTACAAGCAATGGTTTGACAAACTTAAACAACAATACTCCGATGGCAAGCAGACCAGTAATAAGGCCCGAGCGCTTGCCACCTCCACCATCGCTGGACTGATTTTGCACTTCAGGAGTTGACTCCGGTGTATTCTCCTGCATAGTCATTGTAAACTTCCCTGAATATTCTACTGTTGAATGTTACCCTTTTTTCTTAAAAAGACGGGCCACCATTGCTCCACCACCTACAATAATGGGAATAATAGCCTTCTTCAAAGCAATTAACACCGCGAAAAGTTTCCCAAACAGACCTGCCTTGGCAGCAACCCCACCGGCTACAAGAGCGGCAAGACCATAGGCAGCCTTTTTATCTGTAGTTGGGTTAAATTCATCGTATCGATATCCGGGATTAAATTCGGTAAAAGACATGATTGAAGGCATTTCCTGGGAAACATTATCAAGCTGTGCTATCCCAGCCACAGCATTGAGCACCATCACTCCCTTGCGTCCCAATACCCTTATATTATAATTCAGGGTATGGTTTTCATCATCACCAAAGGCTAGCTCCTTTGCCCAATACAATTTGTGTTCTGTTTTATCATAGAATGGTTCTGCAGCCCATCCTACCAACGTTACAGCTTCATATCCCTGCTCAGTACGTTGCTTGTTTGCCTCTGCAACCGCCTTTTTCATGTCCTGCATCAAAGCGGTATAGTCAATGCTGTCTGCATCTTCGTCTGAAACATAGCCATCCTGTTCATACGATATCACAACAGCCCAGCTCCCCTCATCAACCACTCCGGTATCAACAGGAAAAAGCATGCCAAGCGTTCCTGAACCATCTGGATTACCCCAGGCTTGAACCAGCACCCGCTCTGTATCTTCCGGACCGAGATAGTAAAAAGATTCCGGAACCGTAAGGGTTGCAACATCACCAGGCAAAACGATTGTTCCCTGTTGTAAATTAAGCGAGGCAACAAATTCTTCAACTGTCATTGTTCCTTCTTGGGGCTGTGTTTCACCGGATTGTGCAGTACCTGCAGCAAACATAAAAAAAAGAAAACACAGCAACACACTAATCTGCTTCATTCAGGGATCTCCAAAACATAAAAAAGGGACCGGCAAGACCCTCCAGTCCATCCGGCAATATGTTTGCATCAAGGGACATACAAACCCATAAAACAACTAATTAACCATAAAAACGGAAAAACAGATATCAACTACAAAGTTGGCCATAATAAGTCAAGACAAACCTTCCCACGATCTGGGAAGCCTTTGTGCTGCAACATTTCTTTTTTATCTGAAGATTCGTGCAGGGTGAAGGGATACATTTCATCATCAAGGCCAGGTTGAAACAAGAAAAAACTCTCCTTGAAAAGAAAAATATACCGTCGTCAGCCTTAAAACGTGAACCGCTTCCTGGCTATAACCACCAATCGATCTGCTTCCTCGATAAGGTATTCATGATCCGGATTGGCCATTAAATCCCCTTCCCTGCCTTTTTGAATGCCGATGGCAGTCGCCTGGTACTTCTCCTTTACCGTTACCATAAGTTCAAGAAATGGTGTACCAACGTAGTTTTCAGGTAAAGGAACGGAATACAGATCGTTACCGTAGCGCGAACTGACCAGCTCGGAAACAATGGAAGACATTCCATGGTCCATGGTGGCAGTAGCCAATAGATGGCTGCTGAGCTCACTTCCAATGATAATCTCATCGGCATTGGCTCTAAGACAATGCTGCTTGTTGGCTTTATCTATTATCTCAACAATGGTATAGACATCAGGATTAATGGTCTCCACTGTGAGAGTGGTCAACACCACCTTGGCATCCCTTGCGGTGGGGTCTAGGTTATCATCTCCCAAAATTACAACCGTGGAAGCCTGTTTCAGGTTGGCTTTGCCAAAAGTTTCTTCGTTGGCAGAACCGTTTATAAATACGAGATCTGGATCATCCATCGGCTTTTCCGCAATATCAGCAATCAGCACCACAGGGGTTTCACATCGCTTTACACCGTTTCGTAACTCTTTTAAAACAGAATGGCTTCTATGGTTCCACTCGCAGATAATTACATGGTTCTCAAGGCTGGTTGCAGCCATTCCTTTATTCTCCTTTAATCTGTTACTTATCATGATTGTTGCCAGGGCAGCGCTGAACATACCCAATATTCCTATACCAAAAAACATCATAAAAGCTGCGACAACCCTTCCTCCGACAGTGGTTGGAGAAATGTCGCCATACCCAACTGTGGTCAATGTTACAATCGACCACCAGACGCCGTTTACAAAGGAAATATCAGGTTCCGCCCAAGTAATAGCCAGGCTGCCGACAAACACCATGAAAATAATAAACAATACAAGTTGTGCGATATTTTCCCGCTGAACAATTCTAAGCAGACGATACAGGTTATTTTTCATGATTGTAAAAAGTACACCAACTATTTTTTCTTTGTCTTTTTTCGATGTATTTTGAGTAAGCAATGATTTTTTCTTTTTCGTGTCTTTGTCGTGAGGAACGTCTACCTCATAAGACCTTCAGTTAATAATGAGATCAAGGCTTCATCGGCCTCAAAAGCATAAGTAAACGGTATGTCGACAGTCGGAGTAAAGCGAAAAAGGTAACAACTCATAGGTGAAACGGATAAATGTAAAACTCACCTGTATGTGTAACTGGTTACAGGGTACTTGAGATTTTCGCAATCAGGCTGGCACAGCGTATTGGATCATACGTAAGCCAGGCTTTGCGCGGAAGGATAATAAAACTGTTTCGTCAAAACAAGCGTATTAATATCTTATAAGGAGTTATATGAAAATATTAGCATTTAACGGCAGCCCCCGCCTTAAAGGAAACACGGCAACAATGCTGGACAATGCTGTAAATGGCGCAAGGGATAATGGTGCAGAAGTGGAACTGTTCAATTTGTACAAAATGCAGTATTCCGGCTGTATCAGCTGTTTTTCCTGTAAACGCCTGGACAGGGAACGTCCCATTGTTTGTGTGGTTCAGGATGATTTGCAGCCAGTACTGCAAAAGGTTCGCGATATCGATGCAATACTTATTGCCACTCCCGTCTATTTCGGCAGTGAAACCGCTGCAACCCGTGCTCTTATCGAGAGGCTCTGTTTTCCGTATCTTAATTATGCAGATTACGCCAACAGCCACTTCCCACGACGAATTCCGATCGGCCTCATTTATACCATGAATATCCCCGTCGAAATGATGAAGACCTTGGGTTACGATGTAACCTTGGGCCGTACAAAAACGACCCTTGAACGGGAATTTGGATACTGTAAAATGATCATGGCCAATAATACCAAACAATACGACGATTACAGCAAGTATGAGGCCAATGCGCCAGGCGAGGAAAAACAGGCGTACCAGGAGGCACATTTCGGTAACGATTGCATGCAAGCCAGGTTGCTGGGTGAACAGATGGCATCCGGCAAATTGTTTGTTAATTGAACGTCGACGGGAATTTCAGGTAAAAATAAATCCGAAAGCTAACCCAAGTTCGTGACGCTGGATCACAATTTATCGTAAATACAGATATTTACCGGTTCAGCATGTGCCGTTATGGCACTACTTTTTTTCTTATTCTGTGAGCAGTTACTTTTTATTCATATTGTTGTCTTCACCTGCTTACCTGGTAGATTTTGCACTCCAAGAGCTGACAAAATTTCCTGTTGGGATGCATCCGGGCGGCTACTTTTTCTCACGTGCACTGTACT
>NZ_AUCV01000045.1 GCF_000429945.1 Desulfogranum japonicum DSM 18378 | reverse complement strand
CAAAAATATATCGAGGAGGATTTGCCGATTGGAAGCGGGATGGTTGAGGGAGCCGTTCGTAATGTAATCGGCGAACGGCTGGATTGTTCTGGGATGCGTTGGAAACCTGAACGAGCTGAAGCGTTGCTTCACCTGAGGTGTATCGAACTCAACGGCGATTGGGATCATTTTTATGACTGGGCATATGGCCAATGGGTCAAGCGAATGCAAAGCGAAGAAAGAAACATCCAGGTGAGATCAAGTAAACCGTTGGAACTACCAAAGGCTGCGTGAATTTTATGCTTTATGGGAGATCGGCTGCACCCCCAGCCTGCGCAGTATTTGCATTAAAAGCTACAAATAAACAGCATAAAATGAAATATTTCGTTATTATCTTCATTGTTTAAATCCAACGTACTTTTCAGAGGCCGCTGCTTTTTTACGGTTCGCTGCAAAAGGCTTGTTCGGCATATGTATACTTTCGTTGAAAGCACACCCACTCAGTTTCTAAAGCATCAGAAAACGTATTTTCTGTGTAAAGCTAAAAGACCTTTCTACATTAACTGTTACCCGTCTGTGCAGGCAATTTTCATCGTATCGAAATCTTTGCTCAAATAAAGAGCACATCGACTGAAGAAATCATACCCGACCACTCCCATTGGTTTGAACTGCTCTGGTAAAGACATTCGAATCAATTGCAGAGGAATTTTCTTTTCTCCACAATGCACATGACCACTCACCGCTTCACAAAGTCCACCTGGCAGATTAATCGTGCAAGGAGTAATTAAGTTTTTATCAATCTTTGCGGAAGACCTTACGATCGAAATACTGGCTGCACAATCCAATACAAAAGACCACTCGTTCCTGCCAATATGAGCAGATATGACGAGCCCTTCGTCCGCACGCTTGAATTGAAGATCCCGTGCAGAGTGGTAGAGCTTGTCGACGTCAATTGGGGCATCGCTCAACAATATCCTCTTCCGTGGAAAATCGATGACGAGTTCTTTTTGTTGAAGTACATCAAACCCAATGACGGGCAATTGGAATTGGGATTTTCCCAATCCCCAGTCAGACAAATGTTGCCCGGTGACATTGCTAAATAACATATCATTCATCTGCAATTCAGGAATCATGAACTCCGCATCTTCGCGGATTTTCCCAGCCAGGTCGACACTTTTTACTGTGCGGCCTGTCAATTTGACTCCGTGAATAGTATCAGCAATTCGTTTTGGCAAGTGTAGCCCTTTGGCGCCTGTATCCAAATAGAATTGTACATGGTGTTTGTCGAGTTCCATTTCTACTATGGGAAGGTTTGCACGGTCAAAAGATATGGGGATTTCCACTGTAGACGTTGATAAGCAATAGGCAGATATCGCTGACAAAATGAAGATGATGCATAGCAAGATCATTCGTAGATATATGAATTTCATAAATGAGATCCTCTTCACATAGTGTTTGCGAGATGAAATCATATGTACGCCGAATCATGAAGAAGAGCGGCATGTTACACCTGGCATGGGCAACTGTAACTCCCCTGTATGTAAAGTCTTTACTATCTTGATTACAGGAACATAAATACTAGTCGAAAGCAAGGACGATTAGCAGAATTATGGACAACAGTGTCAATATTCTGGACGCTGGTGTTAGCAGAATTCTGCGTTTTTGTATTTAATGTCCTTTAATATAATTACCGCAATTCATAAACGAGGGCGTATCGGTATCTATAACGGGCATGTTAGGGATATTGCATTATCAGGAAATACACTAAAGAGTCATAAAAGGATTGCGTTCAGGAGCTCAGAGCACAGGTGGTCTTGGCGTTTGGTTTTGATCTCATTGCTCTGTTGTTTTACTGTACTGAGTTTCGTCATTGGCTTGACCTTGAGACATGATGCAAGGTGATTTGCCGGCAGGCCACTCCTGTTCAGGGCCGTGACCACCATTGCCACGCTGCTCTCTTTCATGCTGGTTCCTTGTAACTGGTCACAGGGACTCTACGGCGTCTTCCAATGGTCGCTTACCTCTTTGTACGATCGCGGTTTCCCGCATAGATAGCTTGCCGAAGTCTTCGCTTACCCACGAAAAACCGCGTTTGCACAAATCTGAAGCACCTGTGGCCAGTTACGGCACCGCACGAATTGAAATATCAGTGTTGTTAGCCCCTTGATCAGGTATCTTTTTCAGCCTGTCTGGGCTCACAGTCCAAAATCGTTAGCCAGGGACGTCTTGTCTCGGTTGGTATTTTGGCGGTACTGATAGCTGATTATTGTATCATGCCTGTGCTGTTGAATCGCTTTTTGTCCTTTTCGGAGGAAATGAACATGAACCCGGAGGAAATAATGGCTGCCCTGCCTGATAAATACGGTATCGTCCCGTCTCAAAATGGCGAAACAAGTAATGTGAATGCGCCTTTTAGCAAAAAGTTCAATGTTTTTGCGCTATTTTATGATTTCATCCATGAACATTTTACACGACCATGTGTGCACAAAGCAGACCCCAGACGACATCGGGAAATTCTGGCTAACCTGATAGCACCGGTACAAGAGGCCACAGTTCTTGATGTTGCCTGCGGTACCGGATGTGCCATTGTCCATTTTCATGAAAGCAATGACTATACCGGGCTTGATATTGCCTATGGTATGCTGAAGCAGGCAGCTAAAAAGGGAAATAAGAAATCATTTAAATCCTTTCGGCTTATCCAGGGAAACGCCGAAAAATTGCTCTTTGAAGACGAATCCTTTGATTGTGTGCTGATGGATACCGCTATGCACATGATTCCGAACTATCAGGAGGCAATCATGGAAATATCGCGCGTTCTAGTGAAGGAAGGTACCTTTGTGTGCGGTACGCCTGCGGTTGGAATCCATCCGGAATTTGATACCACCTGGAAAAAGATGGCAGCCAAACATTCCCTCCATTCCCTTACTGTATCTGACATTGAAAATGCTTGTAAGCAGGCCGGAATTCGGTTTCGTCTGTGTGATACCAACGGCGGGATAGTGTATTTCCAGGCAGATAAAAGTCAGTAAGGTTTTTTTGCCGGTTTGGCGGAGGAGGGGGAAGGGATGGTTCCCAGATGATGGGCGATCAGCAGAGCACAGTGTTTTTGCACTGTAATAGCTTTGCAATTTACTCCACGACTTCAGATTTTTATATGTTATTTCTCAAAGATACGACGTGTTATTTGGTAAATACGTTGAAAACAGACGAGCTTTGATGTAATTTGTGTAGTTAGTTTGTTCTAAATAAATTGCATAAAACTTATTTTGGGTTAGACTTAGCCAACTCGATGTTTTTCCTTTTTCTAGGATTTGGCGCAACCTGCGCAATTTCAACATTTGCAATTACAACATACCGCCATGGAAATTGTTCATCCTGCACATTCACTATCTCAAGATACCCCTGAACAGCTTGTCTATAAGCTCCCCCAAAGGCTTGGTTGTGGCATTATACGGATTGATAATTTTTCTTCTGGATTGCGTTTGTTGTATATGGATATGAAGCCTCATAAGCCAATCACTCTCATCGGGAGAGTAGATGGTTGGAGTTTTGGTGTAGGTTTCAGTATCATAGGTCACTCACAGTCCCGTACCTCGGATTTCGCACCATCTGTATCGCTTGATCCTGGTATGAGCGGCCATTTTATTATTCCTGATTTTAAAGAGATAGAAGAGGATATTCTGTCACGGCACAAATTGAAAGTTTGTGTTCTCTTTGACACAAAAACGTTGCTGAACATGGCCAATGAAGACGAAGAAACCTTTCTACCCTTTCTGAAGGGGCTTCGTGAGCAGGTTTTTATGTCTAGTCAGGGGAAAATTCTGCCTCAGATGTCTCAGGCCGTAAATCAGCTTATTGCGTGCCCGTACTCCGGGAAAACCCGTGCCCTCTTTTTGGAGGGCAAAGCCATGGAACTACTGGCCCACAGGCTTGAGCAATTAAAGGGGGATGGAGCAAAGCGAAACGCACAGCCCCGAATCAAGACAATAGATGTTGAACGGATACATTATGCGGCGGAGCTTTTGGCCATCGCCCCTGCCGATCCTCCTGATATTTCCACTCTCGCAAGCAAGGTTGGCATGAGCAGAAGCAAACTCTATCAATGCTTTAAAATTGTTTATGGCCATTCCCCTTTGGATCATCTCCGACGTCATCGTTTACGAATAGCCAAGGATTTATTGCAGCAGGGAAGACATAATGTTACCGAAGCTGCCTATACCGTTGGGTATAATAATCTCGGTTATTTTGCAAAATTGTTTCTCGCCGAGTTCGGTATTCCTCCTCACAAAGTAATCTGATTCTTCTTCTTTTCATAGAAAACAGAATTGCACTCTCTGATAATTGGACAGTTGTGCCTGTATTCTGGACGCTGGTGTTAGCCATATTTTTTTCTTTAGTATTTAATGGGGTAATTTGGCCGATAGGCTAGTGTTACTTATTTAGACAAGGGAAATAAAATGAGAGTAAAGAGAATTTTTGTTTGTCTGGTCGCCACCGGGAGCTTTTTTGGGGCGGAGTTTATCCAGGCAGAAGAAACTACGGAAACCACCCTGGAACCCATTGTTGTAACTGCCCAAAAGCGCGAGGAAAGCATTCAGGAGGTATCAATGGGGATCAGCGCATTCACAGGCCAGATAGTTGAGGACGCACAAATTGAGTCCCTAAGCGATCTGGCAGATCTTGTCCCCGGCTTAATGGTATTTAATGAAGGCGGTCCCGGCATGAATACACCATCCCTGAGAGGGCTTCATGCGCCTTATGACACGCTGACGTTATCCACAGGACTTTTTATTGACGGTGTTCCGGTCCAGTCGGTTCTCGGATTTGAGAATACCTTTCTTGATATTGAACGGGTAGAAGTGCTCAGGGGCCCCCAGGGCACACTGTACGGAAAAAACACGGAGGCAGGTGTAATCAATATTATTACCAGGCAACCGGGCAATGATTTTCAAGGCAGCCTGTCCGCCAATATCGGTACATGGCTATCCAGTGAAAACGATGATAGTTTAACCCAGGCTTATACGGTAAAGCTCAGCGGCCCTATTCTGAAAGATAAGCTATTTATCGGGATTGCCGGAAAATTCAGCCAAAATGATGGCATCATAGAAAACACCTTCACCGGGGAGGCTGCCGATGACAGGGAGAAATGGTTCGGCAGAGCGCATCTTCGCTGGACACCCACAGGTCAAATGGACGTGTCCTTTATTGCAACACAGCTTCAATATAATAACGGCGCGGCGTTTATGAACATGGGAGAATATGGTGCCCAGCATTACAATCTGCCTGCCCCAGCCTATCGCAAAGTCTCTTCCAATTTACAGGGGGAGAACAACAGCTCAGATCAATCCCAATCCCTTAAAGTCGATTATGAGATCAACGATGCTTTTGCATTGACCTCTGTTACGTCGAGAAGAGTCTATAATGACGAGGCCGTCAGTGATTTTGATTTTACCAGTGCAACCTTGATGCATACAAAAAAAGACAGCAAGTTTACCACATTGTCCCAGGAACTGCGTTTAAGCTATGACAATGGCGGCGTGAAATGGCTTACAGGCATATATGGTGACAAAGATGAGGCAAATTGGAATATTAACATGGATTATGGCAGCATGACCAGTGTCACTGACAGGGACATCGATGGGAATACCTATGCTGTTTTTACCAACCTTACCTATCCATTATCACAACAGTTCAGCCTTGTGGGTGGATTACGCTACGAGTCGACAGAAAAGGAGCTTCAAGACCATGTCAGCACGAAGCAGGCCGATGATTCATGGGATGCCATAACACCCAAGCTTGCCCTTGAATACCGTCCGGTGCCCGAAACTATGACTTATCTGAGTGTATCTAAAGGGTACCGTTCAGGGGGATTCAATTTTCAAGCTACGGACTCAGCATACTATACCTTTGATGAAGAGCAACTCTGGTCCTATGAACTGGGGGTGAAAAATACCTTTTTTAATAACCGACTGATCGCGAACGCCAGTGTTTACCTGATGGATATTTCCGACATGCAGGTATCGGAAAATATTTCAGCAATATCATCATATGTAACCAACGCAGGCAAAGCAACCGGTAAAGGGGTTGAGTTGGAGTTGATGGCCAAGTTAACCAGCGGCCTGAGTGTGACGGCCGGTCTTGGTTATACCGACATTGAATTTGATGATTTCAAAGATGTCTCAGGAGATTACGAAGGAAATACAACTACGTATTCTCCTGAATATACTTTTAATATTGGTGGCCAGTATCGTTGGGAAAACGGCTTCTATGCCAGGGCTGATCTGATTGGTTATGGTGAAATGTATTTTGACAAGGCCAACAAATACAAACGGGATCCCTACCAGATTGTTAACGCTAAAATCGGATACGAGACAGAACATTTTGATCTTTATCTGTACGGCAAGAATATTCTTGACGAGGAATACGATTCCTACGGCTACTACAGCGGTTTTTACACCATTTATAGTAATCCAGGCGAGGTTGGTGTTCAGCTGACTTACCGATTTTAAATGTTTTGCATGAACTGTCTGAATCTTATGAGTGGGGGATCTGCTGGGATTGTCTGGATTGTCAAGTCCCTGTGGGCACCGTTGGTGGGCCGCTTCGGCATTAAGTGCGTGGCGCATTATCGAGGCTGGCTGCTATTGACCCAGACCGGCATGGTGACTGCTCAGGAAAGACATACTGTTACCGGAGCTGCCTATACGGTTGGGTATAATAATCTCGGTTATTTTGCAAAATTGTTTCTCGCCGAGTTCTGTATTCCTCCTCACAACGTAATCTGATTCTCCTTCTTTTCATAGAATGCAGGAGTGTACTCTCTAATAATTGGACAGTTGTGCCTGTATTCTGGACGCTGGTGTTAGCCATATTTTTTTCTTTAGTATTTAATGGGGTAATTTTGCTGATAGGCTAGTGCTATTTATTTAGACAAGGGTAATAAAATGAGAGTGAGAGAAATTTTTGTTTGCCTGGTCGCCACCGGGAGCTTTTTTGGGGTGGAGTTTATCCAGGCTGAAGAAACTACAGAAACCACCCTGGAACCCATTGTTGTAACTGCTCAGAAGCGGGAGGAAAGCATTCAGGATGTATCCATGGCGGTTATCGCATTCACGGGACAGGAGATTGAGGACGCAAAAATTGAATCTTTGTCTGATTTGGCGGATTATTCTCCTGGTTTAATGCTGTTTAGCCACGGCTCTGCCGGTATGAATACCCCATCTTTAAGAGGAATTCATGCACCCTTTGAAACCCTCACGCTTTCCACGGGACTTTTCATAGACGGTGTTCCGTTCCAGTCATTGGCCGGGTTTGAGAGTACATTTGTTGACATTGAACGGGTGGAGGTACTCAGGGGGCCGCAGGGTACCCTGTACGGGAAAAACACCGAAGCAGGTGTAATCAACATTATTACCCGCCAACCGGACAATGATTTTAGAGGCAGCGTGTCCGCCGATATCGGTACATGGCTCTCTTCAGAGAATGATGACAGCTTGACGCAAACGTATACTGTCAAGATCAGTGGTCCTCTTCAGAAAGACAAACTCTTTTTGGGAATTGCCGGAAAATTTACTCAGCAAGACGGTATTGTCAAAAATACGGTAACCGACGATGCTGCCGATGACAGGGAAGACTGGTTTGGCAGGGCCCATCTGCGCTGGATCCCCACAGATCAATTGGACATCTCTCTTATTGCAACACAACTCCAAAATGACCATGACGGGGCACGTGAAAACCTGGGGGAATATGCAGCATTTTTATATGGTGTGCCTTTGCCCGATTATCGCAAGGTAACTTCCAATTTAGAGGGGGAAAACACAAGCTCAGATCAAACGCAAGCCCTTAAAGTCAATTATGAAATTAACGACGCCTTTGTATTGACATCTGTTACGTCGAGAAGAGTCTATGATGATGAGGCTATCAGTGATTTTGATTTCACCAGCGCAACCTTGTCTCATATGTATAAAGACAATCAATACTCTACACTGTCTCAGGAACTGCGCTTGAGCTATGAAAATGACGGCATCAGGTGGATTGCAGGCATATATGGCGATAAGGATGAGGCAAATTTTGATTTTAAGTCGGTTTCCGGGAGCACGCCCAGTGTTACTGACAGGGATATTGATGGAAACACCTATGCTGTTTTTACCAATCTTACTTATCCCCTGTCCCAACAATTCAGTCTTGTCGGCGGGTTGCGCTACGAGACAACCCAAAAGGACTTTGAAGATCATATCAACGCAAGGCAGTCCGATGATTCATGGGATGCCATAACTCCCAAACTTGCCCTGGAATACCGTCCGTTGCCCGAAGTTATGACGTACCTGAGCGTATCCAAAGGATATCGTTCCGGTGGATATAATTTTCAAGCCACGGATTCAGCGTATTACACCTTTGATGAAGAGGAACTCTGGTCCTATGAAATAGGGGTGAAAAACACCTTTTTTGATAACCGGTTGATCGCGAACGCCAGTGTTTACCTGATGGATATTTCCGACATGCAGGTGTCGGAAACTATTTCATCGGCATCATCGTATGTAACCAACGCAGCCGAAGCAACCGGTAAAGGGGTTGAGTTGGAATTGACGGGCAGGATAACCCGTGGCCTGAGCGTGACGGCCGGTTTCGGTTATACCAACTTTGAATTTGATGATTTTAACGATGCCTCAGGGGATTATGCAGGAAATAAAACGACGTATTCGCCTGAATATACCTTTAATATTGGTGGCCAGTATCGTTGGGAAAACGGTTTCTATGCCAGGGCTGATCTGATTGGTTATGGTGAAATGTATTTTGACAAGGCCAACAAATACAAACGGGATCCCTACCAGATTGTTAACGCCAAAATCGGATATGAGACAGAACATTTTGATCTTTATCTGTACGGCAAGAATATATTTGACGAGGAATACGATTCCTATGGCTACTACAGCGGTTTTTACACCATTTACAGTAATCCCGGCGAGGTTGGTTTTCAGCTAAATTACCGATTTTAGTTGTTTTGTGTGAGCTGCCTTAAAAATATAAAAGTCTGACTTTAGGGTCGCGGAAAAGAATAAATATCCAAAAATTGCGTAGGATATCGGTTTGGTAATGTTGTTGTCTCAATGGTTCCATACTGGCCGTATTGAGCCATTGAGGCGACGACTTTACCGAATTGAGAGACAAGCAAGATTGAATAATTCATTTTTTCCGTGACCCTTATATGGGGTTCCCTTTGACACCTGGTGAGAATATACAAACTGGAATACAGGCGATGTCGGGAGTAAAACATAATCCGACTGATGATGTTTATACGGGGATACCGGTAGCAGAACACGCTCAACGCAAACCACTGAGCACCTGGCTGCTGCTGGCAAGCCTGTACATGACCCAGTTTATGGGGGTCAGTTTTTTCATGATCGCGCTGGTGGTGATCATGCGGCGGCAGGGAATGCCGCTTGAGCAATTGGGGGGGATATATCTTCTGGGAATGTTCTGGGTTGTCAAGTTTCTGTGGGCTCCCCTGGTGGACCGCTTTGGCATAAAGCGGATGGGCCATTACCGGGGCTGGCTGCTGTTGACCCAGACCGGCATGGTGCTGAGTCTGGTCGTTATCAGCTTTCTGGACATTGCAACGCAGTTTGGGACGGTCCTGGCTGGATGCATGGTGCTGGCCTTTTTCTCCTCTACCCAGGACATTGCCGCAGACGGGCTGGCCTGCCGTCTGCTGTCCAGAAAAGAACGGGGACTTGGCAGTGGGATTCAATTTGCCGGCGGGATGGTTGGCAATATACTTGGTGGGGGTGTCGTCCTGATGGCATATCCCCATATCGGTTGGAAAGGTAGTATGCTGGTGATGGCATCCTGCACCCTGGTCTGCTGGGTACAGGTGCTCTGTTTCCGGGAAACAACCTGTAAAACCGACACACTGAACACCTCCTTGTCGCTGAAAAGACTTTTAACCTTCTGGAAAGTTCCGGGACACGGAAAATGGCTGTTGTTATTACTGGTCTATCCTGCGGGATGCGGCATTGCCTACGCCATATCAGCACCCATGATGCTTGATCTTGGCTGGTCCATGGAGCACATTGGCCTGGTTTTAAACATTTTGGGGTCTGCCGTCGCTGCCCTGTCTTCACTTTGTACAAGCCGGCTGCTTCGCTGGCGGAGCCGTTCCTCTGTGCTGATCACTGTTGCTGCGGCCCAGGTGATTGCTCTGCCAATGCTGGCACTGCCCCTTGTCGGCCCCCGAGGGGCTTGGACCATGTGTTGTGCGGTGATGGCCCCTTTTATTGTCCATGGAGCTTTCATAACCTTGATGAGCACAATGATGATGGATCGTGCTGCAAAGAGCAGTCCTGCCACCGATTTTACCCTCCAGTTCAGTGTTTACTCACTTGTAAGGATTGCAACAGCATCGGGTGCTGTGGCTTTAGCCGGTTTGGCCGGATACCTTGCCGTAGTGCTTATGGCATGGCTTGTTGCATGTCTGGCACTTTTACTTTCACTTTGTTTTAACCCCTCACTGACCGAGGGAAACAAAAAGGCGGTTACCCCTGTTTTTATGCAGGATAAACTACAGGAAACAGCCAGAGGAATGTGATGGAAAAAATACTACAGAAACCAACCGGGATACTCCGCTTTGCCCGGCCTTACCGGAGAACATTCATTCTCTGTGTCTTTGAACTTCTTTTAAGCGGCGCGGCAAATATTGCAGTTTATCTTGTCGTGGCTGATATCTTTACAAAAATATTTGCCCACTCTTCTTTAACCTCAGCGTATATATCTTTTGCAGCGCTGCTTGTTGTGACTTTTTTGCTGCTGAAAAACGCGCTGGAATATATGGGGCTCAATCATTCTCACATTGTGGCCTTCAACATCCTGGCTGATTTAAGACAGGCCCTTGCCCAAAAGCTTTTAAAAATACCCATGGGCAATGTTCGTAAAAGAGGACATGGGGATATTAAGAAAATTTTTGTGGATAATGTGGAAGAAATGGAAATGCTTCTTGCCCACATGATTCCCGAGGGCATTGGCAACTTTGCATCGCTGGCAGTGGCCTTTGCTGTCCTTTTGGCAGTCAGTTTTAAAATGACTTTGGCAGTGCTTGGCGTGGTCATCATCGGCATGGCCGCCTTTATGCTCATGTTTATGCAAGGGGTTAAAAAGCTTAAAGCCTACTATGCCTCTTCAAGAAACATGAACAACAACATTATTGACTATATCAACGGCATGGAGGTGATCAAGGTGTTCAACCAGACCGCCTCCTCCTACAAAAAATATGGCGATTCAGTCACTGATTTCAAAGTCTATACGGCGGACTGGGCAAAATCATCGTGGAAGTACACGGCTGTTTACAAGGCTATCATGACCTCTCCCCTATTATTTTCCCTGCCTTTAGGGTTGAACCTTTATATGAATGGCCAGTTAAGCATCGGCGCGCTGGTTCTTTGCGTCATGCTGGCTTTGAGCATGGGCGTCCCGCTTCTCAGGTTAATGGCCTTTGCCCCGTCTGTCGCCATGTTGCTTGAAAAATCTTCACACATCACGGCAGTTCTCAAGGAAGAGGAACTGCAGCAGAGCAGTAGCCCGGAACTGCCGGAACACTATGATATTGATATTGCCAATCTCTCTTTTGCCTATATCGACAACAATGTCCTGGAGGATATCAATCTCTCATTTTCCCAAAACAGCCTAACCGCACTTGTGGGGGAATCTGGTGCCGGGAAAAGCACCCTGGCCATGCTTGTGATGCGCTTCTGGGAATATCAGGCCGGGGAAATAAAAATTGGCGGGATCGCCCTTAAAGATATTTCCTTTGACCATTTGATGCAGTGCATCAGCTATGTGTCCCAGGATAACTTTTTGTTTCAAATGTCCATTGAAGAGAACATCCGCCTGGGCAAGCCCAACGCCACCAGGGATGAGATCATCAAGGCGGCAAAAGCAGCGTGTTGCCATGATTTTATAATGGAGGCGCCCAAGGGCTATGATACCGTTGTCACCGCTTCCGGTGCCACGCTGTCGGGCGGGGAACGGCAAAGAATAACCATTGCCCGGGCCATTATTAAAGATGCCCCCATTGTTATCCTGGACGAGGCGACCTCCTTTACCGATCCTGAAAATGAGGACAAGCTCCAGTCTGCCTTAAATGAATTAATCTGCGGGAAAACCGTTATTGTTATTGCCCATCGTTTATCCACCATTGTCCATGCAGATCAGATTGTGGTGCTGGACAAAGGCAAAGTGCACACAACAGGAACACACCGGGAACTGGTGGAAACCAGCCCGATTTATCAACAACTGTGGGATGCCCATAATAATATTGCCGGGTGGAGTATCGCCGTTGGAGGAGAGATCTGATGATCGATTATTACAAGCACATCATGGCCTTTCTGGGCAAGGATAAAAAACGGGTTCAACTGGGAATTGTACTGGCCTTTTTTGAAAGCATTTTCGCAAATATTCCGGTGGCCATGCTTTTATATGCTTTTGCCAAGCTTGCGGGAGGAACATTCATTCCAAGCGATATTACTACCGTTTTTGTCGTGATGCTGGTGGCGGTTCTTGTGAGAGTGGTACTGGCCTGGGTCATTGACAACTGCATGTATCTTTCCATTTACAATGCATGTGAAAGAGAGCGGCTGAGCATTGGTGACCGGTTTCGTTATTTTCCCATGGGATTTTTTACCAAGGGAAACCTTGGCAGGGTTGCTGCGATCATTTCCATTGATCTTACCTTTGTTGAGGAAAAATCCGTACGCGATCTGGATATCATGATCAATGCAGTAGCCATGACAACCATCGGCTGCACCATGCTCTGTATTGCCGATATCCGCATTGGTCTGATTGCCGTTGTGGTGTCGGTGTCAGCCATTTTTCTTTCCAAATGGATAGAGAGTGCCTGCCGGACGGAAGCTGTTCTCAGGCAGGAGCAGCAGGGCAAACTCACAGAAGCCATACTGGAATACGCCATGGGCATTTCGGTGATCAAGGCCTTTAATCTTGCCGGTGATAAAGCGGCAACCCTGAAAAATGAAATCCAGGAAACAAAAGAGGGCAGTATCCGTTTTGAAAAACGGTTCATCCCGCCAGCCTTTGTCTACAAAGCCGCCTTTTGTACGGCAACGGCACTGATGGTGTGGACAAGCCTGATCCTGTACAAACAGGGAAAACTCGGCATTGAGTTTGCCCTGATTTTTGTGATCTTTGCCCTTTATGTGTTTCTGCCGGCCATCAATCTGGGGGGAGCCATTGTTACCTTTTTAGTGGGAAAGGCCGGGCTCAACCGCTACGAAGAATTGCAAAATCACCCTTTGATGGGAGTGAACGGCCAGGAAACAAAACTCGCTAACCATGAAATACAATTTCATGATGTCAGCTTTTCCTATGGTGATAACGCTGAGGATACAATGGTGCTCAAGGATGTCAGCTTTACAGCAAAACCTGGCACCATGACAGCTCTTGCTGGCCAGTCCGGTTCCGGGAAAACCACCATTGCCAATCTCATTGTCAGATTCTGGGATCCAAAGCGGGGAAGCATCACTTTAGGTGGTACAGACATCATGGATATGACCAGCGATTGCCTGCTCAGCAATATCAGCATGGTGTTCCAGAGGGTTTATCTGTTCAATGACACCATAAAAAACAATATCCGCTTTGGAAAGCCAGATGCCACAGACGAGGAGATCATGGCCGCAGCTAGTCAGGCCCGGTGCCATGAGTTTATCAGCGCGCTGCCAGATGGGTATGATACCATGGTCACTGAATCGGGAAGCTCTCTTTCCGGCGGTGAAAAACAACGAATTTCCATTGCCCGAGCCATCCTCAAAGACGCCCCCATTGTCCTTTTGGACGAAGCCACGGCAAGCATTGACCCTGACAATGAAAAATATATCCAGGAGGCCATTTCAGAACTGGTTAAAAACAAGACACTGATTGTCATTGCCCATCGGCTGTCCACAATTCGGCGGGCGGACCAGATTCTGGTCATAGACAAGGGACGGATAGTTGAAACCGGTAAACATGAAGACCTGCTTGAACAACAGGGTATTTATCATCAATTATGGACAAAACGAATGACTGCCCGCAGTTGGCAGATGAGATCAGGAAACGATGAGGAGGTATTGGGTGGGGCTTAAATGAGAACCTCCGGCGGCTGTTTGCCGCAAACTGCTCAGGAAGCACCATTGTGTTAGACGTTGTAACAACCAGGGACAATTAACATCAGATTTAGAGTTACGGAAAAAAATATCCAATCTTGCTTGTCTCTCAACTCGGTAACGTCGTAGCGTCAATGGTTCAATACGGCCAGTATGCGGCAAATCGTGATCCGTGATCGGTAAAAGATGAAGTGTCTGTGATCAGTTAGGTTGTCGTTGGCCTGGGCGTTGAATGGAATATTTTCATCTGTTTGTCTCTGCTTTATGTGTTTTGTTTTATAAAGCCGGGTGAAATTTCTTTGAGCGTATGTTTTTAGAGGTGTCAAACTTTTTAAGCTGTGGCATATATTCGTTTCGTGTTCTATTTGCCTGTAATATTTTTAAGAATTAAGTGTCATTGTCATGGACGCTGGTGTTAGTGAAAATTCTTTTAATGGTATTACGTGGCTCTTGTATTGAAATGACGGTGTGATGACTGGTGGGGGCATGTGGGAGGAGTGGCTTGACAGCAACCATCTTTGGTGATTGCCCAGCGGCAGGGGGCAATCACATGATTATAGACGTTGAGATTGTAATTAACCTGTTTAGAGATGTTGCTGCGCGGGAATTTGTTCTTAGCCGGTTGATGTATAGTTTATCTCAAATATCCAAGGCTTATACTATCAAGGTCGTTTTTGAAAAAGAAGAGGTGAAAGGGTGACAAGTAATCAATCAGCTAAATCCGGCCAGGTTGTGCAGTGGGGGCTGGCGTTGGTGCTGTGTATGGCAATTCTGGTCGTGGCGCAAGCATCTTGGGCAACCAGTGCGACTGAGGTGAAAAAGGTTTCAGAAAAAGCGGTTGAGGTGGGGATTGCATCCCAGCACATTCATGAATCCTGGATAGAGGAAGAGCATCGGCTTTTGGGAGAGATTGAGGATCTGGAGAACCTGCTGGATCATATCCAGTGGCAGCGAAAGAAACTTGAAATCTATAAAGGTGATCTGGAACACAAGATAATTGCACTGAAGGAAAAGACAAAGGCCATGGAAGCCGTCAATTTGAAATTGCTGCCGATTCTGGAGAAAAACCTGGCAAAACTGCAGGAGAGTCTTGATGTTGATCTCCCCTGTAACATGACAGAGCGTCGTAAATCCATTCACCATGCCAGCCTGGTGCTCAATGACTATGACATGGGCCTACTTGATAAGGCCAGGGCAGTACTTGATGCAGTGGCCAGGGAAGTTGATCTTGGTCACCGTGTGCAGGTATTTGAAAATGAGATTGAGATCGGTGGGCAAGGCCGCAGGGTCAAGATACTTCAAGTGGGACGTGTGGGTCTCTATGCCATGACCCTTGACAGTGAAATGGCCTACCATTGGCAAGGGAGCAGTTCGGGATGGCAGATCATGGAGAATGATACTTCCTCCATTCGTGATGCCATTGAGATGGCAGAGGGCATTCGCCTGGTGGGTTTAAGTAAATTGCCTGTTACCCGGCCTGAAACACAAAAGTAGAGGGGATTGCTGCACAATGAATACTATAAGAAACATCTTTTTTGCAGCTTTCTGCCTGCTCGTGTCCTGGACGACCAGTGTCCTGGCCCAGGATATCAACAGTGCTTCCAGGGAAGTGCATAAACGACATGATCGGGCGGTATCAGAGCAGCGGCAACAACGTTCCGATATTGAAAAAAAACGTCAGTACTTACTGCAGAAAATTGCTCAGCTCAAAGGCACCGTAACAGCAGAACAGGAAAAACTGACCACAGACAAAACTGTCGTAAAATCCCTTGCCGATGAACGGGATAAGCTCCAGCATGAGATTGCCACCAGACTGGCCAGCAAGGAAGAACTGGATAATATCTTTCTTGATCATATCCGCAACTTCCTTTCCATTTCTGAAAAATCTCCATATTCCAGCCAGCAGCCGCAGCGAATGGAGAGCTTGAATGACTATCTGACCGGGAAACGGATCGCTGATCTTGATGACATGAAAGGCCTGTTCTCCATGTATTTCGATGATATTGATGTTGGAAAACATAATGTCCGCTACCAGGGCTCAATACTTGATCGAAGCGGTGAGGATAGAAATGCCGATATCATCAGGCTTGGTCATATGGGGGCATTGTTTAGCGACGGTAACAGCAATGGTTTTCTTACCTTCAGCCCTGGCTCCAATCGTCTGCTTATGAGTGGTGATCCGGGGTATTTTCTCTCAAGGAACATCACTGCTTTTTATGACGGGAAGCAGGACATTACTCCCCTGGATATTTCCGGTGGAGTTGCCATCAGCAAACTGTCCAGGAAAGAAACGCTGGAAGAGCGGCTGAGAAGTGGTGGGGTATTGGTCATCCCGATTCTTCTGGTTGGGCTTGCAGCAATAATCATTGCTCTTGAGCGGGTCTTTTTTCTCTCCAAGGTTCGTTCCAATACCGATGCCCTGATGACCAAAGTAACGAAACTGGTTTTCCAGGGGAACTTTGATGCAGCCCTGGAAACGACGCAACCGCACAAGAGCAGGCCCACCGGTAAGGTCCTCATGGCCGGACTTGAGCATAAAAACGAGAAGCAGGAGGTGATTGAAAGTGTCATCTCCGAGGCGATTCTGACGCAAATCCCCAGGCTTGAGCGTTTTATAGGGGCTCTCAAAGTACTGGCAGCTGTGGCCCCACTGCTGGGGCTGCTCGGAACCGTTACCGGCATGATTAACACTTTTCAGGTCATCACCACCCACGGTACCGGTGATCCCCGGCTCATGGCAGGTGGTATCTCAGAAGCCATGGTAACAACCCAGGTTGGTCTTGCCGTGGCAATCCCCATTATGATGGTGGCTTCTTTTCTTGGCGGCAGGGTTAAGAATCTGGCCCGGGATATGGAGGAAAAAGGTATCGCTCTGATGGGTGCAATTTTAAAGCATAATGGTGCGCAGGCATAAGTCATGGAGATATTAGAAAATCTTTGGATGCTGATCGAGGTTGGCGGGCCTGTAATGATCCCCATTTTTCTCGTTTCTGGCTGGCTCTGGGGCCTGATCGCCTTGAAAGCGGATTGGGTCTGGCGAACAGGTCGGGATCAGATCAGTCTTTCTGATGCCATGATTTGCCTGAAATCAGGGCAAGTAAGTCCCTCAAACAGCCCTCGAGCCTTGGCCATAAATCATTTCATGACCACCGACAATGGCACTCGCTGCCAGAATAAGGATGCTGACAAGTTGTTGTTTGATGCTGCGATCAGGAAACAGGCTGGTGCTATCCAGAAATATATTCCAACCATTATTATCCTGGCAGCCGTTGCCCCGCTTTTAGGTCTGTTTGGTACGGTGTCCGGAATGGTGGAGACCTTCAAGGTTATCGGCATGTACGGCATGGGAAACGCCCAGGCTATGGCATCAGGCATTAAGGAGGCCATGATTACCACCCAGGCCGGGCTGCTGGTTGCCATACCTGGAATTTTTATCGGTCAGGTGTTGAAAAAAAAGGCCAACAATATCCAGCAAGACCTTCTCGTTTTTCAACGGGGTATTGTCCAATGGCTGGACAAGGAGTGTGAACTATGAACAGACTTGGATCTTTAAGGGGATCTTATGGTTTGGATTCCGATCGAAGCGATATTGAAATTGACATGATGCCACTGATCGACATGATTTTTATTCTGTTGATTTTCTTTTTGGTGACCGCGAGTTTTGTTAAGGAATCCGGAATTGAGGTCAATCGTCCTGAAGCAGCCTCTGCTGAAATGAAGGAGGCCACAGGCATGATCATTGGTATCACCCCGGAAGGCTATGTGTTCATTGATCGAAACCAGGTGGAGCTCAGGCGGGTTCGAGGGCTGGTGGAAATATTCTTAACTGAAAACAGTGACGGAGGTGTAATCATTGACGCCGATGGTGAATGCCCTACGTCAAAATTGATTGCCGTTCTGGATCAGTGTCGTTTAGCAGGTGCAGAAAATATTGCTGTTTCAGCCAGTAAGCCAAAGGGATGATATGAACGGGTTGTTGTTGAGAAACTTTTTCTTGTCTGTGACCGGCTTTGCTGCTGGTCTCTTCATTTTGGCACTTGCTCCCACACTGCTGCGGCAAGCCTCTTTTGATGGCGAACATGTCCAGTTGGACAAGATACGGCTTATCGCCATGCAGGAAGAAGAACTTCTGGAAAGCGATGAAATGGAAGAGGAGCCGGAGCCGCCGCCAGAGCCTGATAAACCGGAACCACCTGAAATGGAGATGCCGGAAATAGACATGCCGGAAATTGAAGTTCCGCAGACTTCGTATGAATCGACAGGAGCGGCCTTTGGCAGCATGGTGCAGATACCAAGCTTAACCGATCTTGGAGTTAAAGGAATAAAAATTTCTGCTCAACAGTTTAACCAAACCCTGAAGAAAGGGTCAATGCCGGCTTTGCCCAAACATGGGCCGCCTCGTACCAGATTCAATTCCGATGAGGTGGATAAGATGCCTCAGGCTGTGGCCACCCCTCAGCCCATGTATCCCTATAGAGCCAAACGACAGGGATTTGAAGGATCTGTTCATATACGATTTCTGGTGAATAAATCCGGCAGAACTGATCTCTTCAAAGTCATTGCAGCAAAGCCTCCAGGAGAGTTTGAGCAGGCAGTGGAAAAGACGGTGAAGAGCTGGAAGTTTAAGCCGGCAATCAAAAATGGCAGTGTGGTGGAGGCCTGGGTTGAAACCGTTATTGAATTTAAACTGGATTAGCTCGCACCTCTCATCAACATTTTGTTTCGATTAAGGGGGCACGGAAACAATAAATTATCCAATCTTGCTTGTCTCTCAACTCGGTAATGTCGTAGCGTCAATGGATCAATACGGCCATTATGGGATCATTGACGCTACGAGGTTACCAAACCGATATCCTACGCATTTTTTGGATAGTTATTATTTTCCGCGACCCTAAAAAGAATAACACGAGATGAGAGAGATGCGGGGCGTTCTGAAAGAGGCTCATTTATGCGCAAATCAGAGAAACAGTACATACAGAGAAGCTCGTTCATTCGACTGCTTGGTGGAATTATAGTTTTTTTTCTTGTCCTACCCTCTTTGCTCCATGCCCATGATTTGAAAAACGGCATCAAGGAATTCAGAGAGCCGCCTCCGCTATTGCACACCGCGTTGGGTGAGGCTGAATCGTTTTCTGATAAAGGGCAGTTTCATAAGGCTCAGGCAAAACTTGAAACCTATGCCTCTGCTCATCCGGCTGAAACCCATCCTCTTCTCTATTATGAACTGGGGTATTTTGCATATAAAGCTGGCAATATCAATGCAGCAATCTCCAATTTGAAAAAAACCGTGGAGATTGCTCCTGAGTTTAAAGATGCCTGGCAGCTCCTTTCCCTTGCCTGGCAGGAAAGCGGCAGTGCATATTCCAAGGAAGACAAACAGGAAAAAACGAAAAGAATTTATGCCATGCAAAGCAGCGCCATGGCCATGGATAAAGCGTATGTGTTTTCAAAAGATGATGATCTGCTCTATCAATGTGCCATGCTTTGGCTGGAAGCAGAAAAGCCCAAGACAGCCCTGAGCATTCTGGAGGATTTAAGCAAAAGAAAAGCTCCCAAGGAAGAGTGGCTGGTTGGCTTGTCTGAGGCGTTAAAAGCTTTGAAAAACTCCGAGAAAACAGCAGAAGCCATGGAAAAGGCTGCCAGGGTGGGAAATAACCCGGAACTGTTGTTTCATGCAGCCTATTTGTGGAATGAACTGGATAAACCCAAAAGGGCCTTGCCCCTGCTCAAAATCCTGGCAGAGCAAAAGGATCCTGGAAAAAATTGTTTTTTGCTTATGGCCGCTGTTTATAACACCCTTGATCAGCATGCTAATGCTGCAATGGCCTTTGAGCGAGTCATCGAAATAGATCCTGCCCCGGATTACCTCTACAATTGCGGAGTGTTATGGCTGCAGGCTGAGCAGCCGGACAAGGCCTTGCAGAATCTTCTTCGTCTAGCAGATATCCAGCCACTGAAAGCCGACTGGCTGGTTGCCATGGCACAGGCGTGGCTGATAAAGGAAAATATTGCAAAGGCAGCCGATGCCATGGAGGAGGCAGCGTCCATCAGCAAGAAATCGCAGCATATGTATCAGGCCGGTACGCTCAGGCTGCAGCTTAAACAGGTTGACAGAGCTATTAATCTCCTGAGCCCTTTAGCAGAACGTAAACAGCCCAGGAAAGAGTGGTTGGTGGCTTTAGCAAATGCATGGCTCCTGAAGGAAAATTATGCCAAAGGAGCTACCTATATTGAGTGGGCGGCTAATATTTCAGGTGAGGGGAAGCTCTATCATCAGGCCGGCATGTTGTGGCTGGTTGAGGGCAAACAGGAAAAATCCATTAAGTTGTTGAAAAAGAGTGTCGTCGGTAAGAAGGTTGAGCAACTCTGGCTGGTTGATCTGGCTTCTGTTCTACTGGCTGCAAATCAGGAGAGCGAAGTCAAATCAGTCATGGAGCGAACAAATCTTGCAGACGACAAAGTTTCCAACCAATTGCGCTATCGCGGGGTGGTGATCTGGCTGGAGCTGCAGGAACCGAAAAGTGCCTATCCATTATTAAAGATTCTGGTGGGTGCCGATGAGCCCAGATATTCATGGATGAGTTCTCTGGTAAAAAATTGTGTTGAACTGGGCAAGGAGAAAGAGGCAGAGCAGGTCTTGGATAAGATTCTTAGCAGGTATCCATCCCAGGTGAAGTCGTGGAAATTGGCGGTATGGTTTACCCTGCAAAAGGGAGACTATATTGCAGCCGTGGCTGCCAAGGAAATTGTTTTTCATTTTGAGTTTGATGAAAAGAAACACCTGAACGATCTCAGCAGACTGTATCTCCTTGCCGGTGTTCCTCAGCAATCGGCTCATGTATACCGTCGTACCATTGGTAAAAAACCGACCATTGAGCAATTGAATCATTTGGTTGATATTTATCAAAGCGGCAGTATGTATGAAGATGCCTTGAAAATAGCCTGTGAGGTTGCCGAACAGACAAAAACAGCTGAAAGTTTGGAGGTTCTGGGGGATATCTATTATGCTCTACATCGATATGAAGCGAGTTGCCTGGCCTATGAGCAGGCCGCAGAGAGCTGTGATGCTGTTAATACGGGTATTCTGATGAAAGCAGCCTATTCAGCGATGAAAGAAAAACAGTATGCCCGTGCCGCAGGGAATTTTGAGAGCGTAATTGCATCTGGCATTGGCGAAGAAAACCAGATTCAGGCTGCCATGCAGAACCTGGCATACATTAAAAAAAAGCATCAACAAGACAGTAATTCCTGCTATGGCTGCGACTGACCGCAAAGCCTATCTATGCGTGCAATCGCATCGTTCAACGAGATAAGCAACCAACGGGAGATCCCGTGCAGTGTCTGTGATCAGTTTCGTCAAATGGACTCCGGAGAGCCGGCAGGGTAATCACCGAAAAAGAAGCCGCTGGAGAAATCACAAGGACTGTGTTTGCTCCAGCGGCGGGAAGAGGAGAGGAGAGGCGGGATTTATGAAAAAGTGTCAGAGCTGTTCAGGCCAGACACGTGGGTAGGATTATTTCATGCTGACAGATTGAATGGCATCATAAACGTCAGCATCGGTACTGCGACCAAGTTCAATCCAGGTGATGGCCAGGCTTTCGTCACTGTTCTGTTTGATTTTTGCAGCATAAATCGTGCCAGCACTCAGTTCTTTAGGTGTGTCGGCAACGAATTTTGCCAGGATAACCCCGGTGCCGTCGTCTCCGCTGTACACGGTTTTCATGTCAGGCATGACTCGACCCATCTCATAGCTGAGCCGTCCCATGGCATAATGTTTGACCACATGGGTTCCTGCAAAATCACCGTTGGTATCTGGCAACAGTTCAACCAGATATCCATAGTTGTATGGATTAGCCTGCTCACCCAGGTAGATGGACATATCCACTACATTTTTTTTCCATCCGGTTTTGGAAGCCATTGGTTCGTATTCTTCACTACTCAGGCCGGTGTTCCAGGGGGTTACGCTGGCATTACAGTTGTTCCAGGTTCCACCCACTGCGGCAAAGCTGACGTTCTCGCCATCAAGAATTTTCCAGCTGTCTCCGTCTTTTTCAATGTAGATTTTGCCGACAGTGCCCGGCCTGCATTCGTAATTGGTGTAGAGGTAACCATAGGAACCGTCTTCAGCTATTGGCAGGAACATATTGCCGTCAGGGTGATTGCAGATCTCTTTCAAATCGCCGGCCATCGTATTGATCTGGCCAAAACGTTGATTATAGATGTCGTTGGGGATGGGCTCACCCACGCGGGCAAGTACCTGGTATGCGCCTTTGGCAATCTTGACATCAAATACATCATCGCCCTTTGGTACATCCACGGATGTAAATGAGTCGTTACTCTTAAACCCATTTACCGTCCCCACAACACCACGGTTGTAGGGAAATTTGCTCATTGCAGAGGGATGCTGGACGTTAAAGAAGAGTTCATCGTTGGCAGTAACATGCACGCCGGTAATCTCCGCACCTGTGGGGACGGTTGCAAAGCGTTTCAGCTCTTTGCCATCCCATCGCCAGATAGCATTGTTTACGTGGCTGCTGGTGTCTTCTGAAATCCACAGGTTGCCATGTTTGTCAGCATATAACCCGTCAGGATTGGCAATGTTGTCGGGATCGCATTTGTCAGCAAAACCACTCCCATATTCTGAGGTAACCTCTTTGTTGTAAGGCCCGCCAATCACAGCAGGTTTGAGCTCGCTGATGTTATAGTTGGAATCGAGCTTACCCTCATACACGATACCGCATTTGTTTTTTGGCAGCTGGATGTCACCCTTGTCATCGCTCATTGTTTTTTCAATGGCGCTCATGGCAATGTAGATTTTGCCGTTTTTTTCATCCAGAGCCACACCTTCCATTTTACGAAATTCAGCGGTTGCTCCCATACGTTCTGCATAGGCACGGGTCTCCAGAAAGGCCGCCATGGGATCGTTAAGGGAAAACAGACGTTCTTCTTCTGCAGCCTGGGTTTGCACCGCAGCAAATGTGGAGGCGCCAAGCATGGAAACCATGGCCAGACGAGACAAAGTTTTATGCATTTCCAACTCCTTTTTGAATCATTGAAATACGTATATCTTGATATATCTGGCATCAAAAGTACCCGTATATCATTATGATAGTATTAAAAACAGATCAGGAGAGTGGTAGGAGAGGTGGCCATCTGTTGTATGAACCAGATGGCCAATATAAACGATGGGCCTGGCAGAAAAGGAAATGGTGATAGCTATATAAAGCCGGAAAAACTTGTGTCTGTGACTTATCCGCCCAGGTAGGCCTTCTTAAGTTCGGGATTAGCCAGGAGTTCGTCTGCGGTTCCCTGAGCAACGATTTCTCCCGTATCCAGCACATATCCTCGATGGGCAAGGTGTAGGGCAAGATTGGCATTCTGCTCGATGAGAAGGATTGTCATGCCTTCTTCGTTGAGCTTTTTCAGGGTTCTGAACAGCTCGTATTTGAGTACAGGTGCAAGTCCCATGGAGGGCTCGTCCAGCAACAGAAAGTTACATCCGGTCATCAGGGCACGACCAACGGCGAGCATCTGCTGTTCGCCCCCGGAAAGGGATTCGCTGCGCTGGTGTTTACGTTCCTCCAGGCGGGGGAACAGATCAAAGATCCTTTGGTATTCTTCACTGAAGTCGGTCCCTTTCTCCCTGCTATAGGTGCCCAGGATCAGGTTCTCCATGACAGTCAGGTTACCAAAAATATGGCGACCTTCAGGTACCAGAGCCAGCTTCAGATCTTTGACGACTTTGTCAGGCGGTGTCTTCAGAATCGATTCTCCTTCATAGAGGATGTCGCCGCCGACAACGCGGGGAGATTCAGGAGGAGGCAGGCGGGTGATAGAATAGAGACTGGTTGTTTTACCTGCACCGTTTGCACCGATCAGGGTTACGATTTCACCCTTGGCCACCTGGAAGGAGATACCGTGCAGGGCCTGAATATTCCCGTATTTAACAACTAGATTTTCAACTGAGAGTAGCATCAGATTGTATCATCTCCCAAGTAGGCAGAAATTACAGCAGGATTATTGCGGATTTCTTCCGGATCGCCTTCGGCTATGGTTTGGCCGAAGTCAATCACCTTGATCTGTGAGCACAGTTCCATGACTACATCCATGTGGTGTTCGATCAACAGGATGGAGATATCAAAATTTTCATGGATCCATTTAACAAGGCGAATCAGTTCGATGGCATCTACTGAGTTCAACCCGGCAGCAGGTTCATCCAGCAGCAGGAGCTTAGGCTTTTCAGACAAAGCGCGAACAATTTCCAGCTTTCGCTGCAGGCCGTAGGGGAGGTTGGTGGGCAGTTCATTGGCATATTGGTCCAGTTCAAAAAAGGTGAGCAGTTCCCTAGCTTCCTTTTCTATGCGTGCCTCGCAATCTCTATATGAGCGGGTTCGTAATACGGCTTGCAAGAAGCCGTAATCCAGGGCACCGTGCTGGGCCACCCGGATGTTGTCCAGAACCGACATGTCGTTCCAGAGCCGGATGTTCTGAAAGGTTCTGGCAACGCCCAGGGCGGTAACCTTGTGGGGTTTGAGACCGGCGGTGGGCCTGCCGTTGATAAATATCCGTCCCTGACTTGGCTGATAAAAGCCGCTGATCAGATTAAAGACTGTTGTCTTGCCTGCGCCATTGGGACCTATGAGTCCATAGAGCTGATTCTTGCCCAGGTTAATGCTGAAGTCGGAGACCGCAACCAGACCGCCGAACCGCTGGGTCATATTGCGGATTTCAAGAACAGACGTTGATGATGGAGCTTGTGTGTTCTGCATGGTTATTTGAACTTGTAAAATCGTTTAAGGCCTGGAAAGAGGTCGCTCAGTTCACGGTTGCCCATGATGCCTTCTGGTCTGAACTGCATGAGAATAATGAGTATAAGCGGGATGATAACCCATTTCCAAACCTGGCTGTAATGCCAGCTGTCTGGAACAAACCAGAGATAGTGCAGTAATACATCTGCGAAACGTAATCCTTCGGTGAGTAAGGTGAAAAGTACAGCCGCTATTACGGCCCCGCTGAGGGAGCCCATACCACCAAGATAGACCATGACCATTGCTTCTGTGGATTTGAGTATGTTAAAACTTCCAGGATTAACATAACCGATAATATATGCAAACAGGCCACCTGCAACACCGGCCAGGCCGGAGGAAAGCATGAAGGTGATGGTTTTCATCTTATTGGTGTTTACACTCATTATTTCAGCAGCCACCTCGTCCTGACAGATGGCATTCACTCCCTTGCCAAAAGTGGAAGAAGTATAACGCCGTAAGAGCCATACTGTACCGATGGTGAACACAAAAACCCATATGACCATCCAGGGAAGATAAAGAACATCCTCCATGGAGTTGACAACTCGTTTCATACCCATGAATCCCCGTGAACCACCGATAATATTCATGTTTTCAATGGCAGAAATGATAATGTAGTTGGCTGCTATGGTGATGATGGCCAGATAGTCTCCGCGGGTTCTGTATGAGGGAATAGCTACCAAGAGGCCGGTCAGGGCTGCTGCCAACCCTCCTGCAATGATGATAAAAGGGAAAAAGTACACTGCCATTTCCGGATTAAGCAGAGGGGCTGCCAGTATCTTGTTTTTACTGAATAACAGTACCCCAAGAACAGAGGAAACATAGGCTCCCACGCACATGAAGCCAGCATGGCCGCAGGAGAATTCACCCATGTTTCCATTTACCAGGTTAAGACTGGTGGACATAATAATGTTAACACCCATGAACATGAGTACAGAAATAATGTAGAGGTCGATGGCTTCTTCGTAGGCCAGATAGGTAATAAGACCGCCAAGAGCGATGAGGATGAGTTGAACGGAATATCTCTGCATGATCGTACTCTCCCCTTAAATCTTGGTGGTCTTGGCTATGCCGAACAGACCTGTTGGCTTAAACGACAGGATAACCAGCAGAACGGTAAAGGCTATCAGATCCCGGTATGTTGAGGGAAAGAAGGCCACAACCATGATTTCCACTGCGCCAAGCAGAAAGCCACCAATAAACGCACCCCGGATATCACCTATGCCGCCGACCACTGCAGCGATAAAGGCTTTCCAACCGATAAGAGCGCCCATATAAGGTTCCAGTATTGGATAACTCATGGCAAAGAGAAGTCCAGCAAGGGCTGCAAAGGAGGAACCCAGGACAAACGTTACAACAATAATGTTGTCAATGGGAATGCCCATGAGGGGAACTGCAAATTTGTCGTAGGAAATAGCCCGCATGGCCATGCCTACTTTGGTTTTCGTCACAATCCAGTGAAGAATGAAAAAACAGATAAAGGCTGTGACAATAACCGCTATTTTCAGGTTGGTAAAGCTGACTCCACCAATGGTATACACATGTTCGGAAATAAGTGAGGGAAAAGCCTTACGGCTTGCGCCAAGAAGAGCCAGGTTACCATTCTCAAGGATCAGGCCACACATGAGGGCGGTGATAACCACATAAAGCCTGTGGGCACCTTTACGTCTGAGGGGCCTGTAGGCTATACGTTCAATGGAGACACCAACCAATGAGGTCACGATCATGGTGATGGGAATGGTCAGGGCCAGTGCAGCCCATCCTGGCAGTCCCAACGTGGAGAGAATAAAGGTGGCAGCAAAAAAAGCGACGTATGCGCCTATCATGAAAATGTCGCCATGGGCGAAGTTGATCAGCACCAGAACACCGTAAACCATGGTGTATCCCAGAGCAATGAGTGCATAAAAGCTCCCCCATTGCAGTGCGTTGATTATGTTTTGGATTAAACTTGCTGTGCTCATTGACTCAAGTAGTTTTATCCTGCTTTTCGGGCAGGTTGAATTATTGCTACGTTGCAACAGGAGGCGCTTGGGCCGTGTCTATCTCAACGAGTGGTCTTGGGTATCTTGCTTTTGTGATCACTGATTATGTTCAAAAGATGTGGATGCCTGGGGCATATACTATTTCATACCTTATGTTCGGACAAACGCTTCATCTTGAAGTAGACACAAAGTAGAAAAGAGCAGGCCAGACTGCCGGTCTGACCTGCTCTTGGAATTTTTCATCTATTTCAGGAGGTTGTTCAGGGGCAAACGGATTCTGTGAATTCGAATTCACCGCTGTCACTTATGCGTACCACGACCGCACATTTGAGGGGATCACCTTCCTCATCGAACTTCATGGCACCTGTTATTCCTTCAAAAGATGGAATTTCAGACATGGCGTCACGAACAGCTTTGCGATCTTTACGTATTTTTCCGCTAAGGCCTTCGGTATCCTGGATAGCCTGAAGAACGATACGGGTTGCGTCCCAGGTCAATGCTGCAACATCATCTGGTACATAACCATACTTTTTGGTGTAGCGATCAATAAATTCTTTGGTTGCGCCTGTGGCCCCGGCTGCTGCATAATGGGTAGAGAAGTAGAGACCCTTACAGTCATCGCCACACAGGGTCATCAGTTCTGAAGAACCCCAGGCATCTGAACCCATGAAGGGACCTTTGTAACCCAGCTGGTGGGCTTGTTTTACGATAAGGGCTACCTGGTTGTAGTTATCTGGTACAAAGATGAAGTCCGGCTTGGCACTTGTAATCTTGGTCAGCTGTGCTGAAAAATCCTGATCCTTGGTGCCGTGGCTTTCAAAGGCAACGACACTGCCAGCGCCCATTTTTTTCTCAAACTCTTCCTTAAAAATTTCTGCAAGCCCTTTGGAATAGTCATTGGACAGGTCGTACAGAACCGCTGCAGTTTTGGCATTAAAGGTTTTTGCTGAGAAATTTACTGCAACAGGTCCCTGGAATGGGTCAAGAAATGCAGCGCGGAAAACCCATGGTCTGTCTTTGGTGGTATCAGGGTTGGTTGACCATGGAGAGACCATGACTGTCTGGTTGTCGTCGGCAATCTGGCCAGCAGGAACAGCCTGCTTGCTGGAGTTGGGGCCGATCATGGCTAAAACCTGATCTTTTTCAATGAGTTTCAGCGCAGTGGTAACCGCAGATTCAGCTTTGGATTCATTGTCTTCATAGATAAAATCAAGCATGTACTTTTTGCCACCTACCTCAAGACCGCCGGCACCGTTAATGTCTTCTTTGAGCATTTCGGCAGAAAGTTTTGAGGATTCGCCAACTTTAGGGATATCCCCGGTAAGCGGAATGTTGTACCCAATCTTGATGGTATCCGCTGCCAGGGCTGAGCCTGCCAAAAGCAGCGCAGAACATGATAGTACAGCTGTTGCCAATGTTCTCTTCATGGACTCCTCCTTTATTTGAGTCGAGAGTGGTGAACGTGTAGGGCTGCATTTTCAAAAAATAGACCATACCAATTTTTTACACAGAGTCAAAACAGGATTTTCAGGGAAATGTTCACATGACTCCGCTAAACAGAAAAAACTTTCAAAAAAGTAATAAAATGTATGCTTGGCCCTGTGGATTATACATTGTTGTGGTGAAATGGAAAGTGCTTTTTGGCAAGTCGTGTACATGCATTATCGAGTCTGTTATTATATGTAGCCTTATCATTATATGTTGATTCGGGGAGTTGATTGGTGTTCAACGGTGGCAACAAATTGGAATTATGACAAGATGTTATGTTTCTTGCATGCAAGCCTACCGATGTCGCAACAATGTAACTGTGGCGACAATCGTGCCTGCCAGCCTTTTTAAGCAGCTGGGATCATTTTTTTGCTGAACAGGAGATATGAAGATAAAGAGATGGTTTTATGATAAAATGCAATCGTGGATGGCGGGATATCGGCAAAAAAATGTATATTAACCCATAATGATGTATCTATGAAAATACTTGTCGTTGCTGACATTATAGCGCCTGAGTTAACAGAAAAGGGATTGCAGGCTGATATTGTTAATGGCGTTGACCTGGTTCTTTCCTGTGGAGACCTGCCTCCGGAGTTTCTCTCTTTCCTGTCTAGGAAAACAGGTGCACCTGTGTTTTATGTGTTGGGAAACCATGACATTCGTCATGCGAACCTGAATATCCCCGGATGCCAGAATATTCATCGCCATATTCAGACGTTTAATAATGTCAGCTTTTTAGGGCTGGGCGGGTCGCAATGGTACAATGGAGGGCCCAACCAGTATAAGGAGTCCCAGATGAGTCTTTTTTTACGGGGGATATGGTTTTCACTTCTCCTGCACAAGGGGGTTGACATTGTGGTTACCCATGCACCTCCAAGGGGAGTAGGTGACGCGGAAGATCCCTGTCATAGAGGGTTCCTCTGTTTTCGGCGACTCATAGAGCGATATCGGCCAGCCTATTTTTTGCATGGGCATATTCACAAAGAATTCCGTAAAGATGATGATCGTAAAAGCTGGCTGAAAAATACTTTGATAGTGAACTGCTTCGGGTACTATATTCTCCATGTTTGATACCTTAAAATGTTTCATCACCTGTCTGCGTAAGGAAAAAGCTGAGAATAATCTGCAGCTTTTTGATACTGTACAGCAAAGCGAGCAGGCATATGAATCCATTCACCGTGGTGTACGTGAAATACCCCTGCTGCAGATTGTGGGTACCGTTGGGCGATATCATGATTTCGATAACCAGTTCCGGCCCAAACGGGAAGGTGAAAACAGTCGATTGGATGGTATCAGGCGAGCCATGGTGAAAGGTCGCCTCATGCCGCCCGTTTCCCTGTATCAGATCAAGGAGGATTATTTCATTCTTGATGGGCATCATCGTGTAGCAGCGGCCCGAGAGTTAGGGCACACCCATATTCGAGCATGTATTGTGGAATTGTTGCCTGGTGCAGACAGTCTGGAGAACCGGCTGTATCTGGAAAAAATTTCTTTCAGAGATAAATCCGGACAGACTGAAACTCTAGAGCTTACGGAGCCCGGTCAGTTTGTCCATCTGGAAAAACAAATTCAGGATCATCAACAATTTCTTAAGGATCATGAAGCCCAGGATTTCACCTTTAAGCAGGCTGCAGCAGACTGGTCAAGAACTATCTATCGCCCCTTGAAAGCCATGATAGAAAAGAGTGGGCTTGTCCACTCATTTCCTGGCAGGACCGTTGATGATCTCTATCTCTACATCTCCACATACCAGTGGGAAAAAGGCGCAGCCCGAAATTATGGCATTGGAATTGATAGACTTATTCCTCAAAATATGGAGGCTTTTCGGGAGCTCATGATTGACCGTACAGAAGCACAGTATCCGGATATGAAGCGTGAGATTACCTTTTTCGTGCTCATGAATGTGGAGGGGCGTTATGAAGACCAGATTATGGACAAACTGTATGCGCAGCCCGAAGTGGATGAGATCCATTCTGTGCACGGTTCCATTGACATGGTTGTGAAAGTGACTTTGCAGCGGGATTTGCTTGCCTCGGATGCAGAGTTGATCTCTGAGTTCACCCAACGGGCCATGCGTACCCTTAAAGGGGTAAGAAGTACCCAAACCTTAATTCCCGGAGTTTCAAAAATAAAACAGAATACGTGACTACTCACAGGGGAGGCGGATACGCTTGAAAGTCTCCCTTATTTATAACTGGCTGCAGGGTGCCTGAGGTTTTCGCAAGGAGGGTGTGCTGAGTATTGAGTCATACGTAAGCCCGGCTGAATGCGGAAAGATCAGGTGCTCTGTAACCAGTTACCTGAAAAAGTGAAAGGAGGACAGAAAGATGCAACAAAAGATTCTGATATTTGCTGTGCTGACTTTGCTTTGTTTTTCATTTACCGCATCGGCATTAGCCCAACAGGGAATGAATTGGAAGGGAAGCGGAGGCTGGGGCGCACAAGCGCCGTATGCTCGTATGTATAATCCGCAGAGCGTTGAAACGGTCAATGGAGAGGTCGTCTCGATTGAAAAGATTATTCCCATGCAGGGCATGAATTATGGCATGCATCTCACGCTGCAAACAGAGACAGAAACAATCTCTGTGCATCTCGGCCCAGCCTGGTATCTGGAAAACCAGGATGTACAAATAGCGGCTGCTGATAAAATAGAAATCAAAGGTTCCCGTGTTACCTTGGATGGGAAGCCTGTTTTGATTGCTGCAGAGTTGAAAAAAGGAGACAAGGTACTGGTGCTCCGTGATGCAGGAGGGTTTCCTGTTTGGAGTGGCTGGCGTCGCCGTTAGCCTGTGATGATATGGAGACTCCGGGGAAGATTGATGCAATTGCAATAAATGAAGTCCAGCTCCTTTTGGCAGAAAAACGGACTTCCCTAGCAGTGCTGCGTACTGGAATTGCAGTTTTGGCTTTACCTTTATCTGTGGTCAGCGTGCTGATCGCCACGTCGAAATATTATGATGTCTTACATGTTTTACACTTTATCATTCCGCTCAGTATACTGAATTTTTGCCTGGTCATTCTTGGTAGCTATCTTATCAGCAGGTCCATATTGAAAATGCGAAGTTATGATAAGCATATTCAGCAGATCAGGAGAGAGTATCAGAGCATTTCAGCATTGATTGAATAAAAGGGGAATGGAGAAATCCGGGTTAGAGTTGGTGTGTTTTGAGAAGGTTTATAATTCTTTTTTCAATGGAGGATCCATTATGCAAGAAGACAAGACGATAACCGTTACCTGCCCTAAATGTGGTTCCAAAATCACTGAAAAACTCAGTTATTTTAAGACACCAGGCAAATCCTGCACCGCCTGCTGCCGGCCTTTTTCCTCAACACGGTTCAAGATGGCTATTGAAAAGGCTTTGGAATAAGTGATTGGAAATGGCCGAAACCCATCGTCGTCAGCTTCAATAAATTGTGAAAACGGTATTACAGGGCCATAAAAGCGCGTTATCCTGCACCAATGGTTAAGGGTCACGGAAAAAATAAATTATCGAACCTTGCTTATCTCTCAACTCGGTAAGGTCGTCGCATCAATGGCTCAATACGGCCAGTATAGAACCATTGACGTGAAGGCACTACCAAACCGATATCTTACGCAATTTTTGGATATTTATTCTTTTCCGCGACCCTCATTGCACTACTCATAGGGTAAGTGACTAAGCCTAGCAACTTCCCTGTATTTGTCACTGATCACAGATGCCTCATAGGTGCATACGCCGGATTGTTAGCAGGTGCTTCAGATTTGGAAAAGCGCGGTTTCTCGCAGGTAAGCGAAGACTCCGGTAGGCTATCTGTGCGGGAAACCGCGATCGTGAAAACAGATAAATGACCAGCGGGAGACTTCGTGGGGTACCTGTGATCAGTTACCCTTACCAGACTTCTTCAATGTATGGATCATCATAACGCTTAAGAGTGGCTAACCATTCCGGCATTTGTTCTTGTATTGTTTTCTTTAACTCACTCAGATCGTCTGCATCTATCAAACCTTTTTGATGCATGAACGTGTAGAATTTTTTCAGGCTAGCTGCATTGCTCTTAATGCTTGATTGGCTCGCCCACCCAGCCTTTTTGATAAACCAATAACCGAAAAACATATCAACATCATCAATACCATCTTGTGCTTTAGTTATTTCTTCGTAAAGCAGGTATTCGTTGATATAGAAATCAATGTTGAAAAAATGATTGTCTATCGTTTTTTCCGATAGTTCAGAAGCCTTCAGCCAATCTTCAAATTCACTGAGTAATCTTTCATTAGCTTTCCTGATTTTTTTACAATCTTTTTCGTATTTTTCGTAATCATCCATTTCATATACTCGACTATTTCTTTTTTTTCCGATTTGCTTTTTTCGACGCTTTGGACTGTTTTCTCTTTGATTTCTTGATCTTTGGATTTGGCTTTTTTTTGTTTTGTAATAAGCCGGTTGGTGTGTTTTTTGACATTTTCTTTTCTGGCTGGTCAAAACATGCCCACGTAGACATACTGTCGTGAATGTTGTATATTTGGCTCCTTTCTATCTTCCTCCTAAGATTATCCAGGCATTTTTCCTTGCCGACCATTAGCACGTCTGTGAAGTCTTTATAAGAAATGAAGAAAGGGTCAATCAGTTCTTCATTGTATGCGTTTTCAATAACGTCCATTAATTCTTCAGGAAAAATGTCATGGATGCAGCTAGCCAGTAAATCATGAAAGGCCGAGTCAGGCGATGTTGGCTCTACAGAAAATAATTCTCTGTAGAATGTAAGAATTTCCTCACGGGTTATGTAGCCCTCGATGAGTGCATAAGATAAAGCTCGGAGTGCAGATCCTCTGCAATAGTCATATGCTTCTTTATTTAAAATCAATTCCTTGATTTTTTCAACATTCCCTCCACATGTTCTGAGAAGCACAATAGGCAGACCCTCTGTGACAGAATCTCCGAATAAGTATTCTGGCTGTTCGTTTGGAAGGCTGAACAGGTTAACTATAACATCATGGGCTTTGGTTTCACCAAAATACCCTAGCAGCATAAACGCATATATATGTCCCCAATATTTACTATCACGAGCCGCATATTTTTCCGAATTTTGAAGAACATTCTCCAATAAATGTATTAAGTGAGGGGTGATTTCATCACGTTTACGCAATGCTTCATCGATTTCTTCGCGTTTGTATTTTTTGTCGAAAATTTCAAGTGATTGTATTAATTCGTGGATTTCCATTGTCGTCTTCTAAAGATTAAAAATAGTAAATGTATTGTTTGGTTACTCAATGTAACTGATTCTGAAGTCCGTGATCAGTTACCTCAATACGGCCAGTATGGAACCATTGACGCTATGACGTTACCAAACCGATACCCTACGCAATTTTTGGATATTTATTAGTATCCGCGACCTTATTCAGTGACTACTCATGGGGGAGATTGATTAAAGTGACAACTCCCTGTGAATACACAGGCTGACGCGGCATATTGGGTCAACACATATTCCAGACTGATCGCAGAGAAACTGACTGCACTGTGATCAGTTACGATTGAACGCTTTTTAGCAACCTTCCAGCGCTCTTTTGTATTTTTTATATTCCTGAAAAGTTTCTACATCGGAATCTATGTTAAATTTCAGGATGTATGGTCGACGCTTTGTTAACTCGGTTTCCCATATATGCCACCAGCTCGGGCTTTCTTTTGGCTCTTGTTCAAAGTGATATATTGATTTTGACCATCGCCCATATTTTTTCTTGAAAACAACATGCAAATCCTTCTTGCTGTCAGAAGCAGTAAAACATGAAAATTCGTAGGAGTGATTATAGTAAAGTTCATCACCGGGCTCTCTCACATTTCTACTGTGGTATCGATTTTTTTTCTCCAGATCTTCTACAACTTCTACAGACGATTCGCATTGAATATTTTTTTCTGTATCTTCGTATAAAACCATGTCTCCACCTGGGGCCGTCCAGTCTGTTTGGTACATATCAATGACTGAACCATTGTGTATGATGGTGTTTACCGTATTGCAAATGGTAAAGGGAAACGGATTCTTCACAAAGAGTATATCGCGAACAAACTCATCATCAGTTTGCCATAAATATATATGCCTTAAAGTGGTTGCGCTTGCCGTGTCGATATTGACAAGAGTCGTTGAGTTTTTATCGTTTACTATAGAGAGGTGGCCTGCTTTGTAAATGACTTGGTCTCTTTTTGAGAGAGGTGCAGGTGGAATAGGAGCGTATTTATCAGGACGCTGATCAATGTTATGTTTGTCGTAATGGAATGAACGATTTTTCTCTGTCTCAGAAATATTTTTGTAAGGTGAAGAGACAAGAAGAATATCTGTGTTGTTAAGGTCTAAAGAAGTGTTTGTCACTAAAGCGTTGAAAATAAGGAGGGCTTGATCGTCTGCTATCGTAGCAGTAAGGCTTGGTTGCCATGAGATGCCAGACACCATATATTCAAGTGTGAATCCACTTTTAACAGGAAGTTTTGAAGTGACACGCAAATAATAGCATTCTGTTATTTCATTTTCTTTTTTTGTTATAACAAGTTCGCCATTCACTTTTTGTTCAACATCTACAGCCTCGAGTTTTGTTTTTTTTTCGATGACTTTGTTTTTGATTTCTTTTCCTTCTGAAAGTATCCTTATACTTTTTATGTCTGTATCAGGAGGTAGTTTTATGGCTACCTCAGGCCCTAGATCAAAATGGATTGTTTCAGATAACATGCAAGAGTTGTTTTCCGAGATAATTGCCACTGAGGGCTTTGATTCCATGACGTTTTCAAATGCTTGAGAGTCTGTCAGGCATCCAAAAGAAGTTAGGCAGAATACTGACAACGGCATAATCATTTTTATGCTTCTCATGTTATTTCCTTTTTATTCCTTTTTATATGCAACGAAGGTGTAGGTAACATGCCCAAGCGCTTTTTGCGAGCCCTAATAGGGGGAAGAATACACCTGATCACGGGAGATATAACACCTTGGTTTCATTCATTTGTGAATTGTAACTGGTCGCAGGTGCTTCAGGTTTGGGCAAGCGCGGTTTATCGCAGGTAAGCGAAAACTCCGGTAGGCTATCTATGCGGGAAACTTCGTGGGGGATCTGTGATCAGCTACCAAATAGTTTGCATATTATGGAGTTTCTTTTTATTTCTATGGAAGCTAGTGATTTGAGTTCGTAATAATGATTTCTCTTGGACTATCATATGCACTGTTTTGTTCAATATTGCGGCTGGTTGAGTCGTACTCGTCTGGTAAATCCACTTCCCTTGATACTATTGAGTCTGCTCGCGTACCCAGGGACAGGATGGGCTCTATCTGCCAAAGAACTGGTTCAAGCCGCTCTGGAGAGAACTCGCCATCAGGTAACATATGATGGCAGTTATCGCTCCATTTCATACCCTGGAGGGGATGTACCCAGCCATACAGGAGTATGCACAGATGTGGTTGTCAGGTCTTATCGAGCCATGGGGATAGACTTACAGAAGTTGGTCCATGTAGACATGCAAAAGCATTTTACCCTGTACCCTTCTCAACGGATCTGGGGATTGCACAAGCCAGATTCTAATATTGACCACAGGAGAGTTCCTAATCTGCAGGTTTTCTTTTCCCGTCATGGTGAGCAACTCACAATTACAGATAATCCGTCAGACTTCCAGCCAGGAGATCTTGTGACCTGGCATCTCCCCGGCAATTTACCCCATATAGGCATTGTTTCTGATCAGTACGATCCTGCCACCAAAAATCCCTTGATAGTCCATAATATCGGCATGGGGCCAAAGCTTGATGATATGCTTTTTATCTATCCCATTACAGGGCATTACAGGTATCTTCCAGGTTCCTGATTGATTATATCTGCATGTTGTCAGTACCTCCCATGGAGCCTGTCCACCCATTTGGAAGCTCCTGGACCAACAAGTCATCAGGTAATGCCATGTCTTCCGCTGCCTGAACTTTTTTTGCCATTCGGAAAGCATCTTCCCCTGGAGCATAATAATCAGGCAGGTGCTCTATTCTATGAAACCCGGCGTGTTGGTACCACTGAATGAGCCTGCTATTGGCGCTGTCTGCTTCCAGTGATACACGTTCAAATCCCTTTGCTGCAGCCCTGTCCATGGTAAATTGGATCAGTTTGCTTCCCAGTCCCAATCCTTGTACTTGTGGGAATAAAGCCAGGGAAAAGATTCGTACGGTCCGTTTGTATTTCAACAGGACGACGGCTCCTACGGGATTTGGCTGTGAACCGTGTATTTGCTCCAGTATATAAACTTCCTGGGCATGACTTTTCAGGCTCGTTTTTAAACCTTGCCTGGTGCTACGTCGATGTTCGGGAAAGCACTGTTGTTCAAGATCAAGTAAAAACAGCAGGTCATCGGAAACTGCCCTGCGAATTCGATGGTGTAACATGGGGTGACTAGTAATATGGAATGATAACTGAGGTGGAGTATCCGTTGCCTGTACAAGCTGTTGATTTGCGCCGGAATCGGCATAGCCTTTTTATGAATGAATCAGTAAGATTTTTTACAACCGGATGCAACGAAAAAAACAGGTAGATCTGTTTTTTTATGGTTAATGGCTGGCGCATTGATTGCAAGTGTAGAGAGGCGTTTTGTGGGCATGGCATATGCTGGCAGGTCTTGTCTGTTGTATGCATGTATTCTTGAACACGTGTTCGTCTTAAAGGTATGACAGCTCACTGATATTGATGTGTGAAGTCTGGCTCCTTTTTTGTTTTCAGATGAACCATAAAGAAGCAAGTTGTCTGTTATCAAAGTATGTATTTACATTCGTTTGGCCATTTTCGGGCCATCGCCATTCTTCTTATTGTGGCCGGCCATTGTTATGGTCTTGTTGGTTGGAAAATAGATTCTGTTCCAGACCGGATTCTGGCTTCCCTCTTGACAGGGGCCACGGGAATGTTTGTTTTTATTTCCGGATTTTTTTTCCACTTTGTGTTCTATTCCCGCTTTGAATATCGGGATTTTATGCGAAAAAAAAGCCTGGCTGTGCTATTGCCGTACTGTATCCTCAGTATGATTGCCTTGTTGTATACTGTCTATTTCTTGCAACATCCACCGTACAAAGATCAGTTATACACAGGACAGACTGACCTCTGGCATGCGCATGTCTGGCCCATTATGCAATATTATTGGTATGGTGCGCTTTCATATCCTTATTGGTACATCCCCTTTATAATGCTTACCTTTGCCTTGTCCCCCCTGCATATACGATATGTTCATCTGCCTGTTAACCGGCAGTTGGGCATTCTGTTGATGTTAGCCATGGTGGCTATGTTCATGCACCGTCCGTTATATAATTTGTCTAATTTTCAGTCTGTTTTGTATTTTTCACCTTTCTATCTCATGGGGATACTGTGTTCTCAAAATGCCGACACCATACAGCGTCGGCTATCTGGGAAAGAGTGGTTGTTTTTCAGTATTGCTGTGCTCTTTGCTGTGCTAGAGGTTGTGTTACAGCATCGGTTTGGCAACTATCACAAGCTCCCCCTGCAATGGAAGGGTATAGATTTTATGGTTGGTCAGAAAATGGCGCTGGTAATGGGGTGCTATCTGTTTTTGCGACGTTTCGATCAGGTTCCAAACCGCATTTTGAATCAAGTGGCCAGCATGAGCTTTGCCATTTTTTTTCTACACCCCTTTGTGCTGCACCTGTTTGGCACCTGGATGCGTATGTACCATATCCGTCTGCATGCAGGGGTACTGTTGCCTTTGGCCGTCATCATGGTTACTGCGGTAACCATGGGAATAGCCTGGATTATAAAACAGGTTCTGGGCAAGCGCAGCGTCTATGTCATAGGCTGGTGAAAAGTGGTTATTCAACAGTGTTTCTCCGTTCATTGATGAAGCAGTAGGGATCTCGCTGCTGGAAAATATCCAGGTCAAAACCGTAGGCTACTGCCAGGCATCCTCTGCAGATAGGATACAGCGTACAGCCTCTGCATTCAGCAGGACCATTTCGGTATTGCTCTGCCAACGGTGAATGGTAAATACTGCTTAACGAACTTTCATATATGTTGCCCAGTTTTGAAGGCAGCTTTCTGCAGGCATGGATTTCGCCGTCAGGTAGAAGAGCGAGGAAATTAAACGCTGCACCACATCCATGACCTGCGCATCCGGCTGTGATGGGCTGGTTAACAGGGGGGCATGCCAGGTTGAATAAATTGTCCTTGAGTCGTATGCGAGGGCTTTTTGCTGCCGCTTCAATATAGCTGTGCAGAAAGGCTTCATAGGTGCTGATGGGCACAGATTCCAGAGCTGCTCCCTCTCCAACCTGTGCCAGCCGATTAAAGGTAAACAGATTCGTTCTGTCTTGCAGGAACTGTGCGAGGGCAAGAACCTGTCCCTGGTTGGCGCGGGTAAGGGTAAGCATGACCATGGAAAAGATGTCCAGGTCGGCCAGTAATTCGAGAAATTGCAGAGAGCGCTGAAAATGTCCCTGTCCCCGGATATAGTCGTTATGTGGTTCCAGTCCCTCAAGGCTAATCTGAAAAAATTCCGGTTTCTGTATGGCGAGGATTTTTTCAAGGCGGTTTTGCGGAACGGGATTGCCGAGAATAGCCGTGAGGAATCCACGGTCTGCAGCCTCCTGATACAGGATGTCAAAATGCGGGTAAAGGAAAGGATTACCACCTGTAAAGCTGACCTGGGCATAGACATGGTGCGCATTACAGAATGCATATAATTCATCCAGAATATGGATACCTTGCTCAAGGGACAAGGGAACCCGTTCGCTTCTGTCGTAACAATGGCGGCAGTGTAGGTCACAGATCTGGGTGATGTGCCACTGCAGGGTAAAGGTTTGAGCTGTAAAGAGGCGATTATCTGAAAATTTTTCTCGGGAAAAGCTGGTTGGGCGTGTGAGCCGCGAGCCTGGGGCCAGAAGCAGACCGTTTGCCTGGGCTGCAAAGAGTATGTTGTCTACCGCTCCCAGTGTCAGTTGCGACTCTACAGCAACTTCTCTGCTGTCCAGATGTTCCCAGGCCATTTTCATGGCCAGCAGATCGTGCCCGGTTGCACTGCGACATATCCATTTTTTTTCTGTAGGATGATACCAGATGAGCACCCGATCTTTTTCTGGAACCGGCTTGCATTGCTGATTGCCGAGACAGTCTGGAAGAAATTGCCAGTTAAGGGGCAACAGCTCCACTGATGGGTTGACTGTACGTTCCGTAACGGAATCAGGGAGGCGAGGCTGTTTCTGACGTGCTTCATGGAGGGCGGCCTCCAGTTGAGCCAAGTCCGGGAGGTAAGGGTGGGCTGTACAGAGGTGTGGATGCCTGGCGAGGTATCGGGCAAGGTCATTCGTATTTCCCTGTGGAATAGTGTTACCCAGAAGCCTGTAACAGACAGGATAGATTTCTGCTATATGGGGCATGGCAGCGGTTAGTTGAAAAGAGAAAAAACGGTCGGCAACACCATGGTTACCAACCGTTCATATCACGGGAGAATGTGCCAACTGCACATGAGTTGTCAGCTTCAGCCACTTTTTCCAGCAGCTTTTTCAGGAGGAGCGTCGTCAACCTGTTCGCCTGCTTCATTCTCAATTTTTTGTGTGGCGTCTTCTGTCGCTTCTTGGGCCTGTTCTTTTGCAGCGTCACCTACGCTGCTTTTATGACCGCCTCAACTGCTGCCGGAAGCCTCTGCAGCCTTTTCAGCACCACCTGTGCTGGTATGTCCTCCTCAGCCACTACCTGAAGAATGGGCCGCACCTGGCAGGGTTATGCCGCCAGCACTGATAAGTCCGGCCACACCCAGGCCTGCAAGAAATTTTTTCAGCTCCTTGTTACGCATCATGTCCTCCTGTGGATTTGGGGGGTACAGTATAGCTTTGCCCTATATTACACTGCTTGGGTATATAAAATTTTTATATATCACGTTGGCGTGTGTCAAGGAAATAGCATCTTTATGCGCGTTTTTTGGTTTTTTTGTAGTCCTTATACAGAAGGAGAATGTGCTAGTAACTGGTTACATGGAGGCTGAAATATTCGCAAGCAGGTGTGCTGCGTACTGGTGGGCCATACGTTTTTTTCAAGGTATCCTGCTTGTGGGGATGAGCGTCTCATGTTCCACAGATACAAGGCGTTCATCAACCATGCCATGCTTGAAAAGCAAAGTGAATAGCAGCAGGCAATAGCAGGCCACCGCAGCAATGGCAAAGAGTGGGATAAAATATCCCAGGGGACAGAGTATCAGAACCGTTACCCAGTGCAGCAGGATGACCTGTTTGGAATGGAGCTGGATTGGAAAATCACCATGCCTGCTTATGACAGCCAGGCCGCTCAGGTTCCATCCATAGAGTGCTGTAAAGGCATGCAACCGCAGGAGTGGATGGCTGATTTCAGGTATGTAGTAGGGACTGAAAGAGAGCAGGATGTAGAGGATACCTGTTATAGAGGTAAAAAGCAGGAACAGGATGCCTGAGGTGAGAAATGTTTTTTGTTGCAGGCGAATGCCATGACGCCAATAGAGGTAGAGGATAAAGGCGACAGCTAAAAACAATGTGGTGGCAATAACGACCTGCGGCATGAAAACTTCAGCTAGAATGAAAAGAAAAAAGATGATCACTCCCAGGTTAATGACCCAGAATGCCGCTTCTTTCATGATCTGGGTTGGCTCACTGACCTTTTTTTTCATCAGGTTGAAAATAACAGACATGCTGATCAGGGAGATGGGAAAGGAAAATCCCAGGAAAAATGTGTCCAGTTTAAGTTTTTCTATTTGTAGCCAGTGCCCGAATTCCGCGTTCAGGATAACAGGCGCGGACATGGCCAGGCCTATACTGAGGCAGAGCAGGGCAGCCTGGTGAAATTTGCGGGCAACGGGTTCTGAGCTGTTGAAAAGACTTTTGGGAAATATGTACCCGAAGTGTTGTATTCGGACCCGTTCGATAATACCCGCCAGGCACAGGGGGATAATCATGGCAGCAACATACCAGTGGCAGAAGGCAGCCAGGGCGAAGAGGAGCGCCAGAAGCAGAAATACCCTTCCCCGTAAAGAGAGCTTACGTTCGTCTTCTGTGAAATAGACCAGCAGGGTACCGCCGCTGCACAGATTGAAAAGAAAGATATGCAGACGTTCAAAATTCATTTGTTCTGGATCTACCAGATGATGCATGAAGCCAAATGTAAGAGCCATGGTCATAATGACCAGTAAAAGGGCCTTAAATCTCCAACTCACGTGAATAACTCCGGAAGTAAGGGGCGTGGAAAATAATACTTATCCAAAAATTGCGCAGGATATCGGCTCATTCTCATGACTGTTTCAGTGGTTCCATGCTGGCTGTATTGATCCATTGAAACCGTCATGAGAATGAGTTGAGAGAGAAACAAGATTGGATAATGTATTTTTTCCGCAGCCCTGAGTTTAGTGTTTGCCTAAAAGGGTCTGCAGAGCCTGTACCAGATCGGGGTGTCGAAATCGGTAGCCTGACTGCTGCAATTTATCCGTGGAGACCCTGCATCCGGACAGGAGTACTTCTGTGGCCATCTGGCCATAAATCTTTTCCAGAAATCCAGCTGGAATGGAGGGGAGCAGGGGACGTTTAACAACGTGGGCCAGGGCTTGCATCAGTTCTCTGTTGGTTACCGGTGTCGGTGCCGCGATGTTGACTGGTCCATGCATACTCTCCGTTTTCAGCGCATGCAGAATCACGCTGATCATATCGTCAATGGATATCCAGCTGATGTATTGTTCTCCACGGCCAAAACTTTTGGCAAAACCAATGTTTGCCGTGCTGAGCAGTCGTTGCAGTGCTCCCCCTTTGGGGCTGAGCACCACGCCAATGCGCATGAATACGGTACGTATCCCAGCTTTTTCAGCGGGGCGGGCAGCCTGTTCCCAAAGAGAACAGACATCAGAGATGAAATCAAGCCCTGACTGATCTTCCTCGCGCATGCAGCAGTCCTCACAGTTACCGTAAAAACCGACTGCCGATGCAGAGAGAAAAACTTTCGGTCTGGGAGACATGTTGGCCACAGTGCGGGCAATGAGCCCTGTTCCCTGAACCCGGCTGTCAATAACCCGTTGTTTTTTGTTGTCTGTCCAGCGTCCCTCTCCAATATTATCGCCGGCCAGGTGGATAATTCCGTCGAATTCAGGAAAGGATGTCGTGTCAATTTCATTTTCTTCCGGATTCCAATATATTTCCAGTGCCTCCGGTGCCGGTTTTTTTCGCACCAGTGACCACACTTCATGGCCTCCTGTTGTCAGCAGAGGTTTCAGTGCACTGCCCAGAATACCGCTACTGCCTGTGATAAGAATACGCAGCGGCTTTTGGCTGTATTGGTTATGCAGTTGGATGTCCTGCCGCAAGGTGTTATGGCGGTAGGTGAAAATACGTTCCAGCCTGGCATCGACCAGTGTATTTGCAAAGGCTGGAAGTATGCTGTGTCCGGGCAAGGCGAACTCTATCTGATCTTCCAGGCGGCAGTCGGTTCCTTCTGCTGAAAATATATGGGTATGTATCCAGGTGGAAAAAGGGCCTTTGTGCTGTATGTCCCTGAACATGATGCCCGGTTGATCTTCTATGTGCCTTGCATGCCAGGTATACGGAAACGGGCCTGCATGCATTTTCAGCAATACTTCACCGCCAGGTGCAATCCCGCCTTTGCGCGAAAGTACAGAAGTGTCTTCCCATGGAGGAAGAAGACGCTCCAGTGCTCCCTGACGACTGTGCCAGGTGTAGAGCGTTTCCGGTGAGCATGGAAAAACTGAGCTGTAGGTGAAGATATGGTTTTCAGTCATTGAGGATCTCTTGCAAAGCTGGCTTCAATTCCGGGTAGGAAAAGATAAAACCATTTGTCTCCAAGGCTTCCGGAACTGTTTTTTGTCCCTGTAAGAGAGACCTGCCAAACTCTCCTAAAACTGTTTTCATGACAAAGGCCGGCGTGGGCAGCAGGGCAGGCCGGTTGAGAACCGCGGCCATCGTTTTTGCAAACTCTTTCTGGCGAACGGTTTTGGGGGCTGTAAAGTTGAATGGGCCATGTATACTGTCACCAAGCAGAATGTGCTGGGCTGCCTTGACCACATCTTCAATATGCACCCAGGGGAACCATTGTTTACCCGAGCCTATGGGGCCACCCAGGCCAAGCTTGAAGGGGAGCTTCATAGTGCTGATCGCACCTCCGTTCCTGCCGAGCACCACGCCAAAGCGCGTTGTCGCCACCCGTGAGCCTTTTGCCTCGGCCTTGTAGGCTTCCTGTTCCCAGTCAACGCACACCCTGGCAAGAAAATCATCACCGCTTTCGGCGGTTTCACGTTTTTCACTATCTCCGCCATGGCCGTAGTAACCGGCAGCCGAAGCACTGAGTAGAATGGTATTGCCCGATGGCATTGCCTCCACCAGGTTTCTTGTCGTCAGGATGCGGCTGTCGTAAATTGTTTGTTTGTACTTTTCGGTCCATAGATTGAAAACAGATCTCCCTGCAAGATTAATAAAGGCCTCGTGGTCGGCAACCCGCTCTTGCCACTGACCGGGTCGGGTAGTGTTTGCTGAAATATACTGCAGGTGGTTGTGGGCAGGGAGGCGGCATCTGGAACTGCTGCCGATCACCGTGACGTCATGTCCCAGTTCCAGTAGAGAGGTTGTAATGGCAGAGCCGACAAAACCGGTGCCTCCTGTGATGAATATCTTCATATACGCCTCCTCTGTTGAGTATGTGGAGAGAGATCGTGACAGAACACTGCTGTATGTGAATTAAAGTAATATGTTTCTTGAAATTTACCATGATATTTCAAGAGGTATTGCATGCATCAGCGCATATACCGCTACGCATATTACTGCTGAACACAGCAGCTGATAATACGGGGGGACTCCAGGGTGATAACTTCGGGTTCAATTCGTTCGAGTTCTTCGCGGTTCCACTGTCCGGTGCCATCAAGGATGTTGAGAGCTTCCTCTTTGGAATTTGCCAGGACCGCAACCTCTGCTCGATTATAACGGCTGGCGTGTATTTGTGGTTCATCGAGCATGGACCAACTGGAAAATGTGGTGCTGTGTTGCCAGAGATAGATGTTCATGGGGCATTCCTCTGTCAGGGTGTACTGGTTGAGAGGGAAATTATTTATGATTACAGTGTAGTGCAATATGCTTGGAGGTACAAGGCACAGTAAGGAATTGTAGATAGGTTGGGATGAACATTGTTATTGCAGGGGCGTTATGGTATCTGACTGGGTATTTTTTTGTATTTTGTCACCATCCGTGGCTGATTATCTGTGCACTTTGCGATATAATGCACAAGTGTAGGGGAAAATCGTTGCAGGAGAAGAGAAATGAGCAGTTTCTGTGACGTAGAGGAATAGCGAGGTTGTTTGTATCCCATGAGTATACGTATTGCCATTAATGGTTATGGCCGCATAGGTCGATGTATTTTACGAGCACTGTATGAAACCGGAAAAAGAGAAAAAATAGAGATTGTTGCCATCAATGAGCTGGCTAATCTGTCTTCCATTGCTCACCTGACGCAATTTGATTCGATTCACGGTCAGTTTCGTGGTGATGTTGGATGTGATGGGAAAAATCTGCTTGTCAACGGAGACTGCATTCGCATGTTATGCGAACCTGATATTGCCCTGCTGCCCTGGGATGAGATCGGCATAGACCTGGTGTTGGAATGCAGCGGCAGCTACGTTGAACGGGACATGGCGGAGCAGCATCTGGAAAGCGGAGCCGGCAAGGTTCTTTTTTCCTGCCCGGCATTGCCTGATGTGGATGCCACTGTGGTGTATGGGTTGAATCATCACCAACTGCGCCCGGAACATACCATCGTATCCAATGCCTCGTGTACCACAAACTGTATTGCCCACATCATTCAATTGCTGCACAACACATGTACCATAGAATGTGGTACCATAACCACCACGCATTCCATGATGAATGATCAGCCGGTTATTGATGCGTATCACAACCCCGATCTGAGAAAAAACAGGAGTTCCGGAAATTCCATTATCCCTGTTGACACAGGGCTGGCCAGGGGGCTCGAACGTATTTTTCCCGGACTGCGCGGTTGTTTTCAGGCGATCTCCCTGCGTGTGCCGACCATGAATGTTTCCCTTATGCAGTTGACCGCCCAGGTGGCCTCCAGGGTTGATGCCAAGGAACTCAATGGCTTGTTCAAAGAGGCAGCCATGGGACCATTGCAAGGTATTCTCGGCTATACAGATCTGCCTCTCGTCTCCTGTGATTTCAACCATGATTCCCGGTCGGCTATTGTTGACAGCTCTCAAACCAGCGTCAGTGGTGACTGTCTGGTGAATGTGATGGCATGGTTTGATAATGAGTGGGGGTACGCAAACCGGATGCTTGACACTACCATGGCCATGATGGGCCGTTAAAAGGAACACATGAATAAACACACCTTTGGCATACGTAACAAACTGATTTCCATTTTTGTGGTCATCAAAATATTGCCTTTGGTGGTCATGGCATGGTTTTCCTGGGATGAAATTACCAGTCTTGTTGAGGTTGTAAAGACGCATTTTCAGGAGGCATCGCAAGCCAGCCAGAAGGTGACAGGAACTGTTACGCAACTTGCCACCGAGAGTTCAATTCGGGCACTGGATCAAAAGTCACGGGAGGCGATAGAACGGCTTACAACAGATACGGCCTCAGCCGTAGCCCAATTCCTTTATGAGCGTGATCAGGATATCGATCTGGCTGCTCAGCTTCCACCATCCAGGGAGATGTTTGCAAAATTTCTGGATGCCAGGCATAAAAAGGTTATCTACCACCATGAAATGCGTATGGATGTTGAGGGAGAGCGTTGGGTTCTTGACGACCTGACTGTTGAAGGCCCCATTGTCCAGTCCAAGAACGCAGACAACGCAAAAGAATTTCATTCAAGACCGCCAAGGAATGAGGGTGTTGTTGTAGAGAAGCCACTCTATCTGGAGATGACTTTTCTTGATACCCGTGGCCGGGAGCAGATCAAGGTGACCACGTCAGACCTTGTGCCTTCTGAATTGCTGGATGTTTCAAAAAGAGAAAACACTTTCTGTAAGGCGGAGACATATTTTGCCGATTTACAGAAACTGGAGCCCGATCAGATCTATGTTTCCGAGGTTATCGGGGCATACCAGAAAACACATATGATTGGTACATACAGCAGGAAGCGGGCGGCTGAACTAGGAGTTACATTTGACCCGGAAAATTCCGCCTATGCAGGGAAAGAGAACCCTGTGGGGAAACGTTTTCAAGGGATAATACGTTGGGCTAAACCTGTGGTCAAGGATGGAGCCGTAGCAGGGTACGTTACCCTTGCCCTGGATCATACCCATGTTATGGAGTTTACAGATCATATTATGCCCACTCCGGAACGTTTTACCGTGGTATCGGATGGGGGCAGTGGGAATTATGCGTTTATATGGGATTACAAAAGTCGGAATATCTCCCACGCCCGGGACTACTTTATTGTTGGGTATGACCCCGAAACAGGCAATGTCGTGGAGCCCTGGCTCGATGAAGGGGTTTATGAAAAATGGCGGCAGAGCGGTGAGCCCATTGAGCAGTACCTGCAGAAATTGGAGCCATTCCGGGAGCAGGCTCTTTCCAAACAACCATCGTATCAACAGCAACTCCAGGGAACTGTCGGCCTGGATTGCCGTTATCTCAATTTTGCGCCACAGTGCCAGGGCTGGAATACCCTGACAGAATTTGGCGGCTCAGGATCTTTTCTTATATTCTGGAGTGGGCTGTGGAAACTGACTACAGCCGCGGCAATTCCTTATTATACCGGAAGATATGGGCATTCACCCCAGGGGTTTGGTTTTGTGACCATCGGCGCCAATGTGGATGAATTTCACAAGTCTGCCATGGTGACCGCAGAGCGCATTGCTGACCTGGAGCAGACCTATGTAGAAAATCTCACTGCCCAGAATGAAGAAAATCTCAATTTTTTAAAAACTACCCTGCATAATACCACATGGGATTTGACAGCATATACCCTGGCAATGGCCGTGCTGGTCATCATTATTGCCATCTGGATGGCCTCGGTCATGACAAGGCGAATAACCCAGATTATTCGCGGTATGAACCGTTTTCAGCAAGGGGATATGCAGCATCGTCTTGACGTAGAATCTTCCGATGAAATGGGAGACCTGGCAGAAAATTTCAACCAGATGGCCGACGACATTCAAAAAGCGCTGACAGCCATGGAGCAGGCTAAAAATGCAACTGAAGAGGCCAATAAACAGCTTGTTGCCGAAGTAAAGGTACGCAAAAGAGCAGAGGAAGAACTGGCTGCCCATCGTGATAACCTGGAGGAAATGGTCGCCAAACGAACCAACGAGCTGGAATCTGAAATGAAAGAACGCAGACAGGTTGAAGAAGATAAGCTGCAGCTGGAACATCGCCTGAGACAGGCAGAAAAAATGGAAGCCATTGGTACGTTAGCCGGTGGGGTGGCCCATGATCTCAACAACATTCTTTCAGGGATTATGACCTATCCGGATCTTTTGCTTTTAGGGCTTGAAAAGAGCGACCCCCGTTATGAACCTTTGCGCACCATAAAACGTTCCGGAGAAAAGGCTGCGGCAATTGTGCAGGATCTGCTCACAATGGCTAGGCGAGGTGTTCGGGTTGCCAATGAAGTCGATTTGAACGAGGTGGTTCTACAGTACCTTGAAAGTCCTGAATATTCCAAAATGTACTATGAGCAAACAGGGTTGCAGGTTGATCTGCAGTTGGCTGAAGATGCCATGCCAACCCTGGGTTCAGAGGTTCACATCAGTAAAACTGTGATGAACCTGGTGGTCAATGCTGTCGAATCCATGCCCAATGGGGGGACGCTGACCATAATAACAGAAAACCGTTTTCTGGATACGCCCCTGGAGTTGTATGAAAAGGTGAAGGCCGGTGAGTACGTCACACTGACAGTGAAAGATACTGGCGTGGGTATAAAACGAGAAGATATGGATCGGATGTTTGAACCCTTTTTCACTACCAAGAAGATGGGGGGGCGAAGTGGTACAGGCCTGGGAATGGCTGTTGTCTGGGGTGCCGTGCGAGACCATAACGGCTATATTGATTGTCAGAGCACGGTTGGCAAAGGAACCACCTTTACCATCTATTTTCCAATTTTCCGCAACGGGAAAGGGTTGAAGAAAGCTGATGCAGATTTCAGTACCTTAATGGGACATGGGGAAAGGCTGCTTCTTGTTGACGATATGGAAGAGCAATTGGAGATAGGTTCACGCATCCTTTCACAGCTTGGATATGAGGTGGCAACAGCAACCAGCGGTGAAGAGGCTATCAAATATCTGGAGGGTAAGCGTGTGGACCTGGTCATTCTCGATATGATCATGGACCCGGGAATGGATGGACTGGAAACCCACAAGGCTATCAGGTTGAAGTATCCTGATCAACGAGTTATCATTGCCAGCGGATTTTCTGAAGATGATCGTATAGCGGAAGCACTGCAGGCCGGGGTTTTACTTTATCTGAAAAAACCATATTCTGTTGCAAAGTTCGGGGAAAGTGTTCAGGCAGCCTTGATGGGATTGTATCAGGAATAGTCAGGGCTATCCCATGCGTGGCAGCATGAAAGGAGGCTGAATAAAGTGCGCGTTGTTATCGTAGGGACAGGTGCCATGGGCTGTCTGCTTGCAGCTAGACTGTGCCGGGTTTGCGAAGTCGTACTCTATAATATCAATCAATCAGTGGTGGATATAATCAACCGCCACGGGATTCGTATTGCTGAACTGGGTGGGGAACAGGTCACATATTCAATCCCGGCGGTCACCTCTTCCCTGGGCTATGAGCAGTGGGCTGATCTGGCACTGATGTGCACCAAGTCACGCGCAACTGAAATAGCCGTTGGCGCGGCTTCTGATTTTCTTCAACCCAATGGGTATGTCTTATCCCTGCAAAACGGCTTGGGCAATTATGACGTTCTCTGTGCTGCCCTCGGGGCATCAAGGGTAATTGCGGGGGTAACGTCACAGGCTGCAACCGTGCTGTCCCCCGGCCTGGTTCGCCATGCCGGTGAAGGTCCCACATACATGGGAGGTGAGCATGCCGGACTTGACAAGATTGTCCGAATGTTTAACCGTGCCGGTATAGCAACGTCCCGCCATGATAATGTCGATAGTTTGATTTGGGGTAAGCTTGTTGTCAATGTTGGAATCAATGGATTGACGGCACTCCTGCGCGTGCCAAACGGTGCCCTGCCACACCATGCCGCTTCAATGGATTTGATGAGGCAGCTGGTGAGGGAAGCTGTTTCTGTTGCCCGGGCTCAAGGTGTGGAGCTTCCGTTTCAAGATCCTCTTGAACAGGTGGTAACTGTTTGCCACAATACTTCCCGTAATCGTTCCAGTATGTTACAGGATATTTTACGTGGTGCTCTTACGGAAATTGATGTAATCAATGGTGCTATTGTGAAGAAGGGTGCTGAAGTTGGTGTGCCCACACCAGTCAATACCATGATTGTTCAACTGATCCATGCATTGGAAGAGACCTATTCACAGCAAGTTTGAAAAAGTCTTGTTTCTCTGCAGCCAGCAGAATTATGAAGTCTGCCAGCTGCTCAAAGGGATTCACATTACGTAGTGTCTGTCGCGCCACGTTGCAGCTGATTCTACAAAGAATAAACATTGTCATGAGCATTACAGGCCAGGGGGAGCCATGCGTAAATTAACCATACCTGATATTGTTGCCAAAAAAGCCAACGGAGAAAAAATTTCCGAACTCACAGCGTACGATTATCCCTGGGCCAGAATAGCTGATGAGGCTGGCATTGATATAGCCTTGGTTGGAGATTCCCTTGCCATGGTCGTACTGGGACATGAAAGCACGGTTTGTGTGACCATGGAAGAGATGCTCCACCATACCCGGGCAGTGTCCAGGGGAGTGTCACGAGCCCTGGTGGTGGCCGATATGCCCTTTGGTTCCTACAACAGTTCCATTCCTGTCGCCATCGAAAATGCTACCCGATTTCTGAAAGAGGCAAAGGCGGATGCTGTCAAACTTGAAGGTGGTGTGAATATGGCTGAAACCGTTCAGGCCATTGTCCGTGCCGGCATACCCGTGCAGGGACATATAGGGTTGACGCCTCAGACTGCCACTTCCCTCGGGGGCTTCAAGGTGCAGGGAAAAAGTGCTGAGGCCGCACAGAAGCTTCTGGATGATGCAGTAGCTCTTGAAGAATCAGGATGTTTTTCCATTGTGCTGGAGGCCATACCTGCGCCCATAGCTGCCTTGATAACAGAGGCTGTGCAGATACCGACCATTGGCATTGGTGCAGGCAAAGACTGTGACGGACAGGTACTGGTCAGTCATGACATGGTTGGATTGTTTGATGGGTTTACCCCCAAATTCGTGAAGCAGTATACACGGGTTCGTGGTCAGATTGTCGATGCTGTTAGACAATATATCAAAGAGGTGGAAACATCTGATTTCCCAGGTGTGGAGCACAGCTTCACCATGCGGGAAGAAGAGATGGAGAAGCTCAAGAAACTGCAATAGGAAACTTTTAAGGAACGTATATGGTCACATATATCTACTGGGCAGCTGTCGTCACTATTGTCGGTGCCCTGGTATTCGGTTTTGGATTTAAAGGGAATAACTGGAAGGTGGGTGCTGTTCTGGGTATTATTGTTTTTATTATCGGCTGGGGAACGTATTATTTTCGTCTCCAGCAGGTGTTTGTCAAGCGTTATGGAGGAGTAATGACTATCCATGTTCCTGAAGGGCAGCAACATATTACCGCAACCTGGAAGGATGACAACCTTTGGGTGGAAAATTACGACCCTAAAACAAACACCTGTTATTTCAGCGAATACTCTAAAGGTAACCTCCTGCAGGGGAGAGTGACCATCAAGGATTGTAATCCGTTGACGGCTCGACAGTGATGTAACTGATCACAGACTCCACGGAGTCTCCCTCTGGTCGCTCACCTGCCAGATTTTTGCGTTATCTTCAACATTTTATCCTCGGCATATATATGATATTCCGAGGATATTTTTTCAGGTTTAACGAAGATATGGGCGGAAATGACATTCTTGGACAGCCTCCTAGCCCCGGAACGAAAATTTTCATGTATGGTTAGGCACCAGTTACATCTTTTTACTGTTTTCAGGAACAGCCACTTCTCTATGCATTGCAGCCAATACCCCACCCCAAATACTATTTGCAAGCAAAACAAGTGCTCCTTCAAATGGGTAAGTTGTTGTAGTAGCGGCAGGGTATGCGTAAATAAGCATAAATGACAATATTACTGTAACGTGATTCATATTGAGAAGAATTAAGAGAGTAATGATTTTTCTCATCAGGTTTGGTCTTACTTCACTATTTCTTCTTGATGTTACAAATAAAAGTATTGCGCTTAATAAGGTGAAGATAATGTAACTCATAACTCCGTATAGCGCCGAATGTGCAGTTGAACCAAATGTTTCTGGCAGGGCAAGCGCACGAAAATGTCACAGTGAGGCGTGTTTAAGACCTTATTCCGGAAGCTGCGCTTAAATATAAATCGTATTAAATCAAATTGTTATACACTTGTGTTCGTATAGTTTATATACACACCCTTCAAAAAAAACTCAAGACAGAGAAGGGTTATGAGTACAGTACATCCAGACATTGCTACACATTTCGAAAACTTGAAAGATCCAAGAGTTGAAGGTAAGACTCGGCATCTACTCAATGATATCGTTATCATCGCTATTTGCGGTGTAATTGGTGGGGCATCAGGTTGGGAACAAATTGAGATTTTCGGGAAAGCCAAACAGGAATGGTTTTCCAATTTCTTAGAGCTTCCAAACGGCATTCCGGGA
>NZ_AUCV01000044.1 GCF_000429945.1 Desulfogranum japonicum DSM 18378 | reverse complement strand
GAGTTCCTGGTGTCCATTGATATGCAGCCGATTCATATCATCACCGGTACGCCTGGTAAGAAGTTTGAGAAACGTATCAAAGAGATTACTGCCGAGATGGGGCGTGAAGTAAACGTGAAGGCAGCCAGTGATATGTTCATGCTGCATCAGTTGATCAAGAACGAGCCTGTTGACCTGCTTATCGGCAACACCTACTGCAAGTATATAGCTCGTGATGAGGATATCCCGTTTGTACGCTGGGGCTTCCCCATCCTTGATCGCCAGGGGCATCAGCATTTTCCAACCGTAGGATACATGGGTGGTTTGCGACTTCTGGAAAAAATTCTGGGAGTGTTGCTGGATCGACTTGATCGTGATGCCACAGAAACCAAATTTGAGCTTGTACTGTAACACTCTATATTCTGCAGCAGTGGCCGCATGACGGCTGCTGTTGCACCACCTTTACCCTTTTTTAGGGACATCATGAACGTTCTTTCCTTTGCTGCTTACAAAAATAATTTGACCACGCAGAATACCTATTTTGATCATTCAGTGATTTTGTTGCCCATTGCACCCGTGGCTATTTGCCGGACAAAATATGCGTCTTCGAAAAAAGTGACGCAGGATGTTTTGCTGCCTGGTGAGGCGCTTGCGCTGTTTGAAGAGACGCGTGATCATTTGCAACTTGGAGAGGATATACTCGTGGGTGTTGTCGGGCCAGGTGATCCCATGGCCTCCTTAGGTGAGGTTGTGGAGGTCTTTTCATTGCTTCGTCAACGGCATCCTCAGCTTTGTTTTGCGTTGAGAACACTGGGCTTTGGTATTGCCAAATATGCGCAAACCCTTGCAGATACAGGGGTTAAGTATGTAGAGCTTATCACTGATGGTTTTGATCTCGAAACTCTTACAGCGGTATATCAATGGCTTCGTCCGGCACGGAAAACCGTTCCTGTTTCCAGTGCAGCAGAGTTGCTGCTGCAGGAAAGGGAGGAGGCCATTGCTGCTTTGCAAGGTGCAGGCATTACTGTTACCGGCAGTGCTACTCTCTATCCTGGAGTGAACTTGGAGAAGGCTGAAAGTTTTGCTCTCCAGGCTAAAGAAAAAGGACTGGTTGCCCTGTCTCTTGTGCCGGGACAGATATATGGCAGCGACGGGGAACTTGAACAGGAGCCTGGGTGTGCTGCCATGGCTGAACTGAAGGCAAGATGTGCAAACGTTCTTCCTGTGATTCACTCGCTCGGAGATTTTCAGGTAGAGTGTGATGACCCCGAAGAAGCAGGTGTAATGCATTCCACTTTGCCTAAGCCCAGCAAAGAGCGACCCAATGTCGCTGTGGTCAGTTCCAATGGTATGGATATTGACTTACACCTTGGGCATGCGGTTAAAGTCCTGGTGTATGGACCCAGGCAGGGTGATGGTCTGGCCAGTCTGATCGAGACCAGGGATGCGCCTGAGCCGGGTAGTGGGAAAAACCGTTGGCAGGAGCTGGCGAAAGTTCTTACTGACTGTTTTGTTTTGCTTGCTGCAAGTGCTGGTGAAAGTCCGAGACAAGTACTTGGCGAGAACGGCATCAGGGTAATGTCTGTTACTGATAATGTGGAAGGATGTGTTGATGTGTTGTACGGCGGAGGCAAAAAAGGGAAAGGTTTAAAAAAGTAACTGTAACCTAGGCATGGCTGCGTTCATGCCGTTTTTGCGATTATGTGCAGTATTGAAAGGAGAACGTGAGATGGCTATTCCGGAGAAACAGATTCTTGTCTGTCAGAGTTTTCGCTTAAAAGGTGATCCAAAGGGCATCTGCCACAAGCAGACAGATGGATTTCTGCAGTATATAGAAGAAGAAATTCTGGACCGTGGGCTGGATATGCAGGTTATCGCCACCGGTTGTCTGAAACAATGTGAGTCCGGTCCGATAATGGTTGTTCAGCCTGATAACTGGTGGTTCAAAGGTGTAGACAGTGAAGAGGTCATTGATGCCATACTCGATGGTGTCGAAGATGGTGAGCCGCCTGCAGAGTACCTGATCGGATAAAATGTACAGGACAAATGGCAGCGGTGCGGGTTGTACCGCTGCAAAGCTGTACTAGATGGTTTGACTGAAACAGTGAAATGGATATTTCAAATAGGTTATCGCTATGATTGGTGTTGAAATAGATGATTGGGAAATTTATCGTCGCGATGGCGAGCAGTTTATGGGTGTAGCCAAAAACGCCTGGAAACAACGTAAAAAAGCGTTTTCGCCTGAGACACTGTACAATCTGGTTTGTATGGGGATTGAAAAATTAGTCATGGCTTTCCTGATGAAAAACGGTGATCTGGCTGACAATCATACCATAGGAGATTTGCGTGTCGCCTTGAGTCGTCATTTGCTTTTGAGCGGCGATTTGATTGAAAAGCTGAACTATCTGGATTCTTTCCAGGAGATCTGTGATGTGGATGCTTATACAATACAGATTCCTACAGACGAGGATGTGGAGAGGTTTCTTGGTATTGGTGATGATATCCATAATTTGCTGGTGCCGAGGTTGGCCGGCTAGTCTGCTTTTCCACGAGGATATTTTGCAGTAACTGTAATCCGCCGGAAATACAGTCGTGCCCAACAGGCTGAGTTTTCGTTTGTGTGCACAAATGCTCGGTGACAAAGCTGGTGCAGTCAAAAGTGCTCGCTCCGAGAGGTAGATTTTTTGAATTTCCCAGGAAAGCAATGTTTTTTAAGTGAGTAAACGCATGTCCTGGGGAAATTGAGAAATGCGGGCTCATTGTATTTTTTTGCTATAATTGCGAGGTGTAGTATGAACAAAGAAACCATGGAAAAGATTTTTGAATATGCATCCATGCCTGTGCACGGCACGCTCTCCAGAAAACTGAGAAAGGGGGTGAAGCTGCAGATTAATGAGGGCAGGGTGTATGCTGAAGCCGCGATGTTTCTTGGTGAAGGGTTTATCCGTATAACAGAGAAGCTCGATGCAGAGACAGTAAACACCTATTATAGTTGGGATACTGTTGAATCCATTCGAACGATAGGTTCAGAAGAATAATTTTACTACGCTGAGGTGTGACGTGAGTGCACAGGAGGCTGTCCCATATCGACCACTGGGAGTAATCGTCAGTATGTTGGAAAGTACCGGGTATCAGATGACCCATTGTTATGATGATCTGGTCTTCATTGAGCATAATGCCTTTTTGTTACAGATGGGAGAGCAGGGCGAAGAGGTACTGGTCTGGTTTAATACGGAAAGTGAGCCGGATAAGCGGGGGGCGATCTTTGACACGTTGCATCAACAGGGAAAGCAGTTTGGCTTGACCCTTATCCGTCAGGGGGAATATGCCCTGGTTCCCAATGAAGAAGAGGAAACCCTGCAGATTAAGTTTACGTGATATATTTGTAACTGGTTACAGGGTGCCTGAGATTTTCGTAATCAGGCTGGCGCAGCGTATTGGATCATACCCAAGCCCGGTTAACCGTGAAAAGATAAGGTGTACTGTGAGCAGTTACTCTAAATGCATAAAAGGTGCGCCAGATTTGGCAAGCCACGGTTTCTTGCAGGCAATTGAAAGCTCTGGAGGGCTTTCAATGCGGGAAACCGTGATCATTTGAAGATGGCATACCTCTGAGCTGTAATACTTTTTTTTATCTGGTCATGCCTGTTCAAGGCAGACTGTCTCCTTCGGTGCCCTGATGTTTGGGCACCGTTTTCAAATTGTACAATTACGAAAAATTTACGTCAAACATTTGCAAAGGCTTCGCTGGCTACCTTTTTGTAGATAAGCACACAAAAAGGGGCATGTGTGCAGGTGTTTGATGTTTACATTATTGTGTGTTGTATTTTCTCATTTTTTTAACTCACTGTTTTTCCTTGTTTGTTTTTAAAATGAATCGTTGGCATACCCTTTGCTGATATAGGGGTAAAGATCATACATTCATTTTTACATATACAAGGAAGCAGACTTATGAGCACAGCAACAGTACTCGATGAACGTAAGGGACAGGTCGTCCGTAAGGGCGCTGCACCTTTCGAAATAGACTGTAATAAAGATAGTCTTGCTGGAGCAGTCAGTCAGCGAGCCTGCGTTTTTTGTGGTTCCAGAGTTGTCCTGTATCCCATTGCCGATGCGCTGCACCTGGTTCATGGCCCCATAGGCTGTGCTGTATATACCTGGGATATTCGCGGTGCCTTGTCCTCTGGACCCGAAATTCACAGGCTTTCTTTCTCTACTGATCTGCAGGAGATGGACGTTATTTTTGGGGGAGAGAAAAAGCTCGAAGCTGCCCTTGATGAACTCATTGACCGTCATAAGCCCAATGCTGCTTTTGTCTACTCTACATGTATTGTCGGCATCATTGGTGATGATCTGGAAGCTGTCTGCAAAAAGGTTTCTAAGGCAAAGGGCATTCCGGTTTTACCGGTACAGTCTGAAGGGTTCAAAGGGAACAAACGTGCAGGGTATGAAGCGGCATGTAACGCCCTGTCCAGTCTGGTTGGAACCGGCGATACCGCAGGTATTTCCAAGTATTCCATCAATATTCTGGGAGATTTTAACCTTGCCGGTGAGATATGGCTCATTCGTGAATATTACGAGCGCATCGGTATTGAAATAGTTGCCAACATAACCGGTGATGGCCGGGTTGCCGATATACAGCGTGCCCACGGAGCATCACTCAACGTAGTGCAGTGTTCCGGCGCAACCATGGAGTTGGCGAACATAATGAAAGAAAAATATGGCATTCCGTCCATACGTGTCTCCTACTCTGGAGTAGATGACATGGCTGAGTCGCTGTATTCCGTTGCCAGGCATTTTGATGATCCTGAGCTCATGGAAAAGGCTAAAAGCCTGGTCAGGGAAGAGTTGGGAGCGCTTCTGCCTGATCTGAAAAAATACAGAGAAGCACTGAAGGGGAAAAAGGCTGCCATCTATGTCGGTGGCGCATTCAAGGCCTTTTCCTTGATCAAGGCTTTTCGCATGCTGGATATGGAAGTCGTCATGGTTGGCTCCCAGACCGGCACCACTGCAGATTACGAAGAACTGGAGCAGGTAACCGATGACGGCACAATAATTGTTGATGATGCCAATCCATTGGAGCTTTCAGCGTTTATAAAGGAAAAGGACGTGGATGTGTTTGTTGGTGGAGTAAAGGAACGGCCAATCGCATACAAACTTGGCGTAGCCTTCTGCGATCATAATCACGAACGAAAGGAAATATTAGCTGGATTTACGGGCATGCTCAATTTTGCACACGAAGTGTATATCTCTGTGACAAGTCCGGTGTGGAAATTTGTACCCCGTAGAGCCAGTGAGGAGAGTGCGTCATGAGCAAAATGCCAAATTATACATCAACCACCAACGCCTGTAAACTTTGTAAACCCCTAGGTGCTTCGCTGGCTTTTCGCGGTATAGAAGGATGTGTCCCCTTTTTACATGGTTCTCAGGGGTGTGCTACGTATATGCGCAGATACATTATCAGTCATTTTAATGAGCCCATTGATATTGCCTCTTCATCCCTGGGAGAGAAACATGCTGTGTACGGTGGCTCCGCTAACCTGAAGCTGGGATTGAAAAACGTCACAGCCAAATATTCACCTGAAATCATAGGTGTTGCCACTACCTGTCTGACGGAAACCATTGGCGACAATGTTCCTATGATTCTCAATGAATATAAAGAGGAATTTGCAGATGAAAATTCTCCGTTAGTGGTTCATGTCTCCACGCCGAGCTACGCCGGTACCCATATGGAAGGGTTTCTAGCTGCAACCAGAGCCACTGTAGAGCAGCTTAGCGGTCCTGCTGCAAAGCATGAAAAAATTAATGTATTCAGCGGGTTTATTTCCACAGCTGATATCCGTTATCTCAAAGATGTCTGCGAAGATTTTGGCATCGAGTATTCTTTGATGCCTGATTACAGCGACACCTTGGATGGACCCGCTCTCAATGAATATCCATTGGTTCCGAAAGGTGGCACGCCACTGGATGATATTCGTAAAATGGGAGGAGCCAAGGCTTCTATAGAACTTGGATCAACGCTACCCGGCCAGACAGCTGGCACAGTCCTGCGGGATAAATACGGAGTTCAGCTCTATCAGGCTGGATTGCCCATCGGTATCCGTGAAACAGATGCCTTCATGGATTTGCTGACTAAAATCAGCGGCAAACCGATGCCTGAAAAGTATATCGGTGCCAGGGGACGTCTCATTGATGCCATGGTTGATGGGCATAAATATATCAGTGGAAAACGCGCTGTTGTCTATGGAGAGGAAGACCTGGTAGTTGGAGTGGCTGCCTTGCTTGCTGAAATCGGTGTCAAACCTGTGCTTTGTGCTTCAGGCGGCCACAGCGGAAAATTCGAAGAAAGTATTGCCACGGTCTTGGAAGGCCTGGATTGTGCCATGCCAATTGTTAAAGAGGATGTTGATTTCTTTGATATTGAGCACCTTGCCAGAGAAGAAAAGGTTGACATGGTTGTGGGGCATTCCAAAGGATACTCCTTTGCCCGTAAGATGGAAATTCCCATGATTCGGGTGGGATTTCCCATCCACGACAGAGTTGGTGGCCAGAGGATTCTCCACCTCGGTTACCATGGTGCACAGGGCTTGTTTGATTTGATTACCAATACTGTTATTGCCAAGAAACAGAGCGACTCACCCATTGGCTACAGCTATATGTAAACGGAAGATGCTTCATAAATGAGGATATGACTATGACGACTTCAAAGGATAAAGAGTTCTTGAAACATCCCTGCTTTAACGTAAAGGCAAAAGGCAAATACGGGCGAGTGCATCTTCCTGTTGCCCCAAAATGTAACATTAAATGTAATTTTTGCGATCGCAAGTATGACTGCGTGCTTGAATCCAGACCGGGTGTAACCAGCAAGGTATTGACCGTAGAGCAGGCAGGGGTATATGTCAAACGTGTTCTTGAAAAAGAACCACGTATCACTGTTGCCGGTATTGCAGGCCCGGGGGATCCTTTTGCCAATGGTGATGAGACCATGGGCACCATGCGTATGATTCATAAAAATCATCCTGAGATGCTGCTTTGCATTTCCTCCAACGGCATGAATATAGGTCCGTATATAGATGAATTGGCGGAACTGAATGTAGGGCATGTAACCATAACGGTCTGCGCTGTTGATCCTGAAATCGGACAGAATATCTATTCCTGGGTGCGAGACGGCAAGGTTGTCTACAGAGGACTGCAGGCTGCAGAACTGCTGCTTTCCCGCCAGCTTGCCGCCATTAGCAGATTAAAGGAACATGGCATTACCGTAAAGGTGAACTGTATTGTTATTCCCGGCATCAACGACCATCATATTGAAGATATTGCCAGCAAAATGAAAGAGCTTGGGGTTGATCTCTTCAACGCCATGGCTCTTTTCCCCAATGCTAACACGCCGTTTGGAAATTTGACCCAGCCGGATAAGGAAACCATGGAAAATATTCGCTCCATGGCAGAACAGTACCTGCCCCAGATGCGTCATTGCACCAGATGTCGTGCAGACGCCGTCGGTCTGTTGGATGATGACAAAACAGAAGAATTCAGAAGTTGCCTTTCATCCTGCTCAAGTATTAAGCCCATGCCGGTCAATGGGCGTCCCTATGTGGCTGTTGCCACCCTTGAAGGTCTGCTTGTGAATCAGCACCTGGGAGAAGCCAACTCGTTTGAAATCTGGGAAATGGATGATGGCAGTTACCGTAAGGTGGAAGAGCGGCCTGCGGCGGAAATTGGTGGCGGTATTAAACGATGGCATCAGCTGGCCCGTATTTTAGGTGATTGCAGGGCTGTACTGGTCAGCGGTGTTGGCGAAACACCCTATGAGATTTTAAGCAGTGCCGGTGTAAAGCCCGTGGAGGCATCCGGTTTTATCGAAGACGGCCTGCGTGCCGTATATGAAAAAAGAGATCTGAATCAGCTTCGTGGTCGTCGTAACCCCTGTGCCGAAGGCACCTGTACAGGAACCGGCGGAGGCTGCGGCTGATAGAATAGAATTTTTACCTCCTCCCTCTCTCTTCTTGTGCATGCGGGCAATATAGCCAGTGGTTGTGTTGTCCACTGGTTGCCCGCATGTTTTTTGATTTTCCCTGTTTATTTTTTCTGTAGATCTTCTCCCTCTTTTTGCTCAATCCTTGATTTCATCACCCAATTTTGAGAGGATATACTAATATGTGAGCATGTTTTCCGGGCAGGAAACATCTTTTTGCCTTTTGCTGTGCAGGTGTGACGTTATGTGGTCTGGATTCTCAGTCATAAGTTGCCTGGGTGCAGTTTCATCTGCTTTGTTTCAAATACCCCTTACGTGGTTGCAAACCATTATGCTGATGAGTCTGGGTTTGCTTATTATGCGACTGGTACTTATAAGAGGATATCTCCCATGTATATTGGCCTGCGTTTGAATGCAATGCTTCGACAACGCTGGTTAGCATTGATTTGTATTACCCTGAGTGCATTGTGCTTCTGGTGCTGTACTCCTTCTGATGAAAGGGCAAATTCCCGGAAATCTCCATCCCGTCGTCATGAGAGCGTCAGTTTTGTAAAAGAGCTGCCTCGTCTTCTTCTTATTAATTCCTATGATTATGGGTATCCCTGGACCAGGGGCATCACTCGTGCTGCGGCAGCGCTTTTACAGGTACAACTTGACGAACAGGGGTATGCCAAAGCGCAATCAACAGGTGCTGTTTTGCTTAAAATTGAATATATGGATACTAAGCGGAACGTAGAGCCCGACTTTATTGCCTCTGCTGTTCGCAGAATGGAAGGTGTTATTGAGCAGTTTCAACCGGACCTGCTCCTGGTGTCCGATGACAATGCAGTGAAATACCTTGTTGTTCCGAACTGTCGAAAATGGAAATTTCCTGTTATTTTCTGCGGTGTCAATGGGAGTGCCGATGAATACGATCTGCCTCCGGAAAAGGTGGTCGGCATGGTTGAAGTACAGCTTGTTGATCAGATTGTCGACCATTTGCAAAAATATGCAAAGGGACCGCGAATAGGTTTTCTCAAGGGGAATGATTATTCTGCGAGAAAAGAGGCCCAGTTTTATGCCGAACGTTTGAACCTGCCCCTGGATATTCGTCTGGTAGCCACCTTTGACCAATGGAAAGAGCAATATCTCCGTCTGCAAAGTGAAGTTGATATGCTCCTTATCGGCAATTCCTCCAGGGTAATGGGGTGGGATGCTCAACAGGCTAAAGTGTTTATTGATCGGGCAACCCGTATACCCACAGGTAACTGGGATAGTTGGATGGCACCTTTTGCACTTATTACTCTCGCTACCCAACCTGAAGAGCAGGGACGATGGATAGCAAATCAGGCCTTGAAAATTCTTGATGGTGTTCCGGTGAGCCAGCTTGAAAACAGCCAGAACAGGCAGGCTGCCATCAGCCTGAATATGACCCTGGCAAAAAAATTGGGTATCACCTTTCCTGCTAATTTTCTTTTACAGGCCAGGTTGGCGCATTAATGTTGTCTGCAAGAACGTGCAGAGGGGGCTGTTATAGTAGGTACCTGGCCATAAATGAGGCAAATAGTTTTTATCGAGAGCAGATTCATGCATATTCTTGAAAACACGAACATCAGTTCGCGATTACAGAATTTAGAACCAATACAGGGAACCACCGCAGATGGGGTTGTCACTCTCTCGTTACGGCAGTACAGTCCTCTGCTTTGTACTGCTATCCATGACGGGCATCATATGTTTAGCTGGGCCAGGGATAATTGCCTGCTCAGTGACAAAGAGCGTTTGCAGGAAGAAGATCCCCATACAGGCGAACTGCTGAAAGATATGGGCATGGTGATTCAGGCAAGGGATTCACGGTATATGTATGATATTAATCGAAAGCCTTTGGAATCCCTGTATGAGGTCGCGTGGGATAGACCTGTCTGGAAAAAACCTCTGGTTGCCAGCGAAAAAAAGGTTCTGTTAAAGCGGCACAGCCTCTATTATCAATATCTTACTGAGATTGTTGAACGGTTGTTGGGAGAATATGAGTATTGCCTGCTTTTTGATTTGCATACATATAATGGGCATCGTCAGAGAAAAGGAGCTCCTTTGTTCAATATCGATACCTATTTTGTTGATACAGAGATGTTTGGCGATGTGTTGGCTTGTCTCATTGAACAGTTGGACCAAGTCTGTCTGGATGGAGTGGATTGTTCCGTTGCCTGTGATGACGTTTTTTCAGGAGAAGGATACCTGACTGAATTTTTATACACCCATTATCCTCGATGTTTGTGTATTTCCCTGGAGGTCAAAAAGGTCTTTATGGATGAATGGACCTGTGAAGTGGATGTCCAGAAGCTGGCTGATCTGCAGAGCCAGTTGTCTGTGGCCCTGAGCAAGGTGGGACATTTTTTTACCCGCAAGTATGCCAGGTGTCAACAGCAGGAGTGATAACCGTTGGCCGCTTTGGATAAGTACCCGTGGTTTGGCAACGAGGGGCTGTGAGCAGTTCGTGGTTTTGAAGGGGGAAATGCGAGTCGATCCGGGCTCCCTTCCCAGGGAAGCCCGGATGAAAGGCAGAGAATATTCCGGTTATACCTTGAATACACTGACAAGCTGATTCAGTTGGCGCGACATTTCCAACAGTTCCTCTGCATTTTGAGAAAGGCTGCTGCTGCTTTCTGATATCATGTTAGATGTTGTATTGACTTCAACCATGTCGGTGGTAATGGAGCTGGCAACCACTGTTGTGTTGCTGATATTTTCATTTACCTCTTTTAACCCCAAGCTGGCCTGTTCGATGTTTTCGGCAATTTCTCTGGTTGCCGTTGACTGCTCATCCACACTGGAAGCAATGGTTGCCACAATTTCATTTACCCTGTTGATGACATCTGTAATTTCGTGGATTTCATGAACAGATTGGTCTGTGGTTGCCTGAACCCCTTCAATCTGCAGCCGAATATCAAGGGTTGCTGCGGCTGTCTGTTTTGCCAGTTCTTTTATTTCGTTTGCCACCACGGCAAAACCTTTACCTGCTTCCCCGGCACGTGCAGCTTCGATGGTTGCATTCAGAGCAAGCAGGTTTGTCTGTTCGGAAATTTCTGTGATTGTCTCTGTTACATTATTAATAGCCAGGGCGGCCTGGCCGAGGTCTGCCATTTTCTGGGAGGTCTGTCCTGCTTTGCTCACAGCCTCCTCTGATATGGCATGCGCCTGCTGGGCGTTCTGCGCGATTTCATGGATAGTGGCCGTCATCTCTTCAGCTGCGCTGGCAACCATGGCTGTGTTGGTGGTTGACTGTTCCATGGCAGCTGCCACGCTGGCCAGGTTGGCATTCATTTCTTCTGCCGCCCCTGCTACTGCGTTTGATCGCTCAGCACTTGTCTGGGCATTATCCGACATTTCCGCAGCAACCCTTGTAAGACTGTTCGAGGCGCTTTCAACCTGGGAGCTGTTGCTGATAACTCCTGAAATAATGCCGTGGAGTTTCTCGATGAACAGGTTGAATTTATTGCCAAGTTCGCCAATTTCATCGTTGGTCAGAATTTGAATTCGTTTGGTCAGGTCACCTTCACCCTCTGCGATATCGCTCAAGTTGATCACGACATGATTCAAACGCTGCACGATTCCATATGCTATGAGCAGGATAATGGAAATAATGATCAGGAACACAACACCTGATGTCGCCCCCATGGCAAACAGGGACTTACGTAGGTGGCTGTTCATTTCATCCTGCATGTTTGCTACGGTGGTGTCAATATTATCGATATAGACACCGGTTCCTATCCACAGATCTGTTCCCGGTATCATTTCCGAATAGCCCAGTTTGGGCTTATTTTCCTTTGTAGGAGGTTTGGGAAAAATGTAATGAACAAATCCGCCCCCATTGAGGGCTGCTTTCATCAGTTCACGGACATAATACACACCATCTTTATCTTTTGCTCCACCCAGGTCTTTGCCCTGTTTATCCTTCCCAGGAGGCAAAGCCACATTGGTGGTTTTGTTATAGACAAAGTAGTACCCTGAACTATCGTCTTCAAAACGAATCTCATCAATGAGTTTACGTATAGTTTCAATCTGTTGTTTTTCATCCAGTCCTGTAATTGCCTTGCTCAGAGTAAGAGCGGCAGTATGGGTCGCCACCTGGAGCTTAGCCTTTTGTCCAGCCAGCATGATTGTAGCTGTCTCTTTCAGGCCTTCGCTCTTCACCTTATTTGCTGTGGATACAGCGAAATATGTCATGAGCGCAAAAAGAAGAATAATGAGAAAAATAACGAGAAACATGCGTTTCTTGACGCTTAGCCTATTGAGCATAATGACACTCCTTGCCTGGCAGGGGGATCTGTGTGAGAGCACCCCTGGATGTGAAAAAACATATAATCATTCACCAAGATATGGGGTTGCAGGTACAGTTACATAACTGGATGTGTTCAGTCCATACACGGTGACCGAGTCGTGTACAGGAGCGGATGCTGGTGAACGATTACAAAAATATCGCTTATATTTTAGGATAGGTGTCGGGCAAGCCAGATGTCAAATGTCTGAGATTTTTTTTTGAGATATTGATGAAGAATTCCGCTATATAACGGGCTGCACAGAACTGAGATTGAGCAGACATCAACAGCAGATAAAGGAGAGTAGAATGCCAAACCACCATATACTGTGGTGTGGCATGTTCTCTATGCTGGTCTGTAGGTGGGAAGTATTTTTTTCATGATGCTGCTGGGCGATATATGGAAACGTTGTTATAAAATCCTGCAGATGTGGCAGGAATGGGCCTGGTATTCCCTCCAGGTTTTTCACTGGCAGAGGAAAGATGTATGTGAAGCGCCCGGATTACACTTCGCCGGTAAATGTAGACGACGTCAGATCCCAGCAGGTAACGATTCCATTTCTCCATTTGGCAAGTTGTACACTGCCATCCTGTGACACAACAATGGCCATGACGTGATGCAGTGCGTTGCAGAGATGATACACTGAGCGATGACGTGACCCTGATCCCTCGATTTTTTCCAGGGTTACCATCTTACCTTCGGTGTCCGTGGCCATGGCAATTTCCGTAAGTTTGTCCAGGCTGCCTACAATCATTCCCCCAAAACCGATAGCTCCACCTTTGTTGACTACAACAGCGCCGTCTACAGCGGCCAGGCTTGCTACAAACTGGGCCTGTTCATAAAAGGCCTCTTCCAGGTCATATGTGGTTTCATGGCGCAGGCCCACGTAATCATCCCAGGTGATGACCTTGTCCGGGTCTTCAGGGTCTGCCAGCAAGGTGGTCGCAATCTCTATGGTTCGTCGAAAAAGCCGGATCTGACGGCGAATTGCCTCGTCGTCTGCAAAAGCGTATTTCAAAAGAATATGAGGGGAATCTCCTCCCAGTTCAGGGGGCTGGTCACCGGGAAAAATAAGAAAACTTCCTCCATGACTGGCCATTCGTGTGGCACTGATGGTTCTTTTCAGCAGTTGGAACTGCATGCTTTCAATGAATTCATCAGTGATTTTTGCCACTGGCACATCGGAAGAGCTCCTGAATGCTTCATGAATGGCTATGATATCTTCCCTGTCATTGGCAAAAAGTTTTTTCATCCACTGCGAAGTAAATACATTGGCGGAAGAGTCGACAACCCTGCCGCAGTTCAGCACCGCAAGTGTCTTTACCCCGCGACAAATGGTCAGCATACCAGGGCCGTTTACATGAATAACAAGGGCTTCCGGAAGCTTGTTAGACTTTTTACTGCCCCCACGCTCACTTTGCAGCCATCGTTTTCCAGAATTGATAATACCCCAGATTTGAAAACCTGTCTGGGGTGTAAAGGAAACACCAACCAGCGAACGTTCAAAATCCACGGCAGGTGAAAGACGACGCAGCTCATATTCATTGAAAGGACGCTTGGTGGAGAACAGAATGCGTTGAAAACCTCGTGGTGGTCCCTGGCCGGCGGGAAATGCCTCTGAGCCGGTGATAATCAGGCGAATGTTAACCGGACGATTTTCTTCACGCATCATGCTCACCTGATAACAGGTGGAGATCACATCCTCCAGATTTTTAGTATCAGGGAGTACGTAAGGTGAGTCTGTATCAGGAAGTGAAGATGGGGCCAGGGTGTCCCATTTTTCAGTTATTAAAGAAACAAGTTCTGTTGGATAGACATGCATGGCGGCCAAAAACAGGGTTTATGTTGTATGATCTCCGACACCCGTGTTACAGATGGGTAAAAACGAACCATCTGCAATGCTTCCTCCGGGTAAAAAAGAGTCAGGTTTTACCCGAAGGAGAGTGTTTTCTTTGTACCATATTTTAAAGCAAATACCATGCTCATCTTGTGCAAATCGTTAAACGTTTTTTTGAGCAGCTTCATGAATGGTCAGTTGAGGGAAAGGTATTTCCCAGTCATTCTCTGTGGCGCACTCAACACACCAGGCGTTGAGGCTACGTTCAATACGTTTGCAGATATCGGCGGTTTCTCCTTTGAAATCTGCCAGTAGCAGTATATCCAATGACGAACTGTTTGCCTGCATGAATTCAATTCTGAGGTTGATCAAACTCTGGCCAAACTCAGATGCTTCCAACCGCTTGTTGATATACTCTTCAAGGATCACAGGAACTGTGGTGGTTATACTGGATTGCAGAGCATAACTGAGCCCGAAAACTACTCTCAGCCTGTAGTTACGGGAAAGGTTCTGCGGGTTTCCGGCCAGGAAATTTTCTGTGGTATAAACCCTGCGGGTCCCTCCACGTTCCACCAATTCCACCAATTCATGAGATTGGCTGACCACTCGTGCCCTGGGCGCATCTCCAATAACCACCCAATCTCCTTTTTTGCAGGGAAACCATGGCTCGTCAGGTTGATACTGTCTGGATGAGTGGCCAACTAGTTGCTCCACTGGAATGCGCAGGGTGGTATTCAGTGCTGGGTTGGTCAGTTTGCAGAACACGTTTATGGAATCCACCCGCCAGGGGATTCCATGGAAGGTTATACGCTCCCTTTCGCGTACAGATCCAATATTGAGCATCAGGCGGCCTTGCTGCCAGAGTTTGGGCACTCCCTGGCGGATAGTCCAGGTGAGGCCAATGATGAAAATTATGGTCAGGCTGAGAAGGAACCAGTCCTCTGCAAGGTAAAGCACCAGAAAGGCACTGCAGATAGCCAGAAAGAATGAAGTGGCCTGAAAGAGTATGTCAATGAGCCGGACCTGAAATGAGCGCTGTTCCGTTCCTTTGTGCAGCTTTCTGGGAAGATAGACAAAAAAGAAACGGTACAGTAATCGACAGAACAGGAGGATAAGGAAAAATGTAAGCAGAGATATGACGAGAAAGCGGCCACGGTCCTTAAAAAAGGTGCGGACGGATTTGCGGGAATGTTCGACCAGTGAACCATCCTGCTGGTTGAGCTGGTTCAACTCCATCTGGGCAAGCTCGCGTTTACGTTCAAGCCTGTTGAGAATGGTTTTCCACTCAGGAAGCAGGGTGTTAAGCTTTTTATTAACCTTTTTATCCTGGTTGACTGTTAAGAGTTCTTCCAGATGGGATACTGCGGCCGAGGCTGTTGCTGTGAGCTTGTCCAGTTCATTGATGGACTCTTTGAGATGCGTTCGTTGTCTTGCCCTGATGGTCAATCTTTTGAGTTCTTTTATGGCTGGCTCTACCAGGGATGCAATTTCTTCTTTCCAGTTGAATGTTTCTGGGGCTTTTTCCACAAAAAGTGCAGATTCCACCCCTGTGGCAATACGTTCAAAGTCAGTATTGGTATCTGAAAGCTGACGGTCCAGTTTTTGCAATTCTTCCTGTAGTTTTGACTTTTCGGTATCAGACGAACTGGACTTGAGTTCCTTTTTGGAGAGTTTGATTTGTTCCTGAAGACCTTGCTGTAGCTCTAAAAGCGAGTTGAGCATTTCAGCTGTTTCCTCAAGTTTGTCTTTGGGTTCAGCCTGTACCGGAGTCGTCAGTTCTGTAATCGGCGTTTTCTCTTTATCAGCTTTTTCAGCTGTATGACCAGTGGCAAGAGGAATGAGAAGTGTACTATAAAGAATGAGAACTAGAATTTTTTTCATAGAGTATAGGGGGTGTAAGGGAGAGAGAACCGGAAAATCAGAAAATAGTAACACGTACAATACCATTTTTTCCTGTTTTTCGCAAAAAAGAGAGGAGGATGCAGGGCGAAAGATAGGATTACAGGGCGCTCTGCCAAAGGAAATGCGTTGTATTTCTGGCGAATTTGCTGTACTAGGTCGAATTTAGTTTACAGGAAATCCTTATTTCTCATGATCTGAATCCATGCAGATTGTGAGGGGTGAAAAAAAGGAGTAGGCAGAATTACATTGTTGAGGATTACCGGGTGATGATCCTCCATGGCATTATACTGTGGAGCATATACTTGAAACAGTCACCGGTTATAGCGTTGAGGTCGTAGAAGTCATGAAAGTTAAAGGAACTACACAAGAGGCTCAGGTTCATATTCCTCAGGTAAAGGCACCGCCATACCCGGAGCAGGACCACTTGAGTGAGGAAGAGAAACGTGAACTCAAGGAGCAGATTAAACAGAAACTGAAAGAGCAGAATGCTGTACTGGTAGCTCACTACTATACTGATGGTGACTTACAGGATCTGGCTGAGGAAACCGGAGGATGTGTGGCTGATTCTCTGGAAATGGCCCGATTTGGAGCAGAGCAGGAAGCTTCCACTCTGGTTGTTGCCGGTGTGCGCTTCATGGGGGAGACGTCAAAGATCCTCAATATAGAAAAACGGGTACTTATGCCTGATCTGGCTGCAACCTGTTCTCTGGATGAAGGCTGCCCGATTGATCAGTTCAGGGCATATTGTGATCAGTACCCCGACCACACTGTTGTTGTCTATGCCAATACCAGCGCAGAGGTCAAAGCCCGTTCAGACTGGGTTGTAACCTCAGGCATCGCACTACCTGTGATCAAGCATCTTTCCCAGCTGGGAGAAAAAATTCTCTGGGCGCCTGATAAACACCTTGGCCAGTATGTACAGCATATGACCGGCGTGGAGATGATCTTCTGGCCCGGATCCTGCCTGGTCCATGAGGAGTTCAAGGCAGACGCCCTGCAGAAGATGCATCTTAACCATCCCAAGGCAGCAGTTCTGGTACACCCCGAGTCTCCTCAGAATGTGGTTGACCTTGCAGACGTGGTGGGGTCAACAACAGCTCTGATTGAAGCAGTACGCACCATGGATAATCCAGAATTTATTGTAGCCACAGATGCCGGCATTCTGCATAAGATGCGGCAACTAGCTCCAGATAAAGTGCTCTTGCCAGCGCCGACCATGGGCGAGGGGGCCACCTGTGAAAGTTGTGCCCGTTGTCCCTGGATGGCTATGAATTCTTTGAAAAAGCTGGCCCATGTCCTTGATACAGGCGAGAATGAGATTCTGGTTTCCCAGGAGCTGGCCAAGAAGGCGAGGATTCCCATTCAGAGGATGCTGGATTTTGCCGCGCAGATGAAACAGAAAAAATAATATACCTGGTTGGTCCATGAAACGTCCTGGAGCGGTGCATGTATACCTCTCCGGGGCGAAACGGCATAAAACCGAATTGTTCTGTGTCTGCTGATTTGCCGGCACTGTTAAATCTTCCGTCGAGTTTTTCTGCTGAAATTTCAAAAATATTCACAGATGCCAGGCCGCACCAGTTGCTAGAATATACAGTTATAAACACGTTGCGGTATTGATTTTCAGGAGCGTGTGAGAAATGCCTGCATAAAGGCATTTCTCACCGGTATGACTGTGCTATTCAGGAAGTGATGGTTTCCCGCGCGGGCCGGAAACTTCCTGTGGAGATATCCAGGCCCTGGAGAAGAAAGCGCGAATCCTTATATAGGGTGCTGATAATACCTGTCTGGTTGTGATTAATGATCAGACGCAGGGGGATATTATCAAGGGTCAGCATTTCATAATCAGTATCTGCATCACCGGCGATGAGGGCAATGGGGTGTTCGATAAAGCGTTGTATAACGTCCACTTTGCCTTCACGGAAAGTCACGGGATAATCGTTCTCTTCCTCTGTGGTCAACATGTTGCCATGCGTTAACTTCACCTTGATGCCGTAGACGTTTCTGTTCTGTACTGGGAAGGCAAAACGGCGTACAGCCTCCTGTACCAACCAATTGGTGCTGGCTGATACCACTTTACAACTGACGCCCTTTGCTTCCAGTTCTGCCATGAGTTGCCGCATTTCTGCAAACGGTTGCATCCCCATGGGATATCCTATCTGCAAGCGACCGATGGGGTCAGCAAAACTAGCCTGCAACTCTTTTGTAACCAATGGCTCCTCTGTGACTGTCTGGATAGTCGTTGCCGCCATGTCATACATTTCATCAACCGTAAAACCTGCCAGTAATTTGGCCAGGAACGGCAACACGAATCTGGGCCCTAGTCCTTCGTCTTTACGTGCCATGGCAGTATACCAGAAAAACAGGGTCTGAAACTGCCCGTAGGTATCAGTGGTGAAGATTTCCGGCAGTGAATCACGTTGCTTGTGTTCCATGAGCTCTCTATAAAGAGCTATCAGGGTAGAGCGAATGACAGGGTAGGGTTTACCGGCTAAAGGTTCATCACGTTCAGGAATCAGTGCTGCAAATTCTGCTGCATCCAGTCGGTATTCCAACTGAAAAAGCTGGTGGCGAAAGACAGCCTGACCGATATCCCGAAAAATACAGGTGTTGTCAAAATCAAAAACTGCACAGTAGCCGGGATTCGTTTCTGGCAGATTCGCAATGATCTGTCTTATTTGCTGAATGTTCTGCGGGAACCAGTTTGCTGGTATTGCCGGTCCGGTGGTCTCGGTTTGAGAATGGGACGAACACTGTTCGTCGACTGTGTCACAATTACTCTCGCCAGGGGAAATGCACATATTGTCTGCCCGCTATACTTGGGAATAGGGTCGTCTTGTTTTTGATGTTCAGCCCGCGATGTGTCACCAGCTTTACATGTCAGCTGGAGAGGGTTGTTGGCAACGGCGGCAGGCTACCATAGCGTTTCTCTGTCAAAAGGGATATCTGTTGAGAAACGTGCTGTTAATCATTTTACGCGTGAATCACGCCAATACAGACTCCCTATTCGGTACAGATTCCAACTATAAAATACTCCAGCAACAAATGCTTGGGTTTTTTCTGACCAAAAGTGCCGAAATTCACTCCCTTGATATGTCAGGAGAAGAAGGTTGACATGCCTCAGGCGTGTTTAATCGATCCGGGATAAGTGGGAAGAGAAAAGAGCACGGGTGCCAGAAAGGCACCCGTGCTATGAATAGAGTCTGACGATATCTTCAACACGTTTCTTTCTGCTCCTGAAAGGTTGAGAAAGAAACATGTTGTGTAATAGGAACCCTTTATGCCTGGGGCAGATACTGGGTTAATGGACAACTTTTGCAGCCTTCACCTGGCAGATCAGTATTGTCATGAATTTTTGAAACAATATCTTTAACCGCATCTTTCGTCTCAGCATAGAAGTTTTCCCTGCCTATTTTATCAAGCAGATGAGTTCGTTCCATAACCTCCAGAATCGGTCCCTTGGCATTACATACTGCAAATCCAAGACCAGCAGAATGCATGCGGTCTACGATCAATGCCAACTCTTCCTCACCAGATGCATCGATATCGTTTATGCCTCTCGCATCCAGGAGGATGTAACGCAGATCCGGCATATCGCTACGGAACTTGAGGATCTGTTCGTCCAGGTAACTGGCATTGGCAAAGAACAGCGCGCCGTCAAAGCGTACAACGGCTATATGGCGGCAGCCACGCAGCTGATACTGTTCCATGGATTGAAGAGACTCATCTTTATACATGGAGAGTTTTGCAACGACCGGACGCATGGAGCGATAAAGAAAAACTGCCATGGACAGGCCTACGCCAACCATAATGCCTTTATCCAGATGAGGGGCATAAGCCAGGGTAACTATAAAAGTGAGGATGGAAATGATACCGTCATGTTTTTGTGCCTTATAGGCATGCACAAATCCTTTGGTGTTTACAAGACCGATAACTGCCATCATGATGACCGCCGCCAGCACAGCCTGGGGAAGATGATAGAGCAGGGGGGTCAGAAAGAGCAAGGTAACCAGTACCATAACACTCGTAACCACGCTGGAAACGCCTGAAACTGCTCCTGCCTGTAGGTTGACAGCAGAACGGGAGAAAGAACCTGAGACTGCATAGGAAGAACCAATGGAACCAAAAATATTGGCCAGTCCCTGACCTATGAGTTCCTGATTGGGATCAAGTTTCTGTCCGGTCTTGGCAGCCATGGCTTTGGCAATGGCAATGGCTTCCATGAAACCCAGTAGAGATATAATAATTGCTGTGGGAAGAAGTTTTAAAAAGGATCCTACGCTGAGCTCGGGAACCCTGAATTTGGGTAAACCTTCGGGGATTTTCCCAACGATGGCGCCTCCACCGGTCAGCAGCAGCGAATCGGCTGCCAGAGCATTGTTGCCGACCTTAATTCTCCAGGTGCGCCCGTCGGTTTCAATATCTGCTGGCAGATCATCCTTGGAGAAAAATGTATACGCACCGTTAGCTTCCACACCTTCGAATTTGTACCCACGGAGTTGTGTTCGCAGTTCGTGACTGTGGGCCTTGGCTTCCTCAATTTGCGCGGTAAGGAGAGCGACGTCGTTTTGTAGCTTAATGACTTCAATGGATGGACCGTGCCCGCTGGAGGGTTCTTTTTTCAATTCATCGATTTTTTTGCCAACCTCGGCACGGCTGTCGCCAAGATGTTTGGTTTCCTCAACCGTATGGTTGAATGCCGTGATAGTTTCTGCAATCCCTTCTACTTGCAGGGCAGCCACAGGTACCTTCGTGTCATGGTTAAAGCCGGTGAAATAAGAAATAACGGTGGTTATGACCACTGCTACCAGAACGTTGGGGATACGGGGATTGATTTTACGCAGGGTCACCATGATGGCAACGGCGGCTACACCAAAGGCAAGGCTGGGAAGATGGGTGTAATCAAAGGCAGCTTTGGCTACCCGAATCATGGTTTCATAATGGTGGGGAGCCTTGTCTACGTATACTCCAAAGAATTTCGAAAATTGTGAAGAGGCAATGATTATTGCTGCAGCATTGGTAAAGCCGTTCACCACTGGATGGGAGAGAAAATTTACCACCAGGCCGAGACGGAGTACCCCCAATGAAAACTGGAAAACCCCGACAACCAGAGCCAGGACCACTGAGTAAGCGATAAATTCCGGGCTGCCAGCTGTTGCCAGAGGCTCCAGGGATGCTGCGGACATGAGTGAAACTACTGCAACCGGGCCTGTTGCCAGTTGCCGGCTGGACCCGAACAGGGACGCGACCATGGGTGGGAGGAACGCTGCATATAGACCATAATATGCTGGTAAACCTGCGAGTTGTGCGTATGCCATGGACTGAGGGATGAGGACCAGGGCAACGGTCAAGCCCGCAAGAACATCCACCTGCAAGCTTTTGGCATCATAGCCTTTAAACCAGCCGAGAAAGGGAAAGATTTTCAAGAGTAGCATAGTTGTCCGTAGTAAAATTAAGTTGTCGATTGCAGCATACTCCGGCACGACTCAATAAGGTCGTTGTAGAGTTCATCTGCCCTGTATAGCTTATATGTATTGAGTCTGACGAGACCGTCAACCAGGGTGAAAATGAGCAGTGCTTTGTTTTTCGTTGAAACCGGTTTGATCGAGCAATCTTTTTGCCCTTTGATGATAGCCTGCTCGAATATGCTGATAAGGCTGGAATAAATATCTTCCAGATGATGCCAGCATTTTTGGTTGTCTTCAGCTATCTGATAGTAATGATGGCGATGGAGGAGAAGAAAACGTTCCTCCATTTTACGGGTTTGTTGCAGGTAAAATGTGATCGAGGCCTCAAGCATTTCAAGGCCATCTGCAAATTCATGGGTATCGAGAAATTGATGGAACGAGCTGATCAGCTCTGTTTTGAATTTTTGCAGAACAGCAAGAAAGAGTTCTTCTTTGCTGTGAAAATGATAAAAAATCGTGCCTTCTGCAACACCTGTTGCGTGGGCAATATCACTAATTGAGGTATCCCAGTATCCGTTTTCAGAAAACAGTTTGGTCGCCTCGCGAAGAATGGCATCCTTTTTTGGAGATGATCGTTGCATTACCTGATAACTGCGTTGTAGTTTTTGACTGAGTACTCATTCAGTTTCTAATTGTGTCGCTTTGTTTCGTCAAGCAAATTTTGATTGTATCAGTAAAATTGATGAAAACATTTACTCTATTTTATGTGCACTATCCTTCTGTTTTTAAACTACTATTTGCTGTGAGATCCTGCCTGTTTTTCTGGGCTGACCTACGAACAGGAGCGTTATTTACCTTGAAATCCCTGGGAGAATTGAAAGTAAGTTTTCGCAGAGTCCTTGAAAAAAAAGCAGGAAGTGAGAACTATATCTAGGAGGAATGTGTTTTTTTGACCCGCTTCGTGGGTGATGCGGGTCAAAAACGCCTTGATTTTCCTGCGTAATTTACCAGAATTTTTATCTTTCAGGGAGACCTGGCAGCATGGTCAGTGTATTTGGCTGATATCTGGATATAAAAAAAGAGCGGGAAAAAATGTCTCAAAATAGGCTGAAGGCATTGGTTCCGGTATGGAATATGCTATGAAGGTACAGAGCATTTCCTTCCAGGCTCCAGTTCCTGGAGATGTACGTCTGACTATCCGCATAACGTCAACCGGCTTCCGTTACTGTCCATTTCCGGGTGGATACTGATGTCTTCAGGCCCCGTACAATTAAGGAGTATGACCAACAATGGCTATAACTAAGTTCGCAGTTCCTGAAATTATTTTTGGACGCGGAAGTCTGAACTATGCCGGACTATGCGCTCGCAGACTGGGTGCAAAAAAGGTTTTTCTCGTCAGCGATGAGGGGATCGAGGAAGCTGGATGGCTTGAGCGATTGATGAATATCCTCAGTAAGGAAGGAATTGAGTGGGTATATTATCCGGGTGTAACCTCCAATCCCAGGGATTTTCAGGTGGAGCAGGGCGCAGAGCTGTATTTGAAAAATGGCACAGATGTAATCATTGCCATTGGTGGCGGCAGCCCTATGGATACCGCGAAGGGCATTGCCATCCTGGCCAGTAACGGCGGCAGGATACGTGATTATGAGGGGGCCAATAAGGTGCAGCGTCCCTTGCCACCCATGGTTTTTATAACCACCACCGCGGGAAGTGGGTCAGATATTTCCCAGTTCTGCATAATTACGGATGTGGAGCGAGGGGTAAAAATGTCCATCATTACCAGGACACTTGTCCCCAATATTTCCATTGTTGATCCACTGATTTTGCGGACAAAGAGTGAAAGGTTGATCATACAATCTGCCGTGGATGCCCTGGCCCATGCCATAGAAGCCTATCTTTCACGTATTGCTTCTCCTTTTACTGAAATGCAGTCTCTCAAGGCAATTGAACTGATTTATCGCCACCTCAAGTGCGCTGTGCGGACCAGAAGTCTGGATGCGTTGGAACAGTTAAGTTCCGCATCGGTATCGGCATCCATGGCCTTCAGTAATGCCGGACTGGGAGCTGAACATGCCCTGGCTCACTCCCTGGGAGGGCATTTTGATATGCGCCATGGCGTGATTCATCCGATATTGTTGACCGAGGTTATGCGTTTCAACATGAAATTCTGCATTGAAAAGCTGGCTGGCATAGGAAAAATACTGGTGAAAAAGCATAAAGGGGCTGACGTCGATCTTGCCCGTGCCGGTATTGATGCCCTGGATGAGTTCTTTGCATCTTTTGATGTACCTCTTCGCTTAAGCGATATCATTGACGAGGAAGGAAAACAGTACATGGAGCCTATCTGTAAAATGGCTGTGCATGATGTGTGCAACCTGACTAATCCACGACCTGCTTCCTGGCAGGAATTTCTCAAGATATGTGAGGAGGTGTGGTAGATGATTCCAACTACTACCCTGCATGATCTTATTGGTATAGAACACTGTAAACAGGGGTTTTACCAGGAGTTGCAGCAGAAAGTTGAACTGCTGAGGAAATCCAATATAGAATTGGAGAAAAAGCGCAAGGAAATGCAAGCCGTTCTCGACGGGATCACCGATATGATGGTGGTACTCAGTGAAGATCTGCGTATTCAGCAGGTGAATCACGTGTTTCGTGACTGGTTTGCAGACCTGGATCCTGTGGGGCGGTATTGTTATGAGATGTTTCGTGGTAATTTATCCACCTGTGACGATTGTCCGGCCCTGCGTTCTCTGGACCGGGATGAGATTGTCAAGGATCACTGCATTTACAAAGTGAATGGAAAATTCCGGCAGTTCGAAATTATAGCTTCTCCGTTGAAATCCGAGCCCACCGGTGAACGTCAGGTGTTGCTCTTCAAACGTGATGTGACCTTGGAAAAAGAATTTCAGGCACAATTTTACCAGGCTGAAAAGATGGCCACGGTCGGGACCCTGGCCGCGGGTGTGGCCCATGAAATCAATAATCCACTGACTGCAATCAGTGGATTTGCTGAAGGGCTGAAGAGACGGATTGGTCGCATTGAGGGTAAGATGGAGCCAGATGACCGGGACGATTTCAAGGAATACATCGATACCATTATCAAGGAATGTTATCGATGTCGCGATATTGTCCAAACCCTGCTTACCTTCAGCAGACCGGTTTCTTCAAGCCGGAGACCAGTTGACATTAATCAGTGTGTAACTGATACGCTTTTCATATTAAAACATCTATTTAAAGATAGACATGATTTAACAGTTGAGACCAAGCTGGTTGAGCAGCTTCCCTTGATCATGGGAGATGAATCACAGCTGAAACAGGTGATCATAAACCTGTTGACCAATGCCGTAGATGCCGCAGCAGAGGGGGGAACCATTGTTGTGCATACACGGATTGAGGAAGGGAGAGGAGTGCAGTTAATTGTTGAAGATTCTGGTGATGGCATTCCTTCCGAAGTTATTGACAAGCTCTTTGAGCCGTTTTTTACGACCAAACCTGTGGGTAAGGGTATTGGAATCGGCCTGTCCACATGCTATACAATTGTAAATAGTCATGAGGGTGAGATTACCGTTGAAAGTACCGAGGGAGAAGGCACATCATTTGTTGTCACACTACCAGGGATACAATCATAAATGGATAGAGATAAATATTCAGTACTGATTGTAGACGACGAAGAGTCAATACGTCGTCTACTACAAAAAGAACTAGCCACTTCCCGCCGTGAACTTTTCGTTGCCGCAGATGCCCGGGAAACCATGGAGATGGTTCGTGAGCACCGTTTTGATATCATTATCATGGATTTGCGTCTGCCCGATGTTAAAGAACTTGAACTCCTTATAAAACTCAAAGAGACGCTGGCCAATGTGGAGATTATCATGATCACCGGGCATGGTGATATTGATATCGCTGTAGATGCCATGAAATTGGGGGCCTATGATTTTATTCGCAAGCCCTTTAATCTGGAACGGCTCGATCTGGTTGTGGAAAAGGCACACCATAAGGTGGTCTTATCCAGAGAAAATGCCGTGCTCCGGCAACGAGCGGAAAGCAAGGAGTCGCCGGTGACCTATATCGGCAACTCAAAATCTGTACGGGAAATCCTTTTTCTGGTGGAAAAGGTGGCTCCTGCAAAAATACCAGTACTGATAACCGGAGAATCGGGCGTAGGCAAGGATGTTATCGCCAGGCTCATTCATCAGCGCTCAGCCTGTGCCGATAGTCCCATGATTATTAAAAACTGTGCTTCCCTGCAGAAAGAGTTGGCCCGCAGTGAATTGTTCGGACATGTAAAGGGGTCTTTTACCGGTGCCACAGATACCAGAGATGGCCTCATGGCCTTTGCCCACGAAAGCACATTGTTTCTTGATGAGATCGGTGAATTACCTTTGGAAGTGCAGGCGTCTTTACTTAGAGCCCTGGAAACCCAGACCTACCGGCGGGTGGGTGAAAAAGAAGAGCGTAAGGTAAATATCCGCTTTCTTTTTGCCACGAACCGCAATCTGGCTGAAGAAGTGGAGCGTGGCCGTTTTAACGAAGCTTTTTTTCATCGTATCAACGCTTTTAATATTAAAGTTCCCATGTTGTCGGAACGTAAAGAAGACCTGCCTCTGCTGGTTAATTATTTTTTAACCACCCTCAGCCCTGATGGCAGTCAGTACAGGGTCGTGGACAGTGCCATGAATTGCCTGCTGCGATATGACTGGCCCGGGAATGTCCGGGAACTGAGAAATGTCATCGAGCGTTCAATTATTCTTGCTGAAAATTACATTATAACAGAGCGTTGTCTGCCCCGTGAGCTGGTTATCCAGTCAGAGGGAAACGAGGATGCCCTGAGTCTTGAGTCTGTTGAAAGAAAGCATATCCTGAAAATGTTGGAATTTTTTGATGGCAACAGGCAGAAGACCGCAGATACGCTGGGGATCAGCCGCAAAACACTCTACAGAAAACTGGTGAGCTATTCAGCCAATTGATGTCATGGCCAAGTTTGTGCTGCTTTTTGCGAAGAATTCCAGGTGCACCATCCCTGTACAAGAAGGTGTGCCTGGAATTCCTTATTTCTTAAATTTATTCAGCAGTCCGCTGAAACTACAGTAGACACCTACAAGAAAAATGAAGATCGGGGTGATGTTGTCGTCGGTTAAAGATACACCGTAATACATATCATCCCGCATCAGCTTCCATCCGCTGTACATAATGGTGAGTCCCACACCGAACCGGAGAAGAAGCAGCAGCCATGCCATTCCTTCCCTGCCATATTGTTTCCACTTGTTATTCACAGCTAGTTTTCCGGTATATCCTTTCATGTATGCCTGATTGGGGAGATCCCTTTACTGCTTGTGAAATATCCGGCTTATGCGTTCTTTTTTCGTGTTTTCCCCGGTCTGCGCGGCTTGCGATCAGATTGCTGCGGACCTGGAGAGAGAAATGTATTCTTCTGGTGTTCTTTTCTAGATGTATTCTTTTCAACAAAAAGTTGTCTGCCGGACCAGGGATCTTTTTCGGTCCAGTACATTAAGGTTGACCAGGTCGAAGGCGTAGGGGTGAATATCTGCACCTGCCTGGGCAACAGACGCAGTTCCCGCCGGGAGAATTTTTTCAATTCTCTCATGTGCTCTATTTTGCAACCAGGGTGTGCAGCAATCATGTAATATGTGAGAAACAGCTGCTGCTTCTCATCCTGGACAACCTGCTGAAACAATTTTCGATAACTGATCAGACTTTCTGCCCCTGGTTTTCCCATGGCTTTGAGAACCTCTGGCGTACTGTGTTCAGGTGCGATTTTCATCTGGCCGGAAATGTGATGGCGCACAAGTTCCTTAAGGTAGGCAAGGCCGTGGGAGCGATCTTCCAGAATCATATCATAGCGAATACCGGAAGCGACAAATACTCTTTTTATTCCAGGTAATGCTCGGAGTTTACGCAACAGGGAAATTTGTTTCTTGTGATGTATCGGCATGGCAGGACATCTTTCCGGGAACAGACAACGTTTGTCTGAGCAACTTCCTTGCTGTATTTTTTTGCTGCATTCAATGCCGTACATATTGGCGGTCGGACCGCCAACGTCACTGATAATACCTTTGAAAGCCCGATGTTGTGTAAAAGCTCTGGCTTCTTTAAGAATAGAGGTCTCACTGCGACTTTGTACTGTTCGCCCCTGATGTACAGCTATGGCGCAGAAATTACACTCCCCATAACAACCTCGATGGGTGGTTATGCCAAAACGGATAGTATCAAGGGCTCGGACCGATGCGTCTTTTCCATAAAAGGGGTGAAGCGACCGTTCATAGGGGAGATCGTGTATATGGTCGAGTTCCCTGGTGGAGAGTGGTAAGGGAGGCGGGGTGTGCACCAGATACTGGTTGCCATGTGCCTGGCAGAGAAGTTTGGCCGTCAGAGGATCGTTGTTAGCATAAAAGATGGCAAAGCAACGACTGAAAGCATCCTTGTTTTTTTGACAGTCTTCGTGGGAGGGCAACTGCACTGCCTGGTCCGGAGGTGTAGCTGTTTTATAGCAGAGCCCTCGAATATCCAGGGGAGGCCGGTTTTTGTCAAGAGCTGCTGCCAATTCCTGTATGGAACGTTCCGCCATACCGTACAGCAGGTAATCTGCCTTTGCGTCAAACAAGAGCGAGCGGCGTATGGAATTGGACCAGACATCGTAATGGGCCATACGACGAAGACTTGCCTCAATCCCTCCGAGAACAATGGGGACTGTGTTCTTAAAGTACCTGCGGATGCAGTTGGCGTAGACAATAACAGCCCGATCTGGCCTGCGATTATTGCTACCTCCTGGAGTATAGTCGTCCTCTTTGCGGCGTTTTCCTGATGCGGTATAGTTGGCAACCATGGAATCCACAGATCCTCCGCTCACTCCCCAGAATAAGCGTGGTTCCCCCAGACGGCCTATGTCTGTATTTGATTTTGTATCCGGCTGGGCAATGATACCTACTTTGTATCCGGCATGTTCCAATACCCTTCCGAGAACAGAAATCCCAATATAGGGAGAGTCGATATATGTATCACCTGATACCAGGATGATATCCAATTGTTTCCAGCCTCGTTGGGCAACTTCCTGGGCAGTGGTGGGAAGAAACATAAAAAACAACTACCTTGTAACGTAATAGAAAGAGGAACTGATTCTTTGAGAATCTAATCATGGTTGCTGTATACTGCAAATACACTGTTGCTGCAGTTTTTAACCACAGCATTGGCTAAAGAACCTCGAAAAAAGCGGTTGACTCCATGCATTCTTACAGCCTTCAGAATGATAAGATCATGCTTTTTAGCTTCTTTCAGGATGGCTTCCAGACGGGACTCGGCTGCAACAGCATGATAGTTTGTATCAAACTCTAACAGGTTGAGTTCCGCCCACTCCGAGATTTCTCGTTCAATCATCTGGAGGTCTTGACGGGTGCAATCAGCCGGCATCATCTGCATCAACGTGATCACCGGCTGACTTGCCGCGCCCATTGCTTCCAGGATGGGAAGCAGGTCATCCAGTTCCTTTACATGTAAAAAGGGAACCAGGATGCTGTTGGAGGAAAACCTGCCGACAAAACGTACCGCCACCACAGGGCAGGGGACGCTGGATGCTACTTTGTCTACGATTTTCTGTATTCCCATGGGGGTTCGACCCAGCGGATATCCAAGTACCAGTGCTTTTGTATGATGAGCATTAACCGCCGCAATGAGGCGTGTGGCAGCCACTCCGTATTCTACCCAGGTAAGCAGGGAGTAGCCCATATTATTGACTTCGTCGGTTTCAGGAAGGAATCGGCTGCTTGCCGCAAGATCGATTTTTTCTTCATCCAGTTTGTTTTCGAGTACGCGCACAGACATGGGCAGTGCATAAAAATGATGAGCCAGAATAGTGGCGACCCTTGCCAGCCCCCTCACTGTGGCATAATTTGCAGCGCCGAAAATGACAACACCCTGTGGCGCGCCGGATGGGTATAGTTTGTCATTGGTCCATGGTGCAAGGGAGAGCTCTTCTGAATGAAAAAAGGCACGGTGGAGCAGGGACTGGCCTTTACCGCTATCCTTCTGTTGCACATCAGGACTCACTTCGTTGGATTTGATAAAGGCCTGCCTGGCCAGAATCGGGCCAAAGAGTTCGGCAAGGACGACTCCTGCGAGCACAATGGGAATAATGCGGGGAGCGTAATCCACCAGAAGGGCGTCTCCTGCCAAAATGAAGACGAGCCCTATGGCCACTCCGGCCTGGGGAATCATGGCCAGGCCAAGATATTTCCGTACCACTGGCTCTGCATGGGAAGACATCGCCCCCAGGCGACTGCCTGCATATTTTCCGATTATTCTCGCTATAAAATAGGTCAGGCCCACCCACCCCGCCTGGGAGAGCATGGAAAGGTCCAGGTGCACACCGGCCAGAGTGAAGAACAAAACATACATAGGGGGTTCAAACCCGTTGAGGTTTCTGAAAAGGCGGACATCCCGTTCCTCCCTGTTGATGAGTATGAACCCGGCAGCCATACCTGCCAGCAGAGGGGAGAATCCCATGAGCTGAGTCAGTTCACCGCACAGCAGGAGCAGCGCAAGACCTGCAGTCAGCATTTCTCCTTTGGTATGCAGCTTGTGCAGGGTTACATCTATCAGCAGGCCGGTACAGGTACCTATGATTATGGATCCCCCTATTTCAGAGAATGAACCGATGATGCCTGCAAAAAGGGAACCTGCGCCGCTTCCCTGGAGCTGGTGGGCAATGGAGAGTGTGATGCCATAAATCATAATGGCAAGGGCATCCCCCATGGCAATCACTGCCATGAGAATCGATGTTAACGGACCTTTGGCTTCAAACTCGCGAACCATGTGCAATATGGCGGCAGGAGCACTGGGCAGGGAAAGGGCACCGAGCAGTAAGGCAAGAATGATATGGCTGGACATGGCATGTTCAGCAGCAAACAGCCAGGAAACAACCAGTGTACTTGTACTGACGAGGAGGAAGGTTACAAGGGCCTGGCTGCAACAGATTGTTAATACGTGTTTGGAAATGGCCCCCAGTTTACGTAACTCCACATGCTCGCCAATGCCGAAGGCAATAAGCATGAGAGCTATCTGCGTGAAGTGATCTAGCTTGTGCCCCACAGTCTGTTCGGTGAGCCAGCCAAAACCAGATGGGCCTAGAACCAGTCCTGCGAGGATAAAGCCCGTAACAGAAGGCAGGGAAAACTGTTTGGCAATATGGGCAAAGAGCATACCTGTAGCCAGCAGGATGGCCAAGCCAAGTGTCACGTCAACCATAATGTTTTGTGTATGGATTGATTGGGAACCATCAGAAATGCTCCGAATGTTCAGTTATTTTGCCCGGTGGTGACAATTCCTGTATGAAAGGTAGCATAAGTTGCCTGCATATCGGAAGTGTTTGCGGATCAAACAGGTTGGAGACTGTCAGACCCACCAATCGGATTTTTCGTTGACCTGCCTCGGTGGTCTGGAGCAGAGGTTGCAAAAGAGGGTAGATGTCGCTGGTGGAGAAAAAACCTACCTGGCTGCTCCTTGAACGGGTGATGGTCGTAAAATCATTATAACGGAGCTTGAGGGTCAGGGTTTTACCTGCAGTCTTTTTTCGCTGTAGAGTTGAGCCGACCTTTTCGGCCAGTTGGACGGTCAGTTCAAGGACCTGCTGCCATTCCAGAATATCTGTGTGCAGGGTTGTTTCCGTTCCTATGGATTTTCGAGTACGATGCGCCTGTACGGGACGGTTATCGATACCGCGGACGATATCGTAGAAAAAACTGCCGTTTTTTCCGAAATATGCCACCAGTTCCTCTCTGCTGAAGCGGAGTAGATCCTTGCCGTGTCTGATGCCCCTGCGTAACATTTTTTGCTCTGTAACTTTGCCGACACCAAAGAATTTTCGTATGGGCAGTTGCATGAGAAAGGAGCGGGCCTGATTTGGAGTTATGACAGTGAGGCCGTCCGGCTTATTCTGGTCAGAGGCGACTTTGGCTAGAAATTTGTTATAGGAAACACCAGCAGACGCCGAGAGACCTGTCGATGTTTTGATTTCACTGCGAATCTGTTCCGCCAGCAGTGTGGCAGATGGCTGGTTACAGGTGTTGCTTGTGATATCCAGAAAGGCTTCGTCCAGTGAGAGTGGTTCAACCAGGTCTGTATAGGCATGGAAAATCATCATGATTTCCCTTGAGACTTCCGCATAGCGATCCTTTCGCGGGCGAATGAAAACAGCCTGAGGACAGAGTTGATGTGCTTTTGCACAGGACATGGCTGAGTGAATGCCAAAGGCCCGGGCTTCATAGGAACAGGCTGCAACAACTCCACGTCCATGCGGATCTCCTCCGACAATGACTGGCTTGCCTCGAAGGTCTTTATGGTCCTTCTGTTCCACTGAAGCAAAGAAGGCATCCATATCTATGTGAATAATTTTTCTCATGAGAGGCTCCATACACCGCTTGAACCTTTCAATTGCAGCTGTTATGTGCTACTCATACAAGGAAACATATTACGATTTTATATATAGGGCAACCTACAACGGAAATGTACAAGAAACAACTAAAAGAATTACAGGAAAAGCCGGCTACCTGGCTTATTACAGGAGTGGCCGGATTTATAGGGTCAAATCTTCTGGAGACTCTGCTCAGCCTGAATCAACGGGTTGTCGGACTGGATAATTTTTCCACTGGTCACTGGTATAACCTGGATGAAGTCGCCGATAGCGTAACCAGGGAGCAGTGGCAGAATTTTCGACTCATAGAGGGAGACATCCGTCACATTGAAGCCTGCCATGAAGCCTGCAGAGATGCCGACTATGTCTTACATCAGGCTGCCTTGGGTTCCGTACCCCGCTCCATAGAAGATCCGATCAACACCAACAGAAACAATATAAGTGGTTTCCTCAACATGCTGGTCAGCGCACGTGATGCCGGTGTACGGCGTTTTGTTTATGCCGCATCCAGTTCGACCTATGGTGATCACCCAGGACTGCCCAAGGTGGAAGACCTTATCGGCAAGCCGCTTTCTCCATATGCAGTGACCAAAGTGGTAAATGAGTTGTATGCTGATGTTTTTTTTAGAACGTATCAGGTACCCTGTATCGGTCTGCGCTATTTTAATATTTTCGGTAAGCGTCAGGATCCGGAGGGGGCGTACGCAGCCGTTATTCCCAAATGGTTTGCCGCCTTACTGCACAATCAGCCCCTGTATATCAACGGTGACGGTGAAACCAGCCGTGATTTCTGTTATATAGAGAATTGTGTGCAGGCAAACATTCTGGCAGCAACCGTTGATAACCAGCAGGCTCTTGGTCAGGTGTACAATGTGGCTTTTGGTGAACGAACGTCACTCAATACACTGTTTGCACTGATTCGTGACCGGGTGGCCCCGCACTTTGCGGAAGCTGAAAAAGCCGAGCCTGTATATAGAGACTTTCGTGCCGGGGATGTACGTCACTCCCTGGCTGATATAACCAAAGCCAGACAATTACTCGGCTATGCTCCGCAGTATTCTGTTCGCCAGGGGCTTGATTTGGCCGCACGGTGGTATATTGAACATCTGGCAGCGAACTGAACCGATATCCTGCACGATTTTTAGCTAGGAGCCTGTCGGAGAATTGCTATTTTTTCTCAGAATAAGGCATTTTTAGGAAATCAAGCACAGCCATATAGTTGATATGGCAAGCATTGATTTTTTGAAAAGAACACAACTGTGGGGAAAAAGAGTTTTTTCCGACAGACTCCTAGTGTCTGTTTTTTTATTTTGCATATATACAAGGAGTTGTCATGTCCAGTACCTTTGGAACCCTGTACCGGGTCAATACCTTTGGAGAATCACATTGTCGGGGCGTTGGAGCTGTTGTGGACGGCTGTCCAGCAGGAATGGAATTGACAGAGGTTGACATTCAGCCCCAGCTTTCCCGGCGTCGACCTGGACAGAGCGATTATACCACCCCGCGTCAGGAAGCTGATCAGGTAATGATCTATTCTGGCACAGAATTCGGTAAGACGTTGGGAACTCCCATCATGCTGCTGGTGCATAATAAGGATCAGAGGCCGCAGGATTATGGTGAGATGAGTACCATTCCCAGACCTTCACACGCTGATTTCACTTATCAGATGAAATACGGAACACGTGCATCCAGTGGCGGAGGGCGATCCAGTGCCCGTGAAACCATAGGCAGGGTTGCTGCCGGTGCCATTGCGGAAAAATGGTTGCGGGAAAACTACGGAACAGAAATAGTGGCGTGGGTGAGTTCCGTGGAGGATATTGAGGCTCCGGACATTGATCCCCTGGCTATTACCAGGCAGCAGGTTGACGCAACTGCCATCCGCTGCCCCCATGAACAAACTGCAGAACAGATGCAGCAGCGAGTAGCTGAAGTGCTTGATGCAAAAGATTCAACCGGAGGTATTCTTACCTGCGTGTGCAGAAATGTTCCCATGGGACTGGGCGAGCCTGTTTTTGAAAAGCTGGAGGCGAAATTTGCCCAGGCCATGCTTTCTTTACCAGCTACCAAAGGGTTTGATATTGGCTCAGGCTTTGCAGGAACCAGAATGCGAGGAAGCCAGCATAATGATCCTTTTGTACGTAAAGGCGACAGAATTGGTACCAGTACCAACTATAGTGGTGGCATACAAGGTGGTATCTCCAATGGCGAGCCCATTGTTTTTCGGGTAGCTTTCAAGCCTGTGGCTACCATAGGGGTTGCTCAGCAAACCGTTGATTTTGATGGTAAAAAAGTAGAGCTTGAAGCAAAAGGACGCCATGATCCCTGTGTGGTACCCAGGGCTGTTCCAATTGTTGAGTCCATGGCTGCCCTGGTGCTGATTGACATGGCGCTGCGTCAACGAACACGACAAGGAGCATGAGAGGGCTATTACACGTGTTGGAATTTTGCCATACAGGAGACTGATTGCGCCATATGGTTGACCAGCAAGCCCGTATATTAGTTGTAGAAGATTCCCCTGTTAATCAGAGGCTTTTATGCGCTCTGCTTGAGAAACAGGGGTATGATGTCACTGCTGTTGGATCGGGTATTCAGGCTCTTACCTATTTGCAGACAACACCATTTCGTTTACCTGACCTGATCCTTCTCGATATTATCATGCCGGAGATGAACGGGTTTGATTTTTGTAAATACTTGAAAAAAAATAAGTCTCTGGAAGATATCCCGGTAATCTTTATTTCTTCACTTGGCAGCGCCTCCGATAAGCTGCATGCTTTTAATGTCGGAGGCGTAGATTATATAACCAAACCTTTTCACCCTGGTGAGGTGATGGCCAGAATTGCCACTCACCTGAAGTTATGTAAGCTGCAGCGGCAACTTGAAGAAAAGAACCGGCAGCTTCAGGTTGAGAAACAGAAGTCTGAAGGTCTGCTGCGTAATGTTTTGCCCATACGTGTGGCCCAGGAGCTTATACAAACCGGGGAATGCCGTCCCCAGTCCTTTGATCCGGTAACGGTCTGTTTTGTAGATATCGTTAACTTTACCCGTATTTCCTCATCATTACCGCCTGAAACAGTTATTCAGGAACTCAACGATATTTTTACAGCCTTCGACGCAATTACCCATGCCCATCAGTGTGAACGCATGAAGACCATAGGTGATGCGTACCTGTGTGCAACCGGAATACCTGAACCAGACGCGCGTCATGCCCATAAAATGGCAGAAGTCTCCCTGGATATGATTGATTTTATGGTCAGACGTAACCTGGTGGCGGATCTGAAATGGGAAATCCGTATTGGACTGCATACCGGAAAAGTGGTGGGAGGCATTGTGGGCACTGATAAATATCTTTTCGATATATTTGGCGACACAGTGAATATTGCATCACGTATTGAAAGCCTCTCCCTCCCCATGTATATCAATGTGTCTGATGAGCTGTATCTCCTGCTGGAAAATGATTTTCTGTTTTCTGACCCCAGGTCCGTCCATATTAAAGGTAAAGGTCTGGAACAGACATACTTTCTCCTTGGACGTATTCCCGAGTCCTGCAATGAGTCGATCTGAGAAGTCCATTTAATGACAGGTCGTTAGGCTATAAGAAAAGACCTGCAAGCCAATAGAGTAGCATGCCAACCACCACAGTACCTCCCAGGCTTTTGGTTTTCACTGCAAAAAGAAAGGTCGGAATGGCAACAAGCAGTTCCGGTTTACCCGGAGAAAAGATCCGAGGTTCTGCTGTCGTGAACAGAATAGGTGCCAATAGGCTGCTCAGAATGGCCACAGGGATGAGACTGAGCCAGTCTATCAGCCATTGGGGAAGACGCCTGTGAGCCAGAAAGAGCAGGGGGAGCCAGCGAGGTATATAGGTGACCAGGCCCATACCTGCGAAAAGAACAAAATATTCATAAAAGGTCATGGCTTTTTTCTCCAGCGTCTGATCAGGTAACCGAGTGTGGCAGCTAACATTGAGGCGCCTACAATGTATGATTCTCCAGGCAAAAATAGATACCATAGAATGCTTATACATCCCGCCAGTATCGCTGTAAGGATGTATATGGGGCCGTGCAACTGGTAAACCAGCAGACAGAGGAACATGGCCGTAAGAGCATAGTCAATACCAAAGGCACCCCTGGGGATGAACTGACCGATAAGGCATCCGCTTATCGTTGATAGAATCCATACGATATTGGCGCTTTGGTTTACTGTCAGCCCGCTCCATCTGGACCAATCCGTCTCACGAAACCTGGCCATGTTAACACTGAAGCTTTCATCTGTGATGCCGTAGGAAAATAGACTGAGAAACCAGCGGTTAACACCTTGCAGGTGGATGGCCAGGGCCGAACTCATCAGTGCATGACGAAGGTTGACCACCAGAGTGGTCAGGATAATCGTCAGCGCAGATGCTCCCGATGAAACCATGGCTACACAGATGAACTGCGCACTACCTGCAAAAACAAGAATGGACATCATTCCCACCGCCCAAGCAGGAAAGCCAGCCTGCTGGGCTAAAACGCCGAAAGCCATTCCAATGGGGATATATCCGAGGCAGATAGGCCAGCCTGCAATAAGCCCTTGCCTGAGTTGGAAAATTCTGCTGTTTTTTGCCAAAGAAGGTGCTAGAACCTTGTGGTCTGTCTGGATTTTCATTATGTATAAACCCGATTTTACCCGATGTGTGAGTTCTGTACCCCAGGAGGCTGTCCCCAAAAGAGCATTTTCGGACAGCCTCCTGGGGTGTTGCTCGCGTTATGATCTGAGCCTCCGTGGATTCAGGTGTACGTTTTTTTAATACATACTGTGGTTCTATGAATCTGAAACGATTTGTATACAGAATACCTTCCTTGCGCAATTCTTTTTCAAGTACCTGTCTGGTTTCTTCTTTCCAGGGGGACCGTTGATGGCACAGCGATGGCACCTTGCTGACATTCTAGACCTCTTTTTCCTCCTTGACCTGGACAAGCAGGAGAAACCAGGCAAGGGAAAACGCGATTTGAATACGCGTGATCGATCCCTGTACCTGCAGTTTGTTGCACCGGCACTTTCCGCAGCCGAGCGAAAAAGTCCTCATACATTGCTCCTTGGATGGTTGCATGCACGAAGAAAGAAACTGGCAGGTGAGGATGAACAATCTGTTCTGCCGGGAGAGTTGTGGCAGGAGGTCAATACCGGAATGCGTTGGCTTTTTCTTGGCATCGGCATTCTGTTCGGCATTTCAGTGGCTGTGCCTGTGCTGAGTTATTCCGGCGAAGCTCCCATTAATGTGACCTTCTATTTTTTTCTTTTTGTGGTTGTCCAGGCACTGATATTTGTGATGCAATTTGGCTGCCTGGTTATGAACAGCATACAGGGGAAAAAACTGCCGGCTTCACTGTTGCTTTCCCTGCTGAAACAGTCTCTTATCAGTGTTCTTGAAAAGCAACTGCAGAAGCTTGCCAGAAAAAGGGGGCCTTCCAGGCTGGATGCTTTATATTCCATACGGCTCGCATCGCAAAAATACGGGTTCTGCACCCCGTTATTTGTCTGGTCGTTTTTTTTGTGGCTGCAACTTTTTGGAGCAGGCTTTAATGGAGGCGTGTTACTGGCAACGCTTGGAAAAGTGCTGGTTACTGATACAGCCTTTGGCTGGCAGTCCACTTTGCAGATCAATGCAACCCAGCTGAGCCATTTCGTACAGTTGATCGCACTTCCCTGGAGCTGGCTGGTTCCGGAGCACCTTGCTTATCCGAGCCTGGAAGCCATAGAAGGCAGCAAAATGGTGCTCAAAGAAGGTCTGTATCTGCTGACAACAAAGGATCTGGTCTCTTGGTGGCCGTTTTTATGTTTTGCTGTAACCACCTATGGCCTACTGCCGCGTATCGGCCTATATGTGTGGAGTGGAAGGAGACTGCGTGGTCTGCTCGCTTCTATGCCGACATTATCCACTGCCATGCACATGGTGATTCACCGGATGACGACTGAGGTGGTGACAACTGCCGCTACTCAACCGGTAAAGCGGGTGAAAACCGAGATAAAAGAGACTGGACAGCCCCAGGAACCATCTGTACATTTCCCTCCAGAGCCAGAGCCAGAGCCAGAGCCAGAGCCAGAGGAATTGCCGGTGGAAATTTCAAGTCAGGAGGAAGCTGATACCGGAGAGCAGGTTTCTGGTTCTGTTCCCAAGGATGTGGTTCTGCTTATTCCTGACGAGATATTCGATGACATTGCCGTTCCCTCTCTTATGGGAAATCCCCAACCCAATACTGGCCTGCAACATACTGTGGTACTGCGGTACGGTGACTTGGGAGGAGATGCAAAACTGTTTGCAGATCTCACACAGAGAAAAGATCTGGGCGATCTCCTGGCCATCACCCTGTTAACCGAGGGGTGGCAACCGCCGATCCAGGAAACGCTTCAGTTTCTCAGTTCCTTGCGCAATGCAGCAGGCAAAGAGACGGCAATTACCTTGTGGCTGCTTGGAAAACCCAGCCCGCAGTCCCTTCTTACCCCTGCCAGGGAGGAGGACATAGTTATCTGGCAGAAAAAAATTGCAGACCTGCTGGACCCATACCTTGAAATAGTGAGTTTTTCCCATGCATAAACAGTCTGATCAAGTCCCTGAGTTTGCTATTATAGGTCACCCCAACGAAGGGAAATCCTCTGTTCTTTCAACGCTGGCAGAAGACGATTCTGTCCGGGTCAGTTCCAAACCGGGAGAAACTGTGAAATGCCAGCCGTTCCCTGTGGTTATCGATGGCAAGGAGATTATCCGGTTCATAGATACCCCTGGATTTCAGAATCCACGTAAAACTCTTGAATGGATGCAGGCCTACACCGGAGACGAGATAGAGCTCATCCCGGCGTATATTGAGGCTCATAAAGATAATCCTGCCTTTCGTGATGATTGTGAGTTGCTGGGTCCTGTTGCCGCAGGAGCAGGAGTAATTTTTGTGGCTGATGGTTCACGACCTGTTCGTAATGTCGATCGTGCGGAAATGGAGATTCTTCGGCTTACCGGTGCTCCTCGAATGGCCATCTTGAACAGCAAGGAAAACGAGACCGGTTTTTTGGAAAACTGGCATGTGGCTTTTCGCAAACATTTTAATTCCACTCGTTTGTTCAACTCCGCTAAAGCTACCTATGTTCAACGCATTGAACTGCTGGAAAGCCTGAAATCCATGGATCAGCAATGGGAGCCGGCTCTGCGCAAGGTGGTACAATCTTTCACCGCCAACTGGCAGGCACGTACCCGGCAGACTGTGGCTATAATGCTGGAGTTTTTTGAAGAGGTATTGCCCTATTCAGAGACCCTGGCCTGTACTCCGGACAAGGAGGTAGAAGCCAGGGTAAAGGTCCGTGAACGTTTTGAGCAGCATGTTGCGAAAAAGGAGCAGGCTGCCCAGAAAGCCATCAGGCGATTGTTTAAACACAATATTTTTAATGTGAGTTTACCCCAGCAGTCTATCCTCCAGGAAGACCTGTTTAGTGAACGCACCTGGGAGTTCCTGGGCCTGTCTGATAAACAGGTAATCATGGCCGGTGCCATGGGAGGAGCCGCTGTCGGAGCAGGAGTGGACCTTGCTGCCGGTGGAATTACTTTTGGAGTGTTCTCTACCCTCGGCGGTGTCATTGGGGCGATTGGCACGGCCATGAAAGGGAAAAAATGGCTTGGTGATTTGCACCTTCTTGGCATGAAGGTGGGGGGCGATCAGGTTCGTATTGGTCCGGTGACCAATGTGCAACTGGTGTATATTCTTCTGGACCGTTTTTTTCTGTTTTACAGCCACGTGACCAACTGGGCTCACGGCAGGCGGGACTATACCTCTGCAGAAATTGATGGTTCAACAACGCGTGCCGGAGTAACCACGCTTTGGAGCAGGGAACAACGAGCCGTGGCTGAGCGGTTCTTTAAAAAGATAACCGCTGGCAGCCTCTCTGAAGAGGATGATGTGCTCAAAGAATTTAAAGAACTTCTTGAGTGGCAGTTAAAGAGACTAAGTGAAGCTACCCAGCATCTCTCATGATTTTATCGAGCGAATGGCTGACAAGCTGTCATGCTGTTGTTTATGTGGCATGCCTTGAAGCCATTGTCTTTTCATAAAATCTCACAAAAGTCATCCTACGGGAGGGAGATACATTTTTTCAGTATCTGCTTTGTTACCAGGCACTTGCAGGCAAGCGCAGGTTTACGGCAGTTTACTGCGGCTGCATGTCCGATGCCTCGTATCCACTGGAAAATATACTCATAAGAAATGCGGCTCCTGATACTGTCAGAATCACTTAGCGTGTATATTACACCGCTGTTAACCGGTCGCTGTTATTTGGTCAGGCAGGTATCTTTGCAGGGAGCATTCCATAAAAAAAGAGCTGCTGGCGAACGGGGGTACATTTCCTTTGATAATCTGTTGTCAGTTTATGCTATACTGATTTTAAGTTGAGTTTCGTAATTGATCACTGGGTTAACAACACTGATATTTCAATGAGTTCTGAGTCGTCACTGATCACAGATGCTTCAGATTTGTGCAAGTGCGGTTTTTCGCCATAGCATATCTATGCGGGAAACCGCGATCATGCAAAGAGATAAGCGACCAGCGGGAGACTTTGTGGCGTACCTGTGATCAGTTACTGAGTTTCTGGAGTGTTGTAACATACTATCTTAAATACGTACGGATATCTTGAAACGCTTTGTAACACTGCAACTTATTTTAGCGGCTGTATTGCCAGTGTGCTTTACGGTCATATTCCTGCTGTTAAATCGCGGCAGGGATTGTACTGAGCTGTTCATTCCCATCATTTCCGGTATCTTTTTTTCTCTCCTGCTTGCTTTATCCCTCTCCTGGCTATACATCAACAAGCTCTCCTCGTATATACACCAATATGCAGAAAACGCCCGCAGCATAGCCCTGGGAAATTTTGCTCTTTCCTGGCCACTGGCAGAGGAAGAAGACTTTCGCAGTTTGGAGCGGAATTTGGAGTACATGTCAGAGGAAATCGTTAAGCGGGAAGGTGCTATACTGGAAAGTGAGAGACGCCTTAAAATCATAACCTGCAATGTTCCTGGTGCTGTATTTCAGTTTATTGATCGTCCGAATCATCAGTTTTACACTGAGTTTTTTGGTGATAATATCACCCGTATATTTGGTCTGGATTCTAATCCTGAAACGATTTTTAAAGAGTTTTGCAAACACCTTCCTGAAGAGGACCGTGAACTGTTTGTCCTGTCTGTGAAGGAGGGCGATAGAGCAGAAGGTACCGTGGAACTACGAGGGGCGTTTTATTAAGTCCGATGGTTCCACTCTGTGGTTTTTAGGCAATGCCGAACCCCAGACATATGGTGATGTTGTTATCCATGCCGGTGTTCTTTTTGATATTACGGCAAGCAAACGGGTTGAAGAATCCCTTCGCATTACCCAGTTCAGCTTTAATCATGCTGAAATGGGAATTTTTCGTGTTGCTGCAGATGCCAGTATATTGGATGTCAATCACAAGGCCGCAGAACTATTGGGGTATACCCGTGAAGAACTGGTTACCAAAAGGGTTGTAGATATTGATTTTGACCTGGATGAAGAGCGCTGGCAGGTACTCTGGGATGAACTATCTCCAGGACAAAAGAGACATTTTCAAACCACTTTTGTAAAAAAGGACGGTACCAGAATAGTCGTGGAGATATTCAGTAACAGGCTTGAATATGAGGGGAAACGGTATTCCATTATTTTTATACAGGATATCACACAACGGAAACAGGCAGAAGATTCATTGAAATTAACCCAATTCTGTTTTGATAAAGCCTCCATAGGTATCTTCAGAATAGGGGAGCAAGGAGAAATTCTGGAAGCCAATGAAGAGGCCCGCCAAAGTTTAGGGTATACAGAGAAAGAAATTTCTGAGGTAAATCTTTTTACATTTAATCCCACCCTCTCTCCTGATTTGTGGGAGGCAAGTAAGGAACTTTTGCATGAACAGGGTGTAATCACTGGAGAATCGATACATAAGAGGAAAAACGGAGAGGAGTTTCAGGTAGATGTCATCATAAACATGATCTCTTTTGGAGGTCAGGACTTTTATGTCCTTTTCTGCCAGAATATCACCCAGAGGAAAGAGGCGGAAAATAAGCTGCGCGAAAATCAGCGTCTGCTCAATTATATACTGGAATCCATGAATGAAGGGGTTCTGGTGCTTGATCAGAAGTTTCGGTATACCGTGTTTAACAAGAACATGGAGATGATGAGCGGCACGTCAAGGGAAGATATTTTAGGTAAAACCCCCTGGGAAGTCTTTGCTTTTGTAAGAGAGAGCGAGAGTGAAAAACAGATCCGAAAAACCATGCGGGGTGAAGTGACAGAAACCGTTGAAAGACGGTTACCCACAGGAAGTGGACGCATGGGATGGTTCAGTGAAAGTTTCTCTCCAGTTAAGGATGATGATAACTGCATCATCGGTGTAGTAGGGGTTGTCAGTGATATCAGCAGGCGAAAACAGGATGAGCACGAGCTACGGAGCCTGCGAAATTATCTCTCCAATATCATTGATTCCATGCCTTCTACCTTGATCGGCGTGGATGAGATGGGCAGGGTAACTCAATGGAATAAAACAGCAGAGCGGCATACGGGGATAGAGGCTGACATTGCCCGGGGCAGGATGCTCCCTGAAGTGTTACCGTACATGTCGCTTGAGATGGAGAAAATTTATACAAGTATCACCCAGCGACAGATAATTCATGAGCAAAAAAGACCTGGTTTTCTGGGGGGCAGCGAGGGGTATGAAGAATTAACCATTTATCCGCTTATTGCAAATGGTGTGGAGGGCGCCGTAATCCGCGTAGATGATGTGAGCGAACATATTCGTCTGGAAGAAATGATGATTCAGAGTGAAAAGATGCTTTCCGTTGGCGGACTTGCTGCCGGTATGGCCCATGAGATCAACAACCCCCTGGCGGGCATAATGCAGACAGCAGAGGTGATGAGCAATCGGTTGCGAAGAGGTGTGCCAATTTCGGCCAACACGAGAGCGGCAGAGGCCGCCGGAACAACCATGGAGTCCATCGAGCAGTTCATGGATGCCCGCGGCATATATCGCATGCTTGATACCATCAATGAATCCGGCAGGCGAGTGGCTTCCATTGTTGCAAATATGCTCAGTTTTGCGCGTAAAGGAGAGTCAATTGTCACCTATAGCGACCTGGAAGAACTTATAGAAAAAACCCTGGAGCTTGCTGCAACGGACTATGACCTGAAAAAGCAGTACGACTTCAAGCAGATTGCAATCCACAAGGACTTCAAGGACTCTCCGTTGCATATTCCCTGCGAACAGAGCAAAATTCAGCAGGTGCTGCTCAATATTTTTCGTAACGCTGCCCAGGCAATGCAGGAGGCTGGTACCCCGTCGCCCTCTCTCGGTATTCATACCTACCGGGATAAGAAAAAGAAGATGGCATGTGTTGAAATCACGGATAATGGACCGGGAATGGACGAGATAACCAGAAAGCGGGTGTTTGAGCCGTTTTTTACCACCAAACAAGTAGGTACGGGAACAGGCTTGGGGCTAAGCGTTTCCTATTTTATTATTGTAGAAAATCATGGTGGAACACTGAGTGTTGATTCTTCTCCAGGAAAAGGTTCAACCTTTGTTATCCGCCTTCCTCTTCAGAGATAGATCTTCTCTTGATCCTATACGTATCGCTTTTTTGTTTTTGGGGCTATGTTTCGTCTGCAAGCTCTTCCATGGTTTGCAGGACCAGCTCCTGCAGATCTTCAAACCTGTACACCGGTTTGGTAACTATCTGGCTGCAGACACAGGGCAGGGGTAACAGATCATCGGGAATTGTATATTCAGGGGACCCTGTACAGATTACAAAGGCCGCTCTATGCCCCCGTTGGTACATGGCCCTGATAAAATCATTGCCATCCATTCCTGGTAGACGCATGTCTACCACCGCTGCCTGGATGGTCCGGTCAGCGGTAAGGTCCAAAGCTTCTTCGGCACTGGCAGCCTGAATTACCTCCCAGAGCTGATCTTCGAAATAATCTGCAAAGCTCTGCCGAACTCCGGATTCATCATCTAAAATTAAAATTGTATTCATTACTTTGTGCGATGCCGTTTTGCTTGTCGACAACCATATATGAGAATCATGATGCTTCCCCACTTTTTACTACATTTGGAATGGATATGGTAATATGAACTCCCCCACCAGGCGTACTTTCACATTCAATTTCACCGGTGAATTTTTCACTCACCAGATTAAAGACAAGATTCATGCCCAGGCCGGTTCCACCTGAACCGCGCTTGGTTGTGTAGAAAGGGTCATAGATTTTTGTCCGTTGTTCCTCAGTCATGCCCTTGCCGTCATCTTTATAATGCAGGGTTAACGAACTGTTTTCCTGCATGATGGCAATACTGATCGTTCCCTGTTCGATATCTTCAAATCCGTGAATCAGGGAATTCATAACCAGATTGGTGAGAATCTGGGAAAATGCGCCGGGATAACTGTCTATAACCAGTTCTTCCGGGCAGTCCAGGTCGACCGTATGTTTTGTTTTTTTTATACGTGGGTACAGACTGAAAAGGATTTCCTGAATGTACTCTTTCACATTGAATGTGCGCCGTTCGTCGCTGCTCTGGTCAACGGCTATCTGTTTAAATCCGGTTACCAGCTGAGCAGCACGGCTCAGGTTCGACAAGGTGACTTCACAGGCTTCACGGCAGTCTTTAAGGAACTTTTCCAGGTCGCTTTTTTTGGCTTCTCCTGTTTCAAAGAGCTGCTGAAAGGTGTTTGTCGCATCCTGCAGGTAGGATATACCGGTCACCCCTATCCCCAGGGGGGTGTTGATTTCATGGGCAACACCAGCGACAAGGTCACCAAGTGCGGCCATTTTTTCGGACTGAACCAGTTTTTTCTCTGCTTTTTCCCTGTCTTCAATTTCTTTCTGTAATTCCAGTGTTCGTTTTTCCAGGTTTTTTTGATATTCTTGATTTTCCGCAATCAGGTGTGCCCGTTCCAGGGCTTTTTCAACGGACTGGATAAGCGTTTTCAGGCTGTAGAGAGGTTTGACCAGGTAGTCCCAGGCACCCTCTCGAACGGCCTCAATGGCATCCTCTATTACGCCTGCGCCAGAGACCACAATAATCGGCAGGTTGGGGTATTTCTCGTGCACAGTGCGGACAACTTCCAGACCTCCCACCTCCGGCATCTGCATGTCGCAGAGAATGAGATCAGGATGATGCTCTTCTATAAGCTCCAGAGCAATGCGGCCGTTTTCTGCCACGAGTGGATCGTAGCCACTGTCTTCAAGGGTGTCTGAAAAGCAATCTCTGATAAAGGGTTCGTCGTCAACAACAAGAATAAGGGGCTGTGTTCTGTCTGGGGTTTCAGTCATACAATCCTCGTCGGGCTGTCTTTAGCCGTTAACGGTAATAATCCTTTACTTGAAGAAACTACCTGGCCGGTTTATGTACACATTGTGCGAACCACACTAGGAGGCTGTCCAAGAATGGTATTTCCGCCCATATCTTTGTTAAACCTGAAAAAATATCCTCGGAATATCATGTATATGCCTGTGGTATTTTTTCAGGTTTGCCTCGAACTGAACGAAAATTCCTATTCTCGGACAACCTCCTAGAGGCCGGTTAATCTTCAAATCGTTCTTTTATGGCAATGAATTGCTCTGCATTTTCAAGAAAAAGGTCTGTAAGCAGGGGGTCGAAATGTTTTCCCCGCTCCTCCTTGAACAATTCCAATACATTTTTCATTGGCCATGCAGCCTTATAGCAGCGATCGCTGGCCAAGGCGTCAAATACATCGGCAATGGCGGTGATGCGTCCATAAATATGGATGTCTGTACCCTTCAGTCCTTTGGGATATCCGGAACCATCCCATTTTTCATGATGGGTCAGGGCAATAGTCGCGCTCATGTTCATGACTGTCAGCGAGGAGTATTGCAGTATCTGATATCCACGTTCGGCATGGGTTTTCATAATTTCCCATTCTTCACTGTCCAGTTTCCCCGGTTTGGTCAGGATTGCGTCCGGAATAGCTATCTTCCCGATATCATGCATGGTTGAAGCCGTCTTTATCAGCTCAGCCTCACTGTTGTCAAAACCAATAAGACGGGCCATCAGCTCAGTGTAATGGGCAATGCGTTTAACATGGTTGCCGGTTTCGTTGGAACGAGATTCCACGACCTCTCCCAGCCTGTATATCATCTCCTTCTGGCTTCCTGTGATAGCCTCGTTCAGGTAGATGTTTTCAAGTGTAACTATAAGGTTTTCAGTGAAGATGTTGAGCAGTCTGGTGTCAATGTCTGAGAGTGGTTGGTTGATCTGGGCAAAAAAGAGAACAATGTGTCTGCGATTTGAGCAGTACATCACAAATTTATTTCCGGCAAAGATGTTTCTCTGTTCTTCAATGGCCCTGTTAATGAGTTCTTTTTTGTCTTCAGGGAGATCATCGATATCAATGCATTGCCCATCTCCCGTATCATCGGGAGCAAAGATTTCAAGAAATTCGTCAAACAGAATATACCCAATTGCCTTGCAGGAAAAAATAGTGGTGTTTTCTATGTTCAGTAAATTGGAAAGCTGTCCCAGTGTTGCCCGTATAAATTCAGCAAGGGCACTGCGTGAAGAGATTCCCCTTGAGGCGATAATGAGTTTTTCAAGGCCTTTTCTGCTTTTGTCCAGTGTTATGATATCTCTGTATGCCCGCAATGTTGAATACATCAGGGTAAAGAGTTTGTTGGAGGTGAGTTCGGTTTTTGTTTTATAGTCGTTGATATCGTAATTCTGGATGACGTCGTGTTCAGGAGCTTTTCCAGGTTGTCCGGTTCGCAGGACAATACGTACGCTGGTATTATTCAACTCCTTGCGGATGGTATGCACGAGATTGAGCCCCGCATGCTCGGATTCCATGACAACATCCAGTAGAATTACTGCAATATCTGCATGTTCATTGAGAAGATGCAATGCTTCTTCGGCAGAATATGCGTGCAGGAGTAACAATTCTCTATGGTCAAAGCTGAAATGCTTTAAGGCCAGATTGGTTACTTGGTGCACACCGTCTTCATCATCCACTACAAGGATTTTCCATGGGCTGTACTTTTCCTCAACTGCGGTGGCCTCGTCGTCGCTTTTGAAAATTAATTCATCCATGATTACCTACGGTTACATTGTGAAAATATCCAACATTTCGGGAGCACGAGCAGTAATTTGTTTAACCAGAGCGTCCAGAGTATTTCTTGGGTGACCGATGGCGGAAAGGCTGTCATCGTTGATGACAGAGAGATAATCCAGGGTATCCTGACCATTGGATTGCAATATCTCCAGAGCAATTCGACTGGCACAGTGTAATGCGTGGCAGTTGGCTGTATATTCCGCCGACTTACCGGGTGTATGCTGAAACAATACCGGAGTAACAATGTCAAACGGCAGGTTCCAGGCGTCCAGAAGAGCTCCTCCGGCCTCGGCCATGGTAAAGCCCAGTACTTCTTTTTCTCTGTCCCATGGAAACTGGTTTTTACAGTGATATCCCACGGCAGCCAAGGCGATATCTGGAGCATATGTTACTACAGCCAGTGTTCCTATGTTGCAGAGAAGACCGGAAAGAAAAAACGTATCTGCACTCTGTTTCATCTCTTCAGCAAGGAGTGTTGTGCCGAAAGCAGTGTACAATGAGTGTTTCCATAATGATTTCAGCTCAATATGTCGTCCGGCAGCAGATCTGATTATCGCCCCGGTGGAGGCAGCGGTAACCAGCGCATACAGCTGTTTGCTGCCGATGAGCGTTATGGCCTGGGAGATGGAGGAAATGGTTCTGGGAAAATAATACAGGGGGCTATTGACGAGCTTCAGTAATTGGGCACTCAGTGACGGATCACGGGAGATAAGCGTTGCCATATCATCCGCTGAACAGTGGTCGTCATCAATCATTCTTCTGAGTCGGAGCCATATATCAGGCAAGGTAAGCAGGTTTTCCGAATCCTTTATGATTGCTTGTAAACTTATCAGGTGAACCAATAGAATACCCCTGTGACGTCATAGAATGTGAACACGGTGATAAATATATTGCTAACGCTTACAGTATGTGGCCCCGGAAAGGGTGTAACTGACACATAGATGCTGTATGAATTGCCCACACCGGGTTTTTCTTTACTGACTTACAAGAAGAGCCTGTCGATTTTGCAGCGTCCAGTATGGCTGCATGAACATCGCTGTCATTATGATATTCCAGGAAATCGGCAAATGCAAATCTGGGTGCAATAAATCCTGTTATTCTACATAATTTATTGCAACTGGTCACAGGTGAGAACTGCCACAAGCCAATTACCAGAAATGCCTGTATAGTCTCGCTTGGTTATGGCATGCAGACTCCATATGCCGTATCTTCTCTTTTAAGGTGAGCTGATCACTATACAGCTGCTCTTGTTATGAAGAACCTGGCTTGAGTCTGCCTAAACGTTGCGCCAGCCTGCTTGCGAAAGTCCCATACACCCTGTGCCCAGTCATAGCACGGAAGGCTGCCAAGCTTATCCTTTTCCCCTGCGAGTAGTCACTCTCTCAGGTTTTATATTTGTAAATGATCCGGAGTTTTCATATGGAAACCAGTATAACCGCTCAGATTCAACATCAAGCCATCACAGAACTGTTTGGTTCCGCACAGCAGGATGGGCGTACGTACCTGTTTGAATATGAGGTGTATAACCTGTTGGCAAAATCAGGCGCTGAAACACCACCTAAGTCCATTTTTATTCCAAGGGGGGCTCGTTCTTCGGAAGAAGAACTGCTTGCCCTGCCAGGTGAAAAAATTGTTCTCAAGATTGTTTCTCCCACAATTATCCATAAGACCGAAGTAAAGGGCGTCAGAATCGTGGACAAGGATGCCAACAAGATACGCTCTGCTTTTCGGAGGATGATGTATGAGGTGCCTGAAAATTATGCTGCCTGGTGTCAGGCTAATCCTCAAGGGGTACCGGAAATATACCGTGGGTTGTCTGGAGAGGCCTTGATCAATGCCATAGCCCGAGATCTCAAGGGCGTTCTCATGGTTCAGTTCATGCCCCCTGATTCGGAAGCCTTTGGCAATGAACTGATCGTAGGTCTGAGAAATACCCGTGAATTTGGCATGGTTATCAGTGCGGGTCTTGGCGGTACTGATACGGAGTTGTACGCAAAAAGATTCCGTAAGGGACAGGCAGTTGTTGCCGCCTCCTGTGAACTGATTGACGGGGAGCGTTTTTTTGAACTGTTCAGGAAAACCATATCCTACAGAAAACTGGCAGGTCTTACCCGTGGCCAGAGACGCATTGTCAGCGATGAACAGTTGATAGAGTGTTTCAGCTCGTTTATAGAACTTGGGCGTACCTATTCTCCTGCCAATCCTGAAACAAAGTTCGTGATTGAAGAAATGGAGATCAATCCTTATGCGTTTACAGATTTTCTCATGGTACCTTTGGATGGAATGTGCAATTTTTCCATCCCTGAAAGAGTGGAGTATCAACGTCCTGTTGCCAAAATAGATAATTTGCTGCACCCTCGAACCATCGGCGTAATCGGAGCCTCGGGCAAAAGAAAAAACTTTGGACGCACCATTCTGGATAATATCCTCGCCCAGGGATTTGACAAAGAGAGAGTAATCATTATCAAGCCAGACCATGAAGAACTGGCCGGAGTACGTTGTGTAAAAGACCTCTCATCTCTGCCCGGGCAGCTTGATTTGCTGGTGGTTGCCATCCATGCTGAGCAGGTTCCTGATCTGGTTGAGCAGATCATCGCCCTTGATTGTGCCAGAAGTGTCATGCTCATTCCCGGTGGTATGGGTGAAAATGAAGAGAGCAGAGGACGTGCGGAACAACTGGTAACAAAAATAAACCTGGCACATGGGAAAGGAGATGGTGGTCCTGTATTTCTCGGAGCCAACTGTATGGGCGTGATTTCCTTTCCGGGCAAGTATGACACCTGGTTTATTCCAGAAGATAAACTTCCCAGAAACAGAGATGAGAGCCCGCGCAGGGCAGCACTGGTCAGCCAGAGCGGTGCATTTATGCTGCACCGGAGCAGTCAGTGCCCGGAGCTGGCCCCAGCGTATCTGGTTTCCATGGGTAATCAGACAGACCTTACCTTGGGTGATATGGTCAAGTACTTCAAGGATTCCGATGAGGTTGATGTTATTGCCGTGTATGCTGAAGGGTTTAACGACCAGGATGGTCTTGAATTTGCCTGGGCTGTAAGAGAAGCTGTGATACAGGGGAAAGAGGTGGTGTTTTACAAGGCCGGCAGAACCCCTGAGGGACAGACAGCCACCAGTGGACACACCGCATCCCTTGCAGGGGATTACATGGTGTGTGAAAGCTGTATTAGGCAGGCTGGTGCCATTGTTGCCCGAACCTTTACCGAATTTCAGGATTTGTTTTTGCTCGCAGAGCTTTTCTGTATGAAACCTATACGCGGTAATCGGTTGGCAGCTCTGAGCGGGGCAGGATTTGAAGCCGTGGGTATGGCTGATTCCATACAATCCGATGATTTCCAGATGAAGCTGGCTGAATATTCCCAGACTACCATTGATAAAATCGCTGATATTCTACGGGCAAAACAGCTGGATTCACTGGTTACCATAAATAATCCACTGGACATCAACCCGTCTGCAGATGATGAGATGCACGCAGAAGCAGTCCGAATATTGAGCAGGGACGGTGCTGTTGATGCCATTGTTGTTGGTCTGGACCCGCTGTCGCCGCAGATGCATACTCTTAAAGAAACCTGCAACCCTGCATATGCGCTTGATGCGGAACAGGGTATTGTTTCCTTGTTGTCCCAGGTGGTTGTCGAGAGCAGAGTTCCCGTTGTTGCCGTGGTGGACGGAGGGAGAATGTATGATCCCTTTCGTGATGTTCTGCTTGAAAAAGGTATTCCGGTTTTTCCCGTGTGCGATCGTGCCGTGGCCTCACTGTCTTTATATATTGAGAGCAGGCTGTATGCAGAAAGTATTCGCCATAGGGTTGCACTTTGATCAATGCTTTGCCAGGAAGAGAGAACACTTGTCTCCGACAGGCTTCAAGTGATTTCGGATTCTCGATATGATGAATGATTTCGTCGTGGACCGATGAAACGTGTCATACTTTTTCCTAAATGATTCTGAGCGAACTAGTAAACTCTTGCAATGAACGGTTGACTTATGAAATATAGGCCAAGAGCACCAATGCAAACCCCTGCGATTTTACGAAACAGGCCACTTCCCTGTAACCAGGTACCATTTTCCAGAAAACGTTTGACGAGGGCAGTGGAACTGCCGGCAACGGCAATGGGAATGCAGTGACCTATGCCGAAAAGAAGAATAAAGACAACACCGGTAAGGATTTTCTGCTGTACGGTAATGATGGCAAGGATGGGGGCAATGAAGCCAAATGTGCAAGAACCAGAGAGAACGCCATAAGCCAGGCCAAGGGTGAGTGCACCAACCATCCCCTTTACTTTGATCTTTGCCATGAGTCCACCGGACATGGAACATTTCGCCACACCGAGAATGTCCAACGAAACCCATACAAGAATGCCACCAACGACAAAATTCATATAGGGACCAACATCTCCCAGCATGCGTCCAAGGAGAGTGCATATCATTCCAACGGTAGCAATGGTGAGAAACAGGCCAAGTGTAAATACCACTGCATAAAGGGCGGCCTTCTTTCCTGCCATGGTGTGATTTTGTCCTGCCACATAGCTTATAATAAGCGGGATGGATGCCAAGTGGCAGGGACTGAACAACACGCTGACCATCCCCCAAAGAAAGCATCCCAGGCCCCCTAGCAGGAGGCCCTGGGTCATCCAGGTATTTATGGTGAGGAAAAATTGATCCATAGCTTCTATTTGACCCCTAATTCTGTGAAGATACCGACGATGGATTCTTTATCTAAAAATCCCTCATGGCGGGAAATTTCCTTACCTTGCGCATTATAAAAGATCTGAGTAGGAATAGTGCGGATTCCAAACTTCGACGGGACATCGGTATTTTCCCAGACATCAATGAATATGACCGCTGCCCGTCCCTCATATTCCCTGGCCAGCTCTTCGATAATCGGGGCCATCATTTTGCAAGGGATGCATTTTTTAGCTCCTAAATCAACCATGGTCACTAATCCGGGGACCGGAACCTGTGGCAAGGATTCTGCTTTGACAGAATTCTGGGTAAGTACAAGGAGTCCAGGGGTTATAAAAAAGACAAGCGCCATCAAGACACATAATAAAGAATACTTTCTCACCGCTAACTCCTATCTTAAAGATACATTTTCGCTTTGCTGATAACCTCGGCAATCGAGGCGGCGGAAATTTCTGTTTTTCCTTTTTCAAAACCAAGATCACTTAATCGCAAGTGGTTTACCTCGGTAAATCCAGATTCTTCCAATGTTTTTCTTGTGCATTCAAGGGGGCAACCATCTATGGCAAGAATTGAATCGGCTGCTTCAGCAGATTTAACAATGCCGTCGACTTTGCCGCTAATTCCTGCCAGGCAAGCCATCTTTGCCGCACCGTCCCTGGTAAGCTTGCGTGCTGATTGATCAGCCAATTCTCCGACATCCGCACATCCTGAACAGGAAAAAATGACTTTTAATCCGGTGTTCTCTCCTCCACAGGAACAGGTACATTCGCTTTGCGTTGCACTCATTACTCTCTCCTTTATTGTAAGAGCTTTTTCATTTCTTCAAGCGAGGGCACCTTACCGACGCTTTTTACCACTCCGTCGACTACAAGGCCGGGAGTCATCATGACACCAAAACCCATAATCTGGTTCACGTCCGAAATTTTTTCAAAATCGCAGGCAATACCCAACTCCATTGCTGCAGTCTTAGCTGTATCCATGAGTTTGCTGCATTTAGCGCATCCTGGTCCCAGGATTTGGATTTTCATTATCTTCTCCTTTGTTGAATAAGCCTAAAATAGAGAACCGAACAACATTCTTTCAATGGTTGCCCTTTTTCAAAACTCGCCCCCAACTGCCTTGGTAATCCATTCAGAGGCAATACACCCCCTGTGACCGACTTTCCGGCAAGACACCGGAAATAAACGGTTCCTCGCTGTTTCCTGTGGGTAATGCTTGCTTAGCCACCGCCTATCGTGGTATCCCGTTTTCATTATGAGAGATATAGAACTTTTCCAAA